>NZ_AGRW01000056.1 GCF_000255555.1 Treponema saccharophilum DSM 2985
AAGAAGAGCGCCGACGAGCTTTGCGAGATGCTCCGCACGGCTTCGAGCGAGCGGTATTTCCAGATGTACGAGGCGCTCAGGGAAGGGCGTTTCCGTCGAGAAGCTGCACGAAATCACGTTCGTCAAGGAATACTTCATCAACGAGATGAAGGAGCTTGTCGAGCTTGACGGAGAAGATGCTCCAGAATCCGGGACGCGTTCCCGAAGGACAGCCTCCTCATCCAGGCGAAGAAGGACGGATTTCTCCGACAAATATCTCTCGAAAATACTCAAGGTCTCGGAAAAGGACATCAGGAAAACGGCGCAACGAGCTTGGAATCCGCGAGGCGTGGCTTGCCGTTCCAGTCTCTGGCGTGAAGGGCGCGAACTACTACTATTCGACGTACAACGCCGAGGACAAATCCGACGGCGACGACGAACCCCAAGAAGATAATGATTTCTTCGGCGGCGGCCCGAACAGAATCGGACAGGGAATCGAATTCGACTAAACTGCTGCTAAGCCTTACGTTCGGCGATGCAG
>NZ_AGRW01000055.1 GCF_000255555.1 Treponema saccharophilum DSM 2985
ATGTGTTTATTACGATTCTCTCGTGAAATGATAAGTGAACGCGGTCGATTATACTTGTATTTTTTTAAAAGGGTAACTAAGTACGCACGCATTGTTTTACGTAGCGTTTTTCATTGCTGAGTGGAGCGTGCGAGCGCACAACATCGGGGAGTGTTGTGCCCCTCACGGGTGAAGATTTGCGCGCATTGTTTTACGAGCGTTTTTCATTGCTGAATGGAGCGTGCGAGGGCACAACATCGGGGATGTTGTGCCCTCACTGGTGAAGATTGGCGCGCATTGTTTTACGAGCGTTTTTCATTGCTGAGCGGAGCGGGCGAGCGTACGACATCGGGGATGCTGTGCCCCACGGGTGAAGATTGGAACGCATTGTTTTACGAGCGTTTTTCATTGCGGAGCGGAGCGGGCGAGCGCACGACATCGGGGATGTTGTGCCCCCACGGGTGAAGATTGGCGCGCATTGCTTTTCGAGCGTTTTTCATTGCTTAGTGGAGCGTGCGAGCGCACGACATCGGGGATGTTGTGCCCTCACTGGTGAAGATTGGCGCGCATTGTTTTACGAGCGTTTTTCATTGCTGAGCGGAGCGGGCGGATTTTTTTTGGGAAGGGATGGGCGGGAGCGCTCAAAACTTTTCGGGTTTTGGGGTAGAATCGGGGGTATGTCCGAACAGATTTACAAAGATTTTTTTGAGGAGGCTCTGAACCAGATTCGCGAGGAATACGCTGCCAACGGTCGCGAGGACTATTTCAAAGTCTGGTTCAACCTCGGCTATGTCGAGGACACGCTCGACACGATAACCGTCTCCATCCCCTCCGAGGCAATGTGGAAGCTGATGAAGAAGAACGGGAGCGCGGAGGAAATTCAGAACAAGATAGACGAGCTTGCGGGGCAGAAAATCACGCTCATCCCGGCGGCGAAGCGCGCGGTCAAGAGCGAGGAGATGCCGCAAAGCCAGCAGCCTGCGCAGGCGCAGAAATCCCCGCAGAACGAGGAGGAGCCGAAGCTCTCCAACCAGGAGCGGTTCAACAACGTGAACGACTGGCTCACGCAGGAAATCGAGCGCAGGAAGAAAATCGAGGACGGAGACGCGGGAAAGGCAGCAGCGGAAGAGGAAGCCGAGCCCACGCAGGCAGGCGACGACTACCAGTCATACATCGCGCAGGAACTCCAGAAGCAGAACCTGCCCCAGAAAACGTCCGGCTACGACGAGGAATACCAGAAATTCCTCTCGCAGGAAGTGCAGAAGCTCAACACGAAGACGTCGCTGACGAACCACCCGATGCTCCGCGACGACTACACGTTCGACAATTTCATTCCCGGCGCGAACAGCCAGTACGCGTACCACGCGTCGCAGCGCGCGGCGGAGAACCCCGGGCGTGAATACAACCCGATGCTCATATACGGCGGGGTAGGGCTCGGGAAAACGCACCTCATGCAGGCAATCGGAAACTACATCTTCGCGCACAACAACGACGCCAGAATCTGCTACATAAGCGCGGAATCGTTCACGAACGAATTCACGTACTCGCTGCAGACGAAGACCGTGGACAAATTCAAGAAGAAATACCGCAGCCTCGACGTCCTCCTCCTCGACGACATCCAGTTCTTCGAGGGAAAGGAGGCGACGCAGGAGGAGCTGTTCCACACGTTCAACGAGATATACGACAGGAAGGGACAGCTCGTGTTCACGTGCGACCGTCCCATAACGGAGATTCAGGGAATAACGGACAGGCTCAGGACGCGGTTCTCGCGGGGGCTGAACATCGACTTGCAGCCGCCGGAATACGAGACGAGGCGCGCTATCCTCGAGCAGAAAATGAACAGCCAGGGCTCGGGAAAAAAGATTCCGTCGGACGTCATCGACTACATCGCGCAGAACATTCAGTCGAACGTCAGGGACCTCGAATCGTGCATGATGAAGATGCTCGGATACTGCGACCTCGTGGGGCAGGAGCTGACGATAGACATCGCGCGGGAGCTGCTCAAGGACAAAATCGACGAATCCGCGCCGGCGGGCGCCGTGACGGTGGAGGCAATCCAACAGGCGGTCGCGAAATACTACGGCATAAAGCAGGCGGACATCGTCGGGAAAAAGAAGAACAAGCAGTATGTTCTCCCGCGACAAATCGCGATATACATAACACGCGACATGCTCCGCGAGTATTCGCTCAAGGACATAGGATATGAATTCGGCGGGCGCGACCACACGACGATTCTGAGCGCAATCGAGAAGATAACGACGCAGATGAAAATCAATCCTACGACGGAAGCCGTCGTCAAGCAGCTCGAAAAAGACGCGCACGATTTCGTCTGAGCATCACAAAAAGGGCAGGTGCTACCGCATGAATTCAGCGTGTGATACAATGGAAACACTAAATTTATATAAAGGTGTGGATAAAAAATGAATTTGACATAAATTTACTAAATTCGAATCGAATTTAGTAAATTTCTATCCACAGGGGGTGTGGACAACTACCCAAATTCCGGTGGATTTCCTGTGGATAGACGGTGGATTGAGTGTGGATAACTTTAAAAAATGTGGAATTGTGGATAACCTGTGGATGTACATCCACAGGTTTATCCACATCGAATTCCCTTATGGATAAAGGGCTGAAGGCACTTATCCACATTTCCACAGCCCTTATTATTACTATTACTATATATATAAATTTTATAAATAATAAGCGGCTTCGCCGCAACGGGTTCAAGGAGAAGAACATATGAAGTTTTCATTCAACAGGAACGCGATGATAAATGAAATCGCAATCGCCCAGGAGACAATCTCGGAGAAGAATTCCGCGGTCATATACTCCTACGTCTCTCTCACGGCAGAAGGAAATTCCCTGACCATCCGCGCGACGGACACGAAGATGAAATTCATCGCGCGACTTCCGGTTCAGGCGGAGACGGAAGGAACGGCAATCGTCCTGTGCTCCAAGCTGATGGGAATCCTCTCGCAGCTTCCTGAAGGGGAAATCGAGTTCGAGGTCGTGGACAAGGACGGGGAGAAGGAAGCGGTCATCAAGCACTCCACGAAGAAAATCCGCTTCCGCCTCAGGTGCCGCCCGGAATCTGTCGAGGCGGTCGATTTCAGCGGGCTCGATTTCATAAGCATTCCGGCTTCGGCGCTCAAGGAGATGATTGTCCTCACCACCTACGCCGTCAGCAACGACAAGAACAAGTTCATCATGAACGGAGTCCTTCTCGAGAAGGACGGGGACAGGCTCAATCTTGTCGCGACGGACAGCCGCCGGCTTGCGTTCGCGTCAAGGGCGATTCTCTCCGAGGTGGACGAGTTCAGGTCGATAATCGTCCATCCGAAGATTCTCTCGATTTTCGCGAAGTACGCTTCCGACGAGGGGAACGTGGAGATTGCCGTGACGGAGAACGACATCGTGCTCCGCTTCTCGAACTACACGATTTCCGCGAGCCTCATCGAGGGGCTTTTCCCGAACTACCGGCGCGTAATCCCCGAGGCGCAGCCGAAATCGTTCAAGGTTGACCGCGAGGAATTCATGTCCGCCCTCAAGCGAATCTCCGTCATGAGCGACAAAATCCGCGTGTTCCTCGACATAACGCCGGGCGTCCTCAGCATCCACGCGTCGAGCGAGGACGGTGACGCGCGCGAGGAAATCCCGTGCGAGTTCGCGGGAGAGCCGATGTCGATTGCGATGAACCAGAAATACCTCGACGATGCGCTCCGCCCGATAGAGAGCGACGTCGTTCTGTTCGCGTTCTCCGAGCCGCTCCGCCCGGTGACGCTCAGCCCCGAGCCGAAGGGCGACGATTTCTGCATCCTCACGCCGATGCAGCTTTAGTGGAGGAGCCGAGACGTGCCGCTTCTTTCCGTTTCGTACGCGAATTTCCGCAACATAAAGGACGACATGCTTCATCTCAACGCGAAGGAAATTTTCTTCGTCGGAGAGAACGGGCAGGGGAAGAGCAACCTTCTCGAGTCGATATACATCCTCGCGTACGGTTCCTCGTTCAGGACGCGCTCGGACGCGGAGCTTGTCAAAAACGGCGCGGACGCGTTCGGGCTGAAGACGCTTTTCAGCAGGAACGGGGACAGCGCCGATTCCGTCTTCGTCTCGTACGAGAAAGGCGGCGGCGGGAAGAAGAAAATTGTGAAGAACGGGAAGACGCTCCGCGACAGGCGGGACCTCATCACGACGATGCCGTGCGTCCTCTTCTGCCACGACGATTTGTCGTTCGCGGTCGGGGAGCCGGAGCGCCGGCGGTTTTTCGTCGACCAGTGCCTCGCGATGTACGACCTGATGTACCTCGATGTCGTCAGGAATTACGCGAAGGTTCTCAAAAGCCGCAACCAGGTGCTGAAGGAATCCCGCGCCGACATGCTCGACGTCTTTGACCAGCAGCTTTGCGAATTCGGCGTCCAGATTCAGAAGATGCGCGGGGACGCGATTTTCAAGTTCAACCAGATTTTCGGCGGGCTGTACGAGCGGATAACGGGCATTTCCGGCGTCTCAATCAAGTATTCGCCGTCGTGGAAGACGGGAAGCGGGGCGCCGCCGTCGGCTTCGGACGCGCTCTCCATGCTAGGCGCGCGCAGGGCGGACGACATGAGGATGCAGACGACGATGAGCGGCCCGCACCGGGACAGGATACGGTTCGTCAGGGGCGGGGCTGATTTCGTCCCGACGGCGTCCACCGGGCAGCGGCGGCTTCTGGCGATTCTCCTCCGCGTCGCGCAGGCTATTTTCTTCACGCAGGCGACGGAACGGCTGCCGATACTCCTTATGGACGACGTGCTTCTCGAGCTTGACCCCGAAAAAAGGCAGAGCGTGACTTCGCTCCTTCCTGATTACGAGCAGCTTTTCTGCACGTTCCTTCCGGGCGAGCCGTTCGAGCGGTATGCGAGAAGCACGACGAAGGTCTATCACATCAAAGACGGAAGCTGGAGTGACATTCGATGAACTATTTCGGAAAGACGGATTGTGAGACAATCGACGCGGCGGAGATGGTGACGCGCCTGATTGAGAACGTTAAGAACTCTGAGATTGAGCAGGGGAACAAAATCCTGCGCTCGTGGAGGGCGATACTCGAATCGATTCATTCGTCCGCGAAAAACGGGCAGAACATCGGGAAGAACCTCGCGTCGCATTCCCGCATCGTCGATTTGCGGAACGGGATTCTCCTCGTCGAGGCGGACCATTCGGCGTGGCTGCAGATGCTCCAGCTCCACCAGCGCTACATACTCGGCAGCATCCAGCGCCGCTTCCCCGAGCTGAACATATCGACGCTCGCGTTCAGGCTGCGCGGGACGACGGCGGGGCTTTCCGACACGTACGAGCAGTGCCTCATGGCGGAGCGCGCGAAGATGGCGCGGCGGTACGAGATGGAGGAGCAGTACATCGAGGGGCAGGGGCTTCTGGAGAAACCGGAGATGACGGGCGAGGAGGCGTACAGGAAGCTGCCCCCTGAAATCAGGAAAATATTCGACAAGTTGAAAGTCGATATGTTGACCAACGGCGAATGAAATCGGTATAGTATGCTTCACTATCTTTGAGAATCCTTGCGTGGACAGGCGCGCGCGGGTTCCACAACTGCTCAAACCAAAATTTATTTTTATATCAAGGAGACGTAATTCTTATGTTGCGTACATATCAGCCGAGTAAGGTCAAGAGAAATAGGAAATTCGGATTCCGCGCGAGAATGGCAACGAGAGGCGGACGCATGGTTCTCGCCCGCCGCAGGGCAAAGGGCCGCAAGAAGCTCTCTGTCTGCAGCGAAGGCAAGAAATACTGATTTTTCACTTTCAATCTGGAGCGTTTTATTTTGACAACTGAAAATCGAGCCAGCCGGTTCAAACGCGTTGAGCATATGAAGAACGCTCTGGAAATCAAGAATCTGTTCAAAAACGGGAAGAAGGTCAGCATTTTTGGAGCGAAGCTGTTTCTGCTTCAGAACGACTTGGGATTCAACCGCATCGGTTTTCCCCTTCCCCGTGGCTTTGGCAATGCGGTGCAGAGGAATCGCGCAAAGCGGTTCAGCCGTGAAGCCTATCGCATCTTAAAAACACACCTGAACACCGGATTCGATATGCTTCTCCTCGTATATCCGACATCCGAGAAGGACTCGTTCAGCACGCGGTGTGTTCAACTTCGTACTTTGTGTGAAAAAGCAGGCTTGCTTAGTCTCGGAACTGAATCAGCGGGTGATTGAGCAATGCCAGTCGTTCGCGCCATATCGCGGATTGTCGTCAGCGCGTTCTGCCTGGCAATCCGGTTCTACCAGAGATGCATCTCACCGTTATTGCCCGATGCGTGCAGGTTCTATCCGACGTGTTCGCAGTATGCGATCGAGGCGTTTCAGAAATATGGTCCGTTCAAGGGAATGTTCCTGACTATAAGGCGGATTTTAAGGTGCAACCCGTTCTGCAAGGGCGGATACGACCCGGTTCCCTGACGATGGCCATGCAAAAACATATCGAGTACGGAGAAAATTTCGATGGAAAAAAATACTATTTGGGCGATTGCTCTTTCGACTGTTGTGCTTGTCGGATTTTTCGCCGTTCAGACAATCTTCTTCCCGGTGCGGAAGGCGCAGGAACAGTCACAGGCCGCGCAGCAGCAGGTTGTCCAGGAGCAGGCGGCTTCCGCAGCTGATTCAGGTTCGGCCGTTTCAGCTTTGGGCGGAATCGTTTCTGACGGGGAAGCCGTTGCCGAGCAGACGTTCACAATCGAGACGGACAAGGTGAGGGCGGTCTTCACGAACCGCGGCGGCGACATCATAAGCTACGAGCTGAAGGAGCACCTCGACCGCGATACTGGCCGCGGCGTCGAGATGGTCAACAACGTGTCAGAAATCAACCGCGCGTTCGCGGTGTCTTTCGGCGGCGTCGACTCGCCGATTGTGAACGACGTTTTCTTCGCGAAAATCATCGACGACCGCACGATTGGGTTCTACAGGGAATTCACCAGGAAGAATGCCGACGGGACGGAGGGAAAATTCACCTTCGTGAAGACGTATTCGTTCAAAGACGGCGATTACATGTTCAAGCTCGACATCGCGATTGACGGCGGGGAGAATTTCCGCGGGCTCGACACGAACGGCGCGGCGTACTCGCTCAGGACGGCTCCCCAGATTGGCCCGAAATACAACGCGAAGGACCGCTACGACATCCGCGAATTCATCGCGTTTGACGGCGACAAGAAATTCATGCCGAAAGCGAAGAAGGCGCGCGACTGGGAATGGATTGCGTCTGCGGGAAAATATTTCGAGATTCTCGTCGACCCCGCGGATTCCGTTCCCGTTTCCGGCTCGCTCAAGCTCGTCTCGCCGGTGAAAAACGGAACTTCCGACAATCAGGCGATTTTCTCTCGCGACGGCGTCTCTTCGGGCGAGGTCCGCGACTCGTATTTCATCTACATCGGACCGAGAAGCGAGTCTGAGCTCAAAAAGTACATTTCCGACTCGAAGAACGCATGGGGAATTTCCGTCTCCGACAACAAGCACTACAACGAAAGCCTCCCGACTTCTGGAATCCTCAACTGGATAGAGATTGTCCTCAAGTTCATCATGCAGATGATTTATAAGGTCATCCCGAACTGGGGCGTTTCAATCATCATCCTCACGCTCCTCCTCCGTCTCGCGCTCTTCCCGTTCTCGAAGAAGAGCCTTGAGGGAACGCAGAAAATGCAGGCGTACCAGCCGAGAATCAAGGAGCTTCAGGAGCGGTACAAGGACAACCCGCAGAAACTCCAGCAGGAGACGATGGCGCTCTACAAGCAGATTGGCTACAACCCTATGTCGGGATGCCTTCCGCTTCTTATCCAGTTCGTCATCTTGTGGTCGATGTACCATCTTTTCAACAATTATTTTGAATTCCGCGGCGCGTCGTTCATCGACGGCTGGATTTCCGACCTTTCGTCCACCGACACGGTGCTCACGTTCGGGTTCGATATTCCGTGGCTCGGGAACGAGCTGCACATCCTGCCAATTCTCTATCTCATCTCGCAGCTCCTTTACGGCGTGATTACGCAGAACGGCGGAACGGCGACCGGTCAGAACGCGGCGCAGATGAAGATGATGATGTACGCGATGCCGATTATCTTCTTCTTCCTGTTCTACAATGCGCCGTCAGGGCTTCTCCTTTACTGGATGGTCAGCAACCTGTTCCAGATTGGTCAGCAGCTCGTCATCAACGCGATGATGAAAAAGGCGCCCGTCGTCTTGTCGAAAAATCCGAAATCGATGACGGTCTCAAAAAAAGGCGGAAAGAAATCAAAGTGAAAATTTACGGGAAGGCGGGCTTTGACCCGCTTTCTTTTGAAGAGGTTACACATGACATACGAATTTGAGGGCAAGAACGAGAAAGAGGCAATCGAGAAGGCCGCCAGCGAGCTTGGGCTTGAAAGCGACCAGTTCGATGTCGAGATTCTTGAGGCGCAGAAAAAAACGCTTTTCAAGAGCGGATACGTGAAAATCCGTGTCGTCGTCGAGGATGCCAAGCAGGAATCCGAAAGCGCAGCGCATGAGAAGGCTCCCGCAAAACCGAGGACGCCTTCGGCAAAGCCGCTCGTTCCCCAGGGGGAAGTCGAGCAGAAGCTTCTCGATTTCGTGCGTGAGCTTATCGAGAAAATGGGATACGAGGTTTCCGCGGAGATTTCCTACCGCGACGAGCGCAAGGTCGAGATACGGCTCAGTTCAGAGAACAACTCGTCGATTCTTATCGGGCGCAAGGGAAAGAACCTCGACGCAATCCAGCTTCTTGCGAACGTGTACATGGGGCATCTCGGAAGGGAAGACCTCCGCGTCGTGCTCGACATAGAGAATTACAGAACGCACCGCGAGGAAGTTCTCGTCCAGATTGCGTATGACACGGCGGACAAAGTAAGGCGCGGGCGCATGTCCGTCCTTCTTGAGCCGATGAATCCCTACGACCGCATGATTGTCCACACAACGCTCAACGATATTCCCGACATTGAGACGAAGAGCGAGGGCGAGGGGCACTTCAAGCAGGTGCGCGTCATGCTCAAGAATTTCTAGGAAGCTTTCCGAAAGAGAGGTGGTGCGATGAAGAGAATTTTCGCGTTTCTTGGATTGTTCGTCATTGCGGTCTCTGCTTTTGCCGGCGTAATCCCGGAATCCGTGCTCGATGAGCTCGTCGCATCGCCGAACAGGAAGCTTCAGAATACGTTTCTGAACGACGAGAAGGTTGTCCTTTCGCTTACGCCCGACACGGAGCTTTCCAGAAAAGCCGTTGGGACGTGGGCGGGTTCCGGTTCGCCGCGGTTCACCACGGAGAACCTGTTCTTCCTCAAGAAGGCAACCCTCATCGCGAACAGCGACAACGGCGAAAAATGCGACACATCGATAGACGCCGTGTCGAAAGTCGTCCGCTCGATTTCCAAAATGAAGGGAATGCAGTATTACTCGAACGGCGACAAGAAATGGGAAACGCTCTACCATAAATCACACCTTATCGATTCGCTCAAAAGCAAAAAGGCGATTCCCGACGATTTGGAAGGCTCGGCGGACGGAAAGCGCTTCTATTGCCTGCAGCAGGACAACTCGTTCGGGCAGTGCGTCTACAAGCTCGAATATTTCCAGCGCGACAAAAGCGAGCCGAACGAAGTCGCCGTGTGCTTCACGAATGCGGAGAACCTGAAATACGGTCCCGTCACGGCGGTGAAGCCGGGAAACCTGAATATAAATCTCGTCGTCATCGACCAGGGCTCCTATTATCTCGTCTACATGTTCGTGCAGGCAAAATATCCGAGCCTCCCGTTCCTTGAAAGCAGGCTGAACCGCTCGTTCAACGCGCGCGTCGACGCGATATTCAAGTGGTTCTCGATGGCGTTCTGAATTTTTATCGAAAAAGCAAGGGGATTTTTATCCCGCGTTTTAACCGGAGGATTTCATGAAGAAAATCATTCTTGCGGGCATAATCGGATGCCTGCTCGTATCGTTCGGATGTGGCAGCAGCAACAACAAGAAGGCGGCGGCAAAAACTGCTTCCTCTTCGACAGGAGTAAAAAATATGGATTCAAACGTTTTGAAAGGAAAGGAAGGCGTTTTCGCCGTCATGGAGACTTCAAAAGGGGTTATTTACCTCGAGCTCTTCTACAAGAAAACACCGCTCACGGTCACGAATTTCGTGGGACTTGCGGAAGGAACGCTCGACGCGGCTGCAGGAAAGCCGTTCTACGACGGGCTGAAATTCCATCGCGTCATAGCCGACTTCATGATTCAGGGCGGCGACCCCAAGGGAACGGGATGTGGCGGACCGGGATACTGTTTTACGGATGAATTCCGCGACGGTTTGAAATTCGACAAGCCCGGATACCTCGCGATGGCGAATTCCGGCCCGGAAACGAACGGAAGCCAGTTCTTCATCACGCACGTCCCGACTGATTGGCTCAACGGAAAGCACACGATTTTCGGGCAGGTCGTCGATTCGGCGTCGCAGGATGTCGTCAACAAGATCGCGCAGGACGACAAGATTGTCAGCGTCAAAATCGTGCGCCAGGGTGCCGACGCCGAGAAATTCACCGCGACACAGGGCGATTTCGACAGGCTCGCGCGTGTGGTTAAGAAAGTGAACGAGGAGGCATTTACCGAAGGCTGCGATAAATCGTCTAACGGCACGTTCTTCAAGATTCTCAAAGAAGGCGCGGGAAGCAAAATCGGAAAGGGCAAAACGGTTTTCGTCGAGTACAAAGGCTACCTTGCCAACGGAATGGTTTTCGACGCGTCATCAGGAATGATGAAGGGCGCGCACGAGGGACTTGAATTCAGGACGAACGGCGGGCAGATGATTCCCGGATTCGACATTCAGGTGCAGGACATGAAAGTGGGCGAGACGCGCAAGATTGTCATCCCGCCGGAACTCGCGTACGGTTCTCGCGGAATCCCGCATGCAGGCATTCCCGGCGGCGCGTACATCGCGTTCGACGTTATGGTCGTCTCTGCAAAATAAACGTCCGCCGTTTTTTCGGGCGCGGCAAAACTGATAAGGACGGTTCCGGAAGAGAAATCCGGGACCGTTTTTTTTTGCGCCGCCGTCCTCGCGGAAAATCGGGGTTGTGTTCCGTTTGTCCAATTTCTCATCACGTTTTTACATATTCCCTCGTGGTAGAATCGGACCATGACATACACAAATCCGATTGTCCTCTGCGACTATTCCGACCCCGACGTAATCCGCGTCGGCGATACATACTACATGACGGCTTCCAGCTTCAATTTTCTGCCGGGGCTTCCCGTCCTCGCGTCGCGTGACCTCGTGCACTGGTCCCTCGCATCCTACGCTTGCCGGGAAATTCCCTTCGCGCGCTACGATGAAGTTCAGAACGCGTGCGGAATATGGGCGCCGTCCATCCGCTTTCACGGCGGGAAGTTCTATATTTTCGTCGCGACCCCTGACGAGGGGATTTTCTTCACGTCCGCGGAAAATCCGTTCGGCGAATGGAGCGCGCTCGAATGCGTGTGGAAAGGAAAAGGGTTCGAGGACCCTTGCCCGATTTGGGACGACGACGGGCGCGTTTTCCTCGTCCACGCCTACGTGAAAAGCCGCATCGGGTTCAACTCCAAGCTCGGGCTTCTTGAGCTAGACCCCGTGACGCTCCTTGCTATTTCCGATGACAAGGTGATTTTTGACGGAACGAAAACGCAGCCGACAATCGAGGGGCCGAAATTCTACAAGCGGGGCGGATTCTACTATATATTTGCCCCTGCAGGCGGCGTGACGGACGGATGGCAGGCGGTTCTCCGCTCTCGGAAAATCGACGGGAAGTGGGAGGAGCGGATTGTCCTTGCGCAGGGAAGCAGCAGCGTGAACGGGCCGCATCAGGGCGCGTGGGTCGAGTCCGCCGAGGAAAACGGAGTGGGAATCCGCGACTGGTTCGTGCATTTTCAGGAGCGAGGCGTGTTCGGGAGAATCGTCCACCTCCAGCCGATGAAATGGACGGAAGACGGATGGCCGCTTATGGGAAGCGCCGTTATGACGGGGGCGGAATGCGGCGAGCCGGTCAGTTCTTTTGAGATGCCCGTTCCTCTTTCCGGAAATCCGAGCGCGTGCGAATTCCCGTTCCGCGACTTCCAGTTCAGCGCGAATCCCAAGCCGGATTATGCGCGGTTCGACGGGAAAAGCGTCGTTCTGCGGTGCGTGCCGTCTTCATCGTCGCTCTGGCGGATGGCGAACGTCATGACGAAAAAAATCGACGCGGAAAATTTCGATTTTGAGCTGGCCGCCGATTTTTCGGCAATGGATGAAGGCTCGCGGTTCGGCGTCATTTTTGTGGGGAACGAGTACAAGTCGCTTGAGGTGCGCCGCCTCGGGGATTCGTTCGGATACGCAGTCGTCGAGTCGGCTGGCGGGGAAGGCGACGAGGAGCGCGACGAAACGGAAAAAGGCGGCACCGTTTCCGGAACGTGCTCGTCCGCCGTTTTCCGCGTCTCGTTCAGAAAAACCGGCGGGCGCTCCGGCGAAGCGTGCATTTCGCTCCGATGCGACGGCGGATTTTCGTTCAGCACGGGGAAATTCAGCGTGGAAAAAGGACATTGGGTCGGCGGACGGTTCGGTTTCTACGCGTCCTCCGACGGAAAATCCGGCGGCTCGCACGTAAAAGTGCGGATAGGATGACGCGGCTTCAGGAAAAAATCATGTTAAAAACGTGTCATATTTATCAAATATTTTCAGAATGAATTTAATTTGTCGGAATTCTTTTATTTAATTTTTCGATAAAGTCTGAATTGTTATAGATTTATAACAATTTTGTGATAAAATAGTCGTCAATTCTATTGTCTAGGAGAAACAAAGAATGGCTGAAGAAAAAGTAGAACTTTCAGAACCACAGAAAGAAATCAATGAGCTTGTTGCTAAGGCGCAGAAGGCGTTGGAAGAGTATGCCGATTTTGACCAGGAAAAAATCGACTACATAGTAGCTAAGGCGAGCGTTGCTGCTCTCGATCATCACGGTTCGCTTGCGAAGCTTGCCGTCGAGGAAACGAAGCGCGGTGTTTTTGAGGACAAGGCTACAAAGAACCTCTTCGCATGCGAGTATGTCGTGAACCACATGCGCCATTTGAAAACTGTCGGCGTCGTCGAGGATGATGACGTTACAGGTATCGTAAAAATTGCGGAGCCGGTCGGTGTTGTCGCTGGTCTTACTCCGGTCACGAACCCAACTTCTACAGCCATCTTCAAGTCGCTCATCTGTTTGAAAACAAGGAACCCGATTATCTTCTCGTTCCACCCGAGCGCAATAAAGTGTTCAATCGCTGCTGCAAAAGTCGTTTATGATGCGGCTGTGGCTGCCGGCGCTCCGAAAAACTGTATACAGTGGATTGAAGAGCCGTCAATGGAAAAAACGAACCTCCTCATCGGAAACGAAGGCGTTGCGACTATCCTCGCGACTGGCGGAAACGCGATGGTTCGCTCCGCTTACTCTCAGGGAAAGCCGGCGCTCGGTGTTGGTGCGGGAAACGTTCCCGCATATGTCGAGAAGACATGCGACATCAAGCAGGCCGTCAACGACATCGTGATGTCGAAGGCGTTCGACAACGGAATGATTTGTGCGTCAGAGCAGGGCGCCATCATCGACAAGGAAATCTACGACGAGACGCTCGCGATGTTCAAGGAATACCGCGCATATCTCTGTAACGCAAAGGAGAAGAAACTCCTCGAAAAATACATGTTCGGCGTTGATGGTGACCCGAGCGTCGCAAAACTCAACCCGGTTGTCGTCGGTATGAACCCGGTCGTTCTCGCAAAGAACGCTGGATTCGAGATTCCTGCCCGCACGAGCATCATCCTCGTCGAGTGTAAGGATGTCGGACCGCAGGAATGCCTCACACGCGAGAAGCTTTCTCCGGTTCTTGCCGTTCTCAAGGCTACATCAACTGAGGATGGTCTCAAGAAGGCGAAGGGATTCGTCACGTTCAACGGTCTCGGACACTCTGCGGCAATCCACACGAAGGACAAGGCTCTCGCTGAGAAATTCGGCGACATCGTTCCTGCTATCCGCGTAATCTGGAACTCTCCGTCAACATTCGGCGGTATCGGAAACGTCTACAACTCGTTCATTCCGTCCCTCACGCTTGGTTGCGGTTCTTACGGACACAACTCAACGGACGACAACGTAAGCGCAATCAACCTGCTTAACATTAAGAAATTGGGAAGGAGACGTAACAATATGCAGTGGTTCAAGGTCCCGGCGAAGATTTTCTTCGAACGCGATTCAGTCGAATATTTGCACCAGATGAAGGATGTCCACAAGGTCATCATCGTCACAGACCGCTCAATGGTCGATCTCGGATTCGTTGACAAAATCACCGACCAGCTCAAGTTGCGCCGCGATCCCGTCCAGTATCAGCTTTTCTGCGATGTCGAGCCTGATCCGTCAATCCAGACAGTCCGCGAGGGTGTCGAGTTGATGCGCACGTTCGCGCCTGACACGATTATCGCTCTCGGCGGCGGTTCATCAATGGACTGCGCGAAGGGTATGTGGCTCTTCTACGAGTATCCGGAAGTCGATTTCAATGACCTCAAGCAGAAGTTCATGGATATCCGCAAGCGCGCGTTCCGCTATCCTGACCTCGGAAAGAAGGCTCAGCTCGTCTGTATCCCGACGACTTCAGGAACAGGTTCTGAGGTTACTCCGTTCGCGGTTATCACGGACAAGGAAGAGCACAAGAAGTATCCGCTCGCGGACTACTCTCTCACACCGACTATCGCAATCATCGATCCGACGTTCACGCTCTCTCTCCCGAAGAAAATCGTCGCGGATACTGGTATGGACGTTCTCACGCACGCTACCGAGGCGTATGTCTCTACGATGGCGAACGACTACACGGACGGTCTGTGTATCCAGGCTATCAAGATGGTTTTCCAGTACCTCGAAAGGAGCTACAACAACGGACCTGCTGACTATGAGGCAAAAGAGAAGATGCACAACGCTTCTTGTCTCGCCGGTATGGCGTTCGCGAATGCGTTCCTCGGTATGAACCACTCAATGGCTCACAAAATCGGTGGAGAATTCCACGTTCCGCACGGCCGCGCGAACGCAATCCTCCTTCCGTTCACAATCCGCTACAACGGAACTCAGCCTGACAAGCTCTCAACATGGCCGAAATACAACAGCTACAAGGCTGCTGAGCGCTATTGCGAGCTTGCCCGCATGCTCGGTCTCCCGGCAAAGACTGTCGAGGAAGGCGTCGAGTCTTACGCGAAGGCTTGCGGTGAGCTTGGAAAGCGCCTCGGAATTCAGATGAACTTCCAGAGCCAGGGATTGGACGAGAAGGAATATCTCGCCGCTCTCGACAAGCTCTCATTCCTCGCATTCGAGGATCAGTGCTCGCCGGTCAACCCGCGCGTGCCGCTCGTTGAGGATATGAAGCAGATTCTTAAGGAAGCGTACTACACGAAGGAATTCCTCGCGTAACGACGTAAAAAGCTGCTAAAAAGGAGAAACCCCGGTTCTTGGAAAAGAGCCGGGGCTTTTTTGTTCTTTTCGAAAAACGGAATATCGTTTCCCGCTAGCTGTCCGAACGCGATTTTAAAAAAGACTCGGGAATGGATGAATGCGATTTAGACCTTGAACTGGTCAATCTGCTTGCCGATTTTTTCGATTGAATCTTGGACTTGCGCGGAAATCGCGCTCAAGGCGGAACCTGTCTCGTTTATCTTTCGCGCGCCGGCTCCCATCTCGTCCATGTTTCCGCTCATCTCGCTCGTGGACGACTGAAGTTTTCCGATTTCCTGAAGAATGACCTTGTTCCCGTCGTTCATTTTTCCTGCGGCGTTGCGAACCTCGCTCGTGCTGTCATTCATGCTGTGCAGCGCTTCCGTTATTTGGAGCGAGCCCTGCTGCTGCTCTTCCATCGCGCATTTTATCTGCGTCACGAGCTGGTCGGTGTTTGCGATTTGCTGAGACACAGCACCGAACGCATCGCTCGAATCTGCCGATGCCTGTACGACAGTTTCGATTGAAGACTGGATTTTTCCGAGCTGCTCGCCGATTGTTCTCGACTGCGCGCTGGACGTTTCCGAAAGTTTTCTGATTTCGTCCGCGACGACGGCGAATCCCTTTCCTGCCTCGCCTGCATGCGCCGCCTCAATCGCGGCATTCATCGCAAGAAGGTTCGTCTGCTCTGCGATGCTCGAAATTGCCGTGTTTGCCTCCTGAAGCATCGTAGACTGCTGCTCGATTTTCTTTATCTGCTCGTCAACGGCGCGCTGTTTTTCGATTCCGCTCTGCGTGTTGCGCTGCAGGCTGCTGAACGAATCCGCCATTTTGTCGACGTTCTGGTTTACGGACGTTATGTTTCCTATCATCTGTTCGACAGCCGCGCTCGCCTGCGTCACGCCGGCAGACTGATCCTGTATCATGTTCTCAAGCGACTCGATGCTTGCGGCGATTTCGTTGACAGCGCCTGCGGTCTGCTCGACGCTCTGGACCTGCGTCCGTATTTTCTCGTGCATCTCCTTTATCTGCGCGATTATCTGGGAAATCGACGACGATGTGTCATGTGCCGCCATTCCCATGTTCGTTCCCGCCTCGCTGAGCATATTTTTTGAATTCTTGACGTCTGAGATTATCGCCTGCATTTTTGCCGCGAAATTGTTGAACCCTTCGACGACGGCGCCGATTTCGTTGTTGAGCGAGATGTTTATGCGGCGCGTCAAATCCGCATCCCCCTGCGCGATTGCCGACATTCCCTCGTTGACGCGGTTTAGGGGTTTTATGAGGCGGTTGATGAGGAATCCCGTGATGATGATAGTGAAAAGAACGGTGAGACAGCCGCAAATCATCATCTGCGAGCGGATTTTTGATATAAGCTTGTAAATCATGTCGGCGGGAATCGATATCGCAAAACTCCACGGCGTTCCGCTTATCGGCCGGAAGCACACAAGGTCGAATTCGGAAATGCCTCTTTTTATAGTTCCCCATCCTGATTCGCCTTTCGTCATGCGTGCGGCAATCTGTGAAAGTTCCGCATCGTTTTCTGCTGCCGCGATGAAATTCTTTTTCATTATAAAGTCGGAAATTTTGTGCGCCATGACCGTTCCGTCGCTCGTCATGAGCCAACCGTACGCGCCCGTTCCGAATTGTATCTCGTTGATTTCCTTTGTTATGTTGTTCAGCGTGACGACACCGACGACGGCAAGCCGTTTTCCGCCTGCCTTGACAGCGCGGCTGAAATGCACGACGTATTCGCCCGTTGTCTTTGAAAGCACCGGATTGTCAATGAACGATTCCTTGCCGTTGAAGACAACTTCCTTGAAATAATCGCGCTCCGAGACGTTCGTGCGCGTCCCGTTGTCGTTGTACGAAATTCCGCTTGCGTCAATCAGCATCACGTAGTCGAAAACAGGATTCCTGACGTTCCCGTGCTCGGAAATCCATTTTCCCGCGTAATCGAAATCGCCCTCGGCGATTATGTCGGCGTTGACGTAATAATCAAGCGAGTTCATTATCGACTCTATGTCCTTTTCGATTGAGCGCGCATATCCTGCGACCGTTTCCATATAATTTTCTGTGCTGTTCTCCTCGATTGAAAGACGCGCGTTCCTCGCCACAAAAAATGTCTGGAAGAAGTTGAAGAATGAAATTGTAAAACAGATGCTTGCGAGAAGCACCGTTATCAGGCTTGTCCGCCTTTTTGTTGTTTCAGTTTTTTTTGCTTTCATCGGAAACCTCTGCAGTTTATAGTAAAATTATGGTATGAATTATAATATTTTTTTTTGAGAAATCGGTGATAATAAGAAAAATCCACAAAAATAACGGCTCTGTTCTGAATTGCGTCGTCCCGAATCAGCGTCGGCTATTGATACAAGGACGCTGTTTTCAGTTAAAATAAGGCGAGGTATTTTATGGATATAATTGAATTGATTGGTTATTTCGGCTCTTTTCTCGTCATCGTGTCGATGTTGATGACGTCTGTTGTCAGGCTCAGGATTATAAACGCAATCGGAAGCTCCATTTTTACGGGATATGCGCTCATAATACATTCATACCCGACCGCCGCGATGAATTTCTGTCTTGTGCTGATAAATCTGTTCAACTTGTACAAGCTTTTGAGCAACAAGGTCTCGTATTCCGTCGTGGAAGTTTCTGCCGATGATTCGTTCCTGCGCCATCTGCTTTCCGCGTGCGAGCAGGACATAAAGAAATTTTTCCCGGAATTTTCCCGCAATGTTGAATTCTCCCGCGCGTTTATCGTATGCAACGAATCGTCGCCCGTCGGAATACTTCTCGGGACGGCAGAAGGCGACTCCCTCCGCGTGAAGCTCGATTACGCGCTGCCGAAATTCCGCGACTGTTCCGTCGGAAAGTATCTGTACGCGCACCTTGCCTCGGAAGGAATACGGCATCTCAGAGTTGCCGACGCCTCGTCAAAGCACGCGCCGTATCTCCGCGCGATGGGATTCATTCCCGACGGAACTGATTTTGCGAAGGAGCTGTAGCGGCTTCAGCTGTTTTTGTACGCCTCGCACACTTCCGAGGCGTCTCCTATCATCCTCATCTCGCCGTGGTCAATCCAGATTGCTTTTTTGCACATACGCTTGACCTGCTCTGCTGAATGGCTGACGAACAGAAGCGTCGTTCCGCCCGAAAGAAGCTCGTTCATGCGCTTCTCGCATTTTTCCTGAAATTTGAAGTCGCCGACGGCAAGAACTTCGTCGCAGATGAGAATATCCGGCTTTACGGTTGTCGCAATCGAAAAGCCGAGACGAGCCGCCATTCCCGAGCTGAAATTCTTGAGCGGGACGTCGAGAAAGTCGCGGACTTCAGCGAAGTCGATAATCTCGTCGAATTTCTCGCGAATGAACGATTCGCTGTAGCCGAGGACGCAGCCGTTGAGGAAGACGTTCTCGCGTGCCGTCATGTTTCCGTCAAAGCCCGCGCCAAGCTCTATAAGCGGCGAAATCGAGCCGTTCACCGTGACGGAACCTTTGTACGGCTTCAGGATTCCGCTTATCGTTTTCAGAAGCGTCGATTTTCCCGAACCGTTCGAGCCGATAAATCCCCACGATTCCCCCGCGCGCACGTCGAACGAGATTCCCTTGAGCGCGATGAATTCCTGGAAGAGAAGCTGCCGCTTTAAAACCTTGATTACGTATTCTTTTATGTTGTCGACTCGCTCCGATGCCATGTTGAAGCGCACGTAGACGTCGTTCACTCTGATTTTGATGTCGTTTTCCATTGAGAAATCTCCGAATTGTCAGATATAGAGGATGAATTTGTCCTGGTTCTTGCGGAAGAAGAACGCGCCGATTACGACCGCGCCCACGCCCCACAAAAAGCCGCTGAGGACGAGATTCCAGTCGAGCATCTGGCAGTTGTAGACGCAGTCGCGGAACTGCTGGACGTACAGGTAGAGCGGATTGAAGTGCGTCACGAAAAATTTCACCTGTTCCGGAAGAATTTCGATAGGATAGAAGAGCGGCGTCAGGTAGTTGAGCGCGGTGACGATTACGCTGTAGATGTACTGCACGTCGCGGAAGAAAACGTTCGCCTGCGACAGAAGAAGCCCCATTCCGATGGAAAAAATGTAAATCTCAAGCGACGGGATTATGAACATGATGTTTATCGGAGAGAATTTCGCGTGCGTGAAAATCATCACGAACACGAGCGCGGCAAGCGAGAACAGAAAATCGACGAACGCGCTCGTCACTTTCGAGAAAACGAAAATATATTTCGGGACGTATGTTTTCCTGATGAGCGAGCCGTTTTCGATTATCGAGGAGCATGCGCCTGTCGTTGCCGTGCTGTAGTAGCCGAAAATGACGCTTCCGCAGAGAAGGTAGACCGGAAAATTCTGAATCTCGAATTTGAAGAACGTCGAGAACACAATCGTAAGGACAATCATCGTCATAAGCGGGTTCATGACGCTCCAGACGTATCCGAGCACGCTCCGCCTGTATTTGAGCTTTATGTCGCGTGTCACGAGCTGCTTCACGAGCCCCCGATATTTGTTCATGTTGAAAGCTGTTCCTAAAATTATGTTAGCCATATATTCGTATTATAACCTCCATTGAAGCCGTTCGGATAGTAAACCGGCTCCGGCATCCGTTTTTTTTCAGAGCCAGTTCCTTTTTCGCGCCGCATCAGCGTCAGTGCGCTTCCACCGATGCGAATTCCGTGGCGAGCGCGATTGTCCGCTCTACGTCGCCGTCCGTGTGCGCCGCCGAGACGAACATCGCCTCGAACTGCGACGGCGCAAGGTAGATTCCCCTGTCGAGCATGAAGCTGAAATACCGCGCGTATCGTTTCGTGTCGCTCGTTTGCGTCGATTCGTAATCCGTCACGTCCTTGTCCGTAAAGAAAACGCTCATCAGCGAGCCGATTTGGTTTACGCGCGCCGAATTCCCGAACGCATTCCGGTACGCATCCGCAAGCCGTGCCGTTTTCCGCCCGATTTCGCCGTATATCTCGCGGTGCGAGTCGAGATATTTGAGCGTTTCGATTCCTACCGCAGTCGCGACGGGATTTCCGGAAAGCGTGCCTGCCTGATAGACCGTGCCGAGCGGGGAGACGACGCTCATGATGTCGCGCCTTCCGCCATACGCGCCGACGGGCATTCCCCCGCCGACAATCTTTCCGAGCGTAATCATGTCGGGCTTGATTCCGAAGAATTCCGCCGCCCCGCCAATCGAAAGCCGGAATCCTGTTATGACCTCGTCAAATATGAGAAGCGCGCCGTTCTCCTCCGTTATTCTGCGGAGGAATTTCAGGAATCCGTCTTTAGGAAGGACGACGCCCATGTTCGCGGCGACCGGTTCGACGATTACCGCGGCGATTTTTCCCTCGTTCGCCTTGAACAGGTTCTCCACCGATTCCTCGTCGTTGTAGAGCGCGACGAGCGTGTCCTTCGTGCATCCTTCCGGAACGCCCGCGCTGTCGGGAACTGCCGTCGTAAGGGCAGCGCTGCCCGCCTTAACGAGAAGACCGTCCGAATGCCCGTGGTAGCATCCCTTGAATTTGATAATCTTGTCGCGCTTCGTGAATCCACGTGCGGCTCGGATTGCGCTCATCACGGCTTCCGTCCCGGAATTGACGAGGCGCATCATCTCCATCGCGGGAACGAGCCGGCTGATTATTTCCGCGATTTCGACTTCCTTTTCCGTCGGCGCGCCGAATGTAAGCCCGTCCTCGCACGCTTCCTGCGCCGCCTTCACGACGGAGGGAAACGCGTGCCCGAGAATTCCCGGGCCCCACGAGCAGACGTAATCGATGTATTCGTTTCCGTCCTCGTCAAAAATCCGCGCGCCCTTCGCCTTTTTTATGAACCGCGGAATTCTGCCCACATTCCTGAACGCCCTGACCGGTGAATTCACTCCGCCGGGCATGAAACGCTGGGCTTTCGCAAAAAGTTCCGCGCTCCTTTCCTCTTTCATGATTGTTCCTCCTTTTTTTTTCGCCGCTATTTCCGGCATTCCGCTTCCTCGCGGAGCCATGTTGCCACGTCGATTGCGTGGTACGTGATTATGATTTTCGCGCCCGCCCGTTTGAACGCAACCATGTTCTCCATGACGATTCTCCGCTCATCTATCCATCCGTTTTTTGCGGCGGCCTTCACCATCGCGTATTCCCCGGAAACGTTGTATGTCACGAGCGGAACGTCGAACCGCTGCGAGGCTTCCTTCACGACGTCGAGATAGGCGAGGGCGGGCTTCACCATTATGTAGTCGCATCCTTCCGCAATGTCCGCTTCGATTTCCCGCATTGCCTCGCGTCCGTTCGCGCAGTCCATCTGGTACGTTTTTCTGTCGCCGAACTGCGGCGCCGAATCTGCCGCATCCCTGAACGGCGAGTAGTATCCCGAGGCGAATTTCGCGCTGTACGCCATGATGGCGACGTTCTGGAATCCGTTTTTGTCGAGCTCGTCCCTCATGAACGCGACCCGGCCGTCCATCATGTCGCTCGGGGCAACGATGTCGGCGCCCGCCTTCGCGCAGCTCACCGCCATCCTCGAAAGAAGCGGGAGCGTCGCATCGTTGAGGATGATTCCCGCGCTGACAAGTCCGCAATGACCGTGGCTCGTGTACTCGCACAGGCAGATGTCCGCGATTACGATTACCTCGGGGAATTCCTTTTTTATAAAGCGGATTGCATTCTGGACGACGCCGTTGTCGTTCCACGACTCGCTTCCGAATTCGTCTTTTTTTGACGGAATTCCGAACAGAAGCACCGCCCTCACGCCGCTTTCGACCATCCGCGTGATTTCCTCGCCGAGCGTGTCGAGCGAGAACTGGAAAATGCCCGGCATCGAATCAATCGGCTTCTTCACGCCGTTCCCTTCCGCGACGAACACGGGGTAGACCAAATCGTCCGCCGAAACCGCGTTTTCCCGCACCATCGCGCGGATTCCCTCGTTCATTCTGAGCCTTCTGAGCCTGTTCCTCATTTTTTCCCTCCAAAGTGACATGATTCAAAGCGATTCGAAAAGCGCGCGCGCGATTCCGTTCGCCGTGCATTCGCCCGCCGTGACGATTTTTTCGCGCGGGACGAACTGTTCGAGCGTTGCGCGCGTTTTCCCGCCGATGCAGATGAATTTCGCGTTTTCTGAAAAGCTTTCGGGCGGTATAAAACCGAAAAACGATTTTACGCCCAGCGAGCTTGCGAACGTCACCGCGTCGAACGAGGATGCCCCGGCGGAAACGGATTCGAGCGCGTTTTTGTCGGCTTTCGTCGTGTAAATCGGGATGTCCTCGATTTTGATGCCCGAATTTCCGAGCGGGGAGCCTTCCGCGGCGCGCAGCGCGACGATGTTCTTCCCGCCGCCCACAAAATCGCTGAATTCTTTCTCCATTTCCGCGACGGTGAAGCCGCTTTTCGGGACGAAATCCGCCGTGATGCCGAATTCCGCGAGCGCGTCCGCCGTCCCGCTTCCGACGACGCAGAATTGTATGCGCGAAAGCGCGCGTATGTCGATTCCGAGCGCGAACATCCGCCTGAACGCGAGTCGGACCCCGTTCGAGCTGGTGAAGACGAGCCAATCGACGTTTCGGAACGACCGTTCGTTTTTGTCGTAGTGTTTTCCGACGAATGCGGTGTCGAACGCGCGCTCGTCCAGCTCCGTCCTCAGAATCGGCGCGAGCGTTGCGGCGGCTCCGCTTCCCTCAATTTCTGCGCCGACTTTCTGCACGAATGAGCGCGTTCCCGTGATACAGATTCGCCTGCCTGAAAGCGGCAGGATTCCGCACCTCATGTCGAACGCCGCGGTCTTTCCGACAGCGATTACGGCGGGATTCGACACGTTCCTTTCCAGCGCGATTTGCGCGATTGTCGAAATCGTCCCGTTCGTGCGCCTCTGACGTGCCGTCGTCCCGTTCTCCACGATTGCGGCAGGCGTGTCCGCGTCCATTCCGCCAGAAAGAAGGTCGTCCGCGATTTTTTTGATGTTCGCCACGCCCATGAGGAACACGAGCGTCCCGCCGATTCCCGCGTATTTGACGAACGATTCGCTGCCGTCTGCCGTGTGCCCCGTTATGACGCAGAAACTCCGCGACTCCCCGCGGTGCGTCACGGGAATTCCCGCGCATTCAAGCGCCGCGATTGCCGAAGTCACGCCCGGAACCGTTTCGTAGGCGATTCCGTTTCTCGAAAGATGCTCCGCCTCCTCGCCGCCGCGCCCGAACACGAACGGGTCACCGCCCTTGAGCCTGACGATGTTCCGGAATTTGCCGCTTTTCGCAAGGTCAACAAGAATTTCGTTTATCTCGTCCTGCGTTTTCGAATGCTTTCCGGGAATTTTTCCGACCGGAAAAAATGAGCAGCCTGTTTTCGCGTATGAAAGCAGGGCGGGATTCGCGAGCGCGTCGTACACAACGGCGTCCGCGTTTTTTATGAGCGAGACAGCTTTCTGCGTCGCGAGGGAATCGTCCCCCGGCCCAGAACCGACAAGATAGACGCGCGTTTTTTCTGCCGCGAGCGCTTTTTCCGCTTCCGCCGCGATTTTTTCGGCAATGCGCCCAGAATCCGCGGTTTGCCCGCGCATCGTGATTCTGTGCGGCTTCCCGTTTTGCTCGACGACGACGCTTACCGTGATTTCCCCGCCGCGCACCTTCGCAAAAACGGCGGTGGGGTCGTGGCAGCCCGAGCCGAGCAGCGCGAGGATTTTCCGCTCCGTGCAGAATTCGATGAACGCAGTCTCGTCGCAGATTTTTTCGAGTATGCGCCGCATTTCCGCGTTCGATTCCGCGCATTCGATTGCGATAATTCCCTGTCCGCCGGCGGGACAGAATTCATCCTCGCCGAGAATCTCGACGTCGAATTTTTCGCGGATTTCCCCGCCGCCGTCGCTCAAAATCCCGAGCCGCTTGAGCCCCGCCGCCGCGAGAATTATCCCGTCGAATTCGCCCGCCTCGAGTTTCGTCAGCCGCGTCCCGACGTTTCCCCGCAGCGTCCTGACCGTGCATCCGAGTTTCCCGCGTATTTGAAGGGCGCGCCGGGGGCTGCTCGTCCCGATGACGCTTTTTTCCGACTTTTCCGCGCCCTTCCGCCAGACGATTACGTCCCGCGCGTCCTCCCGCTTGAGGACAGCCGCAATGCAAAGCCCGTCAGCGATTTTTGCGGGAAGGTCCTTCGCGCTGTGGACGGCCATGTCGATTTTCCCTTCAAGAAGCGCATCCTCGAATTCCGTGACGAACGCGCCTTTTCCGCCGAACGCCGAAAGCGGCGATGACAGATTCTTGTCGCCCGACGTTTCCCGGCCGAGCGCCTCCGTTTCCGTTCCGGGGAATGCCCCGCGGATTGCGTTTGCGACAAGCTCCGTCTGCTTGAGCGCGAGGATGCTTTTCCTCGTTCCGATTCTCACTTTCACCGCGATGTACCTCCGTCGCCGTTTTTCCGGACTATTTTGTGGCAGAGCGCAAGGACGGAAGCGAATGTCTCGGCATCCGCGACTTTTTTCAGCTCGTAGAGGAACTGAAGCCCGCTTTTTTGCGAAAGCTCATCCTTGTGCGCCTCGATGAATTCACGCTCACCGTGAAGGAGAAGCTCTTTCTTCGCCGATTCGATTTCCTCGCCGATGATTTCCTCCGCAATGCGCACGCCTTCCTTTTTCTGCTCGTTGTGTTCCGCCGCTATTTTCCTGAAATCGTCCACCGTGTGGATTTCGCACCGCTGTATGCGCGCAATGTCCGGGTCGATGTCGGCAGGAACAGCCAAATCGATGAAAAGCCGCGCCTTTTCCGTCCAAATTCTGTCGCGCGTCTCCTCGAACGCGAAAACGTAATGGGGGCTTTTCGTCGCGCTTATGACGGCATCGGCGCAATCGATGTAATCGTACCGCTTTTCGTAGGGAACGGTCTCGACGTTCGCAAGCGCGGGATTCTGCGTTCCGGAACTTCCCTTGCAGTTCCGTGCCGTCGCGAAAACGCGCACGCCCTCCCGTTCGGAAAGCTCCTTCGCTACGATTCCGCCAATCTGACCGCTCGCGCCAACGAGGAGGACGTTCCGGGGTGGTTCAATCGACATTATCTCCTTTACCGCGAGCGTCGCCGCAGATTCGCTCGTCCTCGAAAGGTTCGTCTCCGTCTTTATCCGCTTCGCGCACGTCAGCGCGCGCTGGAACAGTATGTTCGCGTGGAAATCCGTCATTCCCGCATTCCTGTCGCGGAAATAGCTTTCCCGAACCTGCCCGAGAATCTGGTTCTCGCCCAGAATCATCGAATCAAGCCCGCCGGCAACGCGGAAAAGATGGCCTGCCGCCTCCTCCCCGAAATACGCGAAGCATACGGTCCGCAAAAGCGACACGTCGACGTGTTTTTGTGCGGCGACTTCCTCCTCGACGAGACGCTGCGTGGCTGTTTCCTGCCCCGGGAGAAAGCCGGACGCGTACCATTCCGTCCTGTTGCACGTCGAGACGACGACGCCGCCCGCTGCGATTCCTTTTTCCCGTATCCGCAAAAGGAATTCGCGCGAATCATCGTCCGAGAACGAGAATTTGTTTCTGATTTCCACGCCCGCGTTTTTGTGGTTCACGCTGAGACAAAAGAGAGGGAACATGTTTTATTCTCCGTCCGGGGATTTTGTTTTTTGGAAGCACACATCGAGAATCGATTCGACTTCGCGCCTGTATTCTTCCGAATCAGATGGATTTTTTCCGCAAGAAAGAATTTTCCGCCGCAGAAGCCCGATTCCGCTGATTTTTTCTGCGAGCGAATGCGGGAGGATTGATTCGATGAACTGGCGGATTTTTGCAGAGGAGGCGGGGCTTGCGCCCGACGTTCCGATTGCGACCGTAAGCTCGCCGCGCCTGACGCACGACGGAACAAAAAAATCGCACAGCTCCGGATTCGAGGCGACATTCACCAAAACACGTTTTTCCCGGCAGAGGGAAGCGACGCGCTCGTCAACGCGTTTGTCGTCCGTCGCCGCGAACACGATGTCGAAGCCGTCAATGTCGTGCGTTTCGAAAGCCCGCTGTTCGATGGCGACCTCGCCGTTTTTTTCCCGGTTCCTGATTTCATCGCAGACGGCTGGTGCGACAACCTTTGCGCGCCCGCCTGACGACACGATATCCCCGACTTTCCGTGCCGCCACAATCCCTCCGCCGACGACGAGGCAATTTCCCATCCGCATGAAAACCGGAAGAAAAGCCATCCCAAGAACGCTCCTTTGCAAGAAATCAAGAGCCGAACGATACCACAAAAACACCGTTTGGTAATCCCCGCCGCCTGCCCGCCATTCCGAACGCGTTTGCTGACTTTTTTACAGAGGCGAGTGCGGAAAAATATCACCGCATCGGAATCATGGTGCGCTTCTGGGATTTGTTGAATTGAAAACGCATTGAATGTAGAATCAGTAAGTTTTATTTGGAGAGTCATAATTGAAATTTCTTGCTGTTGCTATTTCTTTTGTCGTCTTGTTCGCGCTGTGCCCCGTCATTACGGCGGTGTGCTGCAAATACGGATGGTACGACGAAATAAACCCGAGAAAAATCCACAAGGAGAAGGTTCCGCGGCTCGGCGGCATCGCGATTTTTACGGGATTGCTTATTTCTGTAGCTTATTTTTCGGTTGTCGATGACGGGAATTTTTCATTTGTGCTTCCGGCTTTTGTCGGCGGCATATTGGTGTTTGTGATGGGCATTCTCGACGATTTCCTCAATCTTCGCGCGCGCCTCAAATTTGCCGTGCAGATTGTCGCCGCGATAATAATGTCGCTCGGCGAGTGCTATTTCGACGAGATTTTCGGGTTCAAATTTCCCGTCCCGTGGATTACCGGGCGCGTGCTGACCGTTTTCTGGGTGATTTTCTTCATGAACGCGTACAATCTCATCGACGGAATCGACTGGTTGTGCAGCGGGCTTTCGTTCCTCGCGCTCGGGGCGATTTCCGTTATTTTCCTTTATAAAGGATTTGATGTCGGCGTCATCTCGCTGAGCCTGTGCGCCGCGATTCTCGGCTTCATGTTCTGGAACAAGCCCGACGCGAAGATTTTTTTGGGCGACGGCGGAAGCGAGACGCTGGGATACGCGATAGCGATTTTCCCGATGCTCCTTCAGGGCGACCCGGTTTTCAACTACAACAAGATTATTCTCTGCGCGCTTCTTTCCGCGATTCCCTGCATCGATGTGTTCGCGGCGATTTTCAGGCGCGTCCGCGACAAACGCTCGATTTTCAGCTCGGACAGGGGGCACATTCACCACAAGCTGCTGAACATCGGATTCTCGCGCGGCTCAATTCTCGTTTTTCTTCTTACGTTCCAGTTTTTGATTTCATGCGTTGCCGTGATGACGCTTTTCATAACGAGGGATATCGGTCTCATGCTGATTGCGTCCGTATTTTCGTTCGTCATACTGTTCTTCATAACGATTCACTACATAAACCGCGCCGTGAACATCAAGATGCGCGGGCATCTCGCTGATTGCCCGCAAAAAGAGCATTGACAAAAAGCGTGTCGCTGCACAAACGCGAAAAGGAGTTTTTTTTGATGAAGTTGATTCCAGTTGTCTTGTCCGGTGGAAGCGGAAGCCGTCTTTGGCCGCTTTCAAGGATGAATTTTCCGAAGCAGTTCCTCAGCCTTGTGTCCGATTCGTCGATGATTCAGGACACTGTCTCGCGCTTGTCGGGGCTTTCTGTCGATTCCCCGATTGTCGTCTGCAATGAGGGGCACCGTTTTGTCGTGGCGGAACAGCTCGCGAAAATCGGAATCGAAAAGCCGTCGATTCTTCTTGAGCCGGCGGCAAGAAACACGGCCCCCGCGATTGTCGCGGCGTGCCTGCATGCGATGGCGCGGGACAAGGATGCGGTCGTCGCCGTTCTTCCCGCAGACCATTGCATAAAGAATACGGACGCGTTCACCGCTGCGATGGAGAAAGCGGTGAACGTCGCGCAGAAATGTTCCCTCGTCACGTTCGGCGTCATCCCGACGTTTGCGGCGACGGGATACGGGTACATAAACATAACGGAGGGCAGCAGCGACGGAAATTCGCTTGCGATTGAGCGGTTCGTCGAAAAGCCTGATGCGGAAACGGCTTCCGGATACCTCAAAAGCTACCGCGAGAACGGGGACTTTTTCTGGAACAGCGGGATGTTCGTGTTCCGCGCGGAGACGCTGATTTCCGAGATGAATGAATTCGAGCCTGAAATTGTCGCGAACACGAAAAAATCGATGGAGAACGCCGTCGTCGACTTGGATTTCATCCGCCTTGAGAATGATTCGTTCTCGCTCAACAAATCGATTTCGATCGACTACGCGGTGATGGAGCGCACGAGAAAAGGGCGCGTCGTTCCGCTCGATGCGGGTTGGAGCGATGTCGGCTCGTGGTCGTCGCTGTGGGATGTTCTCGGCAAGGACGAGGACGGAAACGTGTTCCGCGGCAACGTCGTTTCCGACAACGTGAAGAATTCGTTCGTCTACGGAAAAAACCGCGTCGTTGCCGCTGTCGGCGTCGAGGATGTCGTCGTCGTCGATACGAAGGACGCTCTTCTCGTCGCCGACAGGACGCGCGCCGAGGACGTCAAGAAAATAGTCGATTCCCTCAAGGAAAAAGGCGTTCCGTGCGCGACCGAAAGCAACGTCGGATATCGGCCGTGGGGCGTTTACGAGACGATTGAGCTTGGCAGCCGATTCCGCGTGAAGCACATAACCGTAAAGCCGGGACAGAAATTGTCCGTCCAGATGCACTATCACCGGGCGGAGCACTGGATTGTCGTTTCGGGAACGGCGAAAGTGCGGAACGGCGACAAGGAATTCATCCTTTCTGAGAACCAGTCGACGTTCATACCGCTCGGGACAGTCCACGCTATCGAGAATCCCGGAAAGATGCCGCTTGAATTCATCGAGGTGCAGTCGGGAAGTTATCTTGAGGAAGACGATATCGTTCGCTTCGAGGACAAGTACGGCAGATGCTGAGGACGCTCCTCCGTATTTCATTCAAGAATATCGTCTCGCGGAAAAGCTCGGCCGTAATCGTCGCGTTCATTTCGTTTGCGGTCGCGCTTCTTTCCGTGACGAACGCTGTTTTCGACAGCACGGAAAAGGGCGTCCGCGAATCGTTTTCGGCGAGTTTTACGGGCGATGTCGTTGTCCGCCCGAAGAGTTTCGTGTCGCTGAGCCTTTTCGGGGACGAGACGCCGATTACGGGGGAATTCACTTCGATTCCGATTCTTGAGCGTTTTTCCGAAATCGAGGAAAGGGCGCGGAACATGCGCTTTTTTTCTTCGTGCGTCCCGCAGCTTTCCGGGCGCGTCCTTATGGAATTCTTTCCCGACGGCGGGAATGCGGCGCGTTTTCCCGTCCATCTCTTCGGCGTGGAATTCGCCCGTTATTTTTCCGTGATGGATTCGCTTTCCGTTGTCGAAGGCGCGCTTCCGGCCAGCGGGGAGAAGGGAATCGCGATTTCCGATTCCGTCGCGGCGAAATTCGGGTGCGGGGTCGGCGACATCGTGCAGTTTTCCGTTGCGGACGGTTTTTCGTTCAGGATTCGCGCCGTTCCGGTCGTGGCGGTTTATTCCTATCCGTCAGCCGGCGGCGAGTCCGTCCTTTCGAAAATCGCGCTCGTCGATGACGGAACGCTCCGTGAGCTTCTCGCGGTCGGCGCGGGCACCGAACCTTCCGATGCCGGTTCGCCGCAGGAAGACGAAAATGCGGGCGACGCGTTCGATTTCGAGACGATTTTTGACGGGGCGGAGGATTTTTTCGTGGAGGAAAGCTCCGAAGAGGATGTTCCGCCTGTGGAAATGCAGCAGGAGGAAAGCGAAATACCGGAAATTGACGGCGGAACGTGGCATTTCCTTGTCATCAAGCTTTCCGATTCGTCAAAAGCATCTTCTGCAATCGCGAATCTCAATTCTTTTTTCCGCCATAACGGGATAAGCGCGGAGGCGGTCGGCTGGAGGCAGGCTGCGGGAAGCACAGCGTTCTATCTCTACATCCTGCGCCTTGTCCTCAACGCGGGAATAATCATCATCCTCGTCGCGGGGCTTATCGTCGTGAACAACACGCTCGTCGTCAACGTCCTCGACAGAACGCGGGAAATCGGGACGATGCGCGCAATCGGGGCGTCGAGGAATTACATCCGCGCGGAATGTTTTTTTGAGACGGGAATGCTCGCGTCATCCGCAGGCGTTTTCGGGCTTGTTCTGGGGACGCTCATCTGCGCGCTCGTCAATTCCGCCGGAATTTCGTTCGAGAACGATTTTCTGATACAGCTGTTCGGAAGCGGCTCGCTCGTCACGGAAATTTCTGCGGGAACGGCGTTCTATTCGTTCGCGTTCGCGTTTTTCCTCGGTGCCGTCGCGTGGATTCATCCGTCGGCGGTCGTTTTGCGGATTCGCCTTGTCGATGCGATGACTTCGGCGAAGTAGGGGGCGGATATGGCTTTTATGGTAAAAATGGCGCTCAGGTCTCTTGTTTTCCGTCGCCGGCAGTTTTCCTCGCTTTTTTTTGTCTGCGTTTTCGGCGCGGGCGTTTCCCTTGCGAGCCTTTTTTTGTGCCGCGGGATGAACGCTGCCCTCCGCGAGAAAGCGCGCGTGTATTTCGGCGGCGACTACGTCGTTTCGGGCGGCACAAGCGCTCTCTCGATTCCGGACGCGAAGCGGATAACGGAACTTGTCCGGGACGCATTTCCGGATGGCTCCGTCGTTTCGGAGCGGTTCAACATGCTCGCGTGGAGTTCCTCGCTGTTTTTCGACGGAACGGAGGCGCACGTCCGCGTCATAAACGGAATCGATTTTGATTCCGAAACTGCGCTCCTTTCGACGATGAATTTTTCTGCGGGCGGATTTTTTTCTTCCGGCGAGATGATGGCGCGTCACGGAATCCTGCTTTCCCGTCCGGTTTCCGAAAAACTCGGCTGCACTGTCGGCTCGCGCGTCACGTTCCTCACGCGGCTTCCGAGCGGATTCCTGAACACCGTCGAATTCGAGGTCACGGGCATTTTCAGCGACTCGAGCATTTTCGGGATGTATACGGCATATGCGGACAAGTCCGTCCTCATGGAATCGTGCGGGATGGAAAGCGGTTGGGCGAACAGGATATGCGTCCAGCTTCCGGAAGGAAAAACCGCCGACGTGGAGGCAATCCGCGAGAAGCTTTCGGAAAAAATCGAGATGTTCCCCATCGTCTCCGACAAAAACGAATTCTACGACATGCTCGGCTCGTTCAGCGTGGAGACGTTCGCGATTTTCCCGCTCGACGCGTATCTCGGCGACGTTGAGATTATGGAAGTCGCGATGGACGGCGTGACGATGTTCGTCATAATCGTGCTCGTCGTCATCGTAGTCGTCGGCATCGGAAGCTCGTACAAGGTCATAGTGATGAAGCGGATAAACGAAATCGGCGTCTATATGGCAATCGGCATGGGGAAGGCGGCGGTCACCGGCGTCCTTTCGCTCGAGGCGTTTTTCCTGCTCGTCGCGGGGTGCGCCGGCGGGCTGGCATTTTCGGGCGTCATCTGCGCGGTTATGCGGCTTTTCGATTTCTCGTTCGTTCCTTCGTTCGACATTTTCCTTTCGGACGGATGCCTGAATTTCAGTTTCGATATGCTCGGCTGCGCTGCCGTCATCGCTGCCGTCGTTTTCGTGACGCTTCTCGTCGTCGTGCAGTCCGTGTGGAAGTCGGTGCGGATAATGCCCGTCGATGCGCTTGCGAACATGGAATAGATGGTCCGGCGTTACCGCTCTCCGGGGTTTTTGTTTTGACTTTTTGTCGGTTCCGGCACGAAAAATCAGTAAACCTGTTCGGAAATTTCAGTTTCCGAACAGGTCTCGTTTCATATTTTGGAGGTTCGTTTTATGAAAAAGTTTTTTGGATGTGCGCTCGCCCTTTTCTCCGTTGCGTCGCTTATCCCGTCGTTTGCCGTGACGAGAGCGGAGGCGGAATCGCTGCTGAAGAAGGCTGAGGAATCCACCGCGTTTTACGGGACGGATTTCCGCGGCTCGTACAAAATCGAGCAGACAAGGCCGGGCGAGAAAGCAAAATCGTTCGAGGCGGTGATGTACAGGCGTGACAGCGCGGCAAAATGGACGATTCTCCTTACCGGTCCGTCGAGCGAGAAGGGAAAAGGGTATTTGCAGACGGATTCGAACATATGGTTCTACGACCCGCACGACAACCGGTTCACGTTCTCAAGCGCGAGCGACCAGTTCCGCGACACAAACGCCAACAATTCCGATTTCGGGCCGCAGTCGTATTATTCGGGATACGACATCGTAAGCTATTCCGACAGCAAGCTCGGGAGCTACGACTGCGTCCTTTTTGATTTGAAGGCGAAAGCGGGCGCAAAAAACATCGATTATTCGCGGCTTCGGCTTTGGGTGACGAAAAATGACGGGCTCACTCGCAAAAAGGAAGATTACAGTGATTCGGGGATGAAGCTCCGCACGACAGGGATTCCGTCGTATCAGAACGTTCTTGGCGGAAAAAGCGCGTTCAGCGTTCCCGTCAAAATGGTTATTCTGGACAACCTCAAAGGAAAAAAGCGTTCCGACGGAAAAATCGAGAACGAGAGCACGACGATTTCCATATCGAACGTGAAATTCGAGTCGGTCGACGACACCGTCTATACGAAACCGTATCTTGAGATGATGAGCGCGAGGTAGCGATGAGCAAGCTGCGGATTCTGCCGTTTGCCGCCGCGTTGTTCTTCTGCGCGTACGGCGCGTTTTCGGATGAGGATGATGCCGGATTCGTGACGTTCGGCGAGGAGTCGTTCGGGGAATGGGACGGCGATTCTTCCGACATCGATATCATTTTCGGGGGGGCGTCCGATTACGACACTGCCGTCGAGACCGTCGTCGAGTCGGAGCAGCCGTCCGTGACGATTGGCGCGGGCGGATTTTTCGTTCCGCTGACGTTTTCCGGAAGCCTTGAGGGAAGCCTCGGCTACGGGTACATCAAAAACCTCGACTCGGAAGCGGAAAGCCCCGGCAATTCCGCGTATTTCAACCTTACGAACTACCTGTATTTTACGGCGCGTCCGGACAAATACCTTTCCGTGCGGGGCGCGTTCAAAACCGAGATGCCGAAATCGGGAAGCGCATCCGTCGTCTCGGCAAATTTCTCGCTGTACGAGCTTTACATGACGTACCTGCTTTTCGACAGGATTTATATAAACGCCGGAAAAAAGACGACGACGTGGGGAAACATCAGGCTTTTCAGCAACGACGACGATTTTTCGAAAGCGGATACGGACGCGCTCTTCACGAACATATTGTCCGACAGCCTCGGGGGAATTTCCGGGAGCGTGACGGTTCCGCTTCCGTGGCTGCAATCGAACGTTTCTGCGGTCGCCCTTCTTTCTGACGAGCTTTTCGCGTCTGGCGGCTCGACGACATCGCTTGAGCAGACTTCCGTAAGCCCCGCGCTCATGTCGTATGCGTTTTCGTTCGACTGCATCGTGCGCGGATTCCTCCTCACGTTCGAGGCGAGAAAATTCCCCAGCAGGAGCCGGCTTGAGGAGCTTGACGGGGCGAATTCGACACATTTCGTCGACACGTTCCACCAGTACCCGATTTTGGGATTCGAGGTCAAGAAAACTGTTTTCGGGTTTGACATTTACGGGCAGGAGCTTGTCCGCATTTTCGACGTCGGCTCGCTGAAAAATGCGTTCGGCGGGGATTTTTCTTCGGTTCAGAAACTTTCGACGACGGGCGGATTCTACAGATGGTGGGATTTGTCGGCGTGCAGCTTCGGCTTCAACGCGGAATTCCAGAGCGTGTTCAACCATCTCGACAACAACGGCGGCGTGGTGAACGACGTCGTGAACAGGCTCGCGTTCGAGGGCGGCGTGAAGCGGCTCGGTTCCGGGCACGACTGGCGCGTTCTCGGAAAACTCATCCACAATTTCACGGAATCGTCGGGGGTCTTGACGGTTGCCGTCACGAATTCCGGGATTCTTCCACATGCGGACTGGCGGACGGGCGTGGAATATTCATACGGGGATGACGAAAAGAAGATTACGCTCGGCTCGTACGTGAAACTGAATTTGTCGTATTAGCGGGCGGAAAATCGCATATATTCGTTGGACGGAATAATGAAAAACCAGAGAAACAGGTACAACAGGATTCTTCTGATTGACAGGATGATTGCTTCCGGCGACATGCCGACGATAAGCGAGCTTTTGGGCGCGCTGGAGAATGCGGGAATGGGCGTGAACCGCTCGACGTTGTGGCGCGACCTTCAGGTTCTCGAAAACGAATACAACGCGCCTCTCGACAAGAAGGATTATATTGCCGGAAACGAGCGGCGGACGGGATACATCTACACGTCGAAAACGTTCCGTGTTCCCGCGATGATTTCGAGCGAGGAGAAGATAAAATCGGCGCAGATGATGGCGAGCCTTCTCGATTCGATACGCGGGACGCAGGTTTACGACGAGGCGAAGGAAGTAATCGACGAGCTTTCGACGGAGGTTCCCGTTACCGATGCGACCGGGACGGCCCCGCTGAAAATCTCCCGCGACGCCAGGATAATATTCATCGGCTCCCCGTGCGTGCCGATTCCAGACGATACGTGGAACGCCATCCGCGACGCGATAAATGCGAACCAGCTTCTGAAATTCTCGTACAGAAAAATCGGCGATGACGGATGCCGCCCCGTTTCCGTGCGGACGGTCGAGCCGTACCAGCTCATATTCAGCCGCGGAAACTGGCATTTGTGGTGCTTCGATTATTCGAGGAAGGCGCGGCGGCTTTTCAACCTGCACGAGATGAGCGATGTCCGCGCCCGCGATTCCTCGAAGAAGAACGAATTCGTCCTCCCGAACGATTTCGATTTCCGCCTTCAGACTCCGGGTTTTTTCGGGACGTTCCACACGAACAGCGAATGCCGCATAAAAATCAGGCTTTCCGGGTACGCGGCAAAATACGCGCGCATACGCATGTGGGGCGGCGCGCAGACGATTGAGGACGAGTCCGGCGGAAAAATCGTCCTTTCGTTCACGACGACGCAGTTCTCGCCGGAAAACTGCGCCGCGCTCGGAAGCCCTGTCCTCACGTGGATTCTGGGCTGGGGCGACGAGGCTGTCCCGCTTTCGCCGCCGGAGCTTGTCTCGTTGTGGCGCGCGAAGGTGGAGTCGATGGCGCGGATTGCCTCGTCGATTTCCTAGCGGATTGTTTTCGTGAACCTGACTTTCCTGCCGTTCTTCAGCGCGTGCAGGAAATCGACGCTTTCGTTTATGTGACCGATTTTCGTTCCCTTGATTTTCGTCGCCGCGCCGTAATCTCCGAGGAACATCACGATTCTGTTGCTCGTGTCGAGAAAAACGTCGCCCTTTTCGGCTTCGTTCGACGCGTTGAAAAGGGATTTGTCGGCTTCCGCGATTTCCTTCAAATCGACGAAATAGATTCCGGCGTTTTCGTAGATTTCATCTGTGCCGAATTCGATTTCCGTTCCGGCGGGAAGAAATTCCATCTGCGCGAAAATGCACGCTCCACCGTCGATGTGGTTCGCTTTTGTCGGGGAGGCGAACTCGATTGTCGCGCGGAGGTTCTTGTCGGAACGGATTACGGCAGTCCGCCGTTCCCACGTCTCTCCGCCATTCCACGGGCGCCCGTATACGAATTCGACGGCCGTCTCGCCTTCCTTCTTGCAGCGGAACGTGAGCGTCTGCGTGCCGCCGGCACCGACGATGTTCTTTTTTGTTTTGTCCTGCTCGTACGTGTCGGATTCGAGAACGGCGACAGATGTGTCCTCGATTCGCGCCGTCCATCGTGCGCCTGTTGTCGGATTCGACGCAAGCGACACGGAAACGGACGTTCCTTCGACGTTCGTGCTTGCGCATCCCCCGAAAATTCCGAATACGATAGAAGACAGCGCAAACAGAATTGCTTTTCCCATTTTTGCTCCCCGCGGCTTTCCGCCGCTTTTGTTTTCGCCCGAAACTGTATCACAGATGGCGGTTCTTGATACTGTTTTATTCGCTTCACAAACGGGGCGTTATCATATAAGATTTTGTTCAGTTCGGCTTATTGCCCGGGCGAATTTTTTTCTATCTTAAACTGGAGAAAACAAAATGAACAAATCTGAATTGATTGCAGCAATTGTCGAGGAGACAAAATTCGATAAGAAAGAGGCGGAAGCATTCCTTAAGTCTTTTACTGAGAACGTGGCAAAATCACTTGAGAAGGGCGAGGATGTTCAGCTTGTCGGTTTCGGAACGTTCTCCGTCGTCGAGCGCGCTGCCCGTTCAGGACGCAACCCCAAGACGGGAGAGACAATCACCATCAGCGCATCGAAGCTTCCCAAATTCAAGCCGGGTTCAGCGCTTAAGGCGCGCGTGAACAAGTAAGAGCCCGAAAAGGCTTTCAGCGTGCAAACGAACTGATGACGTCGCGAGAAATCGCGGCGTTTTTTTGTCCCGCCACATATTCCCATCGACGGCTGAATCATCGCATAATGGCACGGAAAAAAATACGGGGGATTCAAATGCCGAATTTGATAATCGGACAATCTGGCGGACCTACCGCCGTCATCAATGCAAGCCTTGCCGGGGCGTTCTCTGCGGCAAAAGAGAAGGGGATTAAGACGGTTTACGGAATGCAGCACGGGATAAAGGGATTCCTGCGCGGCGAGACGGTCGTCCTCGATGAAATTCTCGGCTCCGACGAGAACATCGAGCTTCTGAAAAGAACGCCTGCGTCGTTCCTCGGCTCGTGCCGGTTCAAGCTTCCCGACGTTGACGGCGATTGCGAAATCTACGAGCAGATTTTCTCGCGCCTTCACGCGCTGGACATCGGGTATTTCCTTTACATCGGCGGGAACGACTCGATGGACACAATCAAGAAGCTTTCCGAATACGCTTCGATTGTCGGTTCCGACGTGAAATTCATCGGCGTTCCGAAGACAATCGACAACGATTTGGCTGTCACCGACCATTCGCCGGGTTTCGGGAGCGCTGCGAAATACATCGCGACGGTCGTGCGCGAGCTTGTCTGCGATTGCCGCGTCTACGATGTCGAGGCTGTCACGATTCTTGAGATAATGGGACGGAACGCGGGATGGCTTACGGCGAGCGCTGCTTTGGCGAGAAGCCGGGACTGCGAGGGCGCGGATTTGATATATCTTCCGGAAAAACCGTTCGACGAGGAGGAGTTCATCGCGAAAGTCAGGACGCTTGCCGCCAAAAAGCATTCTGTCGTCGTCGTGATAAGCGAGGGAATCAGAACCGCGGACGGAAAGCTCCTCTGCGAGCGCGGAGAAAACGACTCGTCCGTCGATGCGTTCGGGCACAAAATCATGAGCGGTGCGGGAAAATACCTTGAGACGAGCATCCGGAAGCGCATCCGCGGTATAAAATGCCGCTCCGTCGAGCTTTCGACGCCGCAGAGATGCGCGAGCCACTTCGCGAGCCTGACAGACATAAACGAGGCGTTCGCTGTCGGTGCCGAAGCCGCCTGTGCCGCCGTTTCTGGGGAATCCGGAAAAGTCGTCATCTTCGTGCGGAAATCCGATTCACCGTACGAATGCGCGACGGAACTGCGCGACGTCCACGAAATCGCGAATGTCGAGCGGAAAGTTCCCGATGAATGGATTTGCGACGGATACGTTACGGATGATGTTGTCCGCTATATACGTCCGCTGATTCAGGGCGAGCTTTCCCCGATAATCGAGGACGGCGTACCGAAAATGATTCGGCTGTGATTGTTCTGCGACAAAAAAAGCCCGCGCTCTTGAAGCGCGGGCTTTTCTCATCTTTTAGGCGCAGGTGACTGCAATTTTCTTAGGAAGTGCGACTGCGCGTCTCGGCATCATCACCGTAAGAACGCCGTTCTTCACCGCCGCGGAAAGTTTCTCGTAATCGACGTCCTCGGGAATCGTGAAGCTCCTCTTGAACTCGACCGTAGAGCGCTCGCGGATGAGCCACTTCGTCTCGTCCTTCGCGCCGTTCTCTTTTTCCTCGTCTTTCTTTTCCTCTTTTGTTTCCTGAAGAGAAGAAATCGTGAGGACGTTGCCGTTCAGCTCGATGTCCACATCCTTCTCTGTTTTTCCGGGAAGATCCATCTCGAGCGTGTAGGAATCCTTCGTCTCCTTGACGTCAACTTTCGGGGATGCGAAAACCTTCTTGAAGTTCACCGAGGGCAATCCGCACGCCACGGAACCAAAATCATCAAACAAGCTGTTGAAAAGTGCCAATTCGTTCATACTAAAACCTCCTGATAATTCGTTGAACTTTTTTGTAGGAAACCGTTTTGTTTTCCTTACGCCTTATATAACAGCATGATGTGTGCCAACTTTTTGAAAATCGCGGATTTTTTTCGTAAAAAACATGCGCCGCGCGAAAAAGGGCGCCCGTGAAGCGAAAAAACGCAGTTTTGGCGCGATTTTGAACTCGGCGACTTGGGCGATGGCGAAGTTTTCGAACAAGGGCTGTTTTTTGGAATGCGATTTTTGGAACAGATGGGCGCATTTTTCCGCGTTTGTCCGGGCGCATTTGGGTAAAAATGTCCCGTCCGCGCGCGTTCCGCGATGGTTTTAGGGCGAATGCGCCCACTTCCGTCAGCCGATGATTCCGATTGCGATTGTCATTCCGCGCATGGATTTCTTTTTTGCGGCGAGGAACGCGCCCGACAAAGCGACGCTCCGCTCGCAGACGTTTCCGACGCCGACCGTTTTTCGCACGAATTCCGAGTCGCTGAAATTCCCGTGTGCCGCGCCGAGCTCCTCCGCCGTAAAAAAAATGAGCGGGACGTTGAGCAATTCGGCGAGCGACAGAATCGCAGGCTCGTTCTTTTTTATGTCGATTGTCGCGATTTTTTCGATGCGGCTTTCCTTTATTTTGTGGATTCCAAGCGTTTCGTGGACGAATTCCAAAAGCTCGCCGGCATCCGTTCCTTTCCTGCAGCCGATTCCGAGGACGAACCGCCGCTCTTCTCCCGCGTCAAAGAGAACGGCCTTCCGCTGCGCCGTCGAGAAGAGCGCGTCGATTCCGTCCGCGCGCGACGAAAGCTCAAGCCCGCGCGTTTTCCTGAGCGATTCGGCTTCCGTTGATTCCTCGTCGTCGATTATCGCCCGGACGGGGAGTTTTGCGAGGATTTTTGCCGAGATGAGTTTTATGTTCCGCGCGTTTTCGATTCCGAATCCGTTTTCAACCGCCCACGAATCGACTGCCCACGCACCGTTGATGTCCGTCGCCGTCGTTATGACGGGAAGGGCGCCCGTTATGACTGCGATTGCCCGCGCCGCGTCGTTCGCGCCGCCGATGTGCCCGCTTAGAATCGGGATTGCGAACGACGCTTTTTCGTCAACGCAGACGACGGCGGGATCTTCCGTCTTCTTTTTTACGAATGGGGCGATTGCGCGGACGGCAATCCCGACGGCGCCGACAAAAACGACAAGCGAACGGCCGTTCGTTTTTTTGCTGAACGCGCGCTCAGTGAATTCGCCGAGGGTTCTGTGTTTTTCCCCGAAGCATTCGAACGTTTCCGCGCTGAATTCCCCGCCTTCAGAGATGAATTCCGGAAGCGCTTTGGCAATTTTTTCCATCGTTGCGCTTCCGCGCGCGCTGAACGATACAATCGAAAGCGATGCGAAATTCATTTCCTGAATTCCGTCGGGAACGTCGCGTCGTAAAGGCGGCTTTTTGCTGCCTCAATCGACCCGTCAAGAAAATCGCCGACGAGTACGAGCGCCGTCTTCGTGATTCCTTCCGCAGCCGCGAGCGACGATATGGTGCCGAGCGTGCCGCGAACGATTTTCTCGTCGCTCCATGTTGCCTTGTAGACGACTGCCGCGGGGGTGTTTTTCGTGTATGCGCCTTCCAGAAGCTCTTCGACGAGGGACGGAATCATCGAGCTTGAAAGGAAAAGAACCATCGTAGAGCCGTGTTTTGCAAGCTCGCGGATTTTTTCCCGCTCGGGAACGGGCGTCCGCCCTTCCATCCGCGTGATTATGACCGTCTGCGTCAGTTCCGGCACCGTGAATTCGGCTTTCAATGACGCCGCCGCGCCGAACATGCTCGACACGCCCGGAACGATTTCGTATCCGATTCCGCGTTTTTTCAGCTCGTCCATCTGCTCTCGTATCGCTCCGAAAATGCTCGGGTCGCCGGTGTGGAGCCGCACGCATTTTTTTCCGTTGCGTTCGGCGTTCACGAGAATTTCCGTCGTCTCTTCGAGCGTCATCCGCGCGCTGTCGAAAATTTCGGCGTTCTCCGCGCAGTTTTTCAGCAACTCGGGATTGACGAGGCTTCCCGCCCAGACGACGACATCGGCTTCCTTCAGAAGATTCGCGCCGCGCACCGTAATCAAGTCGGGCGCGCCGCACCCGGCTCCGACAAAATAAATCATTTTTTCCTCCGCCTCCTTTTTTTGTGGGCGAACCGAACCCGTATGCCCGCCGAATCAGCGTTCGTCATTTTCGAGCAGCACGGATTTTATCCACCCGATAAGCGCGCTGTTGTCCGTGAACGCGCCCTCTCGCTCGCCGGGCTTTTCCACGGCGAATATTTCCATGTTCAGTTCTTTCGCCGCCTCGATTTTCTCGTCGAATCCGCCGTTTTTCCCGCTGATTTTCGTCACGAGGATGCGGCTGTTCGTTTCGGAGAACATCGCCTCGTTCATTTTTTTCGAGAACGGTCCCTGCATCGCGATTATCCGCGAGGGCGGAATTCCCGCGTCGGCGCATTTTTTGAGCGAATCGATGCTCGGAATCACCCTGACGAACAGCCGCTCGCGCCAGTTTTCTATGCGGGTGAACGGAAGAAGCTCCTTGCTTCCCGTCGAGACGAAAATAGTTCCCGTCGGGAAATTCCGGGCGATGTCGTCCGCGATTTTCTCTATCGAGCTGAAAATCCTGATTCCGCTTTTTTCGGCTGAAATGTTCCCGCTTTCCCTGATGAGCCGCGCGTAGGGCGTTTTGAGCGAGTCGCACGCGCCCCGTATGTTTTTCGTCGCGTCGGATGCGTAGGGATGCGTTGCGTCCACGACAAAACGGAACGAGCCGCGCGAGATGAATTCCTCCATCTGCGTTTGCGACATTCGCCCCTGCGAGACGGGAACGGAACCGTTCTTTTCGCGGATGATTTCCCCGCCGTATTCCGTCGCCACGGAAACCGTGACGTCAAAATGCTCCGAGGCTTCCTTTGCGAAAATCCGCCCTTCTGTCGTTCCAGCGAAGACCAGAATCTTCGCCCGATTTTCACTCGCGGTTGTGTCAGCCATTTCCTTTCCGTCCGTATCCGCGCGGATTCACCATGAATTTCCGCCCGTTCCGCTCTATCAGTTCCGTCTCCGAATTCCCGACGAAAACGGTGCAGAACATGTCCATGTCGAGTTTTCCCAGCTCGGAAAGCGTGCAGAAACCGAATTCCTCGCCGTCGCGCGCGATGTTCCTGACGAAGCCGCACACGGTTTTCCCGTCGCGCTCCTCAAGCAGGATTTCCGCCGCGCGCGCGAGGACGTCGGGCCTGTTTTTGCTTCTTGGGTTGTACAGCGCGATGACAAAATCGCCTTTCGACGATGCCCGAAGCCGCTTCTCGATTTTTTCCTGCGGGATGAGGAGATTGGAAAGCGATATGACGGCAAAATCGGCAGTCAGCGGCGAGCCGAGAATCGCGCCGCCGGAAACTGCCGCCGTGACGCCGGGGACAATCTCAATCTCGACGAGCGGAAACGGCTCTGAAAGCGCAAGGGCTAGGCTTGCCATCCCGTAAATGCACGAATCCCCTGAGCAGACGAGCACGACTTCTTTTCCGCGCGACGCCTCCTCAAGCGCGATTGTGCACCGCTCCTCCTCCCTCATCATTCCTGTGGAGAGGAATTTTTCGCCGTCGATTTCGGGAAAAGCAGTTCTGACAAGCTCGATATATTTTGTGTAGCCGACGATTATCTCTGCGCGTTCGACTGCCGCTTTCGCGTCAAGCGTCATCCCGCCAAAACTTCCCGGCCCGATTCCCGCGATTACGAGTTTTCCGCATTTCATTTTCTGATTTTTCCCTCCCTCATCGCCGGATGGCGCAGGAGCACGAAAATCAGCTGCGCGAACATGACGCACCAGATGAGCGGCTCGCAGATGATGATTCCCCACGTTCCGAGCTTTGGAACAATCAGCGCGGTGAAGAGAATTTTCCCCAAAAGCTCGATGACGCTCGATATGAGCGGGAGGATTTTGCTTCCAAGCCCCTGGAGCGAATTCCGCGAGACGAAAAGCCCGCCCAAAATGAGAAAGAACGGGATGCAGAAATAGAGGTAGTTCGTCCCGTATTCGAGGAGCGTCTCGTTTGCCGAGCCGGAGATGAACGAAAGGAGCGGGCGCACGGTGAATTTCATCGTCGCAATCAGGAAAACGGCCCAGATTACCGCCATCGTTATCGAAAGCTTTATTCCCGCCCGTATTCTGTCGGGTTTTCCCGCGCCGAGATTCTGCGAGACGAATGTAGAAGACGCCGTTCCGAGCGAAATGAGCGGGATGTTCACGATTGAGAAAATCTTCCTCGATGCGAGGTGCCCCGCGATTACCATCGTTCCGAACGAATTTATTGCCGACTGCAAAACGACCGTTCCCGAGCTGACGAGCGAGCCCATCAGCGCCATCGAAATTCCCTGCCCCAAAAGTTCGCTCACTGTTTTTCTTTCCGCCGAAAAATGCCGCGCCGCCGGAATGATGATTCTCGCCTTCGTCGCGATGAACACGGCGCACAAAATCGCCGAAACTCCCTGTGCGACGACCGTCGCGACTGCGGCGCCGCGGACGCCCATATCGAGCTTCGTGATGAAGAGAAGGTCGAGCGCGATGTTCAGGATTGATGCGATTACGAGAAACACGAGCGGGGAGAACGAATCGCCCGTCGCGCGCAGAAGTCCCGAAAGAAGGTTGAACGCGAACATGACGACGGCGAACATCGTGACCGTGTTTATGTATGAGAACGACTCTTCCTTTATTTCGGCGGGCGTTCCGAGAACGTCGAGCGCGGGCATAAGGCAGAATCGCGAAACCGCCGTGACGATGACGGTGACAAGTGCGGTGAGCATGAGCGACATCGCGACGACTTTCTTCAATGAGTCCCTGTTCCCCGAACCGAACGCCCGCGCCGCCACAATCGAAAGCCCGTTCCCGAACCCGTTCCCGAACCCGACGAGCAGCTCGAACAGCACCGCGCTTGAGCCGATTGCCGCGAGCGAGTCTTCCGCAAGATAATGCCCGACGATTATCGCATCGACGGCGTTGTAGAGCTGCTGGAACGCAAGCGAGACAATGAGCGGAAACGCAAAACTGATGAGAGCCGGCAATATCGGCCCGCCGGTCAAATCCGGATGTATGAACGACTTGAAATTCTTCATGGAAAAATACCCCGTTTCAATAGAGCTGTTCGGAAAGCGAAAATTCCGAGCAGGTTTAATAATGGCATAACGAGCGGATTCGGAAAAGTCGTCCGCGTTCATCGTCTTCGTTTTGCGCGGTGAGAAAAAAAACTCCGGGAAAATCTCCCGGAGTTTCGTTTTAATCGATTAACTTGAAAAGTGTCATTCTGAACGGCTTTAGAAAGAATGCCTGCTTCAGAATCTGTAATCAAGATATGCAGAAACAAACTTTCTTACGAAAATCGTTCGGCATTAAACCTGTTCGGAACCCTAATTTTCAGAACAGGTCTCTTATACTTGGAACTGGTTTATCTGCGAGCCGATTTCCGTAATCGAATCGCTCATTTTTGTCGCGATTCCGTTGAGCGCGCTTCCCGTCTCATTTATCTTCCGCGCGCCGACGGACATCTCGTCCATTCCCTGCGTCATCGTCATCGTCGCGTTCTGCAGCGACTGGACTTCCCGCAGGATGAGCTTGTTGCCTTCCGCCATCTCGCCGGACGCGTTCCTGACTTCAACAGTGCTGTCGTTCATCGTGTGGAGCGTATCCGTTATCTGCTTCGAGCCTTCGTTCTGCTCCTCCATCGCCGACTTTATCTGCATGACGAGCGCGTCCGTCTCCGCAAGCTTTTTCGAGACTGCCTCGAACGCGACGCTCGCTTCAGAAGATGCCGCGACGACTTCGTTTATCGAATCCTTGATGTTCGTCAGCTGGTCGCCGATTGTCTTCGACTGGACGGTCGATGTTTCCGAAAGTTTCCTGATTTCGTCCGCGACGACAGCGAATCCTTTTCCCGCCTCGCCCGCGTGAGCCGCTTCGATTGCCGCGTTCATCGCCAGAAGGTTCGTCTGCTCTGCGATGCTCGAAATAGCCGCATTCGCTTCCTGAAGCATCTGCGACTGGTTCTCAATCTGGTCGACGCGCTCGTTTACCGCGCGCTGCTTTTCAATTCCTGATTGCGCGTTCGAGCGGAGCTCGCTGAATGAGCGCGCCATTTTGTCAACCGACTGGTTCACGGAAGAGATGTTCCCAATCATTTCCTCGACAGCCGCGGACGCCTCGGAAACGCCGCGCGACTGCGACTCAATCATGTGCTCGAGCGACTCTATGTTCGATGCGATTTCGTTCACTGCGCCTGCCGTCTGGTTCACTGACTGGTTCTGGCCGTCAATTTGCCTGCGCATTGAATCGATGTTCGCGATTATCTGCGTTATCGATGTGGCGGTGTCGCTGACGCTCGCTGTCATGTCCTCGCCAACGGAACCGAGCGTCGAATTCGATGATTTCAGGTTCGCGATTATCGACTGAAGTTTTTCCGTGAAGCTGTTGAATCCCTTCACGACGTTTCCGATTTCGTCGTTCGTCGTGACCTTGATTCGCTTCGTCAAATCGGCGTTCCCGCTCGCTATTTCCGTTATCGAACTTTCGAGGAACTTGAGCGGCTTGAGGTTGTACGATATGAGGGCGGTGCAGAGAATTGCCGCGACGATAAGGATGAGGACGAGCGAAAGTCCCATCGACGATGTCATGCGCGTTATGATTCCGAAGAATTCGTCGTGCGGCGCCATGCAGAACACCGCCCAATCGCATTTCCCGCCGACAGGCATATACGATGCGACCATCATTTTGTTGCGCCTCGGCTCGTGGAAGATTTTGTACGCCTTGAATCCGGACATCGTGGCGATAATAGCTTCCTTCATCGCGCCCTGCGTTGTGTCTTTCAGAACTTGCCCATTCTGAACGTATTTTATTTTCGCGTCCGCAACCGTTTTTCCTGTTTTCATGTTGATGACAGTCGGATGGCTTTCCGCACCGATTGTGATTTCCTGGCAAATGTTCGAGAATTTTTCGCCGTAAGCGACCGCGACAAGCACGCCGATGACTTGATTCGTGTTTTTTTCCTTTACCGGAACGGCGAAGAACACGAGGAGCTTTCCGTTGAGCGGGCTGATTGTGGGGTCTGACAGATAATGCGATCCGCTCATCGCGCTTTTGAAGTATTCGCGGTCTGCAAAATTCAACAGTTCACCGCTGTCCATCACCGTGTTCCCGTTTTTGTCGTAGAACGCGATGTTCTCATAAATCGAGTCGATTTTTGTCGCGCTTCGGACGGTGGTGCATTTTTCATCAAGCGAAATGTCATCTCTGCTGAGCGCGGGGTTTTCAGCCATCGCCTCAAGCATTCTGAATTCCGTATTAATCGATTCTTTTATTGCGACCGCGACTTTTTCTGCTGTTGCGGTTACGACTTGCTCGACAGAATCTTCCAAAGCCATTTTTGACATAGAGTAGGCAATAAATCCGAGAATCCCGTTGGAGATTAAGATGATGCCAAATAATAGTAAAATAAGTTTCGATTTCAAGCTTTTCAATTTCATATTGCAGACTCCTCGTTGATGTAGAGCCATCCGATTTATGCAGGCCTCGGATGGTTTGCTTTTTCGTTCCGAAATGAACATTCGTTATTTTAATATCGATTAAGAGTGACTGCAACTTGCGCACGCTTTGGTTGGCGCGCGTTTGTCATTGCTTTTTGGAGCGTGCGCACGCAGCTCCCCGCGGGGCGGGGAGTGCGCCTTGGTGGGGTTGGTGGGTGATGTTTTTGTTGGTGGCGTGTTTGGAATGTGGTTGAGTTTTTTTTGCGTGCGGGGACGCTTTGGTTTACGCGCGTTTGTCATTGCGGTTTGGAGCGTGAGCACGCAGCTCCCTGTGGGGCGGGGAGTGCGCCTTTGTTGGTTTGTGGGTGATGCTTTTGTTTGTGGGCGTGTTTGGAATGTGGTTGAGTTTTTTTTTCGTGCGGGGACGCTTTGGTTTACGCGCGTTTGGCTTTGCGAGAGGCGGGGGTTTTTGGTTTATAATGGGGGGATGAGGTGCAAGATGATTCGTATTTTTGGCGTTTTTTGTTTTGTTGTTGCGGTGGGGATGATGGCGGGGGCGTGCGCGAAGTACAAGTCGTCGGAGGACAGGGACGCGGCGCCGGTACAGAAGCTGGGGGCGAGCAGCGTCGATTGGGGCGGCTCGCGCGAGACGAAATTCAACGATGTGTATGTGGGCGACGAATTCGAGCAGGCGAACGAGAATGCGGGGAACGATTCCGCGAGCAACGTGAAAATCGGAAAGTAGATTTTTCCGCTCTGCCCGCATTTTCGGTGGAGGCATGGTTTCTGGTGCCATTCCGAACGGATTTCGCGGAAATCACGTTCAGCATGACCAAAAATAAATCGCCCGTATTTTACTGACAGAGCCGTTAGCATGTATAAAACTTGTTCGGAAACTTCAGTTTCAGAACGGATTCCCTTAAAATGCGATGTTCAAAAAAGTGCTGTCGGCACGTTTTTGAGCTCGTTGACTTGAGCGATAACGAAGTTGTCGAACAGGTCTATTATTCACGATACATTTTTGAACGGAGCATAATAGAAAAAATGGTTTCACGGTTTTCTTTGCGCGCAGTTTTTTTCCGGGCGGTCGCTTTTGTCGTTTTCGTTTTTTCCGCGCGCGTCTCTTTCGGCGGGGAATTTGCATGGCGCGCGTCGGAGGACGGTTCTGCCTACATCTGGAGCGATGACGAGCGCGATTTTTCGTGGTCCGGCTCGTCCGTGGAGGGATTCGCCGACGGGGCGGGCGTCCTGTCGTTTTCCGGTGGAAGCGCCGTCCTCGCAAAATTCACGTGCGGCGCGCGTGCCGAGGATTTCCACGACCTTTCGTTCAGCGGCGATTTCTACGCGGGCGAGGGGCGCGGCGAGGGAAGCGGAAAAATCCCCGACGGCAGGGGAATCCTCATAAAGTCGAACGGGAACGTCTATCTGGGCGATTTCCGGAAAGGGCGCGTGGACGGATTTGCGGCGCGCTATTTCCGTACCGGCGGGAACCTTTCGATTGTCTATCGCGGCGGATTCAAAAACGGATATTACGACGGGCAGGGCGAGCTGTACGAAGGCGGAGAGATTGTCTACATGGGCAATTTCAAGTCGGGAAAAAGGGACGGCGCGGGAACTGAATTTCAGGACGGGCTTTCCGTTTCGGGAAAATTCAAGAAGGACGTGAAGAACGGCGCGTTCAAAATCAGCGGCAGGGGAATCGTCCGCGAGGTCGAATTCAAGAACGGCGTTCCAAAACTTTCGGACTGCACGGTGACTTATACGGGCGGCGTCGTGTGGCGCGGCGCGCTCGACGAAAAATTCGACCCGAAAGACGAGGGAACCGTCCTCTATTCGACGGGCGACGTTTACGAGGGCGAGGTCGAGTCGAACAAAAGGAACGGCTTCGGGACGTTCACGTCCGCGGACGGCGTTTCGTATGCCGGAGAATGGCTCGACGACAAATGCACGGGATTCGGCGAGGCGTTTTTCGGCGACAAATGGTTTTATTCGGGAAATTGGGAGAACAATTCGTTCAGCGGGCAGGGCGTGCTCAATGCGGGCGACTACCGGTACCGCGGCGAATGGAAGGACGGGCAGAAAAACGGGTTCGGCTCGCTGTCGATGGGCGGCGCGCATTTTGACGGCGAATTCAAGGACGACATGCTCAACGGGCAGGGACTTATGGTCTACCCGAACGGCGATTATTACGACGGAAACTGGGTCGATTCCAGGCAGGAAGGATACGGCGAATACTATTGGGCTGACGGCGGCGCGTATTTCGGCGAGTGGGTCGACGACCTGCAGAACGGCGAGGGCGAGCTGTACCTTGCGAACGGCGATTCGTATGCGGGCGAATTCTTCGACGGAAAGTACGATGGGAACGGCGTTTTCCGCTACGCTTCCGGCGACAGGTACGAAGGCGAATTCAAGGACAACCTCAAAAGCGGCGTGGGCGCGTATTATTTTGCCGACGGAAATTCATACGAGGGCGAATTCAAGGAAGACAGAATCGAGGGAACGGGAAAATTCTTCTTCACCGACGGCTCTTTCTACGACGGGCAGTTCCTCGACGGCGTGATGATGGGCACGGGCGCGCTCTACATTCCCGAGGGCGACGAATTCGTAATCCTCACTTCCTCGATTTGGAGCGGGAACGTCCTTCCGTGCAGGGGAAGCCTTCTTTTTCCGAACGGCGACGAATTCATCGGGACGCTTGAGGACGGAAAGCCGACTTCCGACGGCGTGTGGAAGAGAAAGGGCGCGAAAACCGCGGCGGACAAGGCGTATGATTTTTACAAGGCGCACGAGCAGACGATAAAGCGCGTCACATCGACGACGCAGCTTGTCCTCGCGGGAATCTCGATTGGTGGCGATATCGTCGCTGCCGTGACGATGGTTCCGTGCCCGCCTGTTGCGGGTGTCGCGCTTGCGGTATCGAAAATCGCGGACATCGCGAACGCTTCGATTTCCGGGCTGAACATAATCGTCGGGACGGGTGTCATGGTGCGCGATACGGAAAATGCCCGCGCGCTCGGCGACGAAAAGGAAGTCGCGCGCCTTCGGAAGGAATATTTCAAGGAGCAGGCGTGGAATGCGGCCGATGTTGCGCTCACGTTCGGGTCGGCGGCGTTCAAGGCGGTGCGCGCAAGCCGGGCGGCGAAAAAAGCCGCGGAAATCTATCCGGGAATCCAGCAGGCGATAAAGAATTCGGGCGTCGTCGCGGAAGTTGCGAGGAGCGCGAAAGTGGGCGACAAGCTCGTCCGCGGTACGGTCGAAATCGCGTACGGAAAAGTCGGGCGCACCCTCGTGAAGCAGTACGGCGACGACGCGGCGCGGATGCTGTTCAAATACGGCGACAACGCTGTTTTCGCGCTGACGAAAGGCGGGGACATGACGCTCAAAGTCGCGAAAAAGGGCGGGGAGCGCGCTCTCAAGGCGGTTTTCGCGAACGGGGAAAGCGCGCTCGACGTGTTCTCGAAAAACATGGGGCACATCGACGAAATCTGCGCGATTGCCGCAAAACAGGGGCGTTCCGGTCTCAAGCTCGTCTCGGAATTCGGCGGAAAATCGGCGGAATTCTTCCGGGCATACTCAAAATGGGGCGACGAGATTTTCGTGTTTGCGAAAAAAGCGGGAAAGGAAAACAGGAAGATTTTTGCGGAACTGCTCATCCGCGACGGCGACGAATTCCTCGACGTAATCAGAAAAACGGGGAAGAATCCCGACGAGCTGAACAGGACGCTCAAATATCTTTCGCAGAACGGAAAAGAGGGGCTTCTCGCGATAAAGAAGCTCGGCGGAAAACTTCCCGATTCCGCGTCAATCAGGCGAATCCGCTCCGCGTCGCTTTCGAAAATAAATCTGGGGCGGATTGAGTCGCGCGTGGCATCGTTCAGGAAAAAAGGCGCGATAAAGCTTTCCGACCGCGACATGGCGTGGATTCTGAAAGACCCGAAAGTGAATCTGCGCGCGATGATTCGCTCGAAAACAGGCTCGAAGACGCTCGGCGAGGGATTCCAGGAATTCTTCATCCGCGTTGCCGACGGCGATTCCCGGCGCGTGCAGGAGCTGATGGCCGTTCCGGAAATCAAGAAAACCGTGAACCACGCGATACGCGGTGGCGGCGGCGTCCACGAATGGCTGATGACGAAAAACTACGTCGATTTCCTCACGAACACGAAGTGGGGGAAGGACGGCCCGGCGATTTCGCTCGCGCTGACGGAGCTTGTCCAGGACACGAAGACGGTCGCGTTCAAAAACGGCGGGACGCACTTCGACAAGATGAACAGCGGAAAATTCCACGACGGGCTTGCGAAAGTCATCGATTCGAGCGACGGCGCGAAATCGCTTCTCGAAAACGTCCGCACGTACGCCTCGACTGCGCTGACAAAGGAATCGTTCGAGGAATTCATGCAGATTTTCGAGCGGTGCTTCGGCTCGCTGTGATTGCGGCTCGGCGCTATTCCTTTATCCCGTGGCGCTCGTGCCATTTTTTGAGCGCGTTTTTCTCCTCGTCGCCCGGTTCCCCGTTCCGTGGCGCGAGCTCCTGTTTCGCCTCGGTGCCGCAAATCTCGATGCAAATCCGGTATTCGCCCTTTTTTTCGGCATAGACGATTGTGCATTTCCCGTACAGAACGCTGTCCGTGTACGATGCCACGCAGTTGTGCATTTTCATGCCGATGTCGCAGAGCTTGGACGAATCCGTTGGCAGGCGGAACGAAAACCCGTCGATGTCGTCCTCAAGCGAGCGCTGTTTCTTCGTGTAGGTGAATTTTTTGTTCTCGTTCTCGCATTTGTAGGAAATTTCGGAAAGCGCGTCGTGGATGGTGGGCGTGAATCCCTCGCGGTATATTTCCGCGCGGAGAAACTGCGGGATTTTTTTGAAATACGCGCGGAACATGGCGATTCCGTCGGCAAAAGCAAAGTCGGTATGCGCGCCGTAGATGCCCGTTGTCGTTTTTGAAAGCAGGTTCAGCGTGCACGTCTCACCGCGCGCCTTTATGCACTTCCTGCAAAAAAAGACGAGATTCTGGTCGGTGGTTCTCCGGCAGTTTTCGTCGAACAGCGTGTACAAATTCCGCTCGGAAAGGACGCGGTTGAAGATGTTCACGTCCCTGAAGCCGCAGCTTTTTACGCGCATGTACGTCAGAAGCGCGGCGGGGCGCTCGATATACGATTTTCTGAGCATCCGGTGGTTTTTGATTCCCGCTTTTTTGCAGAAATCGCCGAAAATGCGGCTGTTCGTGCGGTCGATTTTGAATTTCAGCGGGGCGGCATATTCGTCGTTGACGACAGGGAACAGGTTCGGCTCGAGCGGGATGTTCGTGATGTAGTCCATCATCAAAAGCGTTTCCTCGCTTGAGCTTCCCTTTTGTGCCGTTATGTTCTTTCCCGTAAAAAGCGACGCGACTTCGAGCAGTTTTCCGAGCGCGAACGAGGCGATTTCCTCGGGAATGTCGAATTTCTCAATCGTCTCGAATATTTTCCCGTTTCTGATGTCGTACCGTATTTCCGGGGTTTCCTCGGTCTCGTCGCACGTTTGCCTCTCCACGGGTTTTTCGACCGGAACAAATTCCCGCGCCTTTATCCCGACGGCGAGCGAATCCGTGTCCGTGGAAATCTCGTATGCGAAAATGTTCTTCGGGATTTTGTTCCCGTCGAGCGCGTTCGATTCCGCGAATCTGCTCCGCGCCTCTTCCGCCCTGTATTCGAGGTACAATTCCATCTCCGCGGCCGTGTAGTCTTCGATGTATTTCGCGTCCTTGTCTCTCTGCCGCATGTCAAGAGCGGGAATGCACGCGGGGCGCTCGGCGTACTCAAAAAAAATCGCGGAATCATTTTTTTCGCCCGGACCCTGAAATTCCGAAAGATTTTTCCAGCGCTTTTCCCGGCTTGAAAAAAACATGTCCGCGGCGGCGTATTTGCTTTTCGGGACGACGCGGACGATTTCCTTTCCGATTGCCGCGTTTTCGTGGATGAACCGGTCCGTGCCGAATTCTCTGTAGAAAAAATCTATCTGCGTCATACGACTGTCTCCCGGAGCTGCGTTCGCGCGATGATGATTTCGCCGTTCCTCTCGAGTTTCCGGATTATCGCGACGATTTTCGACTGCATTTCATCAACGTCGCTGAGCCGCACCGGCCCCATGAATTCTATATCCTCCTTGAGCAGTGCGGCGGCGCGGCGGCTCATGTTCTTGTAGATTTTGTCCTGAACTTCCTCGTCTGTGCTTTTGAGCGCTATCGCAAGGTCAGTCGACTCCGTCTCGCGGAGCACTTTCTGAATGGAACGGTCGTCGAGAAGCAAGATGTCGCGGAATTCGAAAAAGTTTTCCTCGGCGTTCATCGCAAGAAGTGGATTTACCGCAAAAAAATCGTCGATTTTGTGGTTCATGCATGTTTCCTCGGCCAGCGTCAGCGAGTCAATCAGCCCTTTTACGGAATCCTCTCCATAAAATCCTAGCTTACGCATCGTGCTCCCGACCGACGACAGGACTTTTGGTGAATCGTTTTTGAGCGCGCTTCCGCTTTTTGAGAATTCATCGACGCGCGTTTTTATTTTTTCCGCAAAATCCGCGGGAACTTTTTGAAGGATGCCGCGCGATTTTTCATCGCCCGCGTAGATGAGGAGCATGGCAATCTCGTCGATGAATTTCTCTCCCGTGATGTAATCTTCGATTAGCGAAATCATCTTTTCGCTTTCCGCCTTGAATTTCGCCATTGCGCTTTCGTAAATTTCGTTTTCCGTCATGATAGTACATACTCCCCTGCGTTTTGCCGACAGTTTTTTTTATGATAGCACTGATTTCAGGTTCGTCAAAAATTTGCTTGAAAAAAGGAGATTCGCATTTATAATTTCCTTCTTGGTGGGAAAAATGACGGTATTTTATCTTTCAAAATGCGGGATTTGCGGAAAAATCAAGCGCTCTTTTGAGTTTTTTGACGGCGTGAACTTCGAGCCGCTTGAGCGCGCAGTGGAGAACCTGAACCTTATCTACGCCGACGACCAAATCGGATTCATCATTCCGTGCGAGGACAACGATTTTCCGGAATCCCTGCGCGAATTCCTTTCGAAGGCGACTCTTTCCTCGAAGTATTTCTTTGCGATAATCGTGAACAAAAGGCGCAGCGCCGATTCCTCGCGTCGTTTTGTGGAGATGTGCGGAAAATCGGGAATCGCGCTCAATTACCTCAATTTTGTGGGCGAGGGCGACAACGCGGAAATCCTGCGCGACAAATCGATTTCGTTCCGCAGCGACGTGGGGATGTTCGTCTCGAAAGTCTACGGAATGGAATTCTGCAACAAGCTTCTGGGCATGATGGAGCGTTTCTTCCGCCCGCCGCGCGCCTCGTGATGCGCCGTGGTTGTGAAAAATTTTTCAAAAACATCGTAAAAGTACAAAAATTGTTAATTTATGTTTTTTCCGTCCATAGGATACTTCTGTTATACAAAAAGTTCCAGGTAACTAAGGGGGAAAAAATGAAAAAAACAGCTTCTGGGAAAATCGCGAGGATGGCGCTTATTGGTGGCGCGTTCTCGCTTCTCTTGTCTTTTGGTCTCGTTTCGTGCTCCGATTCGAGCGACGACGACGGCAGCTCGTCACAGAACCAGGGGACTCAGTACAGCGATGCTGACAACAATGGCAGCGGTACTGACAACAATGGTAGCGGTACGGCATCGCCTGCTACAGAGCAGACAAAGGCTACGGCAAAGACATACAACTTCGCAGGCGGAGAAAACGGTATCGTTCTCGCAGATGTAGAGGGCTGGGATATGGCTTCGAAAGATGTTATCGGCTCGCCGATTGCATCAACAGCAACTACAAAAACACTTTCTAACGGTGCTATTCTTCATTGGAAAGGTTCAAAAGTAGGAACTCTTCGATTCCGCTCAACACATGCTGCAGGTGCATCTTTGACAGAAGAAATTGCAAATGCAGCGACTGCCCTCAACTACAACGGTGGTTTGGCAGACGGTGACTTGTCAAGCGGCGTTGACCTCTCAACTGTTGACCGCTATGTGGAGATTTCAGTTGACGGAGCTGGTACAGTATCTGCAACTGTCGATTTCAAAGGTGCAAATGAATCTGACAATCCAACAGGTGGTCCATTCAAGGCTGCTTTCGTAGACAAAGACGGAAAACTTCTTGGAACAGTTGCTTCTGATGAAGTTACTGCAAGCTCAAAAGATGTATCAGTAACTGGTTCCGTTAGTGCAGCAGGCTCTGTTTACCTCGTATTCAGCCGTAACGGTGCGAAGAAAGGTTCAAGCGGAACAGGCGGATTGGATGTAAAGAAAATCGCAGTAACACCTGCTGAGTAACCGACTGCAAACTGAACTACAGTTTATAGCGTGCCCATAATACACAGCCGGAGCCGTGCCGCGACTCCGGCTGTTTTGTTTGCTTATTTAGCGCCGAAAATCGGTGGCTTGGGCGCAGCGGAAAACGTTCATAAAAAGAGAAACCGGTACCTGACAGAGCGAAAATAAAAAACGCGCGCCCTGTTCCGCTCCAACAAAGAGACGCAGAAGGGGAGAACCATCGCGGCTTAGTTTTTGAGTTTTGCGTAGAGGCGGCGGATTATGCCGATTTTCCCGAACAAGAGCCAGAAGGCGAGCGCGATGATGAGGATAATCGGGATGCCGAAAACGACGGCGTAGAGGACGAAGAACGCGAGCGACACAAAAAATTCAAGGACGTTGCGTGTGAATTCGCGCATTTTCGTTTTTGCGTCCGGAAGCGTGAAGCCATCTTCGGTGCGGTTTACGGGAAGTGCCGCGGAAATGGAAATCGTGGAGAAATCGATGTCCCCGGAAAGCCGCTTCATCCGCGAGCGCATGGAATCCAAATCGGACGTCACCTCGTTCAGCTTCGTTTCGATTTCAATCATGTCCTTGATGTCCTTCGCGCTCGACAAATAAGAATTGAGCCTGTCCACCATGATTTCCTTTGCGGCAAGGCGGCTTTCCAAATCGTAGAACTGCTCGGTGACGTCGTTCGTGGAGATGTTCCGCGAAAGCGTTTTTCCGAAATCGCCGGTCGCTTTCATCGCCTCGTCAAAACGCGCGGCAGGAATTCTCGCCGTAATCGAAAGGTGCGAGGCGTATTCGTCCGAATCCTTTATGAACCCGCCGAACGCTTTCACCCAATTTTCCGCCGTTTCCCGCGCCACCCGCAGGCTTTCGACCTCGATGCTGACATATCCGTTTTTTATGAGTTTCCGCTCTCTTTCCGGAAGAACGCCGCCCGATTCGGCATTCGAGAAATCAGCGACTTCTGCTTCGTCTGCAACAGCCATCTCGCGGAAAGCCGCTTTTGGCATCTGCGAAAGCGCGACCGTTGCGCTCTTCTTCGCGCATCCTAAAAACGCCGCGCAGAAAAGCAGCCCGCCCGCACACAGCAGGGAAAATCCCCGAACTTTTTTCATAAAACCACCTCGCTTTTTGCTCTGTTCGAAATCCGTGCTGAATTGCAAACTGCCATGATGAGCGGATGTTCCCTCCCGTTTATCAACACTTTTTGCGGACACAGCTTAAAAAATCACACTGATTATTCCAAAGAACCCTCATTTCCACAATGCCGCCGCGTTTTGCAAAACCACGCGCGCAATTCCGCCCGGGCGCACGTTGCCGAACGTGCGCACAAAGCCGCTCCGAGAAAGCCGAACTTGGAACGGGAGATTAATGCGGCTTCATAAAGACCGGCAATCCGCTTCTTTCTTAAAAAAACGCGTTTTGCAAAACCACGCGCGCAATTCCGCCCGGGGCGCACGTTGGCGCACGTGCGCACAAAGCCGCTCCGAGAAAGCCGAACTTGGAACGAAAAAATCACTGCGGCTTCATGCACAGCTCCACAGCTTTTTTGTATTCGAGCGGGCGGCCCCAGACGAAGCCTTGGATGAAATCGCATTTGTGCGCGTTGAGGAGCGAAAGCTGCCGTTCGTTCTCGACACCTTCGGAAATCACCTCGCAGTTCATCACGTGGCCCATGTAGATTACGGAATCGACGAGGTCGCGGTTCATCTGGCTTGTCTCGATGTTGTCGATGAGGCTTTTGTCGATTTTGAGGAGGTTTATCGGAAGTTTGAGGAGCTGCGATATCGACGTGTACCCCGTCCCGAAATCGTCGAGCGCAATCTGCACGCCGATATTCTTGAGCATCTGTATGTTTCTGACCGTCGTCTCGAGCGAATCGGAGAACGAATATTCCGTTATCTCGATTTCGAGGCATTTCGGCGGGAATCCCGTCTCCTCGATAAGCGCCTTGACCCGATCGGCAAAATCGGAGCTGGCGATGTTCTTTGCGGAAACGTTGAGAGAGAGGATGAACTTTTTTTTCGATTTGTCGAGGACGGGCTTGAATTCCATCATGCCGCGCCGGAGAACGTAATGGTCGATAAGGATGATGAGGTTCGATTTTTCCGCCGGCGGGATGAAAATTCCGGGGCTGACGGACGTTCCGTCGGGTTTCCTGCATCTGATGAGCGTCTCGAACCCGCGGAGCCGCTTCGTGTTCGTCTCGAATTGCGGCTGGTAGACGAGGTAGAACCAATTGTTTTTGAGCGCGTTCTTGATGAGCTTTTCCGCCTCGAGCTGGTTCGTCATCTCGTCTTCCATCGTCTTGTTGTAGAAAATCACGTGGGCGTTCGTCTTTTTCGCGTAGCTGATTGCGTTGGCGGCATCGCGCAGAAGCTCGACGCTGTCGCTCGCATCGTCCGGGAATTTCGACACGCCGCAGACAAGGGAGACCTCGCAGCTCTGCTCGAAGCTGTTTTCCGAGACTTCGCCGTTGAACACGTCGATTTTCTTCGCCGCCTCGTCGATTATTTCGTTCAGCGTTGATAAAAGCTCCTTGCGGCTGATGCTTCCCGGAAAAATCATCGCGAAATTCGCGCCGTTCATCTTGAAAAGCGAGATTTCGTTCCCGACGAATTTTTTCATGCGCTCGGAAACCCGCTTGAGCACGATGTCGCCCGCAAGGATTCCGAATTCGTCGTTTATCCGCTTGAAATTCTCCAGCTCGAAATAGGCGAGGCTTGCGCGCTTTCCCTTTTTGCACGATTCGCGGAGCGTCTCGTCAAAAATGCGCCTGTTTTTCAGCCCCGTGACGTAATCCGTCTTGCTGTTCGCGGATTCCCGCCTTATGAATTTCATCTGGATGATTATCGCGCAGAATGTCGTCAGCGCCGCTGAAAGCCCCGGCACGGAAGAAAGCTGCCCCGTCCGCATGATTTTCAGAATGTTGACGGCAGTCGATGCAAGCACAATCGTAAGCGGAAGCGCCCTGACAAAAATGTTCTGGCTTTCGACAAGCACCATGAGCATGCAGAAAAGAAAGCTCATGTATTGCATGACGCCTTGAAGGCTCAGCGTCGGGATTGTCATGGCGCCGATTGTTACGGACGATATGCTTTGCGCGCCGAGCCAGCTCGTGAAAAAAATAAGGAATATGCTGATTGCCGCAAGAATGGTGATGATTATGGCGCTTTTTATGGAATGCAACATCGAAAAAACCTCCGCCGGAAAACGTATTTGGCCTCGCCCTAATTCATCTTTCGAAAAAATCGTACCGGTCAAGAACAGTAAAATTATATTTTCCGAATAGCAGTGCCGTCAAGGAAAACAGCCCCAATCGGTGTTCCGCGCGATTTTTTGCCGCAGGTAAACGCATCTGTGTCCTGTTTTGGATTCTTTTTTCTTTACAAAATCTGTATATAATAGGATTGTTCCCGTTCCGGCTTCTCCGCGCGTGCGGATGGCAAATAAAACCGGGAACAGGAGTAAAAAATGGAAGGTTTAAGTCAGGAGCAAGTTCTCGTTTCGAGAAAAGAGAACGGCAGCAACAGTCTTCCCGACAGCGAGCCGGCTACATTCTGGTCGGAATTCAAGGAGACGTTCGGGGATCCTATGATTAGGATTCTGCTCGCAATCGCGGCGCTGATGATTGGAATGTTCGTCATCAGCCGTATTTTCCCCCATCTCGGAATCGAGCAGACTATTTTTGAGCCGATAGGGACGATTCTTGCGGTTTTTATCGTCGCGTTCATATCCGCAAAAACTGGTGTTTCGAGCGACCAGAAATACCGCAGCCTGAAAGAGCGAACCGAAAAGGAAAAATGCAAAGTTGTCCGCGACGGCGCTGTGTGCGTCGTGGATGTCGATGATGTCGTTGTCGGCGACGTAGTCCTTCTTCAGTCCGGAAACAAGATTCCTGCTGACGGAACGCTTGTCGAGGGGCACCTTTCCGTTGACAACTCGGCGCTTAACGGCGAGGCGGAGGAATGCAAGAAGACGGCCAATCCTGACGGAATCGTTCCCGAGAAGATAACGGGCGACACGTTCGTCGATGCGTCGTCGCTTTTCCGCGGTGCTGTCGTATTTGATGGCGAAGGATATCTCAAAGTCCAGCGCGTCGGAATCAAGACGATGATGGGAAAAATGGCTTTGGAGATGAACGAGGAGGATGTTCCCTCTCCGCTCAAGGTCAAGCTCTCGAAGCTTGCGAAGCAGATTTCCGTGTTCGGCTACTGCTCTGCGGCGCTCATAATCGTGCTCTACATCGCAATCGGAATCGTCAAGGCGGGCGGTTTCGGCGGGTTCGTCTCTCTGGGATGGCAGCAAGCGCTCAATACGTTCATCCAGGCGATTGACCTGGCGATTCTTATCGTCGTCTGCGCTGTCCCCGAAGGGCTTCCGCTCATGATTTCGCTCGTCCTCATGCAGAACACGTCGAAAATGCTCGACCACAACGTTCTCGTCAGGAAGGCGCAGGGAATCGAGACGGCGGGTTCGCTCAACATCCTTTTCAGCGACAAGACGGGAACAATCACGAAAGGTCATCTTGAGGTCGTCGAGGTTTTTGACGGAATCGGCGCAAGCGTCGGCTGCCGCAAGGAGCTTGTCGACTGCATCGCGAAGAACACGCAGTCGGTAATCGATTCTTCCGGAAACGTAATCGGCGGAAACGCGACCGACCAGGCGCTCATGAAATTCGTCCAGAAAAACACGAAGGAAATTTCCGCCGACGGTGTCGTCCGCGCGCAGGGATTCAATTCCGCGAACAAATTCAGCCAGGCGCAGCTCGATGACGGCCGCGTCATCTACAAGGGCGCTCCAGAAAAGCTGCTCGCAAAATGCTCGAAGTATCTTGCGGCTGACGGTTCGGTGAAAGATTTCGACATCGCGCTCATAAATCCGAAAATCGACGAGATGGCGGCGAAGGCGATGAGAATGCTCGCGTTCGCGTACAAGGAAAAGTCGGAGCTTGTCGAGAACGAGATTCAGGAGGGGCTTGTCCTCGTCGGAATCGCGTCAATCCGCGACGACGTGCGCCCCGAGGCGCGCGATGCGATTGCGGAAGTTCAGAAAGCCGGAATCCAGGTCGTCATGATTACGGGCGACAGGCTTGAGACGGCGAAGGCGATCGCGAAGGATGCGGGGCTTATAAAGAGCGATGACGAAATCGCGCTTTCGTCTGCCGATATCAACGCGATGAGCGACGACGAGGTGAAGAAAATCCTCCCGAAAATCCGCGTCATCGCGCGCGCTCTCCCGACGGACAAGTCGCGCATGGTGCGCCTCACGCAGGAGCTCAACCTCGTCTGCGGAATGACGGGCGACGGCGTGAACGATTCGCCCGCGCTCAAGAAAGCGGATGTCGGATTCGCGATGGGCAGCGGAACGGAAGCCGCGAAGGAAGCCGGAGATATCGTTGTCCTCGACGACAACTTCCGCTCAATCAAGGATGCCGTCTGGTACGGACGCACGATTTACCACAACATCTTGAAATTCGTGCGCTTCCAGATTTCGATAAATGTGGCTGCCGTTCTCGTGACGCTTTTGTCGCCTGTTTTCCAGTCCGTTACGCCGCTTACGGTCGTCATGCTTCTGTTCGTGAACCTCGTCTGCGACTCGCTCGGAAGCCTTATGTTCGGAACGGAGCCGGCTCTTGAGAAATACATGACGGAAAAACCGCGCCGCCGCGACGAGAGCATAATCGGAAAAGCGATGATGTCGAACATTGTCGTTCCTTCCCTTTGGATTGCCGCTGTCGGTTTCTTCCTTATAAAGAATCCGCTTTCGCTCGGGGTCGTTCCTTCGTTCTCGTTCGGCGATGATGGCGCCGCGAACGTCGCGAACGCGCTTGTTTTGCAGACGATGTTCTTCGTCTTCTTCATCTGGAGCGCGCTCATCAACGGTTTCAACTGCCGTTCCGACGGGTTCGACGTGTTCAACGGGCTTGGCGAGAACAAGAACTTCCTCAAGGTGTTCCTCATGATTGTCGCGATTCAGGCAGCAATCGTGTGCATCGGCATCGTTCCTGGACTTGCCGTTGTCGGGCGCCTGTTCAACTGCACGCCGATTTCGTTCGCGCAGTGGGGATTGTGCATCGTTCTTTCGCTCACAGTCCTTCCGATTGGGCTTTTGAACAAAGTCTTCTTCAGAAAGTAGAGGAAACGGGGCGATAAAAAAATCCCGCGGATGTGAAACGGAATGCGCTTCATTTGTCCGCGGGATTTTTTGTGCCATGCTGCTTTTTTTAACACTCTGCCAGAATTTTCGGTGGGCAAAAGCGAAGCCAACCGCTTTTACGTACAGGGCGTTTCAAAAACGCTATTTCCGGAGCCTTTCCGATTCGGTGGTCAGGTCTTTGAGCCATGCCCAATCGGCTTTCTCAAGTTCCTCTTCCGTCGCGCGCCACTGCCAGTTTCCGCTCTGCGTCGAGGGCGTGTTCATACGCGCATCGCTTCCTTTGAGGAGAATGTCCTGCATCGTCAGAATGCACGTCGCCGAGACGCTTTTCATCGCGGATTTCATCATCGCTTTCGGAAGAGCGGACTCGTCCTCAAGCGAGAAATACGCCATCGCGTTCTTCACGTCGGCATTCGGCGCGCTTTTCGTCCATCCGGCAATCGTGTCGTTGTCGTGCGTTCCCGTGTACGCGACGGAATTTTCGGTGTAATGCTCCGGGATGTAGTCGTTTCCGTCCCTCGTGTCGAACGCGAACTGTAGGATTTTCATTCCGGGGAATCCCGTTCCCTTGAGAAGCGCGCGAACTCCGTCCGTAAGGAATCCGAGGTCCTCCGCGATAATCGGCTTGTCGAGAAGGTTTGCCTTCGTGAAAAGCTCCATACCCGGACCCGGGCGCCACGTTCCGTTCTCCGCCGTTTTGCTGTCGGCAGGAATGCAGTAGTATGATTCGAATCCGCGGAAGTGGTCGATTCGAATGACGTCGAACATGAGGAGGCTGTGGTCAAGGCGTTTCTTCCACCACGTGAAATTCGTCTTCTTCATGTGCTCCCAGTTGTAGACGGGATTTCCCCAGAGCTGTCCCGTCGCGGAAAATCCGTCCGGCGGGCATCCGGCGACTTCGATGGGGCGGAGGTTTCCGTTGAGCGCGAAGTTGTCCGGGGACGCCCAGACGTCAACGCTGTCGGCAGAAACGTATATCGGAAGGTCGCCGATGAGCTTTATTCCCTTCGAATTCGCGTATTTCTTCATCTTCATCCACTGTTTGAAGAAGAAATACTGCACGATTCTGTAATATTCGATGTCGTCCTTATGCTTCGCCTTGAACGCGCTTATCGTGCGCCCGTCGCGGAAGCGGAACGCGTCCTCCCATGAGGAGAGGGGAGCGCCGACATGCGCGTCTTTTACCGCCATGAAAAGGGCATAGTCATCAAGCCAGTTTTCGTTTTCCTTGCAGAACGAGTCGAAATCGGCGGGCGTCTTTTCCTTGAAATTCGCGACAGCTTTTTCGAAAACGGAGCGCCTGTTTTGGTAGAGGATGCCGTAATCGGCCCTGCGCTCGTCGTTTCCCCAATCGATTGATTCGTAGTCGCTCTTTTCGAGAAGTCCATCCGATACAAGCTCTTCAAAGTCGATGAAATACGGATTTCCCGCCGCCGTCGAAAAACTCTGGTAGGGGGAATCGCCGTATCCCGTTGGGCATATCGGCAGAAGCTGCCAGTATGATTGTCCCGCCACGCTCAGTTTGTCTATGAAAGAAAAAGCGTGCTTTCCGAGAGTGCCGATTCCTGTGTTTCCCGGCAACGACGAAATGTGCATGAGCACGCCCGAAGACCTTTTGTTCTGATGTACCATTTTGTTTAAGTCCTTTTGCCCGAAAAACGTCTTGTTCAGTCATCGGTCGCGCGTTTTCCGGCTTTCGGTGCCGAAAGAGTGCGAAAGGCTTGCCCCTGATTTTATGGACAAGCCGTTTTTCTTGCGTTGATTTTGGGCATCCCCGAATGATTTCGGAGAAAACCGTTGCGCCAGTACGGCGCGAATGAAAATTGGCTCAAAATCCGGATTTTCAAGAGTCCAGCCGGATTTCCTTTGTCGCGCGGCTCCTTCCTTAACGCGAGTGAAAAATGCCCTGCTAGAGGGCCGGCCGTATGTCCTTCACGCTCTCGCCTTCTATGAATTCGAACGGAAGGAGCGTGTGCACGCTCGGTTTCTGCTGTTCGATGCTTTCAAGAAGCGCGTTGAGACCTTCCTCCACGAGCATTTCCCTTTTCTGCCTGATTGTGGCAAGGCGCGGGCAGCAGAATTCCGCGAGCGGTATCCCGTCAAAACCGATGATTGATATGTCGCCCGGAACGGAAAGCCCCATGTCCGCGAGGCTTCTCATCGCTCCGATTGCCATGACGTCGGACATCGTAAAAATCGCCGTTATCCCGCGCGCGCTTTTCATCAGCGTCCTTGCGGCGCTCGCGCCTCCTTCAAGCGAGTATTTTGAGTGGACGAAATGCGTTTCCTTGTTGAACGCAAGCCCGTGCCGCCTCATCGCGCAAAGAAAGCTTGCCAATCGCCGCCGTGAAAGCTCGGAGCTTTCAAGCTCGCCGCCAATCACGCCGATGTTCGTGTGGCCGTTTTTGATAAGAAATTCCGCGGCTTCCTCGGCGCCCCTTGCGTCGTCAGTGCTGACGCTCGAAAGGTTCCTGTTCACCACGGAATGCGCCTGATTCGATATGATTACGCACGGAACCTGAACTTTTGCGAAGTCATCCTTGTAAACGTCGGGGCTTCCGCCGAGGAAAATCATGCCGAGCGGTTTCTGCTCGTAGAAAATCCTGCATGCGCGTTTCGCCTCGTTGTCGTATTCGTCAAGGACGACGACGTTCGCCGTATACGGAAGGGTTTCGAACCTGCCTTGTATCGTTTCGAGAAGGGAGTTGAGCAGGATGCTTGACGTTCCCTTTACGAAGATGAATATCGTGTGCCTGTCCTGCTCCTTGAGCAATTTCGCGTTCTGGTTCAGCACGAATCCGTATTTGTCGATTATCGACTGAACCTTTTCCCGCGTGGAAGGCCGCACGCCCGGCTGTCCGTTCAGCACGCGCGAGACTGTTCCCAACCCCACGTTGCATTCCCTAGCGATGTCCCGTATCGTCATCATGTCATCCTTTTACAGCACCCGATATTACGCCGCTGATGATGTATTTTTGCGCTGCCAGATAGAAGACGATTATCGGAATGATTGCGAGCACGAGCATCGCCATGAATCCGCCGTAATCAGTTGCGCCGTAAGCGCCCTGCATCGCAATCTGGATCGCGACCGGAACGGTTTTGTTGTCCGTCCCGAGCACGAGATATGGCAGCAGATAGTCGTTCCAAATCCACATGGAGTTCAAAATCGCCACCGTTATCGTCGTGGGCTTGAGCACCGGGAAAACCACAAGAAAGAACGTCTGCAGCGGATTGCATCCGTCTATTTCCGCGGCTTCCTCGATGTCCAGCGGAACTGATTTTATGAATCCCGCGAACATGAATACCGAAAGCCCTGCTCCGAATCCGAGGTAGACGAAGTTCACGCCTATTACGTTGTCGAAGTTCAGTATGTTGACGAGGTAGGTCATCGTGTACATGACCATTTGGAACGGGACAATCATGCTGAAAGCGAAGAGGTAATACAAGCCCGCCGTAAATTTGTTTCTCACGCGCACGATGAACCATGACGTCATCGACGTGCAGATTATGATGAGCACGACCGAAACGACCGTTATGAACGCCGAGCGCATGAACGCCGCGAAGAATCCCGATGTTGAAAGGCCCGCGATGTAGTTCGAGAATCCCGCGAACATCTCCCCGCTCGGAATTGCGAACGGTTCGCTCGAGATGAAAAGCTTCGACTTGAACGAGTTGACTACGACAAGCGCAATCGGAATAAGGAATATGACGGCGAGAATGCTCAAAAGCTGGAAAAGCAGAATCTGCGTCGTGCATTTTTTCCATTTTCTGTTCATTGTTCAATCTCCTTTCTGCTCGTCAGTTTGAGTTGCAGGAATGCGAGCAGCGCGACAATCAGGAAGAAGATTACTGCCTTCGCCTGTCCGACTCCCTGCCAGCCGGTGCGCCCGTAGAATGTGTTGTAGATGTTCAGGGCGAGCATCTCCGTCGTGTTCTCCGGCGCGCCTGCCGTGAGAGCAAGGTTCTGGTCGAACATCTTGAACGTGTTTGCAAGCGTCAGGAACGTGCAGATTGTCACCGACGGCATGACTATCGGGAGCTTTACGTGGAACAACGTGTCCCATGCGGACGCTCCGTCGATTTCCGCCGCCTCAAGAAGCTCGTCGGGCACGTTCTGAAGACCCGCGATGTAGATTACCATCATGTATCCGACAAGCTGCCAGTTTGTGAGAATCACAAGACCCCAGAATCCGTATTCCGTCTTGAACGTTATGTCGACATTGAAGACGGAAAGGACTCCGTTAATCATCAGGTTCCAGATGTATCCGAGGACGATTCCGCCGATGAGGTTCGGGAGGAAGAACACCGAGCGGAAGAATGTCGTCCCGCGAATTTTTTTCGTCAGAAGAATCGCGAACGAAAATGCGATGACGTTCACCGTCACCATCGAGACGACGGTGAACAAAGATGTGAAACCAAGCGCGTGCACGAATTCCGAGTCGAAAGTGAACGCCTTGATGTAGTTGCCCAATCCGACCCACTTGGCGTTCGTGACGGTGGTGAACTTCGTGAATGAGAGACCGATTCCCATGAGAAACGGCGCGACGAAGAACAGCGTGAACGCCAGCAACGTCGGCAGAACGAAGACCGGAAAGTAGCGTGCGATTGATTTCCTCATTAATTCGCCCCTTTTGTTTTGTTATTCAGCGGAGTCGCTTTCCTTTGCCCAGCTGTCCACGACATCTTTGGCAACTGCGCTCCATTCTTTTGTGCCCTGCGCGTATTTGAGAAGCGAAGAGCCGAAATCGTTCTTGAACTTCTGCGACGGGAAGAGCGTGAAGTTCCACGGCACGGATTCGATTCCAGCCCTCTGCGTCCATCTCGTGACCTCGCGCGCGAGCGGGTCGTTGGGGCGCTCTGATTCATCGAACGTGTCGAACGGAGCGATGAAGTGGAATTTGTTCGTGACGTAATCCTTTCCGATGTCGCTTGAGAACAACCAGTAGACGAAATCGATTGCGGCTTTGCGCTCCGCTTCCGTTGCCTGGCTGTTCACAGAGAAGAAGTTCTCAGTTCCGACGCACAGACCCTGCGACTGCTCGCCTGCCGCGCCCGTGTAAATCGGGAGGTAGCGGACGTTCTCCGCCTTGACTTTGTTTCCTGCGACGTCTGCAATCTGTCCCCACGCCCAGTTTCCGTTCTGAACCATAGCGCAGTCCTCAAGCGCGAATTCTGACATCGAGTCGACGACCGTCTTAGTTCCGACAGTCTCGCGCGCTACCGTAGAGTTGTTGAGGTAGAGGTCGAAGATGTTCCTGAAGTTGTCGCCGAACTCGAATTTGATGCGCTTTGTCGCGTCGGAAGCGAGGTCGACGTTGTTCGCCTTGAATTCATAGTAGACGGGGAGGTTCGCCAAGTGCGTCTGCCATCTCCAGTCTTCTCCAGCTTTGAGCGAAGTCGACGCGAAAACGCCCTTGATTCCGAGAACTTCCGCGTTCGCCTGCATGTCCGTTACGAGCGCGCTGAGTTTTTCGAAATCGGTGATTTCATCCATGCTCGTGAACGGCGTGTTCTTCGCTTCGAGCGCGAAGTATTTGTCCGTTATCGCCTTGTTGTAGATGATTCCGTATCCTTCGATTGCGTACGGGATTCCGTAAACGCCGTCGCCAGACGTCACCGCAAGCGATTTGTCGCTCAAATGCTGGTAGAGAGCCGTGTCCTTGAGGTCGGCGCAGTAATCCTTCCAGCGTGCGTAGCCTTTCGGTCCGTTTATCTGGAAAAGGGTCGGTGCCTTTTTTGTCGCCATCTTTGACATGAGCGTCGATTCGTAGGAGTTGTTCGCGGCAGTCTCGACGATAACCTTCGTTCCCGTCAGCTTCTCATACTCTTCGGCAAGCTGCTTGTACTGCTCCGTAACTTCCGGCTTGAAGTTCAGGTAGCGGACCGTCGGCGCCTCTTCTTTTTTGCATGAAGCGAGGATTCCTCCGGCGAGAGCTATTCCAGCCGCTGCCGCAACAATTGCGTTCAGTCTTTTCATAGATTTCTCCTTTTTGGAAACGTTTCCATTTTTGATTTCCTCAAGTATAAGACCAGCTTTCTGAAACTGTCAAATCATTTTTTTGTAAATTTTCGATTTTTTTTTCGACGCTGAAAAGCAGCCTCGTTTTCGGTAGAATGGGCGTGTTCGGTACCTTCGTCGTCGCTCTGCCGCTCGTTCGGAATCGTTTTTCGGGGTGCCGTTCTAATCATCAGGCGATTGCCCGTCCTGAAACTTTTTCAGGCGAAATCCGGCAGCGGAAAATATTTACCGGAATCAATGTATGGAGGAGAAATGGAAAAATTCGACGTTAAGCTCGTTGCCCTCGACTTGGACGACACGCTTCTTGACAGGAACGCGCTGATTAGCGATGAGAATGTCGCCGCGCTGCGTGAATGCGCCCGCCGCGGGATATACGTTGTTCTTTGTTCGGGGCGGCTTGAGGCTGGAATCGTCCCGTTCGTAAGGCGCCTCGAAATTGCGGGGACGGAAGCCGGCAGGTACGTCATAGCGATTAACGGATGCAGCGTTTTCGACATGCACGAGCGCACGCAGATTCAGTGCCACAAAGTTCCCGGCGATGTTCTTCTTCGCGCTGACGAGATGGCGCGTTCAGCCGGTCTTGAGACGCAGGTGTATTCGACCGACACAATCTATTACGGTAAGCTCACCCCGTGGATAAAGATGGACATCGACCTCTGCAAAGTCCGCGGCGTCCAGGTGCCCGATTATCGTTCCCTGCTTGCTGCCGGCTCCCCGAAAATGCTCATTCCTTGCAATCCGGAAACGCCCGAGGTCGCGCACGAGCTTATGATAAAAATGCGGGAGGAATTCGGCGAACGGGCGGTCGTTTTTACGAGCAAACCGTACTTTCTTGAAGTCCTTCCCCCCGGCTGCGGAAAAGGCGAGTCCGTTGAATGGCTCTGCAACCGCCTCGGGTTCGGAATCGAAAAAGCGATGGGCTTCGGCGACGCGCTCAACGACGAGTCGATGCTCAGAAAATGCGGTTACGGCGTCGCGATGAAAAACGCCAGCGACTACATAAAATCCGTCGCAAAATACGTCACCGACTTCGACAACAACGAAAGCGGCGTCGGCCGTTTCATCACGGAGCACGTGCTCTAAACGCGCGTTATCCACCGCCCATCGGAACGCGCCCCGCGTTCCGGTGAACGCTTGCTCCGACCAATCCAAACTGAGAACGATATGAAGCCTCAATCAAGCGCGGGTAGGAACGCCCCGCGTTCCGGTGAACGCTTGCTCCGACCAATCCGAACTAAGAACGAACTGAAGCCTCAATCAAGCGCAGGTAGGAACGCCCCGCGTTCCGGTGAACGCTTGCTCCGACCAATCCAAACTGAGAACGAGATGAAGCCTCAATCAAGCGCAGGTAGGAACGCGTCCCCGCGTTCCGGTGAACGCTTGCTCCGACCAATCCAAACTGAGAACGAACTGAAGACCAAGCAAGCGCGGGTAGGAACGCGTCCCCGCGTTCCGGTGAACGCTTGCTCCGACCAATCCAAACTGAGAACGAGATGAAGACCAAGCAAGCGCGGGTAGGAACGCGTCCCCGCGTTCCGGTGAACGCTTGCTCCGACCAATCCGAACTAAGAACGAACTGAAGCCCCAAGCAAGCGCAGGTAGGAACGCCCCGCGTTCCGGTGAACGCTTGCTCCGGGAAAACCGAACTGAGAACGAAATGAAGCCTCAATCAAGCGCAGGTAGGAACGCGTCCCCGCGTTCCGGTGAACGCTTGCTCCGAGAAAACCGAACTGAGAACGAGATGAAGACCAAGCAAGCGCAGGTAGGAACGCCCCTGCGTTCCGGTGAACGCTTGCTCCGAGAAAGCCGAACTGAGAACGAACTGAAGACCAAGCAAGCGCGGGTAGGAACGCGTCCCCGCGTTCCGGTGAACGCTTGCTCCGAGAAAAACGAACTGAGAACGAAATGAAGACCAAGCAAGCGCAGGCACGCTATACTTTCAGCATGAAAATCGTGATTATCGGTGCTGGTTTTACGGGGATTGAGCTTGCGAAAAGGCTTGTGAACGGAAAGAACGATGTCGTTCTGATTGACAACGACAAGGATGCGGTGCTTTATGCGGAGAACAGGCTCGACTGCGGGGCGATTCTTGCGGACGGGAACAATCTTTCGACGCTTGAGGACGCGGGAATAGCGAATGCCGACGCGCTTGTATGCGTTACGAGCAATGATGAGGTCAACATGATAACGTGCTCGCTCGTCGATTCCGTCTACCCCGACGTGCTGAAAATCGCGCGCGTCCGGAACTACGCCTATTACGCGAACACTGCCGAGGCGACGATGAAGCATTCCTCCGACGCGAGGAAGCACCGCCCGCTGTACGGAATCGATTTTATGGTCAATCCCGATTTCGAGGCGGCGCAGGCAATCGTGAATTCAATAGAAAAGAATTCGATAACCGATTCGCTTCAGTTCGACAATTCGCCGTATGAAATCGTCAGGATAAGCGTCGAGGCGGGAAGCCGGTTCGACGGGAACGCGCTCAAGGATTTGTGGCGGCTGACGGACAAGCGGATTCTCGTCTCGTATATCGAGCGCGACGGCGTGACCTCTCTTCCGTATGGCGAAACTATCGTTCGTTCGGGCGACGTGCTCGGGATTCTTCTTGAGCATAAATTCTTAGGCGAGCTTCTGACTCTGTGCGGGTCAAAACTCAAGAACATCCAGAAAATAGCGCTCGTCGGCGCGGGGAAAATCGGCACGATTGTCGCGGAAAAACTCGGGGAAAAGAGAAGGGCGGAATCGAAATTCTTTCGCCGCCGCGGGGCAAATTTCGTCATAATCGAAAACGATGCGGAGCGGGCCGCCGCCGCCGAGGAGAAATTCAACAAAATTGCGAAGGTGTTCCGCGCCGATGTCACGGAGGAGGAATTCATCGAGGAGGAGCACCTCGGCGAATTCGACCTGCTGATTTGTTCGACGTCGAATTACGAGATGAACATCGTCACGGCGGCCTACATCGAATCACTCGGCGTCGAGAATTCAATCGTCCTCGTCCCGTCCGACGCGTACGGCGGAATCGCGCACCGGCTTGGAATCGAAGTCGCGGTTCCCGTCCGCGATACGGTCGTCGATTCGATAATGAGCCATCTGCGCGGCTCCTCCGTCACGGGAATCCATACGGTGAACGGCGGTTTCCTTGAGATTGCCGAGGTGACGGTCGCCGAAGGTTCCGCCGTTGACGGAAAAATGCTCATGGAGATTTCCGACCCGGGGCGGTTCCTCATCCTTATGGGCCACAAAAGCGGCGAGGAAGCGTATTCGATTCTCGGCGGAAAATCGGTCCTCAACGCGGGCGACAAAGTTGTCGTCATCGCGCCCAAAAAAGACAGCACCGCCGTCCTTGAGCGCTTCTCATAATCGTTTGGCAGTGCCAGACAATTAGCCGGGCATATGGATAATTTCCCGCGGCTTGCTTCCGTTTGCGGGGCCGACGATTCCGCGCTCCTCCATTTCCTCGACGAGTCGCGCCGCCCTGTTGTAGCCTATTTTGAGCCTGCGCTGGATGTAGCTTGCGCTCGCTTTTCCCGACTGGATGACAATCTGGAGCGCCTGGTCGTAAAGCGGGTCGCTTCCGTCGTCGAACATGCTCTCGCCGCTTCCGCCGTCGTCCTCGTCCTCGTCGACGAACATTTCCTCATCGATGTATTCCGGCTCGCCGTACGTCTTCACGAATTCCACGACGCGCTCAACCTCGTCATCGCCCACGAGCGTTCCCTGGATGCGCGACGGGAACGGATCTGTCACGCCGACGTAGAGCATATCGCCTTTTCCTAGAAGCTTGTCCGCGCCGAGCTGGTCGATTATGATTCGGCTGTCCATTTTTGACGCGACCATGAACGCGATTCTGCTCGGGATGTTCGCTTTGATGAGGCCGGTGATGACATCGACGGACGGGCGCTGCGTCGCAAGGACGAGATGGATTCCGACAGCGCGGCTCATTGCGGCAAGGCGCGCGATTGTCGTCTCAAGCTCCTTTCCCGTTGTCGCCATCAAATCCGCGAATTCGTCGATTATGACGACGATATACGGAAGTTTTTCCGTCGCGATGTGCTTCTCTACGATTTTTTTGTTGTACGAGATGATGTTCCTGACTCCCATTCCGTCGAGGAGCGCGTACCGCCGTTCCATCTCGCACAGGCAGTACTGAAGGGACTGGAGCGCCCGTTTCGGCTCCGTGATTACGGGCGTGAGAAGATGCGGAATGTCGTTGTAGAGCTTGAGCTCGACGATTTTCGGATCGACGAGGACGAGCTTCACCTGCTCGGGGCTCCGTTTGTAGAGAATCGAAAGCAGCATCGAGTTTACGCAGACCGATTTTCCCGCGCCCGTCGAGCCGGCAATAAGAAGATGCGGCGTTTTTGCCAAATCGAGCAGCTGCGCCTCTCCCGAAATATCCTTTCCGAGAACGACCGGAATTGCCATTTTATCGAACGCCGGCAGATTCTGCTCGATTATTTCCTTGAAGCTTACGATTGCCCGGCTTTTGTTCGGGACTTCGATTCCCACGGCGTGCTTTCCTGGAATCGGGGCGACGATTCGGATGGAAGCCGCCGCGAGCCTGAGCGCTATATTGTCCTGCAGCGCGACGATTTTGCTGAGTTTCACGCCGGGCGCCGGAAGAAGCTCGTACATCGTTACGGCAGGTCCTTTCCGTATTCCCGTAACCTCCGCCTCAATCTTGAATTCCGAGAGAGTCGCCTTCAGTTCCTCGCCGGCTTTCCGCGTCTCTTCGTCAACAATCCAGTATTCGTTTCCCGGATACGTGTCGAGCAAATCGGTCGGCACCGAATACGGCCCCTTCCTGAATTTTTGCGACTCGGGAATCGAGTTGTTCGTCGAAGGACGGAACGGGTCCGTTTTTGCATCGTCGTTCTCGTCGTCATCCTCGTCATCGGAATCGTCCAAGTCGTCCGTCACGTTCATCTTGTGGTTCATCGCGCGGCTCAAATCGTCGAAATCCTCGTCGCCTTCCTCATTTTCCGCGCTTTCCTGCTCGTCGTCGTATTCGATGACGTTCCCGTCCGAGTCGACAACAGGGCGCGCGGTCGGGTCGAATTCGTACCGGGCGCCGTTTTCCTCGTGATTTTTTCCCGCTTCGTCCAACGCTTTCTGAGCCGCCGACTCAATCTCCGCGAACGCCGCCTGCCTTTCCGCGCGCGCTCTCTCGATTTCCTTGTCGTCCTCGTTTTGTTCGATTTCTTCGCGGTCGGGGATGGCAGAATCCGCCGCCGCGCGCTCATCCGTGTTGTCCCCGTCTTTCAGAACAGGATTCGCCGCCGCGTCGTCGTCCATCAGCGAGAAAATTCCCCCGACAAGTTCCCCCGCAATCTCCGCCTCCGCCAAATCGCCTTCGTCGTCTGCGGAATCGATTTCTCTTTCCTCGTTTTCGGAATCGCTTTCCGGTTCGACGTTTTCGGAGTCGATTTCAGCTTCGTCGTTTTCGGAATCGTTTTCGCTTTCGTCATTTTCGGAGTCGTTTTCGCTTTCGTCATTTGCGGAATTGATTTCGCTTTCGTCATTTTCGGAGTCGATTTCGCTTTCGCCGTTTGCGGAATCGTTTTCGATTTCGTCGTCTGCGGAGTCGCTTTCCGTTTCCTCATTCGCGGAGTCGATTTCAGCTTCGTCATTTGCGGAATCGCTTTCCGTTTCCTCATTTGCGGAGTCGATTTCGCTTTCGACGTTTTCGGAATCGCTTTCGCTTTCGTCATTTTCGGAGTTGATTTCGCTTTCGTCGATTTCGGAATCGCTTTCAGTTTTGTCGTTTTCGGAATCGTTTTCGCTTTTGTCGTTTTCGGAGTCGATTTCGCTTTCGTCGTTTTCGGAGTTGATTTCGCTTTCGACGTTTTCGGAATCGATTTCCGTTTCGACGTTTTCGGAATCGATTTCGCTTTCCTCGTTTTCGGAATTGATTTCGCTTTCCTCGTTCGCGCTTTCCTCGTTTTTGGAGTCGATTTGCTCTGTTGCGGGGGGATTGTCGAAGATGTGGGCGAAGGGGTTTTCGTCTTCGGTCTCGTAGGAGGTGGATAGTATTTCGGAGGCGGGCGGGATGGCGGGGGCGGTGATGTCGAGCGTCGGCTCGCCGTCGTCGATTTTCGTGCTTTCCTCAAGCATTTCGTCGAGGTAGACCGGTTTTACGTCGTTCCGCACGAAGTCGAGGATTTTGTCGCCGATTGCCATGTCCACGAACGTCACCGGCTCGTCCTTCGCGCGCTTTCTCCACGGGGATTTTTTCTTGTCGTCGATTTCCGTCGCTTCCTCAAGGACGTCGTTCAGGTAAACGGAGCGGACTTGTTCCTCGATTTTCTCGCCTTTTTCGTAGTTCTTGAAATTGAGGACGCCGTCCTCGGAAACGCGCTCCTGCACGATGTCGCCGAAAATCGCAATCAGGATGAATTCGCCGACGACCATCATCGTCCCGAGCAGAATCGTCGAGAACAGCTCGATTCCGAGAACTGTTCCGGTGCTTGTCGCGGAAAAATGCCTGCACAGGCGCTCCATCGCGACGAGGGTGAAAAACGGGACTATCGAAAGCGCGAGAATCACGCCGTTTTTGATTTTCCATTCGCGCCCAATCATCTGAAGCGCCGAGACGAGAAAAAACGCCGGTATGAAAAGCGAGCTTATTCCGTATGCGCCCGAAAGCATTCTCCCGAACCGATAGAGCGCGTTGTTGTGCGCCGCGCTGTTCCCGCCGAAATCGATTGCGACGAGAAGAAGCGAGATGAGAAAAACGGCGGCGAGCGTGAAAAGCGCCGTTCCGAGCGCCGTCGTTTTTTTGATTTTCCTTGAGAATTGCCAGATTTTGTCTAAAAGAGCGTTCATAACTGTAATGATATGCCGTTTGAAAATTAGTGATGATTTTTTTGCGAACGGTTTTCCGTTTTGCCTTCGTCCCAAAACGCGCGGGGCGGAATTCGAACGAAAAACCATTTTCTATTATCGGATTCTGCGATGGCCCATCAAACCATTTTTTGCGCGCGTTCCCGCTTTTTTGCTGCGTGCCGATAATGGGGGAATGGACGTGTTTGTATTTTTCAGGCTGATTTTCATCGTTCTCGCTGTCGTCGGGATTTCGCTTCTGCTTCCGCTCGGGGTTGCCGTTGCCTGCGGGGAGAATTCCGTCGTTCCGTCGTTCCTCATCCCGATGATTGTTTCCGTCGCGCTCGGATTGTTTTTCTTTTTTGCGGGAAAAAAGAAGACGGTGCGGTTTTCGACCCGCTCGGTGTTCCTTTTTGTCGCGTCCGCGTGGATTTTCATAAGCCTTTTCGGTTCCGTTCCCCTTCTGATGTCCGGCGAATTCGCCTCTTTTTCCGACGCGTTTTTCGAAAGCTGCTCGGGCTTCACGACGACGGGCGCGACGGTTCTCTCCGATATCGAACGCCTTCCGAGAAGTTTGAATTTGTGGCGGTGCGAGATGCACTGGCTCGGCGGAATGGGAATAATCGCGCTCACCGTCGCGCTCCTTCCGCTTCTGGGCGTCGGCGGGTTCAACCTTATAAAGGCGGAAAGCACCGGCCCCGAGAAGGGAAAGATAACGCCGAAAATGGCGAACACCGCGGAAATGCTCTGGATTCTCTACGGCTCGCTGACGCTCCTGCTTGCGCTCGCGCTGAAAATATGCGGGATGGACGCGATTGACTGCATTTCGTACGCGTTCTCCACGCTCGGAACGGGCGGATTCGCGACGAGAAATGCAAGCGTCGCCTCGTACGGTTCCGCGCCAATCGAAATCGTCTGCACCGTTTTCATGTTTCTTGCCGGAGTGAATTTCAGCCTCTATTTCTACATAGTCACCGGAAAATTCTCCGAGGTCAGGCGCAACACCGAATTGAAGGCGTACCTCGTGATTTGCCTCGTTTTTTCCATATTAATAGCGGTTTTTCTTGTTCCCCAGTTCGGCGGGTTCTTTTCCGCGCTGCGCTATTCGGCGTTTCAGGTCGCCTCGATTGTCAGCTCGACGGGTTACATGACGTCCGACTATCTTTCGTGGAGCCCTCCCGCGCAGTTCGTCATATTCGCGCTTTTTTTTGTCGGCGGCTGTTCCGGTTCGACTGCCGGCGGGTTCAAGGTCGTGCGGTGGTGCATCCTGGCAAAGCAGTGCAGGAACGAGATGATGAAAATGCTCCATCCCCACGGCGTTTTTTCGATTCGGCTGAACGGAAGCGCGGGGAGAAATGACCTTGTTTTTACGATAGGCTCGTTCGTTTTCGTCTATTTCGGGCTCGTCGTGTTCACGACGTTCCTGGGGACGCTCGGGCATCTCGACGTACTGACATCGTTCACGGCGTCGCTTTCCATGGTCGGGAACATCGGTCCCGCGTTCGGCTCGCTCGGTCCCGCGGACAACTACGGGGTCCTGCCTCCCGCGCTTAAATTCTGGTACTGTTTCGCGATGATTGCCGGCCGCCTTGAGCTGTACAACCTGCTCATCCTCTTCCTCCCCGAATTCTGGCGGAAGTGAACGGCAGTTTTCAGAACGCTTATGACTTTGCGTGTCATTCCGAACAAAATCAACATGGTGGCGGGGACTTGCTGTATGAGGCTGGACGGGCGCGGCTGCCTTGCTGTTTTGCAAGGAATCGTGATTCTTCCGTTCGGTGATGAAATATGCTTGCTGCTTCAAACGAATTCATTTCGGAGAAAAAGTGCCTCCCGTAACGGAGGCATTTTTTCTCGCCTGAGTTTTTCCGCTCTCCTTTATAGTTGATTGACTTGAGAAGTGTCATGCTGAACGGATTGCGAAATCCCGTTTCAGCATGGCAAGACCTGCATCAGCCGTTTTTTCAGGCAGAGCGTTTCGGAGAAGGCGGGTTATTTCCAGACGCCCGTGCGGATGAACGTCTCGTCGCGCTCGTATCCGACGCTTATGATTCCGACTTTTGTCTCGCAATAGTCCTCGATGAATTCGACGTAGTCGCGCGCTTCTTTCGGAAGCTTGTCGTACTCGCGGATGTTTTTGAGGCTCGTCTTCCAGCCCTTGAATTTCTTGAGGACGGGCTTGGCGTTCTCCATGTCCTCGACTCCGGCGGGGAAGTCCGTGACGATTTTTCCGCCGATGTCGTAGGCGACGCACGCCTCAATCTGCTCCATCGGGTCGTAGATGTCGAGATGGGTCAGGACGAGCGAGTCGAGCGAATTCACGCGGCATGCGTAGCGGAGCGCGACCAAATCGAGGTATCCGCACCGTCTTGCCCTTCCCGTCGTGACGCCGTATTCGCGTCCCGTCTCGCGCACTGTCCTGCACAGCTCGCTTTCCGCGGCGTCGGAATCGTTGAATTCCGTCGGCATAGGACCGTTTCCGACGCGCGTCTCGTACGCCTTGAAAACGCCGAGTATCTTGTCCAAATCGTGCGGTCCGATTCCGCATCCCGTCGCGGCTCCGGCAGCGCAGCTTGCGCCTGAAGAAACATACGGGTACGTTCCGGAATCGATGTCGAGCATCGCTCCCTGCGCACCCTCAAAAAGAATGTTCTCGTCCTTGTATTCGTGCATCTTCGCCGTCAAATCGACGCGCATGCTGATGAGGCGGTCGCGGTATTTGTCGAGGTACGCCTTGTCCTCTCCGTCGAATTCGGCCATCTTCTGCGCCCAGTCGAGGTCTGCGAGGCGGATTCCGTCGCGGTGGGCTTTTTCTGCGTATGCGATTCCGATTCCGCGTCCGGTCGTTCCAATCGGGCGTTTGCGCTCCGCGTCGCGCTTCTTGTCCATCTCGCGGTATCTCGGAAGGATGATGTGGGCGCGGTCGGAGATGAAGACGCGTCCTTCCCAATCGATTCCGTTGTCCTTGAGCATCTGGAGCTCGTTGAAAAGCGCCTCCGGGTCGATTACCATTCCGGCACCGAGAAAGACGCTCTTGTCCTTGTAGAGGATTCCGCTCGGAACCTGGTGGAGCGCGTACTGCTTGCCGTCAACGACAATTGTGTGCCCGGCATTCGGTCCGCCCGCATACCTGACGACGTACTTCGCGTCCTCAGCCAAATAATCAACGATTTTACCTTTTCCCTCGTCGCCCCACTGCGCGCCGATTACAACGACCTTCATAAAAAGCCCCCAATAAGATTTGAATCGGAAAATCCGAAACGCAAAATGCTACGAATCATAGCACGGATTTGGGGTTCAGTTCTATTGATTGCTTGGTCTTTTGGTCGTTCTAAGTCCGGATTTGTTGGAGCAATCATGTCCGGCACGCGGTGCGAGCCTCCTTTTGTGGGAGTGGTCTTTTATGGGTTCTAAGTCCGGATTTGTTGGAGCAATCATGTCCGACACGCGGTGCGAGCCTCCTTTTGTGGCTGTCTGGTCTTTTGTGGGTTCTAAGTCCGGATTTGTTGGAGCAATCATGTCCGGCAAAAAAAAGGGGGATGGAATGAAAATACGGAAAAAAAAATCCTAAAAAATTGACGATGAATATTCATTCAGCTAGAATCAATATATCCCCTTTTGGGGGAAAGGAGTTTATATATGAAAATGACTAAATTTGTCGCGGTTGCTGTTGCGGCGGCTGCATCATTGCTTGCAAGCTGCGGAACTACATCAAACGTAAACAATGTTCCGATGGTCGATAACGAAACTGTTATGATTGACTATCAGGGAAAGTCTATGGGCGGAGCAATCCCGAAGTGGGTCAACGCGGCTCTTGACGGAACTCGGTCTGGCGTGGCGAAGACGCTCGAGCTTGACAACAAGCAGCTTTTCGTTTTCATCAAGAAGGGCACCGACCTCGACTTCCTCCAGATTTGGACCGACAACGTTGATGTCCGCGCCGAGGTTTCGAATTCGTTCTCGCAGGCTGTCGCTCAGGCTGCGGACGCAAGCATTCAGGCGAGTGATGCCGCAGGAAAGCAGTCAAAGGAAAAGTCTGTCGGTCTTCTCACGAAGACGCTCTCAGCTCTTGAGCTGAACGGACTCCTCAAGGAGGCTCAGTTCTGGACCCGCACTCGCAGCGTCAACGAGAAATTCGTCGGAAAGAAGCAGGGCTCTGTTCCGGGCGACCAGTACTATGATTACGAGTACAACTACATCGTCGTGTTCGCTATGGACAAGGATGTGTACCAGACACAGCTCGATGCGGCTTTGAACGGAGTTGAGGACAACACGTCAGAGACCGAGCTCCTCAAAAAGGCACTCAGCACAAGCCTTCTTGAGCCGCTTATCAGCGAGTCAAAATAACGGCTGACCGCAAACGAAATCTCCTTCGTCTTTTTTATGGATGAGGGAGATTTTTTTTGTTCCGCCGATGTTCGTTTCGGTTCCGTGCCGCGTTGTTCGTCTGCGCGTTTCTGGAACCTGCTTTGCGCACGGAAAAGACGGTTTTCCGCTGTTTTTCCGCACGCGCGTTTTAGGAGGAATTATGAGAATCGGAAGGTTCGTTGCGGCGGCTTTTCTGCTTGCGATGGCGGCAGAAGCGTTCGCGAAGGAGAGCGTTGTCGATTGGAAGGGGCGCGAATTCGGCGGGAAGAAGAATCCGTCATGGGTTTCCGCCGCAGAAAAAGGGAAGGAATCGAAGGTACGGAAGCTGCTCAAAATAGACAAGGACGACATTGTGTTCATCGTTTCGGGAGAAGGGGAAGACAGCGAGCTTGCCGACCTCGACGCGAAATCGAAGATTGATTCGCTTATCCTTGAGCGGTTCGTGACGGAAACCTCCGCCTCGTCGTCGTATTCCCGCGAGGAAATCCTTTCCGGGGCTGTCGTCATAGTCGGTGTCGTCGACTGCGCCGATTTCTGGGTCGCGACAAAAAACGGCGATTCCGTTTCCTACAAGGCGTTCCGCGTGAAGTCTATTTCGGCTCCCGTGTGGAGCGCCCTAAAATCGAAGAGAATTGCCGAGCTTGACGGCCGCGCGAAACCTGCCGAAGCCGAGCCTGAATCCGTCGCGGAGGACGTTCCCGCCGAAAATGCCGAAAATGCCGAAAATGCCGGGAACGAGGACGACGTTCCGGAAATATTCGTCGATTAGCGGGCCGTTCACCATAAAATCGTGTTCCTGAATTCCCGATTGCCCGATTTCGTTTTTGGGGCGGAATCGGGCTAAAAGTACGCGTTACTTTTACCGCTTTTCATAATAAAATCTGCGAAACACAATTTTAGAGGTAAAACGATGAGCAAAATCGCTATCAGAATCAATTCAGCTGACGTCGTTGCTGTTGCATTGCAGCCGATTGCGAAGGGCACCACTGTCGTGCTTGAGGCGATGGACAACGTTCCCGAAGCGAGCGTCACGCTTCAGGAGGACATCACTGCCGGGCATAAATTCGCCATCAGGGACATAAAGAAGGATGAGCCTGTAATAAAATACGGTTACCCAATCGGTGCGGCAAAAGAGGATATAAAGGCGGGCTTCCACGTCCACACGCACAACATTCACACGCTTCTTTCGGAGAAATTCGAGTATTCCTACAACGCCGACAGCGCGAAGAAGGCTTACGACGCATGGTACGCGGAATCGGAGCATCTCCGCAAGAACGTTCCGACCGTAAACGTCTACAAACGCGCGGACGGCCGCGTCGGTTCCCGCAACGAGGTTTGGATTGTTCCCCTCGTCGGCTGCGTCAACAAAATTTCCGAGAATCTCGCCGCGTGGGCGAACGGAAAATTCTGCGCGGGCGAGCCGAAACCGAGCGTCGAAGGCGGCCTTGAAGGATTCTTCACGTGGACGCATCCGTACGGCTGCTCACAGATGGGAGCGGACAAGGAGACGACCGCGCGCATCCTCGCCGATTTGGTGAACCATCCGAATGCGGGCGGCGTTCTCGTCGTCTCGCTCGGCTGCGAGGAGAACAACATCCCGTATTTCAAGAATTTCCTCGGCGATTACGACGAGAACCGCGTGAAATTCATGGTCACGCAGGATTTTGAGGACGAAATCGAAGAGGGAAAACGGCTTTTGACGGAGCTTGCCGGATATGTCTCGGCATTCCGCCGCGAAAGCGCCCCGCTCACGGAAATCGTCCTCGGAATGAAGTGTGGCGGCTCTGACGGAATGAGCGGAATCACGGCGAACGCGCTTATCGGCAGAATCTGCGACGCGATGACGGGAATGGGCGGACGCGTCATGCTCACAGAAGTTCCCGAGATGTTCGGCGCGGAGCAGATGCTGATGAACCGCTGCGTGGACAAAAACCGGTTCGACAACACGGTGAACCTCATCAACGGGTTCAAGGACTACTACGCGCGCCACAACCAGGTCTGCTACGAGAATCCTTCCCCGGGAAACAAGGCGGGCGGAATCACGACGCTTGAGGACAAATCGCTCGGATGCGTGCAGAAAGGCGGAAAGGCGCCCGTCACGGGTGTTTTGAAATACGGCGAGCGCCTTACCGAAAAAGGGCTTTCGCTTCTCGAAGGTCCGGGCAACGACATCGTCTCCACGACTGACATGACGGCTGCGGGCGCGAACATCATCCTGTTCTCGACCGGTCGCGGAACGCCGCTCGGTGCGCCCGTCCCGACGGTGAAAATCGCGACGAACCATCCGCTCGCGCAGAAAAAATCCGGCTGGATTGACTTCGACGCTGCGCGCCTCCTCGACGAGCCGAGCGATTCCGTCCGCGACGCGCTCCTCAATCAGATTTGCGACATCGTGTCCGGTCGTTCCGTCACGAAAAACGAGAAGAACGGCTACCGCGAGATTGCCATTTTCAAGGACGGCGTGACGCTGTAAGTCGTTTTTCCGCCCGGAAAAGGTCAGCCGCGTGAGAAGAATCGTTTTCCCGCGGCTGCCTGACGACGGAACGAACGCGAATCCGGAATGACAATTGAGTAAATCCCGCCCCCGGAACCAGTCCGCTCGGGGCGTTTTTTTATGCCGGAAACTGCAAAATAGCTTGAAAAAGAGCGAATCCCGCAAGTATCATGCTTTCCGCCCGTGGAGATGAAGATGAGCGAAAACAAAACGAAAGCCCCCAGAAACAAGACTATCGAAATTTCCGATTCCGAGGCGGAATCTCTTCGGAAAAGGCTTTTTGTTCCGGCGCGCTCGGGGGAAATCCGGGCGGATGAATTCGTCGGGCGCACGATTCTGGGCGATTGCGTCGATATTCTTCCCCGCCTTCCCGAGTCGTTCGCCGACCTTGTCATCTGCGACCCGCCGTACAATCTCTCGAAAAAATTCGGTGATTTCTCGTTCCGCTCGATGGATTCGGAACAATACGAGGAATATCTTGAGTCGTGGCTTCCCGCACTTTGCCGGATAGTGAAGCCGAGCGGCTCGCTTTATCTTTGCGGCGACTGGAAATGCACAGCTTCCCTCCAGCGCGTGCTTGAGCGCAATATGACGGTGCTGAACCGCATAACATGGCAGCGGGAAAAAGGTCGCGGCGCGAGCCGGAACTGGAAGAATTCGATGGAGGACATTTGGTTCGCCGTGAAAAATCCCGCGGAATACGTTTTCAACATCGATGACGTGAAGGTAAAGCGCCGGGTTCTGGCGCCTTATACGGAAAAGGGCATTCCGAAAGACTGGGAATTTGACGGGGAGAAGAAATTCCGCCTTACGTATCCGTCGAATTTCTGGGACGATATCACCGTTCCGTTTTGGTCGATGCCTGAAAATACCGAGCATCCGACGCAGAAGCCCGAAAAGCTGTACGCGAAACTTATCCTTGCGTCGTCGAATCCCGGCGACATAGTGTTCGACCCGTTTCTCGGAAGCGGAACCGCGAGCGTCGTCGCAAAAAAACTCGGCAGGCGGTTTGCCGGAATCGAAATCGACGAGAGATACTGCCTCCTCGCGGAAAAACGGCTTGTCCTTGCAGAAACGGACGCCACAATTCAGGGGTACGGTGACGGCGTTTTTTGGGAGCGGAATTCAGCGGCGCAAAAATGACCGTTCGCCGTTTTTTTTGAGAAAAAACGCAGAATTTTTCAAAAAACACTTGCATTTTAACAAAGCCGTGGTATCATAAAGTCGTGGTCAGGAAAGAGATGAGGACTTACACCGGCTGCACGTACAGGAGGCGTTATGCAATATCCGACGAAGAGAGAAGGCTCAGAAGAGCATGTTCACTAATTTATTGCGCCACCAGCGGCTAAGCTGGCACAGAAAAAATGCGGTTCTTTTAAGAACTTCAGCATTCTAAACGGCACCGGAGATACGGTGCCGTCTTTTTTTGCGCGGAGGCATTCTCCGCCGGTTTTCGTGACGAATCGAAACCGTCTGGCATTTTTATGCGGGCGCGACGTCTACCATAAAGCCGGAAAATCATGTATACTCCAATCCCGATTATGGACGCGTGTATTTGCAACAGAAAGGGCTTTCTCTCAATAAAATCATCGTCCGCTTTATTTTTAATCCGTATTTTTTAGGCTGAATTCTTTGGATTCAGCCTTTTTTTTGAGGTTTTTCGTTATGAGCAAAAGAGAAGACATCGACAAGGTGCTGATTATCGGTTCAGGACCGATTGTCATCGGGCAGGCGTGCGAGTTCGACTATTCGGGAACGCAGGCGTGCAAGGCGTTGCGCGAACAGGGATACAAAATCGTCCTCGTCAACTCGAACCCGGCGACGATAATGACCGACCCCGTCATGGCGGACGCGACGTACATCGAGCCGCTGAATGTGGAGAGGCTTTCGCAGATAATCGAGAAGGAACGCCCGGACGCGCTTCTCCCGAACCTCGGCGGCCAGACGGGACTGAACATGGCGATGGAGCTGAACAAGGCGGGCGTCCTCGACAAGTACGGCGTGAAGGTAATCGGCGTGAACCTCGACGCAATCGAACGGGGCGAGGACCGCGAGATTTTCAAGGAGACGATGAAGAACCTCGGAATCGACACGCCGAGAAGCGACATCTGCCACACCGTCGAGGGCGCGGAGAAAATCGCCGAAAAAATCGGGTTCCCGCTCGTCGTCCGTCCCGCATATACGATGGGCGGCCAGGGCGGCGGATTCTGCTACAACATCGAGGAGCTGCGCACAATCGTCTCAAACGGGCTTGATTTGTCGATGACGCACCAGTGTCTTATCGAGGAGTCGATTCTCGGCTGGGAGGAACTTGAGGTCGAGGTCGTGCGCGACTCGAAAAACCAGATGGTCGCAATCTGCTTCATCGAGAACATCGACGCGGTGGGCGTCCATACTGGCGACAGTTTCTGCTCCGCGCCGTTCCTCACTATTGACAAGGCGCTTGAGGAGAAGCTCCGCACGATGGCGTTCAAGATTGTCGAGTCGATCGGCGTCATCGGCGGAACGAACGTGCAATTCGCGCACAACCCCAAGACTGGACGCGTCGTCATAATCGAAATCAACCCGCGCACGTCGCGCTCGTCCGCGCTCGCCTCGAAGGCGACGGGGTTCCCGATTGCGCTCATCTCCGCCAAACTCGCCAGCGGCCTTACGCTTGATGAAATTCCGTACTGGCGCGACGGCACGCTCGACAAGTACACCCCGGGCGGCGCGCCCGACGGCGATTACGTCGTCCTCAAATTCGCGCGCTGGGCGTTCGAGAAATTCCGCGGCGCGGAGGATTCGCTCGGCACTTCGATGAAGGCGGTCGGCGAGGTCATGTCAATCGGAAAGACGTTCAAGGAGACGTTCCAGAAGGCGATACGCGGGCTTGAGAACGGGCGCGCGGGGCTTGGCTTCGCGAAAGACTTCAACAAGAAGAGCGCCGACGAGCTTTGCGAGATGCTCCGCACGGCTTCGAGCGAGCGGTATTTCCAGATGTACGAGGCGCTCAGGAAGGGCGTTTCCGTCGAGAAGCTGCACGAAATCACGTTCGTCAAGGAATACTTCATCAACGAGATGAAGGAGCTTGTCGAGCTTGAGGAGAAGATGCTCCAGAATCCGGGACGCGTTCCCGAGGACAGCCTCCTCATCCAGGCGAAGAAGGACGGATTCTCCGACAAATATCTCTCGAAAATACTCAAGGTCTCGGAAAAGGACATCAGGAAACGGCGCAACGAGCTTGGAATCCGCGAGGCGTGGCTTGCCGTTCCAGTCTCTGGCGTGAAGGGCGCGAACTACTACTATTCGACGTACAACGCCGAGGACAAATCGACGGCGACGACGAACCCCAAGAAGATAATGATTCTCGGCGGCGGCCCGAACAGAATCGGACAGGGAATCGAATTCGACTACTGCTGCTGCCACGCGGCGATGCAGCTCAAGGAACTCGGATATGAGACGATTATCGTCAACTGCAACCCCGAGACGGTCTCCACGGACTACGACACGTCGGACAAACTCTACTTCGAGCCGGTCACGACGGAGGACGTCCTCCAGATTTACGAGAAGGAGAAGCCGTTCGGCGTAATCGTGCAGTTCGGCGGGCAGACTCCGCTCAACATCGCGCGCGAGTTGCAGGAAAACGGCGTGAACATTCTCGGAACGTCAATCGACTCCATCGACATCGCCGAGGACCGCGACCTTTTCCGCCACATGATGGACAAACTCGGAATCCCGATGCCCGAAAGCGGGATGGCGGTGGACTTTGACGAGGCGAAAGCGTGCGCGGAGAGAATCGGCTACCCGATTATGATTCGCCCGTCGTTCGTTTTGGGCGGACGCGGAATGGAGGTCATCTACGACGAGAAGACGCTCAAGGAATACGTCGAGAAAGCCGTCGGCGTCACACCCGACCGCCCGCTCCTCATCGACCGCTTCCTCAAGAACGCGCTCGAATGCGAGGCGGACGCGCTTGCCGACTCGAACCACGTCTACATTCCCGCGGTCATGGAGCACGTCGAGCTTGCCGGAATCCACTCGGGCGACAGCGCGTGCGTCATTCCTCCGGTCTCGATTCCGAAGGAGAACCTCGCGACAATCAAGGAATACACGAGGAAAATCGCCGAAAGCCTCCACGTCTGCGGCCTTATGAACATGCAGTACGCGATTGAGGACGGAAAGGTCTACGTCATAGAGGCGAACCCGCGCGCAAGCCGCACCGTCCCGCTCGTGTCGAAAGTCTGCGACACGCAGATGGCGCGGCTCGCCACGCGGATGATGCTCGGCGAGTCGCTTGAGTCGCTCGGGCTTAAGGACAAGACGATTCCGTATTTCGGCGCGAAGGAGGCTGTCCTTCCGTGGGCGCGCTTCCCGGGCGTTGACCCGATTCTCGGGCCGGAAATGCGCTCGACGGGCGAGGTTCTCGGAATGGCGGAGAATTTCCCGCTCGCGTTCTACAAGTCGCAGGAAGCCGCCGGCTCGGAGCTTCCGCACGCGCCTGCCGCCTGGGAGAACAAGAAGGTCCTGATTTCCCTGTCGAACAAGGAAGGGCAGAAGGAGCAGGTTCTCTTCATCGGAAAGACGCTCAAGGATTTGGGATTCACGATTGTCAGCACGGAAGGAACCGCGGAATTCTACCGCGAGAACGGAATCAAGTGCGACGTGGTGAACAAAATCGGCGGCGGACGTCCCGACGTAATCGACGCGATTATGAACAAGGAAGTCTGTCTCGTCATCAACACTCCCAAAGCGAAGCGCAACTACGCCGAGGACAGGAAGACAATCCGCAAGGCGTGCCTCAAGTACAAGGTGCCGTACATCACGACGCTTGCAGGCGCGATGGCGGCCGTGCAGGGAATCGCCTCCGTCAAGAACGGGAACGGCGGCGAGGGCGGCGTGAAGTCGCTTCAGGAATACCACGGAATGATTCGCTGATGCGAATGGTTCCTGCGGGATTCGCGGTTTTATGAATTTTCCCGCCCTGACGGAGAATGTGTCGGGGCGGGATTTTTTTTGGGAGCCTGAATGAGAAGAATGTTCTCCATTGTCGCCTGTGTCGTTTTGATGGCGCAGGCCTCGTTTTTGTCTTCGCTTTCGTTCGGGGCGAAAATGAAGGACGAGTACCGCGAGTCGTCGTTCGCTTCAGCGGAGAATGTGCGCGCTGCGGGCGCTGATTCCTATTCGCTCTACTTCAAGACGAAATGCCATCTCCTTCGCAACAGCTGGCTCACGGCGTGGTCCTGGTACGAGATTTCGTTCTATTCGGGACTGGACGGTGAGTGCGCCGAACGGACGTTCGTCTATCCGTTCAACAGGGACGGACGGAACATCTAACTTACGGGATGAGATTCCGCGCGTTCGTAATTTACTGGCATTTCGGGAAATCCGGCAGCGTGCTGGAGTACGTCCTCGACCACATCGAGGAGTCGGATGAAATCCGTTTTGTGGGGCATTCGTATGTTGCCGCGGATTCCATTAAAACTTTCCGCAAGTAAAATCGCCCTGATGAAGAAAAACGACGTCGCCGAAGTTCTTGAGGTGTGCGCGAAAGAGAAAATCGACGGCATTGATTCGGCGTGGCTCCGCATCCGTACAGAAAGCGGTTTTCTCACGAACGGTAGAGAATGGCGCGACTAGCTCCGCAAAAAAAAATCGGGACTGCGAGCGCGCAATCCCGATTTCCATCCGCAAAAAACGCGGGTTTTCAGTTTTTTAGATTTCGATTTCGCCCGAGAAGCAGACCGCCGTCGTTCCCGTGAGGAAAACGGTCTCGCCCGTGTAGCGGACAATCAGCTCGCCGCCGCGGACTTTTACGGTGATGTCCTCGTCGAGCGGGCAGAACCCGTTGAGAACGGCAGCGACTGCCGCCGCGCACGCGCCTGTTCCGCATGCGGGTGTCTCGCCGTTTCCGCGCTCCCACGTCCTCATCTTCAGCTCGTTCTTTCCGACGACGCGGACGAATTCGACGTTCGTGCGCTCGGGGAAGGCGGGGTGGTTCTCAATCATCGGGCCGACTTCCGTCACGCGCTCCTTGTCCACGAATTTCGAGAACACGACGCAGTGCGGGTTTCCGACGGCGACGCTCGTGACGGAATATGAATTTCCCGCCACGTCGATTTTCTGGGCGACGACAGCTTCCGCGGGCGTTTTTCCGCCCAAGCTTACCGGAGCGACGCCGAGGTTCGTCGGGATGTTCTTCGGCTTGAATTTCGGCGCGCCCATATCGACGCGGACGGAATTCACCTTTCCGTTCAGCTTGTAGAGGAGGAGCGACTTGACGCCCGCCTCAGTGTCGACGGTCAGCGTTGCGGTCGGCGACGAAGGCTCGTGCCTGTCCGCGATTCCGTTTATGTTGTTGTCGTAGAGATATTTCGCTACAGCGCGGATTGCGTTTCCTGCCATGCGGCTTTCCGTTCCATCCCTGTTGAAGAATCTCATCGTGGCGTCCGCCTTGTCGCTCTTCTCGATGAGGACGAGCGAATCCGCGCCGACCTGCGTCCGTCTGTCGCACAGGCGAACCGCAAGCCCCGCCGGATTCTTGACAGGCTGCTCCATAGCGTTGACGACGATGAAATCGTTCCCAGTCGACTGCATTTTCGTGAACTCGATTTTCTGCTTGGAAGTCCTGAGCTTGTTGATGTCGACGAGCTCCACGTTCTCCGCGGAATATGCCGATTTCAGGCAGTCTGCGATTGCGTTGGCGGTGTCGATTGCCGTGAGGCACGGAATGTCGCGCTCGACGGCATGTCTTCTGATTTTGACCGAATCCGCGCGCGGGTTCCTTCCCTTCGCGCTTGTCGAGATTATGTACGCGATTTTTCCCGAATCGAGGAGCGTCAGCACGTTGTCGTTCGGATTCTCCTTGATTTTCGCGACGACCTGGACTTCCATTCCGAAATCGGAGATTACGCGCGCAGTTCCCTCCGTCGCGTAGAGCTTGAATCCCATGTCGTAGAATTTCCGCGCGAGGTCGGGTATCTCAAAATGGTCGGTCGTCCTAATCGTGAACAGGACGCCGAGCGGGTTCGCGGCCGCTTTTGTCGGGTGGTTGAGCTTGTAGCCCGCCGCGATGAGACCCTTGTATATTGCCTCCTCCCGCGTTGACGCGATTCCGAGAACCTCGCCCGTGCTCTTCATTTCGGGGCCGAGGTGCGTGTCGACGTCCATCAGCTTCTCGAAGCTGAACACGGGAACCTTCACCGCAAAATAGGGCGGAATCCGGTGCAGTCCCGTTCCGAATCCCATGTCGCGGATTTTTTCCCCGAGCATGGCGCGCACCGCAAGTTCGACCATCGGAACGCCCGTCACTTTTGAGATGTACGGAACGGTACGGCTTGAGCGCGGGTTCACCTCGATTATGTAGAGGTCGTTGTTGTAGATGAGATACTGGATGTTTACGAGGCCTTTCGTCCCGAGCTGGATTGCCAAATCCTTCGACTGGCGGATGATTTTCTGCCTGAGAACGTCGTTCAGGTTCCATGACGGGTAGACCGCGATGGAGTCGCCCGAATGGATTCCCGTGCGCTCGATATGCTCCATGATTCCAGGGATGAGGATGTCCTCGCCGTCGCAGATTCCGTCAACCTCAAGCTCGATTCCCATCATGTACTGGTCGATGAGGACGGGGTTCTCGATTCCCTGCGCGAGGATGATTTTCATGTATTCGCGCACGTCGTCGTCGTTGAACGCGACAATCATGTTCTGCCCGCCGAGAACGTAGCTCGGGCGCAGAAGAACCGGATAGCCGAGTTTCGATGTCGCCTCAAGCGCCTCTTTTTCCGTGAACACCGTAAGCCCCTTCGGCCTCTTGATGTTGAGCCGCGCGCACAATTCCTCGAATCGCTCCCTGTCCTCCGCCAAGTCGATTGCGTCCGCGCTCGTTCCGAGAATCCTGATTCCCTGGTCGGAAAGGAATTTCGCGAGCTTGATTGCCGTTCCGCCGCCGAACGCGACGACGACGCCGACGGGTTTTTCCGTATTGTACACGCCCATCACGTCTTCCGGCGTAAGCGGCTCGAAGTAGAGCCTGTCCGCGGTGTCGAAGTCGGTGGAGACCGTCTCCGGGTTGTTGTTAATCGTGACGACGTCGTACCCGAGCTTTTTGAGCGCCCACACGCACTGCACGCTCGCGTAGTCGAATTCGATTCCCTGTCCGATTCTGATGGGGCCGGAGCCGAGAACGATGACGGTTCCCTTCTTCGACTTCTTTCCTTCCGACTCGCGCTCTTTGAGGAACGCTCCTGCCTCGTTCTCGCTGTCGTATCCCGCGTAGAAATACGGCGTCTCCGCGCTGAACTCGCCCGCGCACGTGTCAACCATCTTGAACGATGGCGCGATGTGCGCGAGTTTTCCTTCCGCGCTCAGTTTTTTCGCCTCGTCCGCCTCCGCAAGGATTCCGCCCGCGCCGATTATTTTCGCGCCGGAAATCGCGCTGATTACGCTGTCCGGGTAGCCGAGCTTTTTCGCCCTGACGTACATTTCCTGCGTCGGTTCGATTTTCTTTTCCTTGAGAGCTGCGAATTCGTTCTCGATGTTGGCGAGGTTCCGGAGCTTCTCCAAAAACCACGTGTCGATTTTCGTGACGGAATGAATTTCTTCGATGCTCATGATTCCGCGCTTTATCGCCGCAAAAATCGCGAAGATGCGCTGGTCCGTGCATTCTCCGACGCGCCGCCTTATTTCCTCGTCGCTCTCTTCCTCAAAAACGGGCAGGGTGAGCGACTTCACGCCGATTTCCGCCCCGCGCGCCGCCTTCATAATCGCCGTCTCGAAGTTGTGCCCGATTGCCATGACCTCGCCGGTCGCCTTCATCTGCGTTCCGAGTTTCCGCGACGCGTAGACGAATTTGTCGAACGGGAATTTGGGGAATTTGACGACAACGTAGTCGAGAACGGGCTCGAAGCACGCCGCAGTTTTCTTCGTGACGAAATTCGGAATCTCGTCGAGGTTGTATCCGATTGCGATGAGCGTCGCAACTTTCGCTATCGGATATCCCGTCGCCTTTGACGCGAGCGCCGACGAGCGCGAGACGCGCGGGTTCACCTCGATGACGGCGTACTCGAAGCTCTCTGGATTCAGCGCGAACTGGCAGTTGCATCCGCCTTCCATGTCCAGCGACGAGATTATGTTGAGCGCCGCCGAGCGGAGCATCTGGTATTCCTTGTCGGAAAGCGTCACCGTCGGAGCGATTACGATTGAGTCGCCCGTGTGCACGCCGACCGGGTCGAAGTTCTCCATCGAGCAGACCGTAAGCACGTTCCCCGAATGGTCGCGCATGACCTCGAATTCGACTTCCTTCCATCCTGAAATGCATTTCTCGACGAGAATCTGGTGGATGGGCGAGCGGTGCAGTCCGTTCTGCGCGATTTCCATCATCTCATCGTGGTTGTACGCGATTCCGCCGCCCGTTCCTCCGAGCGTGAACGCCGGCCTTATGATGACCGGGTATCCGATTTCGTTCTCCGCAAAATCGACCGCATCCTCGAGTGTCGTCACGACTTTTGATGGAATGCACGGCTCGCCGATTTTCTCCATCGTGTCCTTGAAAAGCTGCCTGTCCTCCGCCTTGTCGATTGTCTCGGGTTTCGCGCCGAGAAGCCTGACGCCGTGGCTGTCAAGGAACCCGGATTTTGCCAGCTCCATGCACAAAGTAAGCCCCGTCTGCCCGCCGAGCGAAGAAAGAATCGAGTCGGGCTTCTCCTTTTCGATTATGCGCTCGATTGTCTCGGGGATGAGCGGCTCGATGTAGATTTGGTCGGCCATCGTGTGGTCGGTCATAAGCGTCGCCGGATTCGAGTTCACGAGGACGACCTCAAGCCCCTGCTCCTTGAGCGCCTTGCAGGCCTGGCTTCCTGCGTAGTCGAATTCCGCCGCCTGCCCGATGATTATCGGACCGGAACCTATTACCATGACTTTGTGGATATCTTTGTTGAGTGGCATATTTTCTCCTTCAGGTGCTTAAATAGTGTGTTTTTGTGTATCAACCTTGCCCGGAAATCACTGATTCAGGACAGGCCGCTTTGAAATATTCCGATTGCATTTTAGGTTCTGAGCTGATTTCACGTCATGGCTCTCTCCAAAAAAAAAGGAACAATGCAAAAAAAGCATTGTCCCCATAGACGTTCAAAAAAAAAGAAATAGCCGGCGTTTTTCCGCAAAAAATCAAATTGGATTTCTGTCCGCCTTCGTTTTCCATAATGAGAAATAATTATATCGAACGTGCCTTCGTTGTGGAAGCGTAAAAAGAGCCGCCGGACATCTGAAAATTCATAAAAGAAAAAAAAGAACGGCACCGTCTCTCCAGTGCCGTTTGGGATGTCAGCATTCCGAAATCCATGTTCATGGAAAGGAACTGCATCTTATGTATGCCAGCCTAGCCGCTGGTGGCGCAATAAATTAGTGATTACACTCCGAAGAGTCTTCTATCTTTGTCGGAAATTGCATAACGCCTCCTGTCGTGCGGTCGGTGTAAGTCCTCATCTCTTTCCTCACCACGATTTTTATAATACCACTGATTTTTTATAATGCAAGCAAATTTTGTAAAATTGATGTTTTTTTTGCTGAAAAAAACGGCGCTGTGCATCGTTCGAGTTTTGGCGCGCATTTCGGTATACTTCTGCCATGAATGTCCTGATTATCCAGCCGCCGCTCGTCCAGCTCAACACGGCGTATCCGAGCGGCGCGTATCTTTCCGCGTTTTTCCGCCGGAGCGAATTCTCCGAATCAATAAAATGCGTGCGCTGGCTTGATTTGAGCCTCGCGCTTTTCGAATCGATTTTCTCGCGCGATGGTCTTTCAAAGCTGTTTTCGCTTTGCTCCGGGAACGCGCTCCGGCTCGCTTCTGACGCGGAGAAAAAAGGCGACGTCGACACCGCGCTCAATCTCCGCAGGTACGTCGGAACGAAGGATTTGTGGATTGAATGGATTGACCGCATTTGCGCCATCCTTCGCGCCGACGGGAGCGGTTTTGAGAACGCTCACCGGTTCGTGTTCGGGGCGCACGTGCCGCGCGGGGCGAGGATGGAGCGTTTCCTTGCGGAACTCGGCCGCGAGCCGACGACGGACGACGCGCGGAGCCTCGCAAGTTTCGCGCTTGCCGACATCGCCGATTTCATTGCCGTCGCGTTTGACGGGAATTTCAGCCTCGTCCGGTATGCGGAAAGCCTTACGGTGGGCGAGTCTTCCTTCCGCGAGGTGGAGAAGGGCGCCGATTCCCCGATTCTCCGGGAGTTCTTCGAGCCGCTTCTTGAGCGCGTCGCCCGTGAAAATGCGGAGATTCTTTCTGAAAAATGCCTCGTCCTCGTCTCCGTTCCCTTCGCGGGAACATTCGCGGCGGCTCTTTCGACGGGGCGGTTCTTCAAAAATCGGTTCCGCGGTTCGTTCGTTTCCCTCGGCGGCGGGTTCGTCAGCACGGAGCTGCGCACGACGCGCGAGGAACGCCTTTGTGCATATTGCGACGCGCTTTCGTTCGACCGCGGCTACGGCGGGTACAGGAATCTTGTCTCCGCGCTTTCGTCTGCGGAAGACGGCGGATTTTCTGCGTGCGGCGATTCTTCTTTCTATAAATTAAGGCTTTTTCTGCGTTCGGAAGGAAAAAACGTTCGCGTCGTCGAGCCTGTCGAGTCTGATGCCGAGTCCGAAACATACGAGGCGGAAGTCACGCGTACGCTCGTCCCTGATTTTTCCGGAATCGACTTTTCCCGCTATCCGCGCCTCATCGACGACACGAATCCGATGCACCGGCTCTGGTCGGACGGCGCGTGGATAAAGGCGTACATGGCGCACGGCTGCTACTGGCATAAATGCGCGTTCTGCGACGTCACCCTCGACTACGTGCGCTCCTTCTGCCCTACGAACATCCGCCCGCTTTACGAGTCGCTTCTCTGCACGGCGGAACGGACGGGAACGTTCGGAATCCATTTCGTTGACGAGGCGATGCCTCCTGCGCTCATGGTCGAATTCGCGCGGCTGAATCTTGAGCGGGGCGCGCCGCTTTCCTGGTGGGGGAACGTCCGCTTCGAGAAGTATTTTTCCCGTGACGTCGCCGATTTTCTTGCGGCGGGCGGGCTTGTCGGTGTTTCCGCGGGTCTTGAGAGCGCGACTAGCGACGGGCTTTCCGAAATACACAAGGGAACCGACCTTGAGTCGATCGTCTCGGCGTGCTGCGCGTTCAAGGAGGCGGGAATCCTCGTTCACGCGTACATGATTTACGGCTACTGGTGGGAGAAGCCCGAAAACCTCGTCAATTCGATGGAGACGCTCAGGCAGTTCTACGCGGAGGGGCTGCTCGACTCGTGCTTCTGGCATAAATTCGTCCTTACGCGCCATTCGAGGGCGTACAAGGAATGGAGCGAGGGAAAAATTCCCGCGCTCAAGCCGGTCGAGCCGAAAGGCGGCGGGATTTTTGCGAGCAACGCCATGCATTTTGAGGGCGAGCGGAAAAGCGAGAAATTCTCCCGCGCGCTTGAAATTTCGCTTGAGAACTGGATGCACGGCGAGGGAATCGGCATGAACGTGCAGAAGTGGTTCGATTTTCCCGTTCCGCGTCCGACCGTCCCGCGCGATTTCATCGGGAGGCTCGTCGAAAAATACGAGTCGCGCCGCGATGAGGAATTCGCGCGCGTTCCGCAAAAAAACGCGCAAAAAATCTGGCTCGGCGGAGAGAAAATTCCGCTTCCCGGAGGAAAAATAGGCTGGTTCTACATGGGCGAATGGCAGGAAGCCCGCGCCGACGCGCCCGAGCGCGAATTCCGGGGCAGGGGATTGTGCGTTATTCCGTGATTCGCCTAACGGAGGTTCAGGTGGAAGCTGAATCCGAGCTCCACCGTATTGAACCGGTATTCCGTCGTCTCGAATATGCGGAACAAGTTCATCTGCGAGAACGCCTTCCGCACGTTGAAAAAGACGGTCAGCGCGAGCGGGTGCGTGTTCGTCATTATTTCCGCGCCGTACGATATGTAGTGGAGCGTGTCTTCGAGCGTCGTTCCCTGAATTATGAACATCGGCGAGTATGATATGAAATATCCGTGCGAGAAATAGGTGTTTATCCGGCAGAAATACTGGATGCCGCCCGCGATGCTGTTGTATGCGAAGCCGTTGCTGTTCTCCGGGCCGGAATAATCGACGAACGAATAGCCGACGAACGGGATGAACCGTATGAACTGGTAGTTGATTTTCGGAAGGTACGACTGGTAGTCGAATTCGATGCAGCGCAGGTTCTCGTTCAGATTCTCGTCGTCGTGGAGAAAATCGGGGGTGTCCGACCAGAGAAACATCGGTTTTTTCGTGAACCCGAGGTTGAGCTGGGCCTTCGACACGAGGCGCAGCTTGTAGAACGAATGGAATATAAGCCCCGTGAATTCAAGCGCGTCGTTCTGCGTCATCTTCGCGCTTGAGCTGTTTCCGACGGAGAAATTCTGAATTCCGCGCGTCGTTTCAAGAAACCATTCGAAATCCCCGAACTTCGAGAATTTCGCAAACGGGAACGCGGAAAAAGAAGGGATGAGAATCATCAAAGTACATGCCAGCAAGACTTTCATGTTGTTTTTGCTCCGCGCGCTGCCCGGACAATCGGGCGGATGGTTTCTTCCTATAAAACAAGGCTTTGCCCGGAAGCCGGCGCTCAAGCACGCCGGAAGCCGGGCACAGCCTTGTTTTTATGCGGGATTCAGACCCTCGCAAGCCCCGCCTTTCTCGCCTCGTCGGCAACCGCTTTCGCGACGACCTGCGCGACGCGCGGATCGAATGCGCTCGGGATTATCATGTCGGGGGAAAGCTCCGCGTCGGAAACGAGGGAAGCAAGCCCGCGCGACGCGGCGATTTTCATCTCCTCGGTGATTTTTCTCGCGCGGCAGTCGAGCGCACCGCGGAAAAGCCCGGGGAACGCGAGGATGTTGTTTATCTGGTTCGGGTAGTCGCTCCTTCCCGTGCCGATTATGAACGCGCCTGCGTTCTTCGCCTTCTCGTACGTGATTTCCGGCTCGGGGTTCGCCATCGCGAACACAATCGACTTGGGCGCCATCGAGCGCACCATTTCCTCCGTGACGAGGTTCGGGGCGGAAACTCCGACGAAAATGTCGGCTCCGTGCATCGCCTCTGCCATCGTCATGCGCTTGTTGTCGGGATTCGTGATTTCGGTCAGCTCCTTCGTGAGGAAATCGTATTTGTCGGCGTCTTCCTTGATGACGATTCCGTTCACGTTGAAGCCGTAGATTTTCCCGATTCCGAATTTGTGGAGCATCCGTATGATTGATGAGCCTGCCGCGCCCGTTCCTGAGACGACGAGCGTGCAGTCCTCCGGTTTTTTCCCCGCGACTTTGAGCGCGTTCATTATTGCCGCAGTCACGACAATCGCCGTCCCGTGCTGGTCGTCATGGAATACGGGAATGTCAAGCTCGTTGATGAGAGTCCGCTCGATTTCGACGCATCTCGGCGCGGAAATGTCCTCGAGGTTTATTCCCCCGAATGTCGGCGCAATCTGCTTGCAGAATTCGATTATCTTCTTGGGGTCTTTCGTGTCTATGCAGAGCGGAACTGCATCGACGCCCGCGAATTTCTTGAAGAGGACGCATTTTCCTTCCATTACAGGCAGTCCCGCCGCAGGTCCGATGTCCCCAAGCCCCAGGACGGCTGTTCCGTCGGAAACGACCGCGATTGTGTTTCCTTTCCACGTGTACTTGTACACGTCGTCGGCGTTTTTGTGGATTGCCCTGCACGGCTCCGCCACTCCCGGGGTATACGCTGCGGACAAGTCGTCCCTCGTCTCAAGCGGCATCTTCAGCTCCGTGCTGATTTTCCCGCGCCATTCCTCATGCTTCTCAAGAGCTTTCTCGTAGATTGTCATAATCGGACATTATAGCGGAATTCAGCTGTGAATGGCACTCGCGAAATGCGCGCCTGCCGCGCGGGTACGCTTTCCGGGGCGGGAACGTTCCGAAAACGGCGCCCGTTTTTTCCCGCAAAGTCGTTGTCGGTAAAATCCAAATCCTAAAACACGACGGTTTTTTAATGGACTTTGCACAAACGAACGCTATATAATTGCAAAAATTCCATTGATAAACAAAAGAGGAGTATTTTTATGTCATTTTTAGATAACCTGAAGAAAAAATCGCTCGACCGCAAAATATTCGTTGCGGGTTCCGCGCTCGCGTTCATCGGTTTTCTTCTTCCGATTGTTTCCGTGACCGAGGAAATCGACAAATTTGAGCAGCAGAAGGAAGTCGTTGAGGTCGAGGTGGAAGTTCCTGTCGAGAAGCTGATTGAGACAGAAGTGGTTGCGGCTGACGGAACTGTCGAAAAAGTCGTCGAGAAGCGCACCGAGATTGAAAAGAAAACCGAGCAGAAAGAAACGGGAAACATGATTTCCGTGAAGGTCGGAACGGAGACCGTAAAGTCGTCGAAGAACATCTTCGCCGCGGCGAAATTCTTCAACGTCGCTGACCGTGGCGGCGCCGGATACGCATACAACGCGACGTTCCTTGTCGTGCTTTGGCTCATGACGATTGCCGGAATCGCAGCTTTCTTCTGCTCGAACGGAATCATACTCGACATCCTCGTATGGCTTGTCGGAGCCGGATTCGGAATCGCCGCGACAATCACGATTCCTTCATACCTTGAGATGAATATTTTCCAGTACAGCGCTGTCGGCTCGTATGTCATCTTCGTCGGATGGACTACGGCGCTTGTCGGTGCAGTCCGCTCCGCTGTTCACGTTCAGCAGCAGGGAATAAGAAAGAGCATTTAAAAACTCCTCTTTTTGAAAAAACTCGCGCTTCCGCATCTCTGACGGGGCGCGAGTTTTTTTATGCTCTGCCAAAAATCGTGCATATACGTGCGCTTTTATAGTAGGCTAACCAGAAAAAAGATTGTCATGCCGAACGATTTCCGTAGGAAAGCTTGTTTCTGAACAGGTCTATTGCAGATTCGGAAAACAGGATTTTTTAAATCCGTTCAGAACGACACTTATCAAGTTAATCTACTGCCGAATTTTCCGTCCGGATAGGGAAAAAAGCCATTCCCGCCGAAAAAACTCCTGGAAAATGTCAGCGCGGAAAAAAGCAAAAAAAAGATTGAAAAGTTGTGTTTTTCTTTTGAATCAAGCGGAATCTTATAGTAAAGTTTAATGTATCCCTAAAACTTTTGGTTTTGGAATGAGATTTTACAAATAATTTACTTTCGGCTGCGAGTTTGGGCTGAAAAATCGTTTGTATGCTTATTTTTTCCATCACCAAAGTGGAGCTTTTATGAAGAAATTCAAATTGTTTTCGCTTTCGCCCAAGCTTTTTGCCGCGAGCATCCTTCCTCCTGCAATCGTCGCTATATTTGCGAGCATTGCTTTTTCCGGCTTGACCATGAAAATCATAAACGAGAACGTGATGACGACTGCCGGAAATGCCGCAAGAAAACTGAGCAACCAGATAATCGACCGCCTTCAGCCGAGCGTCGACAAGCTTGCGAACTGGCAGGCTATCGTTTCTGAAATTCACGAGGAGAAAGTGCTCCGGCGCGTAATCAAGGGGCTTTCGTCCGATTTGAGCGAGTCCGAGCTTTTCTATTATTCGACGAAGGAATCGCGGTTCTCCCGGCACGGATTTTTCATAAACAATCTCGACTGGGAGCCGGATAAAGATTGGGAGCCGATGGAGCGCTCGTGGTTTAAGGATGCGGAGGCGAATGCAGGCGATTTCACCTACACCGAGCCGTATGTCGATTACCGCTCGGGGAATCTGTGCGTGACGTTCGCGCAGGCGGTCTACAACAACGAAGAAGATTTTCTCGGCGTTGCGGCGCTTGACCTCAATCTGGATATGTTCAAGGATGCCGTTTTCGACGTCTATGTTTCCGCGCACGGAAAAGTTCATATCGTCAATTCCGAAGGATTGTATCTTACGAACGATGATGCTTCAAAAATAATGAAGGGGAACTACATTCAGGAATCGTCGATTTCCGAGCTCGGCGGATACGATGTCGCAGGCTATCTTGACGGGCTTGAGCGTGCGTTCATAAAGAACGGGCGGTATTACGCGGTCGCGCCAATCGGGACGTCGCCGTGGTTTGCCGTTGTCGAAGGCCCGGTTTCCGACTTCAACGCGAAATTCAAGGTTCAGGTCATCGTGATTCTATGCTTCATGCTTCTCATCGGGGCAATCTGCACTTTGATAAACATGTACGTCATGGGAAATATGCGCGCGAAAGAGCACGGGCTTGGCAGCAAGCTTATTGTCGAGACGCAGAATCTCGCCGTGGCCTCTAAGGAAAACGCGGCGACCGCGCAGGATCAGAGCGCGGCGGTAAAGGAGATTGTCGCGACGATGGAGGACAACAACTCCCTGTCGGAGAACATCGCGACGAAGATAAAGGATGTTTCCGGCGTGGCGACAAAAACAAGCGACGACGTTTCCGAAGGCGTCTCGTACATAGACCAGAACGTACGCCAGCTCCGCGAGATTGCGGAAGCGAACCAAGGGACGATAAGCGGCATAAAAATGCTCGGCGACAAAATCGAGAACATCTGGGATATTGTAACGCTCATCAATTCTGTCGCCGACCAGGCGAAGATAATCGCGTTCAATGCGGAGCTTGAGGCGTCGAGCGCGGGCGAGGCTGGAAAGAATTTCCACATCGTCGCGACGGAGATTAGGCGACTTGCCGACGGAATCATCGACGGAACGAAGGAAATAAAGGAGCGCATAAACGAGATTCAGGAATCTTCCGATTCGCTCATCCTTGCAAGCGAAAGCGGCACCGAGAAGATAAACGAAGGATGCGAGAGCGCCAAGAATCTCAAGGAGCGGTTCACAAACATAAAGAACGCTTCGGAAATAACGGCGTCGAGCGCGGCGGACATAACGACTATAATCCAGCAGCAGGCGGTCGCGAGCGAGCAGATGCTCATAACGCTCAAGCAGATTTCTGCCGGCGTAGAGAATTTCGGCGCGGCGACGGAGAACATTTCCGTAGCGTCGATGAACCTCAAGAAGATTGCCGAAGAGCTGAACAAATAGGCTTGTTCGATAACGTCGTTATCCACAGTCGGCGGGTTCGGAAACGCCCGGAAAGCGCGTTTTTGGGCACCGCATTTCAATTATTACCGGCGGATTTTTCTGTCGAACGGGGAGAAACGGAAAAATGAACGAAGAGCTTATCGAAAAAATCGGCGAGAACGATGTAAAAGTCGAGGTGGAAGACGAGAAGCGCATGACGACATGGCTCGTCTTTGCAATTTCCGGAAAAAAATACGCGGTGCGGTCTGCGGATGTTCTGGAGATAATCAGGGACGTCTCCGTCTATCGGCTTCCGTTCATGCCTCCATATATCGAGGGCGTCCTGAACAGGCGCGGCGACCCTTTTACCGTGGTGAATCCCCTTGCGCTTATCGGCGTCGAGAATACGACTCCGCCGAGCGAGCCGCTGTTTTTGATTCTGAAACGGGTCGACGACCAGCTGTCGCTCCACATCTCGGACATCCTTTTTTTTACCGAAGTCGAGGATTCTGATTTGAATCTGATTCCCGGCGGCGGGGAGGACGGATTTTTTCTCGGTACATTCGGATACGGCGGTGAGGAAATTCCCGCGCTGAACCCGAATTCTTTTGAGAATCTGATAAGGAAAGACCTTGGAAGTTCGTGATCATTTTACATGCATAGCATACGATTCCGTCGATTTTCTCATCCAAAGCCGATACGTGATTTCGGGTATGTACCTTGAGGTTGACAAGGAGGCGAACAGCCTCGTGTTCAACAGGGAGACGCTTCCGCATATCCACATCGGCGGACTGCTTGAGAGCACGTTTTCCTGCGCGCCCGCGGAATCGTACAACGTCGTAATCGTCATGCGCAACAGCGATTTCGACAAGGAAGTCCGCGGAAAGATAATCGACTACACAAACACAGCTTTTCCTGCAAGCGGAAGCCTTGCGCTTTCCGTGAATGCGGCGATTTCAAGCAATATAATAGCGCTTGACTCGCTGCGCCTTCCTCCGCTCGGGATTCGGGAAAAACTTTTCGAGTGCGGAATATGCGCTGTGTCGTTCAACGGAGGGGGAATCGGGCGGACGCAGCTGGTCGTTTCTCCGGACATGCTGCTCAGAAAATTCTTTTCTACGGGCGCGCTGAAATTGAAGGCGCGGAACCGCAAAATTTGAGATATGGGGATTTTCTTTTGTGACTGATGTGGAAAAGGAGGGGACATGAAACTCATAATCGCGGACGATTCTGCCGTGATTCGCGCGATTCTTGCTCAGAATCTCACAAAGATTCCCGACGTGGAGATAATCGCGTCCGTATCGAATGGGCGGCGCGCCATAGACAGCGCTGTGCGGGAACGTCCGGATGCAGTTATAAGCGACATCGACATGCCGGAAATGGACGGGCTGAAGGCGGCGAAAATTCTTTCCGGCGACATGAAAATTCCCGTGCTGATTCTTTCTGAGAATTCCTCCGCGATGGCTGACGCCCGTTCTGCGGGGGCTTCCGATTTTATGACGAAGCCGAGCCTTGATTCCTACAAGGACGGATTCTTTTCCGAGATGATGGAGAAGCTCACACGCATCGCAGGCCCAATCTGCTCTTCCGGGAAAAAATCGGGAAGGAATTCATCCTCGTGCGCCCAAGATTCCGGGCCGTTCAGGATTCTCTGCATCGGAGCGTCTACCGGCGGGCCGACCGCAGTCCTTGAGGTTCTGCGCGGACTTGGAAACAATTTCCCGCTTCCGGTTTTCTACACGCAGCATATTGAAATCGGTGCCGACAGGAACATGGTCAACTGGTTCGATTCGTCATGCCAGAATATTTCGGTCAGGCTTGCGGAGGACGGCGTCGAGGCGCTTCCCGGAATCGTGTACATGGCTCCCGCGGACAGGCATCTTGAGATAGCGTTCGTGAAGAACAATGGTCATCCGGTAATAAAGATTTCTGATGCGCCTCCGGAGCGGTTCCTTCGTCCTGCGGTGAACAGGATGTTCAGGAGCGCGGCGAATTTCTACAAGAAATCGTGCCTTGCCGTCCTGCTTACGGGGATGGGGCGCGACGGCGCGTTGGGATGCCGCGATATATGCGACAGCGGCGGATGGACAATAGTTGAGGACAAGTCGACTTGTGCCGTTTTCGGGATGCCGGCGGCTGCAATCGAGGAAGGAGGCGCGCGCGAGGTTCTTCCGAGGGGAAGAATTGCCGCCCGCATAGTATCTCTTGTTTCTAACTGACGGAGTTGTGAATGATGATATCAGAATTGGAACTTGAGGAAATTGTCGAGATGATAACAGCCCGCATCGGAATCATTCCGCGGTCGTCTCATCGGAAAGGGATAAGGGATTACCTTGAGCGAAAATTGTCTTCGATGAATGCGGATTTCGCGACATATAAGAGGCTTCTTGTCTCGGACAACGATATTTTTTCCGAACTTGTTGACGAAAGCACCGTTAACGAAACGTATTTTTTCAGGGAGGAACGGCAGTTCCGATTCGTGCGCGACAAGCTTCTTCCTATTTGGAAAGCGAATTTCGGTTCCGTTCCGATTAAGATTTGGAGCGCGGCGTGTTCGTTCGGGGAGGAAGCGTATTCGCTTGCGCTTCTGGCAAAAGATGCCGGCGTCCGCGCGGACATTACGGCGAGCGACATCAATTCGCGCGTCCTGCGGCACTGCGAGAGCGGCGTGTTCCTCTCGAAATCGATCCGCTCCGTCGACGGCTGCTCGTTCATGAATCTTCTCAGGCCGTACACAAAAGAGGGCGGGAAAATCGAATTCGGGAGCGAAATACGCTCGTGCATAAAGACGCGGAAGCTGAACCTCGCGGAAATCGACTCGCCGTTTTCCGATGCGCTGCTTCCGCACGGTCAGAATATCGTTTTTCTGCGCAACGTCTTCATTTATTTCAGCCAGGACCTGCGCGCGAGGATTTTGCGCGCGATATCTGAAAAATGCATGGCACCAGGAGGATGCCTGTTCGTCTCGATGAGCGAGATTGCCCAGCTCGATGCGACAGTCATGCCGGATTCGTTCGATAAGATTTCCGATGGCAGCGTCTTCTATTTCCGGAAAAAAGGGGGAGCGTGATGGCGAAGATTTCGTCCGACATAACCGAAAGCTATATTGCTGAAATCGGAGAGCTGATTGTTGAATTCAAGAACGACGTGCTTGCGTTGAAAGCCGCGCCGAAAGATGAGGGAATTCTCTCCCGGCTTCTGCGGAACCTCCACACGATGAAGGGAAATTCGAGGATGCTCGGTTTCTCATGCGTGGAGCGGTTGTCGCATTCCGTGGAGGACGTCTACAAAAGCGTCAAGGACGGAAAGATTCGGAATTCCGACCGGCTCGTCCAGCTCGTTTCCGTCGTCGCGGACAAGATTATGGAATGCGTCGCGCATATCAAGCGCACCGGTTCCGACGCGATGAACATCGACATCTATCTTCAGTATTGTGACAAGATTGCGGCAGGAGAGCTTGTCGATTTGGACGCGTTCACGGCGGACGTCAGCCGCGTGGAAAGCGACGAGGACGCCGAGGACGATGCGCCTGTTTCCGATATCCAGTCGATACGAATAAAGCTTTCGCGCGTGAACGAAATCATAAGTTCCTTCGACACGATGATAACGCGGGAATTCCGCCTGAAGCACCAGCTCGACGAAATCCGCCGCCTTGAGGAGAAAATCGGAAACCACGAGCTTTCCAAGATACGCAAGCAGTTCGAGTCCGACCTTTTCGCGCTTGAGACTTCGATTTTCAGCGTGCAGGAGCGTGTTTTCGACTTGAGGATGCTCCCGATTGAAATCGTCCTGCGCCCGTTCTCGAGCAAAATCGCGCTTGAGGCGATGCAGCTCGGGAAGGAAGTCGTCTGCGACATTCCGGAAACGGACATCGCGATAGATAAGGTTATCCTTGAGCAGCTCGGCGATATTCTCATGCACCTCGTCCGCAACGCGCTCGACCACGGAATAGAGCTTCCCGAAGTGCGCGAGAAGGCGGGCAAAAAAAGGCAGGGAACGATACGGATTGAGTGCATTCGCTCATCAAAGCACATCGAGCTTACTGTAAGCGATGACGGCGGCGGATTGGACTTCGCGAGGATTAGGGAAAAGGCGATGAAAGTCTACCCGGAGCGCGCAGAGGAAATCAGCGAGATGGTTGACAGGGAGCTTTCGCAGTTCCTGTTTCAATCGGGGTTCTCGACGCGCGACACGGTGACGGAAATTTCGGGGCGCGGCGTCGGGCTTGATGTCGTGTGGACGAACGTCGAGCGGATAAAGGGACGCATAAAGATTGAGAGCGAGCCGGGAAAAGGCACGGCGTTCATCCTTCGCATCCCGATGTCGCTTTCTACGCTGCAGGGGCTTTTCGTGTATTCGAACAAGGACAAATTCCTCGTCCCGTCGCAGCATATCGTGGACATAATCTACCGGAAGAGAAGCGAGTACATAACGCTCCAGAACCAGCGCTACATACGGCTCGAAAGCCAGCTCATCCCGTGCTTCTCCCTTTCGTCTCTTTTTACGGAGCAGCGCGGGTTCAAGAATTACGATGCCGATTCGATTCTCATCGCCGAATACATGGAGCAGCGAATCGGAATAATCGTTGAGCAGGTTCAGCAGTACGTCTCGCTCGTCGTAAAGCCGCTCCCGAAGGCGTTCAAGAATTTCTCGATTCTGCAGGGAATCGTATTCGACGAGCATTACGACATCGTTCCGATTCTGCACGTCCCGGACATCCTGAAAAAATTCAAGTCGCTCCGCGGATACGACATAAAGAAATACGAGGCGGCGACGAAAAAGCGGAACATCTGGATTCTCGTTGTCGATGATTCCGACACGACGCGGCATATCGAAAAGTCGATTCTGGAGAACGGCGGTTTTTCAGTCGATACCGCGACGGACGGAATCGACGCGCTCGAGTCGCTCAAGCGCAAGCAGTACGATTTGGTTCTTACGGACAAGGATATGCCGAGAATGAACGGGCTTGTCCTCATCGACAATATCAGGCGCATGGAGCAGTACAAGACTGTTCCCGTAATCGTCGTTTCTGCGGACCAGAATCCTGAGATAAAAGCGCAGTTCGAGCGTTCCGGGGCGAATGCGTTTATCGCGAAAGGCGATTTCAAACGCGGAAACTTGATAAGCGCGGTGCAGGAATTGGTCCGCTAGAGTCAGGAGAAAAAAATGTCAAAAAAGATTGTAATCCTTGAGCCGTCCGCCACGCTTCAGAAACTTTTCGCGACGACGCTTGACGGAGATGAATACGGAATCCAGTTCGCGACGGACGGAAAAGAGGCGATTTACATGCTTCTCGAATCCGTTCCCGACCTTTTCCTTCTCAATGCGGAACTGGACAACCCCGGAAGCTATGAGGTCGTCAGGATTGTCCGCACGATTTCGTGTTTGAAGGGGCTTTCCGTGGGCATGTACGCGACGACGCCGTTTCCGTTTGACGAGGAGCTGGCGCAGAACTGCGGCGCGGACGTTTTCCTTCTGATGGACAAGAACACGATGTCGATGAGCGTCGCGGAACTTGTGCAGATTTCCGGGCTTCGCGTTGACAGGCTTGCGGTAGTCCAGGCGCGGAAGGAGATTGACGACGGGGTGCTTTTCAAAAATGCGGTAAAAATCCTCCGCTCCGACTCGTTCCGCTCGATGATTCTCACGAGGATAATACAGATTTTCGACATAATCGAATCTGTCGAGGATGTCGTGCGCGAATTTCTCTCGATTATCGTGGAAGTGTGCGAGGTTCCGATGGCGGGGCTTTTTATCGTCGAGGATGACGGGCCGCACGGATACTGCCTGCACGCGAGCAACATCGGGAATCGCGAAATCGACGATTTTATGGGCGTCTGCGCGACAGATTTCGAGAAAATCCAGCCCGACTACAATGTCGCGAAAGTCCAGCCGCTCCTGTTCGAGCCGCGCCCTGATTTGGACCGGTTCTACACGAAAACTGTCCAGCTTTCATCGTACGAGAGCGCGGATTTGCGCACGCTCGACGAGAGAAGCTATTTCGGAACTGTCCACGTCGTCGCGGAGGGGAACATTTCCTTTGATAAGCAGGATGTTTTCGAGTTCTGCGTGAAAAATGCGGGAATTCTCTTCGACAAAGTGCTGATTGTGAAGAAGAAGATGTTTTTCGAGCGGAGGATTAGGCGCGCGTTCAGCCGGTTCGTTCCCGAGCAGATAATCGACGACCTCGTCCTTCAGGTCGACAACACGGATGAGAAGGTCGGCGTCGGAGAGACGAGGGCGGTCGCGATATTGTTCAGCGACATCCGCTCGTTCACGAACATAAGCGAGCGGAACAAGCCTGACGTAATCGTCTCGTTCCTGAACAGGTATTTTTCGATAATGGTCGATATCATAAAAAAGCACGGCGGCACGATAGACAAATTCATCGGCGACGCGATTATGGCGGAATTCGGGACGCCGGTCAGCTACGAGGACAACTCAAGCCGCGCAGTTGCCGCGGCGTGCGAGATGAGGAGCGCGCTTGCGTCCGTCGATATCGGCGACCTCGTTCTTCCTGAAGGAATGTCGTTCAACATCGGAATCGGAATCCACTACGGCGATGTCATCGTCGGCTCAATCGGCTCGAAGGACAAGACGGATTATTCCGTAATCGGCGACAACGTGAACCTTGCGAGCCGCCTAGAAGGATTGACGAAAACATACGGAACGCAGGTGCTCGTAAGCGGAAGCGTTTTCGACGACGTCCTGAAAAGTTCCGGCGAGAATGCGTTCGCGTTCCGCCATCTTGACGACGTGCGCGTGAAAGGAAAGGCGACGGCAGTGCCGATTTACGCGGTCGATCGCGACGAAAACGAATTTCCTGCCGCGTACAAGGATTACTACATCAAGGGAATGGGGCTTTACAAGCAGGGAATCTGGAACCTCGCAAAGGATTATTTCGACAAGGCGCTTTCCGCCGCGCCGAATGACAAAGCCGCAAGCCTCATGCGTTCCCGCTGCGCCGAGTTCATCGCATCTCCGCCGGAAAAATGGGACGGCGCGATTGCGTTCATGACGAAATGACGGCGGGGTGTATGAGACGGCTGTTTTTTTTCATTGCGCTTTTTTTGCTCCTCGCGTTTTCCGCCGGCGCGGGCGTTTTTGACGATTTCAGTTTCGCGATTTTCGACAAGGCGGGGTTCGCGACACGCGTCGACGGGCAGAAAATCGAAGGCTCGCTTGCCGACAATTTCTCGAATTCCGCGGGATTCTCCCTTTTTATGGACGAGGGGTTCGACGGCGATGATTTGCGCGGGACGACGCTGTTTTCGCTTTTCTGCATGCACGATTTCGCGCGTTACGGCGGCGTGCCGCACAATAGCATTCGGTACGGGATGGAGACGAGCCTTTTTTTCCTCAACACGGGGATTTCGCAATGCTACGATTTCAACAACAACGAAATCGACTGCATTTTCAACTTCGGATTCAAAATCGGCGCATGGGTGAGCAGCCACGTCGGATTCGAGGTCAACGCGGGAATCGAGCACGGGTTCATCTCGCACGATAATTTCGTGCGAATGAATGCCGGAATACTGATTGCGCCTTTCTCCGAAAAAAAATCGCGTTCGCCGAAAACGGAGCAGTCCGCTTCCAAAAACGAGGACCAGTCCATCGACGAGGCGTTTCAGTCGGAGGGCACCGAGAAAATTGAGCGGCTGTGCAGGCGCTATTCGGAGTATCCGTCCCGCGACAACGCCCGGTTGCGGCTCGTCGCGACGGAATTCGCCGTCAGAAAATTCGGCGTGGGCAAGGACGACGTTGTCAGCGCGCTTTTTGCGGAGGATTTGGAGAATCCGTATCTCGTCCCCGAGGAAAGCATCGTTTTCGTCGATTCGTTCGTTCCCGTCGCGTTCACCGAGGACGGCGTCGTTTTTGCGAAGGACGACGGAGAACGCTCTTCTGACGGCTTTTCGTTCAGGGCGTATTTTTTTGTGAAGCGCAGCCCCGAGACGATGGAAGGGAAAAAACTTCGGCGGGGTTTTTTCCGCGCGCGCGGCGTCCAGAAGCGCTTTGTCGGCGGAATCGAGCGGATTATTCCCGTTTTTGAGTACGGGTATTGTTTCTGATATTTCTTTCCCGGAAACAGAATTTCCGGGGCATGTTTTTATTTTGGAAGTTTTATGGCGAACATAGCGATTTTTTTTGATGCGGAGAACATTTCCGCGGCACATGTAACATCAATCCTTTCCGAGGTCAAGAACCACGGCTCGATTGTCATCCAGCGCGCCTATGCCGACTGGTCAATCGAAAACACGAAACCGTGGAAAAGCCTTCTTTCCCGCCAGCCGATAACGGCGATTCAGCAGTTCCACAACGGCGAGCAGCAGGCGGTGGACAAAACGATAATAATGGACGCAATTCAGATTGCCTCCGAGCGGGCCGACATCGACACGTTCTGCATCGTCGCGTCGGACAAAGGATACGCGCCGCTCGCGCTCCGCCTTCGGGAACTCGGGAAGAAAGTACTCGGAATCGGCGAGGAGAAAAAGGCGAAGGCGGATTCGATTCTCGTGAACGCGTGCAACGATTTCAAGTACATCGAGCGTTTGCGGAACATCGACGACGCGCTTCTGAGCGAGCTTGCGGAAGTTCCCGCGCACGAGGATTCCGACATGAACAAATTCACGCTTTCGACGCTGCTTTCCCTCGCGTACGATTCGTCGCCGAAAACGGAGGAAGGTTACGTCTCGCTCACGAACATCGCGAAATCGATAAAGTCGTTCAAGCCGGATTTCAGCTATTCCGATTACGGATACAGGACGTGCAAGCAGCTTCTTGAGGCGTTCGCCGACGAATACGACATGGAGCACGACGACAAGACGCCGCCGAACTACATGGTCATCAGAAAGGAATCCGCCTCGTCCGATTCGATGCTTGAGGGCGTCGTTGTCCGGATAATCGGGAATTACGGGTTCATAAAAACGGACGATGGCAAGGATTATTTTTTCTGGAAGGGAAATTTGAGGAAGGAATTCAGCACGGTGAAAATCAGGAAGGGGATGAAAGTCCGGTTCGAGTCCGTGCGCGAGCCGGATTACGTCGCCGAATCAACGAAGGAACGGAACGGAAAAGCCGAGAACGTCGAGATTGTTTCCGGCGCGGAAGTGCCCGAATCGGAATGAGCCGTCATCGTCGCGGGAAAAATTTGCCTGATTTGCGGTTTATATGTACATTTCTCCGCATGGAGTTCTGCGTTTTTTAGGATTCCCATATTTTTAGGAGGAAAAATGAAAGTCATTCTTTTCAACGGAAGCCGGAACGAGAAGGGCAGCACGTACACTGCATTGAGCGTTGTCGCGAAGGAACTTGAGGCGAGCGGAATCGACTCGGAGATTTTCTGGGTCGGAGGGCGTGCCCTTACCGGAGAAATCGACGCGCTCGTCGATGAGGCTGTCGCAAAAATGAAGGAAGCTGACGGAATGGTTCTCGGCTCGCCAGTCTATTACGCTTCCCCGAGCGGAGAGCTTATCGCTTTCCTCGACCGTTTCTACTGGAAAGGCGAGGGCGCCGTCCGCTTCAAGCCAGCCGCATCCGTGACAGTTGCCCGCCGCGGCGGAACGACTGCGTGTCTCGATGTCCTCAACAAATACACGACATATGCGCAGCAGCCCGTCGTCACGTCCCGCTATTGGAACATGATTCACGGCTCGAACGGCGACGACGTGATGAAAGACGAGGAAGGGCTTCAGATTTTGAGAACGCTCGGCCGCAACATGGCGTGGATTCTGAAAAGCATCGAAGCCGGAAAAAAATCCGGCGTCGCTCAGCCCGAAGCCGAAAAGAAAATCTTCACCAATTTCATCAGATAGCATTTCGGCAAAAATATGAAATCCTGTTTCCGCATCTTCCGAAACAGATTCCGGTTCAGGATTTCATAAAAAATCCGTGGAGCCGCGTCCCGTCGCCTGCCTGCTCCGACAAAAGCCGAACTGAGAACGAAAAACACCCCCGGCACCGCCCTCCCGGGCACGGAAGGTTCGCCGCGCGAACCGGCGCACGCCTGCCCCGACAAATCCAAACTGAGAACGAAAAACACCTCGCAAGCGCGCTTGCCCCGATAAATCCTCCTTTGTAGAATGGGGGCTTGAAATTCATTTTTTAAGGAGAATCGAAAATGATTCTGGAATCAGTTTTCAAGCTGGACTCGCGGAAAACGACCGTGAACCGCGAAATCGTCGGAGGAATAACGACATTCCTCGCGATGAGCTACATTCTTGCCGTCAATCCGGGCATTCTTTCCGCTGCGGGGCTTTCGTGGGGCGGCGTTTTCACGGCGACGGCGCTCAGCTCGTGCGTGGCGACGCTTGTCATGGCTTTTGCCGCGAACCTTCCTGTCGCGCTCGCGCCAGGATTGGGGCTGAACGCGTTCTTCACGTACACTGTCGTTTTGGGAATGAAATGCTCTCCGTCATTCGCGCTGACCGCCGTTTTCCTTGAAGGCGCGCTTTTCATCATACTGTCGCTTTTCGGAATCCGCGAGGCAATCATAAAATCGATTCCCGTCAACTTGAGGAAAGCTGTCGCCGTCGGAATCGGGCTTTTCATAACGCTTATCGGTTTGTCGAACGCCGGAATTATCGACGGGGACGCTGCGACTCCGCTTGCGTTCGTTAACCTGAATATGGAGCACGCTTCTGCAATCGTCGCGCTCATCGGGCTTGTCATCACAATCGCGCTTTATACGCTCAAAGTTCCAGGCTCGATTCTTGTCGGAATCATCATAACGACGATAATCGGAATCCCGTTCGGCGTGACGAAAATTCCGGAAGGCTTCCATCCGCTTTCCGCTCCGGAAAAGCCGCTTCTCTTCAGCTTCGAGTGGAAGAGCGTTCTCACGATAAAATTCTTCATCGTGTTCTTCACGTTCCTCTTCACCGACCTTTTCGACACAATCGGAACGCTTCTCGGCGTCGCTGAGCAGGCGAACCTCAAGGACAAGGAAGGAAACGTCGTGAACGCGAAGGGCGCGCTGATGGCTGATGCCGTGGGAACCGTTTTCGGCGCGTGTCTCGGAACATCGACCGTCACGAGTTTCGTCGAAAGCTCATCGGGCGTCGCTGCCGGCGCGCGGACGGGATTGGCTTCCGTCGTGACCGCGCTCCTTTTCCTCGTCTCGCTTTTCCTCAGCCCGCTTTTTGCGCTCATTCCGTCCGCTGCGACAGCTCCCGCGCTCATTTTCGTCGGATTTTTGATGATGAGGAGCGTCATGGGAATCGACTTCAAGGACATTTCCGAGGGAATCCCGTCGTTCATCACGATAATGGCTATGCCGTTCGCTTATTCGATTTCAAAGGGAATCTCGTTCGGAATCATTTCCTACGTTCTCTGCAAGATTTTTGCGCGCAAAGGAAAGGACATCCCGCTCGTCACATGGGTTCTCGCCGCGATTTTCCTCTTCGACGTGATTTTTGAGGCGATGAAATAAAATATCCGCGCTATTTGCACTGCAAGTCCGCCTGATAAAAACAGGCGGATTTTTTTTTGCAAAATCGGGAATCAGGGTTTATAATCGCGCGTCGCAGACAGGTTGTGGTCTGCCTGGGAGTTTTTTTATGCAATGATGATTTTTGGAGGAAAAAGTATGAAATGTCCGTCATGTAGTGCTGAATTTGAGCCGCCAGAAAGCAATCTGCCTGGAGGCGCGCAAAAATGCCCTTCCTGCGGGAAATTCGTTCTCGATTTGATGAATGTGGACGGCGCTGCTGTTCAGAATTCGGGAAATCTTGTCGGCTTGTATGAAAAATGTGCTTCGCAGGGAAACGCGAGCGCGCAGTACAATCTTGCCATGCTGTACAAAAGCGGAACCGATGAAATCGAGCAGGATGAGGAAACGGCAGCGAAGCTGTTTATGGAATCGGCTGAGAAAGGCTTTGCCCCTGCGCAGTTCTGCGTCGGCTCGATGTACGATGACGGAACGGGAACTGCACAAGATAAAAACAAGGCGCTGAAATGGTACCGAACCGCCGCTGAATCAGGATATGAGCGCGCGCAATACAATCTTGCGATTATGTATGACACCGGCGACGGCGTTCAGAAGAATGTTGCGGAAGCGATAAAATGGTTCAGAAAATCTGCGGAGCAGGGGAACGTTAACGCACAGTACAACATGGCGAATTATTATGATACCGGCGACGGCGTTCCTCAGGACAAGGTTGAGGCGATAAAGTGGTACCGCATGGCTGCCGAGCAGGGGTTTGCGCCCGCGCAGAGAAATCTCGGTTGCATGTATCATGATGGGGAAGGCGTGCCCGCTGATATAGAGGAATCGGTGAAGTGGTTTTTGATGGCGGCTGAGCAGGGCGATTATAATGCCCAGTTCGCGCTTTATAACATGTATCAGGCTGGCGAGATTTCCGACGACTGAAAAATCCGGCTGCCGAAATCGACAAAAAAGCCGCCCGAACAAAAATCCGGGCGGCTTTCGCTTTCAATGTGGCAATTCAGCTTCCTAGAAATCGACTTCGGTGTCGTAGTAGCAGCACTTCAAGAGCTTCTCCATTTCTTCCTGGGTCGGCTGCCTTGGGTTGCTTCCAGTGCAGGCGTCGGCAATCGCGTTCTTGGCGATTTCAGGGAGCCGCTCAAGGAAGACGTCCTCAGGGACGAAGCCCTTCTTGCACGGATAGCTGTCGGAGCCGTATGTTCCGATTGAGTGCGGAATCTTGAGGTCGTCGTTCATGCCGCGGAGATATTTGATGAGTGCGGAGATTTTCTCTTTCTCAGTCGAGCCGCCCAAGCCCATGAAGTCGGCGATGACCGCGTATCTTTTCGCGGCTGTCGGGTCCTTCGCGTTGAAAGCTATGACTTTCGGAAGGTACATCGCGTTCGCGGCTCCGTGGATGATGTGCGCGTGAAGGCCGCCAACGTCCTCGAAAGCCGCTCCGGTCTTGTGCGCCATCGAGTGGACAATTCCGAGAAGAGCGTTCGAGAACGCCATTCCGGCCAGGCACTGTGCGTCGTGCATCCTGTCGCGCGCGCCCATGTCGCCGTTGTAGGATTTCACTAAATCCGCCTGAATCATCTTGATTGAGTGCAGCGCGAGCGGGTCTGTATAGTTGCAGTTCGCTGTTGAGACATAAGCCTCTATTGCGTGCGTGATTGCGTCCATTCCGGTGTGGGCGACGAGCTTCTGCGGCATCGTCTCGGCGAGTTCCGGGTCAACAATCGCCACGTCCGGCGTGATTTCAAAGTCGGCGATTGGATATTTGATTCCCTTGTCGTAGTCGGTGATGATTGAGAACGCCGTGACTTCCGTAGCAGTACCGGAAGTTGACGAGACGGCGCAGAAGTGGGCCTTTTTGCGGAGTTCCGGGATTCCGAAAACCTTGCACATGTCCTCGAAAGTGCTGTCGGGATACTCGTATTTTATCCACATCGCCTTCGCGGCATCGATTGGTGAGCCGCCTCCGATGGCAACAATCCAGTCAGGCTGGAATTCGAGCATCTTCTTGGCTCCGTTCATCACGGTCGTCACGGACGGGTCAGGCTCGATTCCGTCGATAATCGAGACTTCCATTCCGGCTTCTTTCAGATATTTCTCGGCCTTGTCGAGGAATCCGAACTTCTTCATCGAGCCGCCGCCCACGCAGATGACGGCCTTCTTTCCCTTGAGGTTTTTGAGAGCCTCAAGCGCGCCCTTTCCGTGATACAAGTCGCGGGGCAATGTAAATCTTTGCAAAATAGTACCTCCTTTTTTTAACTATTAAGACAGAGAATAGGATAAGTCCGATTTTTAAATATTGCAAATTTTTATTTCCGGCAGTTTGTAAAATTCGGTTATATCGAAATCGTAAATACCGCTATAATTCACGTATCAAAAATAAAGGAGTCAAAAATGAACGGACAGGCAAAGCTCCTCGTCAAATTCATGAGCGGGGCGGACAACCGCTACATAATCCCCGTCTACCAGCGCAACTACGATTGGACGCAAAAACAGTGCAAGCAGCTTTTCGACGACCTCGTGCAGGTTTCGCAGACGGAGCGGAAAAGGCACTTTTTCGGGAGCATCGTTTCGACGCCGGCGTCTGGCGGAAGCGGCTCTGATTTTCTCATCATCGACGGGCAGCAGCGGCTTACGACTGTTTCGATTCTCCTCGTGGCGGTTTCGAATCTTATCTCGGCGGGAAAAGTTGCCTGCTCCGACCCGATGCTCGTGCGCTACATCCGCGAGAATTTCATAGTTGACGTGTACGCCTCGGACGAGCGGAAGCTTCGGCTCAAGCCGATAAAGGACGACTGCCGCGCGTTCGACAAGCTCGTTGACGGCGACGAGGAGGAATTCGAGCGCGACTCGCACGTGACGCAGAACTACGACTATTTCTGCACGCGCATCCTGGCCGGCGAAATCACCCCGGAAAAACTCGTTGACGCGATAAAGCGGCTTGAAATAATCGACATCTTCGTCGAGCAGGACGAGAATCCGCAGCTCATATTCGAGAGCCTGAATTCGACGGGGCTTGATTTGACGGAGGCGGACAAAATCCGGAATTTCATGCTGATGGGGCTGGACGCCGAGACGCAGAACGAATACTACGAGAAATACTGGAACAAAATCGAGCGTTTCACCGACTATCATGTGAGCGATTTCCTGCGCCATTATCTGACGCTCAAGCAGAAGCGCATTCCGAATATAAACGCGGTCTATTTCACGTTCAAGGAATTCGTCCGTAAGCAGGGGCTTTCGCCTGATTCGTACGGCTCGCTCCTTTCCGAAATGCTGTTCTACGCGCGGATTTACGGAAGAATCTCTTTTGTCGGCGATTTTGAATGGGCAGTCTCGCGGAAAATAACTGCGACGCTGCGACGCCTTTCGCTTATCGATGTTTCCGTCAGCTATCCGTTCCTGCTCGCGCTTTTCAGCGCAATGGAGAAGGGCGAGATTTCCGAAAGCGAGGTGGAAAAGTCGCTCGAATGCGTTGAGTCGTTCGTCTTCCGCAGGATACTGTGCGCGCTTCCGACGAACGCTCTGAACAAGATTTTCTGCACGCTCGATTCCGATATAAGGCGCCTCAACAAAAACGGCTTCCCGTATTCGTCCGTTCTTGTTTATGTGCTCGAAAGCAAGAGCGGTTCCGCCGATTTCCCGTCGGACAAGGATTTTGCGCTTGCGATACGCGAGAAGAATGTCTACAAGATGCAGAAAAAGAACAAGCAGTATCTTTTTGACCGCCTGGAAAACAAGGATTCCGTTGAGCGCGTCAACATCGTGGAGCTGATGGACAGCGACGACGAGAAAAACAGGCTTACGGTTGAGCATGTCATGCCGCAGACGCTTTCCGCCGACTGGAAGCGCGACTTGGGCGAAAACTGGAAAACGATTTTCGAGACGCGCCTTCATACGCTGCCGAATCTGACTTTGACGGGCTACAATTCAAAACTCAGCAACGAGCGTTTCTTGAAAAAGAAGGAAATCGAGCACGGATTCCGCGACAGCGGGCTGAACATCAACAAGATTTTCCTGAAGTTCGAAAAATGGACGGAAGCGGAGATGAACGAGCGCACAAACGCGCTTGTTTCGGAGATGACGGCGCTTTGGCCGTATCCCAAGACCGACTTCGTTCCGCCTGCCGATTCGCTTGACGAGGTTACGCTCGAAAGCGCCGACGACCTGACGGGGCGGAAGCTCGTTTCGTTCCAGTACGCCGCCGAGCCGATGCAGAAGACGAGCCAATGGGTGGATATGTACACGTCCGTCGCGAAAATGATTTTCTATGAGGATTACGCGCCGATGATTGCGATAGCTTCCAGCAAGAAAATGGCCGAGATTGCGTTCAACAAGGACGGCGATTCTTCATGGTTCGGCCTGGGGCAGGGAATTTTCCTTTATAAGGCGAACAGTACCGTTGCAAAACTGCGCGTCCTTGAAAAAATCTTCGACGCATACGGCAAAGACAAGTCCGAACTTGTCCTGAGCCTTCAGCCCGAAAAGCCCGCGGAATCGTGAATTAAGAATAAGGCTTTTGAAAAAGCTTTGTCTGAAAACGGTTGATTTGGATTTTTTCATGCCGAACGGAATTTCCGCGAAATCCGTTCGGCTTGCATATGGTTAGAAGCGGATTTGTTCGCGGCGGGCGGCTCCTTTTCAAGTGAATTCCGCCGGTGCCGGACAAATCCGCCCGTTTTTATCGGTCAAGCCTGTTCCCAGTCGCGCTCGAAATCGGCTTTCTTTTCTATAAAGAAATCGCCTTTTGGGCCGCGCACGATGTAGTCGCCCGCATTCGCCGCGGAAATCTTCTCGCGCGACTTCACTTTCAGAACCGGGTCGAGCGCGCCGTCTCCGGTAACGTCCGCAAAGTCGAACATCGCGAACTGACCCGCAAACGCCTTCACTTCCGCCTGATTTTTTCCGGTCCACTGAACCGCCTCTACGGTTTCCTTCCGCCTGAATTTCATGTTCCCTTCCTTTTGTTTGCATTTTTTTGGGGAACGGATTCCCGATGACGGAAAAGCGTTCCCCAAAATCGCGCTGCTATCTCGTGAGTTTTCTGTAGACCGTCTTGTGGGGAACGTCGTCGTCGATTCCGAGGACGTTCTTCTTCCATTCGACGTACTCGCTCCAGTTGCCCTCGAAGAAGTTCACGTCGCTGTTGTTCTCGAACGCGAGAATGTGCGTGCAGATGCGGTCGAGGAAGTAGCGGTCGTGGCTGATGACCATGACGACTCCCGCAAATGTCGAAATCGCCTCCTCAAGGCTTCTCGTCGTCGTGATGTCCAAATCGTTCGTCGGCTCGTCCAAAAGAAGCACGTTTCCCGCCTCCTTGAACATCATTCCCATGTTGAGCCTGTTCTTCTCTCCGCCGGAAAGAACGCTTATCTTCTTGTTCTGCTCCGGACCGTTGAAATTGAACCACGAGCAGTAGGCGTGCGCGTTGATTTCGCGGACGGCTCCGTTGACGGGGCGTCCCTTTTCGTCAACAGCGCCGAGCTTGACCAAATCCGAGCCGCCAGAGAGCATCTCGTAGACAGTCTTGTTCGGGTCGAGCTTGCTTCTCATCTGGTCGACGTAGACGAGCTTCACCGTTCCGCCGACTTTCAGCTCGCCCGAGTCCGGCTTCTCCTCGCCCTGCGTTCCGTCGTGCATCTCGACTTTCTGTCCCGCCGCCGTCGCAATCATCTTGAAGAGCGTCGTCTTTCCCGCGCCGTTCGGCCCGACGATTCCGACAACCGCGCCCGCGGGAATGTGGAAGTCGAGGTTCTCGAAAAGCACCCTGTCGTCGAACGATTTCGTCAGTTTTTCCGCGTCGATGACGAGCGAGCCGAGACGCGGACCTGCCGGAATGGAAATCTGCGAGTCTTTGAGCGTCACTCGCTTCGATTCCTCGGCAAGAAGCGCCTCGTACTTGGTGATGTGCTCCTTGTGCTTCGCCTGGCGTCCCTTCGCGCCCGCGTGAATCCACTCAAGCTCCTCCTGCATCTCGCGCCGTCTGACGGAAGCCTGCTTTTCCTCAAGCGCGAGGCGCTTTTCCTTTGCCTCAAGCCACTCGGAGTAGTTCCCCTTGAACGGGTATCCCTCGCCCCTGTCCATTTCGAGAATCCAGCCGGCGACGTTGTCGAGGAAGTAGCGGTCGTGCGTTATTGCGATGATTGTTCCCGGATAATCCTTCAGGTGACGCTCAAGCCACGCGACGGTCTCCGCGTCCAGGTGGTTCGTCGGCTCGTCGAGGAGGAGAATGTCCGGTTTCTGGAGGAGAAGGCGGCACAGCGCGACGCGCCTCCGTTCTCCGCCGGAAAGGACGTCCACAATCTGGTCGGCGGGCGGGCAGCGGAGCGCGTCCATCGCAAGCTCCAGATTCGCGTCGAGGTTCCATGCGTCAGCCGCGTCGAGCTTCTCCTGAATTTCCGCCTGCCGCGCGCAAAGTTTGTCGAAATCAGCGTCGGGGTCTCCGAACGCCTCGTTCACCTTGTCGAATTCCGCGAGCAAATCGGTTATCGGCTTCACGCCCTCGCGGACGATTTCCATGACGGTCTTTCCCGGCTCAAGGTACGGCTCCTGCTCAAGATAGCCCATCGTGTATCCGGGAAGGAGCTTCGTCTCGCCGGTGTAGTCCGTGTCCTTTCCCGCAAAAATCTTGAAGAGCGATGATTTACCCGCGCCGTTTTCGCCGATAACGCCGATTTTCGCCCCGTAGTAATATGAAATCGAGATGTCCTTGAGGACGACCTTCGTCCCGTAAGCCCTCGAAACCCTGTCCATCGTGTAGATGATTTTCTTGTCGTCGAATGTCTTTGCCATGCGGAAAGTATATCGGAAAATCGCGCGAATGCTAATCGACCGGCATTGACGCGATTTTGTGCAATTGCGTTTGCGATTCGTTTACAAATGGGGATGAACAATTTATAGTAAAACTGTTCGGAGATTTCGGTTTCGGAGTTGTTCAGCGGAATTGTGAATCAAGTGGCTTGCGAACTTATCCTATAATTTGGCACATCGTTTACGGCAATCCTCGCGTTTTTCGGCGCTCCATTCTTTTTCGCGTTCCAGCTGAAATCGGGAATATACGGGCGTGCGCGGAAGTTCCTTTTTTCGGCCATGCCCAATCAGTTCAGGCGGAGTTTTTATGGGAAGAAAACATGTCATTTCTTCGGGCGCGCGTTTGCTTTTCTACTTCGGATTGTCCGTAATCATGGCGTTTGTCGTGCTCATCTTTATTATATTCAGAGCTTTTGAGAGCGATTTTGTCTACATGACGAACAATGAGCTTATGAACGTCAGCACGGGAATCCAGAACACATTCTCGTATTGGTGCGACGTCCTGAAGGGAAGCGCCTCTGTCGTTGCCGGCCATCCGAGCGTCATAAAAGCGGTTTCGGGCAGGGACGGAACGGGAATGAGCGAATTCCTTTCCGATACGGTCGAGCGGCTCGGGATTGACGCGTTTGCGCTTACCGATTCGAATGGAATCGTCATTTCGGAACGGGGGACGCAGTTCAGGAAATACTCCGATTTGTCGGAGCTTGTTTCCGTAAAATATGCGCTTGACGGAAAGACGACGCTCAATTACGGAAAATTCGGGGATTTCATTTTTGCGGAGATTTACGCGTCGCCCGTTGTCCTCGACGGGAACATAATCGGAACTGTCGTTTTCGTCTATTCGCTTTCCGGAAAGAAATTCCTTGACATCGTGAAATCGTTCGGCGTCGAATGCACGATTTTCAGCGGGGACACGCGCGTCGCCTCGTCGCTCGCGAACGTCGTCGGAACAACCATCTCCAATCCGCTCATCGAGGAGAAAGTCCTGCAGAACGGCGAGGTTTTCAACGGCCGCGTCGATGTGCGCGGGATAAAATATTATTCGGTTTATTCGCCGATTTGCAATTCCGACAAATCGGTCGTCGGGATGCTTTTTGTGGCGCGCAAGATGAAGACCGTCCAAAGCCTCAACATACGGATGCTCCAGTTCATAATCCCGTTCTGCATCATAATCGCCGTCGTCCTCATCTCGATGCTGATGCGGCTTTCCGCGCTCGACAGGCGCGCGCTCAGGCAGAAGGCGGAGGTTCTGGGGCGGCAGGTGAACTGGGATACGCTGACTGGGGCGAACACGCGGAAATTCGGCACGGATGCGCTTGAGGAAAGTTTCCTCGATTTCCGCCGGGGATTTCCGAGTCCCGCGATAATGATGCTCGACATCGACAACTTCAAGTACGTCAACGACAATTTCGGGCACGAAGCCGGTGACGAGGTTCTCCGGAAAATCGTGGAGACCGTCTACGCGAACTGCCGCTCAAGCGACAGGCTCATCCGGTGGGGCGGCGACGAATTCGTAGGGATTTTTGACGGAATGAAACGCGAGATATGCGTCACGTTCTCGGAAAAAGTCCTGCGCTCCGTTTCCGCGCTTGAATTCAATTTTGACGGAAGAATCCACCACGTCACCGTTTCCATCGGTTTCGCGTATTTCTCGCCCGACGACGCGGGCTACGAGGATGCGCTTTCCCGCGCCGATTCCGCGCTCTACCGCTCAAAAACGAGCGGAAAGAACACGGCGTGTTTCGGCATCTGACCTCCGTCCGCTATATCTTGAGGCGGAAAACTTTTGAGCCGCGTTTTGGGTTCCAGATTTTGCGCCTCGCTTCGGGCAGGGATTCGATTGTGTCGGCGACAAATCCGAGCCGCTCGAACCAGTCCGCCGTCTGCGTCGTAAGGATGAAGACGCTTTGTATGCTCACCGTTTTTGCCTTCTCGATAAGATAAGAAATCATCTTCGGGCCGATTCCGATATGCGCGCACGTCTCGTCGACCGCGACGCCCGCGATTTCCGCCTGCTCCCTTCCGTACATGTGGAGCGCGGCGCATGCCCGTACCGCTCCGTCAAGCTCGTAGACGATGTAGTCGTTGTACGTCGATTCGAGCATTTCCTCGGAGCGGGGAAGAAGGATTTTCTTGATGACGAACGGGCGTATGAGCGAAAGGACGGCGGGAATGTCCTCGCGCCGCATCGCGCGGAATTTGCCGTAGTTCGACGCGTAAATCATCGTTCCCGAGCCGAGGTCGCTGAAAATCTCGCACGGAAGCGTTCCTTCGATTGAGCCGTTGAGAATGTGGACGCGCGTGACGCCTGATTTTACGGCGTTTTTCGCGAGCTTCACCATCGAGATGACGCCGTCAAAATACGATGTGTCCTTCCCGATTTTCGATTTGTCCGCCTTTTTGTTCAGCGAGAGGAACGAATCGAGCTCGTCCAAATCCATCGCGGGGACGCATCCTTCAGGCGACAGCCCGATTTCCTCCGGGACCGAAAAGAATTTTCCGGAAATCTCCGCATCGGGAAGCAGATAGAAAAGCTTGTCCGCCTTGAGGAGAACAGCAATCTGCGCGGCAAGCTGGACAGACGAGATGTTGTAGGGCTTTCCGTTGAGGCTCCAGCCGATGCACGGAAAAATCGGGATGAACCCGTTGTCAAGGACAGTCGCGAGCGTTCCGTCGTCTATTTTGTCGATTTCGCCCGCAGAACCGTAATCGACTCCCGAAAGGACGCCCTTGCCGCGCGCCCGAACCCAGTTTCCGATGACTGCCGTCAAATGCTCGCCCGCGAGGCTCGTCATCACGGAATTCGCGGCGTCGAACGCAGCCGTTTTTATGAGCGGCATCGCCTCGGGCGGCGTTATCCGCGAGCCGTTTTTGACCGTCCAGCCGATTCCGTTCTGCCTGAGCGCGTGGTCAATCATCCGTCGCGCGCCGGGAACGATTATCACGCGTAGCCCCGCCTCGTGGATGAGGGAGATGTCGCGGATGTGGTTAGAAAAAAGCTGCGAGTCGATTATCCTGTCGTCGATGTGGATTACGACTGCTGCATTCTTGAATTTCTTTATGTACCTGATTACGTCGCGGATTCGCTCCGCCTTTTCCTGAATCGGATTCTTTGAGATTTCGGTCTGTTCCATGCGAAGATTCTACCACAGCGCGCGGATTGTCGCTCAGCTGCGGTTCTCTTTTGAGAAGACGCAGCCGCAATAATCCTGCCGCCAAAGCCCGAATTCGTCGGAAAGCTGCGTCGAGCGCAGGAATCCGCCTTTTTTCTTGAAGTCGCTCGGAAGGAATTTCGTTTTTGAGGATGGCGATTCCGATTCAAGGTCTCGCCCGATTTTGTTGATTTTCTCGGAATCCTTGTGCGGGCTTATCGAAAGCGTCGTCGTGAAGAAATCGAACCCGTTTTCTGACGCGAAGCCGAACGATTTCCGCATCCTGAATTCGTAGCATCGCCGGCACCGCTCTCCTTTTTCCGGCTCTGTTTTCAGCTCCGGCTCCGCCCGAACGTTCGTCGCGCTGAAATAGTCCTCGGGGTTGTATGAATCGACGACGAGTTTCACGCCGTTTTTCACGGAATCGGGAAAAACCGCGATGAATTTCCTCAGCTCGTCGAGCCGCCGCTCGTATTCGGCTTGCGGATGTATGTTCGGGTTGTAATAGTAAATCGTGATGTCGAAGGTGCGCGCGAGCCGCTCTATGACCGCCGACGAGCAGGGACCGCAGCACGCGTGGAGAAGAAGCGTCGGTTTTTTTCCGTCATTCGGAAGGTTCGCTATGACGTCCTCCATCTCAAGCTGGTAATTTCGTTTCATGATGATACTGTAGCGCAAAACGAACAAAGGCGCACGGTTGTTCCGTACGCCCTTGTTGCTGCTCAAAAAACGCGCCAATCAGTTTTCGCTTTTCCAGAAATCAAGCTCCGATTCGTCAAGCGCGATGTTCTTGGCGAGGAAGACGGGAGTTTCGCTGCTGCCTTTCTTTTTGAGTTCCTTGCGCTGCTTCGTGTAATCGTTGAGCGCGTCGATTGCGACTTTTCCGAGAATTACGCAGACGGGGAGGTTGATGAACGTCATTCCGCCCATGAGAATGTCGGCGACAGCCCACGCCGCGTCCATCGGGATGACCGCACCGACGAAGACGATTGCGGCGCAGAGCGCGTGGAAAATCCGCATGAACACTTTTGACGGCTCCCTTTTCTTGTTCAGATAAATCAGCGCGTTGTCAACGTAATAGAGGTTTCCGATAAGCGTGGTGAACGCGAAGAGAACCATCGCGACCGTTATGTACACGGCGCCCGCCGAGCCGAAAACGGTGGAAATCGCGTTCTGGACGTACGGCGCGCCGGAAACTGCCTCGCTGCGCTCGACTCCGCTCGCAAGGCACATGAGAGCCGTCGCGGTGCAGAGAATGAGCGTGTCGATGTAGACCGAAAGCATCTGCACGAGTCCCTGGCTTACCGGATGCGAAACTTTCGCGCTTGCCGATGCGTTCGGTGCGGAGCCGACGCCCGCCTCGTTCGAGTAAAGCCCGCGCTTGATTCCGTAGACGAGGCATGAGCCTGCAACGCCCGACGCAATCGAGCGGAAGTTGAACGCGTCGCTGAAAATCATCGCGAACATCGCAGGAACCGTTTTTATGTGGAACGCGATTATAACGAGCGATACGAGAACGTACGAGATTCCCATCACAGGAACGATGACGCCGGTGAATTTGACGATTCTCTTTCCGCCGCCAAGAACGCAGTAGCCTACGAGAATCGCGAGGAAAATGCCGATTACTAACGGAGTCGTGCCCTTGTCATAGAAAGAATACGCCTCGAATGTCGACTGGAGATTGTAGGAAGCGAGCATGTTGAATCCGACCGCATACGTCACAATCAGGAACACGCAGAAGACGACGGAAAGCCACGGCGCATGGAGCGCTTTCTCGATGTAGTATGCGGGACCTCCGAAGCACGAGCCGTCCTTGCTCTTCCTTTTGTAGATTTGCGCGAGCGTGCTTTCCACAAATGCCGATGAAGTCGCGATAATGCACATGACCCACATCCAGAATACGGCTCCCGCGCCTCCAAGGCAAATCGCCGTCGAAACGCCCACGATATTTCCCGTTCCGACCCTTGATGCCGTCGAGACGAGCATTGCCTGCAGCGACGAGACGTGGTTCTTGTCGTCCGGTTTCTCGCGTATTACGTTCAGCGCCTCCCCAAAAAGGCGAATCTGCACGCCCTTCGTCCGCAGCGTGAAATACAAACCTGCCACCGCCATCACGATGATAAGAACGGGGTAATACATTACGCTGTCGATGTTGTTCAGAACTTCCACAATGTTGTTCACTTTTGACTCCTTCGTTTTTCATGTTTTTATGAGCGATTTTATCATTTTGAGGCGGTATTTGTCTGAACTGCTGCTCTGAAATGCGCATGTGCAGAAAATTTTTTGTTGAATTCTGCATACTATTTTATGTAAAATCTTGCACAGGAGGTTCGTATGGTAACATTTGCCCGTAATGAAATAGTTTCAAGCACCCAGTTTGTTCGCGGATTTGCAGGATTCTTGCAGAGAATGACAAAATCCATCGACGAAAAAATCGCCGTCGTAAAAAACAATCAGATGCAGGCGGTGCTGATTCCGATTGACGAATACGAGCGGCTGAAATCACTGGAAGAACGTACCGAGCAGAAAGAGATTTTCGAGACTGTCCAAGAGCGCAAAAACACTCCTGTTTCCGAATACATCTCCTATGACGATGCAATGAAAAAGGCGGGGCTGTAAGTGGAATACGAGATAAAATTTCACCCTTTGGCTTTGCAGGAGTTCTGCGAACTTGACGGGAGCATCAAAAACTCGTCAAAAAGCAGCTCGATAAGCTGAAAACATCGCCATTGCTCGGGGAAGATTAGGAAACAAGAACGGCTATGATTTGTCTGGCTACAGGAAAATGTACGCCTGCAAAAAACAAATCCGAATTGTTTATTCTGTCGTGGAAAATGTTCTGTTCGTAAATATTATTGCAATCGGCAAACGCGAGGATATGGAAGTTTACAAGACGGCTTCCGAGCGGGTGTGAAAGGTTTTGTCATTTTGAGGCGGAGACGTATAAATTCACGTATAGGTGATTAAAAATTCTGGTGGTGTTACAAAAGGTATGCTAATAAGGCGGCTGAGCGTAGTCGAAGCCCGCTCAGCATGACGGTTTCTGAACGGGTGTGAAAGCCTAGATTTTCATAAAGCGTCCGCTTTTGTTGAGAAGAGAGTAAAGATATGTCAAATCTTTGTTCATTCCGTTGCCACGGTTCGGACTCGGCATCCTGAAATCTGACGAAATGTCCTTGTATAGCAAGTCGCTTTCGTCAACGGCTTTGTTCATCAAAAAGAGGATTTTCATGATTTTCGCCTCGCTCTTCGTGAAATCACGCTGGACGCGCTTTTTGCCGATGAACGGCGATTTTGCGCACAAACTCAGCTCGTGGAAAAACTGCGTCAGAATCCGCTGAGCAGTCGATTTTTGCTTTTACTTTTTTCATGGATTAAATTTACCACGCACCTTTTGCTTTTTTAGTTCTCTTTGTTGTTGACCTTCGTTTTGCCAATTTAAACAAAACATGAGGGGTACAGTTTACTCTATATTCATTTTTTCCATAAAGAACTTCTTTTTCGCTATTAGTCGCTAGAAAAAAATTTACTCCATTTCTTTTTTCAAAAGATAACGAGCAGTCCTCTTCTGAATCAAACTGAATTTTTATTTCATCATCGCTTATACTCAGTAATTTTCCTTTTGTATCTGGTGTAATAATAATTGTATCTCTAAGAGAACTTCTGCTTACGACTACTTTTCCATTTTCATTGGTAATTTTGGATTCAGATTCAGATTTTGTCATTTCTAACTCACGATCAATAAAGAAATATGCAGTCATTAATACATCTTCTCCAAGCTCCTCGATATCGTATACAGCAAAAGCTCTCTTCGATTTTTTTTCTTTCTCTTTCAGGAACTTGCGAATCAAAAATACAACAACCACAATCACAGCAATTATAACGGCAATGCTTGATATGACAAAAAGAAGCCTGAAGTTACCCCATAGAGAAATACAAAAAGGAATTCCAATGACACCAAAAGAAAAATGCGGAATACTAAACGTACCGATACCAAGAATAATAAAATATATTGCAAGAAGTGTTATTGATATGCGAAATAATATTTCAAAATTCCCCCATAGTGAAATACAAAGTAGAATGCCAATAACGCCAAAGTGTAGAAGTTGATTAACTATAATCCGTCTCTTTTCTTTATCATCGTAATCAATTTGCCTATCAGTTGATGTATCAATGATAAATCCAATAACTAGCAAACTGAGCGATATTACTGATAAAACTATTTTAACAATCATACAGCAGTCTTAGCCTCTCTTTTTCTTGTTATAAAAATATTGGTCATAGCACAAATATAAATTTTGATTAAAAATTTATACGATGTTGAATTCAATTTCGTTTTCCATTTTTTGAATTATCTGTTCTGCCTCTATTTTATCCATACACTTCCGTAAGTCGGAAAAGAACTTGTCTGCTAAAAAATGATTATCGCTTTCTCTTTCTTCAAAATCTTTGCTATCCGACTCTTTTTCAATTCCTATAAGCAAGATTTTTGAAAAATTTGTCAATGCCTCGGCAACTTGCTTGTTTTCAAAGCAGAATTTTGTCATGTTCAATTTTGAAAACGAATCATGTAAAAATTTAGAATACAGTATTTGGTATTTTCTTTTTAATCGCTGTTCCTCTCTATAACCGTCTTTTCCTTCTTCTTCATTTTGCTTAGAATTTTCTAGAAATGTATTTCGTGCAAAAATCCCATCTAGATTAGAAAAATCAGAACAGATTGTCTCTCTTAGGAAATCCTTTATATCTTCATCACTCAATTCGCAATTGCCATTTCTTTGTTCTTTCTCAATAATGTTCAGAAAGTCGCAGCATCGGTTATAAAGTCTTGTGAATAAATCGTAGATTTCATACCTTTTGTCAAAAAGTGTGATTTTACGCTCCTTTTCAATGTCTTTACTTTCGATTTTTTTAAACCTATTGGTTTGTCTGTACTGAGTTACAGCAATTGCAATCAGAACTACAATATTCGATATCGGTCCTAATAACGAGCCTATATTTTTTGAGATAAGTTCAGCAAAATTGCACATTTGAAATATTTCCTGTTGATTTTGTGGAGCGGCTTTGGTTGATTGTATTTAATCCCATTCATATTGGAGTGTTGGCGGATAGAAAATCAGTTCCTCCCAACCAAATACCGTACAGTTTTCAATATCGTCATGCACTTTGTTTGCTATGTCCTGATTAGTGAAATTTTGAATGCGGTTTTCCCATAGCAGTTTTTCGTACTTAGGCGGAAAAAGTGGCACTACTTTATATTCCTCGTTATCGAGGGTGATTTTTCTGTCTGATAGAATTAGTGAGCCATCTTTTTTGCAAAGTAAATATTCAGCATCCTCCCCATGTTCAAATGTTTTGAAATATAATGTGCAAGATTTTCTTGCTGTTTCAAATAGAATCTCTACCATGCCGTTATTAGCGGCCATCAATTTTCCTTTTGTGTCGCTGCCAATGACAATCATGTTTTCAAGTGATTTTAAATCCACGCTTAAAGCAGGTTTCGAGCTATCGTATTTTATAAAACCTAAACTGCCGCTGATAAAAAAATTGGCGGAGTATAGCAAATCTAGGGGTATAGATTCCATCGTTTCTGAGGTGAGAACTCCCAAATCAAGCACTTTGGCTTTTATGGCTTTTATTTTCGCAACAGAAATTTTGTTGATGATATACGCAACGATAATACCGACAATGGAGATTGCCAATAAGATAATTGAAATGATGAAAAGTACTCTGAAGTTCCCCCATAATGCAATGTCCAGAGGAATGCATGCTACTCCAGGAAATATTCCTAACTCAAAAAAGAAAGGTACATCAATTTTTCCATCATTCGGCGCTGCAATACTAATAAGAATCAGTGCTATTGCTATTACTGCTACAATAATTTTAACGAACAACATTTCAGTCTCCAAGCGTTTAGTTTTCCAGCGTGTCTTCTAGTCTTTCAGCAAACTCTCTGCATTTTCTGGATAATTCTCTTAGAAAATCTACTGCCTCGCTTGCATTGCTGTTGTCGTTTAGAACGTACTGTGTAAACTTGGAAAAATCATTTTCCGCAAGATAGTCAGTGATTTCTTGAGTTTCGTGAAAAAACTTCGATGTTTTTCCGTTTTTCTTTCCCATAATCAAAGCCTCCTGTATCATCTTATAAGACGTCAAAATGATTAAATCTAATCATCAATTCGCCATTATATAATCTGAAAAGACTGTCCGCAAGAAGAATTTCGTCTTTTTAGATTATCCTTTTTTCATGGGATTCAAGGAAAATTTGAAAGAGGAAATGATTTTTCAGGACATAAAGCCGAAAGAACTTTCAGAGAAAACTGGAATAAGCGTGAATACTCTCAGAAACTACATAAACAACCACGACGCTTTGCCGAACATAGATTCCGCGGTGAAAATAGCGAAAGCGTTGAATGTGACTGTGGAAGAGCTTGTCGAAGGACGCAAATGCAAAAACATTGACTGCGGATGCGGGAAAAAACTTCTTTCGATATATGCAGACCTCTGCGAGAACGATAAAAAATCTGTGATGGCGTTATTGGAGGAAATGAAAAGGCACGTCAATTAGGCATTTCTCAACAACGCTCAAAAAAAAAGCCCCGCGCCAATCGCAGAGCTTTCCATTGTTCCATTTACTTTCGGTCGCAAGACCTCCATTCGGCGGCCTGCTGTCAAGGAATGTGGTTGTTAATGAGGTTTCGTTCCGATGAGCGAAGCCTCATTTTTTTTTGCAGTTCCTTTCAGGCTCTCAGCTGCCGGGCCGCTTCGACAAGGTTTTCAAGCGCTTTTTCCGTTTCCTTGTTTCCGCGGGTTTTCAGGCCGCAGTCGGGATTCACCCACAACTTTTTCTTCGAGACTTTGAGGAGCATTTTTTCGAGCGCGGTTTTGATTTCCTCCACGGACGGGACGCGCGCCGAGTGGATGTCGTACACGCCGGGACCGACTTCCGTCCTGAAATGTGCGTCTTTGAGCGCGTCAAGAATCTTCAAGTCGGCGCGGCTCGCCTCGAACGTGATGACGTCCGCGTCCATATCGTCGATTTCGCGGATGATGTCGTTGAACTCGCTGTAGCACATGTGCGTGTGAATCTGCGTCTCAGCCTTCACCTTCGCGTGGACGAGGCGGAATGCGGGAATCGCCCAGTCGAGGTATTCCTTGTGCCAGTCGGCTTTTCTGAGCGGAAGCTTTTCTCGCAGCGCCGCCTCGTCAATCTGGATGATTTTGATTCCGTTCTTCTCCAAATCGAGGACTTCATCGCGGATTGCGAGCGCAATCTGCTGCGCCTGCTCCTTCAGGCTGATGTCGTCGCGCGGAAAAGACCAGTTCAGAATCGTCACGGGGCCGGTGAGCATTCCCTTCACGATTTTTTTCGTCTGCTCCTGCGCGAAAACCGACCATTCGACCGTCATCTGCCCTTTCCGGCTCACGTCGCTCCAAATAATCGGCGGCTTGACGCACCGTGTTCCGTAGCTTTGAACCCATGCGTTCTGCGTGAAAATGTATCCGTAAAGCTGGCTTCCGAAATACTCGACCATGTCGTTCCGCTCGAATTCCCCGTGGACGAGGACGTCGAGCCCGATTCTTTCCTGCAGTTTTATGCACTCGGCGATTTTTTCTCGGTTGAACGCGACGTACTGCTCCTTCGTGATTGTCCCTTTTTTGTACGCGGCGCGGTTCGCGCGGACGTCCGCCGTCTGCGGAAAAGAGCCGATTGTCGTCGTGGGAAAGAGCGGAAGGCTGAAGACGCCGCGCTGGATTTTTTCCCGCTCGGAAAAATCAGGCTTCCGGACAAAATCGTCTTCCGTCAGTTCGGAAAGCGCTTTCTGCACGCTCATGTTTTTGAACACACGCTCGCTTTCAAAAAGCTTTTTGTTTTCGGAAAGCGCCTTCTCGTCGCCCGAAGAAAGTTCCGCCAGCTCGGAAAGCTTTTCCTCCGCGAACGCGAAATGCTTCTTGATGTCGCCGCTGATTTTTTCCTCCGCCTGCGTCGTGTACGGAACGTGGAGCAGCGAGCACGATGTCGAAAGCACGATGTTTTCTTCCGGAACAAAATTCTTGATTTGCGAGAGAAGCGTATTTTTCTTTGCGTAATCGCTTCTCCAGATGTTCTTCCCGTTCACGATTCCAGCAAAAAGAAGTGCATCGTTCGGGAAGCCGGATTCCAAAAGCGAAAGCGATTCCTTGCCCTCGACAAAATCAAGCCCGATTGCGTCGAATCCGAGCGCGCAGATTTCCTTGTACACGTCGCGCACGTCGCCGAAATACGTCTGGAGCGCGATTTTGATTTTCGTCTTCGCGCGGATTTTTTGAATCAGGCTTTTATATATAGAAAGAAAAAGCGCTTTTTGCGAATCCGAGATGTCGAGGACGAGGGCGGGTTCCGAAAAACGTATCCATTCCGCCCCCGCTTTTGAAAGGGATTCGGCAAGCGAGGAAAGCGCGTCGGCACATCCGGCGGCAAAATCCTCCGCGGCCTTTTTTCCGGTAAAAGTCGCGAGGCGCAGGAACGTGTACGCGCCGATGATGTCGGGAACCGTCTGGATTCCGAGAGACCGTGCCTCGCTGAATTCGGAAAGCACCTTGTTGTTCTGCGAAAGCGAAATCTTCGTGTCGTCGGAAATCTCCGGCACAATGTAATGGTAGTTCGTGTTGAACCATTTTTTCATCGGAAGCGCCTTCACGTCGCCCGCCGCGCCTTGATATCCATGGGAAGCCGCAAAAAATGTTTCGAGCGGGGAAAGAGAAAGGGACGCATACCGTTCGGGAACGGCGCCCAAAAGAAAAGCCGTGTCGAGCATGTTGTCGTAAAAAGAAAAATCATTCGACGGAATAAACGAAATGCCGCATTCCGCCTGTTTTTTCCAGCCGTAAGAGCGGAGCTCCTTTGCCGTTTTTTCAAGTTCCTCCGCCGTTATTTCCCCTTTGAAGAATTTCTCCGCCGCAAATTTCAGCTCGCGGTTTTTTCCGATTCGCGGAAACCCAATAACCGATGTTCTTGTCGCCATAAAATCCGATTCCTTTTCTGTTTGATTTTTTGAAGTATACGTTTTTGCGCCGACAGCGAAAAATACTATTTTCAATCAGTTGACGATAGAATTTGACTATGGAGAAAAATTGGCGAAAGTAGATTTTTTGAATGAGTTAAAGTATATTTTTTTTCATGGCTATTGCACATCCATTCGTAAAATGGGTTGGTGGAAAAACTCAGCTTTTGGAAAAAATCCGAGAAAAATATCCCTCAAAAATTGAAAAGTATTGCGAACCGTTCGTCGGCGGTGGAGCTGTGCTTTTTGATGTTTTGAGCAAATTTCAGCCCAAAGAAATATTGATAAACGATATAAACAAAGAGCTCATAAACACCTATTCCCAAGTAAAAAGCAATTGCGAGAAACTGATAACCGTGCTTTCAGACTTGCAGGAGCGGTACAAAAAACAGACTTTGGAACAGAACAGGCTTTTCTTTTATGAGAAGCGCGAACGATTCAATGCGATAAAAGTAGAACTGAACGAAACTGAAAACATAGAAAAAGCGGCATTGTTCATTTTCTTGAACAAGACATGCTTCAACGGACTTTACCGCGTAAATACAAAAGGTCTTTTCAACGTTCCGTTCAACAGCGCGAAAAATCCGCTTTTGTGCGATGTGGACAATCTGCGTGAGTGCTCGAAAATATTGAAAAACGTAGAAATGAAAGCCGGAAGCTACACACAGTGCAAAGACTTTATCGGTAAAAATACGTTCGTTTACATAGACCCGCCTTACAGACCGTTGTCGGAAACTTCGTCTTTCACGTCATATTCTGTAAACGGTTTTTCGGACAAAGAGCAGATTGAGCTGAAGGATTTTATTGAAGAGATTTCAAAAAAAGGCGCGTTTGTCCTAGCAAGCAATTCCGACCCGAAAAATGCAGACTCGAACGATGAATTTTTTGACATGTTGTACTCAAACTTTGAAATAAAAAGGGTTTTCGCATCGCGAATGGTAAATTCAAATGCAAAAAAGCGCGGCGCAATCAGCGAGCTTCTGATCAGCAATCTGGCAACAGTGTTTTGAGGAGAAAATTATGAAACGCGATTTCACAAAGTGGCTTTCGACTTTTCGTGACAGCATAGCGACTTATTCTTATTATGTAGATTTTGGGAAAGTTTACGGGAATGTCGAAAGCATAAAAATCGAACTTAATATCTTGAATTCATTGATTGGCTCGAAGAATATCAAATCTGATTTTGAAAAAATCCTCAAAAAATACCCGGAAACATTGAAGTGCATTCCGATTTTGCTCGCGGTGAGAAATCCCGAAATCGCCGTTTCCGATGAAAACGGAAGCTGCCTTTTCGATTTTGCGACGCAGACTCACACAATCGAAAGATATTCTGAGTTCATGGAAAAATCCGGTTTGTTCGATTTGCTCCAAAAACATCTGATTGCGAATCTTCTTGATTATGTGACAGGAATCGAAACGGGGCTTGATTCAAATGGCCGCAAAAACAGGGGCGGGCATCTGATGGAGGATTTGGTCGAAAGCTACATAAAAAAAGCGGGTTTTGAAAAAGACAAAACGTATTTCAAGGAAATGTACATTCACGAAATCTCAAAAAAATGGAATATCGATTTGTCGGCAATATCAAATCAGGGAAAAATGGAAAAGCGATTTGATTATGTCGTAAAAACCGAAAAGCAGATTTATGTGATTGAAACGAACTTTTACGGAAGCGGCGGCTCAAAACTCAACGAGACATCTCGAAGCTACAAAACGCTTTCAGGCGAAATCGACACGATTGACGGCGTGACTTTTGTGTGGTTCACGGACGGAAACGGCTGGAGAAGCGCACGCCACAATCTTGAAGAAACATTTGACGTGATGGAACACATCTACTGCATAAAGGACATGGAAGACGGAATTATGAGCGTGATTTTCAGGTAGGGGAAAACGTATGTCAAAAAACTTGTTCAATCATAACGTGCATTTGATTCCGCTGAACATTTCAAACTCAACGCAAGATACGTTTCGAATGGAGCTTATGAATATTCCGTATTTGCTTTATGAAGTTGAAGTTTTGTCGACCGGCGAGAAAATTGTAATCAACAAACCCGGCGGAAAACGGAATTTTGGGCGGCTCGCTAAAAATGACTTCATGGTGTTCATTTATTCTCCAACTGACGAAGGCTTGTGGCTTATTTCGCATGATGAAATCAAGGATGATTTGCGATGCAAATATCAGCAGAACAAAACTGAAACGGAAAAAATTATTTACGGCTTGTTGGATGTCTGCAATGGAATGGAGCCGGAAGCGGTTATTAAAAACAGGCAGTTGGTGAATATCGGCGGTTTGGAAACTGAAAAAATATTAAAAGTGTATAAATGGATTTGGGGACAAGAGGATTGTAATTATCCGAACGGAGAGGGGAGATGGCTTTCTATGAACGGAATTCTCGCTGAATTCAATTTGAAAAATTAATATTCCCCTATGACCCTCCAGCAATTGAAATATGCCGTCGCGGTGGCGGATTGCCGAAACATAACGGAAGCATCTCGAAAAGTGTTCGTGTCGCAGCCGAGCCTGACGGCGGCAATCCGCGAGCTTGAGGCAGAGATGGGCATCGTGATTTTCTCGCGCTCCAACAAGGGCGTTACGGTGACGAACGAGGGCGACGAATTTTTATCGTACGCGCGGCAGGTTCTGGAGCAGGCGGCCCTTCTCGAGGACAGGTTCAAGGGGGGCGGGGGAGGGAATTCGATTTTTTCCGTGAGCTGCCAGCATTATTCGTTCGCGGTGAACGCGTTCGTCGATGTGATAAAGAAATTCGGCGGCGCGGAATACGATTTTACGCTCCGCGAGACGCAGACGCACGAAATCATCGAGGATGTGGCGCATCTGAAAAGCGAAATCGGTGTGCTGTACATGTCGAAAAGGAACGGGGACGTCATCTCGAAGCTCATCAAAAAGAACAATTTGCAGTTCGAGCCGCTTTTTTCGGCGCCGCTCCACGTTTTCATCTCCAAAAAAAATCCGCTCGCGTCAAAAAACGAGATTTCGCTTTCCGACCTCGCGCCGTTTCCGTACCTGACGTACGAGCAGGGCGATTTCAACTCGTTCTATTTTGCCGAGGAGCCGCTCACGGAAATCGATTTCGAGTGCACGAAGAACATAAAAGTGCGCGACAGGGCGACGCTTTTCAACCTGCTCATCGGGCTTGACGGCTACACGATTTGCTCGGGCATCATAAGCCACGAGCTGAACGGAAAAGAAATCATCGCCCGCCCGCTTTCCGTGAATGACAGCATGACGGTCGGAATCCTCACGCGGAAAAATATCGCGTTGTCGCGCTATGCGGAATTCTACATCGAATCAATCAGAAAGCACACGGGAAACGAGATTCATTGAAATAATGGACGAATCCGGATTCGGAACCTAAAATAGAAGCGATGCCGGAATGCGATTCCGTGCGGGCGGTCCGGCATGACGAATTTTTATGCGTTTTTGGGGAGTGAAAATGGACGAATCCGGGAAAAACGAGTTGCTGAAAAAGCGTATCATCGAAGAGGCCGAAAAAGACGGATGCGTGGTGGTGTGCGCGTTCGATGACGACGAAACCCACAAAAAACGCCGCAATACGAAGCGCTCGCTCATTTTGGAAAGCATCATCCTCGAAAACGAACTTCGGTATTGCCGTTTTTCGGAGCGGAAGTCGAAAATAGAGACTGCCGAATACTTTGCCGTGTTCGGAAATCCCGAAAAAACGCGGGAAATAATCGAAAAGGAGCAGGATGCGTTCCGCGCCCTGCATTTTTATGACGACATACCGCCCGTCCTTGAGGGGAAACTGTTTTATCATCCCGCAACCGACAAGGAGTGCGCCGACTTCGACAAGCGGCACGAGCTTCATTTGGGCGAGGAGCACCTCGATTTGCGTCCGTATGTCGTCGGTCCGTGGGTGTACGATTCGAAATCAAGAATATACCGCTCGGGGCAGTATCTTTGCTCGCTCCGTTTTCCGACCGAGAACAGTCCCGACTATGTTGCGTCAATCGGCACGGTCATCCCCATCGGCGTTCTGATAAAGAAAATCACCGCAAAAACGCTGGAGGAGGTGTTCGACGGAATGAAAAAATGGAAAAAGTGATTTTCCTGCTGATTTTCGTTTTGAGTTTCGTGAGCTGCCATGCGGTGGAGGACATCGATTCCGTCCTGAAAAAAATGCGCGAAACGAACTGCTACATGGGTTCTGCGGTCTCTGATGCCGGGGAAACGCCCGGGCAATACAAGCTTTACGAAATCGTGCGGGATTCCGCGACGACAGGGCAGCTTGAAAAACTGCTCTCCGACAAAAACGGCGTTATCCGCGCATACGCGATTCAGGCACTTGTCGAGCGAGATGAAAAAGCGGACTACGAAAAAATTGCGCTCGATTCTCTTTCAGACACGGAGAAAATCGAAGCGATGTTCGGCTGCATTGTCTCAAACGAAATGGTCGGCGACATTTTCCTCGAAATGCTCAAAGGGCGAATCTCCAAGAAAACGCAGGACGAAATCGACAGAAGGCTTTTGAAAAGCAAATCGCCGCTCATTCACACGCTCGAACTTTTGCACGGAGAAAAAAAATCCGCGGAACTCTACGAACTGACGAGAAAGTGGGCGTTGGACGGAAACGACAACGCTGTTTTCGCGCTCGCAAAGTACCAGAAAAAAGAAGACTACGAGCTTATTCTTTCGCTCAAGGACAAAAAGGAAAAATTCCTGTTTTTCAAAGCGTGCCCGTACATTCTGAACGACTCGCTCAAACCGTTTTTTTCCGAGTACATGGACTCGATTCTGCCGTCAAACTATTACGGCGCGGAATGGCGCTCTTTTTACAAATCGCTTGCGATGTTCAAGGACGATTTTTCGAAAAGAGAATTGCGGAAAGTGTTCTCGCCGCGGACGAACAAGAACATCCGAAAATACCATCTTGCGTTTATCGCGGACGCGCTCTGCCCCTGCGACGACGGGTTCTACGACGATATTCTGTTCGAGATGTGGGAAAAATACGACGCCGTGAACCTGGACATCGCGGAAAACCTTTATGGACGCGACAAAAATCGCGCGCTTTCCTGCATGGTTTCGACGCTGAACAACGCGGACGAATATTTCAACAAGACCGACACGCTTTCTTTCAGCATAGAAACGCTTTTGGACGAAAAATACGACATTCGGAAAATCTTCATCAAAAAGCTGCCGGGCCTTTCCATCAGCGTTTTTGACGAATTCTTCAAGCAAATCCGCCGCTTTGCCGACGATGACGTGGACGCCGCGCTTTTGAATCGGCTGAAAACCGAGCAGAACGGCTACGTCGCCCTTCCGATTTACGACTATCTGCTTTCAAAGAAAAATCCGCTTGTCACCGGGCATGTCCTGAAAATCTACGAGAAAAACAAGCCGCTCTACAAGGATTGGGTAGAACAAGGCGCTCGAAAAACGCTCGAAAAGTGGGGCGCGCTGTAATATGGCGATGATGGCGCTCGTCAAAAACGCGACGAACATTCCGAAGCGTTCTCGAAATACAAAAGGCTGAAAAAGCCGATTTCGCAGAAACAGACGAAGAGACGAAAATCGACAAACACTTCCGGCTACATCCTCGCCACTTCGGTAGCAGCGGGGTGTGCTACGCTTCTGTTCCTGACGGGTAGGGGAACGCCCCCGGGAACAAAAAGCGCATAGACGAAATTGCGGAATCGTTCAGCGCACAATGCGAATCATGTCGCGGCTTATGTCGGAGATTTTCAGCGCGCCTGTCATCGACATCGTGTCCTCAAGCTCGGATTTCAGCTTTTCGACGTAGACTTTCACGCCCTCTTCTCCGCCGCCGAAGACCGCAGTGACGAACGGACGCGCGATTATCACGGCGTTTGCTCCGAGCGCGAGCGCCCTGAAAATGTCGGTTCCGCTTCTGATTCCGCCGTCAACGATGATTTTCATGCGTCCGCCGACCGCGCTGACGATTTCGGGGAGAACTTCAGCGGTCGCAGGGCAACCGTCGAGCACGCGCCCGCCGTGGTTCGACACGACGATTGCGCTCGCTCCTGCCTCAAGCGCCTTTTCCGCACCACGCGCCGTCATTATTCCCTTGATGATGAACGGAACGCCCGCCGCCTTCACGATTTCGGAAAGCTCCTCGACGGATTTGCTTCCCGCAGGCGGATTCCTGTTCTTCAAAAACGGAAGCCCCGCACCGTCGATGTCCATCGCCATCGCAAACGGTTTTCCCTGACGGGCAAGCTCCATCTTTTCCTTTATCGTCTCTGAATCCCACGGCTTGATTGTCGGAATTCCGATTCCGCCGTTCGCCGCAATAGACTTTGCTGCGCCTTCCATGACCTTGATGTTCACGCCGTCGCCCGTGAAACCCGCGATTCCGTTTTTGGCGCATGCGGTGAGCAGCGTATGGTTGTACGACAAATCGTCGAATTTTTCCCCGTAGTGAAAATTGACGCTCCCGACAGGACCTGCAAAGACCGGAAGCGCGAAATGTTTCCCCAAAAACTCAACGGAAGTATCGACTGCGCCGTTTTTGTAAATCGTGTCCATGTTCACGAATATGTTCTGCCACGCGTTGAAATTCCTCGTCGCGACAGTCCCGCTTCCCTTCGCGCCCGGTCCCGGAATCGCATTCTTGCACGCAATCCCGTTGCAGACCGGACACGCCTTGCATTTGTCGCCGATGCACTTCCTCGCTTCCTCAAGCACTTCCGAATATGTCATTTTGTACCTCCGAACAAAAAAATCGCTCCATTCGATTGGAGCGATTCTACTATTTTTGAAGAGCTTCGAGAAACACTTCGGCTTTGGAATTTTTCAGCACCATAGCCGAAACTCGCGTGTCATAAACAGCGTCCTGCCCTCTGTTTTCAAGAATCTGCGTTTCAATGCCAAGGCTCTTTATGTATGGCGGCAGAGCATGATGCCGTTCCCGCCGCTATCGACCGCTTCCGAAGAAATGCTGCGATTTTCATGGAGATTCCGGATAAAATGAGAAATGCCTTTTTTTGCATTAACCGTTTCGTTGATGATTCAGGCAAATTTTGATATTCTCCTCTTACTGCCACCGGGTAGGAATGCTTTGGGCATTCAGTCTCATCGTTAGGTCTTAGAAGATGGACAAGAAACCTTGAAAAGGAGTTGTCCATGTTTTCATACATCTGGCCAATTTTATTAATCGTTACAGCAAACACCGTTTATCAAATTTGTGCAAAAGGCATTCCTCAGGCAATGAACACCGACGTAAGCTTACTGGCTTGTCTGGGTCAGTTGAGGGATATTCGTATGGTTTTCCACAAATATGACAGACTCTTCGCATAATATGTTTATATTAATTTGCGAGCTTTACTTCATAAAAGTAGCCATCGCCACCAAGGTCTGTATAACCGAGGCTTTCAAAATAGCTAATCAGCTCATTCCACTCTGGGCTATCGTGATTTATAGAAGCTATGTTATGATTATCTAAAGTTGCATGGCATAATTCGTGAATTATCGTACTGTCAGTGATTTCATACTTTGGATTAAAGACTATTATTGTTTCACCTATTGACATACCGGCAGTATTAGGATTAATTGAAGCGTTCGGTTCAAAGTAAAAATAGAACATTTTTTCTGTAATAGGGTATTTTGTTTCGTTAAAGAGTTTTTCAATGTTTCGACAACGTTTTGTAAGAGCTTTATCGGCTCTGGCAGTTCCAACCCTTTCAGAAACGGCATTTACAAGTTCTTTATTAATGTCAGAGTATTCCTTAACAATAACACTAAATCCTACAAAAACTACTGTCAGAATAATAAAAAATAATTTCTTCATAATACTAGTCCCTTACTGGAATAGATATTATAACTTGTAATGATTTTACCCTGTAAATTTCTTGTATATATAAATTTAGATTTGAATTCTAAATTTAGATTAAATTCCAGATTTATAAATCCTTCCTTCCCCTCATGATATGTATAACCAGAATTTCTAAAAAATTCACTTTTTTGTAAAAATTTTGGCTATGTCCGTAAAAAGTGTTGTTTTTAATTGACGTTCTGAAAATTCACACTATGTTATAAAGTGTATGACATTAAGCGAACTTTTCCAGACATTAAAGACACTTTCAAAAGCAGACTTGAACTCTGTAAAACAATTCCTTGAATCCATTGATTACAATTACAACGGATTCGAGGATTTTCTTTTGTCCAAGAAAGCAGAAAACGGGATTTCTTGTCCACACTGCAGTTCGTTTAACATCAAGAAAAACGGTCATAAAGGCTTAATGCAGCGTTTTATGTGCCATGACTGCCACAAAACTTTTTCTGCCAGAAACAATACTATCACGTTTTCATCTAAAAAGTCTTTTGCTACTTGGAAGAAATACCTTGAATGTATGATGAACGGTTTTACTGTTCGTCGCAGTGCAGAAATCTGTGGCATCAATAAAGACACAGCTTTTATTTGGCGACACAAGGTTTTAGACGCTTTGCAGAACATGCAGAATTCAGTTGAATTAAATGGCGTAGTCGAAGCCGACGAAACTTTCTTTGCACTTTCTTTCAAAGGAAATCACAAGAAGTCTACTTCTTTCGTTATGCCACGTGAAGCACACAAGCGTGGAAACGACGTTCATACACGTGGATTGTCACACGAACAAGTTTGCGTTCCTTGTGCAGTTACACAGGACGGACTTTCTATTTCAAAGCAGTCAAATTTGGGACGTGCTTCGACTAAGAATCTTTCGGAAGTATTTTCTGGAAGAATTGCAAGTAATTCTGTTTTATGTGCAGATGCACATCATTCTTATCAGAAATTTGCTAAGGAAAACAAACTTGAGCTTATCCAATTAAAAACTGGAAAGTCCAAGAAAGGCATTTTTCATGTTCAACACATCAACAGTTATCACAGTATTTTGAAAACTTGGATAATTCGTTTCCACGGTGTCGCTACAAAATACCTGGATAACTATTTGGTCTGGCATAATTTCGTGAACTGGGCAAAAGACCCTTACGAAAAGAAATCTGAAATCTTATCGGCTTTCGTGTTCTGCACAAACAAAACCGTAAAATCTAAGGAACTTTCCGTAAGAAGTCCTTTGCCTTGTGTCGCTTAGTTCTACGAAATGCCAAAACTGTATTTAGAACTTTGCAGGGTAAATCAAATAATAATTATAATATTTAAACCATAAACAAAAGGACGTTGTTCCTTGCTACGAATTGTAGTGAATCTGTATTCTTAAGACAGTCGAAGTCTTCTTAAAGAAAATCAATTTTTTTAGGAGACTTTTTATGAAGAAGTTTGCAGCAATTTTTTTAGCTCTGTTTGTTTCAGTAACAAGCTCTTTTGCAACTGCTATTATTGATGTATCTTATAATTCTAGGTACCATACCTACTATTGTTCACAACCTTATGAAGTAAGTGAAATACTTCCTAAGTACCGTTTAGACGGTGCAACATACTTTGTTAGTGCCTATTGTCCAAACGATTCTACATTTTATTACATACAGTTTGCAAACTATAGCGATGCAGTTTATTTTTGTCGGCAATACTTATCTGTTACAAACACTTTACGAAGCAGTGAGCCTAACTACCGATTAGACGAGGTTTCTGTAAATGTAAGTAATTTAGTTAGAAAGTATGCCCCAAAATACTATCCTAATTTAGACATTTATGAAAATGGACGATTATACCGGTTTGCAGCCCCAGTCTACGGCTTGCAATAATGCACAGGTTCAGTATGTTATGGTAGCCAAGTAATAAGATTTTACAAATTGTAGAATTCCTACTATGTTAAAATAATGGATGGCATAGTAGGAATAAACTTATTTTTACAGGGTAAATGTATGAAGAGTTATAATATTTAAACCAGAAAAATGGAGGTTTGTATGATTGACTTAGGAAAACTTGAAAAAGATTTTGAAGTAGATTATTCCCCAGAGGAAGGATTTAAGAACCTTTTTATCCGTAGAAAAGTCCCAAATGACCTAAATGCCCCTCTTTATCTGATTTTTAAAGGAATTCCTTTAACAGAGGCAATAGCCATTGCAAAAGATAATGGCTTAAAGATACAGTACTGTTATGATGTTGACGGTAATGACGACCTGGAACTTTTAGATGTATGTAACCAGATAAATAAAATTATCGAGGGTCATCTGTAATTTTTCTTCTCCAATACTTAATCACTTGTTTTAGGTCGTTCATAGTAGAAAAATGGCCACCAGTATAAGAGATTCGTTTTTTTAATCTTTCCCATTCTATAACTAATGAATAAACAATAACAAAGTATAAAAGTCTTTCAGACTGTCGTTCAGACAATCCTATCTTAGACCTCTCTATGGGTCTTGAAGATTTTTTCATGTTATTATTATTTACACAGACTTTTTCTATAAATTCGTCAAGACTCTTTCCTTCAAAATAATCTTGTGAAAGGCTATTCCAGTTTTCTTGTTTTTTACTGGTCTTGTATACAGACACACAGATTCTCATAATTTGACTAAATGAATAAGTTTTTGAATCGTCAAAACTTGTAATGTATTTTATAATCTTTCCTAAAAATGACCTATTATTCTCTTCTTGTAAGCGTGCAAGACCATAAACTTCTTCAAAAAAGCAATCTGTGAGTTTAATCATACATAATTAGTTAGTATTTAAACATAACCACTTTATTTCAGGACATAGCCATATTTAAAGTTGAAAGAGGTAACGATTATGGACAATAAAGATTTTGAAAAAATCTATAATGAATCCGACAAACTTGAGCAGACTGCTAAAACAAAAAATGAAATAACACCATTTGAAGATACTCCTCAAGCCTGGTATGAGTTGGATACAACTGGCCCAGAGAACGAAGATGTTGTATGTGGAAATTTTGTATGGCATAGAGAAAAAAGTAATAAAAACATAAAAGATACAGGTGATGGAAAGGGGTTTAGCTTTTATTTGGCAAGATACGTTTTTGAAGACCCCTATTCAGTAGAAATTGAAAATGAAACTAATCCTGAAAATGATAAAACGCTTGGTATAGTAGCTGAAAATAATGTTATGGTTGTAATCAATGCAAAGGTAGAAAATGATAAAATTAGAATTATTTCTGCTTGGGAGGCGTTACCTCAAAGTAAATACACTAGTATTTATAATAAACATAAGGCAAAAAAACAATTATTAGAAAATAAGTTTTCGAAAAAAACAGAATCAAAAAAACAATTGTACGCAGTTATTAGACAAGCTGACGGCAATGGTTTTAAGTCTTCCTCTTATGCAAAAGTTGTAAATGCGTCTATTCTTAGACCTACGGGCTCTAATACTATAGCAATGTTAGGTGATAAGTATGTTTATGTTCAAAATGTGGGGGATAAAACTTATTGTGAACAAGTTGAAAAAAGAATAAAATCTATTTTAGACTATTATAACAAGGGTGAAGACTGGTAATACTGATTTTTTTTGCAAGTCTAAGCAATGACTGACTTAGACTTGCAATTTTTTAGCAGTAGCAACACTATTTACGGACATAGCCTTATACAAAGAACAGCTGAGCGTTTCGAAAATTGCAGGAATTCTAATTTGTCTCGCAGGACTTTATTTTATCAACAAGTAGCAGGCACAAATCCGGCAAGCTGCGAATGAGTCGTATCAGATTTCTAAAAGATTGTCGCTTTTATCGCCCCCTTCGGGCACGCCGCCTTGCATTCTCCGCATCTAATGCAGTCCATCGAGTTCGGATTTTCGTACACGGGAATGTCGAGCTTGCAGACTTTTTGGCACGCGCCGCATTTCGTGCATTTTGTTGTGTCGATTTTGAAGCGGCAGAACGAGATTTTGTTGAAGAACCCGTAAACCGCGCCGAGCGGGCAGGCGTACCGGCAGAACGGGCGGTATATTACAATAGAAGAAAGAATCGTAATTGAAAGAATCGCGATTTTCCATTTGAAGATAAAACCGGCAGCACTGCGCATCGCGTTGTTCAGAAGCACGAGCGGGATTCCGCCTTCAAGCGTTCCGACAGGGCAAATCCACTTGCAGAACCACGGCTCGCCCAATCCCGTAATGTCAATCACGAACATCGGAAGCAGAATGACGAACACGCCGAGGAACACGAAACGAAGATGGCGCAAACCTTTTTCTCCCGGAAGGCGGCGGATTTTTTTGATGAAGGGAATCTTGAAAAGCAAATCCTGAATCAGCCCGAACGGACAGAGAAAGCCGCACACGAATCGGCCGAGAAACGTCCCGAAAATCACGAGAAGCCCCACAACGTACAGCGAGACGCGGTACTCGCGGGCGTTGAGAGTTGCCTGCAAGGAGCCTATAGGACACGCGCCGAGCGCACCCGGGCAGGAATAGCAGTTCATTCCGGGAACGCAAAGGAATTTCGAGTCGCCCTCAAAGATTTTTCCGTTCGCAAAGCCTTTTATGTAGCCGTTCGAGAGCGCGGCAAACGCGGCTTGGACAAAAAGACGGATTCGACTGTGTTTTTTTAATTTTGATTCTGCCATTCGATATTTTCCATTTGTTGTCACACGGATTTTGGGATTTCTGACGAAACCCCGGTACGAAGATTTATCCGATTCCGATGCATTCCATGCAGATTCGGGTCGCCTTGTTTAGGACGGTCTCCGCTTCTCCGCGGAAGATTCCTGCAATCACAAGGACGATTCCGAGACAGAGAGACACAATTGAAATGATTTTTCGTTTTTTTCCGGTCATTTTTTGTTGTTCTCTTTTTATTGTCGCACGGATTCGGTTTTGCTAACGCAAGAAAAATCGTTGTTTTTTTCGAATCCGTGTGGCAATTTCATTTTTTCAAAATCTCGTCGATGAGCTTCTGCCAGTCTTTCTGGCTTCTTGCGCCGAGATGCGCCTTGCCGATTTGCGTTCCGTTTGAGTCAACGAAAATCGTCGTGGGAACGGCCTGCACGTCTTTGAGAACGCCCGAAAACATTTCTTTCGACGGAATTATGTGCGTGTAGTTCGCGCCCGTCTGCTTGATGATTGCCTCGCCGCTTTTTTTCACGCGCGAATCGACGTTTCCTTTTCGGTCAAGGATGTCGATTACGATTCCGACAACTTCAACGCCGTTCGCCTTGTTCGCCTCGCTGAGCTTTGCGAGGTCGGGCATTTCGCGGATGCACGGTCCGCAGAACGTTCCCCAGATGTTCAGCATGGTCACTTTGTTTTTGGCGAAAATCTCGCTTGTGACTGGGGCGCCGTTCAAGTCAGTTGCGCTGAACGAAATTTTGTCGCCCGATTCTTGCGCAAATGAAAGTGTCGTAACTGCGAGCAATGCGATTATCGCAAAAATCTTTTTCATTTTGGTTCTCCTTGCATTTCGATGCGTTTCGTGTTTTCCGCATAAAAATGCGACATTGTTCTAGCACAGAATTGTTATTATTTTCTGTGATTTTGTCACTTTTTCTTCAAAGTTACGGGCTTTTTCGGTTGTTTTGGCCTTTTTTCCGCAGTCGGCTGCTTTTTGCTTTTGTTTGTCGCATCCGTCTTTTTACCTTCGTCAGTGTTAAAATTCGCTTTCAGATAGAAATTTTCAATCGGCTGGTAGCCCAAAGGAGCGACAAGCTCGTTCCAGTTCTTAGGGAGCTTGATTTCCGTTGTGACGAATCCGCCGCCGGGCATGACCTGCACTTTGTTTCGGTTTGCGTCTCCTGTGACGAGGAAGGCCGTATCGCCTTTGTTCATGGTTGCGATTGTCATAATTTCGTCTTCGGCAACAATCGGCTTTAGCCATTCGGGAGTTGGCGTGAGTTTTGCCTGCTCCGCCTCGTCTTTTGCAAGCATTTCGTAATGCTCGTCAAAGGTTCGCCGTTCTTCTTGCTGAAAGATTGTCGAAGCAGCGGAAAACAGATGCCAAAAGGCGAGATAATCCGGAAGATGAAGACCGTCGAATTCAAGCTGCCGGAAATGAGGATTTCAACTGCTGCCATGAAAAATTGTTCACGCTTTCCACTCCAGACGCATCTTGAGAAAGTCCTTCATATCTTTGTAAAAATCCATTGGCGGCGGAGAGATGTTGATTTGCTTGAGGGCTTCCTGAACCAGCGGATTTTTGTAGCAGCAGACCGCATTGGACGAGGCGTAAAAAAGAACGTCCAGCTGAATTTTGTAGGCAACTTCCTGACTGATTTTTAGCATTTTTGAAAGTCTGTCGCGGAAAGCGTAGGCAAGCTCATAATATTTTTTCTTAAAGGCGGCGAGCCGTTCCACCGTAACATTCGTTTCTATTACCGGGTTAAGGTAAGAAACATAACGCATATAATCCTGATTGGCATTTAAGATTCCTGCCCAGACTTCTGAAATCACTTCAATAGAAAAATTATTGCCTTCCGGAAAAGCCGAAAGCAGAGAGCCGTAATAGGCATTCATTTTTTCAGCAGCGATTTCCAAAAAGATTTCTTCTTTAGTTGTAACGTATTTGTAAAGGTTTGCCCGTGACCAGCCCAGTTTTTCTGCAATTGTGGTGAGCGTAATTTCGGTGTAAGGGGCGTTTTGAAAAAGTTCTGCCGTTGCCTCTTTGATTTGAGAAAGTCGCTCTTCTTTGTGTTCGTCGCTTCGCGCGCGGATATAATTTGGCATAAAAGCAGAATAGCACAGCGGCGGGATTTATGCAATAAGCAACTTTTTGTCACTAAAATAAGATTTTAGTATTGACAAGTCACAAAAGATGGCATACATTTTAGTTAAGTGACATTATGTTACTAAACTGCGTTAGGGATTGGAGCACCCGCGAAGCGGTCCACCGCAGCGAAGCGAGGAGGATGAGCGTTAGCGAAGTGCGCAAAGCGAACGCCGAACGCCCTGAAAAATATGGAGAAAACAATGAAAAAAATTATTTCGATTTTTGCTCTGCTGGGCTTCTTTACCATGACAGCCTGTGCAGGCGGGAATAATAAATCATCAACAGAAAAAGGAGAAGCCACAATGAAAATCCAGATTGAAATCACAAGCGAAAGCGGAAATCACACTCTCTCCGCCAGCCTGACCGACAATTCTTCGGCTGTGGCGTTTTACGAGCTTTTGAAAAAAGGGTCTGTAACGATTTCAATGCACGATTACGGCAATTTTGAGAAAGTCGGCTCGCTCGGAAAAACGCTTCCTCGAAACGACACTCAAATTACAACGAGCGCTGGCGACATTATTCTGTATCAGGGGAATCAGATTACGATTTACTACGACAAAAACAGCTGGAACTTCACACGGCTTGGGCGGGTCGACGGCAAAACACAGGCCGAGCTGAAGCAGATTCTTGGAAAGGGCGATGTTACGGCGGTATTTTTGATAAAGGAATAGCGAAAATGCTTTTGAAAAAAACTTTTTTGATTTTGGCGGCATTGTTAATGACAGATTTTGTTTTGGCAAAGGAAAATCCCATGAAAAAGCTTTCAATGAATGTGGAATTGAATTCCGGTTATGAAATGCGTCGCACGCAGGAGCGTGCTTCCAGAGTTTTTGACAAGCAAAAACTCGCTGATACAATCCAACTAAATTCGGGTTTCAATATGCCAATTCTTGGACTTGGTACTTGGACGCTTACAGGCGAGACTTGTGAAAATGCCGTATATGCTGCGCTAAAAAGCGGGTATCGCCTGATTGACACAGCGCGCTACTATGGCAACGAGAGTGAAGTTGGAAATGCAATCCGACGTGCTATAAAAGAAGGAATCTGCAAGCGGGAAGAAATCTTTGTTACCACAAAACTCGTGCCCTGGAGCAATTCTCCAGACAAGGATATTGACGACTCTCTGCAAAAACTTGGGCTTTCTTACATCGACCTTGTTCTTCTTCATCAGCACGGTTCAGCCTCTGGCGACGACGCAGTTTACAAGGCGATGATTCGAGGAGTTAAGGATGGCAAGATTCGTTCTATTGGAATCTCAAATTTTTATACCGAAAAAACTGTTTCACATTTTATAAACGATTTTGAGATTCCGCCGGCAGTCATTCAAAACGAAAACCACTTGAAATATCAGAATAATTCTTTGCGGGATTGGGCAAGCAAAAAAGGCATTTATATAGAAAGCTATTATCCATTCGGCGGTCGGGGGCACACAAAAGAGCATCTGCAAAACCCGGCTGTGCTGGATATCGCCCGAGCCCACGGTAAAACTGCCGCACAAATCATCGTCCGCTGGCATTTGCAGGCGGGCTATATGGCAATTCCAGGAAGTTCAAACCCAGCCCACATTGCGGAAAACTTTGATGTCTGGGATTTTGAACTGACTGAGAACGAAATGAAAAAACTTGCCGCGCTAGATACAGGGCGGCGTTAAGAAAACTGGTAATAAACTTAGCATAAGGAGATTTTTTATGATTTTGGACAAGATTAATTCACCAAAGGATTTAAAGAACTGTTCTGTTTCGGAACTGGAAACTGTGGCAGGTGAAATCCGCGAAGGGCTTTTCAACCGCCTTACAAAAATCGGCGGACATTTCGGGCCGAACTTCGGCTTTGTAGAAGCGACAATCGCTCTTCATTATGTTTTCGATTCTCCGAACGACAAATTCGTCTTTGACGTTTCCCACCAATCTTATGCGCATAAAATGCTCACAGGTCGAAAGGCCGGCTACTTTGACGACAGCCGCTTTTCTGAAGATTCCGGCTATACAAATCCAGATGAGAGCGAACACGACTTTTTCAACATCGGGCACACTTCCACGTCGATTGCGTTGGCTTTGGGGCTTGCAAAGGGAAGAGACATCCTCGGCAAAAAAGAAAATATCGTTGCTATTATTGGAGACGGCTCTCTTTCTGGCGGCGAGGCACTGGAAGCCTTGAGCGTTGCAGGAAGCGAACTTAATTCAAATTTCATTGTGGTTGTGAACGACAACGAACAGGCAATCGCCGAAAACCACGGTGGAATCTACAAGAATCTTAAAGCTCTTCGCGACTCTAACGGCAAGGCAGAAAACAATATGTTCAGGGCGTGGGGCTTGGACTACATCTACGAGGAAAAGGGAAACGACATTTCTTCATTGATTGCGGTTTTTGAGAAAGTCCGTGACTCAAATCGTCCTGTTGTGGTTCACATTCACACACAGAAAGGCAAGGGCTATGAGCTGGCGGAAAAGGACAAGGAAAGCTGGCACTGGTGCATGCCTTTTGACCGCGCAACCGGAAAGCCGACAGTAAATTTTGGAAGCGGTGAATCGTATTTTGGCATGACGAGCCAATATATAGTAGAAAAAGCCAAAAAGGACAAGGATTTTGTAGTGGTAACTCCTGCAATGCCGATGTCTGTGGGCCTTGGTCCAAAGGAACGCTCTGAACTTGGCGGACAATACATCGACACCGGAATTGCCGAAGAAGCGGCTGTTGCTATTGCGTCGGGAATTGCTCGCAGTGGTGCAAAACCTCTTGTTGTGACCAACATGACATTCCTACAGAGAGCCTACGACCAGATTTCCCAGGACGTGTGCATCAACAAAACGCCTGTTACCATGCTTATGAATTATTCATCCTTTGACGGACTTACAGATGTAACGCATTTGGGCATATTCGGTCTTGCAGCCTTTACAAATATTCCGAATCTGGTGGTGCTCTGCCCTTCTAGCGCGGAAGAGTACATTTCCATGCTGGATTGGAGCCTGGATTCAAAGCAGAAGGAAAATCCTGTCCTCATTCTGATTCCCGGCAATGCCGTGAGCCACCGCCCTGCAGACAAAGACTACAGCGTATTGAACCGCTACAAGATTGAAAAGCAGGGAGAAAAAGTTGCCATCCTCGCCCTCGGAGACTTTTTCCAGAAAGGAGAGGAAGTTGCCTCTGCAATCAAAGAAAAATGTGGATTCACACCTACCCTGATAAATCCTCGTTTCGCCACAGGCCTGGACGAAGAACTTCTGCATGGTCTTGAAAAGAATCATCAGCTTGTCCTTACGCTTGAAGACGGAATCCTTGAAGGCGGATTCGGTCAAAAAATCGCTTCGTTCTATGGACCAAACAAAATGCTGGTAAAAAACTACGGTCTTAAAAAGCAATTCTACGACCGCTACAATCCCGATGAACTTTTGCGCGAATGTGGAATGTCTACAGAACAGATTGTAAAAGACATCAAATCTCTTTTATAGGAAACAAGGAGACAAATATGGCAGAGAAAATTACACAGACAGCAGGTCGAGAGCAGCTCGGGGATTTTGCTCCGATGTTCGCTCACCTGAACGACGATGTTCTCTTCGGCGAAGTATGGAACGCAGAGGCAATCGATATAAAAACAAAGTGCATCATAACAGTGGTGTCGCTCATGGCAAGCGGAATCACTGATTCTTCCCTCACATACCATTTGCAAAATGCAAAGAAAAACGGCGTAACAAAAGAAGAAATCGCCGCAATCATCACACATGCTACAATGTACACAGGCTGGCCAAAAGGCTGGGCAGTATTCCGTCTGGCAAAGGAAGTCTGGAAGGAAAATGAGCCTGCCACAAACGAAAAAGACCGCTACCAGAATTCAATTTTCTTCTCGATTGGAGAGCCAAACCCATATGGAAAATATTTTGTGGGACAAAGCTACCTTGCTCAGATTTCCAAAGAGCAGATTCCGGTTTTCAATGTAACTTTTGAGCCTGGTTGCCGCAATAACTGGCACATCCACAATGCAAAATCAGGTGGCGGACAAATGCTTATCTGTGTTGGTGGCCGCGGCTGGTATCAGGAAGAGGGAAAAGAGGCCGTCGAACTGCTTCCCGGAAGCGTGGTGAACATTAGAGCTGGCGTAAAGCACTGGCACGGAGCGGCAAAAGACTCATGGTTCAGCCATCTTGCACTGGAGATTCCGGCGGAAGAAGGAAGTACGACCTGGTGCGAGCCGGTGAGCGATGAAGATTACGGAAAATTAAATTAATGGAGGAAATATTATGAAAAAGCAAATTCTTACACTTTTATTCGGAGGTTTTATTTTGGCGGGAACATTTGCAAAAACTGCGGTTGTTTATTTTAGCGCGACAGGAACAACCGAGCGCATGGCAAAAAACGCGGCGCAAGCACTCGGAGCAGATGTAATTGAGATTCAGCCGGTACACAAATACACCGATGCGGATTTGAACTGGCACAACAAAAAATCGCTTTCTACAATCGAATGCAACGACCCGAAGAGCAGACCTGCCATAGCAAATAAAATCGACATCTCTGGCTACGACACGGTAGTTTTGTGCTATCCAATCTGGTGGGCGTACGCGCCGAAAATCGTCTACACGTTTGTTGAAAGCCAAAACTGGTCGGGCAAAAAACTTATTACCCTTTGCACAAGCGGCGGAAGTAAACTTGGCAGGAGCGGAAGTGATTTGTCAAAATTTGCAAAAGGCGCAGACTTTAAAGGTGGCAAAGATTTTACCCGTGGCAGTGGCTCAGATATTAAGAAGTATGTTGATGGCTTGCTCAAGTAAGACGCAAAAAAGCATTTGAAAGAAAACGGAGTGGTACGAAAATGAACGCGAACAAAATCAGAATGCCCATCGACATTGCAATGACAATCCTTTCTGTAATTCTCATGGGCGGAGCTTACATGTTCCCAAGCGATATTGTGCACGAAATTTTGGGCGTGGCTCTGCTCGTGCTTTGGGCTGTGCATTTTGCACTGAATCGCCGCTGGTTTGGTGCAATCTTCCGCGGGAAATACAATCCCTATCGTATAATGCAGACATCGATAAATATAGGCATCTTGATTTGCGCAGTTTTTTTGATGATTAGCGGAATCATTCTTTCAAACCACGTTTTTTCATTTTTGAAAATTGAAAGCGACCTTGGCTTTGCACGAACCGCGCATCTTCTTTCAAGCCATTGGTATTTTCTTTTTATGGCGCTGCATATCGGTCTTCATGTGGGGATGATTGCGAACAGGATAAAGCAGAAAAGAGAAGCCGAAAATGGGAATTTTGAAGAAGAAAGCAGCTCGAAAAAGTCAGCCCGCAAAATTATCTTCCGCATTTTCTTCTCGCTCGCCTGTCTTTACGGCATTTACGCCTTCATCGCGCGCGGAGTCTGGAAATATCTGATTCTGCAGCAGCAGTTCTTCTTTCTTGATTTGGAGCGCGGATATTTTCTGTTTGCCGTGGACTATATTTCGATTATCGTCTTGTTTGCGACAGCCAGCCACTGCCTGAATAAAATTCTTCAGAAGAAGAATAGATAAGCGCGACAATAAATCTCAGGTGCTCCAGAAAATGGTTCTGAATTATACGTACTTGCTATGATAAAATAAAAACACATAACAAAGGTTCGTAGCCGACAGCGGGTCAAGCCGCGTTTCAGTTTAAACCAGTTGTTATGTGGATTGCCAGTGGCAACGAAAGGTAAAAAAAGTATGAAAAATGATGTCAGTTATTATTAAGAGGCTGTTATGCGATTCTTAAAGATTAATCTTTACATTCTATTTTCAATTCTTGCCTTTGATGTGTTTCTTTTTATTCTGGATCGTTGTTCTGATGGTCGCCTTGTGAACTTGTGCTTTGCTTTAGTATGCCTTGTGTTTGGGGGCGTATGCATCTACACATTTGTGTCTTCACTGGTTTGTTTTTTGTTGAAAGTGTTCATGCATTTCTATGGTGGTAAAAAATTTTATATTATAAATGGAAGCACTTGTATCCTAAGTGTGTTCTTGTTCCTGATTAATATCTTTTTTGCAATCTGCATATTAGCTTATTTTAATTAGCCGATGATGAAAACTTCGAATCAAGCTGTGCTTTTTTCTTACTTTAAATTATATATTTGACTATATATAAAACTATATATTATAATATATATGCGAGGTGATAATATGTTAGTAGAAACAAGTCAGATGATGCCAATTACAAAGCTTCAGAAATCATTAACTCAGACTGTACGAAACATTTCAGAAAATAAAGAAACTGTTTTTATTCTAAAAAATAATGCAATGGAAGCAGTAATGATTCCTTTTGAAAAATACGAATATCTCTCCACTCTTGAAAATATTTTTGAAAGGATGGAAATATCAGAAACAGTAAAAAACAGAATGAAAAATTATGATGCTTCTAAATCAGTAAGTTGGGATTCAATTCGGGAAGAATAGTTATGGAAGAGAAAAAGTATGAAATAAAATTTATTCCTGAAGCTGTTGAAGACTATAAAAAACTTGATGGAAGCGTGAAAAAAGATGTAAATAAAAAAATTGATAAACTTTCACAGAACCCATTGTGTGGACTTCCTTTAGAAAATAAAGACAACGTAGATTTAACAGGATTTTATAAATTGTACGCCTGTGGGACTAGCATAAGAATTGTATATCGCCTTTTGACACCAGAAAAAATAGAAATTGTAGAAATCTGGGGTATTGGAAAAATAGAAAATTTACAGATATATAAAACTGTTGGGGAAAGAAAAGAAGAGGTGAAGTAAGAACACATAACACTGTTTTCAAATCCGACAGGCAGTCAAGCTGCGTGCGGTACAACCAGTTGTTATACGCACAGCCCACTGGGCTGGAAGCGAAAGTAAGTACGCGACATACGTCGCTTATTTATATCAATAGGAATTGATATTGGCATTGAACAGGTATAAGGATCCGAAATTTTTGGAGGGTCATCAACCGAACTCATAGAAAAACTGGTTATGTTCCTTTGAACTAGATTTAGGAGGCTGATGTATGATGATTGTTCTTGGACTTTACTATCTGATTGGAATTGGTAGTGTGATTTTTTCCCTCTGTAATAAAAATAAACCAAAAGAATGGCTTTACTATCTGTTTCTCGTTCTTTACGGAGGATTTGGAGTTCATCAGTTTTATGCAAAAAATCTTCCGAGAGCAGTAGTCAGACTTACAGCAGGATTTATAAATCTTCCGTTCTTTCTTCTTTTTATAAACGGATTGTTTAGGGTTTTAGCAGACGGGTATGATGATCCCGCTTACGGACTTATAATTTTGGGAGCCTTAGGCGGTATCCTTCCCGCATCACTAATCCTTATTTTGTTTGTTCTTGATTTAGAAGGAATGAAATTGATTAAAAAGGTTGAGGATGGAGAAAATCAGATAAAAGGGACAGAGTCAAATGAAAAAAATCACAATGTTTAGTATAACGTCCCGTAATTATTAATTATAATAAGAAATAAAAGAAATCTGGTTGATGGAACAGGAAATCCATCTGAAGAAGAACGTATAACAAAGGTTCGTAGCCGACAGCGGGTCAAGCCCGCTGCGGTACAACCCGTTGTTAGGCGGACAAACGCACTCAAAAAGCAATCAAATAGAATGAACCGCAGGTTTGTTTCTTTACAGGATACATCAAAACCAAAACTCATAAGTTTTCAAAACGTAGATGATATATACAAAAAGATAAAAGAAGGAGATTTTGTCTTATTTGAGGATGGGCGGAAAACAAGAGTGAAACTCCAAAAGGCAACCTCGAATCTATAAGATTGCTGCTTTCCTGCTTCAGGATAGTCCCATCAGTCCAGCACCCCATCCAAAACGGATTATTACACAATCTTCTTTTTTTTGTCAATCTGGGTATTAACAATGTAATCTGATGGCTTTTGCTTAGCGACATAAAGTAACAAAACGATAAAAAAATCCACTAATTATATACATAAAACGAAGGTAATCAGGACGGCAATCCCGATTATCCTCTAGCACAACCAATAAGGAAAGTATTGATTATGATGAATAAATTAGTAGTAAATGCTGAAAAACAGCACCGAGCATTAAAATTACGAATATACCCTACCAAAGAGCAGGAAATCCTTATCAACAAAACTTTTGGCTGCTGCCGTCAGATTTATAATAATCGGTTGTTTGAACGAAACGAGTTCTATCAGAATGTAATCAAAAACGAATCCGACAAAAATAAGCAAAAAGAACTTTGGAAGAAAGCCCATTTCAGTACAGAAAAAGAAATGAAAGCAAAATTCCCATATATGACAGAAGTTTCAGCCCAAGCATTATGTTCAGCAACAATGTTTGCGGAAGTTGCTTACAAAAATTTCTTTTCTTCAATCAAAGGCAATCGAGCCGGTGCAAAAGTTGGCAAACCGAAGTTTAAGTCGAAAAAATCAAACGATTTCAGCTACAGAGAGTGTAATCCGTCTGAAAAAGCATTAAATTGGAACGAAAGAAAAATCAAAGTTCCTAAATTGGGGTTGGTGAAATTCCGACACAGTGGAAACAAAAAAGGCAAGTTAGACTTCTTCCTTCGAGGGGAAGTCGAACTCAAATCAATAACAATACGAAAAAAACCTGCGAACGAGTATTATGCAGTATTGCTTTTTGAAAGAGAATACTGTCATAAAAAGAAAATCTATGAAGGCGACGAAAACCAAGCCATCGGATTAGATTTTAGTCCAGCAGATTTTTACATAAATTCGGATGGTTCATCCGGAAAAGATTTTGGCTATGTTGCTCAGAAGCAGGCAAATCTCAAAAAACTTACTAAACTTCAAAGACGACTCATGCGTAAGCAAGTTGGCTCAAACAATCGTGAAAAAGCTCGTGTAAAAGTTGCTCGTATGGAACATTACATTGCAGAATGTCGTAATGATTGGATTGAAAAAGAAACAAAACGCCTAGTTTCAACTTATCAAGTCATCGGAATTGAAGACTTGAACTTGAAAGGAATGATGAAGTTTAGTCGAAACGCAAAGAATTACGGAGACGCTTCGTGGGGAAATTTCACAAATAAACTGTTGTGGAAAGCATCCCTAAACGAAAACAACTGTCAGATTGTAAAGGCAGATAGATTCTTTGCTTCAAGTCAGATTTGCCATTGTTGTGGATTCAAGAATCCGATTACAAAGAATTTAAATATTCGTTCTTGGATTTGCCCTGAATGTGGAGCAGAGCACATTCGTGATGTAAACGCAGCCATCAATCTCAAAATGAACGCAATAAAAACAGTAGGGCAAGGAGTGTCCGAATTTAGGTCTGTGGAGGGTGTAGAAGATTTAGCAACGCTTGCGTTGCAAATTGGAGCATCCGATGAAGCAGAAAATTTGACCGGCGACGGTCAGAATGTTCTCACGCTTTAACATTTTTTTGTTAATATAAAGTGCGTGAGGGGATAATTCCGATTCCTCATTACATTGAATTGAAATGATTCTGTAATAACAAATTTTCAAAGCCGACAGAAAATTGGGCGGATGCCCGTTACTTGGGGCGCTGGAGAAAAAATGAAAAAATCTATTATCTGCATTTTGATTTTATCGCTGTTTAGCAGTTTTACATTCGCGCAGCTTTGGCCAAAAGGCGCGTTAAAACAGTCAGACTGGAATCTTTCACTTAAGAATATGAAGGTCGGCGATGTCCTTGAAAAAGAATACATTTCCTGCTTTGGCGGAGAAAATGATGCGGTTCTTGCAAGTTCATGGCTAGCTGCGGAAGGAAATCCGCCTAAAAAATTGCAGCCCTATGAAAAAGATGAAAACGGCGATTCATGGGACGAATACGAAATTGATTGGGCAAATCAATATCGCTATGACACATGGACAGAAATGTATGGACCTGGAAAATGTTTTGACGGAAAAACAGATACGGCCTGGTGCGAAGGCGTTGAAGGCGATGGAATCGGCGAAGTTGTTATAGCTTGGGTCGATGTAAAAAGACCTGTGAGAATTTGGAGTGGCTTTGGTAAAAGCCAGAAAACATGGGAAACAAATAACCGTCCAAAAGATATCAAAGTATTTATAATTCAGGGTGAAATAGTCGGGCAATCTGTAAACGGTCCAAATTATAAAATGAAGGTCATCGGTGAAAAAAAACTCACATTAAAAGACATTAACGGCTGGCAGCCTCTCGATTTGGGCGAATATAACGAAATTGATGTCGGATACTACAAAAAACTTGATTCGTATGAACTGCAGAAATCAAATACATTTATTGCAGTACAAATTCTTTCTGTTTATCCGGGAACAAAATACAAAGATACTCTCATATCAGAAATTTCAAATTGAAATTGAATTCAAGAAATGAATAAGTGGAAAATGAAATCCATAAGAAAAAAGGTTGCCGAGTTGTTGTTCGTGCTGACTATTTCATTTCGCTTTACCGTGGCTGTGCATACGTTTTCTAAAACAAATTTTCCAATTTATCCAGCATACCGGAGATTTTTTTCCGGCATTCGGCACTTCCGTCGAAATGCTGGGCTTCAGCTGCGAGGCGCGCGAAGAAATCCTGCATCGGCAGAAGCTTTTCCATCGGGACTTTCGATGGGCTGTATTCGATGAGGACGCTTCCCGTGAGCGGGTTCGTCTCGATTTTTTTTACGGCATCTGATTTTTGGAGAAGCGCGCGCGCCTTTTCGACCAAATCGCTTTCCTTGAAAATCGGAGCGCGAAGCCTGACGCGCCCGGGAAAAAAACTGGTAATCATAAAATCGTCCTTACTGTATTTTGAGAATCGGCTGCATCGACTTCACGCTGATTCCGACGGTGACGGAATTGTGGAGGATTGCCGCGAGCTGCGGGCTAATCAGCCCGAATACGCCGAGCAGAAGCAATGCCGAATTCACTTCTATTATAAAAGCGTTGTTCGCGGAGATTTTCCGAATCAGCCCCTGCGCCAGAATGCGCGTCGCCGCCACAGAGGAAAGTCCGCCCTCGCTCAAGACGATGTCCGCGGTGTCGCTCGCGATTGAGGAACTTCCCTCGATTGCGATTCCGACGTCCGCCGCACTCAAAGCTGGCGCGTCGTTTATTCCGTCGCCGAGCATGATGACTTTTCCGCCCGCCTTTTCCTTTTTGATGAGCGACACTTTGTCTTCTGGCAGCGCCTGCGAATAATAGCCGTCAAGCCCCGCGCTTTCCGCGATTTTCTTTGCCGCGCCTTCGGTGTCGCCCGTAATCATCACGCACCGCTTGATTCCCGTTTTCCTGAGATTTTGAACGACTTCCCGTGCTTCCGGGCGAACGGGGTCGCCGATAGTAAGCACGCCGGCAAGCTCCCCGTCATAGGAAAGATACAGGAGCGACTCGCCGTTTTTCGCGGATTCTTCCTGAATGTCGCGGACTTTTTCGTCGAACGGAATTTTCTCGTCGTCGAAAATGAAATGCGCGCTTCCGATGCGCACTTTTTTCCCGTCCAAAGTCGAGGCGATTCCGTGCGCGACGATGTATTCGACTTTCGTGTGGTTTTCTGGATGGAGCAGCCCGCGCTCTTCCGCAAGCGAGACGACAGCCCGCCCGAGCGGATGCGGAAAATGCTCCTCAAGGCATGCCGCCGTTTGAAGTACGAAATCCTCGCCGTATTCTTTCATCGCGTGGATTTTCTCGACTTTCGGGTTTGCAAAAGTGAGAGTTCCCGTCTTGTCGAAGATTATCGTCGTCGCTTCGGCGGCTTCCTCAAGATATTTTCCGCCCTTCACGCTGATTCCCAAGCCTGCCGCCTCCTTCATCGCGGAAAGAACTGCAATCGGCGCGGCAAGTTTCATCGCGCACGAATAATCGACCATCAGCGTCGACATCGTTTTGGTGAGATTCCGCGTGAAAAGCCAGGTGATTCCGGCAAGCGCGAAATTGAGCGGGACGATTTTCTCCGCAAGATTTTCCGAACGCCGCTGCGCGTTCGCCTTCAAATTCTGCGAGTTGTCAATCATCTTGATGATATTGTGGACTTTCGTGTCGCGGCCGGTCGTCCGCGTGCGGATTACAAGTTCGCCCTCGCTCAGAATCGTGCCGGCAAAGACGCCGCTGCCCGCTTTTTTATCAACCGGAAGGCTTTCGCCCGTGATGCTCGCCTGGTTGACCATTCCCTCGCCGCGCTCGACCGTTCCGTCGCACGGAATCATGCTTCCCTCGCGGACGATGACCAAATCGTCCTTCTTGAGCGCGTCGGCAGGAATCGTCTTTTCCTCGCCGTTTTCGAGAATGTGCACCGGCTCGTCGGAAATCAGCAGCTTGTGGGCGAGATTTCCGTATGAGACGCGCTTGGTGACTTCCTCAATCTGTTCGCCGAGGTTCAGCAGCATGGAAATCGAACTTGCCGTGTTCGTGTTGCCGGTGAATGCCGCCGTTGTAAGAGCCGTCGCGTCGAGCATCTGCGTGCTGAAAATGTTCCCGTGCCTGAAGCACATTCCCAACGCAGAGCCGACGCGCGGGACGATGTTCATGAAGAGCAGCAGCTTTCGGAGGGGGAGGGGAAGCAGTTTCTTCGCGAAGTGGTTTATCATCGTGCCGATGAAAATGCTCGTTATGCTTTCCGTAATCGGAATCTGCGAGACGGCTTCGAGCAGTTTTTCGTCGTCAAGATACTTCGGACCGAGGGCTTTGAACAGGTTTTTGATTTCCGCCTGCGAAATAATGGAGGAGTCGAACAGAATCAGATATGAGCCGATGTTCGTGTTCACAGAAATGTCGGTTATCCCTTCCTGAACGGCGATAAGGCTCTGCGCGAGAATCGCCTGCCGGGGAGTGATTTCGCGTATATCGTAATGGACGCGGAGTCTTCCCGGAAGCGCGTGATGGATTGTGACGGTCACGGATTAGTCCTCAGAAAGCGTTTTTGTCATGCCGAACGGCTTTTTTGAAAAGCATGGCCCGGCATCATCGTATTTTCGGAATGATATTTTTTATGCTTTTGCTTCTTCGGCTTTTTTCGCGTTGTTGTATTTTGCCTCGGCAACGATGTCCTCGGCATCTTCCTTTACGGATTCAGCGAACGCGCACGCATCGTCTTTGAGCTGCAAGCCTTTTCCGACGACAGCCGCGCACGCTTTTTTGAATGCGGGAGTTCTGACGAGTGAAACAATTGCAGCACCTGCCACAACGCCGACACCAAAAGCAACCCATTTGTTTGAAAAAGTCATAATCTCACCTCGGAATAACAATGTTATAAATATAGATAGCAGCGTTATATCATAAAGTCGCGATTTAGGTCAATTCAATTTGAGAACGCTCTGCCAGCCCGCCTCGTAGAAGTCGTGGATTTTATCGGCGCATTTCAGTCCTTCCTCGAACGGGATGTCGTGGATGATAAGCTCGAAAAGCGCGGAGAATTCGCCCGAGACAATCGTGTGCTCAAGCGTCGGCTCGAACGCATACGGCTCGTATCCCTGCGCTTCCATCTCCCGGTAAAAAATGTGCGTGATTTCGATTTCCTTTTCGACCATATCGTGGACGAAATTCTCGAAGACCGTTCCCTCGCTCGCGTTCAGTATGAGGCGGAACGCGTCCTTGTGCTTCCACGCGTATTCGTAAATCTGAACGATTCCTTTTTTGGAGAACGTCGCCATGTTATCCGCCCACTCGGATTTCGGAAGGTTCTTGAACTGCTCGATAAGTCCGCCGAAAAGATTCGCGACGCAATCGGCGTGCGGCTTCACGAGTGCCGAAAAAAGCTCCTCCTTGCTTTTGTAGTATCCGTAAAACGCGCCCGTCGTGACGCCTGCTTTTTTGACGATTTCCCGAAGAGACGCCCCGCGGAATCCTTTTTCCAGGAATTCGGCAACCGCAATCTCGTGGATTTTCTGCAAAGTGTTTTCTGCCATGACGGAATTATGCGGCATGGAAAGATTTTATAAAAGTATGCAGCTCTGAAACTGCACAATTCCTCGCTTGACAGAAAAGAACGGGGAGGGTATAACAACTTTTGTTAGTTGTGACTAACTATAATGTCGGGAAGACAACCCGGCAAAAGTGAAAACGTTTTGGAGGTTTAAAAAATGCTGAATAAATGTGCAATCGCAAATGTTATCGGACGCGAAATCATTGATTCACGCGGAAACCCGACTGTTGAAGTCGACGTGATTCTTGAAAACGGCGTCTTAGGTCGTGCGGCAGTTCCGTCTGGAGCAAGCACCGGCGAGAACGAGGCGCTTGAGCTTCGCGACGGCGACAAGGCGCGCTATGGCGGAAAAGGCGTTCTCAAAGCCGTGGACAACGTTAACAAAATCATCGCACCAGCGCTCAAGGGCGACAACGTGTTTGAGCAGCGCGCAATCGACATGAAAATGCTCGCGCTCGACGGAACAGCGACAAAGAGCAAACTCGGCGCAAACGCTATTCTTGGTGTTTCGCTCGCGACGGCGCAGGCTGCGGCAAAGGCGCTCAACATTCCGCTTTATCGCTACATCGGAGGCGCAAACGCTCACGTTCTGCCTGTCCCGATGATGAACATCATCAACGGAGGAGCGCACTCTGACGCACCTATCGCCTTTCAGGAGTTCATGATTCGTCCTGTCGGCGCAAAAACAGAAAAGGAAGCAATTCGTATGGGAGCAGAAGTGTTTCACGCACTTGCAAAGCTCCTGAAAAAGCGCGGACTTTCTACGGCAGTCGGTGATGAGGGCGGTTTTGCCCCGAAGTTCGACGGCATTAACGACGCGCTCGACTCAATCGTTCAGGCAATCAGCGACGCGGGCTACAAGCCAGGCGAAGACGTGAAAATCGCGATGGACTGCGCCGCAAGCGAGTTCAGCGTCGAAAAAGACGGCAAGTTCTTCTACAACTACAAAGAGCTTTCAAACGGCACGCCGAAAGACCCGAACGGAAAGTGTTTGAGCGACGACGAGCAGATTGCCTACCTTGAGGAGCTCATCACGAAGTATCCGATTGACTCAATCGAAGACGGACTCGACGAGAACGACTGGGAAGGCTGGAAGAAGCTCACGGAGCGCATCGGAGAGCGCTGTCAGCTCGTCGGCGATGACCTTTTCGTAACAAACGTGAAGTTCCTCGAAAAAGGCATCAAGCTCGGAGCGGGAAACGCGATTCTCATCAAGGTCAATCAGATTGGCTCTCTCACCGAGACGCTCGAGGCTATCGAGATGGCGCACCGACACGGCTACACGACGGTAACGAGCCACCGCTCAGGCGAGACCGAGGACACCACAATCGCGGACATCGCGGTCGCAACGAACAGCGGTCAGATTAAGACGGGCTCAATGAGCCGCACTGACCGCATGGCAAAGTACAACCAGCTTCTTCGCATTGAGGAAGAACTCGGCGAAAGCGCTGTTTACGGCTACAAGAAACTGAAATAGCAAGCGCATTTTTCAAGATGGCGAATGGCGGGCTAAAAAACTCGTCATCCGCCTTTTTTATTCCGCGTTCTCCTCCCTCTTCCAGTAGCCTTACAAGCTCACTCTACAGCCATGCCAGAAACAAGCCCCGCATAGAACACGACGACAACCGTGCCGAGCGTGTCCATGAAAATCGGAAGTCGCAGAACGTCGCCCAAAAGAAATGCCGTAATGAGATTGAACGCTTGGGCAAAACTTCAAACAAAATACGCCAGTCCCATTTCTAAAGACCGGCTTCCATCTTGAACGAAAGTCCAGAATCTTTGTTTCTAAATCCTAGCACTTTTGAAAAATCAAAAGTGAGTGTGAACGCACGGTTTTGTAGATTTTTGGGAAATTTGGTTTTTATTGACAATGATATAACGCTGTTATACAGTTAGCTGGAACTAACAAAAAGGGAGGATTTAAAAAAAATGAATATAAATCTTGGTGATATAGAAACAACGGCGCTGATTCCTGTTGCGATTAAGGCGAACGAAACGCTGCGAAAAAATCCCCGCGTCCGTGATGAAGTGGCTGTGGAGATGATAAAGACGCTCGGAATCGACACAAAACCCTTTGACAAATTCATGTCCCACGAGGGAGTTATTGCCCGCACAGTAATGCTCGACCGCATGGTAAATGATTTTGTCGCGAAAAATCCGTCGGCGGTAATCGTGAATATGGCCTGCGGATTTGACAACCGATTTTCCCGCGTGGATAACGGCTCGATTTTCTGGTTCGACCTTGATTTGCCCGATTCAATCGAAGTTCGGAAGAAAGTTTTTCCAAAGCGGGAGCGCGAGGAAATGATTTCGGGGAGCGTGCTTGAAAACGGCTGGTGCGAGAGAGTCCTTTCTGAAATCAAAAAGACAAATTCAAAAGTGCTTTTCCTTGCCGAAGGTCTTTTCATGTATCTTACTTTTGATGAAATCAAAAAACTGCTTTCCGTTCTCAAAGAAAATTTCCCGACCGGAACGTTGATTGCGGAGCAGAATAATCCCCTCATGGTCAAAAATCAAAAATATCACGACACGGTAAAGAATACGAATGCGGTCTTTAAAAGCGGCACTTGGAGCGGACAGGAAATCGCGGATTTGTGCGAGGGAATCCGTTTTGTTGAAGAGCACAGTTTTAACGAAGAGATGAAAAAGCACTCGTTCGGCGGCTGGCTTTTCGCAAAACTGCTTCCAAAAATGAACGACCGCTGGGCTGTTTTTGAGTGGTAGGAAGGGGAGGAGCGCATGAAAGTTACCAGAATCAACAACTGGTTTGAAAAGTTCGGGCGGTTTGAAGTAAAACACCGCTGGGCTTTTCTGTTGTGCCTGATAGTTGTTTCCGTAGTCGGGACTCTGGGACTCAGCCGGCTTACGCTCGACAACGGCGAGGAAGACTGGTTTGACGACTGGGAGACGACGAAGAAAAATCAGGACCATTTTGAGGACATTTTTGGCTCGACTGACAGCCTATTAGCCCACATCAAGGCGGACGATGTTTTTGACCCGGAAGTGCTAAAAATGATTGATGAGCTTGGCGACGACCTTTTGCAGAATGTTCCCTATGCGCAAAGCATAACGTCGCTCATGGAACTTTCCCTTCCAATCGGCACGGAAGAAGGCTTTGAAGTTACCAGCCCTTTTGAGGACGGCGTTCCTTCGGATGCTAGCGAGCTTGCAGAGAAAAAGTCCTTTATCTTAAGCCGGCAGTCCCTTGTGAACACGCTTGTGAGTGCCGACGCCACAGAAACCTGGCTCATCGTGAATCTTGAACAGTACTCGGAAAATCTTACCGAAGCCATGGAAAAAATCGCACCGCCCGCGATGAAGGTTTTCAGCGACCCAAAGTACAAATCAGACAAATGGGAAATCCGGCCTGCTGGCATGAGCTACACCGAATACGAGGAAGAAGCCGTCACAATGAATCAGCTTGTCACGCGAATCCTCACGGGCTTTATCGTCATGCTCGTCTGTCTTACGGTTTTTATCCGCTCGCTACGCGGCATTGTCGTGCCGTCGATTTCAACTGTGGGCGCGCTCACGACGACGCTTGGTTTTTCAGGCTGGCTTGGCATAAAAGGCAACAACTCAATGCTGATGATTACCGTGCTTCTTTCTATGGCGCTGGCGGTGGGCTATTCAGTTCACTACATCAACAGCTTCAAAATGCACTTTAGGAAAACTGGAAAAAGAAAAGAGTCAATCGTCTTGAGCGTGCGGGATTCTGGCTGGGCACTATTCTTTACGGTGATTACGACAATGGCGGGAATGCTTTCCTTCCTTGCGGCGGGAATCAAACCTATGCGGTGGGTCGGAGGAATTACGGCGGCGGCAGTTTTTGCAGTCTTCGCCTACATCATCATTCTGCTTCCAGTGCTCTACAGTTTTGGAAAGGACAAAGAGCCAGATTCAACATTCGTGAACACACAAGGAGCCACAAAAGCGGATTTGCGGGTTGAATCTATGGGAAAAGCAATCCTCAACAAAAAGTGGATTACAGTTATTGCAACCGCCCTTGCTATGGCGGCCGTGATTCCGGGCATTTTCAAAATCGAAGTGAACATGAATTATTCGGACATGATGGGAGAGCGAACGCCTTACATCAAACGCCTTCTTGAAATCACCCGGAGCCAGCTTGGAAGCCAGTACGACTACGAAGTTCTGATTGAATATAAGGACGAAGATGCGATTAAGAATCCGCAGGTGCTCAAAAACATGGACATTTTGGCTGAACGAATCGGAACTTTGAGCCAGACGAAAGTCTCAAACGGAAAACCGCGCGTTTCTTCGGTCACAAAAATCGTAAAAGAGATGAACCGCACGCTGAACGAAGACCGGGAAGACGCATACATCATCCCCGACGACCAGGATTTAGTGACGCAAATTATGTTCCTTTACGAGATTTCAGGCGGCACGGATTTGTACGACTACATCAGCAACGACTTCCGTGCGGCATATTTGAAAGTTGAGCTTGCAGGCTACGACGGAGAAGAAATCGTCAAAAATCTTGCAGACGTAAAAAAATGGGTGGCAGAGCTTTTCCCGGACGCAGAAAATGCGGGCGTTGTGGGCGAAGTCGTCCAGTATGCGCAGATGAACAGAAAACTCGTGCGCGGTTCGATAAAGTCAATCGGAACGTCGCTCGTTATAATCCTCGTGCTGCTCGTGCTTGCATTCACTTCGGTTCGGACGGGCTTTATCGCGATGATTCCGAATGTCGTTCCGATTGTGCTGATTGGCGGAATTATGGGATACGCTGGCGTGAACTTGGACATGATTACCGCAATGATTATGCCGATGATTCTCGGAATCGCCGTTGACGACACGATTCACTTTACAAACCACATCAAATATCACTTTGAGCTTACCGGAAATTACCGGAGCGCAATAGAAAATTCCTACCGCGAAATCGGAAAAACGATGATTATGACCACGGTAATTCTCTGCGCCATGTTCGCGATTTTCCTTACCAGCACGATGAACGTTCTTGTGAACATCGGCTGGCTTTCGGTAGTTGGACTCGGAAGCGCACTGATTGCGGACTATACGATTACGCCGGTGCTGCTTTATATCGCAAAACCATTCGGAAAAGAAAATAAAACAAACGGATTTGTTCGTACCTAACGGTACTCACTCTAAAAAAGTGAAGGTCGTTAGACCTGAACAAATCCGTTTGTAAAAAAGGAGACACCACAATGAAAAAATCAATCGCATTCGCTTTTATCTTTCAGTTTTCAGTTCTCAGCTCTTTCGCACAGTCGCTTTCGGGCTACGAGATTATGAAAAAGGCGGACGAAGTTCCTGAGCCAGTAACAGCGTCCTCCACGGCGACGCTCACGATTCACACCAAAAAAGGCTCGGACAGAATCCGCGAAGTCCTCATGAAGAGCAAGGATTACGGAGATGTCAAAAAAGAGGTCATCATTTTTGTTAAGCCAAAAGATGTTTCGGGCACCGGCTACCTGATGTTCGATTATGCAGAGGACGCAAGCGGAAAAAAGAAGGACTCGGACAACTGGCTTTACATGCCCGCAATGAAAAAGACCCGCCGAATCGCTTCAAGCGGCTCGGAAAGCGACGGAAGCTTTATGGGAACGGACTTTACTTACCGCGACATGGGAGAGCGAAGCCTGAGCGACTACGACTACAATCTTCTCGGCGAGGAAAGCGTGGACGGAACTGACTGCTACAAAGTTGAATGCCTTGCAAAAGACAAAAATCAGAAAGACCCGCGCTACATTTCGTACATCGCAAAGTCGGATTTTATCCTTAGAAAGTGCGAATTTTACGACCGACAAAACCAGCTTCACCGCGTCCTCACCTGCTCCGACTTTAACACAATCAAGGGCTTTACCACCGCGCAAAAAATGAAGATGCAAAACGTTCAGAGCGGCACCTGGTCGCTTTTCGAGTCGGCAAACATCGTTTACGACGGCGGCGACATTGACGACTTGCTCTTTACCGTTTCGTCACTGGAAAAAGGAAGAATTCGATGAAATAAAAGAGGCTGACTATGAAAAAAGTTCTATCTTTAATCTTTCATCTTTCCATTTTCATTTTTTCCCTCGCCTCCCAGGAAGTGAAGTTTTCAGGCGAAGCAGGGAGTTTTTGGGCGGGCGCAATTCGCTCGAAAAACCGCGGGGATTTCGTCTTAGGCGACACGTACCTGAACGGAAAATTCGAAGCTTTTTACAACAAATCTTCTGCGTATGCGGAAGGGCGTGCAGGATTCGATGAAACTGAAAACAAAACGTATGCAGAACTAAAAGAAATCTACCTCGACTACACGACGGACTTTTGGTCTCTCCGCGCAGGCAGGCAAAAGGCTGCATGGGGAAAGGCGGACGGAATCGACATTGTGAATGTACTCTGCCCCAAAGATTATTCTTCCACCCGCGCCCTTTTTGACGACGAGTATTTTGCAATCGACTCGGTGCGTTTTTCGCTCAACAAAGGAAATCTTTCCCTCGACGCATATTTCATTCCGATTTTTACGGCGGCAGAATTGCCAAAAGAGCAAAAAGCGCAACTTTCTTCTATCGAATTGCCCGAAAAGAACATAAAAAACACTGAATACGCGCTAAAACTTTCGGGCTATTTTTCACGATTCGACATTTCGCTTTACGGCTTTTACGGCTGGGAAGACATGCCGTTTCTGGATTATGCGCCAAAAATCGAAAACGGAACGCAGACAGAAATCGAAATCAACGCCGAATACAAAAAAATGGCGATGTTTGGCGCAGATGCCGCTATTCCGATTGGCGAAACTGTCCTGCGCCTTGAAGGAGCATTTTTCCCGAAAAGACATTTTCAAACCGCTGCGCAAAAAATACTTTCCGGCGGCGAAAACACCGAAGAGCACAACAATCTCGCAGCCCTTGCAGGTCTTGATTGGATGAGAGAAGGCTGGACGTTCACCGCACAGTATTTCTGCGACAGTCTTTTTGGCGAAACAGAAAATCTTGAGCGCACAAGAAAATTCGAGCACGGAACAACTCTCAGCATTTCAAAATCGCTTTTATCGGAGACGCTCAAACTTTCTGCTTCAGGCGTTCTTATGCTGAAGGATTTTGACAGCGCAATCGAACTTTCTGGCGAATACAGCTTTTCCGATTCAATTTTTCTTGAACTCGGCGGCTACATTTTTAACGAAGGCAAAGAAACGGGCACTTACGGCAAATACAAAGACTACTCAAGCATTTACCTCAAAGCGCGGTACGTTTTTTAGAAAGCAAAATTACACAGTTACGGAGGAAATCAAATGTCGCAAAAACAAAAATCCCCGCTCTCACGCCTCTTGGCTTATGCGGGAAATTACAAAGCCCTCACCATTATCGGGCTTTTTCTTTCGGCTGTGGCGCAGGTCGCTGGAATGGTGCCGTTCATCTCTGTGTGGCTGGTCGTGCGGGACTTAATCAGCGTGGCTCCGAATTTTGGCGAGGCGCACGACATTATCCGCTACGGCTGGATTGCGTTTGCTTCTGCAACTGGCGGAATCCTCATCTATTTTTTTGCGCTCATGTGCACTCATCTTGCGGCGTTCAGGACTGCCTCGAACATCAGAAAGCAGGGAATCGCCCATTTGATGAAGACCTCGTTCGGATTTTTCGATTCGAACGGCTCCGGGCTTTTGCGCAACAAACTCGACAACGGAGCGAGCGAAACGGAAACGCTTCTTGCGCACAATCTTGCGGACATCTCCGGAACGGCGGCAATGTTCATTTCCACAGTCGTTTTGATGTTCGTCTTCGACTGGAAAATGGGAGCAGCCTGTCTTCTTTCGGTTGTGATTTCAATTCTTATGCTCTGCACGATGATGGGCGGAAAAAACGCGAAGCTCATGCTGATTTACCAAGGCGCACAGGACGAAATGGCAAAGGCGGGAACTGAATACGTCCGCGGAATCCCTGTCGTAAAAGTCTTTCAGCAGACCGTTTATTCGTTCCGCTCTTTTAAGGAATCAATCGAAAAATACAGCAAACGCGCGGAAGAATACACAGACGGAGTTTGCCGGCTTCCTCAGTCGGTGAACCTGACCGTTACGGAAGGCGTTTTCATTTTTTTGATTCCGGCTGCCCTTCTGATTGCCCCAAAAGCACTTTCAGGCGGAACTTTTGCTGAATTTTTGACGGATTTTGCTTTTTATGCCGTCTTCAGCGCAATCATTTCCACTGCCCTTGCCAGAATCATGTTCGCTTCAAGCGGCACTCTTCTTGCGAAAACCGCCCTTGCTCGAATTGACACGGTGATGAACGCTCCGGTTTTGCCACAGAGCGAAAACCCGAAAGTGCCAAACGACAACAGCATTGAATTCGAGAATGTGACCTTTACCTACGACGGAAGCGAAAGTCCAGCCCTTTCAAATGTCTCGTTCAAAGCCCAGAGCGGCGAGACTATCGCCTTGGTTGGAGAAAGCGGCGGCGGAAAAACGACTCTCGCAAGCCTTATCCCGCGCTTTTGGGATGTTCAGGGCGGTGAAGTAAAAATCGGCGGCGTGAATGTTAAGGAAATCAGCCAGAAAGTTTTGATGGAAAAGATTTCGTTCGTCTTCCAGAACTCACGCCTTTTTAAGACTTCGATTTTCGAAAACGTGCGTGTTGCCCGGCCAAATGCAAGCCGTGAGGAAGTGCTTCTGGCGTTAAAAGAAGCGCAGTGCGAGGACATCATCAAAAATCTTCCTGACGGAATCGACACCGTAATCGGAAGCAAGGGAACATATCTTTCAGGCGGAGAGCAGCAGCGGATTGCACTTGCCAGAGCCATCTTGAAGGACGCGCCTATTGTCGTTCTTGACGAAGCAACGGCATTTGCCGACCCGGAAAACGAAGAGCTGATTCATGCGGCTCTAAAAAGGCTGACCAAAGGAAAAACCGTCGTGATGATTGCGCACCGGCTTTCCACGGTCGTTGGGGCAGACAAAATCCTCGTTCTTGCAGGCGGAAAAATAATCGAAAGCGGCACGCACGAAGAACTCAAAAACGCAGGCGGAACTTACGCAAAAATGTGGGCGGACTACAACAAAGCCGCAGAATGGAAAATCGAAAACGCTTTGTCAGAATTTTGACTTCTAGTGTCATTCCGAACTTAATTCGGAATCTATGCACGCTGAAGACATGGATGCTGAATCAAGTTCAGCATGACACCAAGAAAAACATCAAAATCAATCGTTTTTACAGACATAGCCATTAAAAAGGAGACAGAAAAATGTTCGGGGAAAAATTCAAAAGAAAATACGCGCTTTCAGACAAAGGCGTTTCAAACACAAAAAGAGGGATGTTCTGGACGATTATCGTGAACCTTGTCGTCATGGGCGGAATGGGAATCCTCTATTTTCTGATGGAAGGATTTATGAAAGCCCATACAGGTGGCGAAGCTCTTCCAAAACCGGCATTTTTCCTTGCGCTGATTCTGGGATTCGTCGTCCTCTCGCTTTTGACGCACATTCAGCAGTACCGTTCGACTTACGGCCTGGTTTACGACGAAATCAAGGACATGAGAATCGGGATTGCCGAGCGGCTCCGAAAGCTGCCCCTTTCGTTTTTCGGAAAGCGTGATTTGGCGGATTTGACAGAGACGATTATGAGCGACGTGAACCGCATGGAGCATGTCTGGTCGCACGTCTTAGGCTATCTCTACGGCTCCTATGTTTCGACTGCGATTGTTGCGGTCATGCTTGCCGTTTTTGACTGGCGGCTTATGATTTCATGCCTCTGGGGAGTTCCGGTTGCGTTTGCACTTTTGTTTGGCTCTCGAAAAATGGCAAAGCGGAATGCTGAAAAAACAAAAAAAGCGAGCCTTGCCGTCTCCGACACCATGCAGGAAACAATCGAAAATCTCCGGGAAATCCACGCGACAAACCAGGAAGAAAAATTCCTTTCAGAAGTGGACAGGACGATTGATTTTCAGGAAAAGACGCTGATTTCTGGCGAGCTTGCCACAGGAATCTTCGTGAACGCGGCGAGCGTCATCATGCGTCTCGGTGTCGCCACGACGATTCTCACAGGCGCGAATCTCATCCTTTCCGGGCAAGTTGATTTTATGACGCTCTTCATGTTCCTGCTCGTGATTACGCGAGTGTACGCTCCTTTTGACCAGAGCCTTGCCCTGATTGCGGAAGTGTTCATGTCGGAAGTGTCGGCCGAGCGTCTCATGGAAATCTACGACACAAAAACTGCCGGCGGAAAAAGTGAATTCAAGCCAGCCGGTCACAACATCGTTTTTGACAATGTTTCATTCTCCTATTCCGACGGAAAAGTTCTGGACGGCGTTTCGTTCACCGCAAAGGAAGGCGAAGTCACCGCTCTCGTTGGAGAAAGCGGAAGCGGAAAATCAACCTGCGCACGGCTTGCAGCACGACTTTGGGACGCGGACAGCGGAAAAATCACCGTGGGCGGAATCGACATAGACACAATCGAACCAGAAACGCTTTTGACAGATTACTCGATGGTCTTTCAGGACGTAGTTCTTTTTGACGACACCGTTATGGAAAACATTAGGCTCGGAAAACACGGCGCGACGGACGAAGAAGTCATGCAGGCGGCTCGGGCTGCAAACTGCGACGAGTTCGTGCAGAAACTTAGCGACGGCTACAACACAAAAATCGGCGAGAATGGCACCAAACTTTCAGGCGGCGAGCGGCAGAGAATCTCAATCGCCCGCGCCCTTCTCAAAAACGCGCCGATTGTACTTTTGGACGAAGCCACCGCCTCCCTTGATGTTGAAAACGAAAGCAAAGTGCAGTCGGCGCTTTCACGCCTCTTGAAAGGCAAAACCGTCCTCGTCATCGCCCACCGAATGCGCACCGTAGAAAACGCGGACAAAATCGTAGTCTTGAAAGATGGAAAAGTCGCCGAACAAGGAAGCCCAAGCCAGTTGAAAGCAAAAGAAGGTTCGCTTTTCGTAAAAATGCACGACTTGCAGGCAAAAGAAGCCAGGTGGAGCGTGTAGGGAAGTCCTGAAAAGATTAAAAAAATACGCCAGCCCCCAATCAAGGAACTGGCGTATATTCCCATCACAATGATTTTGCGTTAGCAAAATCGAATCCGTGTGGCAATATTAGCTAAAATTCAGAAACTAGCACCCTCACGGTCGTTTTTGATTCACCGTAAGTCCAGATATTCTTTTTAGTTCATTAACAAAGTAGCTGGATTCTTCTTTTACATGAGCAATATACAAATTATCTTTTGCACGGGTCATAGCGACATAGAACAAGCGTCGTTCTTCCTGATATAAATCTTTTTTCTCCTCGTCTTCCTCAATATCGTATGGTGCGACGTGCGGAATAAAATGGTCGTTGACATCAAGTATAATTACATTCTTGAATTCTAGACCTTTCGCACTATGAATCGTAGACAATGTTAATAAAGATTCTTTATTGGGATTTTCACTGCAATCTTTGATTTTATCTTTTAAAAACGTGCGATAATTTCCAAATTCGGAAATATGCTTAATATGGTTTGCTAGATTTTTCAAAACACTATAAGCCATTTCATCTTTATTTTCTGTAATTTCATGTATGTATTCAACCACATCAGCAGGTTTGTCAGCAATTTGAGCTATATATTCTATGTGGTCTGCAAATTTATATCCCTTACGATTATAACTGCCACATATAGCCTCAAGGACTGTTTTTCTCGTATTTCTAGCGTACTTTGCTATGTTCTGCGCAGCTTCTTTTTTGTATTTTGCATCAGGAATTTTATAATATATTTTTAAGAAAGTTTCCGTATCATACGGATTCGTTGCAAGTTTTATGAAATTATCAACATCAGAAACAAATTTATTCGTGAAGAATGTCGTTGAATTTTGAAGCAATCGAAACGGAATATTATTCTCAAAAAGCATTGCAATTAGACAGATTCCACAATCAGAATCGCGATACAATATTGCAGTGTCTTCATTAATATTACAGCAAAAACGAGAATAGATTTTTTGATATTCCTCATCACGATTGTTATACGAAATCAGTTTTACACTACCGCCTTTGCCTCTGCTCGAAATAATAGATTTTTTATGTCGCATGGAATTTCTTGCGACGAACCGATTCGCCAAGTCTGTAATTTCACTATTCGAGCGATAATTCACCTCCATCCGCAAAATATACGGATTGCGGTATATATTTTCAAAATTCGTCAATGCTCTAGGAAATGCACCTCTAAATGAATAAATGCTTTGGTCTTCGTCACCTACCATAAAAATATGGTCACCAGAGATTAAGTGCAGTAATTCATGCTGTTTTTTTGAAGTATCCTGAGCCTCATCTACGCATATATAAGGGTATCTATTCTTGCAATAATTCAATATTTCAAGGTGCTTTTTCAAAACACTGACGGCATAACGAATTTGGTCATCAAAATCCATTCTTTTTATATTCTTCAAACTATCGTTGTACCGTTCATAAATCTGCTTAAAATTTGGAACTAGCGATTTCATAGATTCAATATCAATGCCGTTTTTCATTCGTGTTATATCGACCGAAAGCTGTTTTATTACATCTTCCGTTGGAAATTCTTTATCAGTATTTATTTCGAGGAATATAGCACGTAACAACTTTGTCCTATCATTTTCGTCTATTATGCCGAACATCTTTTTTTTACTAAAAGACGAATTTTCGTAATATTTCAGTACTTCATAAGAGAAAGCATTTATTGTCTTAAAACTTACACCTTTTACAATATCACCAAATAAATCGACAGCACGCTTTTTCATTTCACTGGCCGCTTTCGTTGTATAAGTCAATGCCAAAATTGATAGAGGAGAAATGTGCCTGCAAATCACCATATATCCAATGCGAGCGATAAGAACTGTTGTCTTACCACTGCCTGGTACAGCAAGTAGCAGGTTTGCTCCGGTTACAGTTTGTACAGCTCTTTCTTGTTGAGGGTTAAGAGTAATATTGTATTTTTTCTTAAAATCTAAATATGCTATATTCTGTTTTAAATCTTTATGTTCAGGATTTGGATAATTTCCGTTTGAATCTTTTAAACTCGCCAAGAAATCAGAAACAGACACCTTTTTTGCAAGAAAATTTTCAAAACCCTTCTCAGATATTTTTTTTATGCGCCACAATTCGCTTTCTGAAATCTGAAAATACACTTCTACGCCATCAAATCTATCTGCGTCCGTAAAAGTGTCGAAAGTATGTTTCGGCTGATTCCAAATAACATTGATATCATCATTCTCTTCATTGACTGAAAATTTTACATCTTGATAATCGAAAACCCAAATTACTTTGTTGCCCAATTCAGAATAAAATGAATTGCGATTTGAAAATTTTTCAGAACTCAAAGGACTATGCTGAAACTCCAATACTGTTCGGAGAACCATAACATCAGCACGATGCTTTATTTCTCCTAAAGTTAGACAGATTTCTTGATTATCTATAGGAAATTTTTCCTGCCATTTTCTATGCCAATCAGAATCATTAGCAATACGGTCATAACTCCATGAATCGCTGCATAATGCATATTTTTCATGGGCAAAATGGTGTCGGCGTACATCACCTTTTCGAACAACAAGAGGACTTTTACAATATGGACAGAAATATTTTTCTCTTATCACACAATCATCAATATGAACTCTCGAAAAATTACTATCAAATGCAATATACACAAACAACCTCCCTGTATTTCAATCAGAACCTATAAAACAAAAAACGCCAGCCCCCAATCGAGAAACTGGCGCACATTCTGCCGCTGTGTTGGTTTCGACTGCGCTCAACCACCACCATCTATGATTTTCCGTTCTTTTCTTTTGAAAGAAAAGTAAAAATGGGCATTTTCGCTATCTCATTCTTCAGAAGAAATTCTGCTTCAATAACTGAGAAAGCTTGTAATGCCGCATTATATTTGAAAATCGTATCGTTGCTGTCAAAAATCTGCTCCAGCTTCGGCAAAAGAGAAATCCGCTTTTTTATGGAATCATAATTCCTTGAAGACTCTATGTGGCTTGCAGAAATACCGCCAGATTCCAAAAGATTGTAAATTTTTTCCGCTGCGAGTTTTAGTCGTGGCAAATCTGTCAAATGCTGTAATCCGGCAATGTGAAAAAAATGTGACTTCTGAAATTCCACATTCAAAGTAATATTCTTGTTTTTCCGCCCACGAATGAACTCATATTCAATATCAAGCAATTTTGCAAAGGCATTTTGAGCAGCAAGAATATCAAACAAATCTTTCCTCCATAAAAAAAGCCCTGCGCCATTCGCAGAGCCTTTGTTCCGTTTTCGTTCGGCTTTCGCCTAGTTCAGATGAGGTCTACGGAAAACCCTTCAGAGGCTGGCAGAATACTGCTTCTGAACACAATACGCTGCTTTCGCCTAACAGACACTCAAGTTGCCTGCCGCCTTGAATGGCAAGGACTTATTGCATCAATATACGATAAGCCCCTGCAAAAAATCAAGTGCGGCTATTCATTGAACTCGCTGACGAGAGCGCTGACCGTAGCCTTCGCGTCGCCGTAAATCATGACCGTGTTGTCGTTAGTGAAGAGCGGGTTCTCGACACCGGAGAATCCCGTACCCTTTCCGCGCTTCAATACGAATACTGTGCGAGCCTCGTGCGCGTTGACAATCGGCATGCCGTAGAGTGGTGAGCTTTCGTCGTTGATAGCGTCCGGGTTTACGACGTCGTTCGCGCCGATGACGATTGCGACATCAACGTTGCTCATCTGCGGGTTCATCTCGTCGGCAGTCTTGAGCTGCTCGTACGGAACATTCGCCTCAGCAAGCAAAACGTTCATGTGGCCAGGCATACGACCAGCGACCGGGTGAATCGCGAAGTTCACTTCCGCGCCGTTTTCCTCAAGCTTGTCGCAGAGTTCCTTGACGGCGTGCTGAGCCTGAGCAACAGCCATACCGTATCCCGGAACGAACACGACGTTCTTCGCGGCTTCGAGAATCATGTAAGCATCCTCGACAGACATTGCCTTCGGTTCCTTTGCAGGACCCGCCGCGCCCTTCTTCTTCTGACCGCCGAAGCTCTTGAAGAGGAGTGAGCCGAATGTGCGGTTCATAGCCTTACACATAATCAAGGTGAGGATGAGACCAGAAGCACCGACGAGACAGCCGGAAACGACGAGAACCGTGTTGTTGATTGCGAAACCGGCGAATGCCGCAGCCAAACCGGACAAAGCGTTCAAGAAAGAGATGATAACCGGCATATCACCGCCACCAATCGGGATGACCATCGTGAATCCCAAGAGGAGGAAGATTGCCGTGCAGGCGATGACGCCGCATTTCTCGATTTCAGCGAATCCGAACGGATTTTCAGCGGTGAAGAATGAATACGCAACGATTGAAGCAAGACCGAGAACGCACAAAACTCCGTTCACAGCGTTCTTCGCGGGGATGACCCAACCCTTGAACGTCATTTTTCCGCTCAATTTGCCCCATGCGACCAAAGAACCTGTGAACGCGACAGCACCGATTGCGATTGTAAGACCGAGCGAGACCGCAGAGAAGTAATCTCCCTTTGCCGCGGCGATGTACTGCGTCAAAGCGACGAGGAGCGAGGACAAACCGCCGAAACCGTTGAACAAAGCGACCAATTCCGGCATTCCGGTCATCTGGACTTTCTTGGACCAGATTGCGCCGATGATAGTTCCAATCAAAACCGCGACGATAATCCAGCAGTAGCCGTTTGAAAGAAGCGGGTTTCCGCCCCACGTTGCGGCATCCGTAGAGAATGCGCTCATGACGTCTTTCTGAATAAGAACCGTCACGCACGCAATCAGCATACCGACCGCTGAATACGCGTTGCCTTTTCGGGCTGTATCAGTCTTTCCGAGGAGTTTGATGCCGCGGATGAAGAAGATACAAGAAATCATGTAAAGAATTTTTATCAATGTGTCGTTCATTTTTTTCTTCCTCCAGACTTATTTCTTAGAGTCCTTTTTCTTGAACATACCAAGCATGCGGTCTGTGACCATGTAACCGCCGATGACGTTGATAGTCGCGAAAACGATGGCGAGGAAGCCCAGAACGGCTCCGACTTTTCCGCCGATTTTGACGGCTGCAGCCGTGATTGAGATTGCGCCGACAACGGTGATTCCGGAAATAGCGTTCGTTCCTGACATCAACGGCGTGTGCAGCTGTGAGGGAACCTTTGCAATCAGCTCCAATCCGAGGAATGCAGCGATTACAAAAACGAAAATAAGCATTATGTCCATAATTTTCTCCAATTTGTCACCCTGAACTTTTTTCAGGGTCTGTTTTCAAGAGATTCCGACGAAATCTTTCGGAATGACAGCGCGTTTTATGCCTTGAACCTCTCATGAATAATCTGACCGCCCTGCGTGAGGAGGCAGCCCTTCATGATGTCGTCTTCCATGTTGACGTTGAATTCCTTCGCTTCCTTGTTGTAGAAACCGGCGTGCGTGAGGAAAGCCGTGATGTTTCCGGAGAACATCTTCGATGCGTCGTACGGAACCTGGCGCTCGAGCAAGTCGCCCGACATAATCGTGACGCCGTTCTCGGTGACGACATTCTCGAAAAGCTTGGAGCCTTCGACGTTTCCGCCTGTCGAAACAGCCATATCGACTACGATTGAGCCGGGCATCATGCGGTCGAGGACAGCTTTTTCGATAAGGCGCGGAGCCTTGCGGCCGAAGACCTTCGCAGTCGTGATGACGATGTTCGCCTTCTCGCAGACTTTTGCCTGAGCTTCCTTCTGCTTCGCAATCTGCTCCGGAGTAAGCTCCTTCGCGTATCCCTGCGACGTCTGTCCCATCTCGCCGAGGTCGATTTTGACGAATGATGCGCCGAGCGATTTTACCTGCTCCTCGACGACGGGGCGCGTGTCGAATGCGTCAACGCGCGCGCCAAGGCGTTTTGCCGTAGCGATTGCCTGAAGACCTGCGACGCCGACACCAATAATGAAAACGCGCGCCGGGTTGATTGTTCCCGCCGGAGTGACCATCATCGGAAGAATTTTCGGAAGTTTTGCAGCCGCATTGACGACAGCGACGTATCCTGCCAAAGAAGTCTGCGATGACTGGACATCCATCTTCTGGGCGAGGGTAGTGCGGGGAATCATCTCAAGAGAGACCGCCTGAATTCCGGCTTTCGCGAAATCGTTGAGAAGGTCCTTCTCGTTGAACGGATCCATGTAGCTGAGATGGAGGGTTCCTGCCTTCATCCCCGAAACGGATTCGGGCTTCATAATGCGCACGACGATTTCGGAATCGGCATAAGCGTCCTCTTCCTTTGCAACGATAGTCGCACCGGCTTTCGTGTACGCCTCGTCGGAAAAACCGCTTTTTACGCCCGCACCAGAGACAACCTTGAACTCGAATCCCATCGACACGAGTTTTTTCACGTCGTCAGGAATCAGCGCAACGCGTGTCTCGCGCTCGTCTTTTTCCTTGCAGACCAAAACTTTCTTCATAGTTTCTACTCCTTTAAGAATGGTGCCCCCTATTTTAGAGGTAGGCAAAATTTTTACAATAAGGAAAGCAATAGAATTGCGCTTCTTCGTAAAAAAAACGACATGTTTTGAATAGTTCCGACATTTTTTTTCAGTTATAATTGTTAGTTATAGCTAACATCTTCTCAGAATCGGAATACCGTGCTAAAATTCAAGGCGATTTTCAAAAGACCTGCTCCGGAGGCTGATTTCCGGGGCGGGAAAATGGCAAAAACAGGAGGCTTTTATGAAATCGTATTTCGATTTGAAGGGGCAGGTTGCCGTCGTTACGGGATGCTCGACTGGTCTTGGCGTTCAGATGGCGAAGGCGCTGGCGAATCAGGGCGCAAAAATAGTCGCGATTGCCCGCCGCAAGGAATTGATTGAAGCCGTCGCGAAGGAGATTGCCGACGAGTTCGGCGTCGAAACGCTTGCCGTCCAGTGCGACATAACGAACACGGAGCGCGTGAATGAAGCCGTCGATGCGATTGTCGCGAAATTCGGCAGAATAGACATACTCATAAACAACGCCGGAACGGGAGCCGTCGCTCCTGCCGAGGATATAACAGACGACCAGTTCAACGGCGAGCTGAATGTTGACCTCGGCGGAACGTTCAAGATGGCTCGCGCCGTCGCAAAAAAGGCGATGATTCCCGCGAAATACGGCCGCATCATAAACATCGCGTCGATGTACGGCCTTGTCGGGAACAAAGTCGCGCCGTGTTCCCCGTACCACGCGGCGAAGGGCGGCGTCGTGAACCTTACGCGCGGGCTTGCTTCCGAATGGGGAAAATACAACATCAACGTGAACGCGATTTGCCCGGGCTATTTCTACAGCCCGCTTACGAAGGAGACGCTCGACTCCGATTTCTTCCAGCAGAACGCGCGCACGATGATTCCGCTTTCGAGGTACGGAAACGAGGGCGAGCTTGATACCGCCGCGATTTTCCTTTCAAGCCCCGCGTCCGGCTACGTGACGGGCGTCATACTTCCCGTCGACGGCGGCTACACTGCGATGTAAGGCGGAACGCGTTTGTCGTTTTTGGCTGAATTCTTTCGGCGCTGATTAGACCTGTTCGATAACTTCGTTTATCGCTCAGGTCGACGAGTTCAAAAGCGCGCAAATGGCACGTTTTGAGCATCGCATTTTTAGGTAACCTGTTCTGAAACTGAGTTTTCCGAACAGGTTTATTTTTTTGCGCCGATTTTTATTTACGGTTCCTTCTGGAGCGATGACGTTGCGGTCAAAAATCAGTCGTTTGTTTTCTATTTTATAAATGCAAATAATGCTAGAATGGAACCGCTTACGCAGTTTTTGCTGCGCTTGCAAATACCGTTGATTTATGGAGAGCATAAGATGAAAAAATTCATGGACGAGAATTTCCTTCTCGACACACCGACAGCTCAGAAACTGTTCGCAGCTTGCAAAGACGAGCCGCTTTGGGACTACCACTGCCATCTTCCGCCGGAGCAGATTGCGAACAACAAGCAGTTCAAGAACCTCACTGAAATCTGGCTCGGAGGCGACCACTACAAGTGGAGACAGATGAGAACCTACGGAATCACAGAGGACTACATCACAGGCGACAAACCTGACTACGAGAAGTTCCTCAAGTGGGCGGAGACAATCGAGCACCTCATCGGAAATCCTCTCTACCACTGGACGCACCTTGAGCTCCAGAGATACTTCGGAATCACTGAGCCTCTCACTGTTGAGTCTGCCCCACGCATCTGGAAAAAGGCTAACGCGATTCTCCAGACAGAGGATTTGAGCGTGAAGGGAATCTTCAAGAATTTTCACGTCTACGCAGTCGGAACTACTGACGACCCAATCGACTCGCTCGAATACCACAAGGCAATCGCCGCTGGAACAGCCCCAATCGGCAAAATCGAGACGAAAGTGCGCCCGTCATACAGACCTGACAAGGCAATCAACATCAATCTCCCTACATACAAGGACTACATCAAGAAGCTCTCAGAAGTCAGCGGTATCGACATCAAGACATCCGACGACGTCATCAAGGCCCTCATCAAGAGACTCGACTTCTTCATCGAGAACGGCTGCAAAGCGTCGGACCACGCGCTTGAGTATCCGCCGTGCAAGGTCGACACAGACGCGAACATCGACGCTGTCGTCGCGCGCGCATTGAAGGGCGAAGTGATTTCAGAAGCCGAAGCCGAAGCCTACAAGACGAAGGTTCTCGTCGCTCTCGGACGCGCATACGCTGAGCGCGGAATCGTGCAGCAGTGGCACATGAACGCAATCCGCGACAACAACAAGGCAATGTTCAAGAAGCTCGGTCCTGACACTGGATTCGACGGAAGCCACGACAAGCCGATGGCTGAGAACCTCGCGGGCCTCCTCTCGCTCATCGAGGCCGCCGGCGGCACACCGAAGACGATTCTCTACACATTGAACCCGAAAGACTACTACTCAATCGGAACAATCATGGGCTGCTTCCAGGGCGGCGGAATCAAGGGCAAAATCCAGATGGGCTCAGGCTGGTGGTTCTGCGACCACAAGGACGGAATGGAGCAGCAGATAAAGGTTCTCGGAAACCTCGGCATGATTCCGGCCTTCGTCGGAATGCTCACGGACTCCCGCTCGTTCCTCTCATACTCAAGGCACGAGTACTTCAGGAGAATCCTCTGCAACATCATCGGAACTTGGGTCGAGAACGGCGAATACCCGAACGACGAAAAGATGCTCACGAAAATCGTGAAGGACATCTCGTTCGGCAACGCTTTGAACTACTTCGGCGCATAAACGCTTGATTTTTCTTTGCAGGACGCGGCAGAAATGCCGCGTTTTTTTTGTTGCGCCGGATTTTTCGGAACGGCAAGATTTGTTTTTTTTCGTTTGAAAATATGGGCTTTTGAACTTAAAATACTTTTTAAGCATTAGGGGCTTTGCATTAAAGTAAATTAACTAAAAAGTTGTCATCAAAAACTCGTTCCGCAACCTAAAAAACGGGATGCGGAATCCGTTCAGCATGGCAACATTTTTTTTGTTGATTCACTCTGAAGTCGTGGCTTTTTCGTGAAGATTTTTAAGGAAGATACTATGAGACGACTGAAATCATTGTTATGCGTTTTTCCGCTGCTCTTTTTTGCATGGGGATGCAAGAACGACGCTGCTGACGGCGACTTCGAGCTTTCGAAAACAAAGACGCTTGCGACTCCGAAGAATTTCACCGCAGTTTACGACCCCGTGAACAACGTGACGAATTTCACTTGGGAGGAAGTTCCGTCTGCGACTGGATATTCCGTCATGGAATCCGTGAACGGAAAAATCTCGGATGCGGTGAAAATCATCCCCGCGGCAACGGGAACGAGCGGAACCGTCATCGGGTATTCGGCAAAAATCCAGTCGTTCAGCTATTGGCTCATCGCGTACAACGATTCCGAGGAAAGCGAGATTACCGAATGCCGACAAATCGTCACTTCCGCGCCCAAACTTGCGATTTCCGCGGCTTCGTGCAACGAAAGCGGTGTCGTGAGCCTTGAGTGGACTGCCGCCGAGGGCGTTTCCGGCTACCGCGTGTCGTATAAAAATACGGGGGGGGGTATATCTGAATGGACTGAATTCGACCAGACGCTGAGCGCGAACGTGGATGCTGGCGAGACGTATTCCGCGGCCGTCACATTGGCGGCGTACGCCCCGAGCATCGATTACCGCGTCCGTGCCGTAAAAGGCTCCGCGTCCGATGAAACCGAGTGGAGCGAGCCAAAAACAGTCCAGATAAACCTTTTCCCGCCGAGAAACATCGGCGCCGAATCGACAGGAACGTACGGAGAGGCAAAAATCGTCTGGGACAAAATCGACGGCGTGACATACAACGTCTACAAATCGCTCGGAACCGACGGCGAGAAAACGCTTCTTTCGTCGGAAATCGGCAATCCCGCGAGCGGAAATCCGAACTTCACGGCGCAGGATCTCACAAAGGGAACGTGGTATTTCTGGGTCGAAAGCTGCGTTGACGGAAACAAAAAATGCTCGACGGAAGGCGCCGCCTACACCGTAAAAATCCCCGCGCCCAAGAACATCAGGATTACGGAACGGACGGAAACGTCGCTCACGGTTTCGTGGGATGTAGTTTCGTACCATGATATAGCGACCAATTCCGACAAAACTGCTGACTGCTACAAAGTCAGCGTCTATGATGATACGGGAGCGACGCTCGTCTCCGAAAATTCAACAAATTCACTTTCTATGGGTCGCTCCTCATTGCAAGCCGGAACGACATATCTTGTCAGGGTTGTCGGGTATGAAAGTTCCGCGATGACCGAAGCCGAGGAAGGCGAGATTCCGTCATGGGTCGAGGCGAAGACGCTTATCGCGAAACCAGAATTTTCAAGCGAACATACATGGTTCTCGTCAGATTACGCGTATATCGGCTGGAATGCCGTGAAGGGTGCCTCGTCTTATGAGGTTGCGTATTCCGGTTCTGATGGCGACAGCGCGTATGTGGAATCGCTTCCGTCAGACAACAAAGGATTTACGACGGACACGCAAATTTCGTTGACGGGGCTCGATATCGATACTGTCTATTATTATTGGGTTCGCGCGATTGACGGCGATTACAAAACTGAATGGACAGCCGGAAGCGGCAGGACTGCTTCTGTTCCGACGAACATTGCAGTTGTTGAGACATCGACAGGATATTCCGTGACGTGGGATGTGCGCGGAAGCGCGACGAAATTCCGCGTCAGCTACTGCACATCCGCCACGAACGGTTCCGTCGATACTACGACAAAGCAGACTTTGACGCCCGTCGAGAATACGCATTCTTGCGATGTTTCTTCGATAATAAACAACCGCACTGATGGTACAATCTATTATTACTTTACCGTTGAAGCCTATAATTCGTATGACGGCTCGTGGGTGCAGGGAAGCGATTCAGAAGGATACGGCTATGTCACCTACGGTTTGCAGTATGGAGAGATGTCTCAGCTGCCGTCCGGAGCGACTTATGTCTCTACGCGAACTTACTTCAATACGACAAATTTCACAAGAACGTTTATAGCATCTTCGACGACGACAACAAAATGCTTCTACTTCAAGGCAACGAAAGGCAAGCGATACACAATCTATTATGCGGACATGGATGTATATACGACATTTACGTCATCTTCAAAAGCTGACATGGAATTCACCTATTACTACGCGGGAAACAGCAACTCGAATTTCATTGACAGAAGAGCATCAGATACTTTTACGTGCGAGTACGACGCGTATATCGTCGTGGAATGCAAGAAATACAGCAGGTCGACTTCCGGATATTTCGGTATTCAGGTCGTTGAGAGCAACTAGGGCGGGGGCGTTATGAGAAGAGGAACAAAAGGAATCTGCTTTATGAGAAAACCTATTTTTGCCGCGCTCCTTGTCTTTCTGTGCGCGGGCGCGTTTGCAAAGTCGAAGTCGCTCGACGAGGTGATTGCCGATGCCGCGGCAAAATTCAGCACGAAAATCGGCGACGAGAAGGTGAACGTCAGGATAGACAAAATCGACACGCGCGATGATAACAACAATTTCAGCGCCGACCTTTCGTCTTATGTCTCGCGCACGCTTCTCGTCAAGCTTACCGACAGCGACAACATCGATGTCGTCGAGCGCGAGAACGACAACATAATCGAGCAGGAGCGCAACTACCAGCAGGCGGGCAACGTCCGAGACGAGGACTGGGCGGAGCTCGGCGCGGAATTCGGCGCGCAGTATTCGATTTACGGCGACGGAAAACCGAAAGCGAGCGGCTACGTCATAAACCTCAAGATGACGAACATCGAGACGAAGAAAATCATCTCTTTTCAGGGCGTGGTGAGCCTGCGCGACAAGGATTTGCGCAACATGCTCTCAAAAGCGGTTGCGGCGGGCGCGGGAACGTCTGCAAAAAAAGCGAAATCCGCGACAAGCCGAAAAATGCCCGCGCATCCGATGACCGTTGCCGCTTCTGGCGGACTTTCCGTGGGCACGCGGCTGAACGGCTCGTATTATGATGAACTTCGCGACAAGTATTCCGACAAGGGCGGGCAGTCGAGCATTTCGTCAGGGATGTATCACATTCAGGAGTCGGAATACGTCTCGCTGACGGGGCGTGCGATTTTCAATTACCGGCTTTGGCACGGCTTCGGGGTGGAGACGGGCGCGGAACTTTTCAACGGCGGCGGGGAAATCATCATCGAGCGCGACGGGAACAGATTCTACGCGGAGAAAGTCAAGATTGTCGCGCTCGACGTTCCGGTGTGCCTTTCGTTCCAGTTCAAATTGTTCAGGACGTCGCTCAAGACAATCGCGGGGCTGAATCTTTCCGTTCCGCTTTCCTGCACCTACGTCTACCGCGGAAACGGCACCGGCGAGAAAATCGACGTTCATGTGGACAGCCCCGTCATTCCGGGGTTCGTGTTCGGGGTGGATTATATGATTCCGCTCGGCAGAAAATTCGGGCTTGATTTTTCGTTCAAATTCGAGGGGGATTTTTTTCCGTATTCGGTCGAGCTTCCCTCGGAGAAAAGGGAGTTGAATGCACGCGGAAGCGTCGGGCTTATGGCGGGCATCTACTACATGCTGTAGGAGGAAGAGGATGAGAAAAGCGATAGTTGTTTTTGCGCTGCTGGCTTCCGCCGCATTGTGGTCGTGCGCACCTTTGAACGAGTCCGACATTTCCGACATTTCGATTCAGCTGCCGTCCGCGCCGTCGAACGTGCAGGCGACGACGACGAACGAATCCGCGATAACCGTTTCATGGAACGCCGTTTCCGGGGCGGACTACTACAATGTGTACCGCGGCGACAGCATATATTCGTTCGAGTCGTCCCCATCGTCAAAAGTATCCGGGACAACATACAGCGACACGAAGGCATATGCGGGAGACACCGTGCTCTACAAGGTCTCCGCTGTTTGCGGCGGCGTGGAAGGCGAGAAATCGTTTTCGGTTTATGGAACCAGAAAGCTGAAATACGGCGCGTGGAGCGATGTCGAGGCGTACGGTAACGCGTATCCGCTGGTGTATGATGAGACGGACGGGTCGCTTTACGATGTGTACCAGCTCGAGGCGGACTATCACGTCCTCTATTATTTCCCGGTAGTCGGCGGCGAGAAGTACACCGTGACGATATACGACAAGACGCGGAATCCGGAAGTTTTCGAGACGGACGACGATGAGGTCTATACTCCGGCAACGACGAGCGTGCGGTATTTTGCGGCGGGCGCGGACAAGGCGGGTTTTCCCTATCCGTATGTTTCGACGACAGTACAGGCGGCTTCGGGAAGCGAATTCACGTCGGAGATAACCGGCTACTACTGCCTGGAAGTCAGCGCGAGCACAGCCGGATGGTACATGGTCATTGTGGAGTGAGCGGGGGCGGATTATGAGAAAATTCATTTCGATACTTGCATGTGCGTTGCTTTGCTGCTCGTCGCTCGTGTCGTGCATGTCGCAGAAATTCCTCGACAACGCGGATTACGACGACATCGCGGGCGTTTACGACAGCATTTCGTTCAGGCTGTGGAAGGACAAGGACAAGTCGAACGCGCTCATCTATCTCATCAAGAACAGAAGGACTGACGAGGCGCTGTTCCTCATCGAGAACGATGTCTTCAAGCTCGATTACGCGAACAACCGCAAGGAAAACGCGCTTTCCGAATCTATCAAGACGGAGAATTCCGATGTCATAATCGCGCTGATGGAGCACGGCGCGCCGATTTCGAATTCCGGCATCGAGAATCCTGTGTTCATCGCGGTACGCACGGGAAATCCCACGATAATCGACACGCTCATAAAAAACGGCGCGAAATTGGATTCGCTCGACAAGGACGGGAACAACGCGCTCCATTACGTCGCGTTCTCGAAGAATACGTCGGCAATCGTCGAGTATCTCCTCCAGAAGAACATTCCGCTCGAGCACAAGAATTCTCGCGGCGAGACACCGCTTTATTACGCAATCAAGAACGCCAACACGACGGCGGCGGAAATATTGATAGGGAAGGGCGCGGACACCGATACTGCCGACATAAAGAACCAGAACATCTATTTTGCCGCCGTCGAATCCGGGAGCGTCGTCACGCTCGATTTCGTGAGCGGCCACAACGGCGTCGTCGATATAGTGAGCACGGAAAACAAAACGCCGCTGCTCCTCGCAATCGAGCAGAACAAACCGGAGATTGTCGAAAGCCTTTTGTACCACAAGGCTGACATCGAGCGCGAGACGACGACGGACATGTTCCCGCTTTGGTTCGCGTTCCGGAAATCGGACGGAAGCGACACGAGGTGCCTCAAGGTGCTCGCGGAAAACGGCGCGAACACCGCACGGAAAAGCAGTTCCGGCGAGACCGCGCTTGTTCGGAGCATCCTCGACGGGAACGACAGCCTCGCCAAATTCTTCATAGTGTGGCAGGGCGGAATCGACATTGCTGATTCCACGGGGAATTTTCCCGTCCAGTATGCCGTGCAGAAAAAGAATTACGCCGTCCTTTCCGACCTTATCGCGGCTGACGCGAATCTTGGCGTGCGGAGCAAAAACGGCTCGACGCTCCTCCATACCTGCGTCGAGCTTGGCGACAAGCAGATGCTCGACATGCTCCTCGACTCGAAGCGAATCGACGTCGATTACGCGGGCTCGTCGGGAACGACCGCTGCGATGCTTGCGTTCCAGCGCGGAAACCCTGACCTCGGAAACCATCTCATAAACCGAGGCGCCAACGTGTACGCCTCCGACAGCAGCGGGCGCACGCTCGCCGCGTACCGGAAAACGTATTACCAGAACCAGATTACGGCGGCGAACAACAAAATCGCGGCGAACAACAGCACGATTTCATCTTTGCAAAGCTCGAATTCGATTGCGCAGGGAAAAATCGCGTCGCTCCGCATCGAGCGCGACGCCGCCGACGCGCGGTACGAGGAGGCAAAGGAAGAATGCGACAGGCTGAAAAGCCGCGTCGACAGAATTGAGAGTGAAGTCCGCCACGCAAAAAGCCAGATGGATTATTGGGATTCGCGGGTCACGTACTGGACGAACGAATACAACGCTGCGACGTCGTCGACAGTACGGAACACATGCGCGAGCGGCCTGAGCACTGCGCGCTCCGCATACAACAGCGAGCGGAACACGTACAACTCGAAGAATTCCGAGTACATCCGCATGAGCGGCGAGTATCTTGGAAAGTCGATTGCGCTTATCGCGCTTCTGAACGCGTACAACAGCGTCGTGAAAAAGATAAAGGAGCAGGAAAATATCATAAGCTCCAACAATTCGACGATAAACCGTCTCAGCTCCGAGAACTCCACGCTTTCGGGGAACATAAAAATCTACGAGCGCGAGGCAAACCGCTACTAGAAGGGAGGCTGCCGTATGTTTTTGAAGAAGAATTTTGTCGTTGCGATTTCTGCGCTCCTCTTTTTTTCGGTTCCGCACGGATTGTTCTCTGCGGCGATGAATTCCCGCGTCAGGCTCGTCCCCAAAAACATTGCCGAGCGGATTTTCGTGACGCCGGAAGAAACGCTGCCCGAGCTTGTCGCGTTCCTCGTTTCCGGAAGCGCCGATGTCTCGTCAAAAACGAAGGTCATGCACGACTGGATTTGCGACAACATCGCCTACGATACCGATGTCTTTACGGAGGAAGGCGCGGGCAGCCAGGATTACGAAACCGTCCTCAAAAAAAGGCGCGCTGTCTGTGTCGGGTACGCGAATCTTTTTGCGGCGATGTGCTATTACGCGAAAATTGAGCAGAAGATAATTCCCGGATGGTCAAAAGGCGCGTTCTATCCCGGATATTTGAGGGATGAAAGCGACCACGCGTGGAATGCCGTCAAAATGGGGAACAAATGGCAGCTTATCGACATAACGTGGGATGCCGGATATGTGGAGGGGCGCACGTTTATAAAGCGGTACACGACGCAGTGGCTTTCCCTTTCGCCCGCGCAGTTCATCTACTCGCACCTTCCCGAGGAAAGCCGCTGGCAGCTTCTCGGCGAAAAAGAAATACGCACGGGCGAGAAATTCGTGGAGGAGCCGTATCTTCCGGGGCTGTTTTTTGAGTACGGGCTGAAATTCGGGAAGGAGGAGCCGAAATACACGAACAAAATCGGCGGAATTTTCTCGTTCGACTTGTTGAATTCGAAAGGCGGCGTCATGACGATGTGCAAGCTCAGGAAAAAAGATGGCGGCATCGTTGATGATTCGGTGTGGTACGAGAATATCGGCGGCGGGAAGCGGCTGTTCGTCGATGTCCCCGACGGTGGCGAGTACAGGATAGCGCTTGCGGCTCGGAGCGACGGAAAGCCGATGAACCCGCCGTATTTTTCGCGTGCGGAATTCGAGTCGGGCGTTCTTCCGGCGGCGCGCGCGCTTCTTTCGAAAAAGAAAATCACTGCCGCGGAGCTTGAAAAATTCGAGTCGTCGTATGTTCTCGTGGAGGATAACGGCAGGTATTATTACGCCGACGATCCGCTCGACACCGTCCGCATAAACGCGGTGACGAAAATCCTCAAGGCGCTCGAGCGGAACACGTCGAATTACGAGAACGTCGCCACGCTGTCCGTCCGCGCGGACGAAACGTACGGCGGCTACGGGGATGCTCCCCGCTTTCCGCAGATGTTCCGCGGCTATGACAGGACGTCGCTGTTCCGCGTTTCTCCGCTTGCCGGAAAAGTGAAGCGCGGGACGAGGCAGTCGTTTTCCGTTGAGTCAAAATCGTTCACGAAAATCGCGTTCGTGCTCGGCGGGAACGATTTCGTCTTTTTCGGTAAGAACCCGAAGACGGGCGCGTTTACGCTCGACTTCGACATTCCGCAGGACTGCCCCGACAACCTTGAGGTGTACGCGTCGAAGGACGGCAAGCAGTTCGAGGCGATAATCAGCTATTCCGTTTACTGAAAATCCGCCGTGGGCTGCTTTCATGGAGGAAAAATGAGGAGCACAAAAACAACCAGGATTTTATTTCTCGCCGCGTTTATTCTTCTGCGTTTTCCGTGTTTTTCCGCGGACGTTCCTTCGTGGGTGAAAAAGCCGGAGAAGGAATTCCCGTCGTCGGTTTTTATACGCGCGCTCGGCGAGGGCGATTCGGCGAAGGCGGCTCAGTCGGCTGCAATCGCGGAAATATCGCTTTTCTTCGACACGAAAACGGAAGTCGTGACGGAGGCTGTGAAGGGAATCCAGCTCGTGTCGGGAAACGGCGGGATTGAGAAGAGAAACAGCCAGTCGATTGCGCAGGTCGCGGAGATTTCGTCGTGCGCGGAATTTTTCGGGGCGCAGTTCACCGACAGCTATTTCGACAAGAAGAAAAAAAAGCATTTCGTCCTCGCGTATCTCAACAGGAATGACGCGGCTCTGCTCTACAAATCGAGGATTTCCGCGCTGATGGGGGCAGTCGCATCTTACCGCGCCGAGGCTTTTTCGTGCGGGGAACCGTTCGTCGCGGAGCGCGCGCTGTCGAAGGCGGTCGTCCTTGCGCCTGCCGCGGAGCGATACATCCATGCCGAGACGACAATCATTCCCGCCGACACGAAAACGTATGCCGAGTCGCTCGGAATCCTTTCAAGCCTTCCCACAGAATGCAGCGCGATGAAAAAGAACGTGTCGTTTTCCGTTTCCGTATCGGGCGATGGCGCGGAAAAATTCCCGCGCATTTCGACGGTCGTCTCCTCAGTTGCCGCAAAAAAAGGATACGTCTCCTCGGCTTCCGGTTCCGCGCTGTACGATATCGTCGTCGAGGTCAGCGCGTCTGAGGAAAATTTTGAAATCGGGCCGTTCGTCCGTCCGTCGCTCGACATTTCGATACGGAACAAATCGGGCGCGGGCGTCTATTCGTACTCGAAGCAGTTCCCGCGCGTCGGGGCAAAAACGCTCGACATGGCGTACACGCGCGCGTTCGTGAAGATAAAGCAGGATGTGGAGGAAAATTTCCTTTCGGAGTAGAAAAATCGGCGGCCGAAAATCGAAACGGATAAAATCTGCGGCGGGGGCGTTATAATAGAAGGGCGTCGAAAGACAACGGAATCCCGCCATGTCGTGCAGGGTTCTGATTTTGTTCCCGAAAAATCCGGCGTTTTTCGGCGCGGCGGTGTTTTTGGGGATATGTTTTTACGGAGTTCCCACATGAAAAAAATCGTCCTTCTTCCGGCGCTTCTCGTCTGCGCATTTTGTTCCGGAGAAGTGTTCACCAAGAAAATCGAAGTCGATGAAATCTACAGAATCGAGATGACGTATGATTCGGGCACCGGAATCCTCGACATGAACATGCTCGCGAAAAATACGACGGTTTTCGACGAGCCGTACGCGGAGGAGCAGATGCAGGCGGCGCTCGACGATTTCATCTGCGATTACGAGGTGTGCGGATGCGAAATCCGCAGCCGCGATTTGAATTACCGGTATGACGGCGGAAAATACACGTCGCTAGATAAAAAATTTCACGTTTCAAAGTGATTGTGATAGAATAAGACCTGTCCTGAACGCCCTCGTTTTTCGGACATGTTCCGCCGCTTTGGGGGGTGCCCCGCAAAAAGGCATTTTTTTAGGTTCGTGCCCGGATGAAGGGATTCCGGATTCTTTTGATAGGACTTCAAATGAAAGACGCTTCGATTTTTTTGTGTATGCTTTTCCTTCATATTGTTGATGACTTCAAAATGCAGGGAATTCTTGCGAGCTTCAAGCAAAAATCCTGGTGGGTCGAGAACTCACCCGAGGAACTGTACAAATACGATTGGATTATATCGCTCGTCATGCACTGCATAAGCTGGTCGTTCTGCATAATGTTTCCTATCATGGTCTGGTACCGCTTCGCGATTCCGCTCTGGTTCCTTTTCGTGTTCGTCATAAACGTCGTAATCCACTGCATAATCGACCATCTGAAGGCGAACAGCCAGAAGATAAATCTTGTCGCCGACCAGCTCTGCCACATAATCCAAATCATATTCACGTTTACTGTTTTTTTGCTGTTGAGGTAATGCATGAACAAAAGCGAAGATTTCGAGATATACGAGGACGAGGACGGAAGGAAAATTCTTTCGGCGTACCTCGGTCATGACAAAAAAGTCGTCGTTCCCGACGGAATCGTCGCGATGGAGGACGAGGGAGACGGCTTCATCGACAATAGCGAGGTGGAGGAAATCGTTTTTCCCGACGGTTTCGAGTACATTCCCTCGTATGCCGTTTCCGGATGCAAGAACCTGCGCTCGGTCGTCCTTCCTCCGTCAATCCGCGAGATAAACAACGGCGCGTTCAACGACTGCGTGAACCTTGAGTCGGTCAATTTTCCCGACGGGCTTGAGATTATCGCGACGCAGGCGTTCGACAGCTGCGTGAAGCTCAACGCGGATACCGTCTCGCTTCCCCCGTCGCTCCTTGAACTTGCGTTCGACTCCTTTGCGGACACGCTCTCAATCTTGAGGAAGAATCCTGTTTTTGTGGAGAAGAACGGCGTCGTCCTGAACACCGCCACGAATTTCGTGCTTTGCCCGACGAGCGACATCGGCGAGGAGAACCATCTTGCGCTAGCGTCGATTCCGGCAGAGGCGGAGGGGCTTGCGTGGAATTCGTATTCATTCGGGACGTTCAGCAAAATCGAGATTCCGAACGGCGTCTCGTATATAGGGCGCGGCGCGTTCATGTTCTGCAAGAATTTGTGCCGCGTCGAGCTTCCCCCGAGCGTCGAGGTGCTCGATTCCGGGGCGTTCATAAACTGCGACAATCTTGAGGAAGTCGTCTTCTGCGGCGGAGACGGCGACGTCGAGCCTGTCGAAATCGGGAGCATGGCGTTTGCCGGATGCTTCAAGCTGCGCAAAGTTGTAGTTCCCTCCGGTTCTACAGTAGCTGACGATGCGTTTGAATCTGACGTGGAGGTTGTTTTCGGTTCGCGTATGTCGTAATAAGCAAAATTCCGTATTTTTTTGTTTGTTGCTAATCGGAGCGTTGTCGAATAGAATGGGCGCACGTTTTCAGAATTAACTTTTCTGCCCTCTAAAATCGCATTTCTCATTCTATCTATCTATATTTTTTTTAGGAGGACTAATATGTCCAGAAAGAAACAGTCAATGGACGGAAACCAGGCCGCGGCCCACGTCGCGTACGCGTTTACCGAGGTTGCTGGAATCTATCCAATCACTCCGTCGTCACCAATGGCTGACTGGGTTGACAACTGGTCTGCTAGCGGTCAGAAGAACATTTTCGGTGAGAAAGTGAAAGTCATCGAAATGGAATCCGAGGCCGGTGCTGCCGGAACTGTGCACGGTTCTTTGGCATCGGGCGCGCTGACGACAACGTTCACCGCGTCGCAGGGTCTTCTTCTGATGATTCCGAACATGTACAAGATTGCTGCCGAGCAGCTTCCGTGCGTGTTCCACGTTGCGGCGCGCTGCGTCGCGACACAGTCGCTCAACATTTTCGGCGACCATTCGGATGTCTATGCCTGCCGTCAGACAGGATGCGCCATGCTCGCGGAAAGCAACCCGCAGGAAGTCATGGATTTGGCTCCCGTTGCGCACCTTGCCGCGCTTGAGGGAAAAGTCGCCTTCATAAACTTCTTCGACGGATTCCGCACTTCACACGAAATCCAGAAAATCGAGGCGTGGGATTACGCCGACCTCAAGGATATGGTGAACATGGATGCCGTCAAGGCATTCCGCGACCATGCGCTCAACCCGGAGCATCCGGCAATGCGCGGCTCGCACGAGAACGGTGACGTTTTCTTCCAGCACCGCGAGGCATGCAACTCTACGTACGATGCGCTTCCCGCCGTCGTCGAGAAGTACATCAACAAAATCAACGAGAAGCTCGGCACGAACTACGGCCTTTTCGATTATTACGGTGCCGCCGATGCCGACCGCGTTATCGTCGCGATGGGCTCAATCTGCGATGTCGCGGAGGAAGTCATCGACTACCTCACGAAGAAGGGCGAGAAAGTCGGTCTCATCAAGGTTCACCTTTACAGGCCGTGGGTTTCCGCAAAATTCCTCGAGAAACTTCCGAAGACCGCGAAGAAAGTCGCTGTCCTCGACAGGACGAAGGAGCCGGGTTCTCTCGGCGAGCCGCTCTTCCTCGATGTCGCGACGACGTTGCGCGAGGCTGGGCTGAACGACGTCGTTCTTTCCGGCGGACGCTATGGTCTCGGCTCGAAGGACACGCCGCCGTCAAGCGTTTTCGCTGTCTACACGGAACTTGCGAAGGATGCGCCGAAGGCGCGCTTCACGCTCGGAATCACGGACGACGTTACGAATCTCTCTCTTCCCGAAGTCAAGCCGGCTCCGATTACCTCTGCTGAGGGAACGGTCGAGTGCAAATTCTGGGGAATCGGCGGCGACGGTACTGTCGGCGCGAACAAGGATTCGACAAAAATCATCGGCGACCATACCGACAAATACATCCAGGCGTACTTCCAGTACGACTCGAAGAAGACGGGCGGAATCACGATTTCGCACCTGCGCTTCGGCGACAAACCGATTCGCTCTCCGTACTACATCAACCAGGCCGACTTGGTCGCCTGCCACAACCAGTCCTACATCATCAAGGGCTACAAGATGGTTCAGGACGTGAAGGACGGCGGAACGTTCCTCATCAACTGCCAGTGGAGCGACGAGGAGCTCGACAAGCATCTTCCGGCGGAATCGAAGAAATACATCGCCGACCACAACATCAAGGTGTACACCGTCGACGCGGTTGACATCGCGACGAAAATCGGCCTCGGAAAACGCACTTCGACTGTTCTTCAGTCTGCATTCTTCAAGCTCGCGGGCGTTCTCCCCGCAGAAGAAGCAATCAAGTACATGAAGGAGAAGGTCGTCGCGAAGTTCTCGAAGAAAGGACAGGACATCGTCGACATGAACTGCCAGGCGATTGACCAGGGCGCGGGCGCTTTGCACGAGGTTAAGATTCCCGATTCTTGGAAGAACCCTGCTGCCGATGCGGCGAAACCCGCGCTCAAGGGCGAGAAGAAGACCGTCGAGATGGTCGAGAAGCTCATGAACCCGATTGCGCTCATGGACGGCGACAACCTCCCGGTCTCGGCGTTCAAGGACATCGCGGACGGTCAGTTCCAGCTCGGAGCTTCCGCTTACGAGAAGCGCGGAACAGCCGTTATGATTCCGGCTTGGAATTCAGAGACGTGCGTGCAGTGCAACTCGTGCGCGTTCGTCTGCTCTCACGCGACAATCCGCCCGTACCTTCTTACTGCTGACGAGGCATCGAAAGTCGAGGGACTCGGCGCGAAGACGCTCGCGGTGAAGAACCCGAAACTGTCTCAGTACAAGTATACGCTTTCCGTTTCTCCGCTTGATTGTATGGGATGCGGCGAGTGTACGACTGTTTGTCCGACGAAGTCGCTCACGATGGTTCCGCAGGAATCTCTTGTCCAGAACCAGGGACAGTGGGATTACCTCGTCGCGAACGTGTCGAAGAAGCCGGAAGTGGACACGATGCCGCTTTCACCGATGACGTCTCAGTACAACCAGCCGCTTCTTGAGTTCTCTGGCTCTTGCGCTGGCTGTGCGGAAACTTCATACGCGCGTCTCATCACTCAGCTTTTCGGCGAGCACATGTACATCTCGAACGCTACGGGTTGTTCTTCAATCTGGGGCGGACCTGCTGCGACGGCTCCTTACACAATCAACAAGGACTCGAAGAAAGGCCCGGCGTGGGCGAACTCCCTCTTCGAGGACAACGCGGAGCACGGTCTCGGTATGTACGCCGGCCAGAAATACATCCGCGACAACCTCATCGAGCAGATTAAGGAAATCGCGGAGAGCGACAAGGCTTCTGCCGAGCTCAAGGCTGCGTTCGACAAATTCATCGAGACGAAGGACAACACCCTCGCGAACAGCCCCGCAAGCGACGCGCTTATCGCCGAGCTTGAGAAAGTGCAGTGCGACTGCGTGAAGCCGATTCTTGAGAAGAAAGCGTACCTTCCCAAAAAATCCGTCTGGATTATGGGCGGCGACGGCTGGGCTTATGATATCGGTTTCGGCGGCTTGGACCACGTCTTGGCTTCCGGCGAGAACATCAACGTCATGGTATTCGATACGGAGATGTACTCGAACACGGGCGGACAGGCTTCAAAGGCTTCGAACATCGGCGAGGTCTGCCAGTTCGCGGCTGCAGGAAAGGAGATGGGCAAGAAATCGCTTGCTGAAATCGCTATGAGCTACGGCTACGTTTACGTCGCGCAGATTGCGCTCGGCGCGAACCCCGCACAGGCGCTCAAGGCAATTCAGGAGGCTGAGGCATACAACGGTCCGTCGCTCATCATCGGATACGCTCCGTGCGAGCTCCACGGCGTGAAGGGCGGAATGAACCACTGCCAGGACGAGATGAAGGCTGCCGTGAAGGCCGGTTACTGGAACCTCTTCAGCTTCAACCCGGCTCTCAAGGCGGAAGGCAAGAATCCGTTCACGCTCACGTCAAAAGAGGGTGACGGAAGCTACCAGGCGTTCCTCAACAACGAGACACGCTACAGCGCGCTCACCCGCAAGTTCCCGGAAAGGGCGAAAGTCCTCTTCGACAGGAACGAGCAGGCCGCGAAAGCCAAGTTCGAGCACCTGCAGAAACTGGTTGAGCTTTACAAATAATTGTCACACGGATTCGATTTTGCTAACGCAAAATCATAGCTGATGTGAACGCCCCTTGCGAGGAGATTTCCTTGCGAGGGGCGATTGACTGAAAAATGAACGCCGTTCTTTCGACGAGAGATTGTTGAAAGAACGGCGTTTTTTGTAAAGTCTTAGGCTTTTTTGAATAAAATACCCTGACAGAAAAGAATCTGTTGGGGTATTTTATTGTTTGAAAAAAAGGCATTTTCTAAACTTGTCTTTTGCTGAATATGGGCTAATATATAAGTACACTTTGGATTATCCCATATTTATAGAATCTGTAAAGTCTGCTGCATTTGAAGAATGGAGATTAACATTTTCTTCTCAAATGCCAATTACAACAATTTCACATATACGACAAGTTCGAGCACTTGCAGAAGCTGGTTGAGCTGTACAAATAAGCAGCTTCGGCTTCGCTCAGTGACCACAAGTGTTTTTTGAGCGAACGCGGAATCACCTAAAACAAAAAACGCTCCCTTGAGAGGAAGAGATTCCTTTTGGGGGAGCGTTTTTGTTGTGTGTATTAGCTGCGAGTTTTTTCCGTTGTGCCGGGAAAGAGCGTGTGGATTGCCCAAAATTGCGGAAAATGAAAGCGGGAAATATGTTTTTTCCGATGTGTTTTTGCACGAAAATGACAAAAAGTTAACAAAAAGAAGAATTAAATGATAAAAATCGGGAAGATTTTTTTTGACAGCTGTAGAGAGAGGGTTTTATACTTTCAGCAATATTAGTTGGAAAGAGAGAGACGGCACTTTGACGTGGGCTGCCGGATTTCTCGGTAAAACGGGTTGGGGACGGAGGAGGCGTCTTCACATGGGAGGATTCTGCGTCGTTCGGAACGCGCGAATTTGTTGCCGCGAGGTTCCGCTGATGCTGCGCCACGGGTTCGTGAAATGCGGATTCGGGAATGTGGCTCATTAAAAAAAGGAGAAATGCAGGGTGTAGCCCTGTGAAAATTGCAAAGGTTGGAGATTTAATATGAAAAAGGTTATAACTGTCGCCGCGCTTGCTGCTGCTGTTGCGGGATTGGCTTCCGCTGATATTTCTTTCGGTTCGTGGGGAAGGGGTCTTTGGATTACCGCCGCGAACTCCGGAGACGGCGATATAGTGACGGATGTGCACCAGTCTTGGGGCGGAAATGCTCCCCGTACTGCGCTTGCCGTCAGCGGCGATTCTGACAACGTTGGTTTCAAACTTGACATCCACGGAAATGGAACTGATTTCGGTATGGGCGACAACGCTTATATCTGGGTCAAGCCGATTGAGCAGGTAAAACTTTACATGGGAAAATTGGACGTGAACGCTCTCCGCAGCGACGTCGCTTACGGATTGTGGAACTGGGACCGCCTTGGTTGTGTCAACAAGCGCATCGAATGCGAAGGCTGGACATTCCCCGCATTCGTCAAGGGAAACGGCGTCAGCATCCAGGCAACCCCCGTTGAGGGCTTGACCCTTGTTGCTGATATTCCGCTTAATCTTGACGGAACTGCAAAAAAATTCTCGGATACATACGGCCGCAGCGCGAAATACGCCGCAGCTTACGATATAAAGGACGTCGGAACGTTCAAGCTCGGTTTGGAGACAAAGGCGCGCGCGACAAAAGTCGGCGAGACTGAGTCAAAAGAGAACGTGCAGATTGACGTGGCGTTCGACGTCAGCGCAGTCGAGAACGCGAGCATCTCTGTCGGCGCAAGAATCCCGACTCTGAACGGTGCTACTACTGATGGTGGGTATAACAATCCTTATGTTACGCTCGGCGGAAGCTACAAGGCTGACGCTCTCACGGCTCACCTCCTTGCCGGCGTAGCAATCAATGCTGCTGATAAAAAAGAAAACAAGGATGACGCTCTCGGATTCAGCTTCGGCGTTGGCGCTGACTACGACCTCGGCGAGGGACTTGGAGTCTTCGCTGATGTCCGCTACGCGAACGGAATCTGGCAGAACTCTTCTTCTGCTGACCACATGGACAGCCTCGTCTTTGGTCTCGGCGTTGAGAAGGGTTGGTCAAACGGAAAGATTGGTATCGCATTCGAAGGTGCTACAAACAACGGTGGCCGCTACCCACTTAAGAACGCTTACTTCGATGAAAATGACAAATTCCTTGGAGTTGGCGAAGACTTCTCTTGGGAAATCCCGGTCAAGTTCGAGTACTGGTTCTAATCTGAGCGCTCTTTCAGCATAAACTAGACAAGAAGGAAGCCCTTCCGCAGTTTGCGGAGGGGCTTTTTATTTGCGCTTGCGCTTGCGGAGTCGTTTGCGAGTTCTAAGATTGGCTTGGTTTGTAGCAAGCTCGCTTGCTGAATCTTTTGCGCGTTCTAAGATTGGGGTTATTGTAGCAAGCGTGCGCCGGCACGCGGGGGCGCGTGCCTACCTTGGTGGGGGCGCTTGCAGGGTCTTTTGCGAGTTCTAAGATTGGGGTTATTGTAGCAAGCGTGCGCTGGCACGCGGGGGCGTTCCTACCCGAGTGGGGACTTCATGGACAAAAAACTCAGTGAGAATTTCAAAAAAAGTTACTGAGAATTTTAAAAAAGTCAGTGGCTTTTTGGGAAAAACTCACTGAGAATTTTACAGCAAATCCGAGTTCCCGTTCTGGAAAAAGTAAAGTCAAACACAAATAAAAGGGATTCCGTTGGAAATCCCGAATCCGTGTGGCACTATTTCGCACGCGTGAGGCGGAGATTGCTGGAGGTTTAACGTTGACGAAGGGAATCTTCTCGCGTAATATAAACGAAATCGGAGACGACTGCGGAAAGAAGCAACTTGCCTCCGTTGGCTTGTTATAAAGCCCGTCGAAGTTGGTCACTGTCAGGCGGGCTTTTTTTATGCTCTAGTCCTTATTTTTTCAGGAAGGTGAGCACCTGTATAACCAAACCGGCAAGAGCGATGCAGAGCATCACAATCTCGTAAGTCGTCACAGAGAGCCTCCTTCATTCATGAGAAATCGGAGGCAAGCGCGCTTGCAGAGTCTTTTGGGAGTTCTAAGATTGGGTTTGTTGTAGCAAGCGTGCGCCAGCACGCGGGGCGTGCCTACCTTGGTGGTGAAGTGGGCTTTCGGGGATGCGTGCCTACCCGAGCGGGGAGGTTGGGTGTTGTTTGTTCTGGAGCTTAAAAACGTTGACGAAGGAAATCATCTCGCGTAATATAAACGAAATCGGGGACGTTCGCGAAAAGCGCGACTTGCCTCCGTTAGCGATTTATATAAACCGCCCTCGAAGTCGTCACACTGTGGGGCGGTTTTTTTATGCTTCTAACCTATTTGAACAGGAAAGAGAGCACCTGTATTATCAGACTGAGAATCATGATGACGAGCACCACGATGTCGTAAATCTTCATACAGACAGCCTCCTTCATTCACGAGAAATCGGAGGCAAGCGCGCTTGCAGAGTCTTTTGGGAGTTCTAAGATTGGGTTTGTTGTAGCAAGCGTGCGCCGGCACGCGGGGCGTGCCTACCTTGGTGGTGAAGTGGGCTTTCGGGAATGCGTGCCTACCCGAGCGGGGAGGTGGGGGTGTTGTTTGTTCTGGAGCTTAAAAACGTTGACGAAGGAAATCCCACACGAGAAAATAAAAGCAAATATCGAAAATCCACCAAGGCGCACACCTGCCACGCAGGTGCTGCGGGCGCACGCTCCAAACTGCGAAGATAAACGCGGATAAACTAATGCATGCACGAAAAACTCGTAAAACAAAGCATACTTCCATCCATCCATCAGGGCGCACTCCCGCTACGCGGGAGCTGCGGGCGCACGCTCCAAACTGCGAAGATAAACGCGGGTAAAACAAAGCGTACCCCGCGCCATCCACTAGGGCGCACACCTGCTTTTGCAGGTTGCGGGCGCACGCTCCAAACCGCAAATGATAAACGCGCGTTAACCAAAGCGTACCCCGCGTCATCCACCAGGGCGCACACCTGCTTTTGCAGGTTGCGGGCGCACGCTCCAAACCGCAAATGATAAACGCGCGTTAATCAAAGCGTGCGCTCGACGCTCGTTAACTAATGCGTGCGCCTGTGGTAAGATTCCCCCATATTAAAATCAGGAGTTTCATGATGAAAAAAATTGCGGCAGGAATCGCGGTGTGTGTGTTTGCGCTCTGCTCATGCGCGAGTTCCGGAAAAGTTGATGAGTACGGGACTGTTTCGGCTCCGGCAGCTGAAGAAGGGCAGAAGTCGGAAGCTGTTTCCTCGGAGGAAAATTACAGCGACGCAAAAATACGCGGCGGGAAGAAATCGTTTTCGGAGCAGTTTTTCGGAACGGAGAAATTCGAGAAGATAGACGAGATGACGCTCACGCTCAAAACGACGTTCGGAAACACGATTTTGCGGAAGGGCTATTCGATATACAAACCGCACACCGATATGGCGGGATTCTACGTTCTTTACGACACGTCGTCGTACGCGTTCTTCCTCGCGAAGGCGGAGCGCAACGCTCTGATACGCGCCGTCGACAGGTATTTTGAGGATTTCGAGGCGCGTCGTCTTGAAAAAAAGGCGAAGAAAACGGAGCGCGCGTACGGTTCCGTCGTCGCGTATGAGGAATTCGGCATAAACGCGAGGATGCTTTCGAACCGCTCGAAACCGACTGTTTATTTCGGATATAAATTCATCGGAAAATCGCCCTATTTCTGCATATTTGTTCCGCCTACGGAGAACCTTTCCAAGGACAAAGGCGAGAACCACGCGGACACCGTCATCGAGCAGCGCTACTACTTCACGAAGGCGCAGGCGCGCGCCCTCGCGGATTTCCTCTGCGACGACTCAATTGACCCGCGCTACGAGCCGGAAACCCCTGCGAAGAGCGCCGTCGACGAATACGAGGAGGCTGCTCCCGCCGAGTGAGCGTTTTTATAAAACCTGTTGGGAAAACTCAGTTTCCGAACAGGTCTGTTCTCGCGGGCGGGGAATCAGATTTGCAGTTCCTTGTAGAACCCCTGCACGACTTCCGCCGATTTTTGCAGGAGAGCACGCTCCTCGTCCGCGAGTTTTATCTCGACGATTTCCTTCGCGCCGTTCTTGTTGATTATCGTCGGGACGCTCAGGAACATATTGTTCAGCCCGTACTCGCCGTTCAATCCGACGCTGACGGGAAGAATCCTGTTCTCGTTGAACAGAATCGATTTGATTATCGCCGTCGCGCTTGATGCGATTCCGTAGCAGGTGTTTCCCTTCCTGTTGAAGATTTCCCATCCGGCTTCCTTCGTCCTTTTGAGAAGCTCGTCCTTCGTTATGTCCTTCGTCCTGTCGGCGTTGTCCGCAAACACGTCTGAAAGGTTTTTCCCGCCGATTGTCGCGCTCGCCCATGAGACCATCTCGCTGTCGCCGTGCTCCGCCATGACGAACGCCTCGACGCTTTTTGCGTCAAGGTTGTACATTTTCGAAAGCTCGCAGCAGAGACGCGCCGTGTCGAGCGTCGTTCCAGTTCCGATGATGCGGTTTTTCGGAAGGCGGGAAAGCTTCCAGATGTAGTATGACATGATGTCGACGGGATTCGAGATGACGACGAAAACGCCGTCGAACCCGTTCGACATCACGCTGTCGACGATGCTCTTGACGATTCTCATGCTCGGTGCGAGCATCTCAAGCCTGTTGTGCGAATCCTTGGGCATGGGGGCGCTCGCCGTTATAACGACGACATCCGCGTCCCTGCAGTCGGAATAGTCCCCCGCCTTTATGGACATGTTCCTGTTCATGAAATAAATCGAATGCTGCATGTCCAGCGCTTCAGCAATCGCCTTGTCCTTGTTCACGTCGATGAGGACGACTTCCTCGCAGATTGCCTGGTTCAGGATGCTGTATGCCGTTGTTGCCCCGACATTTCCGGCTCCGACGATGACGACTTTCGAATCTTTGAAACTCATTTTTCACCTCTTTTGCGCACAAGACGCGCAGTATTATTCGGAAAGGGATTATATCGGCGCTTGCGGAGTTTTGCGAGTTCTAAGTTCGGCTTTGTTGTAGCAAGCGTGCGCCGGCACGCGCTTGGGCGCGTACCTTCCGCGGTGGGGGGCGAGGGTGCGCTTGCGGGGCGTTTCGAGTTCTAAGATTGGCTTGGTCGGAGCAAGCGTTCGCCGGCACGCGCGGGTGCGCGTACCTACCGTGGTGGGTGTGCGAGGGTGGCTTTGATTTTGCGCTTGCGGGGATTTTTGCGTTCTAAGATTGGATTGGTCGGAGCAAGCGTTCGCCGGCACGCGCGGGTGCGCGTACCTACCGTGGTGAGGTGTGCGAGGTAATTTTCTGATTTTTCGTTCTGATTTTGCGCTTGCGGAGCGTTTTCGAATTTTAGGATTGCTATTTGTCGGAGTAATTGCTCAATTCTATGTCATATATACATCATCCACAAAGGTGCGAACGCTATAAAAAGCGGATGGTAAGCGCGGGTAAAATAATGTGTGCGCAATTGACTAAATAAAAATCTGCGTGTATTTTAAAAAAACGGGGACGCTTGGAAGATTAAGCGATTACCTCCGTGTTGCTTATACAAGCCCGTCGAAGTTGGTCACTGTCTGGCGGGCTTTTTTATGCTCTTGTCCTATTTTTTTAGGAAGGTGAGCAGGTCTATAATCAGATTCAATATCATGATGACAAGTACCACGATTTCGTAAATCGTCATAGACAGCCTCCTTCTTCCATGAAGAATCGGAGGCAACCGCCATAATCTAAAAAGCGTTCCCTTGTAAATTATGCTATAGAAAACACAGTAAAAAAAACAATCGGCGCTTGCGGGGATTTTTGCGTTCTGAGATTGGATTGGTCGGAGCAAGCGTTCGCCGGCACGCGCTGGTGCGCGTACCTACCGTGGTGGGGAGTGCGAGTGTGTGCTTTGATTTTGCGCTTGCAGGGATTTTTGCGTTCTAAGATTGGCTTGATTGTAGCAAGCGTTCGCCGGCACGCGCTGGTGCGCGTACCTACCGTGGTGAGGTGTGCGAGGTAATTTTCTGATTCTTTGTTCTGAGATTGGATTTTTTTGTTGGGGTGTTTTCGGTAAAATCGGTTTTATGGAAATGGAATCTTTGACAATTGTTCAGCGGGCGATTGCTGGGGCTGTGGAGGCGTTCGGGGAGCGGGCGCGGTTTTCGGAGGCGGACATCGCGAAGAAGGTGAGGGCGGCGGCTGGTATCAGCGGGAAGAAGCGGGCGGGAATCGCGCTTTCCGATTTGGAGGCGGCACTTTCGGCTGTTCCAGCTGGGGATGGGCTTTCTTGGGCTGTTTCTGTCTCGTCGGCGAACGTCATCCTTGTGGAGCGGACGCCGACGGAAAAGGAAATCGGCGCGGATGTGCGGAAACGGCGCGTCGCAAGCGAGAAGTCGAGCGAGCTGCTCGTCAGTTCCGATTTTTCGGCGGTCGTGAAGAAGAAAATCGGGCGGAAAGATGCCGTGAAGGCGCGGAAGTCGGCGAGGACCGAGCGGAAATCGCTCAATATATATTCGAATTTCGACGATTTCGAGTGATTTCAGCATATTCGCGGAGTTCCTTTCATTGTGATAGAATTATGCTCCCGCTTTTCGGGGAAACTGGGCCGCTTCCGGATTTTCCGCGCGGCTCAAAGGAGGAACTCATGACTGACAAAGAACTTGTCGAGATGGCGCTTGACGCCAGGAAAAATGCCTACACGCCTTATTCAAAATATCAGGTCGGAGCCGCGCTTCTCTGCGATGACGGAACCGTTTTCACGGGATGCAACATAGAAAGCGCGTCGTACCCGTGCGGAATTTGCGGCGAGCGCACCGCGATGTCGAAGGCAATCAGCGAGGGGCACATCAAATTCACGAAAATCGCGATTGCCGGCTCTTCCGAAAAAATCTGCACGCCGTGCGGAATGTGCCGCCAGTTCATGTACGAGTTCAACCCGAACCTTGAGGTGCTCTGCTCCGACAATGCCGGAAAATTCGAGAAGCACACCCTTGCCGATTTGCTGTCGTGCGGATTCGGTTCAAGCTCGATGTAGGCGCGCGCATTGATTGTCGCGTGACATTCGCGAATTGGAGCGCGCGCGTGCGCAACGAGGTTGCGCCCCTGGAGGGTCGATTGACGCGAGGAATGTGCGCATTGATTCGGATGGTTGTGCATCGGATGTAGCGCGATGCGTGCGCTTTCATTTTCTGGTGACATTCGTATATTGGAGCGCGCGCGTGCGCAACGCGGTTGCGCCCCTGGAGGGTTGATTGACGCGAGGAAGGTGCGCATTGATAACAGTGTATTATCAGCATTGATAGCGCATTCCCCCTCCCCAAAAAAAATCCCCGTGAAGGTCGTTAGACCTTCACAAATCCGTGTGACAAAAAAACGGCGTTCCCTAGAAAAAAAGCCTTCCCGAAAGGAAAAAACGCATTCTCCCCTTCCAAAAAATCCCCGTGAAGGTCGTTAGACCTTCACAAATCCGTGTGACAAAAAAAACGGCGTTCCCTTAAAAAAAAGCCTTCCCGAAAGGAAAAAACGCATTCCTAAAAAATCCCCCGAAAGAAGAATGGCTTGCCTTTTTACCCTTCAAAATCGGTTTTTTGTTGTCAATGTACTTTTTTTTTGTATAGTCTAAAAACCTATTTCAATGGAGGAGTTTTATGAAAAAATTGAGCAAAGTTCTTTTGGCGCTGATGGCGTCAGCCGCCGCTGTTTTCGTGGCGTCTTCGTTCGTTTCATGTTCCGATGACAGCGATGACGACGGCGCAGGCACGGTTGCGGTTTACAAGGATACTGAAGACGGAACGGAGACGGTCACTTTCTATTCCGATAAAACGTTCAAGGTTCATGTGAACGGAGAAGAATCCGAGGCTGGTTTCAAGATGGTTTTCGACTTCGATGCGATGACCGGAACGTACACTGGCGCCCCAGAGTCTGACGGCGATGTCGTTCTTACGATTGCGAAAGCGGTTAACGAGGATGCTATATCCGAATCAGCCATAATGCAGAAGGTTATGACTGCTGCACAGGCAGGAAAGACATCGGTTACGTTCACGAATGCAGATTATCCGCTTGAGAATGTCGAAAATGCTGAGCCGGTGACTTTGACGGTTGCGAACGGGCTTGTCACTTTTGACGATACCGAATACAAAAGGCAGTAAGTTCTGACTTAAAAAGAGGAATCCGCCCGGATTGAAGCGTTTCGCGTGTCTTTTCGGGCGGATTTTTTATGCGCGGAATCAGTTCACTTTGAGGTGGCGCGGAAGTCCGTCGACCATAATCGGGGAAAGCTCCGCCTGAATCAGCGGGTGGATGTAGTGAATCAAATCCTGCGCCACGTAATCGTCGTCCGTAATCCATTCGAGCGGGACTTTTTTCTCCACGTTCGCGATTTTGCCGACGTCGGCGAGTTCCGTGATGCACATGTACGGGTCGTCGGAGACGCGCTTGAGCACGACGACTTTTCCGGTCTCTCCCTCGAACGCGGCTTTTATCGCGGCGCCCCCGACGTTGTACGCCTCCGTTATGTCCGTCCTGCTCGTCATGTGCGCGGCGCACCGCTGCAGCGTCGAAAGCTCGATTGCGCGCGCCTTCAGTCCGAGAACTGCCGTTATTTTGTTCGCGAGGAATTTTGCCGTTCCCGACATCTGCTTGTGCCCGAACGCATCGACGAATTCGACGTGCTCGGCAAGCTCGAAGACGAACTTCCCGTCGGCTGTTTTAATTCCCTCCGAAACCGCCACGACAATCGAGCGCCCCGTTTTCGACAGGTTCCTGATTTTCTTGATGAATTTCTCCACGTCGAACGGTTTTTCGGGAAGGTAAATCAAATCGACGCCCTCGCAGTCGTCCGATTTTGCCAGCGCCGCCGCCGATGTCAGCCAGCCGGCGTTCCGCCCCATTATCTCCACGACCGTTATCGTCGGATAGTCGTAGACAAGACCGTCGCGTATGATTTCCTTCATCGTTGCCGCTATGAATTTTGCGGCGCTTCCGAATCCCGGCGTGTGGTCGGTAATCGCGAGGTCGTTGTCGATTGTCTTCGGCACGCCCATGAATTTTATCGCGCTCCCGGTTTCCTTCGCGTAATCGGAAAGCTTCTTTATCGTGTCCATCGAATCGTTCCCGCCGATGTACAGGAAATAGCCGATTTCAAGCTCGTCCAGTATCGCGAATATCTTCTCGTACGTTTCGCGCGAGTCCGCTATTTCGGGAAGCTTGTACCGGCACGAGCCGAGATATGATGAAGGCGTTCTTTTGAGAAGGTCGATTGCCATCGTCGTGTTCAGCTTGTCGGAAAGCTCGACGTATTGCCTGTCGAGAAGTCCCTTTATTCCGTGTATCATCCCGTAGACTTTGTTCGCTCCGCGGTCCTTCGCCGTTTTGAAAACGCCTGCAAGGCTTGAGTTGATGACAGAAGTCGGACCACCAGACTGCCCGACGATTACGTTTCCGTTCATTTTTGAGATACCCCCATTTGTCTTCGCTTTTGCCTATAAAAAATTAGCAAAAAAATCTTTTTAATGTCAAAAGCTTTAACTTATTTAAAAGTACCACATCATCGCAATATAAAAACGAAGAGTTTTTTTAAAAACCATAAATAGCGCTTGCAGAAATTTGTGAGTTCTAAGATTGGCTTTGTTGGAGCAAGCGTGCGCCGGCACGCGCGGTGCGCGTACCTCCCCGGGGGCTTGCGGAGATTGTCGAGTTCCAAGATTTGCTTTGTTGGAGCAAGCGTGCGCCGGCACGCGCGGTGCGCGTACCTCCCCCGGGGGCTTGCGGAGATTGTCGAGTTCCAAGATTGGCTTTGTTGGAGCAAGTGTGCGCCAAAAACCGCGAGTTGATTAAAAAAATCGACGCATTCTCACCAAAGCGCACACCCTGCCACGCAGGGGGGGCGAGCGCACGCTCCGAGCAATAAAGATAAACGACGCGACTAACAAGTGCGAGCGCCAACAAACCGCGAGTTGATTATCAAAAAATCGTGCATCCACCAAGGCGCACACCCAGCCACGCAGGGGGGTGCGAGCGCACGCTCCATGCAATAAAGATAAACGCGCGCTAACAAATACGCGTGCCAAAAACCGCGAGTTGATTAAAAAAATCGCGCATTCTCACCAAGGCGCACACCCTGCCACGCAGTGTGTTGCGAGCGCACGCTCCATGCAATAAAGAAAAACGCGCGCTAACAAGTGCGTGCGCCAACAAACGCGAGTTGATTATCAAAAAAATCGTGCATCCACCAAGGCGCACACCCCGTCACGCAGGGGGCGAGCGCACGCTCCATGCAATAAAGATAAACGCGCGCT
>NZ_AGRW01000054.1 GCF_000255555.1 Treponema saccharophilum DSM 2985
GACCGCGGAAAACGACGAGAAAATCGCGCCCGAGAAACTTGAGGATGTTCCCGCAGAAAGCGCCGCGGACGAGAAGCTCGACGAGCCAGTTCCCGCTCCCGAAGAAAGTGCGGAAAACGACGAGAAAATCGCGCCCGAGGAAAGCGGTGAGGATGAAAAACTCTCAGAGCCTGTTCCCGCTCCCGCAAAGAATATGGAAAGCGGCAGTGATGTCGCGTCCGATGATGTTCCGTCTCCGGCGAAGAAAACGGAGCCGCTTGCGGAGGATTCCCGCGACGAGCAGGTGTATCAGCCGATAGTGCTCATTCCCGCGGAGATGAATCCCCCGAAGAATTCCGCCTCGGATGAGAAAATCCCCGAGGAGACTGTCGAGGAGCCTGCTGCCGGAAGCCGCGCCGAGAAAACGGCTCATGAAGGAAAGCGCTACAAAATTCCCGAGGAAATCGTTTCCGAGCCGTCAGCTGCCGAGGCGAAATCGCCGTCAAAAGCGAAGCACAGGATTCCCGAGGAAATTGTCAGCGAAAATTCGGCGGAGGGGAAGGCTCCGAAGAAGTACGATATTCCCGAGGAGGTCGTCGACGAGAATCCGTCCGTTTCTCCTTCGGCAGGTTCGGGGGAGCCGATTTCCGCGCTCGTCAGGTCGAAAATCGTAGAGAAGGAACGTCTTGAGAAGGGAACGTACGTTCAGGTTGCGATTCTCGGTTCCGTGAAGAACCTGAACGCCGCCGTGTCGAAAATCCCGGAAAAATACCGGGTGTGCGTCGTCCCGTCCGGCACGGGGGATTCTGCGTACACTGTTCTCGTCGGGCCTGTTCCCAAAAAGAGCGGAAAGTCCGTTCAGAAGGAGATGCGCGCGGCGGGCTTCAAGGATGCGTTCATAAAGAACGTGAAGTAGCGTTCCGCAGAGCCTGTGCGGTTGACGATTTCTGCTGTTCCTAATATGATATGTGAACTTTCCGGGGCGTTTTGCGCCTTCGGGAAATGATAAGGGGGTGCACCGGTTTCGACGATTGTGCTGAAGGCGCATATTGCATGTGGGAGTCAAGGTTCCCTAAACTGAGAAAAAAATAACTGCAATTTTCGCAAGAAAAGAAGAGGAAGTCGTTGAGGCTTCTTCTGCAGAAGCTCTCGCTGCATAAGCTTGGGCCGGAATCCAGGTTACGCTGTTCCTAGTGGTCTGGCATTCCGTTGATGACAGGGACTCGCTCTCCGGTGTTTCCGGTCTCCGGAGGGGACTTCATAATCGGAATAAGGAGGAGACGCTTGCCGTGCTGCTACCTTCTCCCGACAACCACCTCGCACGGATAAACATGTAGACGTGTGTGGCTTACACTTTCGGACGCGGGTTCGACTCCCGCCATCTCCACTTTCCCGGCGATATGCCGGGATTTTTTTGTTTTGGGGCGGTGTTTCCAATTCTTTCCTATTTTTGGTATCATGCTCGGCTGAAATCATAGATAAAGAGGTTTTTATGAGCAAAGATTTCATCGAGGAATACAAGGAATTCCTCAGCGAATGCAAGACGGAGCGCGAGTGCGTCTCCGAAATCGTGAGGATGGCGGAGAATGCCGGGTTCCGCGACGTCATGAAGTGCGATTCCCTCAAAGCCGGCGACAAGGTTTACTCGGTCAAGATGAAAAAGGCGGTCGCGCTTTTCACAATCGGAACTTCCGGAATCGAGAACGGAATGAACATACTTGGCGCGCACATCGATTCCCCGAGGCTTGACGTGAAGCAGAATCCTGTCTACGAGAAGGATTTCCTCGTGTATCTCAACACGCATTATTACGGCGGCATAAAGAAATACCAGTGGGTTACGATTCCTCTGGCGATTCACGGCGTCGTGTGCAGGAAGGACGGTTCCGTCGTCGACATCAGGATTGGCGAGGACGAGGGCGACCCTGTCTTCTGCATTTCCGATATTCTCCCGCACCTCGCGCAGAAGCAGATGAAGGAATCCGCCGCGGAATTCATCCCCGGCGAGAGCCTCGACCTCGTGATAGGAAGCGGCATTCCCCGCAGGAAGGGGGATGACAAGGACGACGAGGAGAAGAAAAAGGAGAAGGCGTCCGCGAAAAAGGCGGTCATGGCCCTCATCAAGGAGAAATACGGCATCGAGGAAAGCGATTTCGGCTCGGCGGAGCTTGAGATTGTCCCGGCGGGACGCGCGCGCGACCTCGGGCTCGACCGCTCGCTGATTCTCGCTTACGGGCAGGACGACCGCTCGTGCGCGTATGCGTCAGTCCGCGCGCTCCTCGAAGGCGGCTGCGGCGCGCGCACCAGCTGCTGCATCTGCGTGGACAAGGAGGAAATCGGCTCGGTCGGCGCGACGGGAATGGGAAGCCATTTCTTCGAGAATGCCGTCGCGGAGGTTGTCGCACGCCTTCCGGAAGGTTTCTCCGAGCTTTCGCTCAGAAGGTGCCTCGCGAATTCTTCCATGCTTTCGAGCGACGTCAACGCGGCGTTTGATCCGATGAACGCGGATTTGTTCGACCGCGCGAACGCAAGCTTCCTCGGCGGCGGAATCGTGTTCAACAAATATACGGGAAGCCGCGGGAAGTCCGGCGCGAGCGACGCGAATCCCGAATTCATCGCGCGCCTCCGGAACATCCTCGACGCTGCGGGCGTCCGCTACCAGATGGCTGAGCTCGGAAAAGTCGACCAGGGCGGCGGCGGAACGATTGCGTTCGAGGCGGCAAAATACGGAATGAACGTCCTCGACGCGGGCGTGTCCGTCCTTTCCATGCACGCGCCGTGGGAGATTACGAGCCGCGAGGACATAATGCAGGCGTTCGGCGCGTACAAGGCGTTCCTATCGCTCGACTGATTCTCGTCCTGGTGCGCTTTGCGCGTCTTTGCGATTTTGCGAGCTGAAAAAATTGCCATTCTGAACGCGTTCCGGAATCTGAAATTGAGGAACGCCGTTCGGCATAGCGCATAAAAAAAAGCACCCGGAAGGGTGCTTTTTTTGTTGTCTCCTGCGGTTTTATGCCGTCTGCTGCTCGAGCAGGAGCGTCTCCGCGTTCGGTATCGATTTCGTCTTCACGATTTCTTTCGTTATCGTGAGTTTTTTCTGACCCTTGACGCTCGGAGCCTCGTACATCAAATCCATGAGCATCTTCTCGACAATCGCGCGGAGCCCGCGCGCGCCCGTCTTCTGCTTTATGGCGATGTCGGCGATTTCGTCGAGCGCGTCGTCCGTGAAGTCTATGTCGAGGTCGTCGATGGCGAACGATGCCTTGAACTGCTTCGTTATCGCGTTCTTCGGCTCGGTGAGGATTTTCTTGAGGTCTTCCTTCGTCAGCTCCTTGAGCGCGACGGTTATCGGCATACGTCCGATAAGCTCGGGGATTATGCCGAACTTGACGAGGTCGTCGCTCGTGCATTCGTTGAGGAGGTCCATCTTCTGCTCCTCGTCCATGCTGCCGACGTTGCTCCCGAATCCCATCGAGTGCGCCGAAGTCCTCTGCTCGATTATCTTGTCGAGGCCGACGAACGCGCCTCCCATTATGAACAGGATGTTCGTCGTGTCGATTTGTATCATCTCCTGGTTCGGGTGCTTCCTTCCTCCCTGCGGCGGAACTGACGCGAGCGTTCCTTCTATTATCTTGAGGAGCGCCTGCTGAACTCCCTCGCCCGATACGTCGCGCGTTATGCTCGTGTTCTCGCTTTTGCGCGCGATTTTGTCGATTTCGTCAATGAAAATGATTCCGCGCTCCGCTGCCTGGATGTTCCCGTCCGCGGCGTTGATGAGCTTGAGGAGCACGTTCTCGACGTCCTCTCCGACGTATCCCGCCTCTGTGAGCGTCGTCGCGTCCGCGATTGCGAACGGAACCTTGAGCTTTTCCGCGAGCGTGCGCGCGAGGAGCGTCTTTCCGCTTCCTGTCGGCCCGATGAGGAGGACGTTCGATTTCTCGATTTTCACGCCGTCCTTTGACGTTTTCCGGCCGAGCGACATGCGCTTGTAATGGTTGTAGACTGCGACGGAGAGCGCCTTCTTCGCGTAGTCCTGCCCGATTACGTACTGGTCCAGGTGTTCCTTGAATTCCTTCGGCGTGGGGACATCGTTCATCTCAATCGACGGGACGTCCAGCGATTTCTCCGACATGATTCCCTGGCAGATTTCTATGCACTGGTTGCAGATGAAAATGCTTCCCGGCCCCTCGACCAGAAGCCTCTTCTCATCGGCCTCTTTGCCGCAGAACGAGCAGCGCTTGATGTTTCTTCCGAACGCCATTATTTCTTCTCCTCTGCCGTCTCCGACAATTTAGCGCGGTGCGGCATGACATGGTCGACGATTCCGTAGTCGAGCGCGTCCTGCGCTGACATGTAGAAATCACGCTCCATGTCCTTTGCTACGGTCTCCTCGTCCTTGCCGGTCTTCTCGGCGAGGTATTTGATTGAGAGCGACTTGAGGCGGAGAATCTCCTTCGCCTGGATTGCGATGTCGCTTTCCTGCCCCTGGACTCCCCCGAACGGCTGGTGAATCATCACGCGGGATGAGGGGAGCGCGTATCTCTTGCCCTTCGTTCCGCCCGCGAGGAGGATTGCTCCCATGCTCGCGGCCTGTCCCATGCATATCGTCTGGATGTCGCATTTTACGTACTGCATCGTGTCGTAGATTGCCAGTCCTGCGGTGACGCTTCCTCCCGGCGAGTTGATGTAGATGCTGATGTCCTTCTCCGGGTTCTCCGACTCAAGGAAGAGAATCTGCGCTACTACGAGGTCCGCGTTGAGGTCATTGATTTCTCCGTCGATGAATATGATTCTGTCTTTCAGGAGCCTCGAGAAAATGTCGTAGGAACGCTCCCCGTTTCCGCTGCGCTCGATGACGAATGGGATGTTGTTGTTCATCTGCTCGTTCATAAAAATCTCCTTGTCTTTTTTACGGCTAAAAAAAAGCGGAATGCAGCCATTACTAACGGTAGCATTCCGCATTGAAAGCTTCACCTAAAGTCTACTGATTTTTGAACAAATCGGCAAATTTTACGCTGTCGCCCTTCGAGACCTTCACTTTCGCGAACAACTCTTTGAAGAGTTTCTGCTCCTTGGTGTCGTCCACGAGGTATTCCTTCGCCTTCGCGTCCTCGTAGTGCTTCTTCACTTCGTCGAGCGTGATTGCGTTCTGGTCGGCAATCTCCTGGAACTTCGCGTTGATTTCGTCCTCGGAAACCTCGATTTTGTATTCCTTGAGGAGCGCGTCGACGATTATGCGGCTCTTGAGCATTTTCTCGGCCTCTGCAGACCACTGTGAGAGCATTCCCTCTTTCGTCTGTCCCGATGACGTGACGAGCCTGTCAAGCTCGGCCGCCGTCGTCTGGAACTGGCGGGCCATCATCTCCCAGCGACCCTCAAGCTCCGCGCGGAGCATAGAAGCTGGAATGTCGAACGCGTTCTTCTCGATGAGCTGCTCAAGAAGCGAATTCTGCTTGAGCTCGCTGATTTTCCTGTCCTTCGCGAGGTTGAGCTGCCTCTTGATGTCCGCCTTGAGGTCGTCGAGCGTCTTGAATTTGTCGTTGACGTCCTGTGCGAAGTCGTCGTCGAGCTTGGGAAGGTCGCGCACCTTGATTGCCTTGACGGTCACGGTGTACGTCTTCGTCTTTCCGGCAAGCTCCGCGTCCTTGTCGTCCGCCGCGTATGATTTCTTGATTTCCTTCGTCTCGTCCTTCTTCATGCCGACAATCTCGTCGTCAATCTTGTAGACGTTCTCCGCCGTGCCGACGGTGAAGACGAATCCGGCGCGCTTCGTAGAGGCGATTTCGTTTCCGGCGTCGTCCTTCTCCGCGATGTCGATGGTTACGATGTCATCCTTCGCGACGGTCTCGTCCTTCTTGTCCGTCACGACGGCGTTCCTGTCCTGAAGACCCTTGAGCTCCTCCGCGATTTCCTCGTCGCCGACCTCGGTCTGCGTCTCCTTGATTTCGATTCCGTCGAAATTCGCGACCTCGACTTTCGGGAACACGTCGTACGTCACCGTGTAGACGAGGTTTTTCGTCACGTCGAGCTCCGGCATCTTTTCGAGGACGGGCTGCGCGTAGGGGAGCGGGCGGGATTCTGTTTCCTTCTCGTCCGAGAAAATCTCGTTCAATGATTTGTCGATGATGTTGGCGATTGTCTCGGACTTTATCTGGTCGCCGTATTTGCTTTCGAGAACTTTGGCGGGAACGTGTCCCTTCCTGAAGCCCGGAATCTGGACATGCTTGACGTACTGATTGAGCGTCTCGTTGTATCCGTCCGCCACATCCTTCTTTGCGACGGTGACGGTCAACTTCACAGCTGATTTTTCGAGTTTTTCGATTTCTTTGGTGACTTTCACAATGAGTTCCCCTTGAAAAATGAAATTATAAAATAAAAAAAGGCGATTCAGATGAAATCCAAATCGCCTCAGTTAGAGCGGGAAATGGGGATCGAACCCACGACATCCACCTTGGCAAGGTGGCGCACTACCACTGTGCTATTCCCGCAGAATAAAAATTTGCATCTGCGTTTCATAAATCTGCCGGAACGAATCCGAGCAAATCTGCAATAGAGCGGGAAATGGGGATCGAACCCACGACATCCACCTTGGCAAGGTGGCGCACTACCACTGTGCTATTCCCGCAGAATAAAATTGCGAGAGAAGGGACTTGAACCCTTACGCCGAAGCACTGGAACCTAAATCCAGCGTGTATGCCAATTTCACCACTCTCGCTTCTCTTGCTATTTGGGTTGGTTCTTTCTCCCAAAAATGAGCGACCGGGGGATCGAACCCCGGACCCACAGATTAAGAGTCTGTTGCTCTACCAGCTGAGCTAGTCGCCCTTGTTTTTTTTTGTGCTTTTCGCAATTGCGTCCGACACGGGTCGAACGTGCAACCTACGGATTCGAAGTCCGTTGCTCTATCCAGTTGAGCTACGAACGCAAACAAAAAAGGGTGCCTGGTGGGTTTCGAACCCACGACAGCCAGATCCACAATCTGGAACTCTACCCCTGAGCTACAGGCACCAAGAATTGATGAGAGGTACTATATATGATTCCCCCTTACCATGTCAACAGCGATTTTGAAAAAAATGGAAAAAGTTCACGATTTTTTTCGGACCGCGTACGATTTTGAGCGTCCTTTTTTGTCTGACTCAACTGCGATTCCGCATTTCCTGAGCAGCCAGAGCAGGGGGGAGGCGCCCCTTGCCGCGTCTTTCCGTGCGCCCGCCGTCAGCGGCTCCCCGGAAAACGGGTCGGTCCCGAAGTCGAGAATCGCCTCCGCTATTTCCTTTGCGGTGAACGGCTCCTTCACGGATGCGGGAATCAGCGACAGGTAGTCTTCCTCCGTGCGAAGCGTTTTCTTTCCCTCGATGGAGACAAGCTTCTTTCCGAGGGGAACCCATTTCCTGAGGTGGCGCCGGCTCCTGTTCGCAAGCTGCGCCGGCTCGTCCGTCCTCAGCCTCGTCTCCGAAATCCTGACGAACGCGACCTCTATTGTGAGGAGGTCGTTCGGGATTGTCCCCGCGAGCTTCGTCATTCCCCTGAAGACGGAGTAGACCGTCTCGCGTTTCGGGCTGCGTTTTTTCGACAGCACGTTCCCGTCCCCGTCGACCGTGACGATGGTCTTCTCTATCGCGACGGGGCGCACGATGGTGACCCTCCTGTTCTTCGAGATGAGGCAGAAAATTTTCTCGCTCAGCGCGGATATGCTTCCCGTCTGTATTTCGATGACGCTCCCGTCGGGCAGGAGAACATCAGCAATCGAGCAGCTTCCTTCTATAATTTGCTCGGTCTTCCCGCCGTTCTCCGCCGCATACAGTTCCTTGAGCGCGGCGTGCAGGGGGGATTCGTTGTAGGTGTTTATCATCCAATGAGTATCGGCGCCGTCTGCCATTTTTCTTTGTTCGCTTAACTCCCAAATGCGAATTGCCGAAACATTAGGAACAGAGGAAAAGAAGAAAATGGAAATTGTCCACACGCCTGTGCTTTTGAATGAATGCCTTTCATATTTGTCTCCTGTCGGCGAGCCGTTCGAGTCGTCGGCGCTCATGGTCGATTCGACTTTGGGCGAGGGGGGGCATTCCGAGGCGTTCCTTTCTGCGTATCCGGGGCTTTCCGTTATAGGGCTCGATGCCGACAGCACTATCCAGTCGCGCGCGAAGGAGCGGCTGGCGCGTTTCTCCTCTGCCGGAAGGATGAATTTCTTCAACGGATGGTTCAACGATTTCTACGGACGGTACGGCGAGCATGATGACATCACCGGCGGCAGGCGCCCCGACATCATCCTCTTCGACCTCGGGATAAGCGTCTACCATTACGAGCGTTCCGGACGCGGCTTCTCGTTCCGCCACGACGAGCCCCTCGACATGAGGCTCAACGACAGGGAGGGCGAGAGCGCCGCCGACATCGTGAACGGCATGCGCGAGGAGGAGCTTGCGAACCTCATCTACCTCTACAGCGACGAGAAGATGAGCCGCCGGATTGCCCGCGCCATCTGCGAGGCCCGCGCGTCAGGAAGAATCGAGTCGTCGAAGGCGCTCGCCGATTTGATATACGATGCCGTTCCCGGAAACTACCGGCACGGGGCGATACATCCCGCGACGAGGACGTTCCAGGCGCTCCGCATCGCGGTCAACAGCGAGCTGCGCCGTCTTCCCTCAGCGATTCACGACGCGTTCAACGTGCTGCTTCCCGGCGGCAAGCTCGGTGTCATCACGTTCCATTCCCTTGAGGACAGGATTGTGAAAAATTATTTCAGGAATCTCGGGCGGAAATGCGTCTGTCCTCCGGGACGTGCCGTCTGCACCTGCGGCGGGGAGCCGTGCGCCGAGATTCTGACCCGGAAGCCGGTCGAGCCGACGAAGGAGGAGGTGGAGTCGAATTCCCCGAGCCGGAGCGCGAAGCTCCGCGTCGTCAGGAAAATCCGCGACGCTTCGGGGGATCATCTCCTGAACGTCGCCATTGAGTGATGGAGAATTTGCGCAGGGCGGGGCGTACACGGATGTTTTTCCCGCCGGTTTGTTTTAGGAGGTTTTTATGAATCTTGCGTTCTTGCGCCGTTACGAGGACGGGAATCCGAGTTTGAAGACACACGTGATAGTCTATCTGTTTGCGCTCCTCATCCCCGTCCTGCTCATAATCAACGCTTTTCAGGCGGACAAATTCACGAAGCTTCGGGACGAAGTCGAGGACATGCAGAAGGAGCAGGTGGAGATGGTCGAGAAGAACCGCGAGCTTATATCGGAAATAAGCGTGCTTTCGAGTTCCGACCGGATTGAGCGCATCGCCGAGCGCGACCTCGGCATGCACAAGGCAAAGAAAGAGGAGATTGTTCGCGTGGAGATAAAGTCGAAATGAGCGATTGTGGGAAAAGCGCCGCTATCATGGCCGGCATGAAGGCAAGCCTTCTGACGCTTGACGAGGTTCTCGGCGCGCTTTCCGCTGTCGGCGGAAGGGTTCTGTGCGGCGACACCGGAAAATTCTGTTTCACCTCGGTCGAGACGGACTCGAGGAACGTCGTTCCGGGCACGCTTTTCGTTCCCCTCGTCGGGGAATTCCGCGACGGGCACGCGTTCGTCGCTCAGGCGCTGGAGAAAGGCGCGTCCGTCGTGTTCGTCTCGCGCGACGACGGCGACGTCCTCGCTGCCGCGGAAAAATATCCGGGCGCCGTCCTCATCCATTGCGGGAACACGATGCGCGCGCTGCAGCTTGCGGCGGGGGCTTATGTCGGAAAATTCCCGGCGCTGCTGAGGTGCTCCGTTACGGGGTCGAGCGGGAAGACGACGACGAAGGAATTGTGCGCGTCAATCCTCTCGCAGAAATACAAGGTCGTCGCGAATCCGGGGAATTTCAACTCGGAGACGGGGCTTCCGCTTTCCGTTTTCAGGATACGCGGCGGGGACGAGCTGGGGCTGTTCGAGATGGGGATGAACAGGGTCGATGAGATTGGCGAGATTGCGTCCGTGTTCCGCCCGAATTACGCCGTAATCACGAACATCGGGACTGCCCACATAGGAATTCTCGGGAGCCGCGAGAACATTGCCCGGGAGAAGCGGAAGATATTCTCCTATATGGACGGCGACGGCGTTGCCGTCATTCCTGCTGCGGACGATTTCGCGGATTTCTTGGCGGAAGGCGTGCGCGGGAAGGTCGTCAGGTACGGGCTCGGCGTGAACCCTCGGATAGCGCTCGTCGCGGACGAGGGGCTTTCCGGGACGGTGTTTTCCGTTGACGGCGTTGAGATGAGGCTTGCGCTTCCGGGGCGGTACAATTTCCTTGACGCGCTCGGGGCTGTTTCGCTCGCGCTGGAGCTTGGGCTCACGGCGGAACAGATAAAGAAGGGAATCGAGGCGGTCGGCGTTCTTGGCGGCCGCTCCGAGATTGTCCGCGGAAGGTTCACCGTCCTCAAGGACTGCTACAACGCGAACCCCGATTCGATGGAGAAGGCTGTCGAGCTTTGCTCCTCGGTTGAATTTGACGGGCGGAAGATTTTCGTCCTCGGCGACATGCTCGAGCTTGGGGCGGAATCGGAGGCAGCGCACCGCGCGCTCGGCCGTCTCGTCTCGGAATCGGGCGCGGATGCCGCCGTTTTCGTGGGGGATGAGAGCGGGTTTTCTTATGAGGAATGCGCGGCATCGGGGCGCGTCCCGTGCGTTTTCGTGCGCGGTCGCGACGAAAAATCGATTTCCGCGGCGGCGGAGGCGCTCCTCTCGTTCGCGGCGGACGGCGATTTCGTCCTGCTGAAAGGTTCGCGCGGGATTGGCCTTGAGCGGATTCTTCCGCTGGTCGGAATGTGATTCCGCGCATTTGGTATAGAAGGGGAATCTGATGAGGTTCAATTTTTTCACCGACAAGCCGTTGGAGAGATACAGGAAGAGCGATCCTCTGATAATGGTCTCCATGCTCCTTTTGTGGGGGCTCGGGATTCTCGCGCTGTATTTCTGCTCGCGGAACTACGGTCTGAAGCTGCGCGACGATTCTCTCTATTTCGTCAAGCGGCAGCTCCTGTGCTCCGTAATCGGCTTCACGGCGTTCTTCGTCTTCGTCTCGCTGAGCATGGATACGATTCGTCGGATTCTGCCGTTCATCGTTTTCGGCTCCCTTTTCCTGTGCGTGCTGACGTTCATTCCCTATGTCGGGGAGGCGAGGAACGGCGCGCGCAGGTGGATACGGATTCCGTTCATCGGGACGTTCCAGCCCTCTGAGACGGTGAAATTCGCGCTCGTGCTGTACCTGGCGAATTTTTTCGAGAAAATCAGCGGGCTGAAGAAGAAGGACAAGAATGTTTTCCCGGCGGTCGTGTTCCTCGTCGCGTTCTCGGGCGTCGTCATTCTGCAGCAGGATTTTTCGACGAGCCTTTTCCTGCTGATTCTGGGCATCGCGATGTTCGTCGTCGCGGGCGAGCGCGTGCGGTGGGTGATTCCGCTCGGGATTCTTATGGTTCCGCTCTCGATAACGACGGTTTTCCTGAAGCCGTACCGGATGAGCCGTCTGATAGGGTTCTTCGACAAGAGCGGGGCTTACGACCAGACGTACAATTACCAGCTCACCGCCGCGCGGAAGGCAATCGAGGACGGCGGTTTCTGGGGGCAGGGGTTCGGCAGCGGGCTTTCGAAAATCGGCTCCATTCCGGAGGTGCAGACCGACTACATATTCGCCGGTTGGGTTGAGGCGTTCGGTTTTTTCGGCGTCGTAATCTATTTCCTGCTTCTGGGATTTTTCGCGTGGCGCGTGCTGAGGTGCGCGCTGACGACGGCGGACAGGTTCGCGTCGTTCGGCGTTTTCGGCTTCCTGATGTCGATTGTCGGGCAGTCGCTTATGAACGTGGGCGTTGTCATCGGCGTGCTTCCGACGACGGGCGTCCCGCTGCCGTTCTTCTCGTCCGGCGGCTCTTCGATAATCGTCACGATGGCGATGTGCGGGTTCGTCGTCGGCGCGTCCCGTCTCGACAGCGTCGGGAACGTCCTGCCATCTGTCGGCCCTGATTCGTCCGACAGCGGGCTTGGCGGAAAAAAATAGGATGAAGCATGTTCCGGCCCATCAGTTTCCGGGCGTGTTTCCTTTTGATTTCGGTATTGGGAAATTGTCAGACCGGATGGTCTGTTTTTCAGCGGGAGGTGGAATATGAGTGATTTTGTGTTCAGAAGCGTCGGCGGTGCTGAGGGCAGGGGAGCCGGCAAGAAGGGCGGCGTCCGCATCCGGATGAAGGCGGTGAAATGGTTCTTCATAGTTTTCGCCCTGATTTTCGTCATCGAGGCCCTCGTCTATCTCGTCGTGATTCCGTCAATGCAGACCGCGACCGTGATATGGAGCGGAGCCGCTTCCTATTCGCAGGAGTATCTTTCGAGGGTGATTTCGCCGCTTTCCGACAGGAGCTGGATGCGGTTCAGCAAATCCGAGGCGTTCTCGCTCCTTTCTTCCGTGTCCGGAATCGAGGACGTGCAGATTGTGAAGCGCTTCCCCGACAAGGTCTACATAAACGTCGTCGAGAGGACTCCCGTCGCCATGACGTTCGTCGACGTCGGCTCGCGGACCGTCCCTATTCAAATCGACAAAAATGGTGTACTATTCACGCTGCAAACTTCGCAGCCTCATTCGAGTTCCATCCCGCTCGTTTCCGGGATTCCGATTGAGAGCGTTCCCGGCGGGATGAGGGTTCCCTCGAAATATCGCGGCCTTTTGGAGCAGATTTCGGCAATCGGAAATCTCTCGCAGAATTATTTCGCCGCCATATCGGAGATTCACATCGTCCCGAAAGAATCGGGAAACTACGAGCTCGTCTTGTATCCGATTCACAGCAGGACGCGGATTCTCACGGGCCGTCAGCTAACTGAAGAGGCTTTGCAGTATATGATGGTTGCTCTCGATGTGGTAAACACGCTTGAGTCCGACGTTGAGGAAATAGACCTCCGTTACGGCTCTATCGCTTATCGGACACGTCGGAGTTCAGGAGATTCCTTTTGAGTGATTATATCGTTGGCTTGGACATAGGCACATGCTTCGTCCGCGCGGTCATCGGGATGATAGTTGATGACGGGAAGGTCGAAATCCTCAGCGTAGCGAAGCAGCCCTCGCAGGAGATTCTCCGCGAGGGAAACATCGTGAACATCGAGCGTGCTAAAGATGTCATAAAGAAGGTCATCGACGAGGCCGAGAACAAGTTCGGCTATCAGGTGCGCTCCTGCGTCATAGGAATCGGAGGAAGGCACATAGACAGCATGAGCTCGCACGGGCTTGTGGCGATTCATTCCGTCGGCAAGCGGGACCGCGCGATAACGCAGGACGACATAAACCGGGTTCTCGACGCGTCGAATTCGCTTCCCACAAAGCCCGACCACGAGATAATCGCGCTGATTCCCAAGGAATACAAGGTCAACGGCATGGGCGGCTACAAGCAGGATACCGTGCTGAACAACCTTGCGGTACGGCTTGAGGTCGATGTCCTCATAATAACGGCTTCGCGGACGCAGCTCGGGAACATGGAGCGCTGCATCGAGAATTCGGGCTACGAGCTTGACAACGTGTTCCTCAAGACGATTGCGGCGTCCGCCGCCGTGATGTTCCCCGACGAGAGAAATCTCGGCTCCATTCTCATAGACCTCGGTGGCGGTACGACCGATGTCATCGTCGTTTTCGACGATGCCCCCGTCTGCACCGTCTCGATTCCGTTCGGCGGCGAGAACGTCACGAAGGATTTGGCGCGCGTCATGGGAATGCCGATGGACACCGCGGAGGATATAAAAATTCGGCACGGATGCTGCTGGTCGGAGCTGGTCGCGGACAACGATTCCGAGGTCGTCATCCCGATGTTCGGTGGAAGGCCCCCGAAGCTGACGACGCGGTCGGAGCTTTGCACCGTCATCCAGTCCCGCATGAGCGAGATTTTTTCGATGGTTCTCGACGAGGTGGTCCAGCGCTCTCGTCTGCGGCAGCTTTCTGGCAGCATCATTCTCACCGGTGGCGGCGCGCAGATGGAAGGCGTCCTTGAGCTTGCCGAATATACGTTCAACACGAGTTCTGTTAGAATCGGTATGCCGAGCGGGCTTGGCGGAATAGAGGAGTCCTATTCGACTCCGGAGTATGCGACTGCGGTGGGGCTTATCCTCGCCGACAAGGAAAGCGTGCTGAGCGCCGGTCGGGCCGGCAAGTCGAAGAAGAAGAAGCCTTCGGATTACCAGTCCGACTTCTCTGATTCTTCTTCGGAGAAGGTGAAGAAGGACAGCATTCTGACTAGAATCAGGAAGGTGCTTTTCTAAGATAAAAAGGGTGGGAAACTATGTTTGATTATCAGGTTGCAAAGGAAGAAAGCGAGCAGCATGCAGTGAATCCGGCCGTCATAAAGGTAATCGGATGCGGTGGCGGCGGCGGCAACGCCGTGAATATGATGATAGACGCGAATGTCCAGGGCGTCGAATTCATCGCGCTGAACACGGACGGCCAGGATTTGGACAAATCAAAGGCAGTGAGAAAAATCCAGATAGGCCTGAAGAACGCCCGCGGGCTTGGTGCCGGAGGAAGGCCCGAGCTTGGCGAGGAAGCGGCGAAGGAAAGCGAGACCGAGATAAAAGAAATCCTTGAAGGCTCAAACATGGTGTTCATCACCGCGGGAATGGGCGGCGGGACGGGAACCGGTTCGGCGCCTGTCGTCGCCCGTATTGCGCGGGAGCTCGGCGCCCTCACCGTCGCCGTCGTGACGTATCCGTTCACCTGGGAGGGAAAGACGAGGTCGCAGAACGCGGACGAGGGAATAAAGCGGCTCAAGGCCGAGGTTGATTCGCTCATCGTGATTCCGAACGACAAGATTGACGAGCTCCGCGAGGATCTGCCCGTCAAGCTCGCGTTCCAGGCCGTAACGGACATCCTCAGGCAGGGCGTTCAGGGAATAACGGACATCATCATGCGCCCGGGCCTCATCAACAGGGATTTCAAGGATGTCGAGTCGATTATGAAGGGGCAGGGCGAGGCCCTTCTCGGAATCGGAATCGGAAAGGGCGAGAACCGCGCGCTCGATGCCGCGCAGGACGCAATCAACAATCCGCTTCTCAAGGACACGCACATCGACGGCGCCCGGAACATACTCATAAACGTCTGCGGCGGAAACGACATCAGGCGCAGCGAGCCGAAGATAATCGCGGACTTCATCCGCTCCCGCGCGAGCGAGGACGCGAACATAATATACGGGCTTCTCATCGACGAGAACATGGAGGACGAGATAAGCGTCACCGTGATTGCGACGGGGCTTGAGGTTCCGGGAAAATCCGCGTCGTCGGCGCCGTCAGCGAAAACGGTCCAGGCAAAGCGCGACGACACGTTCGTCTCAAGCGGCGAATTCGTCACCGTCGCGAATCCCCTCCGCGCGCAGCAGAGCGCTCCTCGTCCGGAGCCCGTCCGCCAGCGCGGTGATTTGTCCGACGTGCTCGGCGGTTCCGTCTACGAGGAGCCGTCCGCACGCCCGCAGGTCGTCCCGCAGCCGCAGGTCGCGCGCGTTCCACAGCCGCAGCCGGTGCAGAGCCAGCCTCCGGTGCAGAAGAAGAACGATTTCGCGCCGCCTGCGGACGAGAACATCGACGTCAACGACCTCGACAAGCCCGCTATATGGAGGCGCAACCTGACCCGCGAGATAAACCTCGGGCGGAAATAGTTTCTTCGATATGACTGCCGATTTGCTTGTGTCCGGATTCTACGCGGATTTGATAGCCGTTGAAAGAAGGGCGGAGCTGACCGCGAGGACGTATTCGGAGACGGCGGGGCAGTTCCTCAAGTGGCTTGTTTTCGAGAAGGTGAAGCTTGCGTCCGTCACCGCGCAGAACCTCATCTACTTCCTTTTGTGGCGGCGCACAAGCGGCGTCGATGAGCTGACGGTAGCGAAGGACATATCGGCGCTGCGCTCGTTCGGCGCATACCTCGTCAGGGGCGGATACTGGAAGGAGAATTCGGCGATGCTCCTTGAGCGCCCCCGTGCCTCCCATTCGCTTCCTAAAGTCCTCAGCGTCGAGCAGGTCGACGGGCTTCTTTCGGCAATAGACACGACGAAACCGCTCGGAATCCGCGACAGGGCGCTTTTCGAGCTTATCTATTCATGCGGGCTCAGGATAAGCGAGGCTGCATCCCTCACAATCGAGAACCTGCACATGGACGAGCGCGTGATAATAGTCCGCGGAAAAGGCGACAGGGAGCGGATGGTTCCCTTCGGCGAGTCTGCGCGGGAATGGCTCCTCCGGTATATGGAGGTCCGTCCGTCGATTGCGAAGGGGCGTGCCGTTCCCGAAGTGTTCCTGAATTTCCGCGGGGAGCCGCTCGGGCGGAAGGGAATCTGGAAGAATTTCCAGGCGATGGAGAACGCGAGCGGCGTCACGGCAAAAGTCCACACGCTCCGGCATTCGTTCGCCACGCACCTTCTTGCGGGCGGCATGGATTTGCGCTCGGTGCAGGAGCTTTTGGGTCATGCCGACCTTTCCACCACGACAATCTACACTCACGTCGAGAACAAACAGCTGAAAAGCGGCCACGAGGCGTTCTTTCCGGGGCATTCCGCTGGAGATTCCGATGGAAAAATCGAAAAAAACAGCGGTACGGGCGAGAATTAACTTTTGGCAGGAAACTTAAGGAGAACAGTATGTCTAGGATTTTGAATGTCGTTTTTACGAAAGGCGCCGCGGTCGTTCTGTCCGCTGCTTTTTTGTCGGCATCGCTCTGCGGATGCGCGAAGTCGAACAGGACTATACAGCGTATGCAGCGCCTTGAGGAGAACGTCTCCTCGCCGACGACGGAGGCTGAGCTGAAGGACGCGATAAAGAAATATCAGGACCGCGTCGCCGACATCCAGCTTGCGAACGCGCAGGTGGGCATCTGGTACAAGATGCTCGCCGTCCGGTATCTCGACGCGAAGATGTACGGCGAGGCGCTCAAGAATTTTCAGGCGGCGCTGAATTATTATCCAGCGAACCAAAACCTGTTCTACTGGACCGGCGTGTGCGCGAGCTTCATGGCATCTGCCGCCCTCGATTTCGACGCGACAGGCTCGTCGGCGGAGCACGACAACTACTTGAAGCTCGCCGAATCGTCGTTCCTGCGCGCGCTGTCGCTCGACCCGCGGCATGCAAAGGCGCTCTACAGCATCGGCGTCCTCTATGTGTGGGACATGCACAAATTCGACAAGGCAATCCCGTACCTTGAGACGCTCCTGCAGATTCAGACGAAGGACACCGACGCGATGATGGTGCTCGCGGCGGCGTATTTCGGGAACATGGATTACGACAAGGCGGTCGGCATGTACGACAGAATAATCGCCACGACGAAGCTCGAGCAGAAGAAGAACGAAGCCCTCGCGAACAAGAAAATCGTTATGGAAAAGGCATATGGGAAATGACGGGGAGTTCGGGTTCCTCGCGAACCTTTTCGTCTCGGGGATGTTTTTCCTCACGCTGAAGGAGAAGCTCGATTTCAGGCGACGGGCGCTCGCAATCGCGGACGAGTCCGGCACCGACAGGGCAGTGTCCTGGCTCAGCTCTCTTTCATCCCAGTCCGTCGGCTCCGATATCGGAAGGAAAATCCGCTCGAAGTGGAGCGGCGGGGAATGCCTGAAAAACGCCGAGCGCGCGGGAAACATAATCGGCTCGTTCGGGATTCGTTCGGTTTTCTACGGGGACGAGGGGTTTCCCGCGATGATGTCGAGGACGCAGGCGGAGGTGAAGGATCCTCCGTTCTCGCTTTTCTACAGGGGAAAACTGGATGTTTTGGGGCACGCATGCGTCTCCGTCGTCGGAACGCGCCGCGCGACTGCCGGCGGGCGGCGGGCGGCGTTCGATTTTGCGCGGGATGCCTGCGATGACGGGCTGACCGTCGTGAGCGGGCTTGCGTTCGGAATAGACATCGAATCGCACAAGGGGGCGCTGTCCTCCGTGACTCCGCATACCGCGGCAATTCTTCCCGGCGGAATCGACACGATTGTCCCGTCGTCGCACGCGAGATATGCCGCGCGCATACTCGAAAGCGGCGGCCTTGTCGCAAGCGAGTATCTTCCCGGCACTCCCGCGGAGAAATTCAGGTTTGTGGAGCGGAACAGGATAATCGCGTCGTTGTCCCCCGCAACCGTCGTGATTCAGGCGACTGCGGGAAGCGGGGCGATGATAACGGCGTCAATGGCGCTCGATTACAACAGGTACGTTTTCTTCCATTCGGAGAATTTCGCGCCTCAGGCGCTCTCTCTTGACGGGGCTGTTCGGAATGCGCTCCTGCGTGACGCAAAATCGGGCGCCCGCTCGGCGTCGTCGGTCGCCTCCAAAATGGAGAATTCTCCCTCCGCGTTCGTCGAGTCCGGGGCTGTTGTCATTTCTTCCTATAAAGAATATAAAAATCATCTGTATGTGTCGAACATATAAAGAGGCGTGTCCGGGATTCATTGCGTTTTCCGGGCGTGCCGGTGCGGGATTCGGGAAAATAGTGTCCGGCTCCCGCTAAAACAAAAGCGGATGGGCGGAAGTGCGCCCGAGTCCATCCCCAAAAATCAGCAACAAAGAGGAAAAGAATGGCAAATGATTCTTCTTCTACGGAAACGGCGGCGGTAGTCCCCGTGGAGAAAACGGCGGCCAAGCCCGCCCGGAAATCCTCCAAGACAGGCAAGTCAAAATCAGCAAAAAAAGCAAAGAAAAAGACGCTCATAATAGTCGAGTCCCCCGCAAAAGCGACGACAATCGAGAAGTATCTGGGGCCGGGCTTCACCGTCAAGGCATCCATGGGGCATCTCATAGACCTTCCCAAATCGAGGATGGCCATAGACATAGAGAACAATTTCCAGCCGGAGTACATAACGGTCAGGGGACGGGCAAAGCTTTTGAAAGAGCTTCAGAAGGACGCGAAGAAGAGCGACAGGGTCCTGCTCGCGTCGGATAATGACCGCGAGGGGGAGGCGATCGCGTGGCATCTCAACAAGGCGCTTCAGGGAAAAACCGATGCCGAGATAAAGCGCATCGTCTTCAACGAGATAACGCCCGTCGCCATAAAGGATGCCGTGAAGAATCCCGGCGACATCGACGAGAGCAAGGTCAACGCGCAGAAGGCACGGCGCGTCCTCGACCGGCTCGTCGGCTACAACTTGAGCCCGCTTTTGTGGGAGAAAGTGAAGAACGGGCTTTCGGCGGGGCGCGTGCAGTCTGTCGCGCTCCGGCTGATTTGCGACAGGGAGAAGGAAGTCGAGGAATTCATCCCCGAGGAATACTGGACGCTTGAGGCGGATTTCGCGAAGGGGCGGAGCGTGTTCACAGCGCAGCTCGTGCAGTACAAGGGCGAGAAGCCGAATTTGAGGAGCGAGGCGGACGTCAACGCGATAATCGCCGAGATACGGAATTCCGAGTGCCGCGTATCCGACGTGAAGGTTTCGGAGAAGACGGTGCGCCCGAAGCCTCCGTTCACGACGAGCAAGATGCAGCAGGCGGCGGCGAACAGGCTCGGCTTCAATTCGAGGAAGACGATGCAGATTGCGCAGCAGCTCTACGAGGGAATCCAGATGGGCGAGCACCGCGTCGGACTTATATCCTACATGAGAACGGATTCCGTGAGGATTTCGCAGACCGCGCTCGATGAGGTCCGCGGCTGGATTTCCAAGAACCATCCCGCCGAGCTTCCGCCAGAGCCGATTGTGTACGCCGTCGGAAAAGGCGCGCAGGATGCCCATGAATGTATCCGCCCGACGTACAGCTCGTACACCCCGGACGACGTCAAGAATTACCTTTCGCGCGACCAGCTCCGCCTTTACACGCTCGTCTGGGAGAAATTCGTGTCGTGCCAGATGGTGAACGCGAAGAGCGCGACGACAAGCGTCGACATAACTGCCGGCGACGCGATTTTCAGGTGCTCGGCGAGCCGCCTCGTGGAGAAGGGATTCTACAAGGTCATAAAGCTTCTGTCCTCGAAGGACGACGTTTGCGGGAGCCTTCCGTCGCTCAAGAAGGACGAGGTGCTTTCCTCCGAGCATTCGTTCTATCCGGAGCAGCATTTCACGCAGGGGCCGGCGCGCTACACGGACGCATCGATGGTCAAGGTTCTTGAGGAGAAGGGAATCGGGCGGCCTTCGACGTACGCGCCGATTATATCGACGCTCCTCGACCGCTATTATGTCCAGCGCAGCAACAAGCAGCTCGTCCCGACTCAGCTCGGGCGCATGATATGCAAAATCCTCGTGGAGGCGTTCCCCGCCGTCATAAACGAGGGGTTCACTGCGGAGGTCGAGAACAAGCTCGACGAGGTGGAGAAGAACAATATCGTCTGGAACGACATGATAGGAGAATTCTACGGGCCGTTCCGGGAGCGGATAGACGAGGTCGAGCGCACGCAGGAATCGATAAAGGGATTCCTCGACGAGAAGACCGACAAGGTGTGCGAGAAATGCGGGAAGCCGATGCTCAAGAAGCTCGGCAGGTTCGGCTATTTCCTCGCCTGCACGGGATTCCCCGAATGCAAGAACACGAAGTCGATTCCGCTCGCGAAATGCCCCGTCGAGGGGTGCGACGGCGAGATTGTCGAGAGGAAGAGCAAGGGGCGCGGGCGTTCTTTCTACGGGTGCACGAATTTCCCGAAATGCAGCTTCCTCACGCATTTCAAGCCGATTGAGGCGACGTGCCCGAAGTGCGGCTGGTTCCTCGTCGAGAAATTCGACAAGAAGAACGGCACGTACAAGTCGTGCATAAATCCTGCCTGCGATTACCTCCATTCCGAGACGGACGAGGAGATTCCGGGCGCTTCGGCGGAGGACGACTCGTAGGAAATGGCTGAGGGCGAAATAGTTGGCGGAACGGCGCGGCAATCCCCGCCGCTCGGCTCGTGCGTGTCGGAATTCCTCGTGTACCTTGAGGGCGTTCTCGTTTTGTCGGGGAACACAATCGCCGCGTACCGGAACGACCTTTCCCAGTTTTTGGGGATGCCGGGATTTTCCGGCTCGCTTCCGGTCGGCTCCGTCAGCGTCGAGATGCTCCGGCAGTGCATCGGCGTCCTTTCGAGGATGGGGCGTGCCGCGAGTTCGATAAACAGGTTTGTCGCGTCAGTCCGCTCTCTTTTCGCCTACTGCAGGCGGCTCGGCTACATAACGGCGAATCCGGCCCTCGAATTGAAGTCCGTCAAGGTTCCGAGGCGGATTCCGCGCTTCATGACGCAGGCGGAGGTGGACAAAATCTGCGCGCAGCCGGCGGAATGCGAGCTTCTCTGGGAGAAGCGGGACACGGCGCTTTTCGAGATGATGTATTCGAGCGGCTGCCGAATCGGCGAGCTGGCGGGGCTTTCCCTTCCGGATGTGAGCTCGGACTACTCGCAGGCTGTCGTCACCGGAAAGGGGCGGAAGGACAGGCTCGTGTTTTTCGGAGAGGACGCGCGGAAGGCGATGCGGGCGTATATCGAGGACAGGAAGGAGCGGTTCGGGATTATGAGCCTCCAGTCCGTCAATGCGTTCTTCGTGAACCAGCGGGGGGAGCGGCTTTCCGTGCGCGGAATCCGTTATATACTCGACCGGTATTCCGGGGCGGAGGGCACGAACCACCACGTCACGCCGCATTCGTTCAGGCACACGTTCGCGACGTCGCTCATAACGAACGGGGCGGACGTGCGCCTCGTGCAGGAGCTTCTGGGGCATTCGAGCATATCGACGACGCAGCGGTACACGCACATAAGCACCGAGAAGATGATAGAGCTCTACAACAAGGCGCATCCCCATGGCGGGGACGGAAGCCGCTGAAAGGTTTGGATTTTTAGGAAGGAAAAATGAAGATGAAAGATGAAGTGAAAATCCGCAGCACGACGGTCGTTGCGGTCAAGAGAAACGGGAAGGTCGCCATGGCAGGCGACGGTCAGGTCACGCTCGGAAACACGGTCTGCAAGGGGAACGCCCGCAAGGTCAGGAAGATATTCGGCGGGAAAGTCCTTACGGGATTTGCGGGAAGCGTTGCCGACGCGTTCACGCTGCTCGACAAATTCGAGGAGAAGCTCAAGGAATTCAACGGCGACATAACGCGCGCCGCCGTGGAGCTTGCGAAGATGTGGCGCACCGAGAAAATGTACAGGAACCTTGAGGCGATGCTGATTGTCGCGGACGCGTCGAAAATCCTGCTCATTTCCGGCGACGGGAACGTAATCGAGCCGGAGAACGACGTCCTGGCGATAGGTTCGGGCGGAAACTACGCCTATTCGGCGGCGCTTGCCTATCTCGACTCGTCGGAGCTTTCCGCGCGCGAGATTGCCGAGAGAAGCCTGCGCATTGCGGGAAACATCTGCATATACACGAATTCGAACATCACCGTCGAGGAAATCGGCTGAAAACCGGTACAAGGAAGGAATAAAATGGAAGGACTTACCCCGAAGCAGATAGTCGAGAAGCTCGACCAGTACATAATCGGGCAGGAGAAGGCGAAGCGGGCCGTCGCGGTGGCTCTCAGGAACAGGCTCAGGAGAATTCAGCTTCCCGAGGAAATCAGGGACGAGGTCGCGCCGAAGAACATCCTCATGATTGGGCCGACGGGCGTGGGAAAGACGGAGATTGCCCGCCGCCTCGCAAAGCTCGTCAACGCGCCGTTCATAAAGGTCGAGGCGACGAAATACACCGAGGTCGGCTATGTCGGGCGCGACGTCGAGAGCATGGTCCGCGACCTGATGGCTGTCGGGTTCAACAACGTGAAGAAGGAGATGGAGGAATCCATGCGCAAGGAGAGCGAGCCGAAAGTCGAGGAGCGCCTCCTTGACCTGCTCCTTCCCGGAAGCGGCGAGGACGGCGCGGCGAAGGATGACGGCGGGAACAAGCCCGTCGTGTCCGCCGAGACTCGCGAGAAATTCCGCGCGATGCTCAGGAGCGGTTCGCTTGAGGAGCGCGAGGTCGAGGTTTCCGTGAAGAAGAGCCGCGGCGCGCCGAGCATGGGCATCATCGCGGGCGGAAGCCTTGACGACATACAGAGCGGGATGATGGACATACAGGACATGCTTTCCGGCAAGAACGTGAAGAAGCGGTTCGTCTCCGTCAGGGAGGCGCGGAAGATAATCTCCGAGGAGGTGCTCGACTCGATGATTGACGCGGACAAGGTTTCCGACATCGCCCGCGAGCGCGTCGAGCAGAGCGGAATCATCTTCATAGACGAGATTGACAAAATCGCGACGAAGAACGAGTCTTCTGGCGGTCAGGTCAGCCGCGAGGGCGTGCAGCGCGACATACTCCCCATCGTCGAGGGCAGCAAGGTCAACACGAAATTCGGCGTCGTGGACACGACCCACATCCTGTTCATCGCGGCGGGCGCGTTCAGCCTTTCAGCCCCGAGCGACCTCATCCCCGAGCTTCAGGGACGCTTCCCGCTCCGCGTGGAGCTCGAGTCGCTCACCAAGTCCGATTTCAGGCGCATCCTCCTCGAGCCGAAGAACGCCCTCACGAAGCAGTACACCGCGCTCCTCGAGACCGAGGGCGTCAAGATTTCGTTCACCGACGACGCAATAGAGCGCATGAGCTTCCTCGCGGAGGACGTCAACGCGAAGAGCGAGAACATCGGCGCGCGCCGTCTCCATACGATAATGGAGAAGGTGCTCGAGGATATCAGTTTCGATGCGGACGAGCATTCCGGCGAGACGATAACGGTCGATGCCGGATACGTCGACGAGAAGCTGACGGGCGTCGTCCAGGACCAGGATTTGAGCCGCTATATACTGTAGCGGGAGTGCCCTGCGGAAAAAAATCCGCGGGGCATGTTTTTCCTGTTTGCCGTTTGCCGGTTCATGATTTATAATCTTGGCATTATGGAACAAACAATAATGTCATCAAGCCCGCTCGGGCAGCGTTTGGAAAAGATTTCCGCGGGAGCTCCCGTCTCCTATCTCACGTTCAACAAGAAGAAAATCAACCTCGTCGAGAAGATGTCCATCGGGCGCAATCCCGACTGCACGATTGTCGTCGAGGACAAGGCCGCAAGCCGCCTTCATGCGACGATACAGAAAATCAAGGACGCATATTTCCTTAAGGACGAGAAAAGCACGAACGGCACTTTCGTCAACGGGCACAGGATTCCCGAGGATAAGTTCGTCAAGCTCAAGGCTGGCGACGAATTGAAAATCGGCAACACCACGCTTGTTTTTGCTTGAGCGGAACGCCCCGCGCTGCCGGTGATTCGCTCAAGGCTCCGGGGCTTCTTTTTTCGGTGCCGGCCGTGTATTCCAACGATACAAACGAAATTCTCAGCCGCATGGAGCGGTTCCTTTCCGACGGGGAGCTTCCCTCGTACGACGGGCTCATATCGCTTTGCAATGCGGTGACTTCCGTTCTCGAGACGGAGGATTCCTCATACCGTCCGTACGATTCGTCGGGGAGCCCGGGCGGTCTTCTCGACTTTTCGTCCCCGTCGATGCGCAGCCTGCCGGTCGTCGTCGTTCCTGACCTCCATGCGCGCGGACGGTTCCTCCTCGATGCGATGTATTTCCGCGTCGATTCTGCGGGCGGGCGGACTGTCATCGACCTCCTTTCGTCCGGGGAAATCATCGTCTGCTGCGTCGGGGACATCTTCCATTCCGAGTCGCGCGCGCGCAAACGGTGGGACGATGCGTACCAGGATTTCCGCGCCTACTATTACGACGGGGAGCCGTCGTCGCGGTTCCTCGACAGCGCGGCAATGAACGCCGAGATGCGGGAGAATTTCTCCCTTCTCCAGATGATTTTCCTCCTGAAGCTTTCTTTTCCGAAATTTTTCCACGTCCTGAAAGGAAATCACGAGAACGTGAAGAACGCGACCTATTCTCCGGATGACGATGACGGATTCGGAAACAGGGCCTTCAGGAAATTCTGCGAGGAGGGGCTTATGTGCGCGGAATTCATCAGGGGCTATTACGACGACCTGCTCCTCCATTGCGTCGGATGCTTCGAGCGCGCCCTTCCGCTTTGCCTTATGTCCGGAAAGTGCGTCGTGAGCCATGCCGAGCCGCGGCGCGCGTTCAGGAAGGACGAGATTGTCGGGGGAATGCGCGATGACAATGTCGTGTTCGGGCTGACGTGGACCGCGAACGGGGACGCCGCTCCGGAAAGCGTCTCGGAAACCGTCAGGCATCTGTACAGGACGGGGAATCCGATTGCGGATATGCTCGGAAGGAGGACGCGCGATGTCGTCTGGTTCGGCGGCCACCGCCCGATTGACGGCAGGTACGCGGAACGGCAGGGCGGCCTTTTCGTACAGATTCACAATCCGTCGCGCGAATTCGTCTCGCTCGTGCTTCCGTCGCGGAAATTCAACCCGGAGACGGACATCTTCGATGTGGGGTAACGGTCGCGGGCTTCTGCTTTCCGCCTGCGGCAAACCGTCATAGAGAGAAAAAACGGACAAAGCTGCCCTGAATGAAACGGTACGGGCAGGGACAATTAAAAAAAGGAGAATCAGAAAAATGGCAGACAATGACAAGACAGTCGCGCAGACAGTCGCTGCGGCTCCCTCTCCAAAGCAGAGTGCGGCGAGGACTGCGCGCAAGGTTGTGCCTCAGGCAACCGTGGCGAGCACTGTCGCGGTGACGAAAGCCGCGGAGACGAAGACAATCGCCGCGAAGCCCCCGGCAAAAAGCGCGCCGAAGCCTGCGACGAGAACCGCATCGAAATCGCCGGAAACAGTTTCCGTTCCCGCCCCGTCAAAAACGGTCGCGCGGAAAGCCACCCCGTCAAAAGAACCGCGGAAAATCGGGAAGTATATAAAGGAGAAGAAGCTCGCGCAGGGCGGAATGGGCGCAGTCTACATCGCAAGCGACCCGGAGCTGGGGAACAAGGTCATAATAAAAAAACTCCTCCTGAAGAACAACGCTGCCGCCGAGGACAGGTTCAAGCGGGAGGCGAACATACTCCGCGAGCTGCAGAACCCGCATATCGTGAACACGTACGAGTACTTCAAGCTCAACAGGAGCAGCTATCTCGTCGAGGAGCTTATTGAGGGATGCTCGCTCGACAGCCTCATCGAAAAATACAAGGAATACCGCGCGAACGACATAAAGGACGACGCTTCGTCGACATGGAAGGGCACGGGGCCGCTCGGAACGGAGCTCGCGCTGCTTGTTTTTCTCGACGCCTGCTACGGCCTGAATTTCGCGCACAGGAAGAACATCGTCCACAGGGACATCAAGCCCGGGAACCTGCTGATTTCGCGCGATGCCGAAGTGAAGCTGACCGATTTCGGAATCGCATCCGACGACAAGGCGGACCCGTCTGAAGGCGACGACGACGACGATGACGACGATCCCGTCGATTCCGAGGGGCTTACTGTTGTCGGCTCCATGCTCGGGACGCCTTCCTACATGTCGCCCGAGCAGGTGCGCGACTCGAGCTCCGTCGACAGGCGGGCAGACATCTATTCGATGGGTGTCATGCTCTACGAGATGCTGACCGGGGAGAAGCCGTTCGGATGCCCCGTGAAGTTCGACGCAAGGAAGAAGAAATACGTCGAGGACGAGGAGGTTTCCCGCGCGATAATGAAGGGGCGGTATTCGAGCCCGAGAAAATTCAACCCGTCCGTCCCGCGGAAAATATGCTCGATGATTCGGAAGATGCTCCGCTACGATGCGGGAAAGCGCTACGACTCGATGGAGCCGATTATCAGGATTCTCGCCGCCCACCTCTCGAAATTCGACAAGTCGAAAATCCGGCAGGAGCTTGCGGTGATGGTCCGCGGGCTTTCGGACAACAAGAAGCACAAGATTCAGATTTACGAGCGGCGGAAGCCTGTCGCGCAGATGTTCGCGGCGTGCGTTTTCGGCGCGCTCGTTGTCATCGGCGGGTCGATGTGGCTGTGGCGGAACGGATACGTCCACAAGACGCTCCTCAGCCCGTGGTACACGCCGGTCGACCTTACGATGAAGATTCCAGACAAGGGCGTGGACAACGTCTACAGCACGAACCTCCCGATGATGGCGTTCTTCTTCGAGGACGAGGGCGAGCAGGAGGAGGTGGGGAATTCCTCGCGCAAATTCGAGAAGAAGGGCGGCACGGACGGAAAGAGCCAGATTTTCACCACGCGTCCTGTCTATCTCCAGAAGGGGCGGTACCGCATCAAGGTTGTTTTCGGTTCGTATATCATTTGGAGGTCCGTCAACGTCGGCAAGAGCGGGGAGAACATCGTCATCGACGACCTCGTTTCGATGAAGGACAGGCGGATATCGATAACGGCGCGGGCGTTCGACCTCAAGACGGGCGCGGACCTTACGCAGAAGACGAAGTTCACGCTTTTCTACAAGGGCGACTGGGTCTCGCTCCAGAAGGTGCCGCCGAAGGATATCGTGTCGGGCCGCGCGTGGAAGGTGCGCGCCAACTGCGACGGGTATTCGACGAAGGAATTCTCGATGCTCATAGACTGGTATCAGGACAGCATCATACTGAACGCGGGGCTTGAATAACGGGAGCCGGCTCTTTTCATTGCGGACTGCAGGCGGGCGGAGCTGCCCCTTGCGGCCCGTTTTTTTTCGTCCGCGCCGTTTTTTACGCCGGGATTGCGCCGCCTCCTTTTTCCTTGCCGATGAATCTCCCAATTTGTTATATTCTTTGTCATGGCTGATAACGAAAACAAAGAAACAGAGAACGAAATCAACGTTCAGGACGCCTCCCAGAACGGGACTTCCCAGGAAGCAGAGCAGCAGGAAGCGGAGCCGAAAGAGACGGAGCCGCAGGAACCGGAATCCGGGAACGCGGGCGACAGCAAGAACGTCTTCGAGATAAAAATTTCCGCGCACAGGCGTGGCGGGGATGACGGGGAGGACGGCGACGGCGGAAATGACGGCAGCGACGGGAAGATAAAGCGCAAGATAGAGCGCGCGCTCACGTCGTCGATAACGTCAGCCCTCAACAACGCGCTCCTTTCGATGGACGAATTCATCCCGAAAAAAATCCACATACTGCCGCTTTCGGGGCATCCGATTTTTCCGGGCATATTCACGCCGATTATGGTCAGCTCCGCGGAGGATACCCAGACCGTGGAGAACGCGGCCGACGGGAACAACGGCTACATGGGGTTCGTCCTCACGAAGGGGGAGGAGGAATCCCCGTCCGCGTCCGAGCTTTACAAGGTCGGGACGCTCGTGAAAATCGTGAAGAAGATAAACCTCCCCGACGGCAACGTGAACGTGTTCGTCTCGTCGATACGGCGCTTCCGCATTCGGAAATTCATCTCGGCGTCGGCTCCGTTCTACGCGTCCGTCGAATACCTCGAGGACGAGGAGACCGATTCGTTCGAGGTGAAGGCATTGACGCGCGCGCTCGTCAGCGAGATGAAGGAGATAAGCGAGAACAACCCGCTTTTCTCAGAGGAGATGCGCGTCAACATGGTGAACATCCAGAACCCGGGGCGCATCGCCGATTTCGTCGCGACGATACTGAACATCGGGCGCGGCGAGCAGCAGGAAATCCTTGAGGAGACGAACGTCCGCCGCAGGCTCGAGCAGGTTCTCGTCTACATAAAGCGGGACCAGGACCTCATCCACATCCAGAAGCGGATTCAGGAGGAGCTCCGGGACAACTTCGAGAAGAACCAGCGCGACCACTTCCTCCGCCAGGAAATGAAGATGATTCAGGACGAGCTCGGTTCCGGCGTGGACGGAAGCGACTACCAGAAGCTGAAGGCGAAGATTGACGCGTTCAAATTCGAGGGCGAGATAAAGGAGACGCTCGACAACGAGCTTGAGAAGTTCAAGCTGATGGATCCGAGCGCGTCCGAGTACTTCATGGAGCGGAACTACCTTGAGCTTGTCGTCTCCCTGCCGTGGCGCGACGAGGCGAAGCCTGGGTTCGACATAAAGAACGCGTGCCGCATACTCGAGAAGGACCACTACGGGCTCGACGACGTGAAGAAGCGCATCCTCGAATTCCTTTCCGTGAGGAAGCTCCGCGACGACAGCAAGGGCTCCATAATGATTCTCGTCGGGCCGCCCGGCGTCGGAAAGACGTCGATAGGGCATTCCATTGCGGACGCGATGGGGAAGCCGTTCTACCGGTTCAGCGTCGGGGGGCTGCGCGACGAGGCTGAGATTCGCGGTCACCGGCGCACATACATCGGCGCGCTTCCCGGAAAAATCCTCCAGGGGCTGAAGATAACGAAGTCGAAGTCGCCCGTGTTCATGATTGACGAAATCGACAAGATGGGCGCGAGCTATTCGGGCGGGGATCCCGCGAGCGCGCTTCTTGAGGTTCTCGACCCCGAGCAGAACGTCAGCTTCCGCGACACCTACCTCGACCTTCCGTTCGACGTTTCGAACGTCTTCTTCATCCTCACCGCGAACACGCTCGACACGATTCCCGAGCCGCTCCTCGACCGCGCCGAAATCGTGTTCCTTTCGGGGTACATCGACCAGGAGAAGATTGAGATTGCGCGGAAATACCTCATCCCCAAGACGCTCGAGAAGAACGGGCTGTCGAAGAACCAGGTGAAATTCACGAAGGAGGCGCTTTTGCGGATTGCGGAGGAATACGCCCGCGAGTCCGGCGTCCGCCATTACGAGAAGTGCATCGACAAGATATGCCGCAAGATTGTCCTTGAGGGGCTCACCGGGATTCCCGCGGATGCGAAGCGTATTTCCGACGTGAAGGTCGGCGACGGCGCGGACTCCCTTTCGGGGATGGCGTTTACCGTCGGCGCGGACGACCTCAAGAAATACCTCGGGATGCCGGTGTTCGACGAGGAGGACGTGAAGAAGGCGGATGTCCCGGGAACGGCGATAGGGCTTGCGTGGACGAGCATGGGCGGCGACACGCTCCTCCTTGAGGCGATAACGTATCCGGAGCAGGGCGGCGGCCTTGTCCTCACCGGGCAGATGGGCGACGTCATGAAGGAATCCGCGCAGATTGCGATGAACTGGTGCCGCTCGTATGCCGTGGAGCACAAAATCAGGGGCGCGGAATGGTTCGACCAGAACGTCGTCCACCTTCACATCCCCGAGGGCGCGACGCCGAAGGACGGGCCGAGCGCCGGAATCACGATGGCGACGACGTTCATGTCGCTTCTCACGGGCAGGCTCATAAAGCCGAACGTTGCGATGACGGGCGAGCTCGATTTGACCGGGCGCGTGATGCCGATTGGCGGGCTTCGCGAGAAGACTGTCGCGGCGAAGAGGAACGGGATAAAGACGATATACATTCCCAAGGCGAACCTCCGCGACCTTGAGGAGATTCCCGAAATCGTCAAGACCGGCGTGAAATTCATTCCGGTGACGCATGCGATGGACGTTTTGAGCACGGTCTTCCAGCCGGAGCCGAAGAAGGCGTCCGAGGGATACGGGTTCTAGGTCCGTACCCGCGTTTTTGTGCGCCGCTTCCGAAAAAAGGTATTTCAGAACGGCGCGTTTCAAGGTACCCTGTTCCGGAGCCGATGGGGACACGGACGGGGGTATGGCATAGTACATTAACCGCAAGAAAGTTTGTCATGCCGGGCGGCTTCGGTAGCTGCCGAGTTCCGAAAGACGCTTTTCACGTTAATCTACTATATTTTTCGGGGGAGGGCGGCGCGTGACGGATGGCTGCCCCTATCGCAAGGAGATTTGATATGACACCAAGGGTGTTTCTGAAAAAGAAGGAGGAGTCGGAGCTCAAACAAGGGTTTCCGTGGGTTTTCGACAATGAAATCGAGAGCGTCAGGTTCGAGGCGTCTGACGGGAGCGGGGTGAAGACTGTCCCGCTTGCCGACTCCATGCTTGACGCCGGCGTTCCGGACGGGAGCGTCGTGGAGGTTTTTGCCAATGCCGGCGGTTTTCTCGGCACGGGCGTCCTCAACAGAAAGTCCAAGATTTCCGTCCGCATCATAGGAACGGAGCACGCCGACAAAATCCTCGCCGACAAAGCCGCGTTTTACGAGCGGAGAATCCGCGACGCGCATGAGCTGAGGAAGCTTCGCTACTCGCCGGATGATTCCTACCGGCTCGTCTACGGCGAGTCCGACTTCATCCCGGGGCTTATCGTCGAGCGGTATGTCGATATAAAGAAGAACGTGTACCTTGTCGTTCAGTTCTCGACGCTCTCGTGCGAGGTTTTCCGCCGCGAGATTCTTTCCGCGCTCCGGAAAGTCGTGCGCCCCTACGGTATTTTCGAGAAGAGCGACGCGCCTACCCGCGAGAAGGAGGGGCTTCCGCTCCGCTCCGCGTGGGATGGCGAGGTCCGCGAGGGGAAGATTGTAATCCGGGAGAACGGCGTCCTGATTGAGGTCGATATGATTAACGGCCAGAAAACAGGGTATTTCCTCGACCAGAAGGACAACCGCCGCTATGTCGCGTCTCTCTGCGGGGGAAAGCGCGTGCTCGACACGTTCACCCATACGGGCGCGTTCGGGCTGAACGCCGTGAAGGGCGGGGCGAAGGAGGTCGTCAGCGTAGATTTGTCTGCCGACGCTGTTTCCCTCGTCGAGCGTAACATTGAGCTCAACGGCGCGCAGGGGAAGATGAAGGCTGTCTGCGCCGACGTGTTCGCGCTGCTCAAGGAATACGAGGAGAAGGGCGAGAAATTCGACGTGATAATCCTCGACCCGCCAGCGTTCACTAAATCCGCGAAGAACATCCAGAAGGCGTACGGCGGATACAAGGAGATAAATCTCCGCGCGATGAGGCTCCTCACGGAGAACGGAATCCTCGTGACGTGCTCGTGCTCGTATTTCTTCGACGCGCCGCATTTCTACGGGATGCTGATGAAGGCTGCGGAGGACGCGAAGAGGCGCGTGCAGATAATCGCGAAGTTCGGGGCGGGCGCCGACCATCCCGTACTTGCCGGATACCCGAAGTCCGAGTACCTCAAATGTGCGGTGTGCCGTGTCGTATAACTGCGTCTTCGTAATCGGGCCAACTGCCGTAGGAAAAACCGCAATCGGCGTGCGGATAGCGGACAGGTTTTCCGGCGAGATAATAAGCGCGGATTCCCGCCAGGTTTACCGGGGGCTGGACATCGGCACCGGAAAGGATTTGGCGGAGTACCGGTTCGTCCGCGCCGACGGGACGGTGAACGAGATTCCGCATCATGCGATAGACGTGTGCGACCTTTCCGTTGAGTACAGCCTTTTCGATTTCCAGCGCGATTTCTATTCCGCGTTCTCGTCGATAACCGCGCGGGGAAAGCTTCCCGTGTGCGTCGGCGGGACGGGCATGTACGTCGACTCGATTCTGCGCCGCTACGACATGATTGAGCTTCCCGACGGTTTCGGCGACCGCGACGGGCTTATGTCGAAGGACGAGGATGAGCTGAAGGCAATCCTCATCGCCGAGAAGGAGAAGCTCCACAACACGACCGAATTCGGCGACAAGGAGCGGATGGTCAAGGCGATTCTGCTCAACCGCTATTCGAAGACGGAGGAGTACGCGGCAAAAAAAGCCTCCCTCTCGGAGTCCCTGCCCGCCGTGTCGCCCCTCGTCATAGGAACGACGCTCGACAGGAGCCTCGTTCGCTCCCGCATTGCCGGAAGGCTTCGGGCGCGTCTCGATGAGGGGCTTGTCGAGGAGGTCGATTCGCTGCACCGGCAGGGATGGTCGTTCCGCCGCCTGGAGTCGCTCGGGCTTGAGTACCGGTTCGTCAGCGAGTACCTTCAGGGGCAGTACGGCGCCGTCGGGAGCGCGGATGCGAGGGAGCGCCTTTTCACGCTGCTCTGCACGGCGATATGCCAGTTCGCCAAGCGCCAGGAAACGTGGTTCAGGGGGATGGAGCGGAAGGGCGTCAGTATAACATGGCTTCCGGAGGTTCCCGGCATTGAGGAGCGGTTCCGTGCCGCGTCGTCGATAATCGAATCCTCGCTCGGCCTGTGATTTCCCGTGCGGAAAATGAAAGCCCCGCTTCATGCGGGGCTTTTCGTGTTTTTAAATGCGATTGCGTGGGCTGCGCGCCTTAATCCGTGGGGACGGCGGCGTTCCCTGAATCAGGTTTTTTGTTATCTTTTTTTCGTTGTGTCTTCTTTCGCGCGGGAATGCGTCATGCCGTGACGGCGCTGCTCTCGACGACTTTCGTGATGTATCCCGTCCTGAGGCAGGAGTCGAAAAGAGCCTTGCTGAGATAGTCGGTCGTCACGTCCTCGTATCCGTCCTTGTCGCGCACGATGCGGACGACGTAGCCGTCATCCATCTCGCGGACAATGGACATGTAATCAACGTTTTTTCCTATGCTTTTTAATGTGTAAGTTGCCATTTTTTTGTCTCCGTACACTTTATGATTGTGAACGGTCATTTTCCGGAACCCCGTTGCGGGCGGTTCCCCGGAGAAAACCGATACAGTAAGATTGTCGGAATCTTGATTGGGGAGTTTAGCTTTTTATGTTCTATTTTGACGCGCACAACCATCTCTGCCATGATTCCTATCCCGACATTCCCGGCGGAGCGTACGGGTGCATATCGTCTTTCGGGAGCGAGGACGAGTGGAATTCGTTTGCCTACCACGACAGGAGCGCTGTCCTCCGCTCGTTCGGAATCCATCCGCAGTCGTTCGCGAATGCTGGTGCCGTCCCCGATGATTTCGAGCGCGGTTTTGCCTTTATGGAAAAACTTGCCTCGGAGGGGAAGCTGTACGCCGTCGGGGAAATCGGGCTTGATTTTTTTGAGGAGCGGTTCCGCGCTGTTTCATCTCTGCAGGAGGAATTCTGGCTGCGGCAGGTAGATTTTGCGGGAAGAATGTCGCTTCCCGTCGTCGTTCATTGCAGGAAGGCGATGGAGCGGATCCACTCTGACGCGCGCATCCTGTCGTCGCTTCCCGCGGTCGTGTTCCATTCGTTTCCCGGAAATTCTGCCGATGCGCGGTGCCTTCTCCGTCGTGGGGTCAACGCCTTCTTCTCGTTCGGGAAGCACCAGATTCTGAACGGGAAGAAGGCGACTTTCGAGATGCTTTCCCGCGCCGGCGAATTCAGGGGCAGGATTTTCCTCGAGACGGACTGCCCGTACCAGACGCTGCGCGGCGAGCGCTCCACTTCCTCGTCGGAAATCGTCCGCGTCTACGAAGCCGCGTCGAGGTTGTTCGGCGCGGACTTTTTTGATATCACAGCCGAAAGTTTCTCACGGCTTCCGAAGCCAGCTCGTATTCCGTGAGGACTTTTCCCGCGAGCGCCGCGACGTTCCCTCCCGCCTTCCCGCGCAGGACGTCCTCCAGCCGCTGGCCTGCCGCCGCGAGCCGCTCCGCCCCGATTTGCCTTCCGGCTCCTTTTAGCGCATGGATGTAGCTCGCCGCCCCGTCCCTGTTCCCCGCGCTGACAAGCTTCCCGAACGACTCCGGGTCGAACTTTGCGTCGGAGAGGAATGTGTCGAGGAGCAGCCTGTAAAGCTCCCCGTCGTTGTCCACGAGCGAAAGCCCTTTCTCCGAATCGAGGATTTTTCCGTCCGTGTCATCCATAGAAGTCGTCCCCTTTGTCGTTCGTTATGACGAAGCACGGCATGTCCCTGACCTCGACGAGCCGCACCGCTTCCATCCCGAGGTCCTCGTAGTCGATTATCTCCTGCGAGACGATGTATTTGGAGGCGATGAGCGCCGCGATTCCTCCCGGCGTCCCGAGGTAGAACCCGCCGTACTTTTTGCATGCGTCAGTCCACTGCCTGCTCCTGTTTCCCTTCGCGAGCGTCACGAGGGCGGCTCCCCGGCTCATCAGCGTCTCGGCGTATACGTCCATGCGCCCGGCAGTCGTCGGCCCGAAGCTTCCGATGACTTTCCCGTCCGGCGTGCGCGCGGGCCCCGCGTAGCAAATCGGGTAGCGCGTCGTGTATTCGGGGAGCTGGCCTGTCTCGTCGAGCGTTTTCTGCCATCGCGCGTGCGCGGCATCCCTCGCGACGAGAATCTTTCCCGAAAGCAGGATTCGCTCGCCGACTTTAGCGCCGGAAAGCTGCTTGATGACGGAGCCGATTCCGCCCGATGTGTCGACGGTGCGCCCGCCTCCGCAATCTCCGTCCGCTGCGGCGACCGCCTCGCTGAATCCTGGAATCTCCGACGGGTTTTCCGCGGTTTTCTGCACGAAAATCCCTTTCTCCGTCACGTATGCCTTCAGGTTCCGGTGCGCGGAGCACGAGACGCCGAACGAAATCGGGCAGCTGGCTCCGTGCCGCGGAAGGCGGATGACGACGGCGTCGAGTGCGAACGCCTTGCCGCCGAACTGCGCCCCGAATCCTGATTCCGCCGCTATTTCCATCGCGAGCGATTCAAGTTCCTTGTCGCGGAACCCGAACGCGTTCGGCTCGTATGTCATGCCGTCGTACGCGCCTGCCGTCGCAAGCTTCAGCGCGAGCATGTTCTGTTCCGGGCTAAGTCCGCCTGCGACGATTGCGATTGTGTAGGGAGGACATGCCGACGTGCCGAACTTCGAAATCTGCTCCCGCATCAGCGCGGTGAATTTCTCCTTCGTGAGGAACGCCTTCGTTCCCTGGATGAAGCTCGTCTTGTTCGACGAGCCGCCGCCCTTCGCGCAGAACACGAGCGCGAGCGATTTTTCCGGGGCGTCCGACACGAACGGGGGAAGGGGCGCGAGCGGCGCGCTTTCCGGGAAGAGCGCGACCTGCGCGGGCATGTTGTCCTTCGGGTCGAACTCGTCGTAGAAGCTTGACGGAACGCTGGTCGAGAAACGGAGCTTCCGCTTGTCGTAGACTTCTCTCGCGCCGCCGGCAATCGAGCCGTATGCGTCCGTCTTTAGCTCGAATCCCCGCCTCATCCATGCGAAGACGTTCGCGATTCCCGTGTCCTGGCACAGCGGGAACGTTCCCTCCGCGGCTGTCTGCGCGTTCTTGAGTATGCAGGCGCAGACGTACCTGTCGTTCCCGCTTGCATCCGGCGAGAGCGCCGCGCGGATGATGCCTTCGATGTGCTCCCGCGTGAAAGTGAACGAAAGCCGCGAGAATGCAATCTCCGAGGCTTTCCTGAGCGCGTCCTCTCCGTCGCCGACGGGGAAGAAATCGTATTGACCTGTTTTCTCGATGTGTTCCATGGGGATGGATTATATAGTCGAAACGCCGGAATTGGTAGTTTCATGCGCTTTCAGGGGGAACTGATTCCGGGCGCATTTTTTTTGCGCGCGGGAATCCCTTCGCGCGTCTGCCCCTTTTTCATCGCGTGATTTTCGTTTATCCTTGAGGCCTTGCAGATATGCATAAAAAATCGGAAAGGTGGAAGAAATGAAAATCAACGGTTCGCAAATCGTAATTGAATGCCTTGTCGAGCAGGGCGTGGACACTGTGTTCGGTTATCCGGGCGGGAACATCCTCAACATATACGATGCGCTCTACAAAAATTCCGACAGGATTACCCATATCCTTACTGCCCACGAGCAGGCAGCGGCGCATGCGGCGGACGGGTACGCGCGCACAACTGGAAAGGTCGGCGTCTGCATGGCGACGAGTGGCCCGGGGGCAACAAACCTCGTGACCGGAATCGCGACGGCATACATGGATTCGTCCCCCGTCGTGGCGATAACGTGCAACGTCGCGACGTTCCTCCTCGGGAAGGATACGTTCCAGGAAATCGATATAACGGGCGTCACGCTCCCCATCACGAAGCACAATTTCATCGTCAAGGACGTGAAGGACCTCGCCCGCACCATCCGCGAGGCGTTCCTCATCGCCAAGTCAGGGCGCCCTGGCCCCGTCCTCGTCGATATCCCCAAGGACGTTACCGCGGCTGTCTGCGATTTCGAGCCGCTTCCGAACGGGGATGACGGCTCGGCCGCGCTCGTCGCCGAGAATTCGAACTTCAACCGCGTCATGACCGTCGCCGTCCCGACCGACGATGAGATTCGCCGTGCCGCGGACATCATCAACAAGGCGGAGCGCCCCATCATCTACGCGGGCGGAGGCGTGAAGCTTTCCTGCGCGGAGAAGGAGCTCCTCGCGTTTGCCGAGAAGGCGCAGATTCCCGTGTCCGAGAGCCTTATGGGGCGCGACGTGTTCCCCGCAAGCCATCCGCTGTGCACGTGGATGGTCGGAATGCACGGAACGCGCGCGAGCAATATGGGCATCACCGAAAGCGACCTCGTCCTCGCCCTAGGCTCTCGCTTCTCCGACCGCGTCATCGGCGACCCCGACAAATTCGCTTCCGGGGCTACCGTGTTCCATATCGACATCGACCCCGCCGAGGTGAACAAGAACATAAAGACTGACGGATGCCTCGTCGGCGACATAAAGGCAATCCTCCAGCGCCTTCTCCCGCTCGTGGAGAAACGGGAGCGGAAGGACTGGCTCTCGAAGATTGACGCATGGAAAAAGGAAGTGCCGAAATCATACTCTGTGGTCAAGGCTGATTCCGTCAACCCAAAATTCATGCTCGAGACCGTCCACAAAATCGCCGGCGACGACGCGTTCGTGACGACGGAGGTCGGACAGCACCAGATGTGGACGGCGCAGTTCTATCCGTTCATGAAGGAGCGCACGTTCGTCACGTCGGGCGGTTTGGGGACGATGGGATTCGGAACGGGCGCCGCGATGGGAATCCAGGTCGGAAACCCCGGGCGCCGCGTCGTCCATATCGCGGGCGACGGCTCTTTCCGCATGAACTGCAACGAGCTCTGCACGATCGCCAGGTACAACCTCCCGATTGTCATCGTCCTCGTCAACAACGGGACGCTCGGGAATGTCCGCGTCTGGCAGAAGCTTTTCTATGAGAGCCGCTTCAGCCACACGACGCTCGATTTCGGTCCCGACTGGAAGAAGCTTGCCGACGCATACGGCGTCGGGTACGTCCACGCGGGCAACAACGATGAATTCGAGGCCGCGTTCGGGGAGGCGTTCCGCGCGGGCCGCCCCTTCATCGTCGACACGCGGGTCGACATCGACGAGATGATTCTTCCGATGGCGATACCGGGAAAGCCTATCGACCAGCAGATGATGGAATAGGCGGATTGTAAAAACATGCTGAAAACGCCCCGCCGTGCCGATAGGAATTTATTGGGAATCTGATTCCCGGAAATTCCTGTCGGCATGAAAATACGGAACGGGGCTTTTTCCCTGCATGATTTCCGACGAAATTGTCCCTGCACGCGCGGGATGATTCCGTTTTTTTTGAGGCATCCCCAGTTTCTGCCGCACCCGCAAAAAGGAGTCGTCTTTTTATGGAAGATTTTTCTACGAATGAGATAGTGTTCATGGAGAATGAGTACGACCATCTTGAGAACAGGCTTCTGTCCCTTGAGTCGCCCCAGGTCGTATATCGCGTTCTCGCAAATTTCCTCGCGCGGAAATTCGGCTGCACGTATGTCCTTTTCTATTCGGACGTGCATTCGGATTCGGGGCGCGTCCTGAATTACGGCGAGCGCGTCCCCGGGGCGGCGAGCGTCAGCGACATTGTCGCGGAGCGGAGGGTTTACGCCGCCCACGACAGGCTTCTGAAGCACCGCAACAGGGGTTTCTCCGTCCCGTTCAGGATGGAGGACGGCACTCCCGGATGCATTTTCGTCGGGCCGAGGATGGACGGCACGCTCCATACGATGAACGCGATGCGCGAGATGATTCCTGTCGTCAGAACCCTGAACCACGTCCTCGTTTACCTTGAGGCGATGAAGAGCAGGCGCGAGCGGGACATGATGCGGTTCGCCTTCTCAAAGTACGTCTCGTCCGATGTCGTGGAGAGCCTTATCGAGAATCCCGAGGAGGTGGAGCTCGGCGGAAAACGGGCGGAGCTTTCCGTCATATTCACCGATTTGCGCGAGTTCACGTCTCTTTCCGAGACGCTTGCTCCGGAAAACCTCGTGAAGATTCTCAACATGTATTTCTCCGAGATGAGCGAGGTCATATTCGGGCTCGGCGGGACAATCGACAAATTCGAGGGCGACGCGATTATGGCATTTTTCGGCGCGCCGCATACGCTTGTCGACCATGCGGTGCGCTGCTGCCTCGCGGCGCTGAGGCTCCGCCGCATGGAGCGCATCCTGAACGAGCAGCTTGTTTCCTCCGGGCTGGTCTCGTCTCCCCTGTATACGAGAATCGGCGTGAATTCGGGCGATATGGTCGTCGGGAACATCGGCTCGGCGAGCAGGTTCGAGTACACGATAATCGGCTCGAACGTGAACATCGCCTCGCGGATTGAGGACTGCAACAAGAAATATGGGACGCAGATTCTCATAAGCGGACGTACGTTCGATATGGTCAAAGATTTCTTCGTGTGCAGGTTCGTCGAGCGCACGAGCCTGAAGGGAGTCTCTGCCCCGGTCGATTTGTACGAGCTTGTCGAGGAGAGCGAGGTGCTTCTTTCGCAGATTCGGAAGTACGACCGCATGCGCGCCGACGACTGCGAGGTTGGCGAGCTTATTGAGCTTTAGCGCTGCGAAAAAAAACGCGGGCTCCGCATGAGCCGTCCCCCAAAACGGAGGTGCGTCTCTGCGGAGCCCGCGTTTTCTATTTTCGTTCGGCGCGATTAGTCAAGCGCGTGGCCTGCAGAACCGAGAACCTCGATGTTCTTGCGGGCGTACATCTTCTTGAGCTCGTCGCGAGCCGGTCCGAGGTACTTTCTCGGGTCGAATTCGTCGGGGTGCTCTGCGAAGACTTTGCGAATCATAGCTGTCATCGCGAGGCGTCCGTCGGAGTCGATGTTGATTTTGCAGACAGCCGATTTCGCCGCCTTCCTGAGCTGCTCTTCTGGAATTCCGACAGAATCGGGGATTTTTCCGCCGAACTGCTCAATCATCTTGACGTACTCGACGGGAACCGAGCTTGAGCCGTGGAGGACAATCGGGAATCCCGGAATCATCTTCTCGACACCCTCGAGGACGTCGAATGCGAGCGGCGGCGGAACGAGGATTCCGTCAGCCGTGCGTGTGCACTGCGCCGGCGTGAACTTGCAGCGTCCGTGTGACGTTCCGATTGAGATTGCGAGCGAGTCTACGCCCGTCTTCGATACGAAGTCCTGGACTTCCTCGGGCTTCGTGTACTTCGATTCCTCGGCGGCGACGTCGTCCTCGACTCCTCCGAGAACGCCGAGCTCGCCTTCGACCGTGACGTCATGCTCATGGGCGTAGTCGCATACTTTCTTCGTGAGCGCGACATTCTCGTCGTAGGGAAGGGCGGAACCGTCAATCATGACCGATGAGAATCCGTTGTCGATGCAGTCCTTTGCGACCTCGAAGTTCGGGCCGTGGTCGAGATGGAGGACAATCGGGATGTCGCATCCGAGTTCGTGCGCGTATTCGACGGCGCCTTTTGCCATGTTCCGCAGCAGGATTCCGTTGGCATACTGGCGGGCACCCTTCGAAACCTGAAGGATGACCGGTGATTTCGTCTCGACGCAAGCCTGGATGATTGCCTGCATCTGCTCCATGTTGTTGAAGTTGTAGGCAGGGATAGCGTATCCGCCTTTGATAGCCTTTGCGAACATGTCCTTCGTGTTCACCAGACCGAGCTCTTTGTAGCTGACCATTTTTCACTCCTTTAATAAAAATGACATGACTGATGATAAGGATATTCTCGCAATAAATCAAGGAACACTTTTTTGTAATCTATCGCCGATTGTGCGGTTTTATAAAAACCAAAAATAACTTGAAGAATAATAAAATGTTTGACAAAGAGAAGGGCTAGAAATATAATGCTTTCAAAGTGTAGTCTTAATACAAGGTGGGATTGCACAAACAAAATGAAGGAGTTTTGAATGAAAAAGGGCGCAGTAGTCTTTACTAGTCTTGCTCTTCTGGTTGCATTCTGCCTTCCGGCAGTTGCGCAGCCTAGCAATAGAGCTGTAGAGACAATCGTCGTCGATAATTTCGACGACACAGGTAGTAATGAGTGGACTTGGAACGTTACGGCAAGTCGCTTTATCGATTCGGAGAACGGATTCCCGAAACAGAGTTTCTTTGAGGGGCAGCCGAATTCCCTCAAATTCCTGAAACAGGGAGATGAGTCAACGCCGAAAGTGCTCGGTGTCAAGACCAGCTTCCTCCGCAAGGGAGAGAACTGGTTCGAGGTTTATCCGGAGAAGGACGGAAAGGCTTTTGAAATTCCGTTGGCCGGCCATGTTACGCAGATTGATTTCTGGGTATGGGGCGCTAAGTACCTCTACTACATTGACCTCCTCGTTCGCGATGCTGATGGTCGCGTCTATACGCTTCCCGCAGGAAACCTTACATTCGCTGGTTGGAAGAACATCATCGTTCCGGTTCCGACCTATATCAGGCAGCGCTCTCGGCTCCGCAGCGGTCCGAAGACGATGATGTTCGTCGGATTCAGGATTCGCACGGATCCGAACGAGTATGTTGATGATTTCAACGTGTTCTTTGACCAGCTCAAGTACACGACGAATTCTTTGAGCAACATCTATGATGGATATGAGCTTACCGACATCGATTTCGGCGGCTCGTCATCATCAGGCTCTACTAATACGACATCATCTACAGGAGACGCAAAATAATGAAAAAGATACTTACTGCTGTGTTGACATTGACGGCTACGGCCGGTTTGATGTTCGCTCAGGAAAGCCTTGCAAATCCTGATCCGACCGTAATCGGAAATGATTCAGCTCGTCAGGCTTTGAAAGAGGTTTCTGTTGACAAGTTTGAGTTGGAGGGAAGTTGGAATGCGTCCATCTCTCCCGATAACGGTGTCATCAGCGCCCGCTTGTTCGAAGGAGCTCCTGCTGCAAAGGAGCCGCTTCAGGGTGACGAGGATGCGCCCGATACAAGGGTTCTCGGTGTTAAGGTCGAGTTCTTCCATCGCGGTCTGAACTCTTTCTATATCCGCTCTACACGCCCGATTCCGATTGAAGGCGTCACAAAGACAATCTCTTTGTGGGTTGCCGGACGCAATATGGACCACTCATTGTATGTTCTCGTTCAGGACTACTACGGAAACAACTTCGAGCTTTATGTTGGTTCTCTCGGATTCAGCGGCTGGAAGAAGATGCAGGTTGCTGTTCCCCCGACTCCCGATGGGGAGCATGGAATCATCCAGCAGAGCGCGTATGACGGAATCCGCCCTGGTCTCCGCATTGTCGGCTTCAGGGTTGATTGCGATCCGATGCTTGCACGCGGTACGTACTACCTCTACTTCGATGACCTTCGCGCTGTTACCGACCTCTACGATGTCGAGAACCGCGATGAGGATGACATGAGGGATGACTGGTAATCGCCGGTTCGGAGATTACGCTTTTGGGGGATTCTGAGATTCTCCCAAAAATCCGCTTTTTTAGGTTTTGGACTTAAAAAAGCGGATTTTTTTTTGCCTTTTTCGCGGATTCTCTGTAGAATAGTTGTCTATGAATTTCAATGCTCTCTTAATGAAAGCCTATAAGAATGGCGGGCTGTCAAAAACAGCGGAAAGCGATTCCAGACCGACTGAAGAAAAAAAAACAAATTTTCAGATAAATAATACAAGCATAATAAACCCGATAGAAAAAGCGTCTTCAAAGGAACGGTATGCTGGTGACGTTGGCGTGAGCGAAGCCGCAAAAGCCTTGACTTCCGGCGGCTTGATAAAAGTTCCGGCGCTTCCGCGGGAAAGCGACGGGCGGGAAAGCGTTTACAGGCGCGTGGCAAAGTTCCTCCTTCTTATTGGTGTTGATGAAGCTGCGAAAATACTTCCGCATCTGAGCGACGAGCAGACCGAGAAGATAATTCCCGAGATAGCGACAATACAAAAAATAGACCCGGATGAAGCCGAGCAGATACTCTCGGAATTCCAGTCGCTTTTCTACAAGGTTCGTGAAAGCGGCGGAATCGATACTGCAAAGGAAATTCTTGAGAAGGCGTTCGGAAGCGATAAGGCGAAGCAGATTCTTGACAGTGTTGACAGGCGTCCCGCGGGAAAGCCGTTCGATTATCTTTCCGAGTCCGACGGGGACAAGGTTTCTGTCCTTCTGAAGGACGAGTCGAATGCAGTCCGTGCGCTCGTGTTGTCGTACCTGAAGCCGAAAGTATCCGCGGATGTCATAAAGTCGTTTTCCGCGGAGGATAAGCGGGATGTCGTCATCCGTTTGGCGAATTTGAAAAAGATAAATCCTGATGTTCTCCGGCGCGTTGATGAGGCAATGTACGAGAAAGCCAATAAATTGTCCGTCCAGAAATCGGATGCGATTGACGGGCGGTCGGCGCTGGCACAAATCCTCAAGCGGATGGATCCGGGGACGGAGGAAGAAATTCTCAGTTCCCTGTCCGAGCAGGATCATGAGCTTGGCGACGATTTGCGCAGCCGCCTGTTCACTACGGAAGATGTCGTCATGGCGGATGACCGGTTCATTCAGGATTACCTCAGAAAAATGGGGGACAACGACATTTCGTACCTTATAGCCGCGAAGAACGATGATTTCAGGCGGAAAATTTTGCGGAACGTTTCGCAGTCGCGCGGGAACGGGATTCTTGAGCTTGAGGTTATCAACAAGCCGATGCCGAGAAGCGAGGTCGATAAGATTACGGCGAAATTTATGGAAGACATGAAGATGGCTTATGACAATGGAGATTTGATAGTAAGCGGCAGGAATGGTGAGTTGTATGTTTAGGAAAGGCGATTGTTACAAGAATTTCCGTGTTCTGGATGTTTTCGATGTCTCCGATTACCATTCCGTGGCGTTCCATCTGCTCCACGAGAAGACTGGGCTTGAGGTCGTTCATTTCCTCAACGACGACGACGAGAACCTATTTTCGTTCTCGTTCAGAACCCCGAACAAAAAATCGAACGGTGCCGCGCATATCCTTGAGCATTCCGTTCTCTGCGGCTCGGAGCGCTATCCGCTGAAAGACCCGTTCGTCGCGCTGTCAAACCAAAGCGTGAAGACGTATCTCAACGCGCTCACGTATCCTGACAGGACTGTGTATCCGGCGAGTTCCATAGTGAAGGCGGATTATTTCAATCTGATGGACGTTTATGGGGACGCTGTGTTCTTTCCGAATTTGGCGCCGGAGATTTTCATGCAGGAAGCCCACCGGCTTGAGTGCGACGAGAACGGCGTGCATTCGATTCAGGGCGTCGTCTACAATGAGATGAAGGGCGATTATTCGTCGTTCGAATCCGCCGTGTCCAATGCCTGCAATGCGAGCGTGCTCGGAGGCTCCGTGTACGAGAAGGATTCCGGCGGGGATCCGCTCGAGATTCCTTCCATAACGCACGGGGAGCTTGTCGCTTTCCACGAGAAATGGTACCGCCCGGAAAATTGCCTTGTCTTCCTTTATGGGAACATACCGACGGAGGAACAGCTCGATTTCCTTCAGGAACGGTTCCTCAGCCGTCTTGAGCAGAAATTCCCTCCTGCCGACGTGTCGGACGGGGGACGGAAGAGCCGCGTCGCGGAATTCCTTTCGTATGTTGCGCCCGCGCCGATGAAAAAGCCGGTGGAATGCAGGTACGAGGGGCCGAAAGGCGGCGACGGGGACGAGACGAAGAATACGGTCGTGCTGAATTTCAGGCTCGGTCAGGTTTCCGATTCCCTTTCGGCGATGGAGAACACCGTCATGTTCGGCGTGCTCATGAATCACGACGGTTCCTCCCTTCACAAGGCGCTTATCGAAAGCGGGCTTGGCGACGATATCGCGCCGCAGTCCGGCTTCTCAAGCTATCTCTACGAATCCGTGATGTCGTTCGGGCTTCGCGGGGTGCGCGACGGGGACGAGCGGAAAGTGGGGGAGCTCGTTCTCGATACGCTGAAAAAAGTCGCGGATGACGGGATTTCCGCGAACGATATCGATGCCACTATGATGGCGCTTGAATTCTCGCAGCGCTCCATAAGGCGAAGCGACGGCCCGTATTCCCGGGTGCTGATGGGGCGCATCGTCTATGGATGGCTGTACGGGTTCGATTTGAGCCGGCAGATACGGCAGCGGCGCGACCTTGACGAGATGAGGCGCATCCTCGCGCAGAATCCCGGTTTCCTCGTCGAACGCATGAAACGCCTTCTCATCGACAACGAAGGGCGCTCGCTCGTCGTCGTCGTCCCCTCGGAGCATTTCTCGAAGGAGCGCGACGATGCGGAGAGAAAACTCGTCGCTCTCCTTTCCGAAAGGACGTCGGCGGAGGAAATCCGTGACGTCTGCTCGCGCCTCCATGAATTCCAGCGCAAGGAAGACGACGTGTCATGCATCCCGCATCTCAACCCGCGGGATTTCATAATAGACGGGAAGCCGCGCATGGAAAGATTCGGCGTGTCCGTCTCTTCCGTTGACGGAATCGATTCTGCCGAAACTGGGCGCGGGATTCCGCTCCTTGAATGCAGGGAAAACGTGAACGGCCTTGTGTACGTGAATGTCGCGCTTCCTGTCGATGTCCTCGATGTGGAGGATTATCCGTTCGTCCCGATGCTGTCCCTCGTCGCTACGGAATGCGGATGGCGGACCCTTGACGGGCGGGAGCTCGGCTGGGCGGAGTCGGCGGAGGAATGCGCGCTTCACACGGGCGGGCTCGGCTCCATGTTCGTTACGACCGATTCGGGCGACACGGATGCCGCCGTGGAAATGGGGAAAAGCCGCGGCTGGCTCGGCAGGGATTGGTTCATGTTCCGCCTTTCGATGCTTGAGGAAGAAATCGAGCCTGCATTGGGAATCCTTGCCGACTGCATGACGGGAACCGATTTCCACGACACGAAGCGCATTAAGGATTTGATTGTCGAGGGGCGCAACGACATGGATTCGGGAATCGTCCCCGACGGAAGCATGTACGTCGAGAGCCGCGCAAAATGCCGCTCAAGCCGCTCGTGCGCCGTCGACGAGATTTGGAGCGGGCTGAGCCAGCTCATGACGCTCCACGGTATTGATGATGATGGAATCGGGGCTCTTTCCGAACGGTTCCGGAAAATGGTCGCGAGGATGATGGAGGGCGGCGCGCTCGTGAACGTCATCGCGGAGGAAAGCGGGCTCCGGACCGTCCGCAAGCTGCTTCCCTCGTTCGTGCGGAAGGTTTCGCTGCGCTCTCTCGGGACCGTCGCTCGCCGTTCTGTCGGCGATTTTGTCGGGCTGACGCTTATTGACAGGAAAGGCTCCGACGACGGGGACGAGGTTTTCGTCGTCAACTCGCAGGTCGGTTTCGCGGCGGAAGTCGTCGGCGCGGGAACGCTTGCATCGGAAAATGCCGGGGTCGAGGATGTCTGCGCGCACTGGCTTTCGAACAACCTTCTTTGGGAACGAATCAGGACAATCGGCGGCGCTTACGGCGCGTTCTGCTCCGTGAATTCATTTCAGGGGCTGCTCGAATTCTCCACGTTCCGCGATCCGTCCCCGTTCTCGTCGTGCGACGTCTTCGAGTCGTGCCTTGAGGAGGCGTCCGGAATCGATTTCAGCGTGGATGATGTCGAGAAGGCGGTCGTCGGCGATTACAGCCGGTGGATTCAGCCGTTCGCACCGCGCGACCGCGGGATGACGGGGATGATGCATTCGCTCGAGGGGCTGTGCGAATGCGACCGCGCGCGGAAATTCATGAACGCGATCGGGACGACGGCCGAATCGATGCGGGAATCGTTTGCCCGTTTCCGAATGAGCGCGGGGACGAAGAGGCGGCGCGCCGTGATGTGCGGGAAGGGGCAGCTGCCGGATGATATTGATTCCGCGGGCGTAAAGGTTATAGTTCTTCCTGTGTGATTTCCGTCTTGTTTTGGGAAATTTCTTGCGGGGCCCGGTAATATTCCCTGCCCTGTTTTCAATAAAAAAAGGAGGCTTTTTATGGAGCAGAATGTAAACAGCAAAGAAAAGAAGGTCGCATGTGACAGCGAAAAGTTCAGGAAGTGCATAAAGATGATGCGGCAGCTTGTTTCCGACATCCAGGGCGCGCCGTATCCGGGGGATGATTTTGAGCCGGAGCTGTACAAAATCTGGTATGAGCACGTTCAGAAGGCGGCCGGCGAGTGTTTCCGCTATCTCGACTTGAATTTCCCTCTCGAAAAGAGCGATTTCTCAAAAACGCTGGACAACCTTTTCGACAAATAATGAGCGTCGCTGCGCGTCGGCATCGCGCGTCATGATTTTGCGGACAGCGCCAATAAAATATGAAGTTGCTATTTTTAAATGCCGAAAATCAAAAGTGTTGATGTTCATTCATCGGCAAAAGGATTGGTAGGAAATGGCGGCTTCTAGAAAAACAAGCGGTTTGGAACAGTATTTGTTGCGCGGGAAACTTCGGGTTGAGGGCTTTGAGAGGTGGAGGTATTCCTTCTGCGGCGTCAGCCGGTTCACAGGCTCCGAAAAGAGATTTTTCATCGAGATGTATCTGGTAAACCCGAGCGTTTCCCCGAATGTTGCCGTCATCGCCCAGAAGACCCGGACTTTTGTCGGGGAGACCGAGGCCGATGTCCAAAACGCGCTTGTCGGAGGCTCGTCGTATGGCGGGCGGTATTCCGGGCAGGATATAGTGGTGAAACCGTCTTACGTTCTCATAAAGGCCGGCGTCTTTGGGGCTGGCGGCAAGCAGATGAATTCGTTTGTCGCGTCGTCCCATCTCGACTACACGCGCTCCATCGCCTCGTTCAGGGCTGGCGGCTGCGAGTTTTCCGCGGAGGCGCTCGTCGGTTCCGTGTCGGTTTCCGCTTCCGATATCCGCGTCCGTCCCGAGATTCTCTGCAATGAGGGGACGATGGAATGGGATCTCCGCTACGACAGGAAGGAAATGTGCCGCGAGCAGGAAGTCCTTTTCGGGAATTCGATGTATTCGTGGGTTCCGCTCGGAATCGGGACGATGTTCAGCGGCCGTGTCGTCCTTGACGGCGAGGAATATTCCGTCGAGCCGATGAAGTCGTTCGGCTTTATAGACAAAAGCTGGGGGCAGAAATTCGGCGATTCGTATTTCCATCTTGCCTCTGGAAGAATCACGAGCATTATTACCGGCAAGCCTCTCGAAAAGTCGTTCTTTTCCGTGGACGGTGAATTCGGCTCGAAGAAATGCCTGTCCGGCGTAATCAGCATCGGCGAATGGAAATTCAAGCTCGGCGGGCTTTTTGGTTGCATGGGCGGAATGAAGGAGCGGCACGACTGCATCCAGGTTCCCGCGAACGAGTCCGCGGAGAAGCTGCATTGGACGATATGCGTCGAGCAGGGGAACACGGTTCTCGACCTCGACGTTTTCTGCGACACTTCCGAGATGTTCGTCAGAAGCTACGAGCTTCCGCAGAGGAACCGCGAGCTCATGCAGATTCTGGGCGGCGGAACGGGCGTCGGTGAAATCCGCATCTACAAGAAAGTCGGGGGGAACCTTGAGCTTCTTGAGCATGCGAAATTCGTCGACACGATATGCGAATTCGGTCAGAACGACACATCCGCTCAATGATTTTTCGTTGCTTGTCGTGAAGCGTCCCGCACTGCGCGGGGCGTTTTTTTTGTCCCCGCGATTTGCCGATTTCAGAATCCGTGATTATCTTTGCTCATGAAAAAAGAAACGGAGGCGTACAATGAACTACGAACAGTTTACGATAAAAATGCAGGACGCGCTCCAGTCTGCGTCCGCAATCGCACAGCAGAACGACAACGGCGAAATCGGGCTTGAGCACATGCTCGTGGCGCTCGTCGAGCAGAAGGACGGTATGACACGTCCCCTTGTCGAGCGCGTCGGAGCGGATGCGGGGGCGATACTATCTTCCGCACGGGACATGCTCGGCTCTTACCCGAAGGTTTCCGGAAATATCCAGCTGGGACTCAACCAGGAAGCGCAGCGCGTTCTCGCGAAATCGGAGAAGGAGATGGGCGCGCTCGGGGATTCGTTCCTTTCCGTCGAGCATTTTCTCCTCGCGATGGCCGATTCGGACACGAAAGTCGGCGGGATGCTCAGAAAATCAGGCGTCGACAGGCGGACTCTCCTCGAGGCGCTGAAGTCGCTGCGCGGAAACCAGCGCGTCGATTCGCAGGACCCTGAGGCAAAAATGCAGTCGCTCGAAAAATATTGCACCGACCTCACGGCACGCGCGCGGCAGGACAAGATTGACCCGGTAATCGGGCGCGACGAGGAAATCAGGCGCGTGATGCAGGTGCTCGTCAGGAGGACGAAGAACAATCCCGTCCTCATCGGCGAGCCGGGCGTCGGAAAGACGGCAATCGTCGAGGGGCTTGCAAGGCGAATCGCGTCGGGTGATGTCCCGGAGTCGCTCAAGGACAAGCGGCTGCTTTCCCTCGATATGGGAAGCCTTGTCGCGGGCGCGAAATTCCGCGGCGAATTCGAGGAGCGGCTCAAGGCTGTCATAACCGAGGTCGCGAAAAGCGAGGGGCGCATAATCCTCTTCATCGACGAGCTTCACACGATTGTCGGTGCGGGCGCGTCGGAAGGCTCGATGGACGCGTCGAACCTCCTCAAACCTGCCCTTGCGCGCGGCGAGCTTCGGGCAATCGGCGCGACGACGCTGAACGAGTACAGAAAATACATCGAGAAGGACAGCGCGCTTGAGCGCCGGTTCCAGCAGGTTTTCTGCGCGGAGCCGACGGTCGAGGACACGATTGCCATACTCCGCGGGCTGCGCGACAAATACGAGATACACCACGGCGTGAAAATAAACGACGAGGCGCTTGTGGCTGCCGCCACGCTCAGCGACCGCTATATTACGAGCCGCTTCCTGCCCGACAAGGCGATTGACCTCGTCGATGAGGCGGCGAGCCGTCTCAAGATGGAAATCGAGAGCGAGCCGATTGCGCTCGACCAGCTCGACCGGAAGATTCTCCAGCTCCAGATTGAGCGGCAGTCGCTTTCGAAGGAAACTGACGAGGCGTCCGCTGAGCGCCTGCGGAAGCTCGACAAGGATTTGTCTGGGATAACGGCCGAGCGCGATGCGATGAAGCTGAAATGGCAGAACGAGAAATCCGAGATAGACCGGACGAGAAAGCTCAAGGAATCCCTTGAGGCGGCTCGGTTTGACGAGGAGAAATTCTCGCGCGAGGGGAACCTCGAGAAGGCTGCCGAGATAAAGTATTCCGTGATTCCCTCGCTTGAGAAGCAGCTCGCCGAGAGCATGAAGGCCGATGCTGACCGCTCGTCGGGCGAGGACGATTCGCTTCTCCGCCAGGAGGTTCTTGAGGAGGACATCGCGCGCGTCGTATCCGTGTGGACGGGAATTCCTGTCGCGAAGATGATGGCGGGCGAGAAGCAGAAATTCGTCAGGCTTGAGAGCGTCCTGCACGAGCGCGTAATCGGGCAGGACGAGGCGGTGCGCGTCGTCTCCGACGCAATACGGCGGAACCGCGCCGGCCTGAACGACCCGAACCGGCCGCTCGGCAGTTTCCTGTTCATCGGCCCGACGGGTGTCGGAAAGACGGAGCTGGCAAAAACGCTCGCGGACTTTCTTTTCAACGACGAGCGCGCGCTGACTCGAATCGACATGAGCGAATATATGGAAAAATTCAGCGTGTCGCGCCTTATCGGTGCGCCTCCGGGATATGTCGGCTATGACGAGGGCGGGCAGCTCACCGAGGCTGTCAGGCGCCGTCCGTACAGCGTCGTCCTTTTTGACGAGGTGGAGAAAGCGCATCCCGACGTTTTCAACATACTCCTTCAGGTTCTCGATGACGGAAGGCTTACGGACGGGCAGGGGCGCGTTGTCGATTTCAAGAACACGATAATCATCATGACGAGCAACCTCGGAAGCGAGCTGATTCTTGACGCCGACAGCGACGAGAAGATGGCTGAGGCGAAGGTTCAGGTTGATGCCCTCCTGAAGTCGAAGTTCCGTCCCGAATTCCTGAACAGAATCGACGAAATCGTGATGTTCAGCCGCCTTGCCAAAGAATGCATCGCCGGAATCGTCAGGAACCAGCTTTCCCGCGTCAAGGACAGGCTTTCCGCAAGAAGAATCGGGCTTTCGTTCACGGACGGCGCAATCGACTTTCTTTCCGATAAAGGGTACGACCCCGCGTTCGGTGCCCGTCCCGTCAAGCGTGCCGTGCAGGAATTCGTCGAGAATCCGTTGGCGAAGAAAATCCTCGAAGGTGTGTTCGGCGACGGCGGTTCCGTCACTGTCGATGTCGCGCCCGACGGGAAATCGCTTTCGTTCTCATAACTGAATCCTTCCCGGACGCATAAAAGCGTGCTGCCGTCTGAGGTGCTCTCCGTGCCTCTCTTCCGGCGGCGCGCTTTTTTTTATGCCGTCGTTGCCGTTAAGTTTTATCTTTCAGACGCCGAAAATCATAAAGAGGAACTGTTTTCCGAGGGTTTTCGATGGCAGACGATATTGTTGATTTTTCTTTTGATGAAGTCGTAGCGCAGATGGATGAGGATGACGGATTTGGCGTCATGGCTGACGATTCTGCTGCCGAAAACGCTCGCGGCGTCGACGAGACGTCTCGGGAAAAAGCTTCCGCCGCTGATGTTTTTGTCGACGACGCCCGTTCGGAAGATGAATGCGCTTCCGTTCATGAGGAGGACGAGCCTTCTCCTGCCGTTCCGGAAAACAGCGCCGCTGTCGTTCCCGTTCAGGAAGTCGATGCGGCTTTCGCCGAGAAAAATCCGGAGGAAATTCCGTCGGGCGGGGATGATTCGGGCGACGTTCCCCCCGTTGAGGACGAGAACCGCGCGATAGAGGAGGCGGGGGCGGCGTTCAATCCGCTCGACCCGGAATCCGTCGGGAATTTTCTCGAGAAGATGGGCGTGTCCCCGGATTTGATAGAGAGCAAGAAATGCCTCGTCGATGTGATGCAGCGCGAGAACGACCTTCTCGACGAGATTCTCAGGACGCAGGCGGAGCTCCACGATTTTGTCAGGCAGAAGAATTGGGATTCGCTGAACGAGAAGCTTGAGAGCCTTCAGAATCTCAGCGACAGTTTTTCCGAGCTTGAGGAGGAGCGCGAGACGCTCTGCGAGCTTATCGACATGCGCTCGGACGAGGAGCTTTCGCCGGTGCTGACGCAGGTTCGGGGAAAACTCCAGAAATCGAAAATAGAGAACCATGCGCTGAACGAATACATAACGACGACGCGCAAGTTTCTTCAGGGTGTGTTCGATTCTGTCGTGCCGCAGCGGAGGAACGTTCTCTACTCGAAGACGGGAAAAATCGTCCGTCCGGAGATTAGCGGTGTTTCGCTCGATATCAGCCTGTGACATGCGGGCGCGTTCATAGAAAAAAATGGAGGAATAATAAATGGCAAGTACGTTCGCTGGAATCGAAATCGGAAAGAGAAGTTTGATGGCGCACACGCAGCAGATTTCTACTGCGGGCCACAATATTTCCAACGCGGACACAGAGGGATATTCCCGTCAGCGCGTCCAGATAAAGACGATGGATCCGCTTTACAGGGCGGACCTTTCCAGGGCGGAGACTCCGGGGCAGCTCGGGCAGGGCTCGTGCATCGAGAGCATCACCCGCCTGCGCGACGAGCTGCTTGACCAGCGCATCGTGGCGCAGGGAAATCAGGAGTCGTACTGGGAAACCCGCGAGAAATATTATTCCATGATAGAGGATATCTACAACGAGCCGGACGAGATTTCCGTGCGCGGGAACATGGATAAATACTGGCAGGGCTGGCAGGAACTTTCGATGTATCCGGAAAGCCAGGCGGCGCGCCAGGCAATCGTGACGAGGGGAGAGTCCCTTGCGGAATCGATACAGCAGCGCTTCAAGAGCCTTTCCGGTGTCGGCTCCCTCATTAACGGCGATATTGAAGGTTCCGTTAGGCAGGTCAACGACATCGCCAAGCAGATTGCCAGCATAAATTCCGAGATTGTCAAATCGAAGGCGGTCGGCGACAATCCCAACGATTTGATGGACAGGCGCGACGTGCTTGTCGAGAAGCTGTCGAAGCTTGCGAACATAACTTCGGACAACCGTGATTCGGACGAATTTATGGTTCACCTTGACGGGCATATCCTCGTCCAAGGGCATCTGGCGCGAGGGTTCGACGTGGAGCCCGTTACGGACAACAGCGGATACAGCAAGGTCGTCTGGAACGACACCGGTGCTGACGCGCATATTTCCGGTGGCTCTCTCGGCGCCCTTATCGAGCTCCGCGACGTCGATATCAGGAACGAGATTCAGTCGCTCAACACCATGACGATGAATTTCGCCGACCTCGTCAACGATGTTCACAGGAATGCTGTCGGCGCGAACAACGTCACGGGAATCGATTTCTTCTCGCAGCAGCCTTTCGTGACTGATGCGAGCGGAAATTACGACAGGAACGGCGACGGTACCAACGATTCGTCGTATGTTTTCAGGTTCACCGGTACGAACAGGCTGAACCCGCAGGAGAAAGTCGGGCTTGACGGCGAGATGGTTCTTTCCGGCAAGAACGGGAATGTTACGGTTCCGTACCACGCGACGGACACGATTGAGGAAGTCATTGCCAGAATCAACGATTCGGACGGCGAGGTGAAGGCGTACCTCGACCGGAATTCAAGGCTCGTTTTGAAGGCGACGACGGCGGCGAATGCGGAGAATCCAGACTTCGTAATCCGCCACATCGAGGATTCCGGGCTGTTCCTCACAGGATATTCGGGAATTCTTTCTATGACAGGTCCGGAGGGCGCGTATGATTTTGCCCGTGCGGATGCTGTCTCGTCGCTCAGGCAGGACGCGCAGTTTGCCGTTTCCCCCGTCCAGAACCCCGCGGCGTATATATCCGTGAACCAGGAGATAAAGACCGATGTCCTGAGCGTGGCGGCGGCTTATCCCGTGCGCGGGCGCGCGCTTTCCGGCGACGGTCGCGCTGCGGTTGAGATTGCGTCAATCCGCAACACGTACGTCATGATTGGGAAGGACAGGACGTTCGACGATTATTTCGCGAATTCCGTGACGAATGTCGGTCTCAAGGGCGAGCAGGCGGAGACGAATTACCTGAGCCAGAACGCGGTAATGAACGATTTGAGAGGATTGAGAGATTCCATCAGCGGTGTTAATATCGACGAGGAGCTTGCGGATATCATAAAATTCCAGCACGGTTACAACGCCGCCGCGAAATTCGTATCCGTCATGGACAGTCTTCTTGATACTGTCATAAACAGGCTCGGAGTTTGATTTTCAGGAGATATAGCGAATGCCGACAAGAATCAGCAGTCAGTACAACAACAGGCAGACACAGAACAATCTGAGGCGTCAGGAAATACAGAAGGCAAAGATTGATAATCAGATTGGAACCCAGTCGAAGATATCCAACCTTCGCGATGATCCTCTCGCTGCTGGGCATCTTGTCAAATATCAGTCGTATCTTTCGCGCGTAAATAATTTCGAGAAGAATGCGCAGACCCTCAGCGATAAATTCGAATATCGCGAGGGATATATGAAGAATTCCCTTGAGGTTATGCAGCGCGTGCGCGAGCTTGCCGTGCAGGGCGCGAACGGGATAAACACTGCCGAAGATATGCGGAACATCGCCGTCGAGGTCAACGAGCTTCTCGGCGAGCTTCTGCAGAACGCGAACGCGGTCGGGCCTGACGGCACTTCGATTTTTTCCGGAACAAGCACGAACATCCAGGCATTTGACGCGGAGATGGGGGCGGTGAAGGGCTCTATTTATCCTGTTATCGCCAACGTCCGCTACAACGGCTCAATCGACAAGAATCTTATCGAAGTGGACGAGAACAAATTCATCGCGGTTGACAATGCCGGAAACCATACTTTTTGGGCGGAAAACCAGCGCCTGTTTGGCGGGCGCGACGCTTCCGACTGGCAGGCGCAGGAGGATTCCGTCGTCGCGATTGACGGGCAGAACATCTACATCGACGAGGGGGACAATGTTTTTGTCCTCGTCTCCAAGATAAACGCGAGCGGAATCGCCGTGAAAGCGTCCGTCGATCCCGTTTCGCACGGCCTGAACCTTGCGACGACGGATGCGCATCAGCTCTGGCTTGAGGATTTGAGCGGCTCGACGCTCAATGAACTTGGCATCATAAAGGATTCGAGCCAGAAACCCCCGTACAATATCGGCGACAGCGTGCGGCTTTCGGGCGGTTCGCTTTTCGATGCCGTGATAACGCTGCGCGATGCCCTTTTTGCCGGCGACTCGGAGACGGTCGGCGGAAGCGCGTTGATGGGAATTGACAGCGGAATCAACAACCTCGTGAACCGTCTCGCGAAAAGCGGTTCCGAATACGAGAGGCTGGAGAAGGACATATTGAGGAATTCCTCTGTCGCTCTCAATGTGACGGAGCAGATTTCCCGTGAGGGCGATTTGGACATAACGAAGGCGATTACGGACGAGAAGGCGCTGGAGCACGTTCAGCAGGCTACGCTCCATTCTGCGAGCAAGATTTATTCGTCTTCGCTTCTTAATTACATGAGATGACAGAAAATTGATGGAGGGGTATTGAAAAATGGAAATGAACAAAATTGAAGTGAAAACAAAGACAATGGGAACGGTTTCTGTCGATATGGACAAGGTGATAAAATTTCCGGTGGGGCTTTTCGGGTTCGAGAATTACCATGATTTTGCCCTTATCGAGGCTGAGTATCGCCCTTTCATATGGATGCAGTCGCTTAATGACAGGAACCTCGCGTTCCTCCTCATCGACCCGTTCACGGTGACTGACGGGTATGAGATTGACGTCGACGACAAGACGCTCCTTGAGATTGGCGTCGATTCGCCCGCCGATGTCGTCGTGTATTCTATCGTGACTGTTCCCGCTGACGGAGGCCCCGTGACGGCAAACCTTCAGGGACCTGTCGTCATTAACAGGCGTAACAACAACGCCATGCAGGCTATCCTTTCGGATTCAAAATGGACTACGAAGCACAATATCGTAGAGGCGCTCAGGTCAAGCTCAAAAAGATGAGCTTGGGGGAGATGTGAATGCTAATTCTTTCAAGAAAAGTCGATGAGAAAATAAAAATCGGTACCGACATAACGATAACGCTTATCGGAATCTCCGGCGATCAGGTGAAAATCGGCGTGGAAGCCCCCAAGAACGTCAAGGTCTTCCGGCAGGAAGTATTTGATGATATCCAGAGGCAGAATATGGAGGCCGCAGCTGCTGCCCCGGCGCTCGATGTTCTGTCAAAACTCTTCGGCAAGAAAAAATGATGCGATGCGGAGCCTATTTTGCGTCCAGCGCAAGTTCGGCTTCGCTTTTCCTCAAGTAAACGGGACCGTCATAATCTTTGAGCGGTTCTTTTTTTTGTTCGATGAGGTTTTCCGCAATTGTGAAAAGCGCGTCGGTCGGGTTCGGCTGCGATGAGAACGATATGATGTCGAGCGCTCCGTCGGCTTCCCTTATTTTTTCAGAAAAAAGCGCGGCGTCAGGGCCGACGACGAGCGATTTTGTCCCGCGCCTGCCCAAAAATGCGGCTATTTTTTCCGCGGTTGTGTCTTCCGCCTCAAGAACGCAGGTTCCGTTCTCGTATGCTGCCGCGAAGAACTGGTCTTTTTTTGCGTCGATGACCGAGACGACCGTCCCGCCGAAATCCCTGAACGGAAACGCGTACGCTTCAAGGCTCGGAATTCCGTATATCGGCTTTCCGCACGAAAGCTCTATTGCCTTCAGCGCGGAGAACGCGAGGCGCAGCCCCGTGAACGTTCCCGGTCCCTCGCACAGCGCCATGTAATCGAGGTCGGCCGGTTTCAGCCCGACCTGCGCAAGGATATCGTCTATTGCCGGAAGAATCCTCTGCGACTGCTTCATCCCTATGTCAAGCGAGAGCGTCGCCTTCTCGTTTCCGTTTTTTGCGGCGATCACCATGCAGGGCGACGCCGAATCTATTGCCAATGATTTCATTTTTGTTTTTCCTTTAGATGCTGCCGTGTGGCCAGTTTTCGATTGTTATCGTTCTTTCGGTCGAGCCTTCCTTCGGCTCGATTCTGATTATTATCGTCTCGCGGGGAAGCTCGTCCATCACTTTCTCGCTCCATTCGATTATCGAGACTCCGTTTCCGTACATCATGTCCTCGACGCCGAGGTTTATGAAATCTTCTCCGCCGTCGAGCCTGTATACGTCCATGTGGTAGAGGGGGAGGCGACCTTCGTATTCTGAAATGAGGCAGAATGTCGGGCTTGTTATCGTGTCGGCAACGCCGAGCGACTCCGCGATTCCCTTCGTCATGGTCGTTTTTCCCGCCGCGAGCGTTCCCTGCATCGCTATGATTTCTCCGCCTGTGAGCGCCCCGCCGATTTTTCTTCCGAGCGCGATTGTCTCCTCGGCGCTGTTAGTGGTGAATGTCAGGCGCATGGCAGCTTGCCTTCGTTGTCGAGCGAGAGAATGTACGTTTTCAGCGCGGATTTTACCGGAATCAGAGGATAGTCTATGTCCGTTCCCGGAGCCAAATCGACGTATATTATTTTGTCGCCGAACGGCCCCATTTCGATGGTGAATGAGATGTTCGCGCTGAGAGTCTTTGACAGCAGTTCCAGTTTTGCCTGCGCCGTGTAATTTCTTCTGTAATAAATGTAATTGTCATCAGTCCGAATCTGATCCAATCCCAAAACTTTCATAGAATCTCCTGTATACTAGTCGTCATAGCCGATCGCGAGCGCCTGGATTCTGTTCGTGGCGGCATTTTCGATTTTCAAGAATCTGACGTGGAGAATGAACATTCCGTCGATTCTTTTTGTCGTCCGTACAATGGATCCTATCGCGGAATCCGTCACTTTTCTGTTGAATTGCCCCTCGATGTATATGAACTGATCCGGCTTTATCGGCAATGTCGTTATTAGCCTGCAACCTCCAATCGAAACGTCCTCGAGCGTGCCCTCGTGCGTCTTTTCCGCGCGCTCGTACGATATCTCGCCCTTCTTTTTCTCGCTCGTCTTGACCGAAGAGAAACTGCACGGAAGCTGAAGCTCGACGCGCTCCGACTGCCTCATCTGCAACGGGGTGATTTTGTCGGTATGCGCCGTGATGAGGCGTTTGCTTCCGTCGTTCCCGTCTATATACCGTACGACGCGCGCCTCGATTTTGTACGGGAACCCGTCCTTCGTCTCGAAAATGAGCTGAATCTTCGACAGCTCCGCCGGAAGCTCTTTCATCTGCTCCATGCTCTGCGGAACGGAAAGTATCATCCCGTCCGGCGTGTTCTCGAGTATCTCCAGCTTGTGGTGGAATCCCTTCGTGAGCGTGAACGTCAGCGTCGTGCCCGTCTCGACGCTTTTCGTGTTTTTCAGGATGATGGTCTTCTTGTATGTCTTTACGAGCTTCTTCCGCAACGTGAACAGGCTGACTTTTTTCTCCTCGTCGCCGATGACGTCCAGTTTTTTGAACTGTTCCTTCATGAGCGACTCAAGCTCATCATGATCTTGGACAAGGTAGAGTATGTTCGGCGTGCGCTTCACTTTCGTTATTTCCATGAGGATGTTCTTTTCCTCTTTCGAAAGCTGGGCCTCCTTCGCAATCTGGTTTATGTCGGAGACCGACGTCGGACGTCTTTTCTGCCGCTCGACATATTGCGGCGAATTCTTGTACGAGAGAATGTATTTCGATATGAAGAAAATCGCCGCCAGCACGAGCACTATGACGACGATGAGGATTGCGTATCCGAGTACGTTGACCTCTCCTCTTGCCTGAATCGTTGAACCGGAATTTGACCCGAAAAATGAACCCATAAATTCTCCTGTCTAATGTGTCGGATTAGTTTCCGAGCGTATTGAGGGTTTTCGCTATTGCCGAAAGCCGCGGGCTTATCTCGTATTCCGCGAGATCCCCGATGAGAACCGTGTCGCCTGACTCGACAGCCTGCTCGAAGTCGCTGAGTATCGGCATGAAATCCTGGAAGAAATCCCCGACAGTCTTGTTCCCGTCATCCGTCTCGATTCCGTCGGCGATGAAATTGCTGAATTCGTCGGGGAAATAAGCCGCGAGCCGCGCCGTCCTGCAGAATTCGTCTATCAGAGAGGCGACTTCCGCGATGAGGGCGTTTGCCTCCTTGTCCTTCCCGCTCTGGAAATTCACGGAAATGTCCTTTATCTTTTCCGCGAGCGCCGAGCAGCTGAAAAATTCCCTTTTGAATTCCGATTTCACGTCGGACAGCATAATCATCGATATTTCGATTCTCGTCCCGTCCGAAATGGGCGTTCCCAAGCACTCTTCGAAATTGTCAGGGACAACTTCCGTTCCGTTTACGGTTATTCCTGTCGTCGTCGCGTTGTTTGCCTCGAATTCCGACTCAAATGCCTTGAGAACATCTCCTACAGTCTTCTCGTTTTCGAGCGTGACATCTATCTTCTGTGAATTGATGAAAACTTCCATAATTATAGAAAACCTCTACGTCGTGCCGGGGAAAATCTCCGGTTTTTGCAACCCTCGCAAGGCTTTGCCGCTCAGGATGCCGTTGAAATGTCGTCCTTCTGCTTTTTTTGTGAAGCGGACGCGCTGATTCCGCAGTTATATGCCGATTCAGAACACAACCATTATACTACTGTTTGTTCTGGTTTGTAAAACGTCCGTGTAAAAGTGATTGGGGATACATAAAAAGACTTTTGAAGACAATTCTAAAGTAGGAAAACGCACAATTCAAGACCGAAAACGACACGAAATGTCAGACAGTGACAACGAAGGCGCGCCCGTTTTGTTGCCCCTCGAAATGCCCCGAGACAATGAAAAGGGGGCGGTTTCCCGTCCCCGTTCTTTTCACATTCCGCATTTTTGCGCTATGAAAGCGTCCAATTCCGAAATATTGGCGGACACAATCGAACACGCCGCGCCCGTCGAAACATCCCGAACTTTTTTCCTGAGCCGCTTCACGGTGTTTTCGTCGGAATTGCTTTTCAGGGCTTCGATGACCCGCGCCAAATCATCGGGGGCATTTTGCACGAAATACGAAAACGCTAGCGTGTCAACGTCTTTCGGTGTCTTCGCTTCCGTGGTGTCGATATATGACAGCCGCCCGCGTTTCTGAATGTTCGCGTAAAACTCAAAAAAAAGCCGTTTAAGTTCCCCGAAAACAGCCGCGTCGTTAAGGTCTAGCGGTGACAAATCCCGCTTAAACCGCGTCTTTATTGCCGCGCGTTTCCTGAGCCTATATTCCGCCCGCAAAACGTCCCCGCGCCAAATCTCGGGGATGTCGCCGCCGCCCGCCTTAGCTTCCGCCGTCTTGTCATACAGCTTGAAGTCATTCAGCCCCGAACGCAAGAAATAAAGCACTGTTTCAAGTGTCCCCGTTTGGTTGTAGATGTTTGAACGCCGATAAAGCCCGCCCGCGTTGCCGAACAAACTGAGGTACGAAGAAACCGCGCCCCGCAACGGAATCGAGCAACCGATTTCAACTGAGCATAGAACGCCCGCGCCGATGTTAAGCCCCGAAACAGCCGCAAGGACTTCGAGCGCGTCCCTTATTTCGGGACACGTCAACGCCGAAAAGTTTTCGCCCCTGTAGAACTTCGCAAGGCTTCCGCAAACGCGCATTTCGACGACTTCCCCGCCGTGCAATCGCGGCTCAAATTTCATGTTTCGTATACTTCCGAACCACCGCGCACCCCGCGCCGTTGTCTTCATGTTCGCGTTTGGCTTCCATCCGCCGAGCGCGTTTTCATCAAAATAAATCTCGATGTTGTCTATCATGTTTTTGTTTATTCACACGTTAAAAAAGGGCTATGTATAAAAAGGGGGTCAAAATTTGCACCCCTCAGAAAGCATATTACAGAAATTCCGACGGAAACCACGTCCGCGCACGCCCTCGAAAAATCCTCAGGGGGTCAAAATTTGCACCCCCTAGAAAGCATATTACAGAAATTCCGATGATGAACGCCCGCGAACGCCCCCGAGCCGAAACGGGGTCAAACGGCTATTGTTCCGTCGGAAACAGCCGTACACAGCCGCCCCGCTTCCCATTGCGAAAACAATTCGGCGGAATACGCGCCAAGCCCCCGAAAGAACCACACGCGGATAATTTCGCCCGCGACTTCGATAAGCACCGCGTCGCGCTCAGCCGTTTTTATGCCCGCGTTCCGTTCTTCGTTCGTTCGCGGCATGTATTCGGCAAACGCCCTATTCGGATTCAGCGGCGAAAATCGGAACTTGAAGAACATCGATTTCGGCTTGCTTTTCTTGCCGTCGAGCTTCACGCGCCCGCATGTCCCGCCGCCGATGGCGTGCGTATATTTGCCGCCCTCGGATTCGTCGATTCCTTCGCGGTAACCTTTGCTCAAATCCCTGAACTCTATGAACGGCGTTCCCGCTTTTACTGTTTTGTCTCGACTGTCTTTAGAAAGCGTTGACGGAAAGCCGCGCACCGTGTTACCCTTCGCGCCCACTAAACACGCGCGGGTGATTGAATAAAGCCTGAATTCCTGAAATGAATAAGGGCGAATCGGAAACTCAATCATTCCGCGCCCCCTTCTTTTCATCTTGTGAGCTTGTTGTAATGCGCACTTTTTCCGATGTCTGATATTCAATACCGACAACGCGCCCGCCGTGGATTGTGACCGTCACCGAGACAGCCCCGAAAGAAATCCTTTTAATTCGGTTTGAGATTTCATCGCAAATTTTTTGCAAAATCATAATTATCCCCCGCCGCAAAATGGTGCGGCGCAAAATGTGAAAAAGCCCCCGCGTTTCGGGGCTAGGGACAGAAAACCCCCGCGTTTCCCGAAAACACGGTTTTTTGAGCTTTTTTTTCGTGTTAATGTGTTGATTTTGCCTAAATAGAAGGGTATTATTTTTTATATTGATAATAATTTTGCCCTTCTATGGCAATATTAGCCCGTTGAGATAACGCCAATTATTTCAACGGGCGTTTTCTTTCGTTTTCATTCCGCCCCCTTCCGCCCAAGCCTTTACAGCCGCGCGGGAATACCGCACCGCCCGCCCGAATCGGACGAACGGCATGTCAGACCTGATAATTGTCCGAACGTTCACGCCGAACAATTCCGCAACCTCTGAGCGCGTCAGATATTCGCGCCCGCCCTGAGTTTCGATTGCGTTCAATCGCACCCCCTAATAAAAAAAGGGTCTATGAGTTTTGCCTCAAGACCCTTTTATAAACGGGGGCATTGATACAAAAAACATAGCCCCCTAGATTTGATTATCTCATTGTAAATCCAATGAAAAAAAATTGTCAAGTCAAGGCATTTAAATAAATGTTATGTCTTTGACAGTCTATAAAAAAAATAAAAAAAATGCATAACAAAATGCAAATACAAAAAAAACTATCCGCCCGCCTAGCATAGTTGGAAAACGCGCATTTTTCCGAATGTCGGATTTGCCCCGAAAAACACCCGTTCAGACAGCCCTAGAAAATACCCCTCAGACCGTCGAGAAGGGGGCTAGAATCGTTCGGAACGCGTTTCGCGTGTCGTTATCCGTCCCGAACGCGTTATAGCCCGTTTTTCGCGTTTTTGGATACCGTGCAACACCCCCGCCGAAAACGTCAGCGGGACGACGGAAGCGAAGCCCGCCCGCCCTCGACGAAGCCGCCAAAAAGTTCCGCCTGAGCTTCCGCAAGTCTCGCCATGTCGTCCACGCGTTGATGATTCCCGTAACGGTCGTTTATCATCGCGACGCTATGCCCGTTATTCCGCGAAAGAACCGAAACATCGACGCGCCCGTTCATGTATGTCGTGAAGTAATGCCGCCAAGCGTGGAACGTATACCGCGCCGCCGCGTCCTTGCCGAATCCGATTCGCTCTAGTTGTGTCCGCAATGAAAGCAAGAAATTGGCGGGACTTTCGGGGCTTCCGTTCCGATGGATAGACCAAAACACGAACGATTCCGCGCCCGTGTAGAACGGGTTTTCCTTGCAATGCTCTATCATCGCCTGAGCAAGCGCGGGGAAGGGGAACGAAACGACGCGCGTTTTTCCCGTCTTCGTCGTTTTCAGCCCGTTCGTTCGGTTGTATGAGTGCCTGACATAAAGAACGCCGTTCCCGATGTCGCACCCCCTGAGCGCAAGGATTTCGCCGATTCTCATTCCCGTCACGCACGCGATAAGGTTTCCGAGCTTGTGCGCGGGCGTTTCCCATTCGGACGTAAACAGCGCTTGCACCGTTTCGGGGCGCAAGATTTCGCGCGGCTTGTCGTCTTTCGGGATTCTCAGCGTCTTCGCGGAAAAATCCGATTCCGTGATTCCTTCTTTGAACGCCCATCGGAAAACCTCAGCCGCCGCAAGCCTTATTGCCTGTTTTGTTCCCGTTGCCTTATCTAGCCCCGAAATTTTAGATAGAAATTCCGTCCAATCGGCGCGCGTGATTTCGCCTAGCATTTTTTCGCCTAGCCATTCACGCCAATATTTTTTGACGTATGCCAAGTTTTGACGGCGGGTTGTTTCGTACACGCCGCCGCCGCGCCTGTCCATCAGGAACGCGCCCGCCTTATCAGACCATGCGTTTACTAGAAAATCATAGGCGCAAACAGCCGCGCGGGATTCTTTCGGCGTGTAACAAGCCAAAAGCCCGCGCCTTTTCAGTTCGTCGCATATTGCCGCGCAATCTTTCGCCGTCAAATCGTCCGCGCTTCGTATGGCTTCCAAGATTGCAAGCGTTTTCGGGGCGGTCGTTTCTTCCGAATTCTTGCGCGTAAGCATTTCAATTGCCTTGCGCTCAGCTATTGCGCGGTCTGTTGTCCCCGCGCTTTTCGAAATGTCGAATTTCCCCGTGATTTCGTTTCGGAATTGGATGTATAAATTCTTTTTGCCCGCCTTTTGGATGATTCTATACGGGCGCGGGTTTTTCGGTCTTGCCATAAAAAAGCCCCTGAATCAGGGGTGTCGTGGTGGTTTTGTTTCCCCAATCGTTGCCCCTGAATTATTTTTAGTCTTTTTATGGCGAATCTGTTGTCAGGTATCGCACCGAAACCCCTTATAACATAAGGGCTTTTCGGATTTTCCCTCTATCAATCTTTGTTAGTGTTTGTAAAACTGTTCAGCGTGTTTGATTGGGCGTTGAGGCTGTTCAAGGTTCCTTCCATCTGCCCGTATTTTTGCCGTAGCTTGGATTCCTTCGTCGCAAGCTGATCCTCGAGTTTCTTTATCGCCGTCTCCGACGATTTTATCCGTTGCTCGAGTCCGTTGTTCTTCGTCGCGATTATGCCGCCGCTCTGGACCCATGAGGAAAGCTGCTTGTCCATGTTGAACGCTATCCCGGAATCGATTATGAGGTCTCCGTCCTTGTCGTATCCGAATATGTTCTTTATCTGCTCAAGGTTGTTCTCAATCGACGAGTCGAGCTTTTTCTCGTCAATCTCGAGGTACCCGCGCATTTGCGCCGCGTTGTACCCGCCGCCGTTCCCCGAGGCGCGGCTTGAGATTCCGATTTGCGACAGCATCGTTATGGTCGCGTCGTCGCCCCACGGGTAGTTCGCGTTGACGATTGAGCGCAGCGTTGCCTTTCCGTTTGTCAGCGAGAAATCTCCCTGGAACATCCCGAGCTTCTTTTCGGCGGCCTCCTTCTCGTCGCTTGAAAGATAGTCGAGCTCCGAGACGATTTCCGGCTTGTTCTCGCTCAGGATGTTCATCTCTGCGATTACCTGGTTGTAGCTTCCCACGAAGTCGATGAGCGCGTCCTTCGCCGATTCCTTGTCCGGCGCGATGTCTATCGTCGCGGTTTTCTCCGTCGGCTGCTTCACGTTCAGCGTCACGTGCGGTATAACGTCGTCGATTTTGTTCGTCGGACGGCTTATCGTGATTCCGTTGTATTTTATCGTTGCGTCCCCGGCGGTGCTGACGGGATTTATCGGCGTGTAGTCGAGGTTCTTCTTCTCGTCGTAGACGGAATACGAGGACATCGATATTTCCGCGCCCGTGTTCCTGTTCCTCACGACGATTGAGTCCATGTCGGGGAAATCGCGGACGGCAATCGATATGGTCTTCTCGTTCGTTATCGGGTCGACGGCGATTGACGGGCTGTCGGTGTCGAGCTTCGTTTCCGTTCCGTCCGCATTGTGCACGTAGAAGTCCGCCGCGTCCGATACCGGTTCGAGCATCTTCTCGGGAACGGGGGGGAGGAGCGTGTCGCTCGGTTCGTTTTTTATGGTGATTTCGGCGAAGCTTGCCGTCCCGACCTCCTTGAATTCCGGACGCGTGGTGCGCTTGTCGTTCAGCTCCCCGGTTATGTCCTCGACTTCGTTCGTCTTGAACGAGAAGTCAATCCTGTTGCTCTCGACGTCGAACACGCTCGGGTCGACCGGAACCGTGAATCCTTTTCGCGGAGGAATTATCGTCCTGTTGTCCGCGGGGGAGGGCTCCCCGTCCTTTCCGAGCGCCTCGTTTATCGCGACGGTCTTCTTCTTGAACTTCGGCATTCCCTCCTGGTCGTTCTCCGGAACCACCTCCTCAATCTGAGGATTCTCGAAATACTCGGTGTCGTTCCCGAATTCCTGGATGTCCTTGCGGCTTTTTTCTATTATTTTGTTTTTGAGCGCGTATGATAGTGCGTCGTCCTTGAATATGAGGTTGTTCTCGTTTCCCGTCTTCAGCGACTCGATGAGGAGCGCGTGCTTGTTCCCGCTCGTTCCGATAAGCGATGCCTTTATCGTGTTCGCGCTTCTTTTGTTTAGCGACGTTATGAAATCGGAGAGCTTCCCGCCTTTCCAGTTGAATGAAATCGCCTTGTCGGCGACCTCGAACGTGTATTTTCCCTTCGGGACTTGGGACGTCTTTTCCAGTTCCATGGAAAGAAAGCGGTCGGCGGTGGCCTCCTTGAGGACGTCTATCTTGATGGAGTCGTACTCGGCTTCCCTGCCGGCCTCGGCGGTTATCGCGGCCTCGTCCGATGATGTCGCGAGCTTGTTGTTGAACGGATTCTCGAAAGAATATAGCGTCTTTGAGCTTGTGCGCAGCGAAGTCATCTTCTGGTTCATTTCCCGCCACGCGCCCTGCTGCTCCTTGTAGCCGTCGAGCTTGTCCTGCTCGCGGTTGAGCGGAATGCGCTCCTTCTGCATCAGGGCTTCGATATAGTCTTTCGTCTTGTATTTGTCACTGAATCCTGGAACTGAAATGTCAGCCATATAGCTTTTTCTCAGCGGAGGACAGGATGATGCGAGATGCGCCGCTTATATCTTCAGGTTCACAATCGTCCCGGTGACTGAATTTTCCGCGATGCTCCTGAGTTTCGCTTTCATCCGCAATTCCTCGGCGGAGGGAATCTCCTTTATAACTTGATTTGTCTGAGGATCAACAATAGCCACGATGACTTTTCCTGATTCCTGATCGACAGAAAATTGCGTTTTTCTTCCAAGTATAATATCAGAAACTTTTTGGATTTGCTTTATATTTTCTTTCGTTTCGGCGATGTTTTTTTTTAGTTTCTGCACGACCTGCTCAGCGCTCGCCATGGGGTTGGGTAGGGGAACGACATGTGGTTTTCCTGAAGCCGGCTTTGTGATTCGGCCGTGAGCGGCGAAATTCGGATTTATGATATTCATGGTTCACCTCCACAAAAAAAATAAAAGAAGAAAGAGGGGCGCACCTCTTTCTTCTACGCTTCCTTCAAAAAGACGACATCCAGTTGTCTCTCATTCGGTCGCGATTTTTTTTAGTTATGCAATTGCTGAACTACCTGAGCAATGCGAGCACGTTCTGTGACTGGCTGTTGGCCTGTGCGAGCATCGCCGTACCAGACTGTGTAAGAATCTGGTTTTTCGTGTATTCGACCATCTGTGAGGCCATATCCGTATCGCGGATGCGCGATTCGGCTGCCTGGATGTTCTCCGCCGCGATTGCGACTCCGTTGGAAGCAAGCTCGAAGCGGTTCTGGTATGCACCGAGGTCAGCGCGCTGCTTTGATACAGTCATGAGCGCGTTGTCCACGGTTCCTATTGCCATATTTGAAGACTCGGGAGTAGACAAAGTTATCTGCTCGTCGGTACCTTCTGAACCCTTGAGCCCAAGAGCCTGAGCCGTCATCGTGCCGATATATACACGAGCGTTCTGGTCCATGTTGGCGCCAATCTGGAACTGCATCACGCGTCCCGATGAAGAGTCTTTTGCGAAGGAACCTGTCAAAATGTTCATTCCGTTGAACTGTGCCTGTGAAGCTATCCGGTCAACTTCTGAAACAAGTGCAGAGACCTCCACCTGAATCTGCATTCGGTCCTCGTCAGAGTAGATTCCGTTGGCTGACTGAACCGCAAGCTCACGGACTCTCTGGAGAATGTCCTGGGTCTCCTGAAGGTATCCTTCCGTCGTCTGGATGAAAGAGACACCGTTCTGGATGTTCCTGTTCGCCTGATTGAGTCCGCGAATCTGGCTGCGCATCTTCTCAGATACTGCAAGCCCGGAAGCGTCGTCGCCAGCCTTGTTGATGCGCTGACCTGAACTGAGTTTCTCAACGTCGCCTTTAAGAGCCTCGTTGCTGATGCCGAGAGTTCTGTTCGCGAACATTGAGCTCATGTTGTGATTGATAACCATAATTTTGTCCTCCATGAAATACGAGTGCGGCATCTTGCCGTACCGTCTGACCGTGCGGGCATCGAACAGATTCTGCGCCTTCCGTTCGGCGATTTGACCCCTTGCGGCAGAAACTGTCGCTCTCGTTTTTGACAACGACCGTTCCTGCCGTCACGATACAATCATGAAAAACATTTCAAAGAACAAATCCGCGTTCAAATCCGCGGAGGTATAGTCTGATTTTTATTTTCTCAAGAAAAAGCCGATCAGATGGATTTCATCCAATCGGCTTTATTTCAAGCTGCTCCCGCTGCCAGATTACCTGAGCAATGAGAGAACTGTCTGAGACTGGTTGTTAGCCTGCGCGAGCATGGCAGTTCCAGCCTGTGTGAGAACCTGGTTCTTCGTGAACTCGACAACCTGCTTCGCCATATCGGTGTCGCGGATGCGTGATTCTGAAGCCTGGAGGTTCTCTGCCGCGATGTCGACACCCTTAACCGTGTACTCGAGGCGGTTCTGGTATGCACCGAGGTCAGCGCGCTGCTTGTTGATTTTCTTGAGGCTCTCGTCGAGCGTTCCGATTGCGCGGTTCGCAGTCTCCGGAGTTGAGAGGCTGAGAATCTCCTCGCCGGCAACGTCTTTCATTCCGAGGGCAGCAGCGGTCATTGTACCGATGAAAACCTGAACCCTCTGGTCCATGTTCGCACCGATGTGGAACCACATAGAACCTGACACTGAGTTCTCGCCTTCTGCCTGAGCAAAGCGTCCTGTCAGCATGTTCATTCCGTTGAACTGCGCCTGTGAAGCGATGCGGTCAACTTCTGCTACAAGGGCAGAAACCTCGACCTGAATCTGCATCCTGTCCTCGTCGGAGTAGATTCCGTTCGAAGACTGGACAGCGAGCTCGCGGATTCTCTGAACGATGTCAGTTGTCTCCTGGAGGTAGCCCTCTGTCGTCTGGATGAAGCTGATTCCGTTCTGCGCGTTCTGTGAAGCCTTGTTCAAGCCGCGAATCTGGCTGCGCATCTTCTCTGAGACTGCGAGTCCAGAAGCGTCGTCTCCAGCGCGGTTGATTTTCTCTCCTGACGAGAGCTTCTCCTGATCCTTCGTAAGGTTCAGGTGGTTGACTCCGAGCTGGCGGCTAGAATACATTGCTGACATGTTGTGGTTGATAACCATAGTTTTTTCCTCCGTGGAAATGTCATGGACAGAATCCTTTCTGTCCGTTTTTTTGTAAAAGGAAACTAATGTATTACAAGGCTACATCTGTCTCCTTTTATTGTGAACGATTTATTCAAAAAGCTTCGACGAAGTTGATTTGAATATAACCATTCGGAACAGCGTTCTCGGAACGTTGTTGATTAAACTTTAGAAGAATTTTTAAAAAAAATCAACTTTTTTTTATATTTTTTACAAATTCGGCGATTGCCCGTGTCGCCTTGCCTCTGTGCGAGCGTTTGTGCTTTTCCTCGGCAGGAATTTCCGCGACCGTCATGCCGAATTCGGGGAGGTAGACAATCGGGTCGTATCCGAATCCGCCGCTTCCCGCCTGCTTGTCGATTGACGCGACGAGCTCCCCCTCGAATGTCTCCTGCGCCGCGAAGAATCTGTCCGGCGACATCATGAGGACGGCCGCGCATGCGTAGTGGCACGACCTGTCGGCCGAGCCTGTCGCGTTGAGCTGCTCGATGAGGAGCCTGTTCTGCTCGTCCTGCGGGATTTTCTTCCCGTCTGGGCGTCCGCGCATGAACTCCGGCCCCGCGTACCTCGACGTGTAGATTCCTGGAGCTCCCCCGAGTGCCGTGACGCAAATCCCGGAGTCGTCGGCAATGACGGGCGCGTGGACTATTTCCCACAGCGCCCGCGCCTTTATGAGGCTGTTCTCGAGGAATGTCGAGCCTGTCTCTTCCGGATCGAATTCGATTCCCTCGTCGGACGGAATGACGATTTCATGGTCCGGAAGGATTTGCTGCATTTCCTGCTTCTTGTGCTTGTTTCCTGATGCGAGATAAAGTTTCATGCGTGCGATGATACTTCATCTCGCCGAAACTTTCACCTTTTTTCGTCCTTCGGGTCGTTCTCCTCCGATTCTTTCTTGAAAATCTCGCTGTAGTCCTCTATCACGCCTTTCTCCTTCGCGTGGGAGATGCAGTAGTAGACTTTGCGCTGCTTTATTCCGAGGATGCGGGCTATGTCGGAATTCTTCGGCGTCGGGATTTTCCCATCCTCAAGGCTCTCGTTCGCCTTCTGCCATGCGCGCTCCTGTCGCTCGTATCTTTCGCGGAGCCTCATGTACTCGTGGCTGCTCTCGTCGAGCCTGCCCAGCTCCGCCTCGTATTTCCGTTTCCTGTAGTACGTTTCGTCCCGCCGCGCCATGAGCATGCGCCTGTTGCGTGCCGTGCGCGTCTCCGGGCATGACTTGAGCGACTCTATCATCTTCAGCAGCTCGCCGCCGCCGATTCCGGTGAACGCGCTGAGCTTCTCGAGCGCTTCGTCGTCAACGTCCCTGCACGATTTCATTGCGAGCACGAGCGCGGTTGTCCTTGCGTCCTCCTCGATTTTCCTGCGCCTGACGGAAGAGCGCCGCGCAACCCGCCTCTCCGCCGTGCCGGAAACGATGTCCGCGGGGTTCGATGTGTCGTCGAACGGCCGTACCGACTCGACGGCGTCGTGGCGTATCTCGTTTTCGAGCGACTGCCGCTCCGCCGCAATCTTGAGCTGCTTCTTCCTCCACGTCATCTTGAAGAACAGCGCGCAGTTCCTCGCGAACGTCTCGAATTCCGCGACGCTTTCGTCGTAGCTTTCGATTATCCGCCTGAACCGGGGCCTGAACGAAAGGAGGAAGTCGCTCAGCTCGTCCTCGTCGAGCGAGACAAGGCCGTAGCGGCTCGGGTTCGTGTACATTTCCGCCCAAAGCCTGTTCTCCGCTTCGTCCATGCTGATTTCACCGCGCCTGTACATCGACGCGATGTTCTCGGAACCGTTTTTTTTCATGTGATACTCCTTTTCATGAAATGTTAAGAAATCACATGCAAGTTCCGTGCCGAGTGGAATTTTTTGAGTTTTTGGAGAAAAAATGCCCGAAATCTCCACTTTTTCCAACAAAATCCAACAGTTCCAGAAAGAAAATCCAACAAAATCCAACAGTTTGGCAAATTTCCAACAAAATCCAACAAAACGGGGCGATTTTTGAAAATTTCCAACAAAATCCAACAAGATTCAGCCTCTTCGGGCAAAAAAAAACGGCGGTTTTCCCCGCCGTTTTCTTCTATCCCGCGAAAAATTCCGTTTTTTTTACAAAATTTTTTGGAATTCCGCGCAAATTTTCGGTATCACGTTTCCGAGCTTGCCCTCGATGCTGAGCCCCGCCGCATTTTTGTGCCCGCCGCCGCCGAATTTCGCCGCAATCGCGCTCACGTCGACCTTGTCCCTCGAGCGGAATCCTGCCGTGCAGGTGTCCTCGGAGTCCTGCCTGACGAACAGCACCGCCTCGACGCCCTCTATCGCGAGCAGGAGCGAGTACAGCGCGTCCGAGTCCCTGCCGTCCTGCCCGAACTTTTTCGTGTCGTCCATCGTCTCGTACGTCACGATGAGCTTTCCGCCGAATTTTGCCTCCGCGCGGTCGAGCATGATGCCGAGAAGCTTCCTCGTGCTGAGCGATTTGCCACCTGCCATCTCGTCGTGCGTCGTCCTCGGGTTCGCGCCCGCCTCCACGAGACGCGCGGCCTGCCGGAATACTTCCGCCGAGTCCTCTTTCAGGAACCGGAAGAATCCCGTGTCCGTCGAAAGCCCGAAGAAAAGCTCCTTCGCGACGTCCTGCGGCACGGGGCCGACCGTCTTCTCGTAAATCTGCTGCACGAGGCACGCGGTGGCGGGGGAGGTTGGGTCTATTATGCAGTTCTCCTTCGCGTCCGCGGTCTTGTGGTGGTCTATGATGTACGTGTCTATCCCCGAAAGGTCGCCGTTTATCTCCCCGAACCGCGACCTCTCCGAGCAGTCCAGCACGACGATTGCCGCCGACTTCCGCTCGCTCTGCGATAGCGCGCGGGGCGTGTCGGTGAAAAGTCCCGCCTTGTCCTTTATCTCGTGCCTTTTGAACGGGCCTGCGGAGAGAAGCTGGACGTCCTTGCCGAGCTTCTTGAGGAGGGCCGCCATTCCGAGGCAGCTGAATATTGCGTCCCCGTCCGGCTCCTTGTGCCCGATGATGAAGAAGAACGAATGGCTGCCGATGAAGGCCCGGAATTCATTGATTTTTTCGTCTGTGATGATTTTCATTGCAGTGACCTGATTCTGATAAAAATATATGTTCCCAAAAGCCGGCCGGATGGTTCCGGACGCGCGTCGGCAATCCATGCATCCGCCGGAAATTCAGGCGTAGAAAAAAAATAAGAGCCACCGGTTTATCGGCGGCTCTTTGGCGCATCATCGTGATGCTCGGGAAATCAATCCCTAGTAAACCATTTCGAGCGAGTCCTTGTCCTTGTCGGAAACAACGAGGTTGCTGTCCGCAACTCCCCATGACGCGCTCATTCTGGAGACCGGCATCGTGAGGATGACATGGTTGAAGGACCCTTCCTTTGTTACGACCGTCATCCATGGAGCCATTCCCTTCGGGAGCGGGCGGAACGCGAGCTTTGCGTGGTTGCTCTCGTCCTTCTCGTACCATTTTTTGGGAATGGATACGCTTCCGACCGAGCCGTGTCCTTTTGCGTACATGACGAGGTATGCGTCCTTGTGGTCAAGAACCTTATAGACCGTCACGTTGTGGTATGAGATTTTTGCTTCCTGAAAAGGATACTTGTACTCCTGCTCCTTCTTTGAATCCTGTGCAGAAGCTGAGAATGCCATCGCTGCAAAGAGCAGTGCCGAAACGATGAGTGATTTTTTCATACAAAAACTCCTTTTTTTGCACAATTCATCTGCAACTATTGGATGAGTGCAAGCATTATTGCCTTTATCGTATGCTTCCGGTTCTCCGCCTGATCCCACACTTTGCTGAAGGAACTTTCGAATACATCCTCGGTAACTTCCTGCCCCTTTACGGCGGGGAGGCAGTGCATGAATATCGTGCCGGCCTTTCCTGTCGCAGCCATGAGGCTCTCGTTTACCTGATACGGTGAAAGCAAGCGGGTTCTTTCGTCTTTGAGCGATTCCTCGCCCATCGAAACCCATACATCAGTATAAAGGCAATCTGCGCCTTTTACAACCGAAATTTTATCGGAAATTTCTATTTTGGCTCCGCTCTCCCGCGCGAACGGCTCGCATATTTCCTGTATGTCCTTTGGCGGGAACAGCTCTTTCGGGCTGTATATGGCGAAATCGATGCCGAGCTTTGCCGAAATCACCATGAGCGAGCGCGCGACGTTGTTCCTTCCGTCTCCGCAGAACGCCCATTTCAGTCCTTTGAGTGTGCCGAAATGCTCTTTCAGCGTCATCACGTCGGCGAGGGCCTGCGTCGGGTGGTATTCATCTGTCAAGCCGTTTATGACGGGGACGCCCGAGTATTTCGCGAGCATCTCCGCGTGTTCCTGTCTGAAGCCCCTGAATTCGATTGCGCTGAACATCCTGCCAAGAACCCGCGCCGTGTCCTCCACGCTCTCCTTTCCCCCGAGCTGGATGTCCTGCGTGGACATGAACACCGGATGGCCGCCTTCCTCGCCGAATGCAGTCTCGAATGACGAGCGCGTCCTTGTGGAGCGTTTCTCGAAGATGAGAGCGATCGTCTTTCCGAGAAAACGCTGGTGAACCTCGCCATCCCGCGCCTGCTTTTTTACGAGGAACGCGTAGTCCAGAATCTGGAGAATCTCCTCCGGCGTGTAGTCTCGCCAGGTGAGGAGCGAACGTCCCTTGAAGGGTGAGCCGAACTTTTCTGCTTCAAACATTGGGAACTCCTTTTTTAGCATAAAAAAATAGAGCCGATCGCATATTTCTTGCAATCGGCTCTAAGTAGGGGCAATAGGATTTGAACCTATGACATACGGAATATGAGTCCGGTGTTCTACCAGCTGGACTATGCCCCCAAGTGATGATGTTAATATACCGAATCGCTTTTTTTGTGTCAACAGGTTTTGAAAAAAAAAAGCGATTTTTTCAAAGAAATTATGGAGACGCACCAGCAGTTCCGGTTACATGGCGGCGCGTCTCCGATGCGGAACCTAGTTCACGGTGAATCCGGTGACCATCCCGACGACGCTTTCCGCGGCATCCTTGTTCCTTCCGCTCGCGTCCTTCGCTTCCGCGGCTGCGTCCTTCATGTCGTTCATGTGCATCGAGATTATGCTCGACTGCTCCTTCGTCTCGTCTGCAATCGATTTCAGGTTGTCTATCTCGGTGAAGACGCGCCCGCTTTCCCGCTTCATCGTCTCGGACGCGCTCGTTATGGATTTCGTTGTCTCGTCGAGTGTCCCCATCATCTGCAGAATCTGCCCGACACCGGCGGTCTCCTCCTCCATGCCGTGCTTTATGGAGCGCATCATGTCGTCCATCTGCCCGATTTTCCTTCCGACGGTGTCGAACGCCGCCGTCGACTTCTGCGACGACTCGACTATCTTGTGTATCGCCATCGTCACGTTGTCGATGATTGCCTTGATTTCACCGGACTGCGTCGCGCTCGTCTCCGCAAGCGTCCTGATTTCGTCCGCGACGACGGAGAATCCCTTTCCGATTTCGCCCGCGTGCGCCGCCTCTATCGCGGCGTTCATCGCGAGGAGGTTCGTCTGCTCGGCTATCGCCGCGATTGCGGTGTTCGCCTCCGTGAGGCTCTGCGACTGCACGGCGATTCCCTCAATCTGCTCTCCGACCTCCGTCTGTATCCTCCCGCCTTCCTTCGCCTCCGTCACGAGCGCCTCGTATTCCGTCGTTATCGAGTCGACGGTCTTGCTGACCGATGCTATGTTCGCGGAAATCTGCTCGATTGCTGACGACGACTGCGAGATGGCGGAGACCTGGTCCGAGATGCGCTTGTCGAGGTTCGCGATTTCGTCCTTGACGATTCCGACGCCGTCCGCGACTATCGAAATCCTGTCCGTCTGCGACGAAATTCTTCCGTCTATAGCCCCGATTCCGTCTGCGGTGCTGTTTATGCTGTCGATGCTGCTCTTCATCTTCTCGTGGAGAATCGCCCCCGTCTCCTTCAGGATTCCGGATTCCTTCTGCAGTTTTTTCACGAGCTGCTCGAGGCTTCCGATTACCTTGTTGCAGTTTTCCGCGAGCGTGTCGATTTCCGTGCGGCCTCGGCTCGGGAGCCGTGACGTGAGGTCCGCCGTCCCCTGCGATATTTTCTCCATTTCCGACGATATCTTTCGTATCGCGCCGAAAATCCTAGCGGAGAATAGATATATGACGAGGATTCCGGCAATCATGAAGGCAATGCCGAACAGCGTTATCCTCGTTATCTCCTTCCGCATCGTGCTGATTATGAACTCGACGTCGAAATCAACGCCGACAAGACCGACTATCTGCCCGCGCGAATTCCGTATTTCCTTGAACGTGCTTATCTTCCAGCCCCATTCGCCCTGGTTCACGAGCCCGGAGCAGGACTCGACGCCGTGCTCAATCGTGTCTATCGGGGCGTATCCCCACGATTCTATGTCCTCCTCGGTGCCGAGCGCCGAGAAATTTTTCTTGTCGCTCGGCGGGCAGCTTCCGTCTATCACGTAGGTGAACGTCGTGCCCGATTTCCGCGTCATCGTGAAAAGGTACTGGCATTCGACGGATTCCTTGAGGTCAAGAAGCTGGAGCCTCGTCTCCTCGTAGAACGGGTCGCTTTCGTCGAGGGTGGAGGCGAGCGATTCGAATTTGTCCCCGTCGATGAGCTTCGCGGCTTTGTTGACGACAGGCTGCCCCTGCATCCGCGCGAAAGCCTCGCCCGTCCTTATTATGGATGTCCCGGCTAGCACCGAGAGCACTATGATGGAAATGAAAATTACGGCTGTGAAGCCCGCTATGAAACGGCTTTTTAAAGTTCTGAACATATGCTGCTCCGCTTTATTTTGATATTTTTTTAGGTTAGTCTAACACTGTTTCTCTAAAAAGAAATATGAGCCGGATAAATTTTCGTTTTAATGGGGAGCGCACGGCGCGGAGGGGGCGGGCGGCAGGAAACTGGGACGGGATTCCCTGCCGGAAAAAGAATGCTACTCGCGTTTCTTGTCGATTTTCTTCACCTCGGTTATGAATTCGTCGAGGTTCTCGAAGTGCTTGTAGACCGACGCGAACCGTATGTAGGCAACTTTGTCTATCTCGTTCAGTTTCTCGAGAACAAGCTCGCCCAGCTCCGTCGTCGCGATTTCCCTGGACGATTTCGCGCGCATTATCGCGGTTCCCTCAATCTCGTTTACGAGCGTCTCTATCGTGTTCGTCGGGACGGGGCGTTTCTCGAGCGCGCGCTCGATTCCCTTCTCGATTTTCGTGCGGTCGAACGGCTGCCGCCTTCCGTTCTTCTTGACGACCATGAGTGGCTTGTATTCTATCTTCTCGTAGCTCGTGAAGCGGTAGCCGCAGCTCGTGCATTCGCGCCGCCTTCTAATCGACTCGCCGTTCGACATCGTGCGCGATTCGAGCACTTTGTCTTCCATTTTCCCGCAGTATGGGCATCTCATGATTCACCTCTTTTCAGATGGGGAATTCTACAGTTGTCGATTCTGTATTGCAAGTGATTTTTCGTATCCTTCGCGCAGGGAGACCTGGAGGAAGCGCGGGACGAGCGTCGTCAGCTTCGCGATGCTATCCGCTCCGCCGCGCGCCTTCCACGCGGTCTCTATCCGGCTCCAGAACGTCGCTATCCGCGGTATGAACGACAGCGCGAGCGCGAGCGTGTCCGATGCCGGCGTCGCTTTTTTTCCTGTCAGTTTCCGCTCTATTGAGGCGAATCCCTCCCTGAACTGTCCCGTGCTCGTCGTCCTGTAAAAAATCGACGTCGTTTCGAGCGAGAGCGCGAGCCGGGAAAGGAGCGGGACATACGTGCCGTCGGGGACGAGCATTTCCGGAAAACCTGTCCCGGAGACGGCGTTCATGACGGCGGTCGCGGCGTAGAGGAGGACGGCGTATGCGATTGTCGGCTTGTTGTCGGAGAATGCCTCCGCCGGCGTCAGCCCGAGCAGCGCGACCGAGACGATTATCAGGGCGGGGTAGGCTGCGAGGCACGCTTCTGCCGGAAGCGCGAACGACGTCAGCGCGAGGATAACCATGAGCGCGAGTTTTGCCTGCGGCGGAATTTTGTGGAGAACCGTCTGCTTCGTCTTGTAATGGAAGAATTTCGCGCCTTCCATCGTCATCTCCATACGAGGTCGGATGCCGACTCGTATTTCGCGAGCGGGTTCCGTATCGACCATTGCTCGAGGTTGAGGGAGAGCGCGTCCTCGGGCTTCCCGTCGAACACGACTTTCCCTTCCTTGAGGATGACGAAGTGGTCGGCGAGCGCAAGGCATTTCTCAAGCTCGTGGGTCAGTATGATTACGGTCCTGCCTTTTTCGTGCAGTTCCGCGATGAGCCTGTTCACGTCGAGTACGCCTGGATAGTCGAGGTTCGCGTAAGGCTCGTCGAAGATGAGTATGTCCCGGTTCATCGCGATTATCGACGCGACTGCAAGGCGCCTCTTTTCCCCGCCGCTTAGGAATTCCGCCGGGATGTCCGCCTTGTCGAGGAGCCTGACCTCCGCGAGCGCGTTTTCCGCGATTCGGGCGGCGCTCTCCTTTGTCTCCCCCGCGTTCCTCGGGCCGACAGCCGCGTCCTCCCGGGGCGTGTCGCCGAGAATCTGCGTGGCGGCTTCCTGGAATACGAGCCCCGGCTTCGACATCGTCGTTATCTCGCCGTCGGTCGGCTCCATAAGCCCCGATATGAGCTGCATGAGGACGCTTTTTCCGCTCCCGTTCGCGCCGCCTACGATGGTGACGCTTCCCTTTTCGATTTCCATGCTGACGTCGTAGAGCGCCGCCTCGTATTTCTTTCCGCCGTCCCTGCCCGGGAAAAGCTTCGTGACGTTCTTGAGCGACACCGCGGATTTCCCGTCGCGCATCTCCCTGAGCGCCTCCCGTTCCGCGTCGCGCGCGCTTTTCGAGGACGACGATATGTACCGCGCGGCAATCGGGCGGAGGAGGAGCGTGAGCGGTATCGTGACTGCAAATTTTATCAGGTCGCCGGGAATGAACGGGATGAACGTGAGCTTCAGCGCCGCCTGAAACGTCTGCGGCTTTCCCTTTCCCGCCATGACGTGCATGAACCACGGAATTCCCGGGACGTACACGATTGCGTATGCGACGAATGCGGCTGCCGCGATTTTTATGACGGCGAGCCGCCCCTTCCGCTCGTTTTCCGTCGGGACGCCGAGCGCTATTCCCGCGGCGAGCGAGCCGAGCAGGTAGCCGAAGATATAGCCGCCGGTCGGTCCCGCGAGGATTGCGATTCCCCCGTGCGCGTTTGCGAATACGGGAATCCCGACCGCGCCCGCCGCCATCCATATCAGCACCGATGCCGGGCCGAACGCGCCTCCCAATGTCGCTCCCGCGAGTATGCAGAAGAAATTCTGGAGCGATATCGGAACGCCTCCGGGCAGCGGAATCGACATCACGCAGCCGACTGAGATTATCGCGGCGAAAAGCGCGATGAAGCACGATTTTAGGATTCTGTTTTTGCTGTTTTCCTGTCTCATTTTAAAATTGTAAACTCTCTTCTATTGTTTTTAAGTTTACAATCGAACATATCTTCAATCGGAACCTCTGTCAATACGGGGCATCTCTGGTTTTTGTGGAGTGAAAATTCAGAAACCTTCCTTTAGCGCTGCGATTAGCCTCGTCTTCCTGCCGAATCGTGCGAGCGCGGAGAACGCGAGGACAAGGGCGGCGAGCGTTTTCGGGAGCCAGTTGCCGAGCCGTGCGTAGAGGGTAATCTGCCGCTCGAACACGGGAATTCGTGCCGCGAGGGCGTCCTCGACGAAAAGCGGGAGGTTGGACAAATCCCTGCCGTTCGGGCCGAACACGACGGTGTAGCCCGCGTTTGTGCATCGCGCGAGCGTCGTCCTGTATTCGATGGCGCGGTAGTGGGCGACGACGGCGTGCTGCGTTTCCGCCGATTCCGTCCTCGACCAGGCGTCGTTTGTCACGTTTATGAAGACCTCGCTCCCCGAGAGGAACATCGCGCGGCATACTTCCACCGCCGTGTCGTCGAAGCAAATCGGGGTAGCAATAACAACGGAGTCGCGCGGCTTTTCCGGGTACTCGTCCGGGCCTGCGCCCTCTACAATCGATATCGTCTTCCGCAGCCGCGTGTCCTTCGCGTTCCCGCTTATCGGAATCTCGAACGTCGTCACGCATTTTCCCGGATACCATCCGTACGAGAAGCCGACCATGCTTTTCATGATGTTCCGCACGAATTCAATCTGCACGCCGGGAATAAGCTCCGCGAACGGCACGAGGTGCATTTTCTGGTACGAGCCCTTGTAGTCGCCGTGCCTGTCGAAAAGCAGCGCGGAGTTTCCGTACTGCCTCCTTTTCAGGTTCAGCGTGACGGGACCTCCGATGACGAACGGCGTGTCCATCCGTTTTATGAAGTCGAGGAGCGGCTCGTCCTCCGGGAATGAGGCGTAGTACAAGCGCGCGTTCGGGAACCTTTTCGTGAGGACCGCCTCGCTCCACACGACGAGGTCGCATTCCTCACCGACGCTCCTCATCTCGCCGATTTTCTTTTCCGTCAGTTCCTTCGAGACGCGTATCGAATTCGCCTCGCCCTTGAGCCACGGGTCTCCGTTCTGCTGGACGAGCACCGCGTTGAGCGTCTTCGTCTGCGTCCGGGGCTTCGCGTACTCGAACGCGCCGTATGCGACTGACAGCGCGAAGAGCGCCGCGCACGTCTCGAACGCCCGTGCCGCCGCGCCCCTTGATGAGAGCCGCGCGATATGCGCCGATTTCTGCATGAGGACGAGGGCCTCGCCGGAGCTGGCCGCGAAGAACGCCATCAAAAACGTGACGCCGTATGTTCCCGTGATGTCCGCTATCTGCGTCAGGAACGGGACGGTGTACGCCGTCATCGAGAGCGTTCCCCACGGGTATCCGAGGAATCCGCTCGACTTGCACCATTCCCAAATCGTGTACACGGAAGCGAACCAGAGCGTCCTGAGCGTTATCCAGGGGGCGTTCTCGTCGGCGCTGGCAAAAAGCTTGCCGCCTGTCCAGTTTTCCTGGAGCAGCACCGGAAGGTAGAACGCCTGCGATATGAACGCCATGACGAACCCCGTCCCGATTGTCGACGCGCCGAGCGTGAACATCGCGAACCCGTGGAAGTTCCCCAGCCAGAAGCTCGACATGAGGTTGACCGCCGCGGCGTTTATGAAGCATATGATGAACGCGTCCTTCTGCGTCCTTGATTTCCTTATTGCAATGTATAGGGGAATTGTCGAGACGAGCCCGAGCGATGCCGAGCCGAACGGCAGAACCTCATTCGGGATTCCCGCCGATATCATGAGCGCCGAAAAAAGAGAACAAAAAACTTGTAAAATCCAATACATTATAATATCATTTTATTCACTAGTATTTAAAAAAGCAATGATGTGCAATGCCTGTATAGGTATTGCAACTTTCAAGTAATCCCAAAGAGAAGCCATGATGTCTCGGAATGTCTTTGGAGAAGGGCGCATAAAGGAATGATTCTCGAACGTCAAGACGAAAATCAGGGTGGGGCGGGGAAGATGCCCGGTTTTGCTGGCGGAAATTCCGCCAAGGTGTCCGCGCTTGCGAACCGCGTTGCCGCCGCTCATTCTGGTGAGTACGGAACCGGTGAGGTCGCCGTGGCGGTGGCTCCCGGAAGGTTTCATCTTATGGGTGAGCATACGTGGTATTTCGGCGGGAAAACGCTTTCGATGGCGATAGACCGCTACGTCTGCGTCTCCGCGTCGGTCCGCGGCGACGACCTCCTCAGGTTCAAGTATGTGGACACCGGCGAGAGCAAGAAGATAAATCTGTCCGCGCTGAGGTTCCGCAAAGAGGACAAATGGGCGAACGCCATAAAATGCGTGATATTCGGGTTCGTGTCGGCGCACGTTATCGAGCGCATCGAGGATATTCCCGGAATGGATTTCTGCGTCTCGTCCGAGATTCAGCCGTCTTCGGGGCTCGGGATAACGACCGCGATGAAAGTCTGCGCCGCGTACGCGATAAACAGCCTGCTTTCGCTCGAATGCTCCGATTCCGAGATTCTTGCCGCGATAGACCGCGGCAACGTCGAATTCCTCAAGGAGAAAAACGAGAACCATTTCGCGGAGAACGTCACGGCGATGTTCTCCGAGCCGGGCGCGCTCGTCCTCACCGACCATTCGAAATCAGTCCCGTTCTCGTCGTCTTCGTTCGGCATAATGGGCGTCGGTTTCGAGGGGAAGAACGTGCTTCTCGTCGATGCGAAGGTTCCGCGCGTCTCCGTCTGGAACGAGTCGTCCGTCATGAGCGGCGAATATTACGATGCGCTCGCGTCTCTGCGGATAGAGCGCTCGGATGTTCTCGGCGGATGGACGTACGAGGACGACAGGAGCGAGGTGAATGCCGTCCTCTCGTCTATGCCCGAGGACATACGGAGGCATCTCTACGCAGTCATGACGGAGCACCGCTGCGTTCTGGACGCCTGCTCCGCGCTTTCCCGGAACGACTACGCCTCTTTTGCCCGTTCCGTCAACGCGAGCCACGAGGCGATGACCGAGCTGTACGATATATCGTGCCCGGAAATCGACTGGATTCTGAAACGCCTTGTCGAGATAAATCCGAAGCCTGACCGCAACCACAATCCCGTCTGCTGCGGGCGCATAACGGGGCAGGGGTTCGGAAGGTGCCTCTACGCGGTCCTCGACGACGAGAACATCCCCGAATTCAACGAACGCCTTTACGAGTACACAAAAATTTTCGGATTCAAGACATCCTGCTACGCCGTCCATCCGTCGGCGGGCGTGTTCGTCATGCGCTTCTGATGGAAATGGAGAACGGAATGAACATTCTTTTGACAAACGATGACGGTATAGACGGGGAGGGGCTCCTCGCCCTTGCGGACGCGCTTTCGCGGGTTGATGGAATCAGCGTGTTCGTTATGGCGCCGGACTCGAACAGGTCCGCGGTCTCGAGCCTCCTGACGATGACGAAGCCGATGAAATTCGTGCGTAGGCGGGAGAACTGGTTCTCCTGCTCGGGAAGCCCCGTCGACTGCGTGATTGCCGGGCTGCGCTCGTCCCTTTTTGATGGGGTGAAGTTCGATGCGGTCGTCTCGGGAATCAACAAGGGCGCGAATCTCGGCACCGACGTCGTGTATTCTGGCACGTGCGCCGCGGCACGGCAGGCGACCCTCTACGGAATTCCCGGCATCGCGCTCAGCGTCGAAAGCTATGACGGGAATTGGGATTTTTCCGGCATGGCGCGGTTCTGCGCGGAGAACGTTTCCCGTCTCGTATCGCTCTGCACCGGCGAGCTTTTTGTAAGCGTCAACGGCCGTTCTTCCGATAAATATAGCGGTGCGGTGTTCTCGTCGCTTTCCGTGAGGGATTACAAGGACCAGTTTCGGATTCTGGCCGATCCCGCGGGAAAAAATCCGGACTTGTTCTACGGGTTTTTCGTCGGGAGCGAGATAAGCACTGCCGCGAGAAGCGGAGCCTCGCGCGATTCGGCGGATTTCTTCGTGACGAAGGAGCCTGCCGATGACGGTTCGTTCCGCGTTTCCGTTACGAGAATTTTTGCCGAGCCTTCTGCGGCCGACGACTCTTCTCTCGGATTCTGAAACAGAATTTGTTTGGGTGGGGATATGACAAAGAATACAGTTTTCCACGACGGAATCGTCCTCTATAACAAGCGCGACTACAATGGGGCGCTGACGTTCTTCCTGTCGCTTCCTGACGATGCCTCGATAGACAACATCGAGCTTGCCTATTACATAGGGCTGTGCTACGCCCGGCTGAAGAGGTTCGACGACGCTATGCTGTATCTTGAGCAGGTCGTCACCGCCGGCGGTTCCTCTGATGATGGCGGCGAGCGGAAAAACGGCAGGGTTTTGCAGTGCAGGTACATACTTTCGATAATATACGTCATGAGCGGCAGGAACAAGCTTGCGATGTTCGAGCTGAACAAGCTCCTTGAGACGGGCTACAAGCCTTCCCATGTGTACTCGTCGCTCGCGTTTCTCCTGTGGGAGGACGGCGACACCGACGCGTGCATCGCGCATTACAAGAAGGCGATAGAAATTGACCCGAACAACGCGACCGCGCTCAACGGCTTGGGGTACGTCCTTGCGAGCGAGAACAGGGATCTTTCTGCGGCGCTGTCGTACTGCAAGAAGGCGCTTTCCCTTGAGCCGCAGTCTCCGGCGTGCATGGATTCCCTCGGGTGGGTTTACCTCAAGCTCGGTCTCATGAACGACGCGTTCCGCTATCTGAACCAGGCGCAATCGCTCCTTCCCGACAGCGAGGAGATTGCTGCCCACATACGGATGGCGCAGGAGCTGAGGTGAAGCAGGTGTTGAGAAGGAAACAATCAAAAATGGCAGGCGAAAATAAAAAAAATTCATCAGTAATCAGGAACATTGCCGTTGCGGGAATCGCTCTTTCGCTCGGCGCTTTTTTTCCGCATTCCCTTGCGGCGCAGTCCGGGGCGTTCAGCAGCGAGGCGGCGCTGAGCCGTTCGGAGACGGGGGCGAGAAGCGCGGCTTCGGGGCTCGCCGACCAGGAATTCCGGCGCGGCGTCCAGGCGTACTACCGGGGCGCGTTCAACGATGCGGTCATGCAGTTCGAGAAGGCGCTTTCGTATCTTCCCGCGGAGAACATCATCCTCGACTGGCTCGGGCGCTCGTATTACCGGGCCGGAATCGAGGGCGCCGCCCTCCAGCAGTGGCAGTTCGCGTCCGATTCGGGGTACGGCGGGCTTCTCCTCAAGAACAGGATTGACATCGTGCGCGAGCGGCGCGTCACGGACAACCGCTACGATTCGCCCGTCCGCTATACCGAGGCGGGAAGCTATTCCGGAATCGCCGGCGACGACGGGAAGACGCTCGTCTTCAGCCAGCCCGTCTCCGTCCTGCCGAACGACGACGGCACGGCGTGGGTTCTCGCCTACGGCACGAACGAGCTTGTCAGAATAGACGTGAACGGACTTGTCGTGACGAGGACGGGCGGGCCGCTTAACGGTTTCGACAGGCCGATGGATTTGATACGGCTTTCCGGCGGGAACCTGCTCGTCTCGGAATTCGCCGGCGACAGAATTTCCGAGCTGAGCCCCGGCGGCAGGTTCGTCCGCTCGTTCGGGCACAAGGGGCGCGACGTCGGCGGGATGATTGGCCCGCAGTACATGGCGGAGGACGAGGACGGGAACATATACGTCTCCGATTTCGGGAACGCGCGCGTCGATGTGTTCGACAAGGACGGCGAGCCGCTGTTCAGTTTCGGGGACATGAAAAGCCGCACGGGCGGGTTCTCCGGGCTGAAGGGGCCTACCGGAATCGCCGTCGTCAAGGGCAGCGTTTACGTCGCCGACAACGTCACGGGCGCTGTGTACCGGTTCGACACCGCGGGGAACTTCATATCGCTTCTTTGCCGGGAGAAGACGTTCGTCCTTCCCGAATCGATGAAGGCGTGGGGGAACTACCTCATCGTCTGCGACAGGAACAGGGTCTTCTCCGTCGATTGCGAGACGGGCGCGCTGTTCGAGAACGTCAGCACGGGAAATGCCCCGTCGCGCGTGACTTCGGCCGTGCCCGACGTCAACGGGAACATCCTCGTGACGGATTTCACCTCGAACGAGGTGTTCGTGATGAGCAAGATGAGCGAGCTTGTCGGCGGCCTTTTCGTGCAGATTGAGCGCGTCGATTCCGACAAATTCCCGAAGGTCACGCTCGACGTGAAGGTCGAGAACAGGCGGCGGCAGAGCATCGTCGGTCTCAAGGGGCTGAATTTCCGCGTGACGGAGAACGGCGCGAACGTCGCCGACCTCAAGCTTGAGGGTGCCGCCTACGCGAACGAATTCGCTGACATAACGCTCGTCCTCGACCGCTCCGAATACTCGGCGGGAGATGCCGGGGTCGAGGCGATGGAGACGGCCGTCCGCGAGATTGCCGCGTCGATGGATTCCGGCGTTCTCCGCATAGTCAGCGCGGGCGCCGTTCCTGTGGTCGAGTACGAGGGCGCTCCCGCCGGCGTCGCGAAATTCACCTGCGCCGCGCTGAAGACACCCGTCTCGAAGAACGTCTCGCTCGACCTCGCGCTCCGCCTTGCCGCGAACGGGCTTATAAACGCAGAAAGCAAGCGCGCCGTCATTTTCATAGGCGGCGGGAACGTCACGCAGGGCGCGTTCGGGAAGTACAGCCTGTCTGACCTTACGGCGTACTACAACAACAACTCGATATCTTTCGCGACAATCCTCCTCGAGAACGCGTCCGCGGCCGATGAGATTGCCTTCATACGGGAGAACACGGAGGGCGGCGAGTATTATGTCTACCGCTCGCAGGGGCTTTCCGGCGTCGTGTCCGACATCGTCGGGATTCCGTCCGGGATTTACCGGCTTTCGTATACGTCGGCGCTTCAGACCGAATTCGGCAGGAAGTACCTTCCCGTCGAGGTGGAAACATACCTCATGAACAGGAGCGGAAGGGACGAGACGGGATATTTCGCCCCGCTGCAGTAAAGTCCGCCGCGATTTTGGGAAGCCATGCCGCACGGCATGGCTTTTTTTTCATGCTGAACGGTTCCCGTAAAATCCTTTTCCGCCTTTTCCTAGAACCGGAGCGTGAATCCCGCCGTCGCGCTCGCGCCGAGTGTCGCGCTCGTTCCCCATGTCGATTCGTATGACAGCGCCAGCGACGTGTGCATCGTGATGTTTTTTCCGACTTTCGTGTCGACGGAATGCGAGCAGCTGGCGGCGTATTTCCTCACGGGGCTTTTTTTGGACGATGACGGGGACGTGCTTCCCGCCTTGAAGGAGAGCGAGTCTGTCTTCGTGTTCTCCGTCCGTATCGTTCCGTCCGCGACTCCTCTGAACAGGAGCGACGCGATTGCCTTCGTGAGCGATTTCCCGCTCCGCCGCTTCCATGATGCGGAAACCGAGACGCTCCAGTCGTCGCGCCCCTCCGCGCTTCCCTCCGCCGCCGCGCTTACCGAGTCCGTCCCGTTTATCAGTATGCTCGGCCGTATCGATGCCGCCGCGGAAAATGATGCGCTTCCCGGGTCTTCCCGCGGGATTTTTGCCGAGAGCGAGAGGGATGAGCGGAATTCGTCCTGCTCATACCAGCCGAAAATCGGGATGAGGCCGCTTTTCCCGAATGCGTTCATGAACGAATTCCCGATTTTCAGCCCCGCCTTGTAGATGTCGCTTTCCGAATCCTCCGCCCTGATGTTCCTCGTGACGGAAATCTCCGCGCTTGTCGGGAGCAGCAGGCTTTCCGCCGTCGCCGAGAATGCCCGCTTCCAGCCGAGCACGCACGATGCCGTGTAGAACGCCGCCGTGATTTCCCCGCCCGCGTTTTTTGCCCCGGACACGATTTTTTTCGCGCTGGGGGAAAACAGGCCCGCGGGCGATACGAGCGGTATGAGCCCCGCCTTCCTCGAAAGCGCGCGCGCAAGGAGCGAGGCGTCGTCGGCGTGCGCTTTCATGTCCGCCTCCTCCGTTCCCCCGAATTCGTGCTTTGCGGACAGCGTGAGCGTGTGCGCCCCTGCCGAGAGCGGAACCGAAATCGATGATGCGGTCGTGTCCGAGAATTTCGACGACGATTTGTGGACGGCCTTTGTCGACGCGGAGAAAGCCGGGCGTATGGCGATTCCCGCCGCCGTCAGCCCCGTCCGCGCGGAAAAAGACGCCGACAAGTCCCTCCTCGTGGCGCCGGCGCTTCCTTTGGAGAACTGCATCGCCGTTGCTGAGGAATAGGAGGACGCGTAGCTTCCGGTCTCCGCCGTCCTGAACGCGCTTGAGGCCGCCGATGTTTTTTCTGAAAGAGATGCCGCCGCCGAAACCGACGACGATTTTCCCGCGAATTCCGCCTTCATCGACGCATTTTGCCGCATCGCAATCGTGTCCGCCGATGATGACAGTGAAATCCCCGCGCTCATAGCGCCTTTTTTCAGCGACAGCGAGTCGTCCTTCGATGAGGCGCGCGATTCCGAGTCGAGCGAGAACGATTCGCTTGCCGAGATTATGCCGAGCAGGGGGGACACGGTGGCGATTTTGTGGGATGCCTGCGTTATTTTTCCTGCGCCCGGCGATTTTGCCGCCGCCGCCTCGAACCGTATGCCCGTTATGTCGATTCCTGCTTTCGCGCCCGCGCCGACCGACGCCCCGTCCGATGAGAGCGATAAGTCCGACGACAGCGAGGTGTAGGCGTTGGCGAGAATCTCGGTTCCGCCCGCGCTGGCGATGGTTCCTTTCGCCTCGAATTCCGCCCGCGCCTTGTCGGCCGCCTCGAGGTGCGGTTCGGCGCCGTCGAGATGCAGCTCGTCTATCATGAGCGTTCCGCTTCCTGCGATTTTCGTTCCGTCCCCGGAAATCGGGGTCAGCGAAATCGCGATTTTTGACGGGACGACCGATTTGTCCGCCTCCGCCTCCGCGCCCTCCAGCTTTTCGCCGTCCACAAAAAGCGAGCTTTTGTCCAGGTCTACGGCGAATTCGTGCCAGCCGTCGCCGAGCGTGTCATATGACGAGCGGGGCAGCGCGAACCGTGCCGCGGTGTTTTTCGCGCTGTCCTCGAGCGAGACCGTCATCATCGTCCCGCCTTCCCCCGCGTTTTCCCCGAGCGCGCGCTCGTCTTCGAGAGCGATTTTCGCGAATATGATTGCCCGCTTGTAGCCCGATATGTCCGTTCCGTCGAAGTAGCGCGCTATCCGTATCTCCGCGCCGTCCTCGTCGGTCGTTCCGCCGCCGTATTCCCAGGAGAATGACTGGACTTTGTTCGTCGAGCGGTTGAGGTCGGACACGCGGGCGGATTTGAGCGATGCGTCGGTGCGCGTCTCCGATGCGATTCTGGCGTCGCCGTCCGTGTCCGCCGTGAAATGCGAGCCGTGCAGCTCGTACGGGCCGACGAGAATCGTTCCCGAGACGCGCTTTTTCGACGTGACGATTATGCGCGCGTCGTGGTGTCCCGTCCTGGCTATTCCCGCGCGCTCCTCGTCCGTCAGCGCGACCGTCGCGACCTTCCATCCCTCGCCCTCGCCGAGCGTCCCGCACAGCCGGGAGATGCTCCACGAGGGGATGAGCGACGGGAATTCCTCGTCAATCGAGTCCGCCGCCTCCGCCCCGAGCTGGAGGTATATTTCGATTCCGTCCGCGCCCTCCGACTCGTTCTTCAGCGCGATTTGGAACGACGAGCATGACGCGAGCGACGAAGCCTCCTCAAGCTCGACTGCCGCCGCCGCCCAGAATTCGCTGCTTCCGTCCTCCATCTGCTCGGGGAAGCCGGTGAAGTCGAATTCGAGCGGAACCGCGTATCCCGAGATTCCCACGTCCTTGCGCGCCTTTCCGGCTCCGCCGCCCTTGAGCGACTCGTCGAGCTCCTCCCCGCCGATGACAGGGAGAATCCCTTCCGGGATGTCGTGCGCCGCGTCCTTTTCCAGGTATTCCGTGCCGTTCTCGTCGTCGTCCATCCCGAGAATGCGGAGGATTCCCGTCGTGTTCTCCGCCACGAGCGAGAGCGACGCCGAATTCCGTATCCTGAGATGCTCCGTGCTGATTCCTGCCCCTGCCGCCGCCGCGAGGAAGCCGGCCGACGCTCCGTCCGCGTCCGCGTATTCCTTCCCGTACGCGTAAGTCCACCGTCCCGCCGCCGATACGTCTGCTTTGAGGAACGGGAGGAATTCCTTCTCGATTCCCGCCCCGAACGACACGGAGCCTTCGTCGGTGTCCCCCGAATTTTCGAGCCATTCAGCATGGATTCTGTCGCCTGCCGATACGGGCGACTGGAGCGAAATCGTCCCCGTGTCCGCGTCGAATTCTGCTCCATGCTCGAGGATTCCGTTCCGGTAGACTCTGACCGTCCCCGCGATTGCCGATGTCCCTATCGAAAGCGATTTCACGGGGCTGAGCGTCCGCGACAGAAGCGTGTTGTCGTTCTCTGAATTGGGCGCGTCCCCGTAGCCGAGGTATATGCCCGGGTTCGTCCGCGCGAGCGGGAAGCGCGCCGAAGCCGTAGACCCGTCGCCGTCCTTCGCCGACACGTCCGCGTAGCTGTGCCCCTCGTCGAAGAATTCTCCGCCCGTGTCGTCCTCCGAAATCTCTGCCTCGAACGACGTGTCCGCAATCTCCGTCGATGACGACGCGACGAACGCGTCTGATGGCGGAGTCGTGCCAAGGTCGTACCGCGACGCGTCCCAGAACGGGGAGAACCCGTCCGGGCGCTGGAGGAAGAGAACCGTCGTCCCGCCAATCTCGCCGAGGTAGCCGGAGATTCCGTCCGTCTTCGCGAACGAGAATCCCGATATGTCCCGCCCGAACCATTCCTCCGTCTCTTCGAGGAATTCCTCGATTGCGGCTTGTTCCGAGCCGAGCGCTCCGTTCCTGAACGACACCGCGACTGCCGGGAACCGTCCGCTTTTCTTTCCCGCGCCGGCATCCCGCGCTATCAGCATCCGTTTCTCACGCGCCGACACGACGAACTGCGAGGCGCTGAGCTTTTTGTAGGAAAGCCCGTCGCTGCCGCTCTCTCCGCCGTCCGCGCTCTCGACGAAAACGCCGTCCACCATCGACGAAAGCCCAGCCGACGGGATTGTGAACGACGCTCCGGTCAGCCAGTTTTCGAGGGAGGTCTTAGACGTCACCGCGGAATTCATCCCGAACCAGTCGGCCGTCTCCGCCTCGACGAATTCGTACCTCAGCGCGAAGTCCCCCCGCCATCCGTCGCCCTCAAAATGCCCCATGATTCCCGGCGCCTCGTTCGCGCCTCCGCCGATTCCGTTCCCCGTCTCGCTGACCGAATACGTGTCCGGGAATGTGATGCCCCTGTTCGATACTTTTATTTCCTTGATTGCTCCGTCGCCCCGGAATCCCGCCGAGACGGTGTTCCTGTCGAATCCGTCCGCGAACGACGCGTCGAAAAACCAATGCCCGTCGTAGAGCGCGTGCATGTCGAGGTCGACTTCCTGCGTAAGGGCGGGGGAGGAAAGCTCCGCCTCGGGCGCAGTCCCGAACCCGAACGTCACCGAGCCGCTTCCCGTGACGAGGCTTTTCCAGAATCCCTCGACGCTTATCTCGGCGGTCTTGCCTTCCGAGCCGATGTCGAACGAAATTCCGCCGCCGTCCTCGCCCGGATGCGCCCGGGAATGCGCGGCTCCGAGCAGCACCGCGGCGGCGGCCATGATTTTACGGGCTTTTCGCGCGTTCCTCATCGCTTTCCCTGCACGCGCACCGTTTTCCTTTCCCGCCTGAACGTGCCGTCCCCGCAGTCGTATATCGCCTCGACCGTGACGAACGACGAGAGCGCCGACGATGACGCGTAATCAATCGTTATCGACCGAGGCGGCATGTCCGGGATTACGAACGCGATTTCGTCCTTCGCCGTTATCTTGTATCCGTATGTCGATTCGTATATCGGGATGACCTCCTCGCCGTCGCTCCGTATCGAAATCTGGTATCGTACGGCGTCCTCCTTCGATTTTACGGCGATGTGGTTCGTGCTCATCCCCCAGAACGTGTCCTCGACGACGCTGAACGAGAACGTCCTGTTGTCGCGGTCGGCGATTATCGTGGCGGGCTTTTCGGTGTCCCGGTAGAACCGCTCCGAGACTTTTTTCGACGAGAACGCGAAGACCGCAATAAGGAACAGGACGAGCGCGATTCCGTTCCAGACCGTGCGCCGCGTCGGGTGGCGGCTCATTCCGGAAATGATGTTTATGCGCACGAGGATTTTCTGCCACATCATGTGTATCGGGAACAGTGCGAGCGAGAGGATTACGTTCTCCGCGGGCGTGCAGAATATCGCCCGCTCCAGCGTCTCCCGTTCCGCGCTGCCTATGAGCGATGCTATGTACGGCGCGAACGGCGCCATCATCGCGGCAAGCCATACCATTATCCAGAAGGAGCGCCTTGCCGGGCGCGACGCGAAAATCAGTATGTATTCGATTCCGAACGAGATGAAGAAAAGGATGTCTATCGCGCTGAAAATGAATATGTTCAGGATTGCGACGAACGAAATCATGTACCCGAAAATGAAGGCGTCAATCGGGAGGTGGATTTTCTCAAGAACCGCGAAATAGGCTGAGATGACGAGTATCGAGGCGCAGATTTTTATGGACATCAGGTGGATCGGGTTCATTCCCGGGAGGAGGCGCGCCGACTCCGCGGCTTTCTGCCCGAGGATGACGGACGAGAACGAGAGCGCGAGCGTAAGCGGAATCATGTACCACGCCTTGAGAAATTCCCGCTTGTACCGCGCGCCCGCCTTCCCGAGGAATGAAAGCCCGCAGAGCATGAGCAGGCTGAGCGCGGCGACGGATATCGCGAGCGTGATTATCGCGCTTTCCCCGATGACGAGCGTCCCGAATTTTGTCGACGTGTCGATTATCAGGTAATGGACGTCCCATTCTTCCGTCCCGCGCGCGTCGAACGACTCCGCTATTTCCGCTATGAAACCGAGCTGCTTTCCGTCCTGGAGAGCGACCTCTATCGCGGGGATGTTCCATTTGATGAATTCGCCCATCCGCTTCTCTCCGCGGATAAGACCGAGCCGGTACAGAGAGAGGAACCGGTGCTCGAGTTCCGGGGCCTGGCCGTCTTTCCTCATCGCGTCAGTCACGAGCTTTGCGAGCCACGACGGGGATGCGGAGCCGACGCTTCCCGTTTTTATCGACGCCGCTCCGCCCGCCCCGAAATCGAGCGCGACCGCGAACATCGTGTCGTTGTCGTCGACCTCCGACGCGAACCGCTCCGTCCCGTATTCTCCGCCTTCCGCCTCCCCGTTGCCGTCGAGGGCGGCGCAGAGAATCCTCACGTCCGCGTTCCTTTTCCGCCCGTCGAGGTCCTTGAGAAGCCTTGTGAACTCGCCCGCAATCGTCGGGATGTCCCGCTGCCGGATGTCGACGACCATCGTGCTTCGTCCGCCGCCCGTCACCGCCTCCTCTGTCCTCGGGAAATCGACCGTTATGTTGTACGCGAACGTGTCCAGGCCCGTCTTCGCGAGAGGCTCCTTCGCCGCCCTCCCGCCGAAGCCGCATTCCGCTATTATCGAGAGCACCTTGTCGGAAAGCGCCCGCCCCGATAATGCAGGTTCGCAGCGGGCGGCAGTCCGCAATGACGATACGGCGACAAGGAGCAGAAGCGTTATCAGGCGAGAAAAGCGCATGTTTTTAGGATATAATTTGTTTGTTTACAACGCAAGGGGCTTGCTCTATAATAGAAAATAGAAAAAAAACGGAGTGAAAATGGAAACGGGAAAAAAATTCAGCCTTGAACTGCCGTTGAAGGTAATCCTGACCGAGGACGGTACTTCTTATTTTATCAGCAACAACAAGAAACTTACCCATTTCAGGCTTGCGGACAATGTTGAGGAGGTTGGCATTTCGCTCAATCCGTTTTCACCGCAAACAATCCAGAACATGATAATGAAGGACTTCATCTCGAAAATCGAGATTTCCATGGCGGAATTCGTGTCCGTGCGGCAGAGCGTCATGGATTTGTCCAAGCTCATTGTGTTCTCGATTCTGTACAAGCAGTTCGACAGGAGCCTGTACGCAGAGATTATAAAATGCGATTGCGTCGCGAAATACAACCGCGCGAACCCGAAGAACCTCATCGACGAGAACACGAAGCGTTCCTCTTCTCAGCTCCGCCCTATAATCGAGAAGGGCAGGAGCCGGATAAAGCTCATAAAGGACGTCATCCTCAAGCCGGTCCGCGAGGCCATCGTCTCCAACCGCGACTATTCCCCGCAGGAGCGCAACACGTACCTCCTCATGGTCGAGAAATTCCTCGACAGGCTCAGCCTCATGAACTGGTACGTCATAATGCTCTTCTTCCAGAAGGACGGCTTCGAGAAGATAAACATCGCGATACGCCATCTTCTCCAGGAGTACATGGAAAAGTCCCGCGTCGCAGACGACATCTCGCTCCTCATAATGGAGCTCGTCACGAACAGCGAGAACAACAACCTGAAAAAGGCGGCGGACACGCTCTACAACGGTGTCGAGGACACGAACGCCATGCTCTACGACCCGGAAATCCGCGAGAAGCTGTTCGCGGAGCTTAAGAAGAAGGGCAAGCTCGTCACCCTCTCGTGGAAGCTCGGCGGCGGCTCGACTGCAATCGGGAAGCAGGGCAGGCTGCAGATAATCCTCTACAACAAGAGCGCCGAATTCCAGGAGATGAAGGAGAACATCGCCGACAAGATGGCGACCGACACGAAGAAGCGCACTATTGTCGATTTCTACCGCGAGCTTCCCGACGGCGAGGAGGGGCTCGGAATGATGTACTTCTCGTACCTTGACGAATCGTGCAAGAAGGTCAACGTCAAATTCGAGTCCATAGTGAACCAGCTTTCGTCGAACGATTTGACGGTCATAAACCTCATATTCAATTTCTGATGGCGCGTCGTCTTTTTGCGGCGGGAATCAGGAGCGTTTTCAGAATCATCGGTGTCGCGTCCGTCGTGGCGTCCTCGCCGGTGATTTTTTCGTGCTCGGACGCAGAGCCGGAAATCGCGGAGGTTCAGCCGTCGCTCGTGCTCGACTATGCTTCCGCGGGCGCCCTTCCGAGCGCGTCGCTTTCCGTTTTCCTGCGGATTTCCGGAAACCCGCGTCGCGCGTCGTCCTTTTCCGTCAGGCGCATAGCCGGCGAGGGCGAGATTCCCCTTGAGTGGTTCGTCGGCGAGCCTGATTCGTATCTGACGGACAAGGATTCGTTCGTCTTCAAGCGGAATCTCCGCGTTCCTCCTGTATCGTTCCGTTCCGACGGTACTCCCGCACGTATCCCCGAGCCGGTTCCTCGCGGGAAGTACGAGGCGACGTATGCCGACGATGCGGGCGGGGAGGTGAGCCGCCCGTTCACCGTCTCCTATGACGAGCGTCTCCTTTCGGCGACCGATTCGGACGTTCGGGGCATCCTTGGAAAAACGACGGAGTACGTCGCGCTCTACGCGGAGGACCGCTCGCTCGTCTTTTTCGGGAAGGCGAAGGGCGACTGGACGAGCGCGAGGAACATAACGAGGGATTACAAGCAGGCGGTTTCGATGAGGACGGTTCTTTTTACGGCGGGAAACAAGGTCGTGTGCCTTCTTCCGCCGTCGGCAGTGGACAAAGAGGGCTGACTCGTTCAGAATCGCTCGGACGGCGCATTTTGCGGCAACCTGTTCCGGGGGCTTGTTTTGCGTTTGCCATGCTGAATGTTTTTCGAAAAGAAAGCATGTTTTCGGCATCGATGTGTTTTCGTGCGCGGATTAGGAACGGAAATGCAAGTCATGTATCCGCCGGAATTCGGGCAGGGCGTATTTTTTTATGGATGGAGCTTATTTAAGATGGACAGCGAGAGCAACAAAAACGATGAGGTCGCGGCAAATGGATTCCGCCGCGAGGTGAGGACGTTCGTCCTGCGTGCGGGGCATTTTACGAATGCCGAGAGGAAGGACTACGAGGAGCTGCTTCCCGTGTGGGGAATCGGCTACGACAAGGATTCCGTTCTCGATTTCAGGAAGGTTTTCGGGAACGACAATCCCGTCGTCATTGAAATCGGGTTCGGGATGGGGCGGGCGACCGCCATAATCGCGGAGAACAACCCCGACATAAACTATCTCGGAATCGAGGTGCACAAGCCCGGAATCGGCAAGCTCCTCGGCGAAATCAGGGAGCGGAACCTCAAGAACATTCGGATAATCGCGCACGACGCCATGGAAGTCATCTCCGATATGGTCGCCGACGGCAGCGTCGATGCGTTCCACATTTTCTTTGCGGACCCGTGGCCGAAGAAGCGCCACCACAAAAGGCGCCTCGTCCAGCGGCCGAGAACGGAGCTGCTTTCGAGGAAGATGAAGGCGGGCGGATACCTCTATTTCGTGACGGACTGGCTTCCGTATGCGGAATTCGCGCTCGAGGAGCTTTCGCTTACGGATGGACTCCGGAACAAGTTCGACGGCTTTGCCCCCCATCAGGAGTGGCGGCCCGAGACGCGGTTCGAGCAGAAGGGCGTCGACGCGAACCGCGTAATCAGCGAGCTGATGTTCGAGAGGAGGTGAGCGATGGACTTGTTCGGCGAGGACGGAATCGAGGGGCGGATACTGGAGCTTGAGGGGCTGATTAAGCGGTATCAGGATTCGTATTACAACGGCGAGGCTGAGATAACGGACGCCGAATTCGACGCTTTGTGGGACGAGCTGAAGTCCCTCAACCCGTCGAATCCGGTCTTCTCCCGCGTCGGCGCGGACAACGGCTCGTTCGCGAAGGTGCACCACCGCATGCCGATGGGAAGCCAGGAGAAAGCGGCGGAGGACGGGCAGTTCCTCAAGTGGGCATCGGCGCATAAATATGACGAGTACCTCGTCGAATACAAGCTCGACGGCGCGTCCCTTGAGCTGCAGTACGATTCGGGCGTGCTCGTCAGGGCGGTGACCCGCGGCGACGGGACAATCGGCGACGATATCACGCAGAACGCGCGGAAGATGGGCGGCGTCCTCCCCGAGCTTTTCGGCAGGGACGGGGAGAGAATCGCCTTTACGGGTGCTGTCCGTGGCGAGGTCATAATGCGCCATTCCGTGCACGACTCCCTGTACGCGGACAAGGCGAACTGCCGCAACGCCGCCAACGGTCTCATGAAGCGGAAGGACGGTTCCGGAAGCGAGAACCTGAACCTCATCGTATACGACGCGCTCGCGACCGATGGTGAGGGGAATCCCGCCGACAATCCGTTTTCTGACGAGGTCGGGAAGATAGAGTGGCTCGCCTCGTGCGGATTCGATGTCGTCCACCTCGAGGTTCTTCCCGACGCCGATTCGGTAATCGCTTATCGCGCGCGCGTCTCGGAGATGCGCTCCTCGCTCGAATTCGACATAGACGGGCTTGTGGTGAAGGAGCGGCGCATCGATTTCGAGGATGCGAGGCGCACGAGGCCGGACAGACAGATTGCGTTCAAATTCGGGCTTGAGGAGGCGGTGACCGTCCTTCGCGACGTCGAATGGAGCGAATCTGGCTCGACGTACACGCCTGTCGGTATTTTCGACGGCGTTCAGCTCAACGGGACGACCGTCCAGCGCGCGAGCCTCGCGAACCCGGACACGATGAGGCGTCTTGGAGTTAAAATCGGAAGCCGCGTCGTCGTCGTCAAGCGCGGGGAGATAATCCCGAAAATTGAGGGCGTGGTCGGTTCCTCGGACGGATGCCGCGAGATTGTTTTCCCGTCCGTGTGCTCCTCTTGCGGCGCTCCGCTCGTCGATGCGGGGACGCGGCTTTTCTGCCCGAACCAGGGCTGCCCGAAGCGTGTCCTCCACCGGCTCCAGAAGTGGATTTCCGTGGTTGACATACGCGATTTCGGCGACACGCTCATCCGCTCGCTTTTCCGCGACGGCGTCGTGAAATCCGTCTCCGACATTTATTCGCTTTCCGTCGAGAAGCTCACGCCGTATTTCCTTGACGAAAATTCCGTGGGGAAGAAGGATTCGCTCGGCGCGCGGAAGGTTTTCGACTCCATTCAGGCGCACAGGAAAATGTCGCTTCCGGCTTTCGTCGCCGGGTTCGACATCGAGGGCGTTGGCGAGACGGTCGTCGGGAAACTTGTCGATGCCGGGTTCCCGACGCTCGACTCCCTCCTTTCCGCGTCTCCGGACGATTTCTCTGCCGTCCACGGTTTCGCCGAAATAATGGCGAACGCGGTCGTCGAGGGGCTTTCGGAGAACAGGGCGGAGATGGAATCGCTCGTCTCGTCCGGGACGATAGAGATTTCCGGCTCGCTCGGCGCGCCGCTTCCCCTTTCCGGGAAGTCGTTCTGCTTTACGGGGGAGCTCCGCTCGATGAAGCGCGCGGAGGCGGAGGCGCTCGTGAAGGCGGCGGGAGGCTCGTGCAAGTCGTCGGTGACGAAGGATTTGTCGTATCTCGTGACGAACGACAAGGAAAGCGGCTCTTCGAAGAACGCGAAGGCGGCGAAATACGGCGTGAGCGTGATAGACGAGGACGAGTTCATGAGCCTCGTGAAGCCGTCATGCTGAAATCCACCGTAAAAGTACGGTTCGCGTCCCTGCTCGCGCTGGCAGTGTTCCTCGCGTTCGGGGCGTTCTACATATTCACGTTCGTTCGCTGCTTTTTCGCCGCCTCCGTCGTGCAGGATTTTTCCGCGCGGACGATTATGCGGATTGTCATATACGGGACGAGCCGCGAGACGGTGAGCGCGCGCGTCGCTCTTGTCGACACTTCCGGACGCGAATTCGCCGTGCTCGACCGCTCGTGGTCGGGGCAGAATTTGTGCGTGGAATTCTCAAGCGCGTCTTTCGGCGGGAAGAAAATCCAGTTCCCCGTGCGGGTGTATTCTGAGCAGTACCTGCAGTTCGGGAAGACGAGCGTCTACAAGGGGACGAGGCTCGCACGCTACTACCTGTATGACGGCATTTGCGCGTTCGTGTCGGAGAAATACCCTCGGCCCGTCCGCCGCGCGCTCGGCGCGCTCGGATACTTCGCCGATTTCCAGTCTACGAAATTCCGCTCGCGCTATTCGGAGACGAGCGTCATGAATCTGTCGGCGCTCGTTCCCGGGGAGACGTACGATATCGTGACGGATTCTACGGGTTCCTTACGGCTTCTTCGAATGTGAAGTCGCCCGTGAAGAAGTCGGGGCTGACCGCCTCCATGTTGAGCCGCATCTCCCAGTGGAGGTGCGGTCCCGTCGCAAGGCCCGTCGCCCCCGAGAGCGCAATCTGCTGCCCGGCGGAAACCATGTCCCCGACGCCGACGTCCATCTTCGAAAGGTGGTAGTAGAGGCTGTAGAGCCCCGGCAGGTGTTCGATTACAATCGACCAGCCCGTCGTTATCCTCATCTCGGCAAGTACGACTTTTCCTGCCGCGCATGAACGGACCTTGCTTCCGGTCGGGATTCCGTAGTCTATCCCGTAGTGGAGGCTCGTGGATGATTTCCCGTTGGAGTAGGCGAAGATGCGCCTGTCCGCGAAGAAAGAAGTCCTTCTCGTCGCGCCCGTCGGCGGGAGCATCGGCGCGAGCGAGAATACGTCCGCGTCCGTCCGCGTGCCGAGTATTTTGTTCAGCTTGCTTATCTGCCGCCACCGCTCGTCCGAGTCGTTCGTCTTTATTGCCGTGTTCGCCGCGTCGAGCTGTATCGTCTCCTTGACGAATTCCTTCGCGACGATTTCTATCGGCATCATCGCGGGCTGAATCTCCGCTCCGCCTGCAGTAAGCCGCGCCGTCGCCGTTCCCTTTCCTGCCGAAAGATACGACGAGAGCGGGATGCCCGCAAGCGCCATCCGCCTTCCTCTGCCGCTGGAGTCGGGAACCTCGTAGAATTCCGCAGTGCCGACTTTCTTTCCGTCCTTCTCGAATTCCAGGCTCCCCCCGATTTTCCCGGAAGGCGCGTTCTCCCCGAGCGCGAGCCTGACGAAAACGGCGTCGCCTGGGCATACTTTCCCCTGCCACCATGCTGTGACGCCAGCGCCGCTTCCGCTCCGCGCGGGGAACGTCGCCGTCTCCGCTCCGGCCGGCAGAACCGCCAGCGCGAGAGCGAGTGCCGATGACAGCCATCGTATTGCCGACATCCTCATCGTCTCCTCCTTATGCGCCCGCGCGCCTTATGTCGATTATTTTCATCTGCGGCGTCGTGTTCCCGTTGTAGAAATTCCGCTCGATGTTGTATATGACGTCCACGCAGTCGCCGACGGAGAAATCCTTGTCGAGCGATTCCGCGCCGTTCCACAGAAGCGCCGGCCATTTCGTCCTTCCGCAGTCGAACGTCAGCTTGAGATGGCGCGATTCGGGCTTGCCGAATTTCTTCGCGTCCGATATCCGGAGCGAGCGGCTCATGAAAATCAGCCCGGCGTTCTCCTCCCCGTACGGCTCGAACCTGTCGATGACGGTGAAAATGTCGAATTCGTCCGTGTCGAGGTAGCGCTGCGGAAGCTCCGCGTCTATGTCGAACGTCTCGGTGTCGTCGTCTGACAGCTTTATGGACGGGACGAATTTTTTGACGGCGGAGAGGAATTCGTCGAGCCTCGATTTCTCGAAGCTGAACCCCGCCGCGTAGTCGTGCCCGCCGTGGCTTATGAAAAGCCCCGGCTTACCGTCCTTCGCGCCCTCCTTGTCGAGCGCGTCGAGGAACGCCGTCGCGTCGAACGAGCGGCAGCTCCTCATCGAGCCGATTGCCGTCCCGTCCACGAACGTCATTGCCATCGCCGGGACGTTGTATGCCGAGACGAGCTTTCCCGCAAGAATGCCGGAGACGCCGCGGTTTATCCGCTCGTCGACGATGACGCAGAGCTTTCCGCCGTTCGCGTCTATCGATTCCTGCGCCTTCGGGTTCCCGTATTCCCACGCGTCCGCGCCGAACTGCTTGCGCTCGTTGTTCATTGCGATAATCCTGTTCGCGATCGAGATGCGCCGGTCGCTCTCCTTTTCGGTGAGCAGCCCCAACCCGATTTCCGGCTGCCCGAGTCGTCCCGTCGCGTTGAGCGCGGGGTTTATGTTCCACGAAAGGTCGGTGCTGGTGATTGTCCGCCCCTCGGACAGGAGCCCCGCGAGCGCTAGAAGTTCCCGGAGCCCTTCGCGCGCGTTGCCCGCGTTTATCGAGGCGATTCCGCGCCTGACGAAAATCCTGTTCTCGTCCACGAGCGGCATGATGTCCGCGAGGGCGGCGAGCGCGACGAGCTGCAGGTCTCGCTCGTTCTCGTTCGAGAATTTCTTTGTCGCGGAGATGCTGTGGTACGTCACGAACAGGTTGAAGAATCCCATGATGTCCGAGTCGAATTCCGGGTTGTAGAGCGCGATTTTCGAGCGCGCGCGCAGCTCCCGGAGGGAAAGCTTTCCGCGCTCGGGCCAGACGCGCATAATCTCGTCACGGAAATCGGCGAAGTTGAAGCTGTCCGTCCCGAATATCGCGCTGAATTTCGCCTTGTCCCAGATGTATATGTGCTGGTTCCGCAAAATGTTCGGCAGCTCCGTCTCCATAATCGACTTTCCCTGCGGTATGCGTACGCTGAACGTTCCCCTCTCCGTGAGGTTCTTCGTCCTTATAACGTCCACCACGCAGTCCCCGCCTGTAACGTTCGCGTCGAGCAGCGCGATTTCCATCCCGTATATCGGCTCCGCGAGCGCGAACCGGAGCGCGCTGACGACCTTGTACGCGACGGCGCAGCCCGATATGTCCTTGAACGGGTATCCCGAGTCCTCGCACTTCGGGTCGATTATTATCGCCGGCTCGGGGAGAACCTCCGGAGGGTTGTGGTGGTCGAGGACGATGACTTCCATTCCCTTTTCCGTCGCGTACGATATCTCGCTGACGTTGGAGATTCCGCAGTCGACCGTTATGATGAGCGCGCCTTTCCCGCGCTTGAAGTCCTCCTCCACGGCTGCCGCGAAGTCGTCTATGGCGCCCATGTTCAGCCCGTACGGGTCTGCGCCCGCCGGAAGCCTGTATGTGACGTCCATCCCGAGCGACGTGAGGAAGTCGTGCAGGACCGTCGTCGACGTGATTCCGTCAACGTCCCTGTCACCGAATATGAGGACCTTCTCGCCCTCGTCCTTTGCCTGCAATATCCTGTCGACGACCTCCTCCATGTTCTTGAACAGGAACGGGCTGTGCATGAACCGCTCGTTGTCCTCCATGAAGAATTGGACGTCCTTTCCCTCCGTGATTCCGCGGCGGGCGAGTATCGAGGCTGTGAGCGCGTCTATTCCGTACTTCGCGTTCAGCCCCGCCACAATCTCGCGCGGAACCTGCTTCTTGTTCCAGTTTTTCATTTGTGCAAAAATCCTTGGTTTAAGTCCGCCCCGTGCGGAACGGACATCCTTGTCGATTCCGGGATGGAAATCCCGCCTTTATTGTATGATTTTGAACACGAGCTCGTCTTCCTCCGGCTTTTCGGGGCTGTACGATATCGCCTCCGACTCGAGGAGCGCGACCGCGGGCGCGAGGCATTCCGCGTCCTTCCCGTAGACTTCGAGGATGAGCTCGCCTTTCCTCACCTCGGCGCCCGTCTTTTTGTGCATGACGATTCCAGCGTCGAAGCATACGTCGTCGGTCGCCTTGTTCCTTCCGACGCCGAGGTAGACTCCCGCAAGCCCCGTCTTGAACGCGTCGAGCGAGAGGAACCCGTCCTCTTTTGCCCTTACCTCCGCGCGGAATGGTGACCGCCGCGTGCCGATTTGCGCCATGAGTTTGTCGGCGTCCCCGCCCTGCGTCCTGACGTTCGCGAGGAACCGTTCGAGCGCGCGGCCGGACGAGACGGCATCCTTCTCCATCTCGATCGCCTCATCGCGCGTCTTCGCCTTCCCCGCGAGGAGAATCATCTCCGCGCCGAGCTGGTAGGTCAGCTCCATTACGTCGGCAGGCCCGTTTCCGCGCAGGCATTCGACGGTCTCCTCTATCTCGAGGAAATTCCCGACGGTGCGCCCGAGCGGGGTGTTCATGTTCGTTATGAGCGCGCTCGCCTTCTTTTCCATCGCCTTCGCCGTGTTGACGAGCGAGACCGCAAGCTCCTCCGCGTCCTTCTTCGTTTTCATGAACGCGCCCGTGCCGTACTTCACGTCGAAAACGAGCGCGTCCGCGCCCTCGGCGACCTTCTTCGAGAGAATTGACGCCGTGATGAGCGGGACGGACTCGACTGTCGCCGTCACATCCCTGAGCGCGTACATCTTCTTGTCCGCGGGAACGATTTTCGGTGTCTGCCCCATCATGGCGAACCCGTCCTTCCGGATTCCCGCCTTGAATTCCTCCTCGCTGAGGAAGACGTTGAACCGCCCGCTGTCCTTCCCCTCAATCGACTCGAGCTTGTCGAGCGTTCCGCCCGTGTGACCGAGCGCGCGCCCGCTCATCATCGGGTCCTTCACGCCGCATGACGCGACTATCGGCGCGAGCGGGAGCGAAATCTTGTCCCCGACGCCGCCCGTCGAATGCTTGTCCACGAAGACCTCGCCGTCAAGCCCCTCGATGGCGCCGTCGCCGTGGAGGTTTATGACGTCGCCGGAGTGGAGCATCGCGTCCGTGAGTGCGCCCGTCTCCTCGAAATCCATGCCGTTGAAATAAACCGCCATGAGGAACGCGCTCATCTGGTAGTCGGGGAGGGCTCCCGATACGTAGCTGTCGATGAGGAACCTGATTTCCTCGCCGGTGAGCTTCGTGCTTCCCGCGAGCGTTTTTTCCCCGTTCTTGTCGCGGATTGTGGTGCCGCGCTTTTTCATGATGATGTCGATTGCTCTCATTGTTTAATCCTCCCGTTTTTTGTTCCGTTCGTTTTGTTTTTGTCAGAAAATTCCCGCGCACGTCCTGAGCGTCGTGAAGCTCGTCCCGCAGACGCTTTCGAGTATCGCGATGCACAAATCCTGCGCTTCCCTGTAGACTTCCTCCGGCTCGCGCAGCGCCCGCGCCTCCCGCGGCGAGAGTCTCGCGACGGAGTCGAGGTAGCGCAGCGTCATGCCTGATACCGGCAGCGCGCTGTCCGATTGCGGGATGCTCCCGCCCTCAGCGCATCCGCGGCAGATGAAGCCGTTTGAGATGACGCTATATGATAAGGCATGGCTTGCGTTTTTTCCATCGCCGGACGAAAGCTCCTCCCCGCAGGCGGCGCAATACGACGTGTCGGGCCTTACGCCGAGGAGGTCGATGTACCTCCACATGAACCGCACCAGCCCGATTCTCGCCTCCCGCTCGTCGAAGAATTCCATTCCGTCGAGGAACCCGTTGAACAGAATCCAGGCGTCGCCCGGGCTCCCTGCGCAGTGCGTCTTCATCAGCAGCTCCGTCGCGAACGAGGAGGCGAGCATTTTGAAAAGGTTCTCCCTGAATGACGGATGGTAGCTCTTCACGTCGAAGTCGTTTATCTTCGCCGAGTGCCGCGCCTCGTCGCTCGTCATGTACATCGTCCCGGAGTTCATCGGCGATACGAGCGAGCGCAGGCGGCTCTTAGCCCCGCCGTAAAGCGTCGCGCTTGAAATCCCCTCGGGGGTGAGAATGGTCGCAATGTAGTTGCTCTCGCCCCTGACCTGAAGGCGGAGCACCGTCGCTTTTGTCGAAATGGTGCGCATTGCACAAATTTAGAGTTTTTCTCTTGAGGTGACAATAAAAAATCGCTATAATCGAAAAACATTTTTTAGGGAGAGCGATGATGATTTTTCCTTTGGAACAACTTGTGAAATTCACCGGCAACGTCTATGAGGCTACGGTAGCGGCCAGCAGACGGTCGTTCCAGCTTGCGATGGTGAAGGATCCCGTGCTTGAGCAGAACGGGAATTCGGGAAAGGTGGTGTCGGTCGCCGCACGGCAGGTTTTCGGTGCGCCGAACGCATCAAAGGTCTGCTACGAGAATGCCTCTCAGATTGAGAGCCGCTGAAAGTCAGGTTACTATGAAATGCGTCGCCTCGTCCGATTGACGAAGGTTCCGCTTTCGATAATAATAACCAAATCCAAAATCTAAAGAGTAAGGAGAGCCTTCCAATGCCTTGTGGAAAGAAAAGAAAGCGCCAGAAGATGGCAACTCATAAGCGTAAGAAGATGCTTAGACGCAACAGACATAAGAGCAAGTAAGTTCTTGTCTGATGTCTGACGGTTGAAGACCGCGAAAGTTGTAAAACTACGCGGTCTTTTTTTATGTTTGTTTCGATGTTTTCGGAGGTCGTTTACGATTCTTTCTACTATAAATTCCCCGGATGATTTGAAGAAACTGCCGAAGGAGCGGCTGCCTGAGCTGGCCGGGGAAATCAGAAGGAAAATCATTGAGGTTCTGGCAAGAAATGGGGGGCATCTTGCGAGCAACCTCGGATGTGTCGAGCTGACAATCGCGATTCACCGCGTGTTTGACAGCCCGCGCGACGCCGTAATATTCGATGTGAGCCACCAGTGCTACACGCACAAGCTCCTTACGGGGCGGTTCCGCGACTTTCCGTCGGTGCGCCTTCATGGCGGGATTTCTGGGTTCACGAAGCGGTGCGAGAGCTGCCACGATTATTTCGACAACGGGCACTCGTCCACCTCCATCTCGCAGGGGCTCGGGCTCCTTACCGCGTGGAACCTCGACGAGAAGAGCCGCGGCAGGAAGGTCGTCGTCGTCATAGGGGACGGTTCCCTTACGGGCGGGATGGCGTTCGAGGCATTGAGCCATGCGGGGCAGATTTCAAAAAACCTCATCGTCGTCCTCAACGACAACCAGATGTCCATTTCCGCAAACACGGGCGCGCTTTCCCGGACGCTTTCTATGTTCACTATGACGCGGAGTTACCAGCGGTTCAGGTATTTCATAGACGGGATTGTGGACAGGATTCCGTTTTCGGAGCATCACCTCGGGAAATTTATATTCCGCCTCAAGCGCGCCATAAAGGGGTTCTGCCTGAGCGTCAATTTCTTCACCGACTTGGGGTTCGAGTACGTCGGCCCTCTCGACGGCCACGACATGGACAGCATGGAGGAGGCGTTCCGGCGAGCCGCCATGCTCGACAAGCCCGTCGTCGTCCACGTCCGCACGAAGAAGGGAAAGGGGTACAGCCCCGCGGAGAACGACCCCGCAAGCTTCCACGGCGTGGGGCCGTTCCAGATAACGAACGGCGTCGTGGAGAAATTCGACTCCCTCAGTTTCACGGAAAGCTTCTCGAACGATATCGTGTCGTTCGCGTCGCGCGACAGCCGGATTGCCGCGATAACTGCCGCCATGAGCAAGGGGACGGGGCTCGACGCGTTCTCGAGGAAATTCCCGGAGCGGTTTTTCGACGTCGGCATCGCGGAGGAGCATGCCGTCACGTTCGCGTCGGGGCTTGCGCGGGGGGGGATGGTTCCCGTCGTCGCGATATACTCGACGTTCATGCAGCGCGCCGTCGACCAGGTCGTACACGACATCGCGATTCAGGGCGTCCACGCGGTCCTCGTCCTCGACAGGGCGGGCGTCGTCCCGAGCGACGGGGAGACGCACCAGGGGCTGTTCGACATAGCGCTTTTCCGTCCCGTGCCGAACCTTGTGATGATGTCGCCCGCCTCCGCGGCGGACCTGCGCGCCTGCCTCGAGTACGCGTTCGGCGCGGAGGCCCCCGTGATGATACGGTATCCGAAATCGTCATGCCCGTCGGAGCTTCCGTCGTTCTCGACGAAAATCGACTCGGGAAACGTCGGTCGCGGCATCTTCGTCCCGTGCGACGAATTCGAGCCGTCCCTTTCCGTCCAGTTCGACTGCGAGCAGCGTCCGCGGCAGTTCGGGAAGGTGCTCCTCGTCACGACCGGAGGCATGTACTGCGAGGTCCTTCAGGCGGCGAGGATTCTCCTTCAGGCGGGAATCAGGGCGGACATCTACACGCTCCGGTTCCTCAAGCCGTTCGACGTCGCCTCGTTCCGGGACGTGCTTTCCGGATTCGACGGCGTCGTTTTCGTCGAGGATGGGGTGCGCATCGGCGGAATCGGCGAATTTCTCTCGTCGGTCGCGTCGTCGTCCGGGGTCAGAAGCAGCGTGATGGCGTTCCCGGACAGGTTCCTTCCTCAGGGAACACGTGAGCAGATTTGCGCCGATTGCGGCATGTCCCCGAAAGACATAGCGCGTGCGGCTGGAATGATAGTTGGGGGTAGCGAATGGAGTTGAAATTGTCTGGCGGAAGGAGCGTCTCGACCGACCTTCCGGCGTTCGTCATGGGCATCGTGAATGCGACGCCCGATTCGTTCTGGAAGGAAAGCCGCGGCGGGCTTGGGCGCGCGCTTTCGCTCGTGGAGGATGGGGCCGACATAATCGACGTCGGCGGGGAATCTACGCGCCCGGGAAGCGGCTACATATCGGACGACGAGGAAATCCGCAGGGTCGTGCCCGTCGTGGAGGCGCTCAGGCGCGTCTCGTCCGTCCCCATATCGATAGACACGAGGAAACTTTCCGTGATGAAGGCCGCGTTCGAGGCGGGCGCCGACATTCTGAACGACGTCTCCGCGCTTGAGGACGAGCCGCTTCTGGCCGACTTCGCGGCGGAGAAGAACATACCCGTAATCCTCATGCACAAAAGGGGGATACCGTCGACGATGCAGGACGACACGTCGTACGGGAACGCGTTCGCCGAGGTCGATTCGTACCTTTCCGCTCGGTGCGCCTTTGCCGAGTCCCGCGGAATCGCGCCGGAGAATATAATCGTCGATCCGGGAATCGGGTTCGGGAAGGACGACCGGGCGAATTTCTCGCTGATTTCAAGATGCGGCGAGCTGTGCGGCGGGCGGTACCGCGTCCTCATGGCGCTGTCGAGGAAGTCGTGCATCGGGCGCGTCACCGGGCGCGATGAGGGCGGGCGCCTTGCCGGGACGCTGACCGCCGATGCCGTCGCCGTTATGTCCGGGGCTTCGATGGTGCGCGTGCACGATGTCGCGGAGGCAGTCGACTCGCTGAAGGTTCTTGCCGCTCTCGGGTTCGGGGGCAGGTGAATGGGGGTCGTCGAAGGTTTTCTGGGCGTCTACTGGGCGCTGGAGCCGGTCGTTGACATCCTCGTTACGACGGGAATCCTTTACGCGGCCTACCAGATAATCGTGAAGACGAACGCGATGCAGATTGTGCGCGCTGGGTTCCTCATCCTCATCGTGTACGTGCTCGCGTATGTCCTGCGCCTGAACGTCCTCGTGTGGATTCTGGGAAAGGTCGCACCGGCGCTCGCCGTCGGGCTTGCGATAGTGTTCCAGCCGGAGATAAGGAAGCTCATCCTCAAGCTGGGGCAGTTCGACTGGCGGCCGTTCGCGCAGCGCTCCAAGCACACGTATGCAGATGCCGTCGTCATCGCGGCGGAGACGCTCTCGAAGAAGAAGAAGGGGATGCTCGTCGTCTTCCAGCGCGGGACGAAGCTCGACAACTACATCGAGTCGGGGACGATGCTCAACGCGGACATTTCGTCGGCGCTCCTCGTCACGATTTTCTCGTTCGAGACTCCGCTCCACGACGCCGCCTGCATCGTGGACAACGGGAAGATAATTGCCGCGGGATGCTTCCTCCCGCTGTCGGAGCGCTTCGACATAAAGAAGACGTTCGGCACGAGGCACCGCGCGGCAATCGGGATGAGCGAGCAGACGGACGCCGTCGTCCTCATCGTTTCGGAGGAGACCGGCGCGATGAGCATCGCGTGCGACTCGACTTTCTATTATGACCTCACGACGGAGCAGCTTTCGGCGACGCTGAACAAGCTCCTCGACATGTCTGAGAAGAACAGGACGATAGAGAACACAATCGATGAAAGCATTTCAGTCAATTAAGCGCGTTTTTACGGAGAAGGTGGAGCTGAACGTTCCCGTCCTGCTCATCTGCTTCGTCATCTCATGTTTCATATATTACGTCTACCGGACGCAGACGCTGCGCGACGACGCGTTCTCCGTGAACCTTGAGATACGCTCGTCGAACGGAATCGTCGCGGCAGGCCCGTACCGGGAGACCGTGCAGGTCATAGTGCGCGGCTCCCCGCAGGATGTGTCGAAGCTCAGCGCGGAGGATTTCACCGCGTACCTCAACCTCGACTTCGCGACGAAGAAGGGCGTCTGCGATTTTCCCGTCCTGCTTGAGCTGACTCCGCGGGCGATGGAGATAATCTCGCTCCAGACGAAATGCTCGCCGAGCCACATAAAGCTCGAGGTTGAGGAGGAGGCGAGCGCGTTCGTCCCCGTCGAGCCGCTTTATTCGGGGAAGCCCGCCGACGGGTACGAGCTGAAGTCCGTGTCGGTGGAGCCTCCGCAGGTGGAGATAACGGGCGCCCGCTCGCTCGTCCTCGCGAAGTCGTCGTTCCAGACGAAGAAGATGTCGATTGACGGCGCGCTCGGCGATTTCATAACGGACACGGGGCTGAACGACAAGCCGTTCTCGTTCACCTACTCCGAGGACGTTTTCCGCGTCAAATTCGAGATTGTCCCGGTGAAGGTGTCGCGGAAAATCGACGTCGTGAAAGTCTCGCTTGCGAACGTTCCTCCGTCGCTCGATGTCGTCGCGCAGACGGACAGCATTCCCGTCACGATATACGGGAACATGCTCGACGTTGAGAAATTCGTGCCCGCGCCGGGGACGGTCGTCGCCGACTGCTCGAAGGTTTCGGGGGCGGGGCGGTTCGACGTTCCCGTGACGATAACGGTGCCGCCGCAGTTCAGCCTGACGGGGGAGGTCGTGAAAAAAGTGCCCGTCACGTTCAACACGAAGCCCGTGGCGGACGAAAATAAATCATCGGCGGAGGAGCCGGCAAACGATGAGGCGGGGGAGGCTTCCGCGCAATGATAGCAGGAATCGGAACGGACATCGCGCAGGTCTCGCGCTTTTCGCGTTGGGTCGGGAATGCGGGCATGATTGCGCGCTTTTTCCATCCGTCGGAGATTCTTCCGTGCGGGGGAAGTTCGGGGAGCGTCCAGCGCCTCTGCGAGCATTACGCGGCGAGATTTGCCGCGAAGGAGGCTCTTTCGAAGGCGCTCGGGACGGGTTTTTCGGGGATGGAGCTTTCCGACTTCGGCATCGTGAAGGACTCTCTCGGGAAGCCGTCGTTCGTGCTCGGCGGAAGGACGCGGGAAATCGTTGAGAAAATCGCGGGGGCGGATTTTGCGCTGCATGTCTCGCTTTCGCATGAGAAGGAATACGCTGTGGCGTTCGTCGTGCTCGAACGCAAGGGGGAATAATGTACATAAAAAAGAAGGAAGAGCCTCAGAAGGCGGCGAAGATTTCGTTCTGGTCGAAGGACAAGAAGTTCATCTGCCCCGTGTGCAACAAGGAATTCGAGAGGGAGGAGCTTTTTCAGGGAAGAACGAGCGCCGGCGACCTGACGGACGAGCTTCACCGGCTCTACGTTCCGACGCAGAGGTACGGCGAGGTGTTCCCGCTGATTTACTCCGTCGGCGCGTGCCCGCGATGCCATCTGTCCCTGCTGTGGGGCGATTTTCAGGCGCTCAAGGACGACAAGAAGTCGATTGAGCGGCTCCGCAACGACGAGTACAACCGCAAGAAGGCGGTCGAGGCGATTTTCCCGCATTACGACGTCAAGCGCGCGCGCAACCTGCTCGACGGGGCTGCGATGTATTACCTGGCGATTCTCTCCTACGAGAAGATGGACATCGGCTATTCCCCGACGTTCAAGCGCGCCATGCTGAGCGTCCGCCTCGCGTGGATATGCAACGAGCTTGAGCGGAAGATTCCCGGCTACCATTACGATTTCGTCGCGCAGTCGTTCTACAAGAAGGCGCTGTTCTTCTACGGGCAGACGCTCGTCAACGAGACGAACGGGACGGAGCCTGTCGGGAACCTCGGCTCGTACGGGCCGGACGTCGATTTCAATTACGGCTACAACGGAATCATCTACATGAACGCGATACTCGAGTACAAGTACGGCCAGACGGATGACATGAACCTCCGCTTCAAGAAATTCGGGGAGAACAAGCGCTCGATAGCGCGTATTTTCGGAATCGGAAAGTCCTCGAAGGAGAAGCCGGGGCCGCTCCTCAACCATGCCCGCGACCTTTACGACAAGCTGAACAAGGAGCTTCACGACGCGAACTCTATCGAGGCGGACATCGAGGATGACGAGGATGAGAACGGAGGGGAGGATTCGTGAGGAATATCCTTCTGACCCTTTCGTATGACGGAACCGATTTCTGCGGGTGGCAGCGGCAGGACACCGCTGACGGCGGGAAGCCCGTGCGCACAGTCCAGGCGGCAGTCGAGTGCGCGCTCGCGAAAATCCACAAGGAGCCGACGAAGCTGTACGGAAGCGGGCGTACGGATTCCGGCGTCCATGCCGCGGGGCAGGCGGCGAATTTCTTCTCGCCGATTGATTCGATGAAGCCCGAGAACTATGTTCCCGCCCTGAACGCGTTCCTCCCTCCCGACGTCCGCGTCAACGATGCCCGGGAGGTCGGCGCGGAATTCAACGCGCGGTTCTCCGCCACGAGCAGGACGTACCGCTATTTCCTGCACTGCGGCGCGAGCCCCCTCGCGAGCGAGACTCGCTACGTCTGGGCACTCCACCGGATGCCGGACATACATGTGCTCAACGAGATGGCGTCGCATCTTCGCGGAGAGATTGACTGCGCGACGTTCGCTGCCGCCGGCGACCAGAGCCTTTCGACGATGCGCTTCATCGAGAACGCCGTCTTCTATCCCGACCCAGCGAACGGCGAGAGGATTGTCTTCGAAATCAGGGCGAACGCGTTCCTCTGGAAGATGGTCAGGAGCGTGACCGGAAGCCTCGTCGCGTTCGAGCGCGCTGGGAGGGACGGCGATTATTTCCGCGAGGTCCTCGAAAGCCGCGACAGAAAAAGGGCAGGCCCGACGGCTCCCGCGACGGGGCTTTTCCTCTGGAGCGTCGGGTTTTCCGGAGTCAGGCGGCACGTCTGACAAGAGCGTCTCCTACAGGACGCTTGCCGGGTCGATGTCGCATTCGATGTATGCGTTCCCCGGAATCCGGTAGCCGAGCAGGAGCCTCCTCGCCATTTCCCGTATGACGGCTATGCTCGGCCCCCTGAGGATTATCTGGTTCCTGTAGTTCTCGCTTATCTTTGCGAGCGGGCATTCCGACGGGCCGAGAATCTCCGTCATCTCCATCGCCTTTTTTGCCTCCTCGGGGATTCCCTCCGCCCGTCTCATCGAGTCGAGTATTTCGCCGAGCAGGCTTCCCCCCTCGTCCGCCATGCGCGCGCTCGTCTCCTCCGACTTCGAGCGGAACACGAGCTGCGCCATCCGGGAGAACGGCGGGAATCCCGTCATCTCACGCGTCTCTATTTCCTCTTCGTAGAACTGCTCCGTCATTCCCCTTGTCGCGCACGCTATCGGAAGCGCCGTCGGGTTGTACGTCTGCACGAGTACTTTCCCGTCCGGGAAGAACCGCCCAGCGCGCCCCGCGACCTGCGTTATGAGCGCGAACGTCCGCTCGGCGGCGCGGAAGTCGGGCATGTGGAGCCCCGTGTCGGCCTGGACGACGCCGACGAGCTTGAGGTTCGGGAAGTTCAGCCCCTTCGCGACCATCTGCGTCCCGAGCATTATGTCCCATTCGCCCCTGCGGAACCCGTCTATCGCGGCGGGGAGCTCCTTCGGCGATATGCTGTCCGTGTCGAGCCGGATTATCCGTGCGGCGGGGAATTTCGCGCGCACCTCGTTCTCGATGAATTCCGTCCCGAATCCCGAGTAGCCGATGTCGAGCGAGCCGCATTCGGGGCATTTCTGCGGCTGCGGCACCGACCACCCGCAGTAGTGGCAGCGGAGCCGCTTCTCCTTCCTGTGGAGCGTCATCGAGACGGAGCAGTTCCGGCATTTCATCTCGTATCCGCATGAGTTGCACCTGAAGTAATGGGAGAACCCGCGCCTGTTGAGGAACAGGATTGCCTGCCGTTTTTCCGCGAGCGTCGCCTCGATTTCCGACTGCAGCTCCGCCGAGATGCTTCCCTGCCTTCCGTCCTCCTTCGACATGTCGATGCACCGTATCTCCGGCATCGCGCCTCCGGCAAGCCTCCTCGTAAGCACGTGCCGCCTGATTTTCCCGTCGTCCATCAGCTTCCACGCCTCGACGCTCGGTGTCGCGCTTCCCATCACGAGCGGAATGCCAGCGCTGATGCACCGGTGCATGGCGACCTGCCGCGCGTGGTAGCGGGGTGCGGAGCCCGATTTGTAAGAGCCGTCGTGCTCCTCGTCGATGATGATAAGCCCGAGCTTTGGGACGGGCGCGAACACGGCGCTTCTCGCCCCGACTACGATGCGCGCTTCCCCCGAAAGAATCCTGTTCCATTCCGAGAGCCGCTGGCTCGGCGTGAGCGCGGAGTGGAGGACTGCCGCCGCCTGCCCGAACCTCGCCGCGACCGCCTCTATGACCTGCTGCGTGAGCGCGATTTCTGGGACGAGGTAGATGACGCCCTTCCCGAGCGCGAGCGCTTTCTCCGCGGCGCGCAGGAAAACCTCCGTCTTTCCCGTTCCCGTCGGCCCGTAGAGGTAGTGCATTATCCCTTCTTCTCCGCCCATTATTCCGTCGACGGCGGTGCGCTGCTCTTCCGAAAGCTCCGACTCCCCGACGGAAAGCCCGTCCATGTCGCCGAACCCGAGCCCGCAGAAATCGCTCTCCCGCTTTCCCCCGGGAACCATGACAGAGAGCGCCTCGCCGAGCGAGCAGATGTAGTATTCCGAAAGCCACCGCGCGAGGGCGACGGTCTCCTCCGTGAAGACGGGGCTTTTGTCTATCGCCCTCCGTATCGCCTTGATTTTCCGCGGGTCGTAGCCGAGGTTCTCCGGAAGCGCGTCGCTTTCCGATATGACGAACCCGCGCTCACGGCAGTTCCCGAACGTTATGTCGACACGCCGCCCGAAAAGGCTCTCGCCCTCGGTTGCCTTCGCGTTCATGTACGTGAACGACTGGAAGAGCGGCCTGTTCACCACGACCTCAAGGTATTTCGCCATAAATCAGGCACCTCCTTCGGGGAATCCGAACGGCGCGTTCTTTATGCTCGCGTATTCGGGGTTTATTTCGAGGAGCTTTGCGCGGAAGATTTTCAAATCCTCCCACGCCGCGCGCTTGTAGTCGCTGTAGCGCAGGAGGAGGCTCGGGTGGTATGTGGCGAGGAGCGGAATCCCGTCGAATTCGAAAAGCTTCCCGTGGAGGCGCATTATCCCCGTCTTCGTGTTGAGGAGCGTCTTTATCGCCGTCGTTCCCGCCGCAAGGATTGCTTTGGGCTTGAGGATTTTCACCTGCGCGCGGAGGAACGGCATGCAGGCGGCTGCCTCCTCCGGCGTCGGCGTCCTGTTCATCGGGGGACGGCATTTGACGATGTTCGTGATGAAGCAGTTCGCGTTGCGGTAGAGCGAGATTGCCGCAAGCATCTTGTCGAGGAGCTGCCCCGCCGGCCCCACGAACGGAAGCCCGCGCGCGTCCTCCTGCTCTCCCGGCCCCTCGCCGACGACGAGGACGAACGGCTCCGTAACGCCCATTCCGGGGACGGCGTTCCTCCGCTGGGCGCAGAGCCCGCAGCGGCTGCACGACACCACCTGGCGGGCAAGGTCGGTGAGCGCGCCCGACTCGGCTATCTCAATCTCCGGCGGGGGAGGGGCCTGCGTTTTTCCGGATTCGTCCGGCGACGGGTCGTCGATGAAATCGGGGCGTTCCGGCGGGAACGACGGCGAGCCGAACCCGTAGAACGAGTCCGACGCTTTCTTGAGCATGTCGTATATCTGGAGTTTCTCTGAATGGAGCATTTGCTTTCCTTTTTGTTTCCGCCTTCGTTTCGTTTTTCCTGGCAGCAAAGCCCGGCAGGCGGAACCGGACGGCCTATTCTATCGCATTTTCTTTTCGATTCCTATAAAATGAAATCCTTATGAAAATCGCAATGTTCACGGACGCGTATTTTCCGCGGATAAACGGTGTCGCGGTATCAGTCCGTTCCTATGCTGAGTCTTTGACAAAGCTCGGACACGACGTTATGGTCGTCTGCCTTGAATATTCCGAGGAGCAGCAGCGCAGCTCGTTCTTCGACGAGAAATCGAGCGACAAGATGTCCCCGTTCGAGGTCGTGCGGATTCCGTCGACAAGAACCAACTTCTCGAAAGAGGACAGGATGGTCAGAATCGACAAATGCAACCGCATAAAGAAAGTGCTCGACAAATTCCATCCGGATGTCGTCCACATAAATTCGGAATGGACAATCGGCTATTTCGGGGCGTGGTATGCCCACCACCGGAACGTGCCGTTCGTCTTCACCTTCCATACGATGTGGGAGGATTATCTGGCGAACTACGTCCCGTTCCTTCCGAAATTCAGCCTCCGGAAAATCGGGCGGAGCGTCGTCAAATACTACCTCAAGCGCGCCGACGTGATAATCGCGCCGACGAAGCGCATCGCGTCGGTCGTCCGCGAGTACGGAATAGAGAAGGACGTCGACATCCTTCCGACCGGAATTCCCGACGACAAGGTGAAGTATTCCGTCCCGCGCTCGTTCCAGATTTCGTCGCGCCTCTACAAGAAATTCCCCCATCTCAAGGGAAAGAGGCTGCTTCTCTTCGTCGGGAGGATTGTCAAGGAGAAGAACCTTCCGTTCCTCTTCGACGTCCTCGAGACTGTCCGGCTGTCCATGCCGAAGACGGCGCTCCTTTTTGTCGGAGGCGGCCCGTTCCTCGAGGAGCTTGAGGAGCTGTCGGAGAAGCGAGGGCTTTCGGGAAGCGTCGCTTTCACGGGATATATGAAGAGCGAGGACCTCATGTATTTTTACCGGCTCTCCCATGTGTTCGTCTTCCCGAGCAAGACGGAGACGCAGGGGCTCGTCACCGTCGAGGCGATGCTCGCGGGGCTTCCCGTCGTCGCAATCGGGGAGATGGGAACCGTCGACGTCATGCAGGGCGACAACGGCGGGTTCATGGTTCCCGACGACGTGTCGATGTTCGCCTCGAAGGTCGTCTCGCTCCTGCGCGACCAGAATCTGCGGAAGAGAAAGTCGCGCGAGGCGGTCGAATGGGGCGGAAAGTGGCGGATATCGTCGCTGACGCCGCGGCTCGTCGACTGCTACGAGAAGGCTGTCCGCATCGGCGGCGGCACCGTTCCCGGCCCGGAGATAGACCTCTTCGACGAGGAGCTTCGCAACGAAATCGAGGAGGGCGCTGACAGGCGTCTCTTCGCCGATGCTGACGGCTCGGAGCTTGAGTAGGGGATGCCCGATACGTTCGCTGCACGGTGTCATTCAAAAACAGGATTTGGAATGACGGAGCTTTTCGGACAGCCCCGTATTCTTTTGGGATTTTTTTCTTTAATAGCCGATTGGCTTGAGAAGTGTCATTCCGAACGGGGTTGATGCAAGAGATGCCGAAGCAAACTTTCTTACGAAAGTCGTTCGGCATGACAATCTTTTTTTATTTGGAGTTTCTATGTTTCTTTCAAAAATGCGCAGGATTATCGCCGGCTTGTCCCTAGTCGTTGCGGGGCATGCTGCGTTCGCGGCAAAGAGGGGCGCGCAGGAGCTTGTTCCTGCGGGGCATTGGCTTTACGACTCGCTCAAGGAGATTAGCCTTGAGAGCGGCATCGTCAATTTTGCCGACAGCGCGCCGGCGACAATCCAGGAGCTGCGCCTCTACATCGACGAGGTCGACGAGGAGAAGCTGAGCGATTCCGGCAGGAGGCAGCTTTCCCTCATCGAGGAGTATCTCGGCGCGGAGAATTTCTCGTTCGCGTCGGATTTGCTTTCCGTCGGGCTTGAGCCGTCCGTGTCCGTCGAGGGATTCTGGAAATCGGAGGACGACATCGACTGGACGTTCGACCGCTACAGCCGGAAGCCCATGCTCGACATGCCCGCGACGATTACGCTCGCCGATTACGTGACGATGAGCATGGATGTGTTCCTCGGGCAGAACAAGGGAGTGTCCCTCCACAATGACAATTACACGAACATTCTCTATTCGCCCGACGACTTCGACATAAACTTCCCGGACACGGCGTACTTCAGTACGGGAAAAATGCTTTCCGAAAAAACCGGGTTCGGCTTCCAGCTCGGGCGCGGCTCCCGCTCCGTCGGCGACACGATGATGGGCAGCGTAATCTGGGACGACCATCTTACAGGCGTCTCCTACGCCGAGCTCGAATTCTACGCGCCGAATTTCAAGTACACGGGAACGGTGTCGCAGTTCAACGTGGACAAATACGTCTACGCGCACCAGATTGACCTCCGCGTGCTCAGGAAGATACAGCTGACGTTCCTCGAGGGGCTTCTCGTCAACGCGCCGATGGAGCTCCGCTACCTGAACCCGTGGACGGTCCTCCACGGATGGGCGGCGTGGCGCGAGTACGAGCCTGACGCGCGGGACCCGGAGAGCCACACCTGCGATTATTTCGGCATAAAGGCGCAGTACGCCCCCGTACCGAATGTTCGCGTCTACGGTCTTTTCGCGATGACGCAGTACCAGACTCCGTACGAGACGACGAATTATCCCGACAGCCCGACGCCGAACGGCCTCGGCGCGCAGCTCGGGACGGAATTCTACGTTCCCGTCAGCGGGGGAAGGTTCCGCTTCGGCATCGAGGGATACTGGGCAGACCCGTTCCTCTACATAAAGGAAAGCCCGAACTGGTCCATGGTCCGCACCTACAGCGAGAACATGGGCGACAAGGCGATTTTCTACGAGTGGATAGGCTCCCCGTTCGGGCCGGACACGATTTCCGCGCAGCTCGACGCCGGATACGAGGTTCCCGGAAAATGGTCGGTGAACCTCTCCTACCTTTTCATGGCGAGGGGCGAGCTTTCAGGGACGAACGTGTTCGAGAAAATGAGGGACTCGGAGGGCAGGCTCCTTTGGGGCGGCCAGCGCACGCAATTCGACACGGAGAGCGAGGAGCATCCCGAATACTCGTCGCAGTGGGCGTATCCGTCGAAGGGGTACAACGACTGGGAGGCGCTCAAGGCGCTGACATCCCCGAGCGGAACCCCCGAATACGTGAACAGGCTTTCTTTGAGGGGAACGTTCAGCGCGAACCGCTGGCTCTCGTTCACGGCGCAGCCGGCGTACGTCTACGTCCTCAACAGCGGGAACGTATCGGGCGAGACGAGAAAGGGATTCGAGATTGCGTTCGCGGCGGACATAAACATCGCGGGCCTCTTCTCGTCGCGCCCGATGTCATATAACGAGGACTGAAAATCCGGAGGAAAAAAGTGTTTGATTTCAGAAAGATGGCTGTCATGCCGCTCGCCATTCTCCTTGCGGCATTTCCGCTTTTCGCGCAGGTCTCCGCCGACCCGAACGACGGTTTCTACGACAACGCGCAGCGGTGGGAGCTTCACGGGCTTACCGAGCGCCCGCTCCCGCAGCTCCGCCCGTACCCGCTTCCCGTCATAAAGGGAATCCTCGAGTACGTCATCGAGAACGGCGGGGAATACGATTCCGCGCTCGCGAAGGAGGAGTTCGAGCGGATATTCTCGCGCCCGTGGAAAGTCGGGATGGACGTCGAAGTCGGGGCGAAGAGGACGGAGGAGCGGAAGGACGACGATAAGGATTCGTCCGTCAACAGATACGCGTTCGCTGCCCCGAGGGTCGCGGGCGACATTCCGTTCAACAATCTCGTCGGGTTCGGCTATTCGGTAGGGTTTTATGCCGTGACGGACAGCGATTATGAGAATTACCTTCCGTACGCGCAGTATATTCTCCACGATTCCATTTACGATGCCTCGACGGTGAGCAAGCTTTCCGTCTATTCCGACTGGAACACGCAGCTTTCGTTCGGGAACGAGTCGGTCTACGCCGCGGCGGGAATAAGCCGCGTCGGGTTCGGGCCGTTCCGCAGGCAGGGGCTCGCGCTCAACGAGGCGTCGTACCACGCGACGAACATGTCGTTCAACGCGACGATGGGGAATTTCAGCTTCGCGCAGGTTTTCGAGTCGATCGGCGCGACGAACAACCTCAACAGCGAAGATTACGACAACCTTTCGAGCGGGAAATTCCTTTCGTTCCACTCGCTCCAGTTCCGCGCGCGCGACTGGCTTTCGGTCTCCTATTACGAGAATATCGTCTTCGGGCCGGGATTCAACCTTCTCTACACGATTCCCGCGCCGATGATGGCGGTGCAGAACATCGGCGGCGCGGACGCGAACCTTCAGATGGGGCTTCTCCTCAAAGTGACGCCCGTCGACGGTCTCGTGTGGGCGACCGACCTTTTCGTGGACGACTATTCCGTCAACGATTTCGTCAAGCTGAACTTCGACGCGAAATACCGGTTCGCGCTCCAGTCGGGTGTCGTCTACTATCCGCTCCTGTCGGCGATGAAGTCGTTCAGCGCAAACTACACGTGCGTCATGCCGTACGTCTACTCGCATTGGGAATACGACGCGAACACGAACGGCCCCGTTAGCGGAAGCTCGATGAACTACCAGAACTACACGAACAACGGCATGAGCATCGGCTCTAGCCTCGACCCGAATTCCGACGCGGTCACGTTCCGCGCCACGCTCAGGCCGCACAAGCTCGTCACGCTCGACCTCTCCACGTCGCTCATCCGCCACGCGAATTCGGCGGAGGCGTTCGACGAGGAGGACGCGGCGCGCTACGTCCTCGCCGATGCCGGGCGCTACGTCACGAACGGGACGGCGTTCATGCACCAGATGTTCTCCGGGAAGACTTCCGGCGAGCACGTGAACCAGGCGTGGGACTGCCTCGGCTTCATGACGAGCGACCACAAGATGTACGTGGCGCAGGCGGGAATTTCGGCGCAGCTCGACCTGCCGAGGACGCGGGGCGGGAAATTCTCGCTGACGCTCGGCTACAGCTTCGAATACATACGGAACGCCGGCGTGAGCGAGAACGTCTACACGGGCGGGAAGCTCGACGGCTTCACCGACAATCTCGACGGGACGTACACGTACAACGGGACGAAATACAAGATAGAGGAAATCGCCTCGCTCGAAGAGGTCGCCGCCGAGGTGAGCCGGCAGAAGCAGGCGTGGATAGACCAGCTCCACGACGAGGTGAACCACTATTTCTCCGTCGGCGTGAAGTACGAGTACTGACCATTTTCGCGCATGACAAAAGGGGCTGCCCACGTGATTGGGCAGCCCCTTTGTTTTTGCATTCCGGAAAACTATCCGCCGCTTACTGCGTGCATGTCGAGCCGTTGATGGCGGCAAGCTCGTCCGTGTTCGCCTTCGTTCCGAACGCGCCGGCGACGGTGGAGCGCGACTCGTACCGCTTCACCGTCCGCTTCTCGAACGCCTCCCGTATCATGTCGTCGACTCCGAGCGACTCGTAGACTTTCCTTGCCTCATCGACTGTCGCGTGGAGAATTGGATGGCGGGGCGAGAAGAGGACGCAGCAGTCCTCGTACGGCAGAATCGAAGTCTCGTACGTCCCGATTTCGTTCGCCGTCGCCACAATCTCCTCCTTGTCGAGCCCCACCAGCGGCCGGATGAGCGGGAAGTCCGCGAACGATTCGGTGCATTCCATATTCTGTATCGTCTGGCTCGCGACCTGACCGAGGCTCTCCCCCGTTATTATGCAGTCAGCGCCGATTCTCTCCGCGAGCATGTTCGCGCATTTCATCATGCAGAGCCGGAGCATGAGCGTCGTCATGTTCTCCGGCGACTTCTTCTTTATCTGCATCTGCACGTCGGTGAACGGGATTATGTTGAGGTGCGACCGCATCCCGTATCCGGCAATCGTCTCCGCGAGCTTCTCGACTTTCTCGCGCGCCTGGTCGCTCGTGTAGGGGTAGGCGTGGAAGTAGCACGAGTCGACGCTCATCCCGCGCCTCATCATGCGGTATCCCGCGACGGGGGAGTCGAGCCCGCCGGAGAGGAGCAGCAGCCCCTTTCCGGAGACGCCGACGGGAAGCCCGCGCCGTGTCCTGTTCGAGTCGGAATAGACGAAGCATTTCTCGCGCATCTCGATGTTTATCTGCACGTCCGGGTTGTGAACGTCCACCCCGAGAATTCCCGAGTCGAACGCGAGCGCCGCACCCTGCCTCATTATCTCGTAGTGGTCGAGCGGGAACGACTTGTCGGTCCTCCTCGCCTCCGTCTTGAACGTGCGCGCGCCCTTCGCCTTCGCAATCTCGCACTGGCGGGCGACTTCCTTTTGTATCGCGCCGATGTCCTTCTCCACGACGAACGCCTCCGCCCATCCCGTTATGCCGAGCAGGTGGTCGAGCATCCATTCGACTGCCCCCACCGACTCGTCCGGGCATTCCACGTAGAGCCGCCCCGCCCTGAGCGTGACCTCCGCCTCGACGGACTGGAGGCTCGCCTTCGCGTTCTGGAGGAGAATGCGCTCGAACGTCCTTATGTTCGAGCCTTTGAGCATGAGCTCGCCGACTTTTCCCAAAAATGTGTGCGTCATATCAGTCACCTTCCTGTTTTCATCTTTTCGTCCGCACATTCTACATGATTTCCGCTTTTTCATCTTGCGCGATTTTCTGTTTCGTTCCCGCGACATATTTCCGATAATTGTCAAAATGACATTTTTGTGAATAATGTCATTTTGGGTTCGGGATTTTTCTCCGAATCGCATCCATAAAAAACGGAGAACGAGATGATAGACGAATCTAAGATGGACAAGACGCTCGGGCGGACGATTCCCGTCATGTTCCGCGAGAAAATCAAGAAGGTCCCGAACCACACGCTTCAGGCGGTGAAGAACAAGAGCGGCGTGTTCGTCAGGTACAGCTACTCGCAGGTGTACCAGCACGTAATCGAGATGGCGTCGAGCTTCCGAAAGCTCGGGATAAAGAAGGGCGACAACGTGGGGCTCATGGCGGACAACAGGCGCGAGTGGCTCATCACCGATTTCGCGCTCCTTTCGCTCGGCGCCGTCGATGTCCCGCGCGGGTGCGACTCCATGGGCGTCGAGATGCGCTTCATCCTGAACTTCGCCGAGTGCCGCGTCTGCTTCTTCGAGAATTCGAAGCAGCTTGAGAAGGTTCTCGAAAAGGCTGAGGAAGTGCCGCTCCTCAAGACTGCCGTCCTTTTCGACTATTTCGAGGACTCGGTCGTGAGGGACGCGCGCGCGCGCGGCATCGAGGTCGTTAACTACCATTTCCTCGAAAGCGAGGGCGTGAACGTGACCCGCGACGAGTGGCTGGAGATAGAGCGCGGCATGGACGAGATTTCCCCGGACGACGTGGCGACGATAATCTTCACGTCGGGGACGACGGGGCTGCCGAAGGGCGTGCAGCTCACCCACGACAACTACATCGCGCAGTGCGAGGTCGCGCATTCCGTTTTGGGGCTCATGCAGCCGGGCGACATCTGGCTCACCGTGCTTCCGATTTGGCATTCGTTCGAGCGCGCGTTCTGCTACATGGTCGTCGCGCTTGAGGGCGGTTTCGCGTACTCCAAGCCCATCGCCTCCGTGATGCTCCAGGACATGAACCTGATTCAGCCGCAGTGGATGAACGTCGTCCCGCGCCTTTTCGAGGCGGTTGCGCAGGGGCTTTTCCGCGAGGTGAAGAAGCAGAGCGGGATGCAGCAGTTTTTCTTCCACAACGCGATTATCGTCGGGAAGATGTACTACAAGATGAAGGAGCGCGTGCTCGGGCTTCGGTGCCGCTACCGCTGGTATCCGCGCGTCCTCGACGTGCTCTGGGGCATCGTCCCGTTCGTCCTCCTGTGGCCGCTCCACATGATAGGCGAGGTGACGCTCTACAAGAAGCTCCGCGCCCGCTTCGGGGGGAATTTCCGCGCGGTGATTTCCGGCGGCGGCGCGCTGCAGCCGGGGACGGAGGCGTTCTACCACGCGATAGGGTTCAACCTTCTTGAGGGGTACGGGATGACGGAATGCGCTCCCGTAATCTCCGTGAGGAACTCGAAGAAGCCGCGGAGCAACAACGTCGGCTGGGTGTTCCCCTCGTTCGACGTGAAGATTGTCGCGGAGAAGGACGGGAAGGTCGAGTCTGGCGAGCCGCTCAAGCCGGGGCGGCGCGGTATAATCATGGTCAGGGGACGGCAGGTCATGAAAGGCTACTACAAGCGCCCCGACCTCACCGAGGGGGTCGTCGATTCCGAGGGATGGCTCAACACGGGCGACCTCGGGATGATTTCATACGACGAGGAGCTCAAGATTGTCGGGCGCACGAAGGATACGATAGTCCTCCTCGGCGGAGAGAACATCGAGCCGCAGGTCATCGAGAAGGCGGTCAACTCCAGCCCGTACATCGAGCGGACTGTCGTCGTCGGTCAGGATAAGCGCTATCTCGGCGCGCTCATCGTCCCCGACCAGCACAGCGTCCTGTCATACGCGGAGGAGAACAACATCCTCTACGACAACTACGAGGCGCTTCTGGAGACGAACGAAATCCAGAATCTTTTCCGCACCGAAATCGACACGCTCGACAACGCGAAGACGGGATTCAGGACGTGCGAGCGCATTTTCAAGTTCGTCCTTCTCAAGAAGTCGTTCGAAATCGGCGAGGAGGTGAACGCGAAGCAGGAGCTCATGCGGCACAAAATCGTCAAAAAATACGAGAAGGAATACAACAGCCTCTTCAAATGACGGCGTTTATTCCTCAATCGGTGACATTTTTATGTTTTTTTTATAAAATACATATACTTTTCATAACTTTTGGAGGTTTTTATGAAATCAATCAAGGCTGTCGCTTGTTCTATGGCAGTTGTCGCGGCTGCGTTCGCGTTCGCTTCATGCTCATCAACAGGAGAGGCTACGAAGGCCGCCGCTGAGGAGTCCAAGCAGGAAGTTCAGGCTGCTGTTGAGGGAGCCGTTGAGAACGTGACGACAGAGGCTGCCGCCGAGGTTACAGCCGCTGTTGAGGAGACTGCAGAGGCCGCTGTCGAGGCTGTTAACAACTAATCAAACGCAAACGAAATGCCCGGCTGCCGGTTGGGAAGCGAATCTTCTCCCGGCTGCCGGGCATTTTTTTTGTCTCCGCTCTTCTCATTCCGACCGCCGGTGCGCAGGTTCAGCCTCGCTGCCAGTGGAACAAAATGCATTTTTTTTGCTATGATAACCCATCTTTTTGATGGGGAAATATGATGAGTCCAGATACTGCCTTTGAGTTGTTGCAGAAATATGTCCACGGCGAGACGCTGCTCCGGCATTGCAGAACAGTCGGCGTCGCGATGCGCTATTTCGCGCAGAAATACGGCGAGTCGCCCGATTACTGGGAGAGCGTGGGCATTCTCCACGACATCGATTTTGAGGTCGCGCCAGACAACCACTGCACGAAATGCCTTGAAATCTTCAGCGCGGAAAAAACGAATTACCCCCAGATTGACGCGCAGCTTGTCCATGCGGTCCAGAGCCACGGCTGGAATATCACGGTGGACGTAAAGCCTGAGCACATAATGGAAAAAGTCCTTTACACGGTTGACGAGCTTACCGGACTGATTTTTGCCTGTGCGATGGCGCGCCCGAGCAAATCCGTGACCGACATGGAAGTGAAGTCCGTAACGAAGAAATTCAAGGCACTCAATTTTGCGGCAGGCTGCAACCGTGAGGTAATCAAGGCGGGCGCGCAGCTCATGGGCGTCGAGCTGGGCGATGTGATTCAGGAATGTATCCTTGCAATGAGAGAAAGGCACGAGGAAATAGGATGTTGAACCAGTTTTCAAGAACGGAACTAATTGTAGGAAAGGAGGCTATGGGGATTTTGAACAATGCCCGCGTCGCAGTCTTTGGAATCGGCGGGGTAGGCGGATTCACGGTCGAGGCGCTGGTGCGCTCGGGGATTCAGCATATCGATATTATCGATGATGACAAGGTCTGCCTTACGAACCTGAACCGGCAGATTATCGCCACCCGCTCAAGCGTCGGAAAATACAAGGTTGACGTGATGAGGGAGAGAATCCTCGACATCAACCCGAATGCCGAAGTGAACGTCCACAAGTGCTTCTACCTTCCAGAGACCCGCGGTCAGTTCGATTTCACGAAATATGATTATGTCGTCGATGCCGTTGATACGGTCACCGCGAAAATCAATCTGATTCAGCAGGCAAAGGAAGCCGGAACGAAAATCATCTCCAGCATGGGAGCAGGGAACAAAATGGATCCGACACAGTTCAAGGTCGCGGACATCTCTCAGACTTCGGTCTGCCCGCTTGCCCGCGTGATGAGGCAGGAATGCAAGAAACGCAAAATCAAGGACGTGAAGGTCGTCTATTCAACGGAAAAAGTCCTCCGTCCCATTGAGGACATGGCAATCAGCTGCCGCACTCACTGCATCTGCCCGCCGGGAACAAAGCACAAATGCACGGAGCGCCGCGACATCCCCGGAAGCAACGCGTTCGTCCCCTCCGTGGCAGGTCTTATTATCGCAAGCGAAATCGTGAAGGATTTGACAAAGGAAGCGACCGCACGGGCTCGGGCTGCAATCGCATGACGGGAAATGTGGCGAAAGTGAAAACGGCCATTGAGCTTGCCGAAATGACCGTTTCCCCTTTTTTTCGATTATGAGGCGCTGGATTACTTCATTACTGAAACTCGGCGTTCGGGCTGATAGCCATCCGAAATGGAATGTGGCTGAAAATGCGTCGCAGTTTAAGGAGATGGTATAGCCCTGGTCCTTTTCCTGAGTTCCTCATTTTATGCTGCATAGCCACAAAAAAATCTTCGCAACTGAGCGCAGATACGGCGGCTATCGGAGACCAGCTGATTCTAGACAAGGTCGGGGAATTTTCATATGCAGATAAGCCCCGCCTGCAACTCAGGCGGGGCAGTGCATACTTACTTTACAGCCTTACATTCTTGAAAACGAAACCGATTCTATTTCGCTTTTCAGTTCTGTACTTGGTGTAAACAAGATTCGTTTGCTTGTGATGCTTGAAGAGTCCACATCTTCGGCTTTTTCGCATCCTTTTGATGAGAAAGAAAGCTTTACGCGGCCGAAATTTCCGAGCTGGATTTTGAAGCCGTTTTTTAGATACAGCGGAAGTTTTCTTACAAGCGATGTAAGGACGGCTTCAACGTCGGTTATGTTCAGCGTGCAAGAATCAGAAATGTCCTTTGCTAGGTCCATTACTGTCAGTTCTTCCATATACTGCGGGGCAGCGTAAAATTTTGCTTCATCCTTGTTAAGAGGATTTATCCTCTTTACGACTCTGTATTTCATACTGTTTTTCCTTGCGATACGTTAAGGCGATCGCCGCCTGCTCAAGGTATTTCGCTTTCATAGGCGACTCCTTGTTAAGTAAAAGTAAGTTCCGAAAGCTTTTGGCAACGCCGGACTTTACGGTAACTTGAGAGAAACAGGAAAAACCGTTACAGTGTTATTGGCTGTACGGCAACGGTTTTTCGCTGTTTGCTTGAAGGGCTTTTTAATCACTGGTACTGATTAAAAGGCCCTTTTTTTCGCGCTTGCATAAACATATGCAAGTCCGAAAGCAATCAATGCGATTCCAAGAACTGAAGACGTTCCTGAAAATTCGATTGACGTTCCTTTTTCATCTGTTTTGTCAGATAGTGAAAAAGAAAACGAATTTTTTAAATTGTTCATCCGTTCACCTCCATTCTGAGTTTTCAGCCTTGCTTTTCTTCGACGAAGATTTTGCAAAGGTCAGTTGATTCACGTTCAGTTACCTCCGTCATCTTTTTTAAGAATGTCTACGAGCTGGTCTTTTTCGTCTTTGGAAAGAAGACCGGCCGCAACTGCTGCAATTACGAGCCCCAGGATTACACCGAATGTGACCTTTAGGCCGGTACTCATTCCGTTTTTTTCTCCTGCAGCCTTTTTTTCGTCCGTTGCATCATCAGTAACAAAGAAAGCGGAAGTCGCACAACCAAGTTCATCAGCAATCCTGTTCAAAGTCTCTATAGACGGGTCACGCTCACCGTTAAGCCAACGGCTCACCGTAACTTCTGAAACTCCAAGCCTTGTCGCTAAATCCTTCTGGCTCATATTATTGCGTTTGAGCTCAAATTCGATTCTGCGTCTCATTGATTCCCTCATTCCAGAAACTCCCCTGTTCCTTGTTTGTTGACTATAAGTTATAATAACTTAACCAATATGTCAAGATGAAGTGTTCAAAAATAAGCATAAGTGGTAATAATTACCATTTTATGCCGAGAATCGGTAAAAAATACGCCGAGTTTTAAAAATTTCTCGCCGAGAATTTCAAAAAGAACGGCGCGTTTTTTGTACGTTTTTGATACAGTGCCGTTCTTTTGCATTCTTGTTCTGTCCGATGCTTCGCTCGTATGCAAACTGTTTTTCGAAGCTGTGATTTTTGTTCACTCTAAAAAATTGAGATGGTGGTATAATATTCCGCTAATATGCAAGTTGATTACAGCAATCTTTGGATTCGTTATAAAGTAACGGGACATAAGAACGAAACAGGTTTAATCCCTCTGGCGGGGATTTCAACTAATATTCTGGCAAAACTCAACAAAGGCGAAAGGTGAGACGTAAATGGCGAAAATAAAAAGCACTTTGCTTGATAATACAGAACACTTTAAGGTTGTAGAAAAAATAAAGCAGCTAATAAAAGAGAGCGATGTCAACCAAATCCTTATTGCAACTGGTTTCTGGGATATTCCTGGGACAATGCTGATTTCAGAGGAATTGGATGACTTTCTCAAGCGAGATGGTAAATCAATCAAACTTCTTATCGGAAAAGACCCGACAGTTTTTGCCTATCAATTGAAAGAATTAAACAGGCAAGACCTAAAAAAGACGAGTGATGCTATCAAAATTTGCCTTTCGGAATTGCAACCACAGCCAAAATATGACCTTGCAGTTAAATTACTAAAACACTATTGCGATGGGGAACACCCGAAATTCTGTATCCATATTTTTGATAATCCTGATGATACTTCGCAATTCTTTCATTCTAAATGCTGGATTTTTGCGGAAACGGAAGACTATGGTTTATATGCAATAATTGGCAGTTCAAACTTTACTCAAAAGGGGCTTGAAGGAAATTCTGAATTGAATTTTCTAGAATCAAATGACTTTGTAATCAACGCCTCATCTTCAAGTATGCCTGATTCAAAGGGATATTTGGAATGGTTCAAAGATAAATGGAAAAACTCTGAAGACTGGACAAAAGAGTTTTTACTGGCACTTAACAGTTCCCCAATTGGAAAAACTGTTCCTGTAAAATCGAGCTTACCGCCAGTTATAGACTCTTGTACATTCCTTTCGCCTCGCGAAACCTATCTAAAGTTATTGATTGACCAGTTTGGCGATATAATTAATTTTGACGGGAAAATTACGCCTGACGATTACATGCCGCATGACAAAAACTTCAAGCAGCTTACTTACCAAAAAGAAGCTGTCAATCAGGGATTCGCGATTTTGAGAGAGCATCATGGCTTCATTCTTGCGGATGTGGTTGGATTGGGGAAGACATTCACCGCCCTCATGGTAGTAAAGAGGCATTTGCTTGAAAGCGGATTTTCGCATCCTGTGTTGATTATCACTCCTCCCGCAATAAAGCAGAGTTGGATTGATTCCATTGAATATTTTGACAAGGACGAAATCCCAGAAAAGAAAATCAAGCCGCTTATAACTCTCACAACAATCGGCTGCCTGGATGAAAAAATCGAAAGCGAAGAATTTGTAGCCGAAAACGACTTTGATTCTTTTTTCAGAAAAGACGAATTCAGCATGATTGTCGTTGATGAAAGCCACAGGTTCAGAAACAACTCGACTAGAATGTACCAGAAACTTGACGATTTGATAGGCTCAATCTCTCCTCAGCCGGATGTCGTGCTTCTTTCCGCGACTCCACAAAACAACGCGCCTTATGATTTACGAAATCAGATTTATCTTTTCCAACGTGCCCACAATGAAAGCACATTGAACACGCTCGGAAAATATGGAAAAAAGCTCGAAAACTATTTTGCGGAAAAGCAGAATAATTATGAGCAGTGCATTAAAAAAGACAAGACAATAAACGGCAAGAAAGTTCCAAAAACAAAAGAAGAACTTGCCGCAGACAAAGAAAAACTTATCGAAGACAGCGAAGATATCCGCAAACGCATAGTTGAGCCTCTGGTAATCCGCAGGACAAGAACTGATATAGAAAAATTCTATGCTGATGACATGAGCAGCCAGGGGTTAACTTTTCCTAAGATTCAAAAGCCGGTTGCAATTCCGTATGAGATGAGCGGAGAGCTTGGAGCATTGTTCAACGATACAGTCAATATAATTGCTCCGCAGGTAAGCCACGTTGACAGCGACGAAGACGGCGAACCGGTTTTAGACTTTGGAGCAGTTGCGGGCAAAGACGCACTCGGCTATTACAGGTACAGGGCAATAGAATTCCTAAAAACAAAAGAAGCGCGCAAAAAGCACGAGGTTAACAACTTAACGGTAAGCGCTACTTCTCAGCGACTTGCCCAGATTATGGAACTGCTTTTGGTAAAGCGCCTTGAAAGTTCTCAGGCAGCATTTAAAGAATCCCTGCACAATCTGCACAGATACAGCGAAAACATGATAAAGATGTGGGATGCAGACCGCATTTTTATCTGCCCGGACATTGATGTAAATAAAGAATTAAGCGATGAGGCAATGGCTAAAAACGGCAGCTTTGAAAACTGTCTTGATGTTATTGCCCAAAAAGCGAAAAAGGCAAACAAACGCAATTCCGGCAGTGAAACAGACGGACCGAATCAAGAATACAAGCGGAAGGATTTCTATGAGAATTATATTGAAAAACTCAAGAATGATTTGGAGCTTATAAATTCCTTGTGCTCAAAATGGGATGTCCAGACAAGCGACCCAAAGATGAGTACATTTATTTTTAAGATTGCTTCTGATTTTTTGAACCCTGCAAGGAATAAAAACAAGAAGCTTGTTATTTTTACTGAATGCATAGCAACGCAAAAGGCTCTTGTGCAAAGATTGGGTGAAATTTCAATGGCTGATTACAAAGTCCTTTCAATCACTGCTGCAAACAGAGATGACATGAAAGATGTAATTGCTGCAAATTTTGATGCAAACTACAAGGGAGAGAAAAAAGACGACTATCAGATTTTGATTACAACAGACGTTCTTGCAGAAGGCGTAAACCTTCACCGTGCAAATTCCATTCTGAATTACGATTCGCCATGGAATGCGACACGGCTCATGCAGCGTCTTGGCCGCATAAACCGTATCGGAACTGACGCAAAGAAAATCTGGAACTACAACTTCTATCCTTCGACACTTGGAGACAAACAGATAAACCTCAAGAACAGGACTTATGTGAAGCTCCAGTCTTTCCACGAGTTGTTCGGGGAAGACAGCCAGATTTTTTCGACCGAGGAAGAAGTGAAGCACTTCGACAAAGTTGTGCGCGACGAGATGGATGAAACGGAGACTCCAATCATGCCGTACATTTCCGAGCTTCGCGAGTTCAAGAAAAGCAATCCTTCCGAGTACGAAAGGCTTTCTGCAATTTCCGGAAAAATCGTAACCACTGTTGAGTCTGATGAAAAAGCCGGATTCTCTGCATTGCACGAAACCGACAAGAGTGGCAATCTTCTGCATTCATTCCTTTATGTTTCTGCTGAGGACGGAAGCGCAAAAAATGCAAGCCAGCTTGAATTCTTTGAAAAATTGAAGCCGCTTTCAGACAATGCGGAAACTGACGCCGATAATGAACTTGTCGAAAAGTACAAGACTTCCGTTTTGAATTGTTATGCGGCTGACAAACAAAACGCAACTATTTCCATGAGGAGCAAACTGAGGAAAGGAGAAGCCGAAATAAGAAAAGCCGCGGGCAAAATCAAGAAACTGTATTCAATGGGGCTTTCAGAGGAATACGAAAACAAGCTTGATGAGATTGCAAATTCAATAAGCGACAAGAATTTCGGAATCATCAATAAAGTTCTGGAAATGAATTTTGAAAACGAGGGTCTTGGAAATATGTCCATTGAATTGGACATCGATTATCTGTACAAGTTTACGCAAGTCCGCTCTATTGATACGAATGCCGACGTTGCAATAGAATTCATCGTGAAATAAAAGGAATTTGAAAAATGGAAAAAGGCGAATTGAGAACATTGTTTGAAAGCGAATATCCGGGAAAAAAGGCGATTTTTGAAAAACTGATTCAGCCGATTTTCAAGAAAGCGAAGGACACGACTCTTTCAAACGAAATCGACATCACCGAAGGCGACAAGAAGCAGATAAAGTCGTTCAGCATAATCGCACAAGTTCGGGGAGGCTTCCCGATTGCGTTTGCGGATGTTGAAGTGCAGGATTCCGTCGCATTGAAGCGAAGCCGCGTCACAATTCAGAATTGTGTCCGCAAGATGATGGAGAACGACTCAAACGCGATTATCTTCTTTCATTTTTCGGACGACAAAAGCGAATGGCGCGTGAGTTTCTGCCACAGAGCCGACAAACTCAAGGAAAGCACGGACGCAAAACGCTTCACATATCTTTGCGGAACGGAACACGCCTGCAGGACTATCGCGGAAAGATTCGAAACGCTCAAAGGTCTTTCCACAATAAAAGACGAGGACTTGCTTGAAGCGTTCAGCGTGGAGCCGTTGAGCAAGGAATTCTTTGACGAGTACCGCGAGCATTATGCCGACCTCGTCGAATACATCAGCGGAAAACGATTTGTCAAAAAGGGCGGCAAGTTTGTTGAAGAAAAGATAAAAAACGCTGCCGGTGCGTTCAGGGAAGCATTCGAGGGCGACGACAAGAAAGTCCGCGACTTTGTGAAAAAAATGATGGGACGATTGGTCTTCCTTCAGTTTTTGCAGAAGAAAGGCTGGCTTGGCGTTCAGGAAAACGCAGAATGGGGAAGCGGCGACAAGAATTTCATCTACAACCTTTTCAGGAACGCAAGCAAAGACGTGCAGAATGACTTTTTGGAAAAAGCATTGGAACCGCTGTTCTTCAAGAGCTTGAATCAAAAGCGGGACGAAAAAGCGATTGCGCCGGAAGAACTTTGCACTATTTACGGCTCAAAAATCAGAATCCCGTATCTGAACGGCGGACTTTTCGAGGAAGACGAACTCGACAAGAAAAAAGTCAAATTCAAGAAAGAGCATTTCGAACAATTGCTCACATTCTTCAACCAGTACAACTTCACGATTGACGAGACCGACGGCGACGACCAGGAAATCGGCGTGGACCCGGAAATGCTCGGAAAGATTTTCGAGAACCTCCTTGAAGACAACAAGGACAAGGGCGCATTCTACACACCGAAAGAAATCGTCCAGTACATGTGCCGGGAGAGCCTGATTGCGTATCTGAACGAAAAGTTGAAAATTGAGAGCGGAGAATCGAAAATCAGGAACTTTGTTCTTAGTCACGATTCTTCACAATTCAACGAGGGCGAAAAATCTACGCTTCTTCATTCCCTGCTCGACGTGAAAATCTGCGACCCGGCGGTCGGCTCAGGTGCGTTCCCGATGGGAATGATGAACGAGCTTTTGTCATGCACGCAAGTCCTCACAGGAAACGCGAAGAGCCGCTCCGACCTCAAGAAGCACATCGTCAAGAACAACATCTACGGCGTGGACATCGAAAAAGGCGCGGTGGACATAGCCCGCCTGCGTTTCTGGCTTGCGATTATCGTTGACGAGGAAGAGCCTCTTCCGCTCCCGAACCTGGACTACAAAATCATGCAGGGAAACAGCCTGCTTGAGAGTTTCAACGGAATAGACTTGAGCAATTTGTGCAGGAGCGACGACGCGCCCAATCTGTTTGACGACACGGATGACGTGAAGGCGCTGCTCGGCTATCTGAATTCGTATTTCGACAAGCACGAAGAGAAGGGTGCAATCCGCGATGCAATAAAAGCCTCCGTCCTTGATTTGCTCAGGAACCGCCATTTTTCCGGGGAATCGTTTGATGCGCTTTCGGAACTCGATTTGCACGAGAACAGCGAATTTTTCCTCTGGCACACTTGGTTCGGTGACGTTTTCAACCGACCGAATGACCGCAACGGGTTTGACATTGTGATTGGGAATCCACCGTATGTAAAGAAACAAAATATTTCTGCGGAAGCTACATATTATTACAACAATAATTATTCAGTGGCATATAAGAATTATGACTTATATATAATTTTTACAGAACTTGGTTATAATTTATTAAAAACACATGGATTTATGTCATATATAATGCCTAAAAAATTTATAACCACAGAATATGGAAAGTTATTGAAAGAATTTATATACAAGAATCGATGCTTAAAAAAATATATAGATTTCGATTTAATTCAAGTTTTTGAAAATGCAACAAATTATGTCGGCATTTTTGAACTAGAAAAGGTTGTTCAAAAATTTTTCAACTATTATCTGGCAACTCAAGACAAACCTTTACCAGATGTAAATGACCTATCTGTTTTTTCTTTTGATCGATTAAGTACTGACAAATGGATTTTTGAAGATGAGAAAAAACAAGAAGTTTTCAAAAAAATTCAAGAACAAGGTCCACGATTATCAACCGTTACCAAGAATATTTCACAAGGGTTAGTGACCGGTATGGACAAGGTTTTTGTTTTGCAAAAAAATGAAAATGGATATTATTCTAAATTTCTTGATAAAACTTTTAACTTTAAGCAATCTAAAATATTCAAACCTCTTTTGAAGGGAAAAGAAATTAATAGATATACAACTCCATCAAACTCTTATTGTATTATTTATCCTTATGAATTAACAAATGATGATACTGTAAGATTACTTTCTTTGAGGGAAATAAGAAAAATAGATCCAGAAGTTGCTGATTATCTAATGAGTTGTAAAAAATCCTTGATTTTAAGGGAAGGCTGGATGGATGATACAAACTTCTATGCTTATAGTAGAAATCAGAATATCGCTTTAATGCCTAAAAGAAAAATTCTAACACAGGTTTTATCATTGCATTCGTCTTTAACCTTTGATACAAATGGGGATTATTGCTTTGTGGGGGGAGGAACCGCAGGTGGTTATACAATTATATTGAAGGATGAAAAACAAAGTCTTTATTATTTGGGATTAATGAATTCCACTTTGTTAGAATGGTTTATTCATAAGTATGCTTCTCCATTTCAAGGCGGATATTATGCCTATAATAAAACAACTTTATCAGAAATTCCGATTCCAGCTGCCACACCCGCCCAGCAAAAGCCCATCATCGCTTTGGTAGACAAAATCCTCGCCGCAAAAAAAGCCAATCCGCAGGCTGACACCAGCAAAGAAGAAGCAGAAATCGACCGCCTTGTGTATCAGTTGTACGGGCTTTCCGAAGATGAGATAAAGATTGTGGAGGGAAAGTAAGGATTGACAGCAATCGGATTTCCTCATGCTGTACAGACAACAGAACCCGCCAAGGTTAATGTTTCTACCATCTTCAAATTGGCGGGTCTTTTTTTTATCTGTTCAGAAATTTGCTGTTTGCGCTCAAAATATCAACATCTGACGAAGAAAAATCGAAATCATGCGTTAACAGGATCATACCTTTTTTCTTGCAGAGTAATTCAATCAACTTGTCGTTGAAGTCTAAGGTTGATACTGTAAGAGCAGAATTCAATTCTTCTTTTGAGAATAACTCATTAGTAATTTGAAATCTGCTTAAAATACGGTTCTGTATGATTTTATAAATATCTTCCTGTACAGACTGACCATCTGGAGAATTCCGATATTTCTTAAACTGGTCTCTTGGCAGATTAGACTTATTAAACTCAAGTCTCATAACTCTGTTGATTATTTCAGAAATTACCGTTTCATTTACCACTAGATTTACATTGTTTTTTATCAGCGTTGACAGCATAGAGCCGTAATCGGTGACAGCCTGTGAATCAGGACTTGTCGGCCAGAAAATATATATGAGAGAGTTTGCATCAAAGAAAACGGTTCTGTTTTTCAGGCTTGGGATACTTGAAGCTGTGTATCTCATTTTCATTTGGACTCCTCCAAAACTTCTTTCAAAGAATTTCTGATTCTGTCTGGGTCTGAATAAAAAATCTTTGCTGTAGAAACGACTCTTTTTAACAACACCGCATCCGTAGCATCTATGTCGGATACAGAAAGATACTCTTTTATATCATTTTCAGAAAAATCTCTGTAAAGAATACCTATCGCAGTATTTAGGAATGCGGATGTAAGCATCTGCACATTGAGAAATGAAAGGTCGATGGGCTGCTTGTTCTTTATGAATTCGGAAACAATCGCACTCACTTTCAGTCCATCGTCAGCCTCAACGCAGAGAGAATTTCCTACAATTTGATAAACGCTTTTCTTTATAGTTTCTTTCATATTTGTACCACCTTAAAATATATCAAAATCATCATTCTCTGAATCAAGCCTGTATGAGTTTGTGTCATCTGTTCGAAATTTCATATTCACAACCGTTCCTGGAAAAGAATATTGTAAAATTTTAGAAGACACCGTTTCTCCAACTTCATAGAAACCATCGTCACTGACAATCTGGAATTTTCCTTTGTTCATTTTTATGAAATCTGTCAATATAGCAAGACCTATGCCGCCTGGCGCATCTTGCTTGGTTGTATTTCCGTTTACAAGTGCCCAGCGGATTGCCTGTATTGAATTTACAGGAAGCCCGAACTGTTCAACAATTTTTTTCTTAAATCCAATACCTGAATCCACAATGGTAAACTCTATTTCATTTTTGTTAGGAAAAAATTGACCGCAGGTATAAATAAATTCCGTCCGACTGTGCATTTGCGCATTTACAAAAATTTCATATATTGACTCAAATATCTTTTGTTTAAGTCCTTCGCTCATATTGGGGAAATCTTGCTTTGAAAGTAATTCATTCATCACATAATCACCAAAATAGCGGGAATCCGAAGCTTTCAGTTTCAAGTATTTGATAGTCGTATGATTTGTATCGGGAAAAACTGGGTAGCCATAATTTGCTAAAAAAGTATTTTTCCGCAAAATTTCGATAATTTTAGAATTGTCAGACGTTATTGTAATGGAGTTTGTAGAAAGTTTATCTAAAATAGCACCAAGAACAGCACTCATATTAGCACCAAACCATTCGCACAACTGAACAGATATATGTTCAAAAAACATGTCTTTAGTCTGGTTATAAAATTGAGAAAACTGCTCATAGCTATAGGGAAACGCACCTATGTTTTTTAGACAAAAAGACTCCACTCTTACATTTTCGGCTTCCGGAAAATGAATTTGAGTCAAAAAATGCGCCCATAACTTACCTTCCCTCAACGATGGCAATTTCTTCAGGTGTTAGCCCATATAGCTTGTAGACAAGTTCATCTATTTTGTGTTCCATCTCGCTCGTGTTCGCCGAGCTGTCCGCCTTCTTCGCCGCGACTGTTAGAACCAATCTGTCAGTTTCAGATTTTGGATAATGTGGAGGCGATATTTGAAATTTTCATTCATAATTTTACAATCTATAATGAAATTTAAATAGTAAGATTAGGAATATAAGGTTTTATTGCTTTACGTATCTCTGCCTCTTTATCTTTTCTAAGCGCACGCAATACACGTTTCGGATAATCTTCTTTTATTTTCAAGCCAAAGAACTCTCCAACAATTTTATTTGCAATAGTTTTGAAATTAAACACTCGTAAAATTTCTTCAAGTGTACTAGCATTATCAAACAAATCTCTTTTTTCACTAACAACAGCTTCTAATTTTTCTAACGAATATTTTTCATCTATATACTGCTTAATTTCATTTGCAGTATATTTTTTAGTTCCTATATCAAAAAGAGATAGTTGATGTTTTATTTCTTGATTCACAGAAGCGGCTATCTGATTTTCTTTGTTAGAATTATATAGCGAAATTATTTTTTCTTTAGCACTTCGCGCACTTCCATCCTCAGCAAGCAAAACCGATTCCATAACATCGAGCAATTCTGGAACAACAAAAAGATTCTCCACCTCAGCAACATTTAGACAATATATACCATCTTGCTCTAATGCAGATATTTCTCTTTCAGGTCGATAATCCCTGTCGATTACACCTTTTACATCGATTGAATTTAAATTTGCATATCCATTCTTCGACTTTACAAATCGTATTACATTTTGACAACTTCCACACGGAATAACATAATAATCGTTGTAAAGTTCACGATATAATGCAGAATCATAACTATCTTTTGTACCTTCAACAAATAAAATTTTTTGACGACTTCCAATAATTTCATATAGTAATTCAGTAGGAATATCAGAATAGTCGCTTGCTTTTATAAATTCATAATCCCATTTTTCTCCATCAAAAGCTTTTATCCATAGTACTTTATCTGCATTTCTAGTTAAAGCAAAATGCAAATCATGAGTGATATACATAAAAACACAATCGGGTCTTTCTTGTTCCAATCGAGTCCAGAGTTTATTAACAATAGCCTTATGAATATGTAATTCTGGTTCATCTATGATTAGTAAACTATTTTCACGAACAACAAGAGCCTGACAAATCATATAAAGCATTACACGCTCACCGTCACTCATTTCTTTTCCGTGATATTTTTTTTCATTATAAATTACATGAACTCCATTACCTGATAAATCAATTTTTCTGTGTGGAAGGATTTCGTTCCAAATACTAGTTGCCCTTTCTACAACAGTAGTAATAAGTTCAGGTCTTGTTCTGTGTGCATCGACAGCTTTCCGATCCTCCTCATGAGCAATTTCTAATTGCAAGTTTTTTTTCGAAAAAAGAAGTGAGAGTGCCTTAGAATAATCATCTAGCAAATAAGTTGCAGGATGCCCTTGAAATCTAAAACCATTTTTAGGGACATATGAATCTGAGTTACCATAAAACAGATTTCTTTCTGCGCTTTCATTGTCTAATATTGAAATACTATTAGAAATGGTCAATGATTTTTGAGCAGAGATTCTATGTACTAATAGTTTTTCGCTCTCAATTTGCGAATTATTGAACATAGAATCATTCATTTCTTCTATTCTTACGCTAAAGCGGGTTTTACCTGCACCATTTGCGCCAAGCAAGACGACAGGTTTTCCATAATCAAAGAAAACATCTTCCCCATTGGGAAATTTTACAGTCATGCAATTTTGTTCCATAAGATATTCTATTCCCCTTTACTTCATATTTCTTGCATTTTTCTCTATAAATCCCACATCCATTCATTTTGTCCAATCTTCTAGCTGAATATTAGGGATTCGTTCAAATTCTGCCGTATTGTGCGTAACCAAAATTCCACTATTTGCGATTGCTGTTGCAGCAATGAGCATATCATTCCAACCTATGACTTGCCCAGATTTTGTCAGATACTGTCTAAGTTCTCCGTACGATTCACAATAACGCTTTTCAAACGGAACTATCGTAAAATCCTTTATAAACTGTTCATAAAGAGCCTTGTTTCTTGAATAATAATTGCTGTGTGCCGCCCCGAACTCAAGTTCTGCCACAACTACTGAAGAAACAAAAATATCGGTTGTATAAGTTTCCTCAAAATGATGTTTCAAGCAAGGACTTTTATTTTTTATTGCGTCGATTATAACGTTCGTATCCAAAAAATATTTCAAAACAGTTCGTCCTCTCTCAATTCTGCAACGCAATCTTTAGGCTCTTCAAACGAATCATCTGTGCAACTGCCAAATAAATCAAAAAAGCCTTTTGAATAGGAATCTTTCGGGGACGAAGCTTTTTTCTTCGTTGGCATTTGCGATACCAAAAAAGAAATAAAATCATACGCTTCTTTCTGTTTTTCTGCATTAAGAGAAGCATACATACTCGCCATATTTTCAAATGATGAATATGTTTTTCTTGTTGTCATAAATGCTATATCACTCATGCCGAACCTCCCGTGTTCATTATACTATAGGCACAGCCTGCTTTAAAGGGCACAATCTGTCTTCCCCTTCACAACCGCAATCTCTTCTGCCGTTAGCCCATAGAGCGCATAGACTTTCTCGTCTATCTCCCGCTCCATCTCAGCTGTGTCCGCCGTGCTGTCCGCTTTCTTTGCAGCGAGTATCTTGTCCACCAAGTCGATGATTGGCTTTTGCTGTTCTGCACTTGTGTTCGGAAGAGGAATAGAACCTATTTGATTTCCATTCAAATCAAAATAGTTTCCTTGAACTTTTGTTGTTTTGTAATAAAACTCAAACCAAAAATTCGTTAGTCGTGAATTCAAAATTCCCAATACGAATTTCAAATTAACTTTCTGAGTTGGAATTAGATAATAAATTCTATCAAGGCAGACAATATCTTTTTCCTTTATCATAGATTGCAGATATTCTACAGTGCGAGGCATAATAATCATTTCTTGACTGAATATATCAGCAAAATCTGTATTAATAGTTTTCAGCTCACCTTCAATAAAATATTTTCTGACATTTGTTGATTTTACTGCTCTGTATTTGTTCCCAGCAAAATCTACCTTTGTATTCGGCAACCCTCTGGCAATATCAAACAAAGATGAGATGTTCTCACTATGAGAATTAATCTTCTTTATCAAAGACCGAAGTTCCTGCGTTACATCAACTATGAATTTAAAATCTGGGTCTGACAAAATATCAGCATAGTTTGTAAAAATCTTTTTAACACATTGGACATCTTCAATTTCAGAAAGATTTTGCAGTTTCTGATAAACAATTTCACTTCCTTTTATTTTCTGTACAAGGAGAATACAAGGATATGTCATTGCATTTTGAAAAACTGGAAGTTGAGAAATATCCAAAACATATTTTAAAGTATAGTTCTCTGCAAGTAATTTTCTACAACCAAAACCATAATCGGCATTAAAAAAACGAATCGGATTTATAAAGCATAGATGCCCTTTTTTATTAAGAATATTCATTCCTTGCTCAATAAACAAAAGGTACATATCATATTGCTTAGTAGCACTTTTATATTGTCTGTCATAATACTTTTTATCGTTTTCATTGATTGAAGTTCGTCTGATATACGGCGGGTTCCCAATCACAATGTCAAACCCGTTGCAGCCATTCGGTCGGTTTATTTCACCATCTTTAAGAAACGCCACAATGTCGTTCTATCAATATTTAATTTTCGTGCAATTTCAGTTTTGGGAATTCCCAGAATCAAAAATTCTTGGATAATATCCTCATAGCAAGTGAGTTTCTTGTTTTTGTTGTGACTTCCTTTTATTCGCCCTATGTGGATTCCTTGAGCCTTTCGCAAAGCCAACGCTTCCTTTGTTCGCTGGCTAATCAGATTTCGCTCAATTTCTGCACTAAGTCCGAATGCAAACGCTAAAACCTTGCTCTGTATATCATCTCCGAGCCTGTAATTGTCTTTTATAGTCCAGACTTTACATTCTTTATTCATACAGATATGCAGAATTTCCATAATCATAAATAGATTCCTTCCAAGCCGTGAAAGTTCTGCACAGATAATTAAGTCATCCTTTTGTACTTTATTCAAAAGCTCTCCGAGTTTTCGCTTATCATAATTTTTAGTTCCACTAATGGTCTCTTCAATCCAGTCATCAATATTAATGTTCTCGTTTTTGCAGAATTTGTTGATTTCAAACCGCTGATTTTCGACCGTTTGCTTGTCGCTTGAAACCCTGATATAGCCGTATGTCATAATAGTCTCCATAAAAAATACTTAAAATTCGTGATATAATACAACTTTGAGAGAAGCTAATGATGCTTTTTTTATTCGCCACCAAAAATTGTGCCAGATAAAGACTATGCTAGCGAGGTAAGAGAAATGATAGATTGGTCTTTTTTTATTTCTGAAAATCCTTCAGAGGAATTAATTTACTTTACAGATTGCTGGGAGTATTTTTGTTCAAAATTATCAAATCCAACTATTTATGATACATTAACTTCTCCTCATTTTCTTATAAATGAAATAATTATAGAGTTTAGTATAAATGAGAAAGATAATTCTAAACATTTGAACTATTTTAAAGAATCTGCAAATACACATAAATCTTTTTATTTTTTATTCACGGCGGAGTTGCAGGCTTTATGGAATATGCTTGTAAATGAACTCAAAAATCCAAATAAAGATGTTCTATTAAAAATCGCATATGAAATCAAAGAAAAATTTATGCAAGATGAATTCGTATCTTATTTGGAAGGAAAAACAAAACAGGTTATTTTTGATAAGAAAGATAAAGAAAAAATAAAAAAAAGCGCAGCAGTTATTATTTTTGAATTTATATATAGGCAATTTGAAATAAAAACAATTTCAAATTTGTGTGATAAGATTTTCTCGTCCTATTCTGAAATTGATTATCCGAATGGTAAGCATTTAGTTACATCATATCCATACAAATCTGTTATAAAAAATCCAGAGGAACATAATAAAATTCTAAAAGATGAGATGGAAAACCTAACTTTTGATGATAGACTTTCTCGGCTTTTTGAAATATTAACACAAAAAGAAAAATATCAATATGTTGTTTTTTATGTTAGTGGGTTACACCTTTCGCAAGAAGAAACCTTCGATGATGTAACATTTTATAATCCGCTTGTATCTAAAAAACTCAAAGGTTTTACTTCAAATGAAGAATGCTTTCATAATGCAAATTATGAAATAGGTTCAAATGTACTTGTGAAAGTATTTTGTAAGGATACCTTATTTGGAGTTAATATTGCAAAAAAACAGGTTTCCGAAATTTGTGATTACTTAAAACTTTTATACAGAACAGAGGCTGATTATAAAATTTTTTCCGATGAATATTTTATTTGTGATGAATCAATGAACATTGTTTCTCATTCTGGGTCAAATGATACAAAATCTCTTTATGATTTAAGTATAGATAGAATACGAAATAATAGCCAAAAAGACGTTTCGGTTATCTATAAAAACTTATTTGATAATATTTCAGGCTCAGACAATAAGGCAATAAAAGATGCATTGCACTTTTATAGAAAAGGAATTGAGTCTGATAATCAGGAAGAAAAACTATTAAACCTTTGGATTAGTTTAGAAAATGTTTTTTCTGGAGTCTCTATAAAAATTTCTAAGGAAAATGAAGACAAAACAAAATTCTCAAAAATTTCTGATTGTTTGAAACATTATCTTATTTTTCGCTATTTTTATTCATGTGGCTGGAGTATATACGATAGTTTTCAGCATTATTTTACATCAGTAAATGTTGTTAATTCGAGAAGAGTTTCCCGAATTTTGTTATCAGCAGAAGATTCAAAAGAAATAAATATTGTAACATCTTCAAAAAATGGGTTTTCATTGTTTGATTTCATCAATCTTTTGAATAAATTTGGAAAATGTACTGACAATTGTATCTTTAATGAAGAACTAAATAAAACTATTGAGTTTTACAAAAGCAATAAAACTTTCACAAATGCAATAAATGCGATTGAGCCTACAATAAAAAATGAATTACTTATGATATATCGTCAAAGAAATCAGATAGTTCATAAGGCTTCGTACGATACAACATTACTTAATTTTTATATTTCAAAATTACAATTTGTTACTACAGTATTTCTTAGAGATTTGATTGCGAATATGCCAAACGAAAAATCTATTAATAATTTTATACTTAATCAGTATATAAAAGTTGAAAAAATTAGGAATATCATAAAAAACAATTCTGTGGCATCTCCAGAAGAGATTCTGAATAAATAGGGAGTGAAGTCTTATGACCGACTTATACAAATATATATCAAACAAATGCTTAGAAACAGCATCTGCTGAACTTGTGAAGCAAGCTATTTTAGAAGATATGACTTTATCGCCTGTGCAAAAGCAGAATTGGATTTCTCTAATAAATACAATGTCTGCAGCAAAGAATATGGCTGATATATGCAAAATTCTTTCTGGAAGAATGTGATAGAATAAAGAGGTAATAAAATGTCGAACCAAAAAACTTTACAAATCCGATATAGCGATTGACCCGAAATACAGTTCAGCATGACACTTTTTGCTCAGCGTGACGGAAAAAATTATTTACATTCTATGTAAAAAAATGTGAATAAATGAGATGATTAATCTATGAACATTTTTTCGCTTTATTCAATATTCTTTTGCATTTCGACAGTAATCGGCATTCCGCTTCTTTCGTACCTGCAAATCATGCAGATAAAAGGAAGCTCTTTTCAGGAATGGATTTCAGGAATCGGCACGACTTTGATTCCTGCCGCGGGACTCTCCATAATTATCGTAGCTCTTGTCTACAGCAAGATGAAGCACCTCATGAAAATGCTCAAGGACGTTGAGGAGCGTCCGCTGACTCTCGAAGAGAAAACGAGGGCGGCCGCCATAATGCGTGTGGTGAACAGAATCTCCACGGTTTCGCTCCTGCTCGGCTTCTTCACGGGGAACGGACTTTCGGTCTTGATAAAGGTCAGCCTCGGAATCCTCCACTACACGACGACAGAGATGGTCATCATGCTCGTGCTCACTTCGGTCTACGCGTTCATGGCGAGGGAATACGCGGTGGACTGCTTCAACGCGTGCGCCAGGAGCGAGCTTTCAAAACTCGGAATCACGAGCACCGACGGAATAAAGACTTCCGCCTTCACAAGCTCTCTTTTCAGGACGGTGGCGACCTGCATTTTCGCGACCGGCTGGCACATATTCTGCTCAGGCTATGGAGCCGTCCGCAACGGACTTTCTACAGAACAGTTCTTCTCGAACGCCGCGATTTCCATAACGATTTCGCTTGGAATGACGCTTCCGCTTCTCATTCTCATATTGAAGCAGCTCCGCGCGAGGTTCGAGATAACCGTGGACCAGGTGAAGACCCTCACCGAGACCGGAAACATCCAGAAGCGGCTTTCGATAGGTGCCTTCGACGACTTCGGTGTTGTCGAGAGCGAGATAAACGCCTTGATGGACTTGCTGCAGGTGCATTTGAAGAACCTCACGTCCGAGGCCTCGAACGTGGACGTGGGCGCGAACGAGTTGAAGAACGTTGCCGATTCGTCCGCGGCCGGCGTCACTCAGGTTTTCAGCACGATAAAGAACCTCAATTCTGAAATCGACGAGGAAGGGCAGATTCTGGCCCAGCTCAAGGACGGAATCGTCTATCTTTCTTCGGACGCGGACAAAATCGACGTGGCGGTGAAGAAGGAATTCGATGCCGCGAAGGTGAACGTCAGCCTCATGAACAAGACGAGCGAGAACCTCCGTTCAATCGACGAGATGATAGACAAGGCCGAGTCCAGCTCCCTGAGGCTTTCCGAGATTTCAAAGCAGGGAAACGAGGAAGTGAACAAGACGATGAGCATCGTCAACACCGTGAGCGAGAAGTCAAGGATGATGGGCGATGTCATAAGGGTAATCCAGACAGTTGCGAGCCAGACGAACCTCCTCGCCATGAACGCTTCGATAGAGGCGGCCCATGCGGGAGAAGCCGGTTCTGGATTCGCGGTCGTCGCCGAGGAAATCAGGAAGCTCGCCGAGTCGTCGTCGAAATCCGCGAAGGACATCAAGGACTTGATAACGGAAATCGTGAACGCCGTGGACAGCTCTTCAAAATCGATGGCTTCAACGATGGAGATATTCGGAAAAATCGAGGAGGAAATCGACCAGCAGAAGAATGTCGTCTCCACAATCTCCGAGTCGATGGACATGCAGTCTGAAAGCGTCAAGCAGACGAAGAACGCCACCGACGAAATCAGCCGCCAGATTGACAGCGTGACGACGCTCGTCCAGAAGCAGGCCGAATATTCAAAGCTCATGATGGAGAACGTGAATAAGGTCTTCGATTTCTCAAGGAAAATCTCCGAATCGATGAACGAATCCGAGGCCGTGATACGGAACTTCTCCGAGACTGTGGAAATCGTCAAGGACAAGGCCGAGCGGAACAAGGATTCCGTCAAGAACATCACGAAGGAAATCGACAAGTTCTCGTTCTGAAATTCGCAGTTTGTTGAAAAATGCCGCGCCCGGTCAATCCGCTTGGGATTTTTTCGGGCGCGTTTTTTTTGCCGCGTGCCTGTTTTTTATATGCGTGATAAGATGTTTGCTTTACAGGCACTGGCAAAAATCGTATATTTGCAGGCAAAAGGACATGATATGGCACAGGCGATGATAAATTTCAGAATGGACAGCGAAGAGAAGCGTTCTCTTGAGGAAATATGCGAGCAGCTTGGAATCTCAATCACAAGCGCGTTCAAGATTTTTGCGAAGAAAGTGATAAGGGAAAGGCGGATTCCGTTCGATGTCGCGCTTGACGACTCCCGTTCTGACCCGTTTTGGAGCGAGGAAAATCAGGCTTGGCTCAGGGATTCGATAAGGCAGGCAAGGGAAGGGCGGCTTACCGAACATGAGTTGATTGAGGCCGATTGATGCGAAAATTGTGCAATGCGGCACTCACTATCATAAATAGATTTTACTTGAACTGACTGATGCGCGCCCGGTCAATCCGCTTGGGATTTTTTGGGCGCGTTTTTTTTCGTGGTGGCTGTTTTTGGGGATGCGTGCGCTATAGGGCAGAAAAGACCGATGCCCGTCTTTTTTCAGGCTTCAAAGCGCTTTCTCAGGCGGAAAAATTGCCCGTAAATAAAATAAGGTCGCAAAGAAGACTTACGGCATCCGCTACGAGACTTTGCTAATCTTTGATTTGTCACATTGAACCGGAAATCCGGACATAGGCTTTCCAATAATCAAAGAAAAATCCCGAATGAATTTTCCGACGCTAAAAATCAGATTATCGAAAAAAACAAGCTCCTTGCGCTTAAAGAAAACGGCGGCGAGCTCTATGGGGTAAACTGGCCGATTTCCCACGGCAAATACTCTTTTTACTCCTCGCATTCCGCCACAGGAAATTTCTTTTCAACCATTTCCTTCATCTTTACGGAAAGTTCTTCGTCGAAGAATTTTCGCACATCGTCACGAGTTGCACTTGCGTTGCGGAGGAACAGGTCGGCGGGGTGGATTTCAAGAGCATCGGCGATTTTCAGAATCATCTCGAACGACGGAGCCGATTTTCCAGATTCGATGACGCCGATATTTCCCTTTGTTCTATCGCATAATCCTGCAAGAACCGATTGCGTATAGCCGCGTAATTCACGGTAATAGATTAAGTTAGATATAAAATCAGACGCGTATGTTTTCATACGCTTATTTTAATTGAGAAAAATTTCAATCTGATTACTCACAGTTACCAATTTTATGATATGATTAAAATCTGTTATCTTTTGCATTAAAAAGTTAGTAATTTTTATCACATTTTGGAGACAAAACGTGTCTGAGCACTTTACGATTGAAACATTGTTCACAGAATACGGCTTCACACCCAATGAAAGCCAAAAAGACGCGATAATGACGCTGGAAGGTCCTCTGTTTTTGACGGCGGGTCCGGGTTCCGGCAAAACACGCGTCATACTGTGGCGGACTGTGAACCTGATAGTCTTCCACAACATCAAGCCGGAAGAAATCTTTTTGGCGACGTTTACGGAAAAGGCAGCCCTTCAATTGAAGCAGGGATTGCAGAGTCTTTTGTCGCTGGCTTCGACACATACGGGAAAGCCTTACGATTTGGGCAGGATGTACATCGGAACGCTTCATTCTCTTTGCCAGAAACTTCTTGTCGACAGGCACTTGAATTCCAAAAGGACACGGCAGCGCGCTCTAGCTTTGATGGATGATTTGAACCAGTTCCTCTTTGTCTACAATCATAGCAATTTTGAAAGAATCTTGGCCGCGGGACAGTTGGGCGAAAGCGGAACTGATTTGTATCACAGAATCAACGGATATTTTTCTTCAACTGCGTATGGCGTTACCTGGTCCCGCTCCGACTGTGCGGCAAACCTGATTTCGTTTTTCGGAAGACTGACAGAAGAAAATTTTGCGGCGGAAGAACTGAATTCAGATGACGAACTTGAGCAGGCGATGTTCAGAATGTATCTGGAGTACAGGGAGATGCTGGGCGAGAACGGCTCTGCTCGGGTGGATTTTTCAACTCTACAGCAGGCGGCCTATGACTATCTCTGCGAATCGACGACAATCGAACAGTACATCAAGTATGTGGTTGTGGACGAGTATCAGGACACGAACACGATTCAGGAGATGATTTACTTCAAACTGGCGGAAAAGACGCACAACATCTGCGTCGTGGGCGATGACGACCAGGCACTTTACCGCTTCCGCGGCGCGACGGTCGAGAATCTCGTCTTCTTTGAAGAAAAGACAAAAAACTATCTGGGCGTTGAACCGAAGAGAATCGACTTGAACATCAACTACCGCTCCAGAAAAGAAATCGTCGATACTTACACCCACTACATCGAAGGCGGAGACTGGAAGCCGGGAAAGAAGAAGACGAGCTACCGCTTGGACAAGAACATTGTCGCCCACAGCAAAGACGCGGGAACATCCGTAGTGCACATTTGTGGAAACAAGAAGACTCTGGCGGAAGAAGTCGCGGATCTCATCAAAGAGATGAAGACAAAGGGAAAGATTACGGACTACAACCAGTGCGCGATTCTCTTTCCAAGCCTGAGGTCGAACGGAGAAGCAAACACGAGCGTCCGAGAATTCGCCGAAGCGTTGAAATCACTCGGAATCCCGCATTACGCTCCACGCGCATACAACTTTCTTTATACAGAAGAGTGTCTTGCAGTTTTCGGCTTGATGATAAAGGTCTTCGAGCCAAAGATTGACGAAATCGATGAGGACAAGAAGAACAAGAACCGCAAAGAAAAATTCCATGTGTGGCTTTCAAACTGCGAAAATTTTGCGGAGAAGATGATTGACGGCGACCCGCTGCTTGAAAAATTCATCGATGACCTCAAAAAACAAAAAGAGAATTCCCTTGCAGTGTACAAGATGCTTTTGGACGCTCTCTCAAGCGAAAATCAATTCTTCTACGGAGTCGGCTCTGGAGAGGCAACTTCCGGGGGAACGTTTGACGGCACAACAGAGGCGACACCTGCAATAACGGCGAAGCTGGCAAAGACGAGGGGGCTTCCTACGGCCGTCGCACGGCTCCTCACCGGAAAAAGGCTGAATCAATTTATCATCCAGAAGAAGAAGGAAGGAACGCCCCTCACAGTCAACTACGTCCTTGCCCGATGCAGTTCTCTGGACTGGACTGTGCTCGACTTGTTCTACCGCTTCACATGCTTTGACCATTTTAAAGAGATGTTCAAGAAGGCGGAGTCGGGAGAAGACGAAGGCCCGATGTACAACTTGGCATTGATAACGCAGTATCTTTCCACGTTCATGGAAAACAACCTTTCCATTTTGAGCGGAGGAAGTTTTGTGCGCGAGTCTTTCAACCACATTTTCTTCGACAGCTACCTCTACGCCCTCTTCAACCGCGGCGAAACGGAATACGAAGACGAAGAAGACCCGTTTCCAAAAGGCCGCGTGCCGTTCATCACGATTCACCAGTCAAAGGGATTGGAATTCCCGATGGTCGTTTTGGGCAGCGTGAACAAGAAAGACGGAGACGCCCGCATAATGGACAAACTGGTTCGAAAGCTCCGAAAAAGCGAGAACGCAGAGCCGTTGGACATGATAAGCAACTACGACAACCTTCGAATGTTCTACGTTGCCTTGAGCCGAGCGAAAAACCTGATGGTCATCTGTCAGGAAACAAAAAAAGACGGCTCTGCAAGGGCAGACAACCACACGAGTTTCGTTCAATTGTTCGAAAACTCAAAGCTTTCAAAACCGGAAGACCTTGAAGTTGAATCAATTCCAGAAGCAAAGCCAACTGACGATGCCATGCCGAAAATCTACAGCTACACGGCGGATTATCTTCCGTATCTGAACTGTCCCAGAAACTACATGGTCTTCCACAGATTCGGTTTTGTTCCGTCCAGAAGCCAGACGATGTTCTTCGGCTCTCTCGTCCATGAATCGATTGACGATTTGCAGCAGATGTTCAACGTGGCGAGGGGGATGTAAAAGATGACTGTTACAAAAGAAGACGTTTTCGACATGCTGAACGCCGACCCGAAAGAAGTCTCGGCGGAAATCACGAGGGCATTCTACGAGAACTACAATTACCTAAAAGAGAACGGCGGCCACGCCATCGACGGAAAATTGAGGCGGCAGGCTCTCAATCAAGTGCTCTATTACTGGAAGAAGAACCGCGCCCTCATGGAACGCATCACCGACAGCGAAGTGAAGCTCACGCTGCCGGAGCAGAAGACTCCGAACCTGTCGCTTCCTTTCAGTATTGAAGGCGTTGTGGACATCGTGGAAGAGAGTGACAGGACGATTCTCTACGACCTGAAGACGCACGACCCGGAGAGAATCAAGGCGGATACTGAGCCATACCGCGAGCAGCTCTATGTCTACGCCTACATCTGGAAGAACCTGATGGGTAACCGGGTGGACGACACCGCAATCATCGCGACTCCGCTTCCAAAGGATTTGACCAACGCAATCAAAGACATGGAAGAGAACGGTCTTTCGCAAAGTCCTGTGGTGGAAAAGGAACTGGAAAAATGGGAGCCACTCATTCCAATCGGATACGAGGAAGAGGAAGTCGCCCGGATGATTCAGGGTTTTGGCGAAGTCGTTGAAAAGATTGAGACGCACCAGTTCAGCCCTCCACCACTAAAAACGCTGGAAGAAAAGAAGAAGGGCTTTAAATATCCCTTTGCTGTCCACGTCTGCCGCAACTGCGACGCCCGGTTCAGCTGCGACAGCTACTCGGAATATGTGAGAAAAGCTAACGGAATCAAAAAACGCGGAGAGATGTTCGAGTACATGCTTCCGCTCAAAGACGAAAACGAAGACTTCATCGACGGCAATTTACAGGAACAGTAAGGAGAAGAAGAAAATGGCGATAGAAAAATTGAACCTCAGGGCAGACTGCCAGGACGAACGGTTTGAAAAGTTGAAGCAGCTTTACCCGGAACTTTTCAGTGACGGTAACTTGAATGTGGAGGCATTGAAAGAAGCCTGCGGACTTGAAACGGAAGAGGACGGCTACTACGGTCTCTACTGGCCGGGAAAGAACGAGGCGAAGAGGCTTGCCAGAAAAGAAGCGACCGGAACACTTGAACCTGTGGAAGGCGACGGCGTAAACGAGGACACCACCCACAACATCTACATCGAAGGCGACAACCTTGAAGTCTTGCGGACTCTCAAAAAGAGCTACCAGAACCGCGTGAAGATGATTTACATCGATCCGCCCTACAACACAGGAAACGACTTCATCTACCCCGATAACTATCTGGAACCTGTGGAAGACTACCTTCGCTTTACAGGACAGATGGACGACGAGGGAAGAATGCTCGTTGCCAACCCAAAGAGCAGCGGAAAGTTCCACCGAAGATGGCTCAACATGATGTACCCAAGGTTGCAGCTGGCAAGGGAGCTTTTGACGGATGACGGCGTGATTTTCATCTCGATTGACGACAACGAGCAGGCAAATCTGAAATTGCTTTGCGATGATGTGTTCGGGGAAGGGAATTTTGTAAGTTCTTTGATATGGTCGGCAGGACGGAAAAACGACTCAAAGCATATTTCAGTTTCTCATGAGTATATTCTTTGCTATTTTAAAAGTAGTTCATATATAGCAGAAAATAACATAATTTGGCGAGAAAAGAAAAATGGTCTTGACGATATTTATGCAGAATATGAAAAACTGAAAAAAGAATATGGAACAGATATAAAAAAAATTGAAAAAGGGTTGAAAGATTGGTATAAAAATTTACCAAACGGGCATCCTGCGAAAGACCATGCACATTATAATCATGTTGATGAAAAAGGAATTTTTTTCCCTGACAATATCTCATGGCCCGGTGGTGGCGGACCTAAGTACGAAATTTTACATCCCATAACAAACAAGCCCGTCAAGGTTCCTTCTCGCGGTTGGCTTACAAGTGAAGAAAACATGAAAGAATGGATAAAGCAAGGTCGTGTTCAATTTGGAGAAGATGAAAATGGAGTTCCAACTTTAAAATCATATTTGAAGGATAGAGAATATTCAGTTCCTTATAGTGTTTTTTATAAAGATGGTAGGGCTGCTTCAAAGAGACTAGCAACCTTAATGGACGACAAAATATTTGAAAATCCAAAAGATGAAGAGATAATTCAACGAATGATTGGATTTGCAGGTCTTAAAGACAATGATATTGTTCTTGATTTCTTTTCAGGCTCGGGAACAACCGCTCATTCTGTCTTTCTAGCAAATATTGCGCAAAACATGAATCGACAATTCATACTGGTTCAATTGCCAGTTAAAATTGAAGTTGATGGCTCAAAATCTGAAAAATCAAAAAAAGTTGCCCAAAATGCAATAAACCTTCTAGAAAAACTAAAAAAGCCCTATAACATCTGCGAAATCGGAAAAGAAAGAATTCGACGTGCTGGTCAACAGATTCTGAATCAAGTTCAGAATGACGGTTCAAAAAAAGAATCATCAACTGTCAACTCTCAACTTTCCACTGACAATTCTCAACTCTCAACTATCGACGTTGGTTTCAAAGTCTACCGTCTCGCGAAGTCCAATTTCACGGAATTCGAGAACGTGAGCGGAACGGACAGGTCGGCGCTCGAAGACTTGTTCGCGCAGGCGGAGAAGGAGCCTCTCACGGAAGGCTGGAGAGAAAGGAAGTCGTCGGTAATCACGGAACTCTGCCTGCGCCACGGCTTCGTGCTCGACTCCGCAATCACAAAATGCACAGAATACACACAGAACGAAGTCCTCAAGATTGTGGACCAGGACGAAGAGAAAACGATGTTCGTCTGCCTCGACGAAAAAATCAGCGGGGAAACGGCGAAGAACCTGCATCTGGACGACGGAGAAAAGTTCATCTGCCTGGACAGCGCAATCGACGACCAGCTCAAACTACAGCTTTCGGACAAAGGAAGGATTGAGACGATTTAGATAATGGAAAATGGAGAGTGGAAAATTGAGAATTGAGGATGAAGAATTGAAAATTGGGAAGGGAGAAGGGAGAATTATGTAGGAGGAATATGAACAAAATGGAAAACAAATCATCAACTGTCAGCTCTCAATTCTCAACTAAAAAAGGTGTGATTCAGGAGAAGTCGAAGGCTTTTGCGGTGCGGATTGTGAAGTTTTATAAATATCTCTGTGACGAAAAGAAAGAGTTCGTGCTTTCAAAACAAGTCTTGCGAAGCGGGACGAGCATTGGGGCGAATGTTCGTGAGAGCAAGAATGCCCAAAGCAAGGCGGATTTCATCAGCAAAATGAGCATTGCACTCAAGGAAGCGGACGAAACTGCATATTGGATTGAGCTTTTGACAGAAAGCGAAATCGTAAAAGAAACGCAAGTGAAAGACCTTTACGAAGAGAACACGGAAATCATCAAGATTCTGACTTCCATCGTTAAAAGTTCAAAACTTAAAGTAATTGATAATTGAAAATGGAAAATTGAAAATTATGGAAGAAGAAATATGAGCGAAATGGAAAACAAATCATCAACTATCAATTCTCAATTCTCAACTGTAAAGATTCAGTTTGACCCCAACCAGGACTACCAGAGGGACGCGGTGGATGCGGTCTGCGGTGTTTTCGAGGGGCTTTCAAGGAGGGAGAGCGTCGATTATTCCCTCACGAACGGGGAGGAAGTCGATTGCGTTCCCAACTGCGAGACGGACACAGTTTTTGAGCCGTACGAACTCTTGGAGAACGTGAACAATGTGCGGAGCAAGTTTTTTCCGGCTGACAAAGCGCGGCTTTCCGAGCTGGCGGAAAAGAACAGCGGCGACATGATAAAAGGATTCGACTTCCATGAATACGACGAGTTCACAATCAACATGGAGACCGGAACCGGAAAGACCTACGTCTACCTCAAAACAATCTACAAGCTGCATGAAGAATACGGATTCACGAAATTCATCATCATCGTTCCGAGCGTGGCAATCTACGAAGGAGTGCTGAACACATTCAGCGCAACACGGAAGCACTTCCAGAACATGTTCAGCGCGGGAACCGTACCGAGCAAAATCATCGAATACGACGGAAACCACCCGGAAATCTGCAAGAATTTCGCTTCCCTAACCGACAATTCGATTCTGCTGATGACAATCGACTCTTTCAACAAAGCGTCCAACAACATCTACAAGTCAACGGACAAACTGCCCGGAAGCGATTTGCTTCCAGTGAACTACATCCAGATGACGCGCCCAATCCTGATTCTGGACGAATCCCAGAACTACTCAAGCGACACGAGCCGCGCCGCTTTGAGAACGCTGCGGCCCCTGTGCGCCATCCGCTATTCCGCAACGCCCGGCAAGGATTCACCGAACGAACTCTACCGTTTGAGCTCGTTCGATTCCCTGCAGAAAAATCTCGTAAAGCGAATCGAAATCTACGGAACCGACGAAGTGCAGTCCGGTGTCGCCCAAGAGGACTACATCAAAGTCGTGAGCGTGAGCAATGTCTCAAAGAAAATCAAATGCGTCCTCGAAGTGCAGGTGATGAGCGGCGGAGGATTGAAGCTTGAGCAAAAGGAATTCTCCGTGGGCGACCAGCTCCAAAAAGCGACGAAGAATCCCGCCTACAAAGAAATCTATATTGAAGACATCCGCTGTGTTCCAAAAGACGGCGACAAGAATAAGGAATGCGTTGTCCTTTCAAACGGCCTTCCGTATGCGGTGAACGAAACTTCTTGCGCTTCCCTCACAAAAAAAGAAGTCTTCCGCGAGATGATAAGGAACACCCTCGAAGCGCATCTAAAGCAGAAGAGAAAGCTGCAGAGAGAAGGCTACGGCGACGTGAAAGTCCTTTCGCTCTTCTTCGTGGACAGGGTCGCAAGCTACGAGGGAGACGACCCGATAATCAAGAATCTTTTTGACGAAGAATTCGACAAAATCAAAGGACGCGACCCTGACTGGAAAGATTTGAAAGCCGAAGAAGTGCGCGCCGCCTATTTTGCTTCATACAAGAATTCCAAAACAAAAAAGGAAGAGCTTCTCGAAATCGATGAAAACGAAAAATTGAAGGAAGCGGAAAAGAAAAATCTGGAAGAGGCGAAAAAGGCTGCCTACAACCTCATCATGAAGAAAAAGGAACAGCTTCTTTCGTTAAAAGAAAAAGTCTGCTTCATCTTTGCGCACTCTGCATTAAGAGAAGGCTGGGACAATCCGAATGTCTTCCAGATTTGCGCTTTACGCGAAATTACAACAGAGAACAACCGCAGACAGACAATCGGACGTGGTTTGCGACTTCCTGTGAACCAGAAGGGCGAGCGCATCCACAACCACGATTTGAACGTCCTCACCGTAATCGCAAACGAAAGCTACGAGCGGTATGCGGAAAAATTGCAGACTGAATACGGCGAAGCTGACGGCATCACCAAGAAACAGATTGGAAACGCCCGCGACAACAAGACGGCAAAACGCAACGACAAGTTCAAATCCGCTGACTTCAACAATCTCTGGAACGAACTGAGCCAGGAAACGGACTACACAATCAAAATCGACACGGAAAAACTGATTGCCAAGGCTGTCGAAGAAATCAACAAGCTGAAATTCCAGGAAATCGTTCAAATCGTAACAACGCACGGAAAATTCATCCGCACAAAGTATAAAATCGAAATCACGGCTTTCCAGCCGAGCGGAAAGGTAGACTGCCTGTTCTCAAAAGAAGACACAGAGGGCAACGAAGAAAAATCCCCGATTCAGCTTTCAGAAGGAATGTCGTTGAGTTCTGAAGATTCTGTGTTGAAGAGGATAAAAGTGAGCAAGGTCGATTTGAACACCAGACACCTTGAGTATTCCAAAATCAAATTCGACGACGGCGATGATGTTTTCACTGTTGGGGACGAATGGACGCTCGAAGCCCAGACTGGCAGCGGCAAAAAGGCGAGTGAAAAGGAACTGGAAGACATCGACATTCCAAAGTTCAATCTCTTCCAGCGCGCATCGGACGCGACAAACTTGACCCGAAAAACAATCATCGAAATCTTCAAAAGATGCGATGAGAAAGTCCAGATGGAATTCATCAAGAACCCGGAAGGTTTTTCAAGGCTATTCATCACTACGCTCAAAGAAGTTCTTGCCAACCACATTGTCGAAGAAATCGAATATACCCCGACCGGCGGCTACATGGACATCCACGACAAAAAAGACGAGCTCTTCCCCGAAGAGAAAGAGTTCCCGTCAAAAGAACTTGTTCCGGCAGATGAATCCAGAACCATCTACGATTATGTTCAGGTCGATTCAAATGTCGAGCGGCACTTTGTCGAACGCTTGAACACGGCAGGAGAAAACCACGGCGATGTGATTTTGTATTTCAAGTTCCCTCCGAAATACAAAATCCGGATGCCCAAGATGATTCAGAACTACAAACCCCGACTGGGCGATTTTACGAATGCCGAATCACGAGAAAAAGAAGACCGTCCGCGAGACAAAAGGAACGGAAGATTTGGACAAGCTCTGGCACTCAAACGAAAAGCGGAAAATCCTCTGCGCCCGCAAGCACTTTTTGTCGCTCGGCGTCGACTACCGCCCTGTAAACGACACGGACTCAGACTGGTACCTCACTTGGGACGAGTGGGAAAAGCTGAATCCGTCGCTGTTCGACTAACTTCCCCCGTCCGCAATCTACTGCAAGTTGCAGTTTTTTGCGGCATGACAGGATTCCTCCGTGTTATCACGGGCAAAGCAAAAAAGAAAGGCCTGCATCTAATAGAGCAGGCCCTCATTTTTCCGAATGCTTTTTATTTCGCGTCGACCGATGTGTCCGAGCTTGACGACGGTGGCGTGACGACCGAATCGGCCTTGCGCTCGCGCACGAAGTAGTCCGTGAAGCCCTTGCGCTCAAGCTCCGTGAGGACGTCCTGGACGTTCGCCGTCGCGATGTCCTTTATGACGACGCGCGTGACCTGGCTCGTCTTCTGGAACACGACGTTCTGGAAGCCCGCGTCGACGAGCTTCTGCCCGAGCGCCTCGGCGTTCTCCCGCTTCGCGAACGCGCCGAGCTGGATGTCCCACTTCTTGTTCGGGGCGTTGGCGAAGCGCGCCTTGCTCGCGGCAGGTGCGGAAGGCGCGACGCTCGTCTCCGTCGACTCAGCCTCGCCGAGCTGGACAATCTCGATGGAGACCTGCGCGGTTCCCGTGGAGAGCATGTTGAGCTTCTCGGCCGCGGCGCGTGAGACGTCGATTTCGCGCCCCTCCGCGAACGGCCCTCGGTCGTTTATGCGCACGTTGACGGATTTGCCGTTCTCCAGGTTCGTGACTTTGACGATTGTGTTGAACGGAAGCGTTTTGTGCGCCGCCGTGAATGCGTACATGTTGAAGGTCTCTCCGCTCGACGTTTTCTTGCCGTGGAATTTATCAGCATAGTATGAGGCGGTGACATTTGACTTGAACAGCTCCTCCGCGAACGTGGCGGATGCTGCCGTGAGCAACAAAAGCAAAACAAATGGTAATTTTTTCATGGTTTCATTATCGGTTTTTTGTTTTTGAGAATTCATAGAAAAATCTCCCCGAGCATTCCGATAATCTTTCTATGAAAAGGACGTTTTTTCTGCTCGCGCTCGCATTTATGAATGCGTTCGCTTTTTCGGGCGGCATCCTTGGCGGGATATGGCAGGGCGACGACAGGCTCGTCATGTTCGAGGATGGTGACGGCGGCTCGTTCGATTTTGCCGTCGTGCTCAGGGTTTTCTACGGATGGTACGATGACAGGGCCGCGGAGGGCGCCGGATTCTCCGAGATACGGACGAGGGACACGAACGACGCCGAATCTGCTCTTCCCGAGGATATTTCCGTCTCATGCAGGACCGTTTTCGAGAATCCGTCAAAAACGGCAGGCGTCTACGAGCTTACGCTCTCGTACCCGTCGGTTTCCGGCGGGAGCGGAAAAACGTTCCGCGGCGAATCGGCTGTCGTCCCCGTCGCGGTGATTGACGGGAAGCTGTACCTCGACTTTCTCGTAAGCACGCCCGTTGAAGGTGGCTCTTCCGGCGGCGTCTGGACGGACGGGAAGGGGGAGCGCGGCGAATTCTGGCGGTGCGCCTCGAATGCGGACGGCATAACGATTTCGCCGCCGCGGTTCAAGAAGGAGGTGCGCTCGTTCTTCGTCAACAAACGCGCTGACGGGAGCGAGGATGTCTACAGGCTCCGCTACTGGAAGAGCGGGATGGAATTCTCGGGTGATGCCGCGAGCTTTTCCGACGGGGAGAGCGTTTTTTCCGTAGGGAAATTCCTCAGAATCGGGAATGACGTCTACCAATGCACGACGGGGCGGAGCACGAAAATCCGCAACATAGAGAAGACCGTCTCGATGCCGTCGGGCGCGGTTTTCGATTCCGACAGGACGATATGCGCTTTGGGGGTGCCGTACCTCGTGAAGGTTCCGGGGGAGGGGACGCGGGATGAGCTGCTCGCCGCCGTGGACGAGAACAACGCGCGCCGGCGCCCGCTTCCGAAGCCGCTTTTCCCGCCGAGCAAGGTGAATTTCCGCTGGAAGGAGATTTCCGAGCTTGAGAAGTACAACCCGTTCACCTGGAACAGGCGCAACATCGACCTTTTCCAGTGATGGCGCTCCCGCGTTTTGTGCGCTTCCTTTTTTTGATTCCGTTCCAATTTGTCACGTTATTTTGTAGAATCTGAAAATACGGCTCTCGCTTGCGGCTCGGTTGGCGTTCCCGCTTGCGGGCTGTTCCAATCTTTGTTTTCAGGGGTGAAAAATTGAGAAGACTTACCGGCTCGGAGATAATAATCGGGCTTTTGAAGCAGAACGGAATCGGCACCGTGTCAGGAATTCCCGGCGGCTCGATTCTTCCTCTTTACGATGAGCTTGCCCGTTCCGGCATCAACCACGTGCTCGTGCGCCAGGAGCAGGCTGCCGGTTTCATAGCGCAGGGGATGGCGCGCGTCACGGGAAAGGCCGCCGTATGCATGGCGACGAGTGGTCCCGGCGCGATGAACCTGCTGACGGCGATTGCCGATGCCCGGTGCGACTCGATTCCCGTCGTCGCGATAACGGGGCAGGTGAACCTCAGCCTCATCGGTACGGACGCGTTCCAGGAGGCGGACACGTTCGGGCTTTCATTCCCGATAACGAAACATTCTATGATGGTGAAGAGCGCCTCGGAGCTTGTCCACGCAATCCCGCTCGCGTTCGCCATCGCCGAAAGCGGCCGCCCCGGGCCTGTCCTTGTCGACGTCCCGCGGAACGTGCAGGCGGAGCTTGCCGAGGTTCCCGATGATTTCGACACCTGCTTCAGGCGGATTTACGACGAGTACGCGCGAAACCACAAAGGCATAAAATTCAAGACGGACGACAGCAAGGTCTCTTCCGTCATCGAGGAATTCGCGTCCGTCCTTTCCTCCGCGTCGCGCCCCGTCCTGTATGTCGGGGGCGGCGCGAACAATCCGAGGAGCGCCGAGCAGATTCGGACGTTCCTCTCGCTCTATGACGCGCCCGTGGTGTCGTCGCTTATGGGAATCGGCGTCGTTCCCGTGGAGTCGGAGAATTTCCTCGGCATGGTCGGAATGCACGGAAGCGTCGCCGCGAACAGGGCGATGCACGATGCCGATGTCGTCCTCGCCGCGGGCGCCCGCTTCGACGACAGGGCGACCGGCGTTGTGTCGAAGTTCTGCCCGGGCGCCCGGATTCTCCACATAGACATCGATGCCGCCGAGGTGAACAAGATTCTTCCGTCGCGATGCTCGCTTGTCGAGGACTGCGCCTTCGCCTTCTCGTGCCTTAACGATGCGATTTCCGGCGTCCTTCGTTCCGACGAGCGCCGCGCGTGGCTCTCGCTCTGCGCCGGCATGAAGGGCGACGACGGGGTTACGCACCCGATGAGCTGCGACGAGTCGGACTGCTGCGGAAGGCGCGGCTGCGGCGTCAAGGATGGCTGCTCGTTCAGGAACCCGCGGGAATTCATCCGGAACATTCCGGCTGCCGCGTCTGCTTTCGGGGTCGGAGCGGATGATATTGTCGTGACGACGGACGTCGGACAGCATCAGATGTGGACTGCCCAGTTCTATCCCGTCCGCCGTCCGAGACAGCTCCTCACGTCAGGCTCGCTCGGCACGATGGGGTTCGGGCTTCCCGCCGCGATTGGCGCGTCCCTCGCTTCCCCGGGAAAAAGGGTGGTCTGCGTCTCTGGCGACGGCTCGATAATGATGAACATACAGGAGCTTGCGACGCTCGGCGAGCTGAACCTCGACGTCACGGTCATCGTCCTCGACAACGGATGCCTCGGGATGGTCAGGCAGCAGCAGGAGTATCTTTTCGACAGGAACTACAGCGCGAGCACGTTCCTCAACCGCCCCGACCTCGTGAAAATCGCGGAGGGATTCGGAATCCGCGCCGTCGATGCCGACTGCGACGGGGAATGGGCGCGGAGCGCGTTCGCCGAGAATGGGCCATGCCTCGTGCGCGTCAGGATTTCCCGCTACGAGACGGTCCTCCCGTTCGTGAAGGGCGGCCAGGCGAACATCGAGGCGCTGCGCTGACGGGAACGCCGGAACCAAAATCGCATGGTTCCGGCGTTTTTTTCAGAGCGAGAAGCCCATCCTGTTCCCGCCTTCCGCCAGGCTGAGCTTTTCGCGCCTGCAGAATTCCTCTATCTGCGCCGTTGTCGGCCGCTCCCCCGTTATCACCTCCTCCATGGAGATTTTCCTGCATATGTTGTCGATTTCCCCGCCGGAAAGGTCGAATTTCCGCGCGAACGAGAGGCACGTCTCCTCGTCGAGCCAGCCGAGCTTGCTCATCCAGATGTTCTTCTTGGCGTTCTCGTCCGGCCTGTCGAATTTTATCTTGAAGAGGAACCGCCGCTCGAACGCGCTGTCGAGGTTGTCCGCCATGTTCGTCGTCGCGACGAGGATTCCGTCTAGCGTCTCGAGCTCCTCGAGGATGATGTTCTGGATTGCGTTCTCCGTCTGCGCGACGTTTGACGATTTCGGGTTCTTCCGCTCCGAGAAGACGGCGTCCGCCTCGTTGAACAGGAGTATCGGTGCGGGCTTCCCGTTGTGCCTGTGCGACTCGCACATCGACCGGTAGTTCTTGAAGATTTTCTTCACGATTTTCTCGCTTTCCCCGAACCAGCACGATTTCGTGTTCGAGATGTCGACGTGGTAAATCTCTCGTCCCGTTGCCTTCGCTATCTGCCTGACGCTCTCCGTCTTTCCCGTTCCCGCCGCCCCGTAAAGGAGGATGGCGACGCCCGACGGAAGGTTCTGCTCGGCGAGCCTTTTCTGAATCATCTTGAACGTCTTCTTCGAAAGCGCGCGGCGGAGTCGCGATATGTCCTTCTCGTTCTCCTCGCTGTAGAAAAGCTTCTTCGCCTTGATTTTTTTCGGCTCGACAAGCTCGATTCCCGTCATCTTCTTCTCGAACAGCACCGCGTCCTCCCCGAGGAGCAGCTTGAGCGCCTTTTCGGTGGGGACAATCGTCGCGTCGCTCATGTTTCCCTTCTTCGAGAATTCGATGAGCCCCTTCTTGAACAGCGGCGTGTCCTCGTCGAGGTATTTCCGCGCGATTTTGAATTTCCTGCTCGGCTCGTAGAGGTCGCGCACCGTGATGTTGAGGCTCGTCCCCTTGTCGGATTCCATCGAGTCGCCGCAGACGACGTAGAGCATCATCCTGTCGTCGAAGTCTGGCAGGAGCGTCAGCGCGTCCTGGACGAAGCTGCTGTCGGAATAGTCCTCCTCGAGCGCCTTGAGCTTCGAGCGCATCACCATTATCGACTCCCCCTCGTCGATTCTGCTCGCCGTTATATCGGCGACCTGCGTCGTGAATTCGACCGAGTCGATTTCGCTTTCGGCTTCGTCGTCTTTTCTCTGGTCGAATTGTATCTCCTCGTTCGCGAGGATTGCGTCGATGACGTTGTCGGCGACCGTGAACGTCTTCGAGCCCCTGAGGAAAACGCGCCGCCTCCGCCTCCGTACAATCGATTTGTTCTCGACGAGCAGCTTCTTTTCGATGAGCGCGTCGATGTCGTCCTTGTGGGTGAGGAGCTTCATCGTCTGGCAGGAGAAGAACTGCGATATCTCCTCGAACGTGCTTCCGTTTGAGTCGTCCTCGAAATAGTTTGATATGTACGCGCAGAGGATGGTCGTCTGCATTTCAGTCGTCCCGAAATAGGCGGAGAGCCTTTCCAGCGTTTCCGGGAACGTCGCGGAAAGCTCCCTGCGCTTCTCCTCGGCCTTCCTCATACGGCGGAGCCTGCTCAGCCGGAGCGGGGAGATGTCGGCCGTGCATTCTTCGTCCTCGTCCTCGACGTTTTTTCCGTCCGTGTTGATGGGCTCCAGCCCGGAATTTTTGAGAACCTCGCACGCGCAGTAGAGTTCATCCATCGCGTTCCATCCGAGCCTCTTTTTTCCGCCTTCCTTGCCGTCCGTTTCGAAATTCTTTTCCATATCAAGCCTCCGGTTATGCGTTGTGAATGTAGGCATTTTTTTGCGTTTGTCAACTTTTTCCGCGCGTTTTCTTGTGTTTTTTTCCGCCCGTTCTTGATACAAAAGTTAGTTTATGCTAACTTTTGTGGCGGAAAATACCGGATGAAATTCAAAAAGTATGGAAGGAGGCTTGCTTTATGGAAGAGAAATTCGTGGAGATTGTGAACGCGTTCAAGGTGAACGGCGGACGTGTGACGGAGCAGCGCAAGAGGCTGATTTCCGTCATCCTCATGAATCCTGGCTGCACCTGCAAGGAGCTTTATTACCTTGCCAGGGAGCGCGGATGCAGGATAGGACGCGCTACGGTTTACAGGACGATAAGGAGCCTTGAGGATATGGGGTTCATATCGAAGCGGGCCGTTGTAATCCTGTAGGCTTCATTCCATTTCGTTCTGGATGTCGGCGTGGAATAGCACCATGTCCTTTATCTTCACCGAATACGTCGAGTCCAGCTCGTTCTTGACGAGGTTCTCGCTCGTGAGCGAAAGGTCGAACGAGTAGATTATCGGCGTATATCCGTCCGCCGATATTTCGAGCGAGAAGGTGAATTTCTGCGTCACGCCGACAGTGTTCGTCTGGAACGGCTTAATCCAGAACGAGTATGTTCCCTTCGTCGATTTGTACGTCATCGCGGGGTTCGCCCATGTCTTGTCGACCATCTGGACTTCCATTCCGTTGCATTTTAGGAGGACGCTTGCCCCAGCAATCGGCTCGAACGTCGTCCCGTCGAGGACCGTCCCCGTGAACGTCGGGAAGTTGAATACCGGAATCTCGGTTTTTTCCATCTCGCAGTCCTTTCTCGGGAGCGAGTGGAACGGCCTTTTCGTCTCGCTTATGAGCCGTATTCCCTCGTTCGTGAGCGCGTCTATGTCCGCCTTGAGCTGCATGTCGCTCTCGAGCGCGTTCAGGCTGTGCGTCAGCCCCCTGCCCGATACGACGTATTTTGGAGGAATCCTGTTCAGCACATAACTTGTCGTGTCAAGACGGCAGTTCTTGCAGTCGCACGAGAGCCACGCGGAATTCGATTCCTTGAGCAAGTCGTAAATCGTGTTCACATGCTGCAGAACGATGTCTTCCATTATGTTGTGTACGTTCATTTTCTATTGTCTTCTCCATTTTTTTGAATGATTCACCGCAATCCGCTCCCGCTGGCATACGCCCAACAGGGTTCCGATGAAATAAAAAGACGGTCTGAACGCGGATTCGCCATCCAACATTCAAACCGTCTTAAATTATACATCAAAAACGCGACATTACAAACGAATATTTTCCCAAGAACGCGTTTGAGGCCGTTTTGCTGCCCGGCTTATGCCGTCAGTTTCCGCCCTTCCTCGTGTATGCGGCAAGCCCGCCCGCCATGAGGATTGATGCGGAGCGCGCGGCGATGTCGTTAACGCACTCGATTTCCGTCTTCCCGTTGATGACGACGCGGAACGGCGTGCCGTTCTTGAGCGACGAGTCTATGTCCACAAGCTCGAGCGTGTCGCCCTGCGCGATTTTGTCGTAGTCCGCGGGGTTCTTGAACGTCATCGGGATGATTCCGTAGTTGATGAGGTTCGCCTTGTGGATGCGCGCGAAGCTCTTCGTGATGACGGCGCGCACTCCGAGGTACATCGGCCCGAGCGCGGCGTGCTCGCGGCTTGAGCCCTGCCCGTAGTTCTCTCCGCCGACCACGCAGCAGTCCGCGAACGAAGCCTCCTCGCTCCTCTTGTAGAACGTCTCGTCGAGGCGCGTGAGCGTGAACTTGGAGATTTCCGGGATGTTCGAGCGGAGCGGGAGCACCTTGGCGCCCGCCGGCATGATGTCGTCGGTTGAGACGTTGTCCGCCGCCTTGAGGCGCACGGGGAGTGAGAGGCTCGGCTTGTACTCGCGGCACGGCGGGCACGGCTTGATGTTCGGCCCGCGGAGAATCTCCACGTCCTTCGCCTTGTCGGCGTCGAGCGGCGCGATTACCATTCCGCGGTCCTGCGCCGCCTTGAGCACGTCGGCGCTTGACAGCCGCGCGTCCTCGCCGTCGAGCATGGACACTCGGAATCCCGTTGCGTACGCGGGGTCGTCGTATTCCATCGTCTCCGCCTCGGTGAACACGCCCGTGACCGCTGCTGCCGCGGCAGTCTCCGGCGAGACGAGGTAGACGTTCGCGTCCGCGGTGCCGCTCCTGCCCTTGAAGTTCCTGTTGAACGTGCGGAGCGTGACGCCCTCCGAGTTCGGCGCGAATCCCTGCCCGATGCACGGGCCGCAGGCGGATTCGAGTATGCGGAATCCCGCCTCGATGAGGTCGCCGAGGATTCCCGCCTTGCTCGCCATCAGGAGCGTCGTGCGGCTTCCCGGCGCGATTCCCGCCTCGACTCCCGGCGCGATGTGCTTTCCCTTCACGATTGCCGCGACGCTTTCGAGGTCGTCGAGCGACGAGTTCGTGCAGCTTCCGATGACGACCTGCGTGACCTTCTTTCCCGCGAGGTTCTTCACGCTGTCGATGACGTCCGGGTTGTGCGGGCAGGCGGCAAGCGCGTGGAGCGAGCCGAGGTCGATTTCGATGAGCTTGTCGTACTGAGCGCCCTCGTCAGCCTCCTGCCGCGTCCAGTCGCCTCCGCGTCCCATCGACTCGAGGAATTTCTTCGTCTTCTCGTCGGACGGGAAGATGGAGCACGTTGCCCCGAGCTCCGCGCCCATGTTCGTTATCGTCGCGCGCTGCGGCACTGTGAGGGATGCGGCCCCGTCGCCGAAATACTCGTAGATTGCGCCCGTTCCGCCCTTGACGGTCTCGCGCCTTAGGACTTCGAGGATGATGTCCTTCGCGCCGACGCCTTTCCTGAGCTTTCCTGTCAGCTTCACGCCGAAGATTTTCGGCATCGGCGTGTGGAACGCTCCGCCGCCCATCGCCACGGCGACGTCAAGTCCGCCCGCGCCGATTGCTATCATTCCGATTCCGCCTCCCGTGGGCGTATGGCTGTCAGAGCCGAGGAGCGTCTTTCCCGGCTTGCCGAAGCATTCGAGATGGACCTGGTGGCAGATTCCGTTGCCCGGGCGGGAGAAGTAAAGCCCGTACTTCGCCGCGACCGACTGGAGGTAGCGGTGGTCGTCCATGTTCTTGAAGTCAGTCTGGAGCGTGTTGTGGTCGATGTACGAGACGGAAAGCTCCGTCTTCACGCGCGGAATCCCGATTGTCTCGAACTGGAGGTACGCCATCGTACCCGTCGCGTCCTGGGTGAGCGTCTGGTCGATTTTCAGCGCGATGTCCTCCCCGCGCGGGATGGGGTTCCCCTTCCTGAAATCGATGTTTGGACAAGCTTCGGGAACGATGTGCTCCTGAATGATTTTCTCGGCAAGTGTGAGAGCCATTTTTAACCTCTGATATAGAATAGGATGCGGAATTATAGAATGGAATCAATCGGAAAGTCCACGGAGGACGGGAAAAAATCGCGCCCCGTGGACCTTTGCGCGTCTTTTGCTTTATGCGTTGTATCGGGCGTTCGCCGGCACGCGCGCCCCGTGGACTTTTGCTCGTCCTAGGCTTTTATGCGTTGTATCGGGCGTTCGCCGGCACGCGCGGGGCGCGTGCCTACCGTGGCGGTGGGGGTGCGCGTGTTGGCGGGGATTTTCTCGTTCCGAGTTCGGCTTGTTTGTGGCGCGCCCCGTGAGCCTTTGCGCGTCCTAGGCTTTGTGCGTTGTATCGGGCGTTCGCCGGCACGTGTTTCTGAGATTCTGTTTGACGCTTTGCCTTCGGCGCACTACAATTCCGGCATGAAAAAAGTACTTGACACGCAGAACGCCGCATCCACAATCTCAACAAAGAACAAAGAACAAAGAACAAAGAACAAAGAACAAAGAACAAAGAACAAAGAACAAAGAACAAAGAACAAAGAACAAAGAACAAAGAACAAAGAACAAAGAACAAAGAACAAAGAACAAAGAACAAAGAAGGCATAGTTTCCTTTGTAAAAAATATCAACTCAGTTTATCAATTCTCAAATAAAAGCCTATATTGGTATGACTTTAGTCGTAACGATATAGGCTTTTTTATATCAATTTTGGAGGAGAAAACAATATGGCTAAGTATTCGCTTAGGGACAATCCGCTGACGGAAGACCCGAACGACAAGCTGGCGACTCTTGAGGACGTGAAGAGCGTCACGAAAGAAGAGATTATCGACCGCATTCTGAAGCGTGGCAACACTATGACGAAGACCGACCTGCTCGCGGCAATCAACGCCTACGAGGAGGAGTGCGCGATTATCACCGAGGAAGGCAACGCGATAAACACGCCTCTTTTCAACACGTCGCTTGCGATTCAGGGCAAGTTCGACAACGGCGATGATGTTTTCGATTTGCGTCGCCACACGCTCAAGGTCAATGCAACTGCTGGCTCTGTCTTGAAGGAAGCTGCGGGCAAAGTGAAGCTGACCAAGGTGCAGGGAACGGCTTCTGCTCCGTGGATTACGGGCGTTCGCGACACTCTGGCGGACGCGGAGGACAAGAGCGGAAACCTCAAGGCGGGGAGCGTCATCGAGATTACGGGCGCGAAGCTCAAGTTCGACAATGCGGACAGCGAGCAGGGCGTGTTCTTCATCGGAGAGGCTGGCGAAATCCGCTGCACGCAGGTGGTGGAAAACAAGCCGTCAAAGGTTCTCTTCGTTCTGCCAAAAGACACCGCGGCAGGAAGCTACACGCTTGAGGTTCGCACAAGGTCTAACACGAACGGCAATCCGACAAAGACCGTGAAAAAAGGCAGTTTCGAGAAGTCGGTGACTGTCGCGTAGAGATTGGGAGCAAATCCGTATGCGGATACGACCCCTATCTGCATACGGATAGACACTCTATCTCGGTAGGGATAAGGACTCTATCCGCATAGAGATAGACTGCTTATCCGCGTAGAGATACAACAGCCGTGCGGGCTTTTAGGCTAGAAGGAGATTGTTTTATGAAATGTACAAATTGCGGTGCGTCGATTGCTGACGACGCGAAATTCTGTGCCGAATGTGGCACAAAGGTTGTGCGCGAGGTGTTCTGCGCACAGTGCGGCACAAAACTCGCGGCGGGCGCAAAGTTCTGCCCTGAATGCGGCACGAAAGTGGGTGCGGTGGCAAATTCCGAACCCAAAGCGGAAAGCGCACCCAAAGCAGAAGCGGCGGCGGAGAGCGCACCCAAAGTGCAAAAAGAAAGTTCCCCAAAGGACAACGGCAGCAGCAAGTGGCTCACGATTAGGGACACGAGCAAGTATGTCCTTCCTGTTCAGAGAGTTCTTCAAAAATGCGATAGAGAGGCAGAAGGCGTGGTCATCATTCCCGAGGGGGTGACGTTTATCTATGATGGGGCGTTCCGGGAGTGCAAAAAAATTACCTCTGTGGTTATTCCCGCAAGCGTTACGGAAATCGGCAAATTGGCGTTCGCTAACTGCGAGTCGCTTACCTCCGTGGAAATCCCCGACGGTGTTACGAAAATCGGCGCGTATGCGTTCAGTGACTGCACGGCACTTGCGTCGGTGGAAATTCCCGAAAGCGTTACGGAAATCGGCGAGTGGGCGTTCCAAGCCTGCTTTGCACTTGCGTCCGTGGTTATTCTAGAGGGCGTTACGGCAATCGGCGGTTATGCGTTCTATAGCTGCTCGTCGCTTGCCTCCGTGGTTATTCCCGAAAGCGTTACGGAAATCGGCGAGGGGGCGTTCAGCGGCTGCGAGGCACTTGCGTCGGTGGAAATTCCCGACAGCGTTACGGAAATCGGCAAATTGGCGTTCGGTGGGTGCACGTCGCTTGCGTCGATGGAAATTCCCGACAGCGTTGCGAAAATCGGCGAGAGGGCGTTCTGTGAATGCGAGTCGCTTTCATCAATAAGATTCGGCGGCACAAAAAAGGAATGGAAAGCCGTGAAGAAAGGCGATGACTGGCACGCTTTCGGTCCCGCGACGGCGGTGAAGTGCGCGGACGGCGAGGTGCAGCTGTAGGGCGGCGCGACAGAAGGCGCAAAGGAGTAAGCACAATGGCTAATACGATTACAAACAGCATTTTTATGGACGAGGAGAACGGCAAAAGGAGATTACAATGAAATGTACAAATTGCGGCGCTGACTTGGCTGACAGCGCGAAGTTCTGCGCGGAGTGCGGAACGAAGGTTGTGCGCGAGGTGTTCTGCGCACAGTGCGGCACAAAACTCGCGGCGGGCGCAAAGTTCTGCCCTGAATGCGGCACGAAAGTGGGTGCGGCGGCAACTCCCGACCCCAAAGCGGAGAGCGCACCCAAAGCGGAAGCGCAAAAAGAAAGTTCCCCAAAGGACAACGGCAGCAGCAAGTGGCTCACGATTGAGGACACGGACGAGTATTCTGAGCATCTCGACGAAGAAGTCCTTCCTGTTCAAAGAGTTCTTCAAAAATGCGATAGAGAGGCAGAAGGCGTGGTCATCATTCCCGAGGGGGTGACGTATATCGATGTGGGGGCGTTCCAGAATTGCGAAAAAATTACCTCTGTAGTTATTCCAGAGGGAGTGACGGTCATCGACCAGGATGCATTCAGTGAGTGCAAGGCACTTGCCTCCGTGGTCATTCCCGCAAGCGTTACGGAAATCAGCGCGGATGCGTTCGAGGGCTGCACGGCACTTGCGTCGGTGGTTATACCAGAGGGGGTGACGTTTATCGGTGTGGGGGCGTTCCGGGAGTGCAAAAAAATTACCTCTGTGGTTATTCCCGCAAGTGTTACGGAAATTGACGAAGGGACGTTCCGAGACTGCAAGGCTCTTGCCTCCGTGGTTATTCCCGAAAGCGTTACGGAAATCGGCTTGTGGGCGTTCAGGGGCTGCACGGCGCTTGCGTCGGTGGTAATCCCTGCGGACGTTGAGGAAATCGGCATTGATGCTTTCAAGGACTGCGAGTCGCTTTCATCAATAACATTCGGCGGCACAAAAAAGGAATGGAAAGCCGTGGAGAAAGGCGATGACTGGCACGAGGGCGTTCCCGCAAAGGGCGTGGAGTGTTCTGACGGAATGGTAAAGTTCGGGCTGTTCGGCTGATTTAAGGGCAACACATATCGCCATGCGCGGGCGTAAAACGCGCAAAGGAGTTTTTTGTATGGAGAGCATTGATTTTACGGGAGTGTACGAAACATTCGCAGACGCGCTTACTAAAAGGTTTGCCGAGCAGAAAAAGCGCGGCGGCGACTTCCGCGTGGCGGAGGACACCATCCGCTACTTCTTTTTTGACGCGGCGGTGCAGAAAGGCGGCCTAAAGGCGAGCGATTTCTGGCTTGAGGGGCATTTTTTCGGCAAGGAGGAAAGCCGGAAAAATCTGGAGCTTGACGCGCTGATACAGCCGGAGGACGGCAGAAAGCCGGTCGCCATAGAGTTCAAGTATGACAGACTCGGCGAAAACACGGACAGCGAAGCGAAAACACGCAACGCGGGCAAAATCTACAAGGACTTGAACCGCCTCGCGAGCCTTTCTTCCCCCGCCAAGGAGCGGCTTTTCGTGTATGTGACGGAAGCTCGTATGAAAAACTACTTTTCAGGCGGAAACACCCAGTGGGGAAAATCGGTGGCAACGCTGCCCTTGGAGTGCGAAACGACGGCTGTCATCAGCGCAAAAGCCGTGCGGGAACTCAAAGACAAGGACGGCTGCGGCACCTTTTACAATGGCGCGACCGATGACGGCAGATTTGCGTTCGAGCAAGATATTTCCGTCACCCGCCTGTTCAGCCATGAATGCGGCGAAAACGAATTCCTCTACATCTTTAAGGTAGAGCAGAGAGTGTAAAATAGCGCGGGAAAACCGCGTAAGGAGACTTATATGGGATTTAGATGTGCGAAATGCGGCAAGTATGTGTCTGACGACGAGCAGTATTGGTACGACAATTACGGCAAATACTGCAGCGAGTCGTGTTCAAACCAGGCGTATAATGAACGCGCCTATGCCGAGGAACAGGAAGAAGTCCGGCACGAAAACGCGATAGCAGAGGTGCAAGCCAGGCAAGAAGCCGCGATGAGGGAGTCGGAAGCACAGAAGGAAGCTGCGGAAGCGGCTCAACGCGTGGCGGACACGCAGTATGAGGCGGCGCGGCAGGCGCGTCTTGCGCAGCAGGACAAGCTTGAGCATGAAAAGCAAATGGCTGCTCGCGAGGCGAGGCGGCGGGCGCACGAGGCAAAGCTTGCCAAGTGCATTCTTGAAGACGGCGTGTACTACAGCCCCGACAAGACCGCGATTGTGGAAGTGTCAAAAGCCGTGACCCGCCTTGTCGTGCCTGATTATGTCAAGGACATCAGCGACGGCGCGTGCCTGAACCACAACGACCTCAAATCCGTCACGCTTCCCGAAGGGCTGGAGACAATCGGCGACGGCTCGTTCGAGGGCTGTGCCGCGTTGTACGACATCAACTTCCCCAAGAGCCTGCGCAAAATCGGCAAGGAAGCCTTTATGGACAGCGGCATTGAGGAAATCAACTTTCCCGACGGCATAAAGGTCAGGGAACTCCCCGAAGATGCGTTCAGAGGCTGCGCCAAGCTCAAAAATGTGGACGATATGCTGTGCAAGATTGATGTTCTCGGCGACGGCGCGTTCTTCAATTCGGGGCTTACCGAACTTACGCTTCCTGCCAGCATAGAAAAGATAGCCATAAATGCGTTTGGCAAATGCAAGAACCTGAAAACGCTTGTGGTAAAAGAAGGCGTTGAGCACATCCCTTCATATTTATTCAAAAACTGCACGGCGTTGACCTCTGTCACGCTGCCCGAAGGGGTTAAGACAATCGGCGAAGAGGCGTTTTGCGGCTGCACGGCTTTGGATGGCGGCCAGCTTTCCCTGCCCGATAGTTTGCAGACAATCGGCAATAAGGCTTTTAAGGAAAGCTTCAACGGCGGTACGCTCACGCTTGGGGGAAAAGTTTCAGAAATAGACTATGAGGCGTTCGAAAAATGCGGATTTTCAAGCCTCGTCATAGCAGGGGAAATCGAGAAAATCAGCAGGTCTGCGTTCGCCGGATGTAAGAATCTGAAATCCGTTTCCATCACAGGAAAAGTCGGACTGTTCGGTTCTAGTAGAGGTATTTGCGACGGCTGTTTCGCCCACTGTGAAGCGTTGGAATCCGTTTCCATTTCGGGCAGCGTTACGGAACTCGTCGGGGAGATGTTCTACGACTGTAAGAATCTGAAATCCGTTTCCATTTCGGGCAGCGTCAAGAAAATCGGCGAAAGAGCATTTAGAGACTGCTATAACATAGCGAAGATTGATTTGGGGAACGCGGTCGAAATAATCGGCGAAAATGCGTTTTCGAACTGCAAGGCGTTGGAATCCCTTACCATAGCGGGCAACATAAACACAATCGGCGAGGAAGCGTTTTCGAACTGCAAGGCGTTGGAATCCCTTACCATAGCGGGCAACATAAACACAATCGGCGAACGTGCGTTCTCTTTCTACGATGAACTTAAAACGCTTTCAATCACGGGGAGCATAAACACAATCGGCGAGGAAGCGTTCACTTACTGCGAGCAGCTTAAGACGCTTTCAATCACGGGGAGCATAAACACAATCGGCGAACGTGCGTTCTCTTTCTGCAAGAACTTGCGGTCGCTTACCATACCGGGCAGCGTAAAAACAATCGGCAAGGAAGCGTTCTATTCCTGCGATGAACTTAAAACGCTGGTTATAGAGGAAGGCGTCAAGGAAATAGGGATATGCGCGTTCAAATACTGCGACAAGTTGACTTCAGTTACCGTACCGAGCAGCACCAAACTCAATGATGATTATTCTAGCGGTTACTACGATGGCACAGGTTCTTTTCAGAGCTGCCATATGCTCAAAGAACTCCCTTTGTCAGGCGGTCGCTCTAAGAAAAACAAGAAGTATGAGGGACCGAAAAGCACTTCCGAAAAATTGCAGGAAAAGTTCTTCTCACGCAAGGCAAAGAAGCGGGCAATCATCATTCTCGCCTGTCTTGCGCTTGTGTTCCTCATCAAGTATGCGATGGGCGGCGAGGCGCGCTTTGCAAAAAAGGCGCAGAAGAACTTTGACAGCTGGTACACGAGCGAGGCAGACGCTATCGTGGGGCAGACGTTCACATACAACAGCGTGAACTCGTCAAGCGGCGAAATAAGCGTCAAGACCCAAGTGCCGTTCGCCAAAGATGGTTTTGCCTACGGCAACGCGCTGTACACGGTAGACACCGCCGCCCACACGGTCGATTCCGAAACCCGCGACGGCAAAAAGTACCGCTACGCCTACTTCCCCGACGGCAGCGCATACTACGGTTTCAACGATGACGGCTCGGTGGGCTTTGTGCGCCCCAAAGAGGGGGCGCAGTTCAACGCGGCGCAGGCAACGGAGGTCATCGGAAAGACGTTCAGCGGCAAGTGGAGCGACAAGTTCACGGCGGATATAACGTTCGGCGCGGACGGCACGGCAACGGTCAAGTTCTCGGACGGCGACACGGGCACAGGCTCGTACATCGCAAGCGACGAGGACAACATCGTGCTCTACAACCACCGCGACAAGGGCGTATGGCACAAGTTCGTCTACAGCGACGACAGCGACGATGTAACGTTCAAACGCTACTACGCCGAAAAGCTGAGGAACGGCAGGTTTGACACCTCTGTCAGCACCGACACCCACGACGACTGGAAGCGGAAATAAGGGCAGGCTGTAACGCCAAGCGGGTTGTTGAAACGGCAACCCGCTTTTTTTTGTGGCAAGGCGCGTTGTGTTATAAGGCGGCGATTTCGCTCAACGATAAGCTCGTTTATTGCAAAAGCCCCACGTCGATTTCGGCAAACGCGGCGGCTTCCTCTTTATTGGGGTGGTTGCCGTTGTTGTTTTTTGCATTGAGAAAAGGCTCTGTCTGAAAAAACGGTTGATTTAGATTTTGTCATATGGAAATCGAATTCATCATCCCTCGTTTTCATTCAAAAGAGATTCCGTTAGGAATCTCAAATCCGTGCGACACTCTCTTAAAATGTCGATAGAAATCATGTATCCACCGGAAATCCGTTCGAGCTTTATGCGCAGGGTGAGTTCAGCAAGGACTCGAACCCGATTCTTGCGGTCGGCAACCAGAAGGACTTGCTGCGCGACTATTTCAGCGAGCAGGGCAAGCCCTTCGACAATGACTGGACGACGCACCAGTTCATCGCCCACGCCATAAAGGTGGCTCGCGGCGAGGAATAGGGAACAGAGAAGTGGATGGGCAAAGAGAACGCCTCTCCGATCAAGGCCGTCTACCTCGACAAAGAGGTCGGCGGATTCGCAATCCACTTGAAGAGAGCGTAAGCCTGATTGACGCTCTGTCCTTGAGCGTTTCATAAAAATCCTCTGCCATTGTGGAGTGGCGGGGGCTTTTTATGGCTAAAAAATTCAATTGGAGCATAACGCTTCGCCCCAACGCATTCACCCCTGACAACGACCGCGACCAGCTCGCCGATGTAGTCCCCGCGGGAACAAAGAAGGACGAGGACATCGCCGATGAAATCGTGGCTGAGGAGTCTGAAATCAAAAAGGAGACGATTCTCAATATCCTCTCTCTCCGCAACAAAAAAGTGATGGCTTACGCACTCGCAGGCTACAACTACTCGAACGAGGTGGAGCAGATGACACCGCGCGTAAACGGAGTATTTGAGGACATAAACGCCCAGTTCGACCCGAACATTCACAAATGCGTGATTGACATCACGGCGGAAGCGTGTTTTCCGCGCTGCCGCCGTTTCGCATACTGCGGGACTCGCGCCTTGCGGCACATCGCCGTGCCGCCGCCGTGCCTGCGCTACTCGCGCCCGCGCCAATCTGCTATACTTACCGCATGAACAAACCCCCCCGCACCGCGCTTATCTGCGCCGCCGCCGTCGCGCTGAATATGCTTTCGGCGCACGTCTTTTACCACACTCTGCACATTCCGCTCTTTTTCGACACTATTTTTACCGTGGCGGTCGTTTTTTACTGCGGGCTTTTCCCCGCGCTCGCCGTTTCCGTAAGCTACAACCTTGTGAACTCGCTGCTCTGGTTTTTGGAGCAGGGCGCGTTCGACCCGATTTTCATGCTCTACACAATCTGCGGCGTGCTCATCGTGCTTTCCACCTGGCTCATCGCCCGCCGCAAGGACGACTTTGCGCTCGGCCCGCTCGTCACAGTGCTCTACCTTGTGCTGATTGCCATGCTTTCCTCTGCCTGCACCATCATTGTAAGCGGCGTCATCGACTTCTTTCACCTAAAATATTACAACGTGCCCGACATGATGAACCCTATCAAGCACTTTACCGACAGCTTTGTGCGCGAGCGATTCCATCTCCTTGCCGCGTGCATCCTCGCGCAGATTCCCGTTTCGTTCACCGACCGCCTGCTCACCACCTTTGCAGGCTACGGCGTGTACCGTCTTGCCTCGCGCATTTCGCAGAATAGGTAGCCGCCATGCAAGACCCCGCAAGCGAAATCGCCGCGCTGCAGGCGATGGTGCACAGCTACATACAGTTTTTCCTTGTCATTGACGTGCTCTTTCCTGTCGTCGGGGTGCTTTTGGCGATAGCTATCATCAAATTTGTTGCGACGCTGAAAAAGCTTAAAGAGTCGGACGAGTACCTTTTCTACACGATTCGCGGGCAGGAAGAGGAGCGAAGCCGCATTTCGCGCGAGCTGCACGACACGATTGCGCAGGACGTGCGCTACGCCCTTTCGCTTTCCGAGCGCAAGGACGCGCAGCATCACCTTGCCGAGATTGCGCAGCTCCTCAAAGGCTCGCTTTTGGAGGTGCGCTCGTTAAGCTACAACCTTGCCCCGCCCGACATCACCAAGGACGACATCATCGAAAACATCAAGGACTTGTGCGCCGAATGTAACGGAAAAAACGGCGTTTCCGTGCGGCTTTCGATAATTGACGGCACGGACGCTTCCTTTCTGACGGCGGACGAAGCGCTGCACCTGTACCGAATCGCGCAGGAAGCCTGCACCAACAGCATAAAGCATTCAAAGAGCGCCGAGATTGCCGTGCTCGTGCGGAACGAAACCGCCGCCGAGGAAAAAGGACTCTACCTGTTCATAAGCGACGACGGCGTAGGGTTCGACACCGCCCGCGCACGGACGGGCTTTACCAAGCATTACGGGCTGAAAGGGATGCAGAACCGCGCACAGCTGATTGGGGCGCTCCTTACCGTGCGGTCTTCCCGCGGCGAAGGAACGCTCGTGAGCGTTTTCATGCCAAATTTGGTGCAAACCACTATATAAGAGTGGGGGGTAAAACATGGTCACGTTTTTCGTGGTTGAAGACCACACGCTTACAAACTTAGGCATACGGGAGCTGCTTTCGGCGCAAGCGGGCTTTTCGTGCGCTGGCTCTGCGTGCACGCGGGAAGAAGCGCTTACAAAACTCGCCCAGCGTTCCGAGCAGCAGCCGTTTCCCGACCTTGTGCTTTTGGACTTGTTCTTGGGCGAAGAAAGCGGCATCGACATTATCCGCACAGTACGCGAACAGTCCCCCGTCGCAAAGATTCTGCTGTACTCGATGTACGCAAAGCCCGGCATTGTAACGCTCGCGCTCGAAAATGGCGCGGACGGCTTTGTGTCCAAATCCGCAAGCGAGTCGGAGCTGCTAACCGCAATCGAGCGCATTCTAGCAGGCGAGCGCTACGTGCAGCAGAGCCTTGTTCCGCAGCTGCTTACCTACCGAACGGTGTTCGACGGGCTTACCAAGCAGGAGCAGAACATCTTTAAGCGGATTTTGGAGCGCGAGCCGAACGAAAAGATAGCCAAGGCGCTGAACATCGTGCCGCGCTCGCTCGAAAACTACCTGAGCCGCATCTACGCAAAGACCGGCTGCAAGAACCACGAGGAGCTGATGCTGCGCTTCGGAAGCTAGGGGGCAGATAGTTCAGCCCCGAAAAAATGTAATTTTTGCCCAGTTTCAGCCCCGAAAAAAATGTAAGATTTCTTTTCACACCGCTTTCTCCTCAAACCTGTGAAATTTTCACACATTTCCTGTGAAAATTTCATTGTTTTTTATGTGATTTTTCACAGCCTTTATGTCGTACAATACCGGCGTGTCTGCACAAAATGTGCAGGCGTGCCACAGTGCGGGCAGTGCTTGCACAAAATGTGCAGGGCTTCCCTGCGGCGGGGGCTGGTTTGCACAAAACAAGCAAGGCTTGCCCGTTTCGGGCGGGGGCTGCACAACATATGCAAGGCCGCCGTTGGCACGGGCGGGCTTTGCACAAAATGTGCAGCGCTCACCTACAGCGGGCGACGGTTGCACAAAATACGCAGCGCTCCCACGACGCTGGCGGGTATTGCACAAAACAAGGAGGAATACAAAAACATGAACAGGCTTACCTACAGTCTGAAAAACACGGAGCTGGACGGACTTACCGACTCAATCGTGCGGGCGTTCAAGGCGGACGCAAAGGCGGCGCTTGACCAGTTCATCGCGAAAGTGATGGAAGAAATCGAAAAGCTCTCCGGGGCGATTACCACGGCAATCTTGCAGGACAAGACGGCGAGCAATCTGGAGGCGGCGGACGGCGTGCGCGACGAGGCGCTCCGCACGCTCGGCACGGTGCTTTCTGGCTACGCGGCGCTTCCCGTGGAGGCAAAAAAGGCAGCAGCCGCGCCGCTCAAAGCAGTGTGGGACAAGTACAGCAAGGCGGGAATCCTGAACGCCTCGTACACAAGCGAGTCGTCGCTGGTGGAAAGCCTTCTGGAGGAGCTGGGCGCGGAATCGCTTGCGGAGAACCGAGCCGCGCTTGACGGAGTTGCGGAGGCGATTAGTGCCGTGCGCGACGCGCAGACCAATTTTGCCCTCGAAAACGACGCTTACGTCAAGGCTCTGAACAACAAGGCGGCTGCGGCTTCCAGCTACAAAAAGCCGCTCCTCGCGCTCATAAACGACAAGCTTGTTCCCTACCTGAACGCCATGCAGATAGCGGGGAACGAAAACTGCGCGGACTTTGCCAAGTCGGTGGAAACGGAAATCGCCCGCATAAACGACGCGGTTGCAAAGCGCGGGAAGAAGTAAGGGAACAAAAACAACGCCACACCGCAGGGCGATATGCGGCAAGGAGATTTATCTTTATGAAAAAGAAATTTGCAATAATGCTTTCTGTTTTCTTCATTCTTACGGCACAGGTCTTTGCCGAGGCAGGCGAGCTTGCGGGAAAGTCCTTTGACGGAGACGTCGAAGGCAAGTGTACTTTTACATTCACTGATGCAAAAAACGGCACTGTGGCATGGGACAACGGAAGCAGCGGAAAATTTACCTACATGATAGACAGCACTGCGAAAGAAATCGTCATGCGCCTTGATTGGGATGGTGAAAAGTTTTCGATTTATGGCACCTACAGCCTCGTTTGCCTGAAATTCAGGTCTGAAGAACACGAATTTTTACTGCTAAGGAAATGGTGATTTTTGCCAGAAGGCAAGGAACATATAAACAAAAGCGGCGGTGGTTGGGCGATGCCGAAACCGCCGGGCGCAGAAGGAGGAATCATGGAATATACATCTGTTTTTGAAGAACTGAATGTAGCCAAGAAAATTGTCTACAGCAAATGGCTCAGAAAAACCATTGCTGCACACAAGAATGAGGAACAATTCCCTGCTGAATTTATGGAAATTGTTGAGCTTGTAGGAAACGACTGGAGCGTGAGCCGCACCGTGCCGCTTGCAAACAGGGATGCTTTTATGCAGTACCTGTGGGAAAAGCGCGACGACATCGTGGGCGGAACATACGACTGGAGCAGAAGCACCTTTGTTTCTGCTCGGAGCGACGGCGTGCATATCCATGCCTACAGTTACGAAAGCAAAATTTGCTTTCTCATAAACCCGCAAGCCTACAAGCTCATCTTCGATTCAAGAAACCGAGAGGCAATGCAAAAAGAAAAGGACGCAGAGCATATCCCTGCGGACTGCAAGATTGACGAAGAGAACTGGCAGAACACGGTGAATGTCTACTACGCCCAGAACCACGCCGACGTTTCCGATAAGACGGACGACGAGGTGTTCTTCGCGATTGACTTTTCGATGTGGTTTAAGAAAGGCTTGGAATAAGGTCAACACACCCGCCTGAGTATGCTCGCATACGCGGCATACTCAGGCGGGAAACAATCAAAGCACGGGCAGAACGCCCGAAGGAGTTTTTACTATGGGATATAGGAAATGTCTGATATGTGGCGCCTATTTTGAAGGAATAAACGGCTTTTGCAAAGACGGATATGAAGGCTGGAGAGAGATTGGGAGAAAGCATACTGATGGGGTTTTTTGTTCCAGAGAGTGTTATGAAGAGTGGCGAGACACGAAATGGGAAAGAGAAAGAGCCGAAAAAGCTGCCGCCCGCGCAGCGGAAGCTGCCGAAGAGCGGGCGGAAGCTGCTGAACGACGGGCGGCAGAAGAAGCCGAGCGCAGACGCAAGGAAGAAGAGCACGATAGGCTGCTTGCGCGGTGCGTGAACATCGACGGCGCATACTACAGTCAGGACAAGACCACGCTGATAGAGGTGGACAAAATGACCCGCCGCCTTGTCGTGCCCGAAGGGGTGCTGGAGATTGCGGACAATGCGTGCAAAGAGTGCAAATCGCTTAAATCGGTAACGCTGCCCGAAAGCCTTGAGGAAATCGGGGAAGCGGCATTTTGTTTTTGTTCCGCGCTTACATCTGTAACAATCCCCAAGAATGTAAAGAAAATCGGCAGATGGGCATTCACGGGTAACGAAGAAACCCCCTCTGGTCTTGAAGAAGTGACAATTGAGGACGGCTGCTCGGTAATCGGCCAGCAGATGTTTCAAAGCTGCACCTCACTCAAATCAATCACGATTCCCGCAAGTGTTACGGAAATCGGCGCATACGCATTCGACGAATGTACTGCACTCAAATCAGTTACGCTTGCTGACGGATTGACGGCTCTTGGTTATGGAATGTTTGAGGGTTGCGAAGCGCTTGAATCAATCACCATTCCCGACGGCATTACGGAAATTCCAGACCACGCATTCGTCATGTGTACTGCACTGTCATCGGTAACGCTGCCCGAAAGCGTCAAGAAAATCGGCGAAGGGGCGTTCGGAGGCTGCACCGCGCTCACCTCGGTGGACGACCTGCTTCTGCATGTAGAAGAGGTTGGGGGCTATGCATTCGGGGAAACGGGCATTACCGAAGTAACGATTCCCGCAAATGTAAAACTGAGAGAATGGAAAAATGAAAAAAAGGATACCTATTACGGTGTTTTTGCTGAGTGTACCTCGCTCAAATCCGCAACGCTTGCCGAAGGCAGAAGGACGGGAGGTGGGCGACTGTTCAAAGGGTGCACGGCGCTTACTTCCGTTACGTTTCCCAGTACTTTTAAGGCATTGAACCGTGGTATCTTCCAGTCATGCACCGCACTTCAGTCGATTACGCTCCCAGAGAGCGCAACAAAGATAGATTTTAACGCTTTTGATGGCTGTGCCAAGTTGCAGTCAATTTCAATTCCTGCGGGCGTTAGCGAAATCAAAGGCTCTGCATTCAACGACTGCAAGTCGCTCCGCTCCGTCGTTATCCCCAGCGGCGTTACGAAAATCGAAAAGAGCACGTTCAAGAACTGCACCGCGCTCGAAACGCTCACCATTCCCGCAACGGTCAAAGAATTTGAGGAGCGGTGGCTTGAAGGCTGCACGGCGCTCAAAACGGTGAACGTGGAGGGCGAAGGCTTTTCAAGCGAAGCCGCCTCCGCGCTCCGCACCTACCTTGAAGACGAGTTCGGCAAAGGCACGGTCAAGCTGGGCGGCTCCGGCGTGGGCGCGGGCGCACTGCTCGGGAAGCTCGGCGGTGCGGCTGGCGGGGCTAAGAACGCTGCGGGCAGCCTTGCGCAGAACGAGAATGTGCAGAACGTAGTGAACGAGGCAAAAGATGCTTTCAAAAAGGCATTCGGCGGCTTCGGCGGCTTGTTCGGCAGGAAAAAATAACAGCATCGCCCCGCGAAAAGGAACGCGGGGCATATAGGAGAAATGAATTATGGCAGTTGAATGGGGAACATGTGAGTATTGCAAGCGGTATCGCCCGCTACTTCCCCGACGGAAGCGCGTATTACGACCTGAGCGATGACGGCACTGCTTCAATCGGTCGCCCCAAAGAGGGCGCGGCTTTCAACGCGGCACAGGCAACCGAGGTCATCGGAAAGACGTTCAGCGGCAAATGGAGCGACAAGTTCACGGCGACGGTAACGTTCGGCAAGGACGGCAGGGCGAGCGTGCTCTTCAGCGACGGCGACAAAGCCAGCGGCGCGTACATCGCAAGCGACGAGGACAACATGGTGCTCTACAACCACAAGGACGCGGGCGTGTGGCACACGTTCACCTACAGCGACGACGATAGCGGCGTGAGGTTCGAGCGCATGTACACGTACAAAGGCACAAAAGGCAAGTTCCGCACCTACCTGCGCACCGACACCCACGACGACTGGAAAAAGAAGTAGCCATGAAAGACAGCGACAAGCAGGGCACAATCTGCATAATAATCATACTCGCCATGCTTGCCGTAGTCTTCGCCGTCAACACGGCGGCTTTCTGAGTCTCCAAAGCGGGTTTGCTGAAACGGCAGCCCGCTTTTTTTGCGCCCGCCTGAAAAACCGCTGCCGGATTCCGGGATGAGATGGCGCGGCAAATGTGCTATAATCATCGCAATGAATAAAGTTCTCGCGTCATTCTTTCCTTCTCTTGCGCTTTTTTCCGCGTTGTTTATCGTCTCCTGCTCGCAGCCGGAATCTCCCGTGGCCGATACGGGGGGCGGGGGGACGTTGCGCGCTCGCGTCGACGGGATTCTCGGGACATTCGAATGGGCGGACGAGCTTGAGCCGGGGAGGCTGACGGAGAATGTCTCGTTCGGGAATGTGTCGAGCCGCGTCAGGATGTCGAACGCCGCCGCCATCGCGGAGCTTCCGTCCGATGGTGCCGTCCCCGAAATTGTTCCGGCGGTTCCCGGGTTCGCCGCGCTCGACCTGTCGGGCATCCCGCGCGCGCTTATGGATTCCGCGGTGAAATTCTTCTCGGGGTTGTCCGGCGGCGGCGACGTCGATTCGTTCATGGCGTCGGGATGCCTGTTCTCGCTCGCGCTTTTCTATGAGGACGGGTGGGACGGCGGGTACGGCTCCTTCGTAATCGGCAGGGCGGACGCGGCGCAGGCGTCGTTCGAGATTCCCGTCCGCTTCTTTTCCGGGGATGACCTTTCCGGAACGTGCGATGACGTCCGCACCTCGTGGATACTGGAGGGGAATTCCTGGAAGGTTGACGGGATAAGGAGGGAAGGCAGTGTCGGCGGAGCTGAGTGAGATTGAGAGGAACATCGTCTTCGACTACCTGATTCGCGGGCGCGTTCCCGTGGAGATTTGCTCCCGTTCGGGAAAATGCGCGACGGTGATGTCGGACAAGTTCTCCATCGCGGAGAAAAACGTCATGGTCCTGCTCGCGCCGCCCGATGACGTCGTGTCGATGGCGGGGAGCGGCGTGTCCGTCCGGTTCTCCTACATGGGCGTCGCGCTTTCCTTCTGCGCCGAGATGCGCATGGTCGAAGGCGGTGTCTCGTTCGTCGTGCCGCCCGTCGTCACGCGGGAAGCGGGGCGCGACGGCGGCGCGGACGGGAAGGAAAGCCCGTTCTCCGTCCTGCTGTTCTACGAGTCGCCGTCCGTCTCCGATGACGGGACGGAATTCGTCAACAAGAGGGACGTCGAGTGCGCCGTCCGGAGCGACTACGGCCCGCTCAATTCGCCGTCGTGGGCTGACATGCCGGAGGAGATGAAGGAGCGCGCGTCGGGAATCATCCGCGACACGGTGCGCGACATGGACGGCGGCATTCCGCACTCATCGCGCCCGAACAGGATGTTCCTCATCCCCGCCGTGAGATATGCGCTCGAATCTTCCCCGCCCCCGGAAATTCCCGAGGTCGTTTTCCTGAACCATGAGCGCATAGTCCTCGGCGTCTCCGACAGCTTTCCTGCCGGAGAGGGCGACGAATTCGCCGCGTGGATTTCGTTCCCGATGAAACGCCCGCTGAACGAGCGGAAAGTGTACGTGTCGTTCCTCGTCGAGCGGATTGTCGCCTCAGGATGCCGCCGAGCTCTTGTGGGGCGGTTCTCCTCGATAAAGCTTGAGGACATCCGCTTCCTTTACGAATTCTCCTGCGGCAAATCCTGAGCGCGCGGCTTCTGCCCGAGGAAAATCGCGAGCGGATGGAGGAACGATATGTTCTCGCAGATGATTTTGACGATGACGGTCAGAGGAATCGCGAGCAGCAGCCCGAGGAATCCCCAGAGCCATCCCCAGAGCGAGAGGCTGACGAGTATGACGAACGGCGATAGCCCGAGGTCGTTCCCCTCGATGCGCGGCTCGATGATGTTCCCGATGATGAAGTTCGTCGCAATCGTGAGGGACGCGACCATTATGATGGGGAAGGGCGACGGGTAGAACTGGATGAGCGCGAAAAGCGACGTCGCCGCGCACGAGATTATCGAGCCGAACGTCGGGATGAAATTCATGACGAACGCGAAGAATCCCCACACCGCCGCGAAATCGACGGAGAACGCCCGGCATATTATCGCGACGATTGTTCCAGTCGCGAGCGATATCACGAATTTAATCGAGATGTACCGCGTCGTCTCGGAAATCGTGTTCTTCAGGATTGTCCGCACCTTCCCGCGGTATTTTTCCCCGAACGCCGAGCCGATTTTCATCTGCGTGACCTTCATCTCCGCGATGAGGAAAATCGAGAGCAGCACGACGAGGAACGTCGATTTCGTGAACGTGAAGATTATCCCGGTGAATTCGAGCGCGACTTTCTTTAGCGCCGCCGAAAGGTTCAGCGCGCTGCTTATGTTCTCGAAAAGCGTCTGCTCCTCGTCGAAATTCAGGAAAATCATGAACTTGGAATTCTTGTTCTCGCGGAGGGACTCGGAAATGGCGCGGTGTATGTCCGAGAATTTCGCCTCGTAGTCGGGTATCGAGGCGAATATCGACTTGAGGCTCGCCGAGAGGATGTTCCCGATTCCGAGGAAGACGCCGAAGAACAGGATGTAGACGATTGCCGTCCCGCACCACCACGGAATATGGAGAGTCCTGTTCATCTTCTTTATGAGCGGGTAGAAGACGAACGTCAAAAGGACTGACATCACCACAGGCTTTATCACGCCCTGCATCAGCTTGAGGAGCGCGCCCCCGACGATGATGCAAATGAAAAGAAGAAGGAAGAAAATCGCCTTCATCCAACGGTTGTCCGGTCTGTTTTGTGCCGTCATTTTGTCTCCCAAAAAAAAGCCCGCCGTCATCGCTGTTCTGGCGCTGTGCCTTCCGGGAAGCCGAAGCTGCCCGGATGTCGATGAACCGGCGGGAATCTGGACTTATTTCTTTGATGAATGGTAAACGACGTCTTTCTTCGCCGTTTTCGGGCCGATTTTGTCGAAGCCGCACATCGGGCGGAGGACTTCCGGTATCGTTATCGAGCCGTCCTCGTTCTGGTAGTTCTCGATTATCGCGAGCATCGCGCGCCCGACGGCGATTGCCGTTCCGTTGAGCATGTGGACGTACTTGTTCTTTCCGTCGTCGTCGTGGAACTTCACGTTCAGGCGGCGTGCCTGGAAGTCGGTGCAGTTCGACGTCGATGTGACCTCGCCGTAGTCGCCGTCGGGATGCTCCTCGTTCGCGCGTCCGGGCATCCATGCCTCAAGGTCCCATTTCCTGTAGGCGGGGGCTCCGAGGTCGCCCGTGCACGTGTCGACGACGTGGAACGGAATGCCGAGCCCCTCGAAAATCTCCTCCTCGATAAGGCGGAGCTTCTCGTGGATTTCGTCCGACTGCTCGGGGAGGCAGTACACGAACATCTCGACTTTGTCGAACTGGTGGACGCGGTACAATCCCTTCGAGAACTGTCCCGCGCCGCCCGCCTCGCGCCTGAAGCAGTGCGAAAGACCGCAATAGTAGAGCGGGAGCGCTTCCTTCGCGAGAATCTCGCCTGAATGGAATCCTCCGAGCGTGATTTCCGCCGTCGCGACGAGGCACGTTCCCTCCTCCTCGATTGCGTACACGTTCGACTCGTTTCCGCGCGGGTTGAAGCCGATTCCCTTGAGAATGTCTTCCTTCGCGACGTCAGGCGTGATGAACGGCGTGAATCCGTGCTTCCTGAGGATGTTGAGCGCGTACATGATGAGCGCCTCCTCGAGGAAAACCGCCTCGTTCTTGAGGTAGTAGAATTTCGGGCCGGAGACTTTCGTTCCGCGCTCGAAGTCGATTATGTCGAGCTCCTCGCCGAGCTGCACGTGGTCCTTCGGCTTGAAGCCGAATTTTCTCGGCGTTCCGACCTTCTTGACCTCGAGGTTCTCCGTGTCGAGCTTGCCTATGGGCGTCTCGGGGTGCGCCATGTTCGGAATCTGTCTTCCCGCCTCGTCGAGCTTTGCCTCGCACTCGGAAAGCTCCTTCTCCGCGGTGGCGACGGCTTCCTTTATCTGCTTTCCCTCGTCGATGTACTTCTGCCGCTCCTCCGGAGTGAGCTTCTGCTTCATGGCGGCCGCGTTCGCGTTGCGCTTCTGCTGGAGTTCCTGGAGTTTTGTTGCGAGCGATGTGCGCTCGTCGAAGAGGCGGACGACCAAATCAGCGTCCGCGTTCATGTTGCGGTTTACGATGTTCTGCTTAACCGCCTCAAGGTTTTCTTTGATGAACCTGTAATCAAGCATTTTTCTGCTCCTGCTTTGTATTTTTTCCCGTTGGGGGGATAGTGCTATTTAAGCTCGTATATTGCGTCGACGGATACGGTCAGCGTCGATTTTCCCGCCTGGACCGGTGTCGATGCTTCCTCGACGGTTATTCCGTCCGCCATCATCGCGTTCGCGACGAGTGAGACGCTCCGCCTGTTCGCGAAATCCTGCTGCTCGTCGATTCTCAGCACCTTGCCGAGCTTCGCCCCGCTCGTTCCCGCGATGAGCTGCGCGGCTTCCTGCGCCTGCTGGACGGCTATCGTCCTCGCCTGCTTGAGCGCGATTGACGTGTCCGAAATCCCGTACTGCAGGGAGGAGAGCTGGTTCGCGCCGGAGCTAAGCGCCGTGTCGATTATGTTGCTGACGATTCCGACGTCCTTCACCAGAATCTGAATCTGGTTCGTGATGCGGTAGTCGTCCATTATCTGCTTCCCGCCCTCGAAATGCGATTCCTGGAAGACGGAGAAATTCTCGGTCGTGACGCAGTCCTTCGCGATTCCCGCCCTCAGGACGGAGCTTCTGACTGCCGCCATCTTCACCGCGTTCTCGTTCGCCGCCGTCGCGACGTTCGGGCCTCTCGTTATCACCGACAGGACGAGCGTCGCGTTGTCCGCGTCGATTGAGACGGAGCCTGTTCCGTGCACGCTGACTGTCCGCGTGCTGTAGTCCACGTTCTTGTATGAACACGATGAGATGAGCGGCGCGAGGAGTGCGGCCGCCATGATTCCTGTGCGGATTTTTTTCATTTTCCTTACCTTATGTCTATGTAGAATCTTTTCAGGTATATGAGCCGCTGGTTCGCCTGTTTCCAGAGCGTGCTCAGCGGATAGTTCTTGACCAGCGATTCGTAGGAGTCGATTGCCGCGGCGATGTTCCGCTCGTTCGAGTCTGCCTCCCATATCGAGCCGAGGAGGAAAAGCGTCTCGTCCGTGTCCTCGTCGGCGGATTCGAGGTACGTCTGGGCGTAGTCGAGCGCGGCGGCATAGTCCTTCGCCTCGAACGCCTTCCGCGCCTTGTCGAGCATGTTCCCGCCCTCGTCTGCTTCTTTCTCGCCGCCTGTCTCCGTCACGTTCGTGAAATTTCCCTCGGGGCGCGGCTGTACGGCATCGTCCGTTTTTGCGGGCTGCTCTGCTTCGGGGCGCTCTCCCATCTTGATGTTCGTTTTCGTGCCGTCGTCGCCCGTGCTTGTCGGGGTCGGCTCCTTCTCCGTTTCGGCCGCGCTTTCACGCTCGTCATACGGGACGTCGCCCGCAGCGGGATTTTCCTTGACGGGTGAAAGCCCCGTGGCGGACGATGCGATGCTTTCCTGCTTCCGCTCCCTGCTCGGGCGCTCCGGGATGTAGTCCGCGTACAGGGGGGCTGCTATGCGCGCGTTCTTCTCCTTTCCCGTTGCCTGCTCCGCCGATATCGTCACCTGGAGGTAATCGTCGATGAATTCACCCGTGAGCGTGTCGTTCTTGTAGAAGTGCAGCAGCGTCTCGCCGGCTTTCTTCGAGCGCAGCGTGAACGACGTGTCGCCCTTTCCGAGCTTCCTTCCGAAGAAAACGACGTGGGATTCGATGTCATCGTTTCCGTCAGCGCTGCTTTCCCCGATGTATGCCCAGCCTTTTCCGGGGTAGGTGACCTCAAGGTACTGGTTGCTCTTGAGCGATACTGCCCTCGACGGCGTTATCGCCCTTTCCGGCGCTTCCTCTTCCGCGTCTTCTTCCTGTCCGTCGGCCATTGCCGTCTCAGCCGGGTTTTCCGGCCGGAGTTCGTCCCTGTTTTCGCTTTCCGCGGTTTTGTCCGAGGCTATCTCCTCCGACGAATCCTCGTCCGCGCCGTTCCCGTCTTCCGCTGTGGATTCCGGCCCGCTTTTCCTGACCGTCCTTATGGAGCCGTCGTACTGTCCGGCGTATTCCTCGATTTTCTTCCCGTCACCGTTTTCCCCGCCGGCTTCCGGTGGGGCGGGCGGCTCCGCCATGTCCGGGTTCGCGTCCTCTGCCGCGACTAGCTCCGGTTTTTCCTCGGTGTCTTCCCGTTCCGGCTCCTGCTTCTGTTCGGCAGTCTCCGTTTTCCGCTCGCCTCTCGACGGGGATGTCGACGTGTTGACGGTGAATTCGGAGTCTTTCTTGAGGGAGACCTCGGTCGCGTTTTTCAGCTCCGGATGCTCGTTGAGCGCCGCCGCGTTCGTGGCGCATGCGGTGAGCGCAAGGACTCCCGAAATGGTCGTGAGCAGTTTCCTCGTTTTTTTCATAAGGCGGCTCCTGTTATCTCGTCGGCGAGCGCGTCGTTCGATTTCTCAAGCTCCTTCATGATTTTGTCGTCGGGGTAGGTGAACCATTTGTCCACGTCGGAGCTGCTCCATTTGTCGGGCGTCGTCCTGAACTGGTAGTAGTCCTTCTCGACGTTCGGCGCGTCCGGTATCACGACCGGCGCGTCAGCCGTGAATTCCGCCACGTGCTTCACCTTCGCCTTTTTGGGGCTCGTCTGGATTGCGAGGACAACCAGACCGATGAAGAAAAGCACGATGATGAGGACGATTGCAATGAAGATGTGCGGCTTTTCATGGACAAGCTCGTCGATTTTATCCCTTGCGTTCTCTGTGATTTCGTCAAAATCCATAGTCTCTCTCCGTCAGCGGCGCGTTTTTTTGGGTCAATCCTTCTTCGCGGCTTCCGCCATCCCGCGCGCCGCGCGTTCGGCTTCCTTCCGCTCCTTCTTCATCCCCTCGACGAACGGGTCGCTTATCGTCCCGTCCTCGTTGCGGATGCGCTTCGGCGGTCTCTCTACGCGGACGATTCCCTCCTCTTCGGGAATGTCCTCCTCGACAAAATCCGCCTGTTCGGGAAGTTTTTCCCCGTCATCTTCATCATCGGCAGAAATCTGCCTGTCCAACCGCATGGATATGATTTTGCTGACGCCGGATTCCTCCATCGTGACGCCGAGCATCGTTTTCGCCCCGAGAACAGTCTTCTTGTTGTGCGTGATGACGATGTACTGAGAAAGCTCCGCGAACGAGCGCAGCGCCGTGACGAAACTTGAGACGTTCTTGTCGTCGAGCGCGGCGTCAATCTCGTCGAGAAGGCAGAACGGCGACGGGCGGACCTGATACGTCGCGAACAGCAGCGCGACCGCCGTCATCGTCTTCTCCCCGCCGGAAAGGAGGGCGATGTTCTCGAGTTTCTTTCCCGGCGGCTGCGCGTATATGTCGATTCCGCTCGTCAGCACGCTTTCCGGCGTCGAAAGCTTGAGCTCCCCGCGTCCGCCCCCGAAAAGCCTCCTGAACATGTTGTGGAAATTCCGCCGAATCTTGTTGTACGTCGAAAGGAAAAGCTCCGTCGATTTCGCGCGAATCTCCTCCGATACGCGGCAGAGGTCGTCCATGCTCTTCTTCGTGTCGTCGTAGCTTGCCTGAAGCTTCTCGTACCGCTCCTTTGCCTCGCTGAATTCCTCGGGCGCCATAAGGTTGACCTGGCCGAGCGCCTTGAACTCCTCCTTCGCCTTGGTGAGCTTTTCCTTTATTGCCGGCGGATGCTCCGTGATTTTGTACATCCGCTCCTCGAATTCCATCAGGTCGCGGGAATGCGTGTCGGTGAAATTCTGCTTTATGTTCTTTATGTCGTTGTCCGTCGTCATCGAGTCTATCGATATTTTCTCGAACTGCGCCTGGATTTTCCGCTGCTCCTCCTGCTTCCGCTTGAGCGTGTCCTGCTTCCCGCTCGCGTTCGTGTTGCATTCGCGGATTTGCGCGTCGAGGTCGTTCATGTCGTCGGCGCATTGCTTTCCCTTCGACTCGATTTCGGACAGCTCCTCATCGATTTCCGTTATCTGGTCCTTTATGTCGTCGTGCCGCTGGCCTTCTGCGAACAGCTCCTCCTCGTTCTGCGAGAGCGCGCTTTTCTCGCCGGCGAGGGTGCGCCTGAGAAGGTCTGTCTTCGATTTTGCCGCGTCGATGTGCGCCGCCATCTGCGCCTCGCTTACGCGGAGCTTTCCGAGCGTGTCCTTGTACTCGTCGATTTTTCCGGCAAGCCCCGCGTTCTCGCTCTTCCATCCCGCGATGCGCTCCCGGAGGGATGATATCCTGCCGAGGTTCGACTCTATCTTCCCGTCGATTTCCCGCTTCTTTGTGATGATTCCCTCGGGCGAGAGAAAGTCGTCGATGAAATCGGGCGTCGTCGTCTCGTACTCGTCGGCGGCCGACTGCGCCTCCCTCGTGAGCCGTGCGATTTCGTCGAGCGCGTTTACGGCATCCGCCGCGAAATCCGCGCTTTCCTTTTCCGAATGCCCGTCAATCGACGCGAAGTCGGAGAAAATCCCGCGCCGTCCTTCCGCGAAGACGCGTATGCGCCCTATCGCCGAGTCGAGCTTCTCCTTCGCCGCCCTGCTTGCCGCCGCGCTGAAGCCCGAATTCCGAAGGCGCGCGTCGAGTTCCGTTACGATGTCCTCCGTAATCTCCTTGAGGCTCGCCTGCATCTCCTGCCGCTCTCCGTCGAGCGCGCCGATTTCGGCAAGCCCGTCTTCCTCGCGCTTCTCGTTCTCGACGATTGTCTCCTCCGCCTGCGCGATGTTCCCCTTGAACGACTCGATGTTCTTGCGTACGTCGTCGAGCTGCTTCGCCTTCGCGTGAAGCTCCGCGTCCTGCTCGTCGATTTCCTCGTTGAGGCTCTCGATTTTCTCCTCGATCGCCTTTTTGTGGAGCTCCAGCGTCCCGATTTTTTCCCGAAGCAGGCTCTCGTCCCTGCGGAGCTTCTTCGCCATCTCTGATTTTCCGGTTTTCTCGGTCTGAATCTTTATGAGTTCCTGCTGGAGCTCGCCCATGCGCGACTGGAGCTCGCGGATTCTGTCGTTGTTCTCGGTGAGCTCGCCCACGAGCGTGTCGATTTCCGCCTGAACCGAGTCCCGTTTTTTCGAAATCTCGTCGCGCAGAGATGCGTTCCTCGTCTTGTTCTGGATGAAATCCCGCAGCTTCAAAAGCTGGATGTCGAGCTCGTGCTCGAATATCTGCTCCTTGAGCGCGCGGTACCGTATCGTCTTCTCCGACTGAACCTTGAGGGTCTCGTACGTCTTCCTGTTCTCGTTGAGCGCAACCTCGATTTTCTCGAGGTTCTGCCGTGTCCGCTCAAGCTCGCGCTCCGCCTCGGCGCATTCCGCCTTGCTGCGGCTGATTCCCGCCGCCTCCTCGAAAAGATACCGCCTGTCCTCCGGCTTGCTCGACAAAATCTGGTCGATTTTTCCCTGCTCCATGACGGAATACGCGGCCTTGCCGACGCCCGTGTCCATGAACAGCCGCCTGATTTCCGTCGAGCTGACCTGCTTGTTGTTTATGTAGTATTCGTTCTCGCCGGAGCGGTAGATTCGCCTCTTTATCGCGACTTCCGGAGCGTCCACCGGCAAAAGGTGGTTCTCGTTCGACAGCGTGAGCGTGACTTCCGCGATGTTGAGCGGCGGCCGTGATTCCGTTCCGTTGAATATGACGGACTCCATCGTGTCCGCGCGCAGGTTCTTCGCCCTGTTCTCCGCAAGCACCCATTTCACGGCGTCGACGACATTGCTCTTCCCGCATCCGTTCGGGCCGAGAAGGGCGGTGATTCCGTCTGCGAATTCGACGTGCGTTTTGTCCGCGAATGATTTGAAACCGAATATGTCGAGCGATTTGAGAAACACAAAAAACCTCTGCCTTTTAAAATAGAGACTGAATTATATCAGCAAGTCACGCGCTTGCAAACCTTTTGCGAGCTCTGAGATTGGGCTTGGCCGGAGCAAGCGTGCGCCGGTGCGCGTGGCGCACCGGTTTTTGTGTTGTTTTTCGTTACGGCTGCTCTGGCGCTGCTGGCTCGGGGCTGTCGATGTCGGATGGGGTGACGAGCTTTCCTTTGTAGAGCATTTTCGGCGTGACGAATATTCCGAGGCGTTTTTCGAGGGAGGCGTATTTCCTCATCTCGTAGGCGTCGCCGATGACGATGTTCAGTCCCGTTTTTCCGGCGCGCGCTGTCCTTCCCGCCCTGTGGATGAAAAAGTCGTCGTTCGACGGCAAGTCCATCTGGATTATGTGGCTGATTTCCGGGATGTCGAGCCCGCGGGAGGTGAGGTCGCTCGTCACGAGGACTTTCAGCTTGCCGCTCCTGAATTTGTCGATTATCGATTTCCTGACGACTTTGTCTGTTTTCGCGTGGAGTCCCTCGACCTCGACGTTCCTGTATTTGAGTTTCGCGACGATGTTCGCCACCTGGTCGAGCTTCGAGGTAAAGACGAGAGCTTTCGCGGGCTTTTCCGCGATGAGAAGCTTCCTGAGCGTCTCGATTTTGTCGCGCCGTTCCGCAAAAAGGGCGATGTGCGTTATGCGTTTTCTGAGGACGTCCTCCATCGGGAGCCTGAGCGTCACGAAATCTGTTCCCCCCGCAGACTCACCGATGATTCTCTCCGTCTGTTTCGATATCGTCGCGCTGCATGCGATTATCTGCGCGGAGCTGTTCGCAGAAACGAGAGCCTCCACGGTTGCCGCCGTCGCGTCCCGCAGCTCGGGCGAGATGAGCCTGTCCGCCTCGTCGAGTATGACCGCGGAGAATTCGCGGAGCTTGAGCTTCTTGAGGTGGTGGAGCTCGAGGAGACGGGCCGGCGTTCCTATCGCGATTTCGGGTTTCTCCTTCAGCGTCTCAATCTGCCGTTTTATCGGGGCGCCCCCGACGAAAAGCCCCGCCTTCTTTCCGAGCGATACCGCCTGCGCCTTTATCTGCGACGCCAGCTCTATCGTCGGCGCGAGTACGATTGCCTTTTTTCCTGCCTGCGCTATCGGAAGAAGGTATGCGAGCGTCTTGCCCGTTCCCGTCTCGCTCTGGAAAAGCACCGATTTTCCTGCCGCTATTTCCGGGATTGCCTGCGCCTGGACTGCCGTCGGCTCCGTTATTCCCGATTGCGCGAGTCTTTCCGATAATGATTCCTCTATTCCGAGCTCCGCGAAGGAGCTGTTTTGTCCGTTTCTGTCAGTCATAAAGGCGACTATAGCACAGAAAAATCAAACTTGCTATAATCCGAGGATTATGAAAATTGGCATTGATACGTTCGGATGCGACCACGGCAAGTCGCACGCGGGAAAGTACCTCGTTTCCATTCTGAAGGAGCTTCCCGCAATCGAACTCGGCGGGGACGTGGAATTCGAGCTTTTTGGGCCCGAGTCTGACAGGTACGATTATGAGACCGGAGACGATGTGAAGTACGTTCCCGTCGATTTGCCCGACAATCCGCTCAGTGTCAAATTCTGGTATGCGTTCGGATGCAACGCTTTTTTCAGCAGGCAGAAATTCGATGCCGTCGTTTTCCTGTCCGAGGCGCATCTTCCGCTCAGGTGCCGCATCCCGACCGTCGTCGTCGTGAACGACGTCCTCTCTCTGCGCCTGTTTTCCTTGCCGTTCTCCACGAGGACCCGCATTCGCTGGTCGCTCAGCCAGGTCGGAAAAATCGTCGTGCCGAGCCAGTTCGTCAAGAAGGATTTGCGCCGCTTGCGCCTGAACCAGGAGAAAATCGCCGTGATACACAACGGAATCGACCATTCCGTCTTCTATCCGCGCGGCGGCTCCGACCTCGATTCCGGCGTCGTTGACATAAAGCCGTTCGCCATACAGAAGCCGTATTTCATATACGCGTCGAAGATGTCGTCTCCTCTGAAGAAGCACCGCGAGCTCGTGCGCGCGTTCTCCGATTTCAAGGAGCGTACCGGAAAACCGCACCGGCTGGTTCTTGCGGGCGGGGAGGGCGAGTTCTCCGATGCAGTGTCAAAGGCGGTGATGGAGTCGCAGTTCGCGTCCGACATTTTCATAACCGGTTATTTTCCCCATGAGACGTATCCTGAGCTGTATGCGAATTCGTCCGGCTGTATTTTCCCGTCTGTGTGCGAGGGCGTCGGCATGTCGGTGCTCGAGGCAATGTCGATGGGCGTCCCAGTAATCTGCGCGAAAAGCGGCGCGATTCCGGAGGCGACGGGCGAGAACGCGATTTATTTTGACGGGAACTCGGAGCAGGAGCTTTCAGCCGCAATCGAGCGGCTCGTGGGCGAGGATGAGTCCGTGCGCAGGAAGATGGTTGCCGACGGCCTTGAGTGGGCGGCCCGATTCAACTGGAGGAAGACGACCGAGGAGCTTCTTGCCGTCATCTGCGCCGTCGCGAAAAAAAAGAAATAGCTTTTTGCCTTTTGTTTTGTCTGAAAAAGCGGTTGATTTGGATTTGGTCATGCCGGACAGGGCGGGGAAGCCGTTCGGTGGCTTGCCTTTCTATTTTTTGCAAAAAAAAACTGTCCGCGCGTCTTTTGAAGACCATCCGGACAGTTTTTTTGTTTTGCGGGCTGTTCCTATTCCGAATCTACGGCAAGACCGATGTGCTTCTTCTGGAATTTCTTGAGCATTGCCACGCCGTTCTTCTTTCCGTTGTATACGAAGCCGCCGTTCCAGTATTCGAGGGCGGCAAAAAGGGCGTTTCCGCCGTCGTTGTCATCCGATTTCTTTGTCCTGAATGAAACGTAGTTTGCGAGCTCCTCGAAAGCGGATGTATGAAGGCATTCGAGCCTCTTCCTGTTGAATTCGTTCCACTTGTCCAGGTCTTTGAATCCCTCTCCCTCGTCCTTGACGATGATATGGGCGTGTGACGGGCTGAACGAGTACCAGACCTTGACTTTCTTGTTGATGTCGCAGTTGTTTCCGTGCTTTACGGCGTTCTTTATGACTTCGCTTATCTGCTGCTCAAGGAGGTTTATCTCCTTGATTTCAAGCGGAGCCGACTGGACTATCAGAAGCGTGAAATAGCGGATCTGCCTGAAGTCCGACGGAAATTCCTTGTAGAGCATGTTCGTGGTGTCGAAGAGCGGATCATTGTCATCTGAGCGAAGTTCTTTGATTTCTTCCATGTTTTTTCTCCCTAAAAAGCGTTGGTCCTGGGCAAAATGCGCGTGCTATTCATTCACCATGAGCAGAGCTTCTTCAAGGCTGTTCGCAATGGGGAAGTATCCTGTAAGTTTTGTCAACTCGATGACCTTCTTGACCGAACCATGCACGTTCGAGATTGCGAGCTTGAGGTTCATCTTCTTGAGCGTCGAGCAAATGTAGATGAGCGCGCCGATTCCTGACGAATCGATGTAGTCAACCTGCTCAAGGTTGATGATGAAACTTTTTACGTTCTTCTCAAGCATTTTCGTGACAAGTTCTTTGAGTTTGTAGGAGTTGTACAAGTCCATCTCGCCGTTGACATCGATGATGTACACCTCTCCATTCTTTCTGATTTTAAGTTCCATAAAAACTCCTTTCGTGTGATTTTCTGGATTTATTGAATTTTTATAACAAGAAGCGTCTGGTCATCGTGCAGCGTCTCGGTGCCGACGAACTTCTTGACATCCAATTTTATCAAGTTCGCTATTTGTTTTCCCGAAAGCTTGCTGTTCGCCTTCAGAATATTCGCGACGCCCGACATATCGTACTGCTTTCCGGCTGAATTCAGGGATTCTGCAATTCCGTCCGTGTACATGATAAGTATGTCGCCTTTCGCCGCGACGAATTCGATGTCCTTGTACGACTTGCTTTTTTCGACACCGATTGGCTCGCTCGGTATGGAGATTTTCTCCACCGTTCCCTTTGCCGCATTGTAGCGCATTACCGGAATCGAGCCGCTTGTCGCAAACTGCACTTTCCGCTTCGTCGGGTCGTAGTTCAGGAGCGCCACCGAGGCGAAGTGGTCGATGTCTGTCTCCGTGCATACGCCCCTGTTCGCCCAGCTCAGAATTGTGCCGGCCGACTGCGTCGTGTTTACGATGAGCCTGAGCATTGCCCGTATCATCGTCATCACAAGAAGCGCGTTCATTCCCTTTCCGGCGGCGTCCATGAGCACGAACGAAATCCTGTCCTGCCTAGCCGGAATGACGTCGAAGAGGTCGCTGCATACGCCCGCGGCCATCTCCGTCATGCTTCCGAAAGAGACGCCACCGAGCGGCGGAATCTTTTTCGGGGTCAGCATTATCTGAGCGTTCGAGGCGATGTCGCTTTCGCGCGTCAGCTCCTGCTTTTCCTTGTACTGCTTGAAGGTGAGCGTCGTCTTCAGCGCCGATTCGGCAAAGTCGGTCAAGGTCTGCGCCCAATGGAACTCCGAGTCGTTGAACGGCTCTTTTCCTGCATCGCGTGAAAGCGCGACGAGGCCTATCACGACGTCCTTGTCGACGAGGCGTATCGGGACGAATATGAAACTCCCGAGTTTAAGGAATTCCTCGGGAGTGTTCTGGAAAATCCTGTCGTCGATGCCCGGAACAGGTATGAGCTCCGCCTTGCCGGAACTCGCAATCTCACCGAATATGTTGTCCCTCAGGGGAAACTGCGCGTATTTGAAGCTTGTCGAGACCCTGAGCGGCTTGTGCGGAAGGTCGTCGGGAAGTTTGTACGGCGGAGGAAAATTTCCCTGCAACGATTTGACCGTTATGACGTCGTCGAACTCGTCGACGAGCAGTATCGCGCCTCCGTCAGCGCCCGTAACCTCGATGCATGCTTTGTTTATGTTCGCGAGGAGCGTCTGCTCTCCGTCCTTCTCCGAATCCTTGCTTTCCATGAAGGAATTCGCCGCGGCGGTTATGAATTCCCTGCCCTTGTCGATGAGCTTTATCTCGTCTGGCTTGACGTCCTCGACAACCATCGTCTGCGGCTCGGGCACGTCGAACAGCTCCTCCTCGTCCTCGTCCTCCTCGACGACGGGCACGACCTGCTTGCCGAATGCCAGCATGACGCAGTACGGTATTATCAGCGTCGTGGCGAGCAGTATCAGGAGATTGAACATCAGCGGTCCCGAGCCGGGCGTGAGAATTGACCTAATGCATGCGAATATCAGGATTGCGAGCGCAAAATAGGAGATGAAACTGACCTTTGCGGTTTTCCTTATTTTTATGATGACAAGAAGCACTTCAATTGCGACCGCCAGCACAGCCGTGCAAATCAATGGAACATTCGCTATTGCATCCGTATACAACTTAGGTCTCTCCCCATGACAGTATTTGTAAATACTAACATTGAACTATTGTGTCGTCAAGAAAAATCCCTTTTAGGGGAGCAGCGGGAGGGCGCGCCGTCATTTGTCGCGCAGGTGCTGCTTTTTCCTGAGAAGCCTTCCTTCGATTTCGTTCCGCAGTCGCCAGAAGAACGACCTGAACGACGAGCGGGCCGCGAATTTGTTCATGAAGGAATTCGCCATGTCTTCTATCGGGTAGTCCTCGCCGAACTTTAGCTTTATTTCGTCCCAGTACTTTATCATCCAGACGTAGAGGTCGCTTTTCGTCCTGTTCCTGAACGAGCGCATTATCTTGTGGTTCTCGATTGTCTTTATGACGGGGGTGTACACGGAGGTGAACCACGACATCATCGCCTTGTCCATCCCGATTTCCTCCGTTTTGTTCATGTTTATGTAGTATTTGTGCGTGAGTATGTGGTTGTATATGACGTCGTATTGCCCGGGAACCGAAAAATCGAGGCACCAGAAATCCGTCACGTCCCCGAATCCCGTCTCTCCGTAGAAGACGCGCTTCTCGTACTCTATGACCTGCTTCGTCATTTTCTGGAGCGAGTCCCCCGGATGGAGCTTTATCTCGCTCTGGAGGCTGACGACTTCCGCGTCTATGAATTCGACGCCCCGCGAGCGGGCAACCGAGACGCGGTGGTTCCCGTCCCTCACGAAATAGACCCCGCCGAGCTCGTAAAGCGATATCGACGGGAGCGATATGTCCTGGAGGTGCGCCATGTCGATGTGCTCCCACCGGCTTTTGAGGTGCATGCTCTTCGGGAAGAACCGGTTGTCGAAGTCCTGGTACCGTCCCTCGCTTCCGACGATGAGGTTCACCGGGACTGTCTGCATCCCCATGTAGACCTCGTTTTTCGGGCGGATGAGCTTCTTTATGTCGGAGAACGAGATGAGTGTCGCCTCGTCCGGGTTCAGGAAATGCTGTACCTCGTTGAACAGCGCCTTGTGCCTTGCCTTTGTGAAGTCGTCCTCTGTCTGGGCGGATGTCATCTGTTCGCTCATTTTTCAGTCTCCGGTGAGTTCGATGAGTGTGTAGCTGTATGCGTTAACGACCGTGGTCGTGCCGTTTTTCGTTTCTATTTTCGTCACGCGCTGCTCGTTCATGTCGTAAAGATGGATGTGCCCGTGCACGAGGAACGTCGGCGCGAACGTCCGTATGAACCAGTTGAAACATTCGAACCCCTTGTGGCAGGGATCCTCCCTGTCGTGGACGTGACGGGGGGATGCGTGCGTGAGGAAAATGTCGAGCGCCTTCCCGTACAGAATCTTGTTCGTGAGCATCGCGGGGATGAGCGAGATGAGCTTCATCATCATCTGGAAGTCGGTGTACTGGTTCAGCGCGCCGTTGTACCGCATGGAGCCGGATGCGCCCGCTATGAGGAGCGGCCTCATCTTTCCGCCCTTCGTTTTTATCATGAGGCGCTTGTCCCGCGCCGATTTGAATCCGATGTAGTCGGCCCCGTGGCTTCCGCTCAGGTCGTAGCTGCTCATCCCGTTCAGGGTCGGATGCGCTCCGCCCCTGTGCTTTATTTTGTGGTACAGCCCGAATTCCGACAGGTTGTGGTTCCCGAATATGAAATATGTCGGCTTGTTCAGCGTCGAGACTATGAAATCTATGTATTCTGACGGCAAATCACCCGCGCACAGTATCGCGTCTATGTCGCTGAAACGCTCCTTAGCCTTCGTGCTGTACACGAGCGGGTCGATTTGGTCCGAAACGCACAGAATCTTCATCGCACCGGCCCCTCTATATTCCCGCTTTGGCGAGAATCGCCTCAAGCCTTTCCTTTCCGATAAGCTCTATCGGCCTGTTCTCCGCGAAGCCCGTCGCTGAGCTGGTGAAGCCGGAGCTCGTGCATACGAACGCCTTCGCGCAGTTGTGCGATTTTGCCGTGTCGAGCACCGTCCTTATCTCGGTGTCCTCTATCGGCTCCGTGTCGCGGTGGAAGTCGATGAGGTAGAGCTGCTTGCGCACGTTCATCCAGTCGTCCTTCTTCTGCTCCGTCGCCATGAGCCGGATTCCCCATTTCATCGTGTCGATTTTCTGCGCCAGCATCCCCATTCCCTCGAGGGCTGCCTTCTTGCACAGCTCGGGGAACGCGGCGCTGGAGCAGGTGAGGTATTCCTTCAGGCTGTCGTTCGTCTGCACGTCCTTGTATTCCGAGAGCTTCGCGCCGACGTCCCTGAACGAATGGTTGTGCTTGTAGATAATCTGCCACTGCTCGATTGCCTTGTCGATGTTGCGCCCCTTCTCGTAGCACGCCGCGAGGAAGTATCTCGCGTAGAGCGTCTCCTGCGAGGAGTCGTTCTTCGAGGCGCGCACCGCCTTGTCGAATTCGTTTATGGCGTTGTCCATCGAATTCGCCATCATGTAGCAGGAGCCGCGCTCGAGGAGCGATTTCTGCTTGTATTCCGGGTCGCGGAGCGCCTTCTCGAACGCCTTGACGGCGCCGGAGTAGTCCTTCTGCTCCTTGAGGATTTTTCCGAGATAGTAGTACGACGAGAACGTCTCCGGGCTGAGCGCGATGGCAAGGTCGATTTCCTTCCGCGCCTCCGCGACGTTCTTCATCCTGAACAGCGCGAGCGCGTATGCCGCGTGCGCCTTGACGTGCTTCCTGTTGCGCTGTATCGCCTTCTGGTAGAACCCTATCGACTGCTCCGACTTTCCCTTCTGCTCGTAGAGCTTCCCGCAGGTGTAATAGTTCTCCGCGTTCATCGGGTCGAGTTTCGTCAGGAGAAGGCATTCCCTCAGCGCGTCGTCCGTCTGGTTGAACTTTATGAAGAGCTGCGAAATCTGCTTCCTGAAATCGACTTCCGGAATGTGCCCGTCGAAAATCGCGTTCTGGTTCACGAGCTTGAATTCCATAAGCGCGAGCTCGTTCTTCTTGTCCGCGAGATATGCCTTGCCGAGATAATAATGCGCCATGTAATCGCGCGGGTTCTTCGCAATCAAGGATTTTGCGGCTCTCTCCGCCGCGACGAATCTCTGCTGTTTTATGAGTTTCGCAATTGAATCAAGTTTTTTCGGCTGGAATATCGATTTCAATACGAACACCGTGAGAAAGCAAATGCTCACGGCGAGAATAAGGATTATTGCCAACTGAATCATCGAGCTGATTCCCCCTCCGCACCTATTTTTGTATTCTTTTTATTTCCTGTCGCACCGCCCGCTGTGATGGGGTCCGGCCCGCGTTTTATCCGGACGCCGCAGAATTTGCAACATCCCATTGTTTTAGAGTAGACTTTTTGATTGTCTATGTCAAATAATCGGCACAAATTGCCGAACATAAAAGGAAATTGAGAAACCGGTGGGAATATTTATAGATGAAACTGAAGAGAACTATCGTTTTTGCGTCGCTGCTGTTCGGCATGCTCCTGCCTCTGCCGTCCCAGTCAAAGTCGAAGGCGGAGCGGGAAAGGGAGAAGGAGCGGCTTGAGAGAAAAGCTGCCGCCGACAAGCAGGACGCGTTCGAGGAGGCGGTCGAGACATTCCAGCTGAACATGCCAGAGGACGCGATTCCCCTCCTTGAGAAATTCCTCGGCGAGGGGAACGCGAACGCGTATGATCCGCTTGTCTACGTGTGCCTGTCCGTCGCGTATTTCCAGATTGGCGACTACCTCAAGTCCGCCTCGATTTGCGAGGCGGGAATCGCCGAGGCGGACAGGAACGACAAGGCGCTTGAGATGGGAATCATAAAGGAGGGCGACTTCAAGCCGGTCGAGCGCAAGGTGCTCTACTTCAACGAGGGAAATGCCGAATATGCGATGGGGAACTACGTCAAGGCGACGGCGCTCTACAAACGCTCGCTGTCTGTCGAGCCGTCGTACGCGCCCGCCGTCCTCAACCTCGCGAACGCGTTCCTCCGCCGGGATATCATAGGCGACGCCCGCGACAACTATGTCCGCTACCTCGAGCTCAAGCCCGAGACGGAGCAGCGCCCCGAGATAGAAAAGATGATTGCGCTCCTCGACGAGGAAATAGCCTACCGCATGAACCAGGGGCCGCAGCTTGTGGAGGGCGAAATCCGCGCCGACGTCGACGAGTCCGCGCCGCCTGAAATAATCGACGACGGCGACATAATCACCTCGTCGTCGCTCCGCCACGGCGAGTCCGTCAGGGAGGCGCTCCCGTCCGACGATTCCGTCGCGCCCGAGCTTCCCCGCGACGAGAAGCGCGCCGAGGAACGCGGCGAGAGAATCGACTCCTCAAGCGAAAATGCGCCGTCGCTTCCTGTTGAGCGGACGCCGAAGCCTTCCGGCGAGAGAATCGACTCCACGACCGAAAATGCGCCGTCGCTCCCCGCGGAGAGGAAAACGAAGCCTACCGGAGAGAAAATCGACTCCTCGACGGAAAGTGTGCCGTCGCTCCCCGCCGAGAGAGAGACGAAGCCTACCGGCGAGAGAATCGACTCCTCGACGGAAAGTGCGCCGTCGCTCCCCGCCGAGAGAGAGACGAAGCCTACCGGCGAGAGAATCGACTCCACGACCGAAAATGCGCCGTCGCTTCCAGCCGAGACGCAGAAAAAGGATTCCGGGGAAAAGGTCCGCGCCGAGGCTCCCGCCGTTCCCGATGACGAGAATAAGAAAAAGGATGACGGGGAGAAAATATCCGCGCCGGCTCTTCCCGATGACGGAACGGAAAAGAAGAAGCAGGAGAAAATGGAGCGCATCCGCGCCCAGGAGCCTCCCGCCGTCGAGGAGGAGAAATCCGCGCCCGAGGGCGGGGAAGGGGACGCACCGCTTCCCGACGACTCTGAAATCGAGACGGTTGATGACGCAAAATAGCGCTTCCGCTATTTAAACGGTTTGGTCCGGTGCAGTTTCCGTGCGCCGGACGTTGGCGAACATCTGCTCCTTCGTCAGCCTGAAATAGACGGGGCGTCCGTGGGGGCAGTGCGGGTCTGGAAGCTCGAACGCCTTCCTCGCGAATTCCGCCGCGGTCGCGTCGTCCAGCCTCGTCCCCTGCATCACGGCTTTCCTGCATGATGCCGACGCGAAAACCTTGTAAAGAATCCGCTCCGGCTCCTCGAACCCGTCGAGCAGCGCGTCCCTCAGCGTCTTCTCGTCGCCCTTCCACGATGACGGTACCGTGCTGAATTCGAAAACGCCCTCGACCGTCGCCTTTCCGATGAACCCCGCCTCTGCGAGTTTCGGGAGGACGCTCGCGACGTACCGCTCCTGCTCCTCGTTCTCTGTCTCCACGATGTACGGAATCAGCAGCGTCTGCGCAATCCGCTCCGCGCCCATCATCTCGTCGAAGAGAATCCTCTCGTGCACGGCGTGCTGGTCGATGAAATACAGCGCGTTTCCGCGCTCCGCTATGATGAACGTCTCCATCGCGCGCCCGATGTACCTGACATTCCTTTCGCCGCCGGCCTCGTTTTCCCCGAAAAGGGAAGGCTCGCCGAGGCTTCTTTTCGCCGTGTCGAACGAGAAGAACCGCGTCCTCATGTCTGCCCCGCCGCGTCCGGGCATGGCGCTTTTCGGGAGCGCGTTTTCCGAAAGGTTCCGTTCCGGGGCTGCGGTTTCGTTTTGATGGGGGAATGCGTCCGGGAAAGCGGGCTTTTGGAATGTGCGCTCCTCCGGTTCGGCCACGGAACTGTCGCCGAAAACGGACGCTCCTTCTGCCTCGCTCTTGAAATCAGTTCCCTCCATCTGCGATTTCAGGCCGCTCATGAGGAACGACCGGAGCGACGAGCTTATCCCGTGGTGGAGGCTCGTCATGTCTCGGAACCGGACCTCCTTTTTTGCCGGGTGGATGTTGAAGTCGACGAGGGACGGCTCTACTTCCGCGAACAGCGCCGCGACGGGGTGCGTCCCGTTCGGGAAAAATCCCTGACAGCCGTATTCGATTGCCTGCATCAGAGAGTATTCCTGCACGCGCCTCCCGTTCACGTAGACGAAAATCGCGCGCCTGTCATTCCTTCTCACGGAAGGCTCGCCGATGACGAGGGTGAATTTCCAGTCGTGGATGCCGTCGCTTTCCTTGCCCGCCGCGCGGAGCTCCTTTATCGCGCTTGCGCTTTCCCTCATCCCGAGCGCGTTCCTGAGCCGCTCCGGGGCGGTTTCCCCCGCCTTAAGGTCGAGCCTCACGTCGCCGTCGACGACGAGCCTGAACGATATGTCGCTCCGCGCCAGCGATTTCTCTACGAACATCTCCCTGCACATCATCGTCTCGCTTGCCGGCCGTTTGAGGAACGTCCTCCGGGCGGGGAAATCCTCGAAAAGATGCTCGCTCGTGACGACCGTCCCGCGCCCGCCGTTCACCTCCGCGGCTTTCTCGATTCTGCGCCCGCGGATTCCGTCCATCGCCATCCTGAAGCCGCCGCTCGATATCGAAAGGGAGCTGACCGCCGCTATCGACGCGAGCGCCTCCCCGCGGAACCCGAGCGTCGTCAGGTGCATCAAATCCTCGGCGTCCGTTATCTTGCTCGTCGCATGGGGCTGGGCGCAGTTTTTCAGGTCGTCCTCGCTCATCCCGGAACCGTCGTCGCTCACGCGCACCATGTCGATTCCGCCGTTTTTGATTTCGACCGTTATCCGTCCCGCGCCCGAGTCTACGGCGTTGTCCATAAGCTCCCGCACCATGGCGGCAGGGCGGTCGATTACCTCGCCTGCCGCTATCCGCCTCGCGACGTCCTCCCTGAGGACCCTGACGGGACGCCTCATTTCCTGAGGCCTTCCGCGGGAGAGTCAAGTTCCGGGGCGAAAAGGTCGAGCTCGAGCGCGGACTCGTCCTCCTTCTTTTTCTGCGGCGGCTCCTGCACCTTCTCGTCGAGCGGGCTGTTCGTCAGAATCTGAATCTTCCCCTCGATTGCCGCGAGCTCCTTTTCGAGAACCTTCGTGAGCTTGATTCCCTCCTCGTACGTCTTGAGCGCATCCTCGATTCCAATGTCGCTCCTCCTGATTTCGTCCGACAGCTCCTCGAGCCGCGCGAGCTTTTCCTCGAATGTCTTCATTTTCGAATTCCTCCTCGTTTCCTTCTTTATATATCTGCCTTTCGTTTTTTTCCGAAACGCCTTTCATTTCGACACGGCGCTGATTGTTCCGTCCGCGAGCGTTATCGAAAGCTCGCATCCCGGCGCCGCGTCCGACGCTTTCCGTATGACGTTCCCGCTTCCGTCCCTCACGACGGCGTACCCCCTCCTCATTATGCTTTCCGGGCTTGCGTCCTCGAGCGTCCGTCTGCATGAGAGGATTCTCGCGGACGCGTCCTTCGCGGCATCGCGTATTTTCGCCGCCGCCTGCTCCGATGCCGCATCGAGCCTCGCCTTGAGCGGGGAGAGGATTGAGCGGAGCCGTATCTCCATGCTCTCCGCGTCGAACGCCCTGAGCTCCATCCTCGCTTCCCGTATCAGCGACGACATCTTCTCCTCAAGAATCGATTTCGCGCCGCTGATTTCGTCCTCGATTTCCGCCTTCTGCGTGAAGACAAGCTCCGCGGCCGCCGACGGGGTGGGGGCGCGGACGTCGGCGGCGTAATCGGCGAGCGACCAGTCAATCTCGTGCCCGACCGCGCTGACGACCGGAATCTTCGACCCCGCGATTGCCCTGACGACCTTCTCGTCGCTGAACGGAAGCAAATCCTCAAGAGAGCCGCCGCCGCGCCCGACTATGAGGACGTCGCACATGCCGAACGCGTTCGCCGTCATAATCTGTCTCGCGACCGCTTCCGCCGCCGCCTCTCCCTGAACCTGCGCCGGAAGAATCGTTATGCCGATTCCGCTGTTGCGCCTCCGCGCTATGTTGAGGATGTCCCGTACTGCGGCGCCTGTCGGGCTCGTGACGATTCCGACCGTTTCCGGAAGACGGGGAATCGGCTTTTTCCGCGCGCTGTCGAAAAGCCCCTCGGCTGCGAGCGCGCGCTTTCGCTCCTCTATCATGCGGAGAATGTCGCCCTCTCCGGCGATTTCCATCCTCGTGATGTTTATCTGGTATTTTCCCTGCGCGGCGTATACCGTCAGGTTCCCGAACGCGCGCACCTTCGTTCCGTCTCTCGGCTGGAATGAGAGCGACGCCGCGCGCCCCTTGAACATGACCGCGGAAAGCTGCGCGCCCTCGTCCTTCAGCGTGAAGTAGAGATGCCCGCCTGCGTTCGGCCTGAAATTCGAGATTTCCCCCTCGATTGCGACGGCGGGGAAATTCAGGTCTATCAGCGATTTCACTTTCGCCGTTATCTCGGAGACAGTGAACACTGCCGTATTGTTGTTTTCGTCCATGCGACTACGATACACGAAACTCGGTTAATTGTCGCCTTTTGTTTACCGATAACATAACGTATGGAAAACATTGTCGTTCTTTTCGCGGGCTTCGAGCTTGGACGTTCCGTCAGGAATCGCTATTTAGGCTCGTCCGCAATACGCCTGTGCGTCGAGTGGGGCGCGAGGCATTCCAGCAGCAGGACATTCATCCTCTCTACGAAGGGGAATACCGATACGATTTTTTCATTAATATCATCCTCGGAGGCGCTCAGCTCCGTGGAATTCGTGGAGCGCGATTTTTGGGACGCGCGGACTGTCGCCTCGTGCGTGTCGGAATGCTGCGAGAAGGCGGGCGCGAAATGCGCGCTGTTCGCTTTCATAGACCAGCCTTTCATGAGCGACTCCCTTGCCGGGAAGATGCTCGGCGTCCACGCGGATAACCTTGCCGAATACACGTTCGCGGACGGATTCCCCGGCGGCATCGCAGGCGAGGTCATCGATTCCGGGGCGGCCTCGCTCATCGCGTCGCTTGCCGAGGGGAAGGAAATCCCCGCGTCGCGCACCATGTTCATGGACATAATGAAGGGCGACATAAATTCGTTCGAAATCGAGACGGTCCTTTCGGAGGTCGATTTCCGGAGGTACCGGCTGCTTTTCGAGTCCTCGTCTGCGGGCGGGGAGGCTTCGTGCGCCGCGCTTTGCCCCGTCCTTCCCGGCTCGTTCAGGGAAGGACGCGCGGAGGACATAGGCCTTGCCGCGCTCTCGTGCGCCGATTCCGTCAGGACGCTCCCGTTCTTCTTCGACGTGCAGATAACGTCGCGCTCGAACCACGTGACGCTCTGCTCTCCGCCGCCGGCGCTCGGTGTGGGCGGATTTCCCGACATGGACATCGGAAAATTCCGCGCGCTCGTCCGCGCCGCCAGCGAGATGAACCCGGACGCCGTGTTCTCCCTCTCGTGCTTCGGAGAGCCGCTGCTCCATCCGTCGTTCATCGATTTCGCGCGCGCCGTCCTTTCCGAGAACCTCCGGCTCCTCGTGGAGACGGACGGCATCCTAGTCGGCGGGCTTGCTGAAAAAATACGCGGGCTTTCGGAATTCCGCGACAGAATGGACTGGATTGTCGACATCGACGCCGCGGGCGCGAAGACGTACGCCGCGGTCCGGAACGCCCCGGAAGGCGATTTCGAGAAGGCGGTCGGCGCCGTCTCAGTTCTTTCGGGAATGTTCCCGTCGCGCGTCTACCCGCAGTTCACGAGGATGGACGCGAACGAGCACGAGCTTGAAAGCTTCTTCCGCTTCTGGAAGGATTCCTCGTCGCCGTCTGGCGGAAAAGTGATAATAAAGAAGTTCGATTCCCTCTGCGCGTCGCTTCCCGACAGGAAGCCCGCCGACCTTTCCCCGCTCGTCAGGAACGCCTGCTGGCATCTTGCCCGCGATTTTGTCGTCCTAGCGGACGGAAGCGTCGTCCCGTGCCGCGGGTGCGGGGCTTCCGCCTGTGTGGGGAACGTGTTCTCGGAGGATGTCGGCGAGATATGGGCGCGCGGGAAGGAGCTTTTCGCGGAGCATCTCTCGGGAAAATTCCGGGGCAGGTGCGGGGGGTGCGATGAATACTATACCTTCAATTTTTAACCAGCGAGTCGTCGCGAGGACCGTGTTCGGAGGGAGCGAGGTCTGCCCGAACGTGCGCATGGATGCCGCCGTAATCCTCATAAACGGAAGCTGGAGCCCGAGCCGGATGAAGACGCTCGACATGCTCCTCGACTGCGGGTTCAAGTCCGTCGTTTCCGTGGAGCGGAATCCGGAGAACTACAACATCGAAGACATCTCGCACCGCTTCCCGTCCGTCAAGTTCATAATACCGCTCGAGCGCGTGACGGACGGCGATTTGGTGAACATGGCGATGCAGGAAGTGGAGGGGGAGTACGCGCTTGTGCTCCGCGACTCAATCGACATATTCGCGAACATACTGACGCCGAAGCTCTTTTCGAAGATTACCGAGGGAAAGCCGTTCTGCGTGTGCCCCTGGCTCAAGCTTCAGGACGGCGTGTCGTTCCCCGTCGTCTTCAGCCCGTCGTCCGACGGCTCCGTTTTCCGCGTGGACTCGTCGACGAAGATTACCGACGGAATAAACAACCTCTATCCGTTCGACGGAATCGCGCTTTTCAACAGGAGCAAGTTCATCGCGCTGGGCGGCTACGACTACACGATAGTTCCCGCGTACTGGCAGAACCTCGACTTGTCGTTCCGCGCGTGGCTGTGGGGCGAGAAGATAGTCCTCTCGTCGTTCCTCACGATGAGCTACGGCGCGGACCGGGCGGAGGAGGACACGACGGCGAGCCAGTATTCGAACAGGTTCTACCTCAAGAACCTCGTGCCGAAATTCGTGCGCGACCACGCGGAGATTCCCTGGTCGTCGTTCCTGCTGTTCCTGCCGCGCTCGTCGTGCGGGTTCTTCGAGGCGCTGGGGCAGTTCCGCGACGCGCGCCGGTGGGTGCGGGAGAACCAGTACCGTTTCCGGCTCGATGCCGTTTCGCTCGTCGAGGGATGGGGCGAGGAGGAGGAGAAGGCGAACGCGCAGAGCGTTGCCGCGATGCTCCGCGCCGTCGAGAACGTCCAGGCGGCAGAGGAACGCAAGAATGACGGCGGAATTCCCGCCGAGAAAGATAAAAAGGAAAAATAGGATTTTGATATGAAGACAATACTTGCGGCGCAGTGCCGGCTTTCATCGACGAGGCTTCCGAGAAAAGCCCTCCTACCGCTCGGCGGAAAGACAGTCCTTGACTGGAGCCTTGCCTCCATGAGGAAAGTTCCCGCGGACGCGTATTTCGTTGCGACAGATGCCGAGTCCGCGGACGAGCTCCGCCCGATATGCAGGCGGAACGGCTTCGAGGTTTTCGTCGGCCCGCTTGAGGACGTCCTCGAAAGGTACTGCCTGCTGATAGAGGAGACGGGCGCCGATGCCGTCATTCGCGCGACGTGCGACAACCCGTTCCTCTTCCACGAGGCGGCGTCCGCCCTCGTCGAGCAGTTCTGGAGGCGGAACGAGACGGGAAAGGTCGATTACATAACGTGGACGGGGCTTCCCCACGGAAGCGGCGTCGAGATGTTCGGGGCGAAGGCGCTCCTTGAGGCGCGGCTCGGGACTTCGGAGCCGTACGACCACGAGCACGTCGGCCCCGCGCTCTATAACCACCCCGACAAATTCGTGAGCGTGATGCTTCCCGCCCCCGCGGAATGGAATTTCCCGTCTCTCAGGACGACAATCGACACGCAGCCGGATTACAGGCGCGCCCTTGCCGCCGTCAGGAAGATTTCCGGGGGAACGTCCCGCGTCGAGGAGCCGTATTCGTGCGCGCAGATTGTTGAGGCTTTCTCCGACCGTTCCGTCACGTCGCCGGTTCTCTGCGTCCCGTGCGTTTCCCGCGGCAACGGTACGGGGCATCTCCGCCGCTGCCTTTCCGTTGCCGTGTCGATATGCGCCGACGTCTACATTCCCAACGACGCGGGGCTTGAGGAAATCGACGAGCTTTTGTCCGAGGCGGAGGGCGACGGGTTCTGCGAGTGGCAGATTGTGCGCCATCTTCCCGATGCGGGCGGATACTCGCTCATCCTTACGGACGCGTTCTCGATTGAGCGGGAATTCGCGCGCAGGCTTGCGGAAATCGCGCCGGTCGTCGCCGTTGACGAAGGGTCGTCGAACACCGATTTCTGCGACTTCCTCCTCGACATAATCCCGTCGTACGGTATTTCCCGTCCGGCGAACGTGAGCGACCCGCTTTTCGTGACGCTCCCGCACAACAGGAGGAGCGCGCCGCGTCCCGCGAAGATAGCGGACATAAAGAAGATTCTCGTCACTGTCGGCGGGGAGGATCCTGCCGACCTCGTCGTTCCCGCGGCGATTGCGTTCGCCTCGCTCGACCAGAAGCGGTTCGGGGAGCGGCTCGTCACGGCAATCGTCCAGAATCCCGAGGAGGCTTCCGGGCGCGTCCCCGAGAAAATCCGCGGCCTGATAGAATTCATAAAGCCCGTCCATAATCTCCGCGAGAAGCTTTCCGCCTACGATTTGGTCGTCTCCCATTACGGGTTCACGGCTTTCGAGGCGCTTGCCGCGGGATGCGGCGTCGTCCTTCTCGGAACGTCGTCCCTCCACATAAAGCTCGCCGAGAAATACAAATTCCGCTGCCTTCCCGCCTACATGCTCTCCGCGGCCGGGGCGGAGGACGCGCTTTCGGACATTGCCTCGCTCTATCCGTCGTCTCCTCTTTACGACGGAGAGAGCGACTCGTCGAAGGCGAATCCTGCGTGCAAGGACCTCGGCTCTTTCGTGTCGAGCCTGTCGAAGGGAAGGCGTTTCCCGTGCCCGGTTTGCCAGTCGCATCACGGCGTTTACGACGACCCCGTCATCGCGCGGACTTCGCGCCACACGTTCAGGCGGTGCCACAACTGCGGGATGCTCTACATGTCGTGGACGTTCGATTCCGAGGACACGAAGTACGACGAGACCTATTTCTTCGAAAGCTACAAGAACCAGTACGGGAAGACGTACCTCGACGATTTCTCGCAGATAAAGTCGCAGTGCGTGAGGCGGACGACGTTCGTCGACATGATTTACCGGAAATCGCACCGGAAGATTGTGACGCCCACTGTCCTCGACATCGGATGCGCGTTCGGGCCGTACCTGGACGCCGCGGACGATTCGGGCTGGCAGGTTTTCGGGACGGACGCGTCGAAGGAGGCTGTCGATTACGTTCAGAACACGCTCCATTATCCGGCTGTCGTGTCCCGCTTCCCCGCGTTCGATCCCGTCGCCGCTTTCGGGGTCAAGCAGTTCGATTCCGTGACTATGTGGTATGTCATCGAGCATTTCCAGAATCTCGATACTGTCCTCCGCGCTGTTTCGAAAATTCTCAAGGTGGGCGGCGTGTTCGCGTTCTCGACGCCCTCCGCATCGGGCGTTTCGGGGCGGTTCAACACGCAGGGGTTCTTCGACAATTCCCCCGCCGACCACTACACTTTGTGGGAGCCGTCGCGCGCGGCGTCAATCCTCAAGCGATACGGCTTTCGGCTCGTGAAAACATCGTCGACGGGGCATCATCCCGAGCGGTTCCCGTCGTTCCGCTCCGGCGTGAGGCGCGGGCTGAAATGGAAGTTTTACGGGCTTATGAGCCACCTTCTCTCGCTCGGGGACACGTTCGAAGTCTACTGCGTGAAGGAGAAGGACATCTGACGTTTTTGCTCTCCCGGGAAACAGGGAGCGATTTCTTGGACAGCGGGATTCGTATGCCCGCATAACGGAGAATTTAAATGAAGAAAATACTTATACTCGGCGCGGGCCTTATGCAGAAGCCCGCAATCCTCGCGGCAAAAAGCCTCGGGCTGTCGTCTGTCGTCGTCGACGGGAATCCTTCGGCGGTCTGCGTACCTCTCGCGGATGAATTCGTCCACGTCGACCTCAAGGACAGGGCTGCGCTTCTGGAGCTTGCCCGCACGATTGGCTCCGACCTCGCGGGCGTCTTCACCGCGGGTACCGATTTTTCGGCGTCCGTCGCCTATGTCGCGGAGAATATGGGGCTTCCGTCGCACAGCTTCCAGTCATGCCTCAACGCGAGCGACAAAGTCCGCATGCGCGGATGCTTCGAGCGAGCGCGCGTTCCGTGCCCGTCGTTCCGGGAGGTCGTCCGCTCGCAGATTGGAGAGCTTGAGAAGGAAGTCGTTTCGGGTGCCGTCCGCTTCCCGAAAGTCGTCAAGCCGTGCGACAACATGGGCGGCCGCGGCTGCCGTCTGGTGAGGAGCGCGGAGGAATTCCTTCCCGCCGTCGAGGAGTCCGTGAGAAATTCGCGCACTTCGAGGGCCATTTTTGAGGATTACATGGACGGCGCCGAATTCTCCATAGATTCCATCGTGTACAACGGCACGCTTACGATAACGGGTTTTGCGGACAGGCACATATTCTATCCGCCGTATTTCATCGAGATGGGGCATTCCCTCCCGTCGGAGGTCGATTCCCGCATAAAGAACGAGCTTATAGCGACTTTTGCGCTCGGCATAAAGGCGCTCGGCCTTACGTGCGGCGTCGCGAAGGCGGACATCAAGTACACGAAGGACGGCCCGATGATAGGAGAGATTGCGGCGCGCCTTTCGGGCGGGTACATGAGCGGCTGGACGTTCCCGTACTCGAGCGGCATGAACCTGACCGAGGAGGCGATGAAAATCGCGGCGGGGCTCAAGCCCGATTACGTCCTGGCGAACAGGAAGAGCCTTCCGTGGGAACCGCACGATTCCGTAAAAGATATGGAGCAGCCGTTCGAGCTTTTCGAGATAAGGAGCAGCCTCGTGAGCGCGGAGCGCGCCTGGGTTTCGATTCCGGGCGTTGTCCGCGAGGTGTGCGGGCTTGACGACGCTTCCGGAATTTACGGCGTCAAGGATGTCCTTCCGCGCGTGAAAAGCGGCGACAGGGTCGATTTCCCGAGGAACAACGTCGAGAAATGCGGGAACATAATAGCAGTCGCGCTGGACAGGAGGACGGCTTACCGTTCCGCGGAGGATGCGGTGTCGTCGATAACGCTCCGGCTCGAGCCCCGCAACGAGGCGACGGACAAATTCCTTTCCGGCGGGTGCGAGAAGGACGAGGCCGGATTCCCCGTCCCCGCGTTCACCCTTCCGCAGCCGGCGGAGGACGTGCGGAAGTCGTTCGCTTATTCGCGGACGATTCCCGCGGGAAAGCCCGTCCGCCCGCTTCTTCCCGAGCCGCTTGAGGCGCTTGCCGGTTCCCTCCGCGACTGGAACCACTGCACGCTTTCCTTCACGCTCGAGAAATTCGACAGGCTGTGCCCGAACCATCCGGAGCTTGACGGGGCAGGGTTCTGGAACGCAGTCCTCCGGGGCGGTATCCAGGGCGCGCTCTATTTTGCGGACTGCCGGAAATGAGGGCGCCTTTCATGGAGGTTCGGGAATGAGGAGGTTTTTTTCTTTTTTTGTTGCGCTCCTCGCAAATGCGTTCGCGGTCGCTTCGAACGCGTCCAACGTCAGCTCGATAAATTTGCTTTCCGAATCGCAGAAGCTCGGGTTCTCCGTGCAGTGGGATTCCCTTTCCGCGAGCGGGATTATCGAGCGGGCGGGGCATCGCGTCTCGTTCCGCGCGGACGACCCGTTCGTCCTTCAGGATTGCAGGAAAATGGAGCTTTCCGATGCCCCCGAGATTCGCGACGGTGTTCTCTACGTCTCCCAGCGCTTTATCGACAGCGTGAGCCGGTTCCTGCGGGATTCTGCGTACGGGGAAAATTCGTTCCGCGTCAAGGCGATTCTGATTGACCCGGGGCACGGCGGAAAAGACCCCGGCGCGATGGCGACCCACAAGTCCGGAAGCGGAAAAATCCAGATTCTTGAGAAGGACGTGAATCTACGCGCAAGCCTGCTCCTTTACGAGAAGCTGAAGGCTGCCTATCCCGACAAGCAGATTCTCCTGACGCGCCGGAAAGACATCGACCTTCCGCTCGACAAGCGTACCGAAATCGCGAATTCGATAAAGCTCAGCGAGAACGAGGCGGCGATATTCGTCTCCGTCCATTCGAATTCGAGCCCGGACAAGCGCGCCAGCGGGTATGAGGTATGGTATCTCGATCCCGCGTACCGGCGCACCGTCCTTGAGAAGGGCGCGGAGTCCGACAGCGCGCTCTACAATATCGTGAACGCGATGATGGAAGAGGAATTCACGATGGAGAGCATGATTATATCGAAGCTCATAATAGATGGAATCCAGGCTCAGGTCGGGACGGAGGCGAACCTGCGCGGCATAAAATCCGAGGAATGGTACGTCGTCAGGAATTCGAACATGCCGGCCGTTCTCATAGAGCTCGGGTTCGTGTCGAACGAGGACGAGGCGAGGAAGCTTCTGGACGATGATTACTTGAAGAAGCTTTCCCTGGGCATATATAATGGGCTCAGCGCGTTCGTCACTCATTTCGAGCGTTCCCACGGTTTTACCGAGATGAATTGAGCGCGATATTCTTTGTTATGGTGTTGAAAATGCTTGATGTCAGGAAAATAGCAGGCGCGTTTTTTGCCGCATCGCTCGCGCTTGCCTTGTCGGGCTGCTCCGGCGGTTCCGAATATACGATGCTTTTCCCCGAAATCGGTGTCGGCGACAAGAAGGAAATCATCAGGAAGGAAAAGCGCCGCCTCCCCAAGGAGCCTTCGCAGGGCGTGATTGCCATGTTCGTCGAGGAGCTTGTCCTCGGACCGCAGACTCCGCGTCTCCGCCCGCTTTTTTCGAGGGGCACCCATGTTGAATTCTGCTTCATGGGCGGCAACGATTTGTATGTCGATATTTCCCGCGATGCCCTTTTTGAGCTGTCCGACGCCGTCGACATACAGGGCGGCATCTCTCTTTTCGAGGAAAACATACGGAAAAACTTTAAAAATATAGAAAATATTGTGTTATTTATCGATGGCAGGGTTGTTAATGAATAGCACTTTTTTCAGAAAAAAAGTTGACAAAACAATTGTCTTATTAGATACTTAAAAGCACAAGGCTACATCAATCGAATTTAAAGGAGCTTCGAATGAAGAAAACTTTAGTTTTATCAGCAGCAGCGATGATGCTCGTTGGAGCAAATTCTTTCGCTAAAGAGTCAACTCTTATTGACTTCTCTTTGTTGGATGCTGACATCACTGTCAAGATGTCTGAGAACGACCAGGGAGACAAGCCGAATGAGAACAAGCGCACTGTAATGGATTACAGCATTGCCGCTGGTGCAACTTATGATCAGGCGCAGAGGGATCTTATGAAGACCTCTCTCTACGTGGAAGAGTGGGAGATTGAGCTCAACAGTTCTGCTCGCAACGTCAACAGCTTGGCTCTTTCTCAGGTCAAGGCTGCTCCTGTTCGCGAGAATGCGAAGGTTCCGTTCGCTGGCCAGAAGGTTATGGGCGTTCGCGTCCTTTTCCCGGCTGTTGCGGCGAATGCAAACGCGGTTATCAAACCGCCGTTCGATATCCCGGCTTACGAGCCCCTCTCTACAGCTGACGACACAGGTGCTCGCCAGCCGCAGACTGACGAGGAGAAGGCTTCTGGCCGCACGCTCTTCGAGGCTGATTCTGATGATACACCCGCTTACGGTGTCGTCAAGAACGTCGGAACAATCAAATCTATCGCCGTTACGACGATGGGTATGAACTTCCCGCACAAACTCTATGTTCTCCTTGGAGATACTGATGGAAATCATCGCCGCTATCTCATGGGCAACCTTGAGTTCGATGGTTGGAAGACTCTTACTTGGAACAACCCTGACTACATCTCAGAGGTTCGCACTCGCGAGATTCGCGTGTTCCCGATTTATCCGCGCGGACTTCCGTTCGTGAAGTTCGAGGGATTCCAGGTTGCTCGCGATGCTCTCCACGCTGGTGATGACTTCATCGGTTACTTCAAAGATGTCAAAATCATCTACGACAAAGCTGAGCTCACGACAGAGCGCGACATCGCTGACGAGGATCTTTGGGGTATCGTTACCCGCAAGGAGAAGGCTCGCCAGAATGCTGAGATGACACGCTTCGGCAACAAGCAGGTTTCTCGCTACATCGAGAGGTCTAAGATGGCTACTGAGGATGCGTTCTCATCAAGCCTCGTTGAGGGTTCTGATTCAAATGCTCAGTCAAACGGCGGAGCAACGGAAGCTGATGCGAAATAAGTTCTGATGTTTTAATCGATTGAACTGAAAATGGGTTCCATGCAGTTTTGTGTGGAGCCCATTTTTTTTCTCGTAAAATTGATTTTCACAAAATACAGTGCTACCATTATTTATGGCGTTTTTGCTTATGTTGAAAATGCACAATTATCAAACAAGGAAATGAAATGGAAGCACGAATCACTTCTTTGCCCAATAAAAATGATATAAAATTCACTTATGAGTCCTACAATCCGGTGTTGTCGGAAATTCTGGAAAAGATAGAGAGCAAACTCAGGAAGACAATAAAATTGGCTTCGATGCCGACCTATAAATCACGCGTGAAATCGTTCGGCAGTTATTACCGGAAAGTCCTTCGCCTGAAAGCGTCCGAGGCCGAGAAGACGAATTTCGTTCCGTTGACCGACATGATGGGGATAAGGGTCATCTGCGCGTTTCTTGAGGATTTGGGGGAAGTAATCCGTCAGGTTTGCGATAATTTTGACGTAAGGGAGATTGAGCATAAGGGTGCCGAGCAGAACTTCAGGGAATTCGGATATGAGTCCGTTCATGTGCTTGTCGCGATTCCCGATGACTGCATGCCTGAAAAAAAGACGCTCCCGTTGCCGGACAACATCGTTTGCGAGATTCAGATTCGGACTATATTGCAGGATGCGTGGGCGGAAGTCGAGCATGAGCTTGTCTATAAGACTGAATTCACGCCGTTCGATTTGCCACTGAAGAGAAAGCTGGCCTCGATGAATGCCAGCCTGAGCCTTGCGGATATAATATTCCAGGAAATACGCGATTATCAGAAGAAACTGCAGGGGGAAGTTGATGCGCGCCGCTCCGCGTTTTATGAAAAGGCTGATGAGGTGACGTTCGATGCGGTTGCTTTGCAGAAGAGCATTCCCGAGACGAAATCGATCAACAGGGTTACGCCGTATGTCCGGGGAACTATCGATGATATGCTTCTTGAGGCAATTCATGCGCATAATCACGGTGAGCTCGACAAGGCGATAAAAATATACAGCGACATTCTCAGTTCGGACCCTATTCCTGCGCCTCCCGTTTTGGCTGTAATATTCAAGCATCGCGGAATGGCGCATTTTGCCCAGAACAACTACAATGCCGCGCTGAGCGATTTCCGTTCGAGCGTGGAGAATGACAGCAACGGGTTCCGGGCTTTTTACTACATCGGAATCGTCCAGAGCATAATGGGAAATCATAAGGATGCCGTCGAATCATTTTCGGCGTCGATAAAAATAAATGAGTATCAGTCCCATGCCCATTTCCGTCGGGCGATCGCGTATTTTGAGCTTGGCGAGTATGACAAATCGCTGGCGGATTTGAATGCCGCGCAGGCGCTCGGGCTTGACGATGCTGGGTGTCGGGCGCTGAACGACAAGCTTGTAGAGAAATTCGGAATGAAAATGTGAGCGGGGCGTGTCTTTCAATGAGCGGCGGGATTGACCCGGCGGAAAATGCCGGCAGCGTTTTATCCGCGGAGGCGATGGCTGATATTGCAAAATCGCTTCCGTCGGGCAATTGGGATGTGGTGTATTTTTCGGGGAATGCGGATTCATGCGGAATAGTCGTTTCCGTAGGGGAGCTTCTTGGCGGCGTATGTGATGCCGGCGATTTTGTCGTTTCAGTCCACCGTTCGCGTGCCGTGCCGTCAGAGGATGATTTGTCCGTCTCGTCCGAATGCGTGGAATCAGGCAGGGGCTTCATCGTCACGGACGAAAAATTCAGCGATGTCAACGTGGTGGTCTCTCCTCGTGCCAGAAAATCGGCGGAGAAAATCGACGGGAACGAGGCTGCTTTTTTCCTTTCGGACGGCGGTCCGCTCTCAAAAATGTACGATTCCTACGAGGAGCGTGCCGGGCAGATACAGCTCGTGATGAAAATTGCTTCGGCATTCAACGAGGATTCCATAGGCGTTTTTGAGGCGGGAACCGGAGTCGGAAAATCTTTTGCGTATCTCGTTCCGGCGATGCTTTGGGCGCACAGAAATGGCGAGCGCGTCGTTATTTCGACGGGCACCATAAACCTTCAGCAGCAGCTCATAGAAAAGGACATTCCGCTCGCCGAGAAAATAGTCGGGTGCAGCGTGAAGGCCGTCCTCGTAAAGGGGCGGCAGAACTACATTTGCCTCAGGCGGCTTTCCGACGTTGCCGACGACAGGGGACTGTTTTCCGATGACGAGGAAGCTTTTGAGGGCATAATGAGATGGTCGAAGGTCACGAAGAGCGGAAGCCGGAGCGATTTGCCGTTCCAACCGCCCGAGGGGCTTTGGCAAAGGGTCAATTCCGAGTCGGATGCGTGCATGGGAATGAGGTGCCGGTTCTATTCGAAATGCTTCGTGATGAAGATGAAGCGGGATGCAAGCGACGCGGGAATCCTCGTCGTGAACCACCATCTGCTTTTTGCCGATATCGCGTCGCGGAGGGACGGTACAGGGTTCGATGTTCCTGCCGTCCTTCCTCCGTACAAGCGGCTTGTCCTTGACGAGGCGCACGGGATTGAGGGTGCGGCGACGAGCTTTTTCAGCGAAAGTTTCAGCCGGTTCAAGCTTATAAAACAACTGAATATACTTTTCAAAAGGCGGAAAGCCGGGGCGACAGGTCTCCTTTATTCTCTTTGCGCGCTTTCCGAGTCGGAGGATGCTTCCGCGGAGATTGAGGCTGAAATCGAGGCGGCAAAGAACGCCGTTTTTGCGCTCGAGGAGGGGGCCGATGCGTTCCTTTCGGGCGAGGGGGCTGTACGCGTCCGCGGGGACAACGAGCCGCGGTTCGCGCCGGTCGTCTCCCTTGTCGGGGCGCTGCGCGTCTCTCTCGTGAATATCATCGCGAGTTTGAGGAATGTCGTCGACGGAATTCCTGATGACGACAGGAACGAATCTGCCGTATGGGAGGCGCAGACGGTCGTTCGCCGCCTTGAGGCTATTGTCGCGGTCTGCGGGAATTTTTCGGAATGGCGGAGCCATCCCGAGTCGGTTTTCTGGATTCAGCGGCTCAGGCTTCCGCCTTCGTTTGCGGGCGGTGACGGGAAGGACATCTACTTCCAGTTCATGCAGACGCCTCTCGATATAGCGCCGTTGATGGAGAACGGCGTTTTCTCTCCGCTCGGGACTGTCGTCTGCACGTCGGCGACGCTCGGCATCGAAGGTCGGTTCGATTATTGGGAGAAGCGCTGCGGCGTCGGTCTCCTCGAGCCGTCTCGCGTCAGCCGCGGAGTGTTTCCGTCTCCGTTTCCGTATGAGCGCAATATGGTTTTCGCCGTTCCGTCCGACGCGCCGTTCCCGGACAGGACCGAGGAATTCCAGTCATTTGTCGATTCCGCTGTCGCGAGCCTTATCAAATGCGCGCTCGGGCGCACCCTCGTGCTTTTCACTTCGTACGATATGCTCCGGCGTACATACAATGCCGTCCATGAGGAGATTGCCGATGCGGGAATCACGATACTGAGGCAGGGCGACGACGACAGGTTCAGGCTGATGACGCGGTTCAGGACGGAGACGTCCAGCGTTCTTTTCGCTACGGATTCGTTTTGGGAGGGCGTCGACGTTCCGGGGGATTCCCTTTCGCAGGTCGTTATCGTGAAGCTTCCGTTCGGCGTACCGAGCGATCCCGTTTTTTCTGCGCGCGCGGAGCTGATTCAGAATGCGGGGGGGAACTCGTTCATGGAGCTGAGCGTTCCGGATGCGGTGATAAAATTCCGTCAGGGATTCGGGCGGCTTGTCAGACGATGCGACGACAGGGGGGCGGTCGTCGTCCTCGACAGGCGCATAATCGAGAAAAGATACGGCTCGCTGTTTCTTTCGAGCATTCCTCGGACGAAACGCGTCTACGAGCCGCTCCATTCTCTTGTCGGCTCTATAAAGCCGTATCTCGTCTGATTTTTTCCGTTATGGCGGCGGCGCTTCGGTAGAAATTTTCCTCGACTATATGGGGAAATTTCTCCCTTATCTCGTCGAGGGCGTCCATGAGGTCGTCCGCGGACAGTATTATTTCCGCGTAGCCGACCTCCCGCTTCTGCGTCGCGGCGTAGTTTTCAATCTGGTTCACTAGCTTTACCTGCTTCAGGGAAAGAAGCTGCTCCATCTCGTCCTCGCTGAGAATCGGCGCCTTGAAATTCATCACGGGTTTCAGCATCGGTTTTGCGTCAGGGTTTTCCGTTTCGAGAAGAAGCTCTGGAATCGTCTTTCCTTCCGCTACGGCGTATGTCGTCGTCATGCCGGAAATCCTCGGGTTCACCTCGATTACGAACCACTTTCCGTCCGAGAAGACGAGGTCGACCTGCGCTATTCCAGACAGGTTCAGCTTCTGCGCCATCGTCATGAGGGATGACTCCAGCTCCGCAATCCGGTATTTTCCGCCCGTGACTGGGCCCGCCTTCACGCTCTGCTTGGGGCTCGTGATTCCGTATTGGTTCACGGAGAACATGAGCGGCGGGTAGATTTTGTATTTTCCGTCAGAGCCGTGTATTTCCGTCCCGAACTGCTCGCCGGGAATCAGCTCCTCGACAATCCTGTCGGACGAATTCCGCCGCGACAATAGGAAGCTTTTTGCCTCGTCGAACGTGCCGACGACCTGCATCCCGTATGAGCTCAGCCCGACGGTGTCCTTTATCACGACGGGGTAGCGCAGCGAGCGTATTTTTTCGAGGACGTATTCGGCGTAGACGTTCTCGCGCACGCGCCCCTTCGTTCCCGCGCACACGAAAAGCCAGTGGTGGACGTAGACGGCCTCCGCGACGTTCATGCCGAGGCTTTTGAGTGCCATGTGCGTCCTGAATTTGTCGAACATCTCGATTCCCGTGTCGCTCGAATGCGCGATTGCCCTGATTCCGTTCCTCCTGAGGATTTCTGCCACAAGCCCGTCCTTGACGGTGAGCCAGTCGAACGGATCGACCCAGAATGTCGCGGCGATTGCGATGTCGGGCTTCTCCGCCATGACCGCTTGCGCGAATTCCTCCGGCGACGACGCGCTGTCGGGGACGATGGTGCATCGTATTCTTTCGTCCGAGCTTTTGATGTCGTTCCCGTCCATGTCGAGCAGGAACGTGCCGGGTTTCTGCGTCACTATCGAGAACGCTGTGTCCGGATGCGCGTCGGCAAGCATCTTGAGCTGCTCCGCGCATGTCGGGCGAACCTTCGTCGAAATTTTTGTCCCGTCAAAATGGTTTGAGTTTGTGCTGAAGAATACGATTTTCTTTCTGTCGGTGGAGTCCATTTCCCGTTTTTCCTGTCATGGCGCCTTTTCTAGGGCAGTGCTATTTAAAAAAACGGAATCCCCCCGGCGGAGGAGTGCACTCAACCAGCCGAGGGGATTCCGTTGTGAAGATTCATCTCAGTCCGAAATCATTTGAAATCTTTCGGACGGCGCTCTGTTCTCTTGCACTTTGAGCACTCAGCGATGTTCCTGAGTCTTCCGTTTTCATAGAGAGTCTTCATGTTGATTTCACCACCGCAATCCGGGCAGATGAATTTTTGTGTAGCAACTGTCGTACGAGAGTTTTTACTGGCTCCAGCCATGACTAGCCTCCAAAATAATAATCGATTATTCGCCTTTTCTGCAAAAAAAACGGCTTGTCGGGATGACAGGATTCGAACCTGCGACATCTTGGTCCCAAACCAAGCGCGCTACCAACTGCGCTACATCCCGATGTTGGACGGTGAGAGACTCGAACTCCCGACAACCTGGGTGTAAACCAGGGGCTCTACCAACTGAGCTAACCGTCCGAAATGTTCGAGTATCATATCAGAAACTTCGGATGAAGGTCAACTGCGGCGCGCGTTCGTTTTCCTCGATTTGCGAAATGCGCTTCAGAATGGAATGCCGCCCGGAAAATCGACGTTTTTGTTCGTGCTGTTGCCGTCATTTGCGGGTGAAATTTCTTCGGGGATGACCTCGTCTTCGGGCAGGGCGTTTTCGTAGCAGAGCAGCGTGCCGTCATCGCTTTTTCCGCCGCCGGAGCCTTGGCTCCCGCCCTCGATTTCCCACGTGTACGAAAACTCGATGCCAAGCTCCGCCATCTTTTTGTAGACCCTGAACGGCTCGCACCACGGGGAACTGAAATAAATCGAGAGCGTTCCTTCGTCGATGAAGTCGTCCTCTCTGTCGCAGATGGCGTCCCATTTGCAGCCCCAATGGTCCCACCGCCATTCGTACCAGTTGAACCACCCCGCATCCTTTCCGAGGTGCGCCGCCTCGCGCTCTTCGTCGTTGTGCAGAACGTATTTTTCCTCGCACTCTTCTTGTGTCTTTGGCTCTGGGATGAGCCATTGATACGAAAATCGACGGCTTCCTTTTCCGTAGTTCCGTATGAACGAATCGAATTCTTCCCTCGTCGGGAACGTCAGCGTGTTGGTGCACCAGTTAGGCATGTTTTTTTCCTTTTCTCTGTCCTCAAATCCGGGATGACGCCGGAAATCAGGACAGTGAGTTTGTGTTTGTGATGTAATTGTAGGGCGAATTCCGTAATATGCAAACGTTTTTCACGTGTGGAAAATGTCTCCGAAATGTGCGATAATCGTTCGATTTTTCTATAATAACAAACGGCGAGGCTATATTTTGTACAAGCAAATCGATTCAAAGGCGGACTTCCCCAAACAGGAGGAGGAAGTCTTGAGGTTCTGGCAGGAGAACGACATCTTCCAGAAATCAATCCGTCAGAGGGACAAGGCGGAGGAATTCGTGTTCTTCGACGGTCCTCCGTTCGCGACGGGTTTGCCGCATTTCGGGCATTTCATTCCGTCAACGATAAAGGACATCATCCCGCGCTACCAGACGATGAAGGGAAAGAAAGTCGAGAGACGGTTCGGCTGGGACTGCCACGGCCTTCCCGTCGAGAACCTCATCGAAAAGGAGTTGGGAATCAACTCGAAGCACGAGATTGAGGAATACGGCGTCGCGAATTTCAACGACAAGTGCCGCGCGTCGGTGCTCAAGTATGTCGGCGAGTGGCGCAAGACGATAACGCGCATGGGGCGTTGGGTCGATTTCGACAACGACTACAAGACGATGAACCCGGACTTCATGGAGTCAATCTGGTGGGTCGCAAAGTCGCTCTGGGACAAGGGGCTTATCTACGAGGGAAAATACATCCTCCCGTACTGCCCGCGCTGCGCGACCGTTCTTTCCACGCATGAGCTTGCCCAAGGCTACAAGGACGTGAACGACCAGACCGTGACGGTCCGTTTCCGAATCAAGTCTCTTCCTTCCTCTTTTGACGACGACGTTTCGGGCGGGAACGCATACTTCCTCGCGTGGACGACGACGCCGTGGACGCTTCCGTCGAACCTCGGGCTCTGCATGGGGCCGGAAATCGATTACGTGAAAGTTCTCGACAAGGAGTCCGGCGACTTCTACATCTTCGCGGAGGCGCGTCTTTCCGCGTACTACAAGGACGCTGACGGATACGAAATCGTCTGGAGGCGCAAGGGGCGCGACTTCGTGGGCGCGACGTACGAGCCGCTTTTCCCGTATTTCGCGAATCTTGCCGATGCTTCCGTCTGCGCGGAAATCTCGGGCGAGAAGTGCGCGGCGGGCGCGTTCCGCATGTTCAACGCGGATTACGTCTCGACGGAGGACGGAACGGGAATCGTCCACATCGCGCCGTCGTTCGGCGAGGAGGACAACAAGGTGTTCCGCGGTTCGGGCGTTCCGAATGTCGAGCCTATTGACGCCGAGTGCAAATTCACCAAGGAAGTTCCCGATTACGTCGGTCGTTTCGTGAAGGACTGCGACAAGGACATCATCGAGCGCCTCAAGAAGGAGGGGAAGCTCGTCAGGAAGGCGCAGGTCCTGCACTCGTATCCGCACTGCTGGAGATGCGGCTCCCCGCTCATCTACCGCGGAATCGGCTCGTGGTTCGTCCGCGTCGCCGACCATCACGACGCGCTCCTCAATTCGAATTCGAAGATAAAGTGGCAGCCCGCGCACATAAAGGAAGGCAGGTTCGGAAAATGGCTTGCCGGAAGCCGCGACTGGGCGGTCAGCCGCAACCGCTACTGGGGAAACCCGATTCCGATATGGAAGTGCGAGGACGCCGACTGCAAGCACGTCATCTGCGTCGGCTCAAGGAAGGAGCTGCAGGAGCTTTCCGGAATCTACCCCGAGGATTTGCACAAGCAGTTCGTGGACAAAATCGAGATTCCGTGCCCCAAGTGCGGGAAGAAGATGCGCCGCATCCCCGAGGTGTTCGACTGCTGGTTCGAGTCCGGGTCGATGCCCTATGCGCAGCAGCATTATCCGTTCGAGAACAAGGAGTATTTCGAGAAGCATTTCCCGGCGGACTTCATCAGCGAGGGGCTTGACCAGACGCGCGGATGGTTCTACACGCTCACGATTCTCGCGACGCACCTTTTCGGGCAGCCCGCGTTCAAGAACTGCATCGTAAACGGTCTCGTCCTTGCCTCGGACGGTCGCAAGATGTCGAAGTCGCTCAGGAACTATACCGACCCTGTCGAGGTCATCAACAAGTTCGGCGCGGACGCGCTCCGCCTGTTCCTCACGCACTCCGCCGTCGTCAAGGCGGACGACCTCCGCTACTCGGACGAGGGCGTGAAGGAAGTCGTGAAGAACATCCTCATCCCGCTCTGGTCGGGATACTCGTTCTTCGTGACATACGCGAACATCGACAAGTTCACCGCGACGGGAAAGGCGTTCGTCGGAAAGAAGCCGGCGAACCCGCTCGACGCGTGGATAGTCAGCGTTGCGCAGAAGATGGTCAAGGACGTGACTTCCGCGCTCGACGACTACGACTTGAGCTCGGCGATTGACCCTCTCGTGAATTTCATCGACCAGATAAACAACTGGTACATCCGCCGCTCGCGCCGCCGCTTCTGGAAGAGCGAGAACGACGCGGACAAGGCGGAGGCATACGAGGCTCTCTACTACGCGCTCAAGACGTTTTCCCTCTGCGCCGCGCCGTTCATCCCGTTCATCTCCGAGGAGATGTGGCAGAACCTCCGCACGGAGGGCGACGCCGAGTCCGTCCATCTCGCCGACTTCCCGAAATACGACGAGAGCCTCCGCGACGAGGCGCTCGAATTCCGCATGGCGACGGTTCAGAAGGCGGTCTCGATGGGACGCTCGCTCCGCAACACGTTCAACCTCAAGAACAGGCAGCCGCTCCTTTCCGTCCAGCTCGTCACGAGGAACGCCGACGAGCGCGCCGTCCTTGAGGACATGAAGGCGACGATTGCCGAGGAGCTGAACGTGAAGAGCGTCGAGTTCCACGACAAGGAGGCGGATTTGGTCGAGTACGGCGCGAAGGCGAACTTCAAGGTACTCGGAAAAATCCTCGGCGGCAAGATGAAGGCCGCTGCCGCCGAAATCGCCAAGCTCGCGCCCGAGCAGATTGCTGGAATCGTTGACGGCGGGACGGTGGAGATTTCCGTCGACGGCGAGAAAGTTTCGCTCGATTCCGAGACCGTAATCGTCGAGCGCCGCGAGAAGGCCGACCTCAAGGTCACGAACGAGGGGACGCTTACCGTCGCGCTTGAGACGAAGATTACCGACGAGCTTCGGAAGGAAGGATACGTGCGCGACCTCGTGCGCGGAATCCAGAGCCTCCGCAAGGAAAGCGGTTTCGACGTCACGGACAGGATTTCGCTCCGCGTCGGTGGCGACGATGAGCTTCGTGCCGCGTTCGACATGTTCCGCGAGCTTGTCTGCGGGGAGACGCTGAGCGTTTCCGCCGAATGGGTCGATTCGCTTTCAGGAAGCGTCGTCGAGTCAGAGGACAAGAAGTGGAGCATCGCCGTTGCGAGGGTGTAAGCGATTATGGGGGCGGATCGCGGTTCTTGCCGCAGCCGTCCTCTGTTTTGCCGCGCTGTTCCAGTCGTGCACGTCGTCGTCGCTTCCTGCTGATGTCGCCGCGCGCGATTTGCTCGTTCCCGATGCGGAGATATATTTTTCCGTTCCGGTCGAGCCGAACAAATCATTTCTCATGAAGGCGTCTTCGCTCGCGTTGTCCGGGACAAAGCCGGGCGATGTGAGGAAGATGCTTGAGCGTATCGATGCCGTGTATATTTCGTGCAGCGGGATAGACGGGGCATCGCCGACCATCGGCGCCGTGGCGTCGGGCTCGTTCCCCGCAACGCTCGCGGGCTTTTTCCTGAAAGAGGGGAACGGATGGAGACGACGCGAGGTCGGCGCGCACAAATGCTACGACCACATGGATACGGGATACGGCTTGTCGTTCGCGTCTTCGTCGTTGGCATGTCTCGCTTCTGACGGGGATGCTCTTTCCGCGGAGCTTTCCCGTTTCGATTCTGCGCTTTCAGGCTCCCTTTTGGAGCACGTCGATTTTGCCGAGTCTGACGGCGCGATATCGTTCTTCATTCCCGATGGCGGCTGGTTCATGGAAACGTTCCTTTCAAACGGGTTTATAAAAATCGGCGGGGTGGAGTCTGTGGCGGGCTTTCTGTCGCAGGTTGAGGGCGCGGAGGCGTTCGACGTGTCGCTTTCGCTCAAAGTGCCCGACGAGCGGATGCGGCGCGCGGTGTCCGGGATGATGCGGATATTCGGGCTGCGCGCCGAGGTTTTGGGAGAGGACATCTCCGTTTCCGGGGTAAGGCTCGGATGGGATGCACTTTTGTCCCGCATATGCAGGTAAGAGAATTCGGAGGAAAAATGAAAACAGAAAATGAGAGAATAATACTGAAAGCGGAGGACCTTGACGGCTACCTTACGGAAAAGGATGTCGCCGACATAAATCTCCTCAAGAAAATGTATGACGAGACAATCGGATATTTCGAGCCGAAAAACGAGGCGAAGATAATCGAAAGTTTCGACAGGATGGGGCACGAGATGCAGAGAATCTGCTCCGAGAACCCGAACCTCAAGGTTTTCTCGTTCGTCACCGACGAGGGAAGCCATGCCGAGGCGAGCCGCGTGATTTCAAAATTGCGCGACGTCGAGACGAGCCATCAGGAATTCGTCTACTACAGCCAGCGCGCTTACGAGATGCTGTTCCGCCTCGCGTATACGAACGGCCCGTCAAGCAGGAAGGGGCACATAGTCGTCAAGACGCCCGTGTCAAGCCCCGTTCAGAATTACGCCGTCCACAAAATCCCGAACATAGACGATGAAATCGGGAATTCAGTGATGTGCGTCATGCTCCGCGGCGCGCTCCTTCCGAGCATAATCATGTCGAAGGAAATCGAGGAGTATTCGAGCACGAACTACGTCACGCCGTTCGCGCTTTTCAGGATAAACCGCGACGACACGAAGCACGAGGACGACATGGAGTACGTTCTCAACCTCAAGAAATCGTTCTTCAATATCGAGGAGCTTGACGGCAAGGACTGGATTTTTGCCGACCCGATGAACGCGACGGGCGGCTCGCTCGTCACCGTCGTGAAGTATCTCCAGTCGCAGGGCGTGAAGCCGAAATCGATAAAATTCTTCAATGTCATATCCGCGCTGAAAGGAAGCCTCCGCGTCTGCCGCGCCCTTCCGAACTGCACGTGCTACACGCTCTGGCTCGACCCCGTGCTGAACAATTCCGCGTACATAATGCCCGGTCTTGGCGATGCCGGTGACCGCCTGAACGGCTGCGACAAGAAGACGAACCCGCGCAATATCATCCGCCTCATCGCCGATTATGGCGCCGACATCTCGGCGCTCTACCACAATCAGCTGACGAAAATCGAGCAGACGGTTCTCGGCTGATGAAATTTCCGTCCATCTTCCTCGTTTCGGCTTTTCTTCTCGTCATGCAGGGATGCTCGACAGTCGGCGTTCCGGGGGAGGGAAAGGTCGTCCTGAGGAACATCGCGACGGAGTATTATTCCATCGCCGAGGGGTATTTCGGGATGAAGAATTATTCCAAGGCGGCGGAATACTACGAGCGCGCAATGAAGGACGAATCGCTGCGCGTCGCATCATTCTACAAGATGGCGCGCTCATATGCGATGGCGCAGAACTGGGAGAAGGCGGCTCCCTGCTACGATGAGCTTCTCTCGCAGGACCCGGATAACCTGAACCTGAAGGTTTCCGTCGCCTATATTGCGGCGATGCGCGGTGATACCGATTCCGCGCTTTCCCAGTTCAAGTCGCTCTGCGAGGAAAATCCCTATGAGGAGCAGGTCCTCGAAAATTATGTGGCGCTCCTTCTTTTTGTCGGGAGGGCGGAGGATGCCGAGGTCGGGTACAGGAAGCTGAAGGCGACTTTTCCCGAAAACTCGAAGCTGAAGGATTTCTCGCAGCAGCTTTCCGAGCTTGCCGACAATTTTTCCGACGGCGACGCGGACGGTTCTGTAAAGAAATCTGCTCCGCCGCTCAAGAAATAAGCGGAATTCTTTTGTCATGCTGGACGGTTTTCGTAAGAAAGCTCGTTTTTGCATCTATCCCGTTTTGGATTCCGAACCAATCCCGGAATGGCGCCGAAAATCCTGACAGAACCGTTTCGGTTGTTTTTGTTCGCTCGCAAAAAAAACGGCCATCCGTGGGGGATGGCCGCTCTTCCGTACGGAATCAGACGTTTATCTCGTCGCCGATTTCCTGCTTGTATCTTTCCGGATTTGCCTTGAACGCCACGATCGGATTCGCGGTGTCGCTTTCCGCGTGCTCCAGCGCGCCCTTTGCCTCGACGATGAGCCTGTCCGCGGGAATCGCTCGGTAGTTCATGGCGGATATTCCGATGAATATCGCGTCGTTCTTGTTTCCGATTATTTCCGCGATTGCGGGGAGAATCGTCTCGCACTGCGAGAGCGTCGTGTCGATGTCCACGCCGTTCAGGACTATAGCGATTGTGTCGAGCGCGTATTCGTAGACTTCAGCCTCCGCTCCGAACGTCTCTTTTATTATCGCGAGGATTTCCTGCGTCTTGTCCGTCGACGTTTCCTCGTCGAGGCAGAAATCCGTCATTTTCACCATCGCAAGGGATATCTCCTTGTAACGGTTCTGCCTGAGCTGGTCGCCGAGGTCCTTTATGAATTCGTCGGGAAGTTCCTCCCCGTCATTCTCTGTCTCCGGCTCTTCCGGCTGCGATTCAAAAGCCGCCTCCGTCGGTTGTGTTTCCTGCGCGGGAGAATCGTCATGGCTCTCTCCCGCCCCGATTTCCGTCTCCGCGACGGCGGTGGTTGTCGGGGCTGCCGCGACCTCCGCTTCGGGAACCGTCTGCTCTTCGTGAGGCTCGTGCTCGTCCTGTTCCGTCTCCTCTGTTTCGGACCCGGTTTCAGCATGTTCCTCTTCGGCTCCGGCTGTTCCCTGTTCCGTCTCCGGCTCTTCCTGGGCGGCTTTTTCGGAAGGCGTTTCCTCCGCCTCCGTTTGGGCAGGTTCTGCGGGCGCGTCCTCTTCCGGGCTTTCCTGAGGCTCCTGCCCGACGGCGCTTTCCTCCGCGCCGGATGCAGGGCTCTCGTCCGCTTCCGCCGGGGATTCGTCCTCCGCTTCCTGATGGGCGGGCTCCTCCTCGCAGAGCGTCTCCTCTTCCTCTTCCGCGGATTCGTCCTCCGCGACCGTCTCCTCTGCTTCGTCGTCTTCATCGAAATCATCGTCGTCGATGATTTCATCGTACTGCTCGTTCACCTCGTTTATGCTGTCGTCGAAGATGGTGCCCTCGGGCTCCTCCTTCTTCATCTGCTCCTCCGCGAGCTTTTTGCGGAGCTCCCGTATCTCGGAAAGCTCCTTCTGCAGCTTCGATTCCGTGTCCGCGCTTTCCGGCACCGCGTCCTTGCAGATGAAGAGCGCCGCGACGGAAACGAGCGTGCCTATGAGCGCGAACATGAACGAAAGTATCGCGTTGCTGTGGAGCTTCTCGAGTTTCACCGTGTAGAGCGTCGCTTCGAGCGTGAGCGAATTCCCGTCCGCGGTGGCATCCGTCTGCGAGAACTGCTGAGAGATTCGCTCAGACGGCTTCGCGGCTTTCTGCGGAGGATATGAATAGACCTGAATTTCGTTTACGGATAGATTTATGTCGCTGAATTCGGACGTGTCGCCGATTGCCTTCGTAAACTGTTCCGCGAATTCCCTCGTTCCGATTCCGTTCCGCGCCGCCGCCGTTTTCGTCGCGAGCATAAGCGTGTCGAACCGCGCCTCCGCCCGCTTCGGGCCGTTTTTTTTCTCCATGCCGAAACTGAAGCCGAGATTTACCAATGCAAGGATGAAGAAAAGTGCGCTGATTGTCGAAAAGATAGGAATTTTTGTCGATTTCATAATTTTTTAGTATATCCAAGAGTTTTGTCGTATGCAAGAATTACCGGCCCGCCTCTTTTGGCGAACCATGCAGCCAGCGGGAGCGTCGTGAGGAATTCGGGGGAGCATCCGTCCTTGCCGGATTTCTCGAGCCTGCGCGCGAATTCGTCCCGGAAGCTGGCAAAGCCGAACTTTCCGTCCGAGCGGAATGCGGCGCCCGTTCTTTTTCCGTCCCTGACGAATGATTTCGCGTTTCCGTATTCCCCTGTTCCGCGTGAGAATCCCTCCGCGGCGAGGAAGTCGGCGAGCGTTTTTTCGTACGACTCGAGGATTTTCGTCGTGGGGGAGTGCGGGCGCCCCGTTTCCTTCAGCTCCGTCCTGAACATGAGCGCGTCGAACATCGTCTCCGATGTCGAGAGGCGCGACGACGTGTTTATGAACCTGTCGTCGAGGTACGTCCCGCGCGCGTAGGGGCGCCCGCCCGTGTACGCGAAGTCCGCCCCGTAAAAGTCCAGCCGCCTGAACCCGCACCGTGATGCGAAATCCGCCGCCGCTATCGTGACCGTCCCGCTTCCAGTGCTGAGCTTTGGGAACGGCTTTTCCGCGAAGGAAGACGCGTATGACGAGAGCGGGTGGCCTGTCTGGACGAACGCAATCCTCCCGCCTTTTTCCTTGACTGCACGTACAGCCGACGTATCCGCGCAGAGGTCGAAGACGAAAATCGTCCGGCTCCCTTCCGCGCCGATGAAATGCGAGTATGAGACGTTCTGCCCGTCGACCGATACGACAGCGTCGGGTATTATTCCCCGCGAGAGGAGCGGCCTGTATGCGGTGTCCGTCGCGACGATGAACAGTTTTTCCCTGTCCGCCGAAAGCGTCGCGCACGATTCGTCGAGGGTGGGGCCTGCTGCTATTATCGCTGCCGTCCGTCCGTCGGCTTGTACGCTCAGCTCGGGAATTTCCGCCGCCGTCCGCAGGTTCAGCAGGATGTTCCTCTGCCAAATTTTTCCGAAATGGCTCTGCACGGAAAAATCGCCGGACACGTCCTCTATCGCCGCTTTTATGAGCGACATCGCCTCGTCGTGCTCTTCCGGGAACGCGTTCTGCCATGCGCGCAGCGTCGTTATTGTTGCGTTTCCGTGGACTGCGGGCATGTATAAGTCCGTTATCGCTTTCCGGATTCCGTTTTTCGTCGTGAGCGCGACGTTCATTCTTCCGCTGAGGTTCTTTGCGCAGGGGATTTTCGCGAGGAAATCGATGTCGGCTTCGTCTGGCTCGTAGGCTATTATGGTCGCGCCGGGGTTCCGCTCCAGAAGCGCCTCTATGTGGTAGCCGCCGGCAATGCCGAGCACGATGAAGAAATTTCCTTTCCCAGCCGCCTGCGCGAACTGTTCCGCCTCCCGCCTCGGGTCGTAGCGCGAGTGCAGGTATGACTTTCCGCTGACGGGAACAATGTCTCCGTTCCTCGCCGCGGCTGTTCCTGTGTAGTGCGTCGTTTTTTCCATAGGCTCAGGCGCGCGCCGCGATTCGTGCGACAAGCGCGCTTTTTTCCTCCGCGATTTTTCTTTCGATTTCTTTCTTTTTTGCCTCGTCGGTCTCTCGCCCGAGCATCACGGACAGCGCCGGAAAGTATTCCCGCGTGAACGCGCCGTTCGTGTCGTCATCCGCGGCTTTCTTGAGCAGCGACAGCGCAATCCGCCGCCGGCTTTCCTCGTCCGCACCGGTTTCCGACACCGTCTTTGCGATTTTTTCTGCCTTCCTTCTTCCCGTAATCGAGTCGAATTCGTCCCAGCCGATGTCGCGGATGCTGCCGAGCCTGTTCGGGAACGCGAATCCGTCCGAAAGCCTGAACGCCTTTTTGTCGAACCTGCTGGAATTCGCCGCGAACCATCCCCGGTACGTTGCGAGCGGCTTTTCCGAGGCGAACCTCGCCGAAGTCGTCCTCGTCTCCTTCGTCGAAAGCCTGCCGTCGCTCTGGCTGGCGATTTCCTCGAGCGCGTTCGGCTGCGTGTGCTGGTATCCGCCCGCGCTTGCCTGGTCAAGCCCGCACATGAAAACGGGGCCGTTCGTAATCGACGCGGCGAATTCGAGCGCTGTCCCGCTTACCGTTCCGTTCCGCCGCGCGCCCATCGTCCTGATTCCGCATGACTCGAAAATGTTCCTGATGAATTCGGGAGAGTCGTCATAGAGGAGCGGGATTATTTCCCTGTTTCTGATGAAGTCTCCCGGTGCCGCCGATTCTGATGCGAGCGCCGCCGTGAATTCCGCGCTTTTCCCGGGGAAGGCGAGGTGCCGTTTCGCCCAGAACCCGCCGTCCGTGCTTATCGCGATGTCTGGCGTGATTCCTGCGCTCAGGAGCGGGAGGATTGCAGATGAGCAGGCGAGCAGTATGAAGTTTTCCCGCCGCTCTTTTATGTGCGGGAGGGAGCTTTCTAGGCTCGTCCCCGATGCCGCTATGAGCACGGGTGATTTTGTCCGCGCGATTGTCGCCGTTCTTCTCGCCGTGGATGCGAGCGTTATCGCGTTTTTCAGCCACCGCCTCGCGAAGTACGTCCTTGTTGCCATGACGTCGCGGCTCTTCTCAACCGCTTCTTTTACGGCTTTCCATGCGCGCGTTTTTTCCTCCGGGAACGCGCTCCCGCTTGCCGTCCATTCGAAGAACAGCGCGGAAAGTATCTTCTCCTCGCCGAGCGCGCCGAATATGTCGTCGGAAAGCCCTTCTCCTGCTGAAAAGACCTTGTCCCAAAGTCCGTCTGTTTTTGAGAACGCATCGCAGAACCGCACCGCCATGATTTTTGCTTCCGGGAATCTTTTCCTGATAAACGGCGCGCAATACGACAAAGCCGGCTCAAGTATTATCACGCATGCCGGATTGAAGTCGCAGCTCATGTTCTGGGCGAATTTTTCCGCCTCTGCGGACGGATTGTATTTTGAATGAAGGAATTTGCCGCCCGCGGAGCACGTTTCCTCCCCGTTCTTCGCTGCGGCAAACTGTATGCGGGATGTCATTTCGTCAGCCGTTCTGGAGGAATGCGACCGCGCCCTTCTTTATCGGGCAGATTCCCGCCGAAAGAAGCAGGGTGTGTTTTGTTGCGTGCTCCCCGAGAAGCGGCTGCAGCATGGACACGATATGGAAGGAAAGCAGCTTCTCGTCAAGTTCGTCCTTTGCGAACAAGACGATTTTCATGTCGCCGCTCGTCGGAGTCTCGTCCACGTGGATGCAGTTCGGCGATTTGAACAGCGGGGCTATTGTCGCGTATGCCGACGACGTGACCGCCGCCGTTATCCGCGCTTTCAGCTCTATCCGGTCGACCATGTCGATTTTAGAGAGTTTCCGCTCGATTTCGACGTTCTGCATCAGCTTCTCCACGCTGTTTTTCAGCGAGAGAATGAAAAAATGCGCGCTCGATATCTCAAGCCCCTTTTCTATGCTCTCGTCGATTTCCGCCAGTTCCCGCTGCTCGTCGCGCTTGTACTCGACGATTTTCTTGAGCATCGATGCGCACGCGGACGATTGCGGCAGGACAGTCTGCTCCTCGTCGCTGAATTCCGCGAGGACGAAAATCATCGGGGTTTCCTTGTCGTTGAACGGCAGAAAATACAGCGACGCCATGTCCATGCTCGTCTGGTCGTCGAACAGGGGCAGGAAAGGCGACAGCTCGTTGAAGTCTTTCGAGAAGCACTGCCATTCGAACGCCTTTGAGAGTTTTCCGTTCCAGAAATCCCTGAACGAAATCGACGATGCTATCGTCTTCGAGTTGAAGCCTGTCGATTCTGTCATGACGTAGAATTCCGCGCCGGTTCCTGTCTTGTACGGCGTGAGGATTCCCGCGTGCCTGAATCCGTTCTTTGCCGTCCATTCGCTGAATTTCGGCGTCGTCTCCGCTATGAGCTTCGTCGCCCTTTGGAGAAGACCGCCCTTCGTGTTTGCTGTCATTAGGCAAGCCCCAATTCTTTGAAAAGTTTCTTGTACGTCTCGAACTGCTCCGACTGCGCGAACTCCGCGATTTTTTCTTCCGGAAGGTTCTCGAGGAGCTGGTCCATGTACGATAGAACCGACTTTATCTCCGTCTTCAGGTCGCCGGGGATGCTTTCGCTCTTCTCTTCGCTCTCCTTGTCTCCGCCTGTCTCCCCGTTTTCCGAGAGTGCCGGGTCGGACGCGAGGTAGTCCATGTTTGATTCCGTGAGGGACTCCTCGATGGTCGGCTCAACCTCGTTGTAGTTGAAGCTGTCGTCCTCTCCGAACGTCTCCGTGTCCGCAGGTTCCTCGACGATTCCGCCGTCGCCTTCGGAAACGTCCTCTCCGAACGTCTCCTCCGAGGCAGGCTCCTCTATAAGTCTTTCCCCGCTCGTCGCGTCGTCCTCGTCAGCGGGAATCTCAAGCTCGCCTTCGGGAAGCGGCTCGTCGTCCTCGATGGGATCGTCGAACGAGAAGTTGTCGAGGTTTATGTCCTCGTCCATCTCGTCGTCGGAGCCGATTATGTCGGAGAACTCCGACGAGCCCGAGCCCTCTACGAGGATGTCGTCGACTTTCGCGCCTTCGCTTTCTCCGTCAAGAGCCGTTTCTGCTATGTCGTCGAGCGCCGGCTCCTCGCTGTTTTCGCTTTCCGATTCTTCCGGAACCGTTTCGCCGGCGTCCTCCTCGCTCTCGTTGAGGACGGATTCGAGCGTGTCGTCCTCAATGGGCGGCTCGTTCTTTGCGGTTTCCTCTTCCGCTGTCTCCTCGTCCTCCGATTCCGTCACGTCCGTCGTGTTCAGGATGTTGTCGAGCTCGTCGAGGGACAGCGCTATCGTGTCGTCGTCATCGCTGTCGGAGTCCGAGAAGAATCCGCCCTGGCTCTGCGTTTCCGCCTCGTCGGACTTCTCCTCGGTTTCCGTCTCCGCCTCTGATTTTTCCGCGGGCGCTTTCTTGATTTTCTCGACGTCCTGCCTGAGGTTCGTTATGTCGTCCTTCAGGGACGTGAGCTGGCTCATAATCTGGCTGAGGATTGCGTCGGTCTTTGTCGATTCCGCCTTTTCCGAGGCGGACTGCGTTTCGGAATCCGTTTCCGTGTCCTCGACAGCGTCTTCCTTCGAAGGCTCTTCCTCGGCTTTCTCGTCGTCGTTCATGAGCGAGGCTGTCTCCTCGTCGAACGTGTCCGGAATCGAGAACTGGGAGTCGTCGTCGTCCCTGATGACGATTTCATCGTCATCCTGTTCTGTCTCCGCCTCCGGTTCGGTGCCGCTTGCCGCGGAATCTTTCGCTCCGGCTTCTTCCTGTGCGTTGTCGTTTATGCTTACCGTGTTTCCGTCCTCGTCCTCGACGGAATTCATTATCGAATCGACGTCGAACGTGTCGTCCGTTTCCTCGTCTCCGTCAGAATCCGCGATTACGGGGTCGTCGAAGTCGTCGTCATCGGCGGTAACGCTCATGGTGCCGCTGCTCGGCTCCGTTTCCGAGCTGCTGTCGTCGAGCCCCTCGTCGGAGTCGCTGAACCCGAATTCGCTCAGGTCGACGTCCTCCGTTCCGTCTTCGCTCCGGGCTGTTTCCCCGGAGGCCGATTCTTCGATGTCCTGCTCGACGGCTTTTTCGGCTGACTCGTCGTCCATGAACATGTCGGTGACGTCGACGTCGCTCGTGTCGCCCGCGCCCTCGTCGGAGTCGCTGAACCCGAATTCGCTCAGGTCGATATTTTCCGTGCCAGCCTCGTCATCCTTCGGCTGCTCCGGTTCCGGCTGCCCGTCGTCGAACGTAAGGTTTATGTCCATCGTATCGTTGTCGGCTATGCCTTCCGTGTTGTCGGTGATTGTTATCTCCGAGCCTTCTGCCGCCGTGCCGTCGTCGTCGGCGCTTTCCTGCGGCTGCGCGTCCTCTTCGTCGTCCGATTCGTCGGTGAACCCGAATTCGTCGAGGGAAATCTCCTCCATTGAATCTGAATTGCCCTCCGGAGCGGCAGGATCGCCCGGCTCCTCTGTTATGTCGAGAGTGTTCGTGAGGGCGGCAAGCTCGTCGGTCGAAAGAGAAGAGTCCTCCGGGTCGTCGTCCCCGGCGTCAGGCGAATTCTGCTGCGTCGTCCCGAAGTCTATGTCAAAGTCCGGTGATTCTGCTGTCTCCTGCGTCTGTTCGTCACCCGAATCGGCTGAGCGCGGCGGCTTTTTCACCCAAACTCCGTAGCTGTCCAATTCATTTTTTTCGGAATCGCTCATATTTTCCTCTCTTTTTTTAAGTTCTGTTCAGATTTGGGGTGCAAATCATTTTTTTCTTTATCGGTAATCATAAATCAAAACTGTAGAGTTTTCACTAGTTTTGATTGGCGCGTTCTTCGCCGCTGCGCGCGCGGAAATTTCAGGCTGAAATTATTTTTGGGGATTCCGGATTTCCGGCATATAATTCCCGCCCGCTTTTTCGATTGCAGAAATTCGGGCCTCGTGCCGATATTTTCTAAGTTATGGTAAAAATGTTCAGAACTTTGGCGGCCGTCCTGGCCGGAACCTTCATATATGTCCTTATTTCGTTTGCGTTCGGGCGTGACGGCTTGTGGGCCGACATGCAGCTCCGCGAGCAGAAGCGGCTGCTCAACTCGCGCACGGAGGAAATCCAGCGGATAAACAACAGCCTTGAGCTCGAGTACGTCGCCCTCAAGAAGGATCCCGACGTCATAGCGGCTTTCGCCCGCAAGCTCGGGTACGTACGGCTCGGGGAGAAGATAGTCAGGATAAACGGGCTCGTTCCGGCGGAGCAGTTCTCGTTCGAGGCAGGCACGCCGCTCGTCATCGCCGAGCCTTTTTCCCTCCCGGAATGGTTCTGCAAAGTTTCCGGTTTCCTTATGTTTTTCGTCGTCTACTCATACCTCTGCCTTGAGGATATAAAAAGGAAGATTTGCGACCTGCGCGACATGAAGGCAGGGCGCCCGCACGGCAGAAGGTCAGGTGCAAAGGGGGCTTCGCTATGATTTGCAGGAAGAGCGACGAGGAGTCGGTGCAGATTGCAATCGACTACATAAGGAGGGGGAAGGTTGTCGTCCTTCCCACCGATACCGTCTACGGTTTCTCTGGTATCGTTGACGGAAGGCATTATTCATACCGCACGGACGAGAAAATCCGCGAGCTGAAGGGCAGGGGGGGCGAGAAGCCGTTCATCCAGCTTATCGCGCGCCCGAGCGACCTGAAGAAATATACGCGCGATGTCGTGCCGGACTCGATATTGTCGAAATGGCCCGGCCCTCTTACCGTCATTGTCCATACGTTCCTCGGCAAGGGGAGCCCCGACACGTTCACGACGACCGCTTTCCGCTGTCCCGGCGACGAATGGCTGCGGAAGGTCATAGCCGGTTGCGGCGCCCCGATTTATTCGACGAGCGTCAACAGGAGCGGCGAGCCGGTGCTCGACAACATCGACCAGATAAAGCAGGAATTCAGGAACATCGATTTGATGGTTGACGACGGCGACAAGAAGGGCGGCGTTCCGTCTACGATTGTCAGGATTGAGGAGGACGGCGGAATCACCGTCGTCAGGCAGGGGCTCGTGAGGGTCTAGCGTTTCTTCCAGACGGTCTCGGTCGTTCCTTCGGATGCTCCGTTCTCGTTTTTTGCGGGGAGGAGCGTTTTTTTTGTTCCGTGCAGCTCGCCGTCGGTTATGCGGAACGTCCAGACAATCGGATGGGCGGATGATGCTATGTTTAGCGCCACCTGCCTGGGCAGCTCCGGGAAGAAGGATGCGTTCGACTTCCCGACCTGAACGACCTCAAGCTCCTGCTCTCCGTCCGCGCCTTTTCCTTTTGCCGTTATCTTTATGTTCATCGTGGCGCCGTTCTTGTATATGATGAAGCCGCGTCCGCCCCTGAGCACGATAATCTTGTCCGTGTACGGTTCCCCGAACCATGTCCCCGCGAGCGACTCGATGTCTATGTTTCCCTCGAATATCTTCGGCTCGCGCGGCGGTGAAGGAATCTTGTCCTGCTCGGCGTCGTCCTGCTGCCTGAAGTCGGACAGTACGCTTTCGATGCAAAGCCTGGCGCTGGCGAGAATCTTGTAGTAGGAGTCGAACGATTCCGTCTTCGTGTGCGTTATGTTCAGCTCCGTGTCTATCGCGTTGAACTTGCAGTTCCACACCTTTGTTGAATTAGAGACGCCTTCCTCTATCTCCGTGTAGAATGCTATCTTCGCCCCCGAACCCGCGATTATCGGGACGGAAAGCGATGCGCCGCTCGTGCTCGGCCGACGATCCTCCACCGCAATGTAGTCGATAGTCTTCATCTGCGAGAGGAAGATGTCCTGCGCCATCTTGAGCATGTTGAGGTCGGATGATTTTGAGACGACGCCGTAATAATCCACCGAAACCTGCTTCGGGGCGGCTCCCGCGATTCCGGGGAGCATCGAGAGTATTATGGCTGCAAATCTTTTCGTTAGCCTGTTCATCGATGCGCCTTTCCTTTTTTGTAGGCCGCGGCTCAGCTGTTCAGGTCCTTCCTGAAGTCTCTCGACATTTCCCTGTCAAGGTCTCGCTGCTTTATGGTGTCCCTCTTGTCGTAGAGTTTCTTTCCTTTGCATACGCCGAGCGTAATCTTGACTCTGCCGTTCTTCAGGTATATGTCGAGCGGGATGAGCGTGTATCCCTTCTCTTCGACCTTCCGCTGTAGCCGCTTTATCTCCTCCCTGTGCAGGAGAAGCTTCTTTTTCCTGTCCGGGTTGTGGTTGAATATGGAGGAGAACGAGTACTCTGCTATGTGCACGTTCCTGACCCAGACCTCTCCGTCAGTTATCTCGGCGAACGCATCCACCATAGATATGCTTCCGTTCTTCACCGATTTGACTTCGGTTCCTTCGAGCACGACACCGCATTCGTACGTGTCCTCCACGAAGTAGTTGAACCGCGCCTTTTTGTTCTGCGCTATGATTTTCGCGTTCTCTGACATGCTGACAGTATAACGCCGAAAGAAGTTGCCTTGCAAGTAACGTTCCTTGTTGGTATTCTTCCATATCTATGGACACAAATATATACGCAATTTCATACAAGATGAGGCAGGAGCTCTACAGGCACGTGGCGAATGTCCTCAAGGTCGTCATGCTCTGCTTCCTTTCGATATCGCTTTTCATGACGTTCGTCCTTTATCCCGTCGTCAGCCGCTCGAATTCGATGGCGCCCGACATTACCGCGGGGAACGTCGAGTTCGTCGTTCCTTTCCTGAGGGTTCCGTCGCGCGGGGATGTCGTCCTTATCCAGACGAGGCCGACGGAGCGCCGCTCCATCGTGAAGCGGGCGGTGAACCAGATTTTCCTTTTCTTTACGGCGCGGCAGTGGTACCCGTTCGAGGAGAACCGCATGGGTGCGCAGCCCATGGTACGCCGCGTCATCGGAATGCCTGGCGACACAATTTACATCGACAAGTACGTCGTCTACATAAAGCCGAAGGGGAAAAGCCATTTCCTCACGGAATTCGAGGTCGTCGACAAGAAATACAACGTCGACATCTCCTCGGCTCCGACGGGCTGGGACATAAATTTGGGCGCGAAATCGGGGACGAAGCAGATTGAGCTCGGCGAGGGCGAGTATTACGTCCTCGGCGACAACCGAATGGAATGCGCAGACTCGCGCCTCTGGGGGCCTGTCGGCAAGGCGAACATAAAGGGCAAGGTCGTCCTCCAGTATTTCCCGCTCAACCGCATGAAGCTCTTCTGATTTTCGCGCGATGGAATCGTCACTTTACATCCACATACCGTTCTGCCGGAAAAAATGCGACTACTGCGATTTTTTCAGCGTGCCGTGCCGCTTGGTGGGCGACGACTACATAAACGCCGTGCGCGCCGAAATAATGGACAGCGCGTCCCGGTTCGGCATCACCTCGTGGGGCACGGTATATGTCGGCGGCGGAACTCCGAGCCTCCTTTCCCCGATGCAGCTTTCGCGCCTTTTTGAGGGGATACGCGCGGCGGCTCCCCTTTCTTCCGGCTGCGAGGTCACGGTGGAGATGAATCCGGAGGGTGTCCGGGGCGATTTCGTTGCCGCGTGCTCGGAAATCGGCGTCAACAGGATTTCTCTCGGGATTCAGAGCCTCGACGACGGCGCGCTGAGGAGCGTGCATCGGGGATGTATGGGGGAGACGGCGATTGGCGCTCTCTCTCTTCTGGAATCGTGCTGGGGCGGAAGCCTTTCCGTCGATTTTATAGCGGGGCTTCCGTCGCAGGGCACGGATGAATTCGGCAGGCAGTTCGGGATTCTCCGCGATTTCAAGAAAATAAACCACGTGTCTCTCTATACGCTCACCGTTGAGGATGAGACGCCGCTCGGTCGTCTCGTCTCGTCCGGGGCCGTTGATTTTTCCCAGGATGATGCCGATTCGCTGTGGATGCTCGGGCGCGATGTGCTCGAGTCCGAGGGGTTCTTCCAGTACGAGGTCTCGAATTTTGCTCGGAGGGGATGCGAGAGCCGGCACAACAGCGTCTACTGGCACTCCGGCGCGTATGTCGGGTGCGGGGCGGGGGCCAGCGGGACGTGGTATTTTCCCGGGCGCGGGGAGCGGTGGACGAACCGCGCCGACATAGATTCGTACGTGCGGTACTGGCTCGGCGGAGGAGGCGAAGTCCCGCGCGATATGGAAATCCTCGACATGCGCACGATGCAGTTCGAATTCCTCATGATGGGGTTCCGCCTCAGGGAGGGGATTTCCGCCGCCGAATTCTCGCGGAGGTTTCCGTCGGGGCTCTCGTCGTACCAATCGTCAGACGGAAGGCTTTTCGGCGACGTGTTTGCCGGATGGAAGGAGCGCGCCCTTGCGGGTGAGAGGAACGGCCGTCTTTTTCTGACCCGCGACGGGATTCTCCTTCTCAACAGGTTTCTTGAGGAACTTCTGTAAGCGGAATCTCCACGGTGAATTCCGTCCCTATCCCTTTCTGCGATTTGACGCTTATGTTCCATCCGTGCGTGCTTATTATCGTCTTCACCACGGAAAGCCCGATTCCCATGCCGCTTTCCCGCCGGGAATTCGTTCCCCTGTAGAACATGTCGAATATCTTTCCGATGTCCTTCTTTTCGATTCCGATTCCCGTGTCGGATATCTTGAGCGTTATCTTCCCGCCGTCCTGCTGTGCGTCTATCCGTATCGTGTCGCCGTCCTTCGTGTAGCGCACGGCGTTAGCGAAGAGGTTCTCCAGCGCGCGCTGGACAAGCAGCTTGTCGAACGGAATTTCCGTGTCGTCGGGAATGTTGACGGTCGCCTCGACCTTCCGCTTGAATATCTCTCCCGTCGTCACGAACGTCTTTGCGAATTCCCTCATCGCGGGCGCGAACCGCTGCTTCTTGAGCTGGTGCTGCCAGTCCGTCTGGTTCAGCTTCACGAAATTGATGAGCGTGTTTATCATCGTCGCGAGCTGGTCAGCCTTTGACGATATGATGTCGAGCGATTTCCGCATCTCCTCGGGGTTGTCGGCGATTCCGTCGCTCAGCGCCTCCGTGTATCCCTTTATGACCGCGACCGGCGTCCTGAGGTCGTGGCTTATGCCCATTATGAATCTTGAGCGCCTCTCCGAATCGTCCTTCAGTGCAATCCGCATCCTGTCGAGGTTCTCCGCGAGGCGTGTTATCTCGTTGTCGTGCTTCGGGTCGGTGTTCTGTATCTCGACGTCGAGCTCTCCGTTCGCTATGCGCTGCGTTTTCTTTTCGAGGAGCGTTATCGACTTCGTTATCGTGCCCGAAATCTTTATCGTCATCGTGATGCAGTACGCCTCGAACGCCGCTATGAACAGGACGATTATCGCTATCATGGAGTCGTGGCGCCTTTTTCCCGCCTTTTTTTCCATCTCGTTCATCGCGCGGCTTATGCGGCTCACGATGAGAATCTTCGTGTTCTTGTCCGCCATCTGCGGGGAGACGAACTGGTAGAAGTACATCCCGCTCGTCTCGCGCATGTGCCTGAACAGGTCGGCGGCGTCGATTTCGCTCTCGTCCTCAAGCTCCCTGAAGTTCGTGTATATGATGGCGCTGCAGTTTTCTATTATCGTGAATTCTATCTTCGGGGGGAGGAGCCGCAGCGCGTCTTTGAGCGCCTCTATGTCCTTTACGCTCATCGGCGACGACGACTGCCTCATTATCTGCTTGTACCCGTCGAAGAAAAGCCTGTCCGCCCTCGTGAAGTAGCTGTACACCGGGACAAATACCGCGCACAGGAGCGGGACCGCTATAATCCCGAGCAGGAACAGCCTGAACTGGTTTTTTATCTTCATGACGGCTGCTGCTCGCTGTTCGCGAATTTGTATCCCATGCCGAATTCCGTCTTTATGAATTTGGGGTTCGCCGGGTCGTCCTCAATCTTTTTGCGGAGGCGCTGGATGTAGACGGCGACGGCGGTGACGTCGCCGAATTCGCTCTTCCATACGTCCCGGTATATGCGCTCCGGGCTGAGCGGCTCGCCCTCGTGCTTCGTCATGTATTCGAGCACCTTGTATTCCTTCGTCGACAGAGGGATTTTCTCCGCGCCTTTTTTGAGGACGCAGCTGTTGAGGAGAAGCTTGTACGGGCCGAACGCGTAGAAATCCTCCGCCGCCGCCGACACTTCCGACGTCCTCCTGAGGTTCGCGTTCACCTTCGCCACGAGGACGCGCGGCGAGAACGGCTTCGTCACGAATTCGTCGGCTCCGATGCCGAGCGCGTTTATTATGTCCTCGTCGGCATCCCGCGCGGACGCTATGATTACGGGAATCGTCGCGCGCTGCTCCTTCCTGAACCGCTTGAGGAAGTCGAATCCGCTCATTCCGGGAAGGTTGAGGTCGAGGATGACGAGGTCGGGCGTCTGCTCCGCGAGCATCTCAAGCCCCTCTTCCGCGCTTCCTGCAATCCTCACGCTCATCCCGTCTTTCTGCAGGTACATCGAGACAAGCTCCGCCATCTCGGGTACGTCTTCTATTATAAGTATGTTTGCGTTCACTGCCGCAGCTCCTTTTGTTTTCCGGGCGTTTGTTTGGCCCGGAAAATCCTAACAATTTCATTGAAAAACTACAGAATGATTTCAAAAAACTCAACAAAAAATGAGAATCTAATAAAAAATTATAAAACGAACGCCGATATTAAAAGCGGGTGTTTTGATTCTGGTGGCGTGGCTTGACTACAACTTGAATCGAGGGGAAAATGAAAGATGATTTCTGTGACGAGATTGGACGGAAAAACGTATTGGATTAATCCGCATATGATTGAAAGCATGGAGCAGACGCCGGATTTGACCATATCCCTGCTTTCCGGGAAGAAGGTTGTCGTGCGCGATACTCCAGATGAAATCATCGAACGAATTGTTTCCTATCGGAGCCGTCTCGGCGTGACAAAACAAGAAATCTAAAAAAATAGCAAGGGGAGACTGTAATGGACATAGCGTCATTGATTGGTATTATCGGCGGTGCGACCGTAATTGTGCTCGGTGTTGCCACTTCCGGAGGTTCTTTGGGCGGAATCATCGATATTCCGTCCGTGTTCGTAACTATCGGAGGTTCTTATGCGACCTTGTTCATCGTAGCTCCTCTTAAGCAGGCGCTCGGCTTGTTCAAGTGCATGGGACGGGCGTTCAAGACGTTCGATAATAAGGAAGAGGATAAAATCAGGACGCTGTACCAGCTGTCGGAGAGCGCCAGGCGCGAGGGGCTTCTTGCGCTTGATGAGAAGCTGAACGATTTGGACGACAACTTCATGAAGGACGGATTGAAGATGGTCGTCGACGGAACGGACGGAAACGTCGTCCGCACGATTATGGAAAGCGAGATGAGCGCGTCCGAGGGGCGCCACCTTTCGATGGTCAATGTCGTCAACCAGTGGGCCGGTTTCGGTCCTGGTTTCGGAATGATGGGTACGGTTATCGGTCTGATTGGTATGTTGAACAACTTGGAGGATAAAAGCTCCCTCGGTCCTAACATGGCTGTCGCTTTGATTACGACCCTGTACGGTTCAATGCTTGCCAACTGGCTCGTCGGCCCGTTCGCGCAGAAGCTCATGTCGCAGAATGCCGCGGAGATGGCCGCCAAGGAGATGGTCATCGAGGGTGTCCTCTCGATTCAGTCCGGCGACAACCCGCGCATCCTCGCGCAGAAGCTTCTTTCCTATCTCGACCCGAAGAGGAAGGCTGCGCTTTCGTCTGAGCTATTGAAGGACTAAGCAGATGGCTAAAAAGGAAAAGAAAGAACCTGAGAAACCGTCAACCGCCTGGCAAGGCACCTACGGAGACATGATTACGCTCATGCTCTGCTTCTTCGTCATGTTGTACGACCCGACGGAAGTGGACGTGACGGTGCTTTCGCAGATGCAGTCGGCGTTGGACATACAGACCGATGCTGTCGATTCGAATTCGACGACGGGCGGCCAGTCTCTCTCCGCCGGAAAGCTTGCCGACCTCGGCAACACGATAAACAGCCTTCCTGCGACCGAGAACGGAAAAACGCTCGGGCTTGCCAAGAAGAAGGCGGTAAGCCTTTTCGCGCCGGAGATTCATTCGGCAAAGATTACGGTTTCCAGCGACGAGCGCGGTCTTGTCATAACGCTCGCGTCCGACGCTTTCTTCGAACCTGGAAGCGCGGAACTCGACATAAACGAGACACGCGACGTCCTGATAAAATTGTCTAAATTTTTTCAAGATTCCGAACTTGAAAACCGAAGATTTAGGATAGAGGGGCATACTGACAACACGCCTGTTCCTTCGGATAGCATATTTCCGTCGAGCTGGGAATTGTCGGCCGCCCGCGCGTCCAACGTCCTTCACTATCTTGCCGATTTCGGTGTCGACGAGAAGAAATTCTCGATAGCCGGATATGCCGATACCCGTCCGTTGTTCTCGAACGACACGAGGGAAGGGCAGGCTTACAACCGCAGGGTTGATATCGTGATTCTGGACGAGGGGCATTTTTGATGCGCATTCTGCGCTGCGCTCAAAAAAAAATTAAAATGGGGGGAATATATGGCAGAAAATAATGAAGATGATGTCGGAATGGATGGAGAAGCAGTAGCTGCGACTTCCAATGGAAAGGGAGGTCTTCTTCCCGGTCTCTTGAAGTGGATTGCAATCGGCCTTGGCGCGGTCATCCTTATCGTCACGATTGTCGTCGTGACCGTCCATATAATGGGGTTGGAGAAGTCCGGTACGGCGGCTGTTCCGACTACGGAGGAATACGCTCCTTCAAAGGAAGTCCTCGACTGGTACCAGTCGCTCGGTTCCATAAGAACGAAGACGAGCGACGAGACGCCCGCATCGGTCGTTGTCGACGTCGTTCTCGGCTACAAGAAGGACAACAAGGCGACGTCAACGGAAATAACGCAGAGGACTGTCGAGCTCAAGGATTACCTCCGCCGTTATTTCACGCAGAAATCCGTGGACGAGCTGAATCCGAGCGACGAGGAGACCCTCAAGATTGAGATTCGCAACGCCATCAACGACAGCATCCTGAGCGGTTCGAAGATAAAGGACGTCAGGTTTATGCAGTTGGACGTAATAAGGAACAATTAAAAAGTCAAAGAAGGGTGGAAGGCATGAACGAAGTTCTGTCACAGGATGAAATCGACCAGCTGTTGAACACCATGACGAATGGCGGCGGCGGCGATTCCATACAAGATGAATTTAAACCTGAAAAAGAGACGCGCAAGATAAAAATCTACGATTTCAAGCGTCCCGATAAATTCTCTAAGGAGCAGATACGAACCGTTTCTATTATGCACGAAACGTTTGCCCGACTGACTACGACGAGTCTTTCCGCTCAGCTCCGTTCGCTTGTCCATGTTCATGTCGCATCGGTTGACCAGTTGACGTACGAGGAGTTTATCCGCTCCATCCCTACGCCGACTACGCTTGCCGTAATAAACATGGATCCGTTGAAGGGAAACGCGATACTCGAAATCGACCCGTCAATCACGTTCAGCATAATCGACCGTTTGTTCGGCGGCACGGGTGCCGGAGACAAGAAGGCGACCGGGCGTGACCTTACGGATATAGAGCAGTCGGTAATGGAAGGAATAATCGTCCGCATCCTTGCGAACATGCGCGAGGCGTGGACGCAGGTTATCGATTTGAGGCCGAGGCTCGGGCAGATTGAGACGAATCCTCAGTTCGCGCAGATTGTTCCTCCGACGGAGATGGTCGTCCTCGTGACGCTGGAGACAAAAGTCGGCGATGAGGAGGGAATGCTCAACTTCTGTATTCCGTACCTCACTATAGAGCCCATAATCTCGAAGCTGTCGTCGCAGTTCTGGTTCAGCTCTGTCAGGCGCAGTTCCACGACGCAGTATCTTGCGACGCTTAAGGAAAAGCTTTCCGATGTGGATATGGACGTCGTCGCCGAGATTGGCAGCATAAAACTTCCCATACGCGATGTCCTTGCGCTTCAGGCCGGTGACGTCGTCAGGTTGTCGAACACGAAAGTCGGCGATCCTCTGACGCTGAGCGTCGGCAACCAGCGGAAATTCTACTGTCAGCCGGGTATCGTCGGAAAGAAAATGGCTGTTCAGGTTATTTCAAAAATAGATCAAGGCGATTCTGATGATTTTGAAGAGTTGTCTGTAGAAGGAGATGAATCATTATGAGTGATGGAAGCACAATTTCTCAGGACGAAATCGACGCATTGCTTGGCGGCGCAGTCAGCGTGGACAGTTTCGGCTCGTCCGACGTGAAAATCGATACAGACACTCTCCAGAAATTCTTCGATGGGGTCAAGGCGAAAGTCCTGAACAACATAAACGGAACATCAGGAAAGAATTTCGAGATTTCGTCTGTTGCCGTTGAGTCGATGACAAGGGATCCCATGCTGAGCAAGCTCACCGACGATGTCGTTTCCGTGTACGCTGACTTCAACGCGGGGCTTACCGGCGAGCATTCATTCTTCATTTCTCCTGAATTTGCACAGAAAATAGCGGGCGCTGACAGCTACAGCGATGATGTCGGCGCGATGATACAGGAAATAATGGGGAACATCGCCGGCGCTGAGATTACGGATATCGGTTCAAAGGTCGCCGGCCTTGCGTCTGACCCGCCGAACGTGAACAACGGTCTCAAGGCGACTGTCCGCATGCCGGAAGGCGTGTTTGCTCTCGTGACGTATGTCCTCACAATTGATGGCGGCACGTACGAGCTGTACGAGGTTATTTCGTCGAACGTTGCCAGCGGTCTCGCGTCGGCTTTGGGTGGCGGTGAGTCGAAGAACAGCGCCCCCGCAGCGAATGCGCAGCAGCCGATGATGGGCGGCATGAACCAGATGGGAGGAATGCAGCAGCCGATGATGGGAATGAACCCGATGGCGGGGATGCAGCAGCCGATGATGGGAATGAACCCGATGGGCGGAATGCAGCAGCCGATGATGGGAATGAACCCGATGGCGGGAATGCAGCAGCCGATGATGGGCGGCATGGGACAGATGGGGATAACCCCGCCGAACGTTCAGTCCGTCCAGTATCCGAACCTTCAGGGAAATATGGGAACGGGCGAGCAGGGCAATATCGGTCTCATCATGGATGTCTTCATGGAGATGACGGTAGAGCTCGGACGTACGAAGAAGCAGATTCGGGAGATTCTCGGAATGGGCGAGGGCACCATCATCGAGCTTGACAAGCTTGCCGGTGAGCCGGTTGATATTCTCGTCAACCACAAGCCGATTGCAAAGGGCGAGGTCGTGGTCATCGACGAGAACTTCGGCGTGCGCGTCACGGAGATTCTCTCCCCGATGGAGCGCGTCAGCGACGTCCATTGATGTGTCGTTCTATGGCAGTTTTTTTTGATTTTTTTTAAGAAATCGTTTCGGCATCTGTGAAAAGGGGTTTTTGCGGATGCCGTTTTTTTTTATAATTGTCTTTATCGTCGTCTTCCGCTCTGGTTGGCGCCGTTTAAAAATGCGACGCAATGTTCGGCGCGCGGGAAGCGCATTTTGCCGTCGCTTTATAAAATGGGTGGGAAAATGTATAGATTTCTGCTGAAATTTTTCCTTGTGATGGTGCTTTTCGCTCCGTCGTATTCTTTTGCGCAGGATTCCGTTCAGGATGAGCCGCAGTCCGCCGCGATTTCTCTTTCCTCGGATGAGTCTTCCATATTGATTGGCGCGGGTGACGATTCGTCGCAGCCGTCCTCAGGCTCGTCTGTCGTCCCGACAATCCTGGCGTTCGTCAAGATGCTCGTCGTCCTTCTGATTGTGCTTGCCTGCGCGTACGGCGTTTTCTTCCTTATGAAGAGAAGTTCCGGCGCCTCTGCCTCGTCCGATCCGTTTCTCAGGAAAGTATCGCAGGTTTCGCTCGGCGCGGGAAAATCCGTGCAGATTGTGACGCTCCTCGACAACGCCTACATCCTCGGCGTGACGGACAATTCCGTGAACATGATTGCGCAGATTTCCGACAAGGATATCGTGGATTCGATGAATGTCTACGCCGACAAGAACGACAGGACGAGCCGCCCCCGAACATTCTCGGACGTGCTCGATATATTCATGGCTAAGGGGCCGAATTCGGGGAACGTGTTCGGGAGCGCTGATTCCGCGGCAAGCGTTTTGAGGAAGCAGCGGGAGCGTTTCAACGACGGCAACGGAGAGGGACGATGAGAAATTTTTTCACTGATTTTTTCCGCAGGCGTTTTCCGCGGGTTGCTTTTGCCGCGCTCGTTTTTGCGCTGTGCGCGCTTCCGTCCTCGTCTCAGTCGTCCTTCAACAGGAACGGGACGATGGAGATGGAGAATACCGTGCAGGGGCTTGCCGTCCCGAACATCGGCCTGAGCATAACGCAGCCTCAAAGCGGCAATCAGGTCGCGTTCTCCGTCCAACTCCTGCTCCTCCTTACGGTGCTGACGCTTGCGCCGAGCATCCTGATTCTCACGACGAGCTTCCTGAGGTTCTCGATTGTCCTCGACTTCATCAAGCGGGCGCTTTCTTTGCAGCAGGTTCCGCCGACGGCCGTGCTCAACGGCGTCGCGCTTTTCATGACGGTATTCGTGATGTGGCCGGTTTTCCAGCAGATGTACGACAAGTCGCTCAAGCCGCTTTCAGACGGGACGATATCCATCGAGCAGGCGTACAAGGAGGCCGAGGCGCCGCTCAGGATTTTCATGTACGGGCAGATGAAGGGTAAGGACGGCGACAGGTGCATCGCGCGTTTTATGTCGATGGCAAAGCTTCCCGCGCCGGCGAACCTTTCCGAGGTTCCGACCTACGTCATCATCCCCGCGTACATACTCCACGAGCTGACTGTCGCGTTCAAGATAGGAATCTTCCTTTATATTCCGTTCATCGTGATAGACATGGTCGTGGCGAGCATCTTGATGAGCATGGGCATGATGATGCTTCCTCCGGTGCAGATTTCTATGCCGTTCAAGCTTATGCTGTTCGTCCTCGTCGACGGATGGGGGCTTCTGACACAGCAGCTTTTCGTTTCGGTTATAAGGTGATTTTCGGAGGTTGGCTATGAGCGTCGGTCTCATAATGAATCTTATGCAGGGCGGAATCCTACGCGTCCTGATGCTGTGCGCGCCGGTTTTGGGGGCGGCCCTCCTCATCGGCCTTATCGTGGCGATTTTTCAGGCGACGACTTCGATTCAGGAGCAGACGCTGACGTTCCTTCCGAAGATGGTCGTCATCCTGCTTGTCATCGCGATTCTCGGCGGCTGGATGTTCTCCGTGATGAAGGAATGGACGCTCGAGCTGTTCTCCATGATTCCGGGTCTCGCGCGCTGACGGTTTCGCAGATGGTGAGCAGGATAGTCGCGAACGCCCCGTTCTATTTTCTCGTTGCGGTCAGGTGCTTCGCTTTTATAATGGTGCTTCCGCTTTTCTCCTCCCGCGCCTTCTCGCGCATCGTGAAGGTCGCGCTTGCCGGATATGTGGCGTATCTCGTTTTTCCGCGCGTCGATTTTTCCCCTTACGCCCCGTTCGTTTCCCTGAACAGGTTCGGCGATTCCGAATTCTCCATCGAATACGTCATCCTCCTTGTCGGGGAGGGCATCATCGGCGTCCTGATGGGGCTGTTCGTCCACATCATTTTCTCCGCGTTCAGTTCTGCGGGACAGTTTTTTTCGTTCCAGATGGGATTCAGCGCGTCCGAGGTGTATGATGCGCTGAACCAGGTGGAGAACCCGCTTATGGGGCAGTTCTTCAATTTCGTCGCGATGCTGATATTCCTGCAGAGCGGATGGGCGCAGCAGGTTTTCTCATCCGCGCTTTCATCGAGCTTCGAGTCGCTGAACGCGCTCTCCCTCGTGGCGGAGCGGGAGCGGATTGTCAGGTTCGTCCTCGGCGGTCTGACGCGCCTTTTTTCCGACGCGTTCGTCATCGCGCTTCCGATAATGGGGACGCTTTCCCTCGTGACGGTCACGATGGGAATCCTGTCGAAGGCGGCGCCGCAGATGAACCTGCTTTCCGAGGGATTCCCGATAATGATTCTGCTTTCCTTCTTCATAATCCTTGCGATTCTTCCGCAGCTGTGCGAATTCTTCACGCATTCGTTCGTCGACGGATTCGGGGAAATCGGCAGGCTTTTTTCCGCGGTGTCTGAAGGAGGCGGCTCGTGATTGCTCGTGACGGATTGCTTGATGACATTGCCGCTGTCGACCTGCAGTGGTTCGCGGCGGAGGACGAGGGGCGCACCGAGGAGCCTTCCGAGTACAAGCTCAAGAAGGCCCGCGAGGAGGGGCGCGTCGCGAAAAGCCCCGAGCTTGCCGGATCGCTCGTCATGTTCGTGACGGTCGTCATCCTGATTGTCAGCGGCAGGTTCATCATGAACGGGTGCCTCGAGGTCTTGTCGTTCTATTTTTCGCGGAGCGCGACGGACTATCCGTTCCAGAAGCAGTTTTACGTCGGTTTCGTCGTCGCGCTGGCGAAAATGACGCTCCCGATGGCCGCCGCGGGAATCGTGGCGGGAGTCCTTGCCAACATCGTGCAGAACAAGGGGTTCATATTCTCGACGAAGCCCATCGAGCCGCAGTTCTCGAAGGTTTCCCCCCGAATCGGGCAGTATCTCAAGAAAACGCTTTTCTCGTTCGAGGGGGGCTTCAACATAGTGAAGTCTTTCTTCAAGGTTGCGGTTGTATCGGTCGTCGCGTTCATCATAATACGCTCCGACATGAAGACCTTCCTCGAATTCATCAACGCGCACGACATTTTGGCGGCTGTCGGCAGGGTCGCCGTTTCCGCCGCCAAGATTCTCGTCGCGTGCTCCGTCATATTCCTCGCGATTGCGGTTCCCGACTATTTCGTCCAGAAGAAGCAGTTCATTGAGAGCATGAAGATGACGAAGCAGGAGGTCAAGCAGGAATACAAGGAGATGGAGGGCGACCCGGAGGTCAAGGCGAGGCTCGACCAGGCGCAGCGGGAGCTTTTGCAGCGGAACATGCCGCAGATGGTCGCGAAGAGCGATGTCGTAATCGCGAACCCGACGCATTTCGCGGTCGCGCTGCTTTACGACAAGGACGTCTCCGACGCGCCGCAGGTGATGGCGAAGGGAGCCGACGAGGTCGCGCTGCGGATTCGATCGATTGCGCGGGACAATGCGGTTCCGATTGTCGAGAACAAGCCGCTCGCGCGTGCTCTCTATTCACAAACGGAAGTCGGTGATATAATTCCTGTTGAGTATTTCACTGCTATTGCGACGATTTATACTCAGGTCGTTTATATGAACGGCCGGAAATCATAAAAACAGGCTCCGCACGGAGTCGGGAAAATAAAAAAAGTTCGTTAAGATTCGGGTGGGAAGAATGGCGAGCCGTTTGAGCAATTATTTCAACAATATCCAGAATCATGTGGTCGCGGCTGCCGCGATTCTCGTGATTCTCATGCTTCTGATTCCGGTTCCCGGAATTTTCCTTGATGTCCTCATGATTGGGAACATATCCCTTTCCGTGGTCATCCTCCTTGTCGTGCTCTACACGCCGAAATCGTCCGACTTCTCGTCATTTCCGCGCGTGATACTGTTCGCGACGCTGTTCGGGCTGGCGCTGAACGTCTGCTCCACGAGGCTCATCCTCAGCACGGCGTTCAGGACGGGATACGGGAATTTCCCGGCGCAGATGCTCAAGGCTTTCTCGTCAATCGTCACGGGAAGCTCGAAGGACCCGATGACCGGTCTCGTCATAGGAATGGTCATCTTCATAATCCTTATCGTCATTCAGGTAATCGTGATAACGAAGGGCGCGACGCGCGTGTCGGAGGTTGCCGCGAGGTTCTCGCTCGACGCAATGAACAACAAATTCTTCGCCGTCGATTCGGAGCTTTCTTCGGGATACATAACGGACGAGCAGGCGCGCGACAAGAAGGCGTCTATACAGCGCGACATCGACTTCTATTCGGCGATGGACGGTGCCTCGAAATTCGTCAGCGGAAACGTCAAGGCGGCGATTTTCATAACCGTAATCGACCTTATCGCGGGAATCATAACGGGCGTCGCAATCGGAGGAATGGATGTCCCCGACGCCGCGGGCGTGTATTCCCGCCTCACGATTGGCGACGGCCTTCTCGGCCAGCTTCCGTCGCTTCTGCTGTCGTTCGCGACCGGTCTTCTCGTGACGGGAAATTCGTCCGACGAATTCCTCGGCGACCAGCTCAAGAAGCAGTTTACGGCGAGCGGCCAGGTCTATGTCATTACGGGCGTGACCCTCGCGCTCATGGGGTTCATCCCGAATTTCCCGCACCTCATACTTTTCGCGATAGGCGCGCTCTTCATTTTCAGCGGCTACAAGCTTATGAAGATGAAGAAGATTTCGTTCGCGAAGAAGCTTGAGGAGGAGAAGGCGGCGAAGGAACGGGCTGGCGGCGCCGCAGGTTCGTCGAGCGAGGAAGTCAGCCCCGTCGTCCCGCTCGACGATTTGTCGCTTGAGCTCGGGCTTGCCCTCCTGCCGCTCGTCGACAAGCAGAAGGGCGCGGAGCTTCTTGAGCGCGTGAAAAGAATACGGCGCGAGGCTGCCCTTGACCTCGGGCTCGTCATCCCGAAAATACGGATTGTGGACAACATGACGCTCGACGCGAACGAGTACTGCTTCAAAATCAGGGGAATCGAGGCTGGGCGCAGCAAGATAAAGCCCGGGTTCTATATGTGCATGAACACTGGAACGGTAGCGCCGGGCAACGAGATTCACGGCGAGAAGACCGTCGATCCGACGTTCGGCGTTCCTGCCATATGGATTTCCGAGGACCAGCGCGGGGATGCTGAGCGCGCTGGCTATGCCGTCGTAGACCCGCCGACTATCGTCGCGACACATCTTACCGAGATAATAAGGACGCATGCGGCCGACATTCTCGGCAGGCAGGAGGTCTCCTCAATCATCAACAAAATCAAGGAGACGAATTCCGTCGTCGTCGATGAGGTCCTCACGACGTATAAATACACGATTGGAGAGATTGAGAAGGTCCTTCAGGGGCTTCTCCGGGAGCAGGTTTCAATCAGGAATATCGTCGCGATTCTCGAGACGCTCGCGAACTACGGCATGTTCCCGCACAATCCGTGGGTTCTCATCGAGAAGGTGCGCGAGGCGCTGGGGCTCCAGATATGCCTCCAGTACGTCGATGCCGACAGGAAGCTCAGCGTTCTCCAGCTTTCCCAGTCGACGTCGGAGAAAATCCTGCAGCATAAGGTTGACATGAACGACGGAAGCGAGCCGTTCGTGGCGTTTGACCCCGTTGACGGCAGAAAATGGATAAATTCCGTCAGCGCATCGATAGCCGCCGTCCGCGAGAGGAGCTATCTTCCCATCATAATGTGCGCCGGTGAGGTCAGGCAGCTCGTCCATTCCTCGATAGAGCGGGAGATTCCCGGCATCGCGGTTCTTTCAATAAACGAGATTATGGCTGCGGGGAACAACATCAATTTGGAGATTCTTGGAGAGATAAATGTATAACGATGGATTTGACGATGGAAGCGGGACGAATCCTCTCGGCAGGCTGCCGCAGAATTCTTTCGCCGACGCGATGAAAACTATCATGAACACCGCAAAAATCATGACGGGAAAATCCAGAGAGGAATGCGAGCAGAAGCTGTTCAAGGAATACGGGAACAGCTACGAGATAATCGGTTGCAGGACGTACCTCAAGGGAGGTTTTCTTGGCATAGGGCAGCGCGAGGTTTGCGACGTGAAGTACGTGCTCAAGCCCCGTCCCCTCACGTCGAGGGAGGCGTTCGAGCAGAACAAGCAGGATTTCATCAACAAAGTTTCGGGCGGAAATTCGCAGTCTTTTACGCAGCTCGCGAACATAAACAAGCAGCTTGAGGAGCTGAAGGAGTCGTTCGATTCCAAGCTCAAGGATTTCGCCGTCGCGAACTCGTCGTCAGGGAAGCATCCTTCGGTGCAGAAAATCGAGGATTTGCTCGTGCAGAATGAATTCACGCTGTCGTACATAAACGGAATCACGAACAGGCTTCGCGCCGAGCTTCCGATGGAGTCGCTGGACGATTTCGATTTCGTGCAGCGGACCGTCGTCGACTGGATTGGAAAGTCGATTTCCATATATCCGAAGCTTCCGATGAAGCCGCCGCACGTGATTGTGCTTGTCGGGCCGACGGGCGTCGGCAAGACGACGACAATCGCGAAGCTTGCCGGCTCGATTCTCGTCGAGGCGAAGAACAAGAACCAGCCCAAGCCTTCAATCCGCATGATAACAATCGACCACACGAGGGTCGGCGCGGAGGAGCAGCTCGAGCGCTTCGGCACGATAATGAGCATCCCCGTCGAGAAGGCGCAGAACGCCGCGGACGTGAAGAAAATATTCGACATGTATAAGGAAGACCTCGACGTGCTTTTCATCGACACGCCCGGATACAGCCCGAACGATTTCGCAAATATCGGCAAGATGCGCGAGATTCTCGGCATTCCCGGCATGAGCAAGGATGTCTACCTTACGATAACTGCCTCGGTCAAGGCGCGGGATTTGCTTTCTATAATCCAGGTGTACGAGCAGTTCAACTACGACTCCGTAATCATAACGAAATGGGATGAGACGAACGCTTTCGGGAACGTGCTGAGCGTGCTTGCGGAGAAAAACAAGCCTATCGCGTATATCGCTGACGGGCAGAAAGTCCCACGCGAGATAAAGAGGGCTTCCGTCGTCGAATGCTTGAAATTCCTCAACGATTTCAAGATAGACAGGGAGCACATTGAGGAAATTTTCTCAGAGAATAAAAACCAGTAGTCGATAATCGAATATAAGGGAATCTAATAACATAGGATAGCAGATATGGAAGATCAGGCGCAGGAACTTCGCGAGTTGATGTCGAGCCACAAGACGAGAATCATCGCGGTAACAAGTGGAAAAGGCGGTGTCGGAAAGACGAACATCGCCATAAATATGGCGATTGGATATGCACAGCAGGGGAAGAAGGTCATCCTCATCGACGGTGACCTCGGGCTGGCGAACATAAACGTCCTCCTGAACGTCGTTCCCCAATACAATTTGATGCAGGTCGTGAACCACCAGAAGAAGATGCACGAAATCGTCACCGACACGGAGTTCGGGTTCAAGTTCATCGCGGGCGCGAACGGCTTCTCGAAGATAGCGAACCTCGACGTCGAGGAGCTCGACTATTTCGCGGACCAGTTCAGCCAGCTGAGCAACGTCGACATAATAATAATCGACACCGGCGCGGGAATCGCGAACAACGTCCTCCAGTTTGTCGCCGCCGCCGACGAGGTTTGCGTCGTGACGACGCCGGAGCCTACCGCCATAACGGATGCTTACGGAATCATAAAGATAATAACGACCGAGCATATCGACCGCGACGTGAACATAAAGCTCATTGTCAACCGCGTTCATTCGGCGGAGGAAGGAAAGCGCGTCTCCGAGAGAATCGTGAGCATCGTCTCGCAGTTCCTCGGGTACAAGGTCGATTACATAGGGTGCATCTACGAAGACAGCTCCGTTCAGGCGTCGGTAATCAGGCAGAAGCCTTTTATGGTCATAAACCCGACGTCCAAGCCTGCCCAGTGCATTCGCCAGATAATAGGAAGAATAGAAAAATCCGACCTCGGAAATTCCGACGGGGTGTCCTCATTCCTGAAGAAATTCCTTCGGAAAAATTAGGCGAAGGAGCGAGTTTTTGCTTTCTGCGGCTTTTTCCGTGGGGAATAGCCTTCGGAAAGTAAAAACTTGACCTAACGTTTTTTTTATCTTAATCTGAAATGGTCGGAGTTATTTACAGGAGGGGTGATGGTAAGTCCGAGATTCACGGCCGTTTTCGCGGCGATAGGTTTTTGTCTGTCTTTTTTGATCGGACTTATATGCAGAGTAGGATTCTTCCATAGCATTATAAGGGCCTGCTTGTTTGCCCTTGTTTTCGCTGCCCTTTCAATAGTCATATCCTTGATTTTCAAGAAATTTCTTTCCGTCACGGGGGAAGGCGAGGCGAGTTCCGCTTCCTCACCGGCGGCGGGCGGAATCGTCAACATAACGGTTGATGAGGATCCGCTTCCAGACGAGTCGAACGCGCCGAAATTCTCCGTGGAGAACAACAGGAAGACGCTCGGCATAGAATCCCCGTCCGAGGCAGAGCCTGCGCCGTCGCATCCCGTCCACGCGGAGCGTGATGATTCGCCTGCGGTCGAGGAGCCTCCTGCCTTCAAGCCCGTTCCGCTCGGAGGCGTCGCCGCTTCTGATGGAAGCGCACTGTCGCAGCCGTCTGGCTCGTCCCCGCGTCAGGGCGATGTGTCCGGGGGCCTTGACGAGCTTCCCGACCTCGGCGATATAAGCGTTTCGGAGTCTGGTATGGATGACAATTCCGGGTACGGCGCTTCAGATACCTCATTTTCATCAGGAACGACCTCTTCCGGAGGAAGCCCGGCGGGAGGTTCTGGTGAGCAGGATGCGAAATTGATGGCGATGGCCATTCGGACTGCCATGTCCAACGATAACAATTAAAAAGGTGTGATAAATGGATGTTGCAAAGCCACAGATTATAAACGATGAAGAAGAAGACGAACTTTGGAAGGAATTTTCGAAAAGCAAATCCTCGACTTTGCGAGACAAGATAATCCGTAAATACATGCCTCTTGTGAAGTATGTGGCTGGTAAAGTCTCTGTCGGGCTTCCCGCCAGCATGGAATTCGACGACCTGGTAGGGTTCGGGCAGTTTGGTCTTCTCGACGCGATAAACAAGTACGATTTGACGAAGAAGGTGAAATTCAAGACGTACGCGGTCACGAGAATCAGGGGTGCTATTTTCGATGAGATGAGGCAGCTCGATTGGGTTCCGCGCTCCGTGCGCCAGAAGACCCGCGAGATAGAGGACATCATAAGCGAGCTTGAGGCGAAACTTTCCCGTCCCGCGACGGATGCTGAAATCGCGAAGGAAATGAACATAACGGAGGAGGAATATCAGCACACCGTGATGAAAATCAGCGGCACGAGCGTCCTTTCGCTCAACGATGTCTGGTATTCCGGGGACGACAGCGATCACGTCTCGATCGGCGACAGCATAGAGTCCCCGCAGAGCCTCAACCCGGACGTGCAGGTCGAGCGCGAGGAAATTCGCAAGGTCATAATACAGGCGATAAACGAGCTTCCCGAGAAGGAGAAGATGGTTATCGTCCTTTATTATCATGAGGATTTGACGTTCAAGGAAATCGGGCAGGTACTCGACGTTTCCGAGTCCCGCATTTCCCAGCTTCATTCCAACGCGAATGTGCACTTGCGCGCGAAGCTGACTAATTTCAGGAAGGGAATTTTCTGATAGCCGACGGGGCTCGGGCGGTATGTTTGCCGTCTGGGGCCGTCGTTCCGGACTGTTCGAGGAGTTGGTATGATAAATCTTGACACTATAAAAAAGGACATGGCGAGACAGCTTGAGATTGACAAGGGAATCCAGAGCGTCGAGGTTCGTGCCGACACCGTTGAGGAGGCGTTGGCTGATGCGGCGGTCCAGTTCGAGACGAAGGTCGGCAACCTTGAGTACGAGATTGTCGAGAAAGGTTTCAAGGGCGTCGCTGGAATCGCGAAGAAGCCGTGGGTGCTCAAAATATATCAGAATCCCGATACGATCGTCAAAAAAGTTGCCGCCGTCGCTGGCGGGGAGGGCGGCGAGAACGGTGCCGTCGTTCAGGAGGAGAATCTCGCGAAGGACGGAGTCTATTTCATCCATCGTTTCGCTTCGGATATATTCCTCAAGGTCGTCCTTCCCCAGAACGGAGGGGCGAGCGTGAATGCGAACGAGATTCTCAACGATTTGAAGCGCCCGGATACGCTCGATTTCGACGAGGGAGCCGTCAAGGAATTCGCGGCGGCGGGTACCGATGAGCAATACGTGAAAATCGGAAGCTACCAGCATGTTCCAGCGAACGACGCGCTTTTCGTAATCGATGTTGCCGACAACGAGATGACCGCGACCGCTACGATATCGCCGCCGTCGATGGGCGGCGCAGACATTAGCGCGGACCAGATTGAGAAAGCCGTCGAGTCGCAGGGCGTCCTTCAGGGAATCTCGCGCGAGAAAATTTCGGCGCTTGTAGATTCGCCGATATACAATGCGCCTGTCGTCGTCGCGGAGGGGCGTCCTCCCCAGAATGGAAAGGATGCTTATATAGAATACAAATTCGAGACGGACCGCTCGAAGATAAAAGCGACGGAATCCGATACGGGTCAGATAGACTTCAAGGAGCTCAATCTCATCCAGAATGTCGTCGAGGGGACGGTTCTTGCCGTGAAGCATCCCGCCGAGAAGGGCGTTCCGGGAAAGACGCTCATGGCGAATTATCTCGACGCTACGGATGGAAAGGACATATCGCTTCCCGTCGGAAAGAACGTCAAGGTCGGCGAGGACGGGCTTTCGATAATAGCGGCGGTGAACGGCCAGGTCGTCCTCGACAGCGGAAGGGTCTGCGTGCAGCCTGTCATGGAAGTCGCGGGCGTAAACCTCAAGACCGGCGGAAACATCAAATTCCTCGGAACGGTCATCGTCAAGGGGAACGTCGAGGACGGGTTCTCTGTCGATGCGAGCGGCAACATCGAGGTTTCCGGAAACGTCGGGAATTGCCATCTTGTTTCGGGCGGCGACATCATCGTTTCCCAGGGAATCATCGGGCGCGACGAGGGCGTCGTGGAATGCAAGGGCAGCTTGTGGGCGAAGTTCATCGAGAGCACCGAGATTAAGGTTGACAAGAACGTCATCGTGCAGGAATCAATAATGAACAGCAAGGTTTCCGCGCAGAAAAAAATCGTCCTTACCGGAAAGAAGGCCCAGATTGCGGGCGGCGTTCTTTTTGCGACCGAGGCGATCGTCGCGAAGAACATCGGCGCAAGCGGCGCTGAGACTGTGCTTTCCGTCGGTGTCGACCCAAAACTCAAGCTCCGCAGCCAGGAGCTCAACGACCTGAACAACGCGAACATGAGGAAGCTCGAGGATATCGACCTCAACCTCAACAACCTCGAGCAGCAGAAGCAGATACGAAAGTCTCTTCCCAAGGACAAGGAAGCGCTTCTCAACAATCTCGTCGATGAGAAGAACAAGATTATCGAGGAAAGCCGCCTTTACAACGAGGAGCTTGCGCAGATTGCCGAGCGTAACCGCGAGCTGAAGAATGTCGGGCGCGTCTACGCTTCCGGCAATGTCTATACCGGCGTAAAGATATTCATTCGCGAGGAAAAAGACGAGGTTCGCTCCGACGTGAAGAATGTCATGTTCTATTACGATTTGGAAAGCAGATTCGTAAAGCGCAGCAAGTATGAGCAGCCGAACCTCGACGATTTGAAGGGACCTGATGGCTATAGCTCCAATTGATTTGCAGACCATCTACGCGCAGATGGGGCATCTCGCGAAAGTCGCCTCCGACCAGCAGAACGGGGAGCGCCTATCGCAGCAGCTCCAGGAAGCGAAGGTCGTGCAGCAGAATCTTGAAAAATCGAAGACCGTCTCGAAGGCCGCCGACAACGAATCGAAAACGATGATTGTCGGCAAGGACGGAAAACGCAGGGGAGGCGACGCCCAGCCGGGCGGGGGCTCTTCCGGCAAGGACGACGGCGATTCCGGCGACGGCGAGTCGCTGGACAAGAAGGAGACCGAGATTCGCGAGACATACCTCGGAAATCACGTGAACATCGTTTCTTAGCGCGTTTTTCCGTTTTTGGAGATTGAGATGGGATTGTTTTTGCCTGTTCTGATTTGTTTTTTCAATGTGTTCATGTGGATTGTCCTCATCAAAAAGTTCAGGAAGCTTTTTTCCACGGACGGGATAATCGCGTCCGCGCGCGAGGAGTTGAACAGGATGATAGACGACGTGAACAGGAACACCGCGAAGGACCTCAATCTGCTCGACAGCAAGATGCGCGAGGCGGAACGGCTTGTGTCGGAGGCCGAGAAGCGCATTGCCGTCCTGAATTCCGAGCTTTCCCAGAAAAGCCAGGCATCTGATTTTATGCAGGTCATACGCGGCGAGCGCGAGGAGGTTCCGGCTGCTCCTTCTCGTCGTCCTCCTGTTGAGGATGCCCGTGAGGAAAATCCTCCCGCCGATGAAACTCCAGATGTAAAGTATTTTTCTCAGGCGAGAAATCCCGTCGAGCATTACGTAAAGAATTCGGGGGAGGTTCAGCCTGCCGCGGCGCATGAGCCGCCTCTGTCCCAGCCCGCGGAAAATGCGGGGGTGCAGGCGCAGCAGGCGCGCTCCATGCCGTCCGTTTCGTTCGCGGAAACGCCAATCCGCCCGAAGGAGGCTTTTTCCGACAAAGTCCGCAACCTTTTCGCGCAGGGATTCGATGTCGAGACGATTGCGAAGGAGCTTGATTCCTCGACTACCGAGGTTCAGCTGATAATCGACATGAATTTCTGATTTTTTTTGAATAAAATCGTTTTTCCTGTTGACACTTTTTTCGGAAATCTATATAGTATCAATCACTTCGCCGCTGTAGCTCAGTTGGTAGAGCAATGGACTGAAAATCCATGTGTCGTTGGTCCGATTCCAACCGGTGGCAGATAAAAACCCTCGCATTGCGAGGGTTTTTTGTTTTTCAGCTTGTGGAGCCGGGCTTTTTCGCGCGATTGCCTTTTCATTACTGTGCGTCTATAATACATTCCATCTATTCTGGGCATGGTAGCCCTTGTTTTCAGGACAGGACAAGAATAAAAACGGAGGAATTATGAAAATTTTAAAGACATTGGCGGCATCGTCCGCCGTTTTCTTCATGTCTGCGGGTGCATTCGCTGCAGGGCTTGACTTCACTACGCTGGGGACAAAACTTGCGGAGAATCCCAATTACATAGCGGATACGATTAATCCCGGGCTTGGCGATTTTGCCGAGCAGCTTGCGATTTCCATTCCGCAGGCGGCGACGCAGCAGAACGTCTGGGCCGACGCGTATATCGGAAAGTCGTTTCCGTCTGTCCCGCCCCATTTCGGAGGCGGCGTCAACATGGCGCTCACGCATATCGACACGAGCGGCCTTGCGGAGGCGGCTTCGGCGCTCGGAATCGACAACATCGAGGACAGCTATTATTTCCCGTGCTTCACCGCGGACCTTCGCGTGGGCGGCGTCCTTCTGCCGTTCGATGTCGATATCGCGGTCATGAAAACGGGGACGATTGACACGTCTGTTTTCGGCAGCGATTTGAGCGTCGATTTCTTCACAATCGGCGCGGATGTCCGCTATGCGCTCCTCGAGGGCGGTCTTATTTTCCCGAAATTGTCTGTCGGCGCGGGGTATTTCTACAATCAGGGAACCTTCGGGGCAAGCTCCGACAACGGCTCGGCGACAATCGATTACAAGGTCCATACGCTTTACGGTCAGGTTCAGGTCTCGAAGAGCTTCCTCCTTTTTACGCCGTTCCTCGGTCTTCGCGGGCTCGTCTCAAAATACGACAACACGTATGACTGGGAATACAAGGGAAGCTATGCGAGCCAGATTAAGGCAGCTGCGAGCCTGCTCGGAAAAACAGTCGAGACTAAGGGAAGCGGTTCGTACAAGTCGGATGCGTTCGATTTTGGCGGAATCCAGCCGCAGGTTTTTGCCGGTGTCGGCGTGAATTTCCTCGTGCTTCAGGCGACTCTCTCCGTTTCGGCTGACCTCAGGAATCTTGGCGACTCGGGGCTTTGGAGCGGCGCGTTCAGCTTCAGGGCAAAACTCTGATTCTTCCCGCGCGATATGCGGTTTGGCTTGATGGCGGCTTTTTTGCCGCCATTTTTTTTGCGTGCGCGGAAATGCCCCGCGGAATTGAGCGAAATCTCCAAGTGTGTCATAATGACACTCATGGGTAAAAGGTCATTGAAAATAGCGTTTGCCGGTGGCGGAACCGGCGGTCATATCTATCCGGGGCTGGCGATTGCCGACGAGCTGCGCGTCCTGGCTTCCGAGAAAGGCATTCCCGTCGAGCTCGACTGGTTCGGGAATTCGTCGGGGATGGACAGGAATCTCGTCGAAAAATCAGGCTCCGTCGATACGTTCATAGGAATCCCGAGCGGAAAGCTCCGCAGGTATTTCTCGTTCAGGAATGTTCTGGACGTGTTCAAAATCGGCGCGGGGTTCGTCGCCTCGTTCTTCCGCATGGTCCGGATGCGCCCGGACGTCCTGTTCTCGAAGGGCGGTTTTGTGAGCGTTCCCCCGTGCGTTGCGGCGTCTGTTCTCGGAATCCCCGTCCTGACGCACGAGTGCGATTTCACGCCGGGGCTTGCGACGCGGATAAATTCGCGTTTTGCGTCGCGGATTCTCGTTTCCTATGAGCAGACGAAGGAATTTTTGGGCGCCCGGCTTAGGGGGCGCGCCGTCGCGACGGGAAATCCTGTCCGCCCCGTTTTCTATGAAGGGGACGAAGCGGAGAACGCAAAGAACGGAAGGGAATTCATCTCGAAGGACGGGAAGCTGGACGCCGGAAAGCCGATTCTTCTCGTGCTCGGGGGAAGCCTCGGCGCTCACCAGCTCAATTCGCTTGTCGCCGAAAATCTCGGTTGGCTTTGCGAGCGGTTCAACGTCGTGCACCAGTGCGGCGCGAAGGATGCCGAATCGATGCCGCGCGGCCGCGACGGGTATTTCCTCTATCCCTTCATCTACAAAGAGATGCGCGACGTGATTTCCGCCGCCGATGTCGTTCTCTCGCGCGCCGGGGCGAATTCGATATGGGAATGCGCCGTTCTTGGGAAGCCGCTCGTCCTTGTCCCGCTGTGCGGCTCGGGCACGAGGGGCGACCAGGTCGATAACGCGCGGTTCTTCTCCGAGCGCGGGGCTGCGGAGGTTCTTCTTGGGGATGACGCCGATTCGGAGCATTTGAGGACGGCTCTTTCGTCGATGCTGGACGCGGAAAAACGCGCGAAAGCCGCCGAGGCGAGCCGCTCCCTTTCGCTCGGGACGATGGTTGACGGAAAAAGACCCGCTCGGCGGATTGCCGAGATGATTTTGGAGGAGGCAGGGCTTTGATGATTTCTCTTCTCGACGTAATATTGGCCGTCGTCGTTTTTTACTTCGCGGTTTCTGCCGCGCGCAACGGGCTTCTCAAGGAAGTGTTCGGAAAGCTTGCCGTCATACTCGGCGTCGTGTTCGGCGTGTATTTTTGCGGGCTTCTCTCCCCGTATATCAGGAAGACCGTCGATTTCCCTATCCTCGACTACATTCTCGCCTTCATGCTTATATTTGCTGGTGTCTTCCTTCTGGTGAAAATCGTTCAGATAATACTCGGCGGTTTCTTGAAGGGCGAGATTCTCGGAAGCCTGAACCATGCGCTCGGCTTCTTCTTCGGATTTTTCGAGGGGATGATTATAGTCTGTTCCGTCCTGATAATCCTCAACGCGCAGCCGTGGGCCGATGTCTCGCGCCTCGTCGATAATTCCGGGCTCTGGCAGTTCCTTCGTCCCGCCCTCAGCCCGTCGGTCGAATTCGTGTCGTCGAGGATTGTGAAATGAGCAAAGTCCTGGCCCAGGACGCCTACGAGCTCGTCCTTTCTGATTTGCATGGCGGAAGCCTTCCGGGCGCGCTTCTTTTTTCCGGGAAGGAGTTCTCGGGGAAGCTCACCGCCGCGCTTGACGTCGCGGACGCGATGTTCGGGGGGCGTTCGTTCTGGCAGGGAAGCCCGGATTTTCTTCTTTTGGGGCACCGCGACTGCTGCCTTGAGATTGCCGCGTTCGCGCGCCGCCTTGAGTCGTCTCCGGGAGGGGAATCGCTTTCGCTATTCCTCGATTCCGTGAGAAAGCTCTCGCTGCGGTTCTCCCAGGTGCTTTGGGACGGCGACGACAGCGCCAAGAAATTCGCGCAGGTCCTCGAGGAGCTGGACGGCGACGTCGGCGCGCTGAAAAGCCAGAGCGACCCGGAGAAAATCGGAAAGCTCTGCGCCTCGATACTGAAGTCGTGCGAGAAGCTCGAGGGGGATTTCCTCTACGAGTCCGTTCCGATTGACCAGATTCGCAACATGGCATCATGGGCGCATGACAGGCCGAATTTCACGAAGAAAGTCGTCGTAATCGAGAACGCGGAGCTGATGCTCGAGTCCGCGCGGAATTCTCTCCTGAAGATTCTCGAGGAGCCGCCGCGCGATGTGCTTTTCATCCTTACGACGTCGAACAGGGGGGCGGTGATGCAGACGATACTTTCCCGGGTGAGGACGTACCAGTTCACTGAGAGGGCTGCTTCCGTCGAGTCTGAGATTCTGTCGTCGGTGTTCGGCGTCGAGGGGATGACGGGCATCGCCGATTACGTACGCTCGTTCCTGCCCGTCGCGCCTTCCGCGGTCAGGGAAATCGCGTCGCGGTATTACGGGGCAGTCTGCGCGGGGCAGATTCCGTCGGCGTCGTCCGTCGTCGACTCGTGCGCGAAATTCAAGCCGCGTTTTCTTTTCAGCATGTTCCTCAAGGGGATAATGGATTCGTGCGGGAATTTCGCCCGCTCTCCGCGCCTTTCCGCGGTCGCGTTCGAGAACGCGCGCTGCGTCAGGGAGTGCTGGAATGCGGTGTCTGTCTACAACCAGTCTCCGCTCGCGGCGATAGAGCACCTCACGAAGGAACTGTCGCTCGTGCAGCGCATAATGAGGCCTTATGACGGAGGTTCGGATGGCTGAGATATCAAGGAGGCTCGCGCGGAAGCTCGACAAGCTTACCCTTCCGCAGGTGCGCGAGGTGCTCGAGGAGTCGTGCGGAAAGATAGACATGATGGAGTCGGTTTTCCAGTCCGTTGGGACGGGGCTTGTGATTGTCGACTGCCAGCGGAATTCGTTCCGCGTCCTCATGGTCAACAAGGCGGCGGAGCGGTTCGTCCCGTTCGTGCAGAAGATGGACGGGCTTCCCGTCTGGGACTGCGTGACGGATAAGGGCGTCTCCACGTTCCTTCGCGACAACATCGGAAGCGGCAGGACGAACGTGAGCGACGAATTCACGATGACGACGCCGGGCGGTTCCGTCAGGTTCGTTGTCGTCTCGATTTCCCCGTTCATAACGGACGCGCGCGACGGCCTGATAGGCTCGATTGTGCGCATCGACGACGTCACCGAGCGCAGGAACCAGGAGATTCTCCTGCACCGGATGGAGTCTTTGGCGAGCCTCACGAACGTTGCCGCAAGCGTCGCGCACGAGATTAAGAATCCGCTCGGGGCGATTTCGATTCACATACAGCTCATGCAGAAAGCGATACGGAAGAAGCGCGCCGGCGACGGGATGCTTCCCGACCCGAAATTCGCCGAGGATTACCTCGACGTCGTGAATTCGGAGATTGAGCGGCTCAACAAAATCGTCGTCGATTTTCTGATGGCGGTGCGGCCGCTTTCCGTGCGGATGGAGCTTTCCGAGCCGAACGCGCTCCTCTCCGAATTCGTCTCGTTCTTCGCCCCGGAATTCAGCGCGAGCGGTATTGGCGTGAGGACGGAGTTCTGCGAGAAATGCCCGCGGATTCTGCTTGACGGGAAGCTTTTCCGCGAGATTTTCGTCAATATGGCGCAGAACGCTATTTCGGCGATAAATTCCCGCTTTCCCGACGGTCATGGCGGGCTGTTCGGCGTATCGACAACATGCGACGGGGATTCGTTCGTCGTGCGCTTCTCCGACAACGGCTGCGGCATGGACGGCGAGACATGCGCGCGCGTCTTCGAGCCGTACTTCACGACGAAGGCGGACGGGACGGGGCTCGGGATGGCGATGGTCTACAAGATAATCAAGGAATTCGGCGGCGACATACGCGTCGATTCGGTTCAGGGGGAGGGGACGGAGTTCGTCGTGACGCTTCCCGTTCCCCAGAAGGACAAGCGTCTCCTGTCGTATAAGGCGGAATGACGGCTTCCTTTTTTTGTGGGGTATGAATGAAATTCACGATTCTGATTGTTGACGACGAGAAGAACATCCGTGAGGGGCTTGCGGCGGACTTCGAGATGGACGGTTACGCGGTGCGCCTTGCCGAGAACGGGCGGGATGCGCTTGGGCAGATTTCGCGGGGCGATATCGACCTCGTGATAACGGACCTCAGGATGCCGGGGGGCGTCTCGGGCGAGGACGTCCTTCGCCACGTGACGGCGGAGACTCCGGGAATTCCCGTAATCGTCCTTACTGGGCACGGCTCAATCGATGCCGCTGTCCAGGCGATGCATGACGGCGCGTACGATTTCCTGACGAAGCCGCTCAACCTTGAGCAGCTTGAGATGATTGTCAAGCGCGCGCTTGAGGGGCGCGAGCTGAGCCTCAAGCACCAGCAGCTTCTGAGCGAGGTCAGCTCGGAGCGCGGTGTCGATTCCGTCGTCGGCAAGAGCGCGGCGATGCAGCGCGTGATGATGCTCGTCCGGAAAGTTGCCGATGCGCGGATAAGCGTCCTCATTACTGGCGAGAGCGGCGTCGGAAAGAACGTCGTCGCCAACGCCATCCACAGCCTTTCGGCGCGGCACGACAACGCCCTCATAACCGTCCATTGCGCGGCGTTGAGCGAGAGCCTTCTCGAGAGCGAGCTTTTCGGCCACGAGAAGGGCGCGTTCACGGGAGCCGAGAGCCTCCACAAGGGGAAATTCGAGCTCGCGCACGGCGGGACTATTTTCCTCGACGAGATTGGCGAGATAAGCCAGAGCGTGCAGGTGAAGCTCCTCCGCGTCCTTCAGGAACGGAAATTCGAGCGCGTGGGCGGGGAGCAGACGATTGAGGTCGATGTCCGCATCATCGCGGCGACGAACAGGAACCTTGAGGAGGAGGTGAAAGCCGGGCGGTTCCGCGAGGATTTGTTCTTCCGCCTGAACGGTATACGGATTGAGGTTCCGCCGCTCCGGGAACGGAAGGACGACATTCCGCTCCTTATGAATTCGTTCCTCACCAAATTCAACAAGGACAACAACAAGTCGATAAAAGGATTCGATTCGCGCGCGCGGACGGCGATATACAAGTACGACTGGCCCGGAAATATCAGGGAGCTTGAGCATTGCGTCGAAAGCTCAGTCGTCATGGCATCGGGCGACGAGATTACCGTCGACGACCTTCCGCCGACGGTGAGCCGCGCGTCTTCGTCATCCGTCATGTCGATTCCGCTCGGCATCACCCTTTCCGAGGCGGAGCGGATTGTGATAGAGCAGAACCTCGCCGCGAACAAGGGAAACAAGTCGAAGACGGCGGACATCCTCGGAATCGGGCGGAAAACGCTCCACCGGAAGCTTTCCGAGTACGGGCTCGACGACTGATTCGGTCATCTGGCGACGAACCACCACTCGACGATTTCCCATGCGTTGTTTATCGTGAGCGTGTTCGATTTCGCCTGCTCAAGGTACGGCGTGTTCTGCCATTTGTCGGGGTGGTAGTAGAGCAGTTTTTCCCTGTAAATCTTCTTCGCCTCGTCGAAGTCCGCGTTCGTCGGGATTCCGAGCGTGTTGAGCGCCGTCAGGACGTTCTGCGGGATTACGAGCTGCGAGAATTTGTATATCTGCACCCGCGGCTCCGTCTTCGCCGCCTCCTGCGCCATCTTCGCGAACTGCGCGAAATCGAACGCCCGCGCCTTTGTCTTGGCGCTCCCGGCGCCGCCGGCAAACTGCGCGAAGCTGAACGACTTTGCCTTTGCCTTGTCATCCGAGCTGAGCCTCGTTACCGTCGGGTCTTCTTCCTTCTGCTCCCTTTCGGGGCCTCTTTCGGATTTGGCGATGGCCTCGCTGAGCAAATCGCCGAATTTTTCGTAGAAATCCATATCAGGTTGTGAACTGCTCCGTGGGGTAAAACCTGTTTCTTGCAGGCGGAATAAAAAATGCCCGCCTCCGGCTCCATGCTTTTCCGGAAGCCGAAGGCGGGCATGTCCTTTTTCGTTTTGTCGTCAGATTACTGTTCCTGCCGGTATGACGGAGCCTTTCCTGATGACGATTATTCCGTCAGCGCTGTAGAAGAGACCGTGGTCACCGTCCGGGTATTTGTTTCCGTCGACGTTGATTCTGCAATTGTCTCCGATTGCGGCGTTTTTGTCGATAATGGTCTGCGCAATCTTGCAGTTTTTTCCGATTCCGAGGTTCGGGCGTCCCTCCTTCTCGTTTTTCTCCTTCTGCTCCTTCGTCTCGTACCAGTCGGCTCCCATCATGACGACGCCGTCAAGGTCTGTTCCGACCTCGAGTATCGAGCGGACTCCGACGACCGACCTCTTGAGCTTCGCCTTGGAGATGATGCATCCCTCGGAGGTGAGGCTGTTCTCGATGAGCGCGTCGTTGATTTTCGATGTCGGGAGAAAGCGCATGTGCGTGTAGATTGGCTTTTCCGCGTCGTAGAAATCGAACTCCGGGTCGTAGTTCGTGAGCGCCAGCGTCGCCTCGTAGAACGAGCGTATCGTTCCGATGTCCTCCCAATATCCGTCGAATATGTACGAGTTGACCTTCTTCGTCTTTATCGACATCGGGATTATCTCTTTTCCGAAGTCGGTGTACTCGTTGTTGAGCGCCTCCTCCATCGCCTCCGCGTTGAAGATGTAGATTCCCATCGAAGCCAGATATTCCTTTTCCGGGGGCAAGTCCCCGCGCGACGATTCGGGAATCTTCCAGTCGGAGATGTCCTTGTCCTTTGCGGGCTTCTCTTGGAACGCCGTTATCCGCCTGTCCTTGTCAATCTGCATGATGCCGAAGCCCGAGGCGTCGCGCCTGTTTACTGCCGTGGTCGCAATCGTGATGTCCGCGCCGCTCTTTATGTGGCTGTCCATGAACGCCTTGAGGTCCATGCGGTAGAGCTGGTCTCCCGAAAGGATGATGTAGTGGGTCGGTTTCTGCGAGCGGAAATGGCTCATGTTCTTCCGTACCGCGTCCGCCGTTCCCTCGAACCATCCCGAGTGCTCGAGCGTCTGCTCGGCGGCGAGTATCTCGACGAATCCCTTCGAGAACCGGTCGAAGTTGTACGAATTCGTTATGTGGTGGTGGAGCGACGCCGAGTTGAACTGCGTCAGAAGGTATATTTTCCTGTATCCTGAATTTATGCAGTTTGAGATGGGAATGTCGACAATCCTGTATTTTCCCCCGAACGGAACCGCCGGTTTCGACCTTACTTGCGTCAGCGGATAAAGCCTCGTTCCCTTTCCTCCTCCGAGGATGATTGCGAGCACGCGAGGTTCGTTTTTTTCTGCCATTTTTTTCTCCTTTCATTAAATGTTCTTTTTCGTTAAGCTTTAAAATCATAACTCTGAACGTTTGAGATTGCAAATTATTTTAATATTATGGAGGCGCGGCGGATGGCCTACAGGATTGCCGTCGATTTTGGAAGGGAGCCGTCTCTGTGCGGCTCGAAACTTGGCGGGGTGCCGTATTGGGATTCCCATTCCGTCGATGAGTATCCGCGCGATTGCGCCGGCTCGATGATGATTCTCCTCGCGCAGGTGAATTTGTCGGATTTTCCCGTCGACGAGATTCCCGGCGGCGGGCTGCTCCAGTTCTTCATTTCCGCGGAGGGCGGAAGCTACGGGGCCGACTTCTCCTCGCCCGAGGCGCAGACCGTCCAGTCCGGGTTCCGCGTCGTCAGGCATCTGTCTGTTGACCCGTCCGTTACGCGCGCGTCGCTGTCGGCTTCCGGCATCCCGTGCGGAACGGCTTCATGCGGTTTTCCGACTCCCGTGCTCGAGGAGCGGGCGCTCACGGTTTTCCGCAATTCCCGTCCGTGCGGCGGCAGCGGAATCCTCGTCGATGCCGAATTCACGGGTGATGACCCGCGCCGGGGGAAGCTTCTTTCCCGCTACGGCTCCGTCCTCCTCCAGCTCGATTCCGTTGACGGCGCGATAATGTGGGGCGACTGCGGTACGGGGGCTTTCTTCATCGGCGAGGAAAATCTCCGTGCAGGGAATTTCTCCGACGTGCTCTACAATTGGGACTGCTGCTAGGAGTGTGTATGCGCCGACGCCTTTTTTTTCGACTGGCCGTTTTTTTCCTGCTCTTCTCCGTTTCCCGCTCGCTTTCCTCCGCAGAGGCGATTTCGCCGTACACGAAAGGGAAAATCGGCGAATTCATGGACCTTCGCGTGAGAATCAGGAGCACTTCGAGCGATTCCGAAGCCGTCGCAATAATTTCGGCGGCGGAGGACGAGGCTCTCGGCGGGCTTTTGGGAAAAGCCGCGGACATGGAGCAGGAGACGTGCATATTGCGGAGCATGTATCTCGTCGAGCGGCATGAGCATCTCCTCGCCGCGAAGAACAGGGATGCGCTCCGCAAGCTGATGAAAAGCCAGATGTCGCGGAACGTCGCGTGCCTTGAGGAGCGGCTCAAGTCCGGGGCGGAAATCAGCAGCTGGCTCTACCTGTATTGCGGCGACATCACCTCGTATTACATGACGCGCTCCATCCCCGCAACTCTCCTCTACGGGCTTCGCGTCAAGGCATGGTATGAGGGCGCCGTGGCGCTGTCGCCGAAGATGACGCTCGCGAACGTGAGCCTCGGGAACTGGTATTTCTACGCCCCGCCTCCGTTCGGGAGCAGGAAGAAGAGCGAGCGGTGCTACAAGGCTGCCGTCGAGGGGGCTGAGGCGGACGGGGAGAAGTACCTCGCGTACCAGTTCCTGTCGCAGCTGTATTTCGAGATGGGGAACGCGTCCGAGTCGGCCGCGTGCATCGACAAGGCGGCCTCGCTCGGGCTCGGGACTGCCGAGCTCGACGCCATGAGGGAGCTGAACGGGAAGGGGATTTCCCTTTTCGCGCACAACAGGAACCGCGTCGGCATCGACGAGGATATTCCCGAGGACGCGAAGGAGGCGGACGACAGATGATTCCCTCCAATAGGTTTAATAATTCCGTAAAATTTCCGATAATCATATCGTAGCGTAAGGCGACTATCGGACAAAATCGAGGTGAATATATGATTCGTGGTTGGTACATCGGTTCGAGCGGGATGAATGCCCAGCAGAACAGGCTTGACACAATTTCCAACAATCTTGCAAATGTGGACACTGCCGGATTCAAGAAGGACGTGTCGGTCTCAAAGTCTTTTCCGGAGCTTCTCGTCAGGAGAACGAAGGCTGACGGTGTGCTCCAGAATCCGTTCGGCTCGAGCGACGCGGCCCCGATTATCGGGAAGCTCGGTCTCGGCGTCGAGACGAACGAGAATTTCACCGAATTCGAGCAGGGAAGTTTCCGCGTGACGGACGAGCCGACCGATTTCGCGCTTGACGGCCAGGGATTCTTTGCCGTCGAGACGCCGCTCGGCGAGCGGTACACGAGGAACGGGAATTTCATCGTCGGCAAGGAGGGAATCCTTGAGACGAAGGACGGATACCCTGTCCTCGGCGAGAACGGGTACATCCGCCTCGAGAAAGTCCTCGAGGGCGCGAAATTCAACGTGAACGAGGACGGCGTCGTCCAGATAAACGCGAGGGAGGACGACGGCACCGACGAGATTGTCGACAGGATGAAGATTGTCCGCTTCGACAACGAGCGCTATCTCAAGAAGATGGGGAATTCGCTCTGGTGCCCGACCGACGTTTCCGGCAATGCCTACATCGCAGAGGGCGGAGAGCGCCCGCGCGCGCTGCAGGGGCTTATGGAAACGAGCAACGTCAACGTCGTCGAGGAGATGGTCAGGATGATTGAGGTCAACCGCGCCTACGAGGCGAGCCAGAAGACGATACAGAGCGAGGATTCGATGATGTCGACGCTTTGGAACAAGGTCGCGCTTGCGCGCTGATAACGCATAAAGGGGAGAAGAATATATGGTCAGAAGCCTTTGGACGGCTGCGACGGGAATGAACAGCCAGCAGTCTAATTTGGACACGATTTCGAACAACTTGTCGAACGTCAATACGACGGGCTACAAGCAGCAGCGGGCGGAATTCGAGGATTTGATGTATCAGAACGTCAAGCTCGCGGGAACGCCCGCAACGGAAGATACGGTGACTCCGGTCGGAATTCAGCAGGGCGCGGGCGCGCGCCTTGCCGCAACCCAGCGGATTTTCTCGCAGGGATCGCTGCAGAATACGGGTGTCGACACCGACGTCGCCGTCGTCGGTGACGGGTTCTTCCGCGTCCAGCAGTATGACGGAAGCTACGCGTACACGCGCGACGGAACGTTCAAAATAGATTCGAACGGGCAGCTCGTCAACTCGAACGGTCTTCGTGTCGTTCCCGAGGTGATAATGCCGGAGGGCTTCGACATACATTCCCTTTCGATAAGCGATGACGGACGCGTCACTGTCCGCATATTCGGGCAGAACGACCCCGTCGATGTCGCCCAGCTCGAGCTGTACCGGTTCCCGAACAACGCAGGACTCGAGGCGGCCGGGGACAACCTCTACAAGGCGACGAACGCGAGCGGGCAGGCGATTGCCGGCCGTCCGGGATTCGAGGGGTTCGGCGTCACGAAGCACAAATTCGTCGAGATGTCGAACGTCTCCGTCGTGAACGAGATGGTTCAGATGATTGTCGCGCAGCGCGCGTATGAATTCGACTCGAAGGCGATTCAGACGTCCGATTCGATGCTGTCCACTGCGGTGAACCTCAAGCGGTAGTTTTTTGCGGCGGGTGCCTTGAGCATCCGCTTTTTTTGTCCCTTCACCATTTTCCGTTTTTTTCCGATAATAGACCTGTTCGATAACAACGTTGTCGCCCGGGACGGGATTTTTGCCGCATCCCGAAAACAGCTGCACAAGCGAGGTTTCTCTATGAACACAATAAGCAATGCGCCCGGATTGGGCGCTTTTACAAACGGGCTCGGCGCTCTCGAGGGCGCGAGGATATCCTCCGAGAAGGGAAAATTCGATTCGCTTGTCGGGGAAATCTCAGCAGGCGGAAAAAAGGCGGGAGAGGGGCTCTCCTCAAGCCAGGTTTCCGAGGCGGGACGGCTGAACGGCGACTGGACGAGCGGTTTTTCCGGGTCGTTCTCTTCCCAGGCCGACAAGAACGCGCTTCCGCGCGGCGCCGCGGCAAACCAGGCGAACCCGAACGCGAAGCCGATGACGATAGACAGGACGTCGAAACTCTACGAGAAATCCATGGAATTCGAGAACTATCTCGTCAAGCAGATGCTTTCGGAGATGAGGAAGACCGTCATGAAAAGCGGGAACGAGGACAACGCGAAGAAAATTTACGAGGACATGCTTTTCGACGAGTATTCGACGATGATGACGAAGAACGCCGGCTTCGGTCTTGCCGACCAGATTTACCTCCAGCTTTCTAACGGCGGCGCGAACGACAATTCGTGAAAAAAAACGGATTTTCCGGAAATTGCTGTTGACACTTTTTCCGGAAATCTATATAGTATCAATCACTTCGCCGCTGTAGCTCAGTTGGTAGAGCAATGGACTGAAAATCCATGTGTCGTTGGTCCGATTCCAACCGGTGGCAGACTGAGAACCCTCCCGAAATCCGGGAGGGTTCTTTTTTTGTCAGCGGGCGCGCTCCTGTTCTTTTTTGCGGGGAATGTCATTTCGTGCGTTTTCTGATAGAATATCCCACCCGATTGGGAAAAATCTGGGAGAATAACATAGATGATTTCAAATTCAGCATGTCCGGCAGGCATGCCGCTTTCCGTTGGCGGCGTGCATTTTCATTTTGTCGGCATAAAGGGGACGGGCATGGCCGCCCTCGTCGAGATTCTCCATGCGCGCGGCGCCGTCATTACGGGAAGCGACGTGCAGGAGCGGTTCTACACGGATGAGGTTCTTGAGCGGCTCGGGATAAAGGCTGTTCCCTTTTCCGGCGGGAATATAACGGATTCCGTCCAGTACGTCGTGTATTCGAGCGCCTATTCGCCCGAGTCGAATCCCGACCTCGTGGAGGCGTTGCGGCGCGGCATTCCGATGATGCTGTATTCGGAAGCGCTCGGCGCGCTCAGCGCGACTGCGTTCAGCGCGGGCGTTTGCGGCGTCCACGGAAAGACGACGACGACGGGGATGGTGGGGACCATTTTGCGCGGCCTCGACATTCCCGCGCAGGTCCTTGCCGGCTCCGTCATATCGTCGTTCGGCGGGACGTGCACGATGACGAACGGCGCGATGTCCCGTGCGGGCGGCGCGAAGCCGTATTTCGTGGCGGAGACATGCGAGTACCAGCGGCATTTCATGTCGTTCCATCCGATGAAGATTATTTTGACTTCGGTTGAGAGCGACCATCAGGATTTTTACCCGACATACGCCGACATACGGGATGCTTTCGTCGATTATGCGTGCCTTCTTCCCGAGGGCGGGACGTTGATATATTGCGCCGATGATGCCGGAGCCTGCGAGGTTGCCGGAATCGTCGCGGGAAAACGGAGCGACATCGCCCTTGTTCCGTACGGCGTGAACGCTGACGGCCCCTACCGGCTCGAATTCGGCACCGTACGCGGCGGAACCCATACCTTTTTCGTCGAATCCCTCGGCGAGTGCGGAATTTGCGTGCCCGGCGACCACAATGTCAGGAATGCCTGCGCGGCAGCGGCGTTGTGCGCGGAGATTCTTCGCTCGGCAGGAAAGAATCCGTCCGACTTTGCGGGAAAAATAAAGGAAGGCCTCCGCAATTTCTCCGGGGGGCGAAGGCGGAGCGAGATTGTCGGCAGGGCAAAAACGCCGCTCGGCGAGGACGTCATATTCGTCGACGATTACGGCCACCATCCGACCGCGATAAAGACGACGCTCGCGGGCTTCCGCGAATTCTACGGCGGGCACAGGATTGTCGTGGACTTCATGAGCCACACGTACACGAGGACGGCGGCGCTTCTCGATGAATTCGCATCCAGCTTCGGTTCGGCGGACGACGTTATAATCAACAAGATTTACGGAAGCGCGCGCGAGGATGCGTCCGCGGCCTCCGTGACGGGGGAGATTCTGGCGGAGCGCGCCTCGTCATTCCATCCGCGCGTCGTTTATGCCGGCGAATTCGACGAGGCTGCCGAGAAGGGCATGGCGCTCCTCTCGTCCCCGTCCGGGGCAAAGGACGGCTGGCTTTTCGTCACGATGGGCGCCGGCGACAACTGGAAGGTCGGAAAGAAAATTTTGGAAAAGCTCGGTTCTTGATATAAAATAGACCTGTCCTGAATTCCGTTTCCGGGCAGGTCTGAAAAAAAAGAATGAATTTTAATTGCGGCGCTTTCCGGGCTTTTTTTCGGGGAGCCCCGTTTTTTTGGGGAAAGACAGATGAATTCAATGACAGGTTACGGATTCAGGGAGTCCGTCGTCGAAAATACACAGGTGAGCGTGGAGATGAAGTCGGTGAACAACAGGTTCCTTGATTTGAACATAAACCTCCCGTCGTTCCTGAACCCGCTTGAGGCGAAAATCAGGAGGATTGTCAGCGAGAAGGTCGTGCGCGGCAAGGTCGACGTCACGATTCGCGTCAAGGACATGAATTCTACGGCGCGCGTTTCGGCAGACCCGCAGGCTGCGAAAATGTACGCGGACGCAATCGGCGAGATAGCGCGCGCTCTCGGCCGCTCGGACGAGGTTCCGCTCTCTCTCATCATTGCGCAGGACGGCGTGCTCACCGTGACACATGAGTATGACGCGGAATCGTACTGGCAGCGGATAGAGCCTGTTTTTGACGAGGTTTTCTCTCAGTTCCTCGCGGACAGAAAGCGCGAGGGCGAGAACCTCCGCCGCGATTTGCTGGCGAAGCTTGACGTTCTCGACGGCTGCGCGGCGTTTTTCCGCGAGTGGCAGCCCAAAATGGAGGAGAAATTCCGCGAGCAGGTCACGGCGAAATTCACGGAGCTGCTGGGCGATCGCGTCGATGAGAACCGCATAATGAGCGAGGTCGCCGCGATGCTCGTCAGGTACACGATAAACGAGGAGATTGTCAGGCTCCATTCGCATCTGTCGGTTCTACGGAAGGAATTTTCCGACAATCCTGTTCCCGGGAAGCGAATCGATTTCATATGCCAGGAGGCGAACAGGGAGATAAACACAATCGGCTCGAAGAACCAGTTCACCGAGGTCGGTGCTATGGTCATAAACGCGAAGGACGCGCTGGAGAACATCCGCGAGCAGTCCAAGAACGTTGAATAAAACAGGGGAGATGGAAATGTCAGAATACAAAATCAAGGACGGGAAGAAGCTCCGCATTGCCGTCAGCGGAAAATCGGGCTGCGGGAACACGACGGTCAGCACGATGCTTTCGGAGCGGCTCGGCGTGAACCTCATCAACTACACGTTCCGCCAGCTCGCGGAGGAGAAGGGGATGACCCTTCAGGAAGTGATTGAGAATGCGAAGACCGACGATTCATATGACATCGCCGTGGACACGCATCAGGTTGAGCTCGCTATGAAGGATTCCTGCGTGCTCGGGAGCCGGCTTGCGATATGGATGCTCAAGGATGCGGATGTGAAGGTCTACCTGATAGCGAGCGACGACACCCGCGCCAAGAGAATCCTCAACAGGGAGGGTGGCGACCTTGAGAAGATAAAGGAATTCACTGCTTTCCGCGACTCTCAGGATTCGGCACGGTACATGAAGCTTTACGGAATCGACAACAGCGAGTTCGAGTTCGCCGACTTGAAAATCGATACGGCGACGCGCACCCCGGAAGTAATCGTCGATATGGTTCTCGATTACCTGCTCAGCCGCGGCCTTGTCGAGAGGGCGTGAGAACGCTGTTCCGTTTCGAAAAAAAATCGGCGGAATTGCGTTTTTTCTGTTGACAGAATCCGGCTGATGGTGTATTCTACTCACCATCAGCTTGCTGATATGTCTCCTTCGTCTAGTGGTTAGGACATCGGGTTTTCATCCCGACAACAGCAGTTCAATTCTGCTAGGAGATGTTTGCGCCTATCTTTCGATAGGCGCTTTTTTTTTGTCCGTGGCATGATTTTGTTTTTCTTGTCAGGGCAAAAAAAAAGAGGCCCGGAAATACCGAGCCTCTTTCGTTCTCCACCCAGGATTCGAACCCGGACTATGGGCACCAAAAGCCCGTGTGCTACCATTACACCAGCGGAGAATATGCTCTAAAGTCTATCAGAAATCTTCCCCTGTTGCAAGGGACGATTCCTGCTCGCCGGTTGATAGGGGGGCGGATTTCAATGAAACCGGATTCGCTCTGAACTTGGCGGCAAAAATGAAATCCCGCTCTCCCAGGAAGGTGCCTGGGCAAAATCGTAGTCCGGCACCTTCCGCGCGTCACATTTCTATCGACGCGAACCGCTCGAATGTCTTTGACGCGTACTCGCGGACGGCGGTGTCGTAAACGGGCGAGCCGAGCTGCCGCAGAATTTCCTTCCCGTGGTTTATCAGGGCGGGGCGCCCCATGTACTTGCATATGCTGAACGTCGCGTCGCACACGTTCTTGAGCAGCGCCGTGTTCTTCTGCAGCTGCGGGCTTCTTATCGCGATTTCGTATGATGTCAGGATTTCCCCGTCCGGGTCGAACATCTGCTGCCCCGACGCATACACGAGCGCGGAAAGAAGCTGCGGGTCCCTTTCGTATCGTATGAGGGTCGCGAAGTCGGAGGAGAACCCGCTGCATCCGATTTGCGCCATCATCGCGAGAAGCTTCTGCGTGTAGATGGGGTTCCGCGCGAAATAGCTTTGGCTTGGGTTCTTCTGGTAGAAGGATTCCTTGTAGCTCGCAAGCTCGGATTGTATCCCGACAAGGAATTCGCGTTCCTTCCGCCCGTAGTCGCCCGCCTTCAGCGCCTTCTGCGTCTCCGCGAGCTTTTCGTCGGAGAACATCCGTATCCCGAGAATCCTGTCCGACTGCGTTATTTCCTGCTTCTTTATCGCGTCCTCCGGCGTGTCCGGCTTCTCCGCCTCGCCGATGTCGCTCGAATAGGTGTCGTCCCAGAAATCCTTGTAGACGGCTTTCGTCGTCTGCATCGTGTGGAACGATTTGAGCGACCAGTCCTTCATGCACAGTATCAGGTGGTTGCTCCTCGTGTAGTAGAGGAAGTCCCATTGGCTTTTCTGGGGGAGGGCAGCCTCCCAGATTATCGTCCCGTCCTCCGCGAATTCGCACGCCGTCGAGGAGTCCGCGATGAAGAACCCCGCGTCCGTCTGCTTCGCGAGCTGGATTTCTCCCGGCGAGAACCGTTTCAGCGCGAACTGGTTGAGGAATTCCCCGTTCGACGTCCTCAGTATTATCGCGGTCGTGTTCCCGCCCGTGCTGAAGAAAAATGCGGCGTTCCCGCTCGCCTTTGAGTAGCAGATTGCGAACGCGCCTGACGGGATGTACGATTTCTGTATCCACGGCGAGTCCGCAAGCCCGTTCACCACGTTGCAGAGTCCTATCGAACCGTTCTGGAGCGCGACGAGTATTCCCTGCTCGCAGCTTACTGCCGTCTGGACGACGCTCGAGAAAATCAGGTCCTCCATTTCCTCGCCGAACTGTGAGAACCGCTTTCCTGTCGTCTTCCCGTCCTTCGTGTCCGCCATGAATATGACGACGCTCCCGTCGTTGAGCAGGCACGTCGGCATGTCCGCGATTTTCCCCGTCTCGACCTGCCATTTCCTCGTCCCGTTTATCCCGAAGCACGCCAGCGCGCTCTGCCCGTGGACGAAAATCCGCCCGTCGTGTCCTATGACGGGGTTCTCGGTTATCCTGAACGAGTTCGATGCCGTCCAAAGGTTCGTCCCGGACTGGTTCACCAGCGTGATTTTTTTGTCGTTCGTGACGACGTAGAGGAAATCGTCCCTCTCCGTGAAGTATTTGGACGGGCGCCCGTTCACGCCTTTCTTCCATATGACGTTTCCCTTCGACGTGCAGGAGCTGAGCATCCGCCCGTCGGTGAGGACCGCGATTCCGTACGATGTCTCGACCGCCGGAGCTATTGCCTCTCCTCCGATGACCGACTGCCAGTCGGGTTTTTGGGCCGACAAGTCGAGCGTCCTCATCGCGACCTGCGCGTGCGCGCCGCCGAGGAGGAATGCCGATGCCGCCGCAAGTAATGCCTTTCTCGCGTTCATGTCTGCTTCCTTTTTCTCAGAGCTTTCCGAAGAAAGCGAGGCTTTCCGTGTGCGCGGTCTGCGGGTAGAAATCGAGGAGAAACAGCTTCTCGAGCGTGTAGCCCGCGTCAATCAGCTTCTTCGCGTCGCGCGCGTGGGTGCTCGCGTTGCAGGAGACGCTTCGTATCTGCCCGATTCCGCTTCTCGCGAGCCAGTCGCTGACGGCGCTTTCCATTCCCTGCCTCGGCGGGTCGACCACCGCGGCGTCGAACGCCCCCTCTCGCGCGATGATTCCCGCCGCGTTCTGCGCGACGAATTTCTCGCATGACTGGCCGTAGCTTTCGTGCGCTTTCCCGCGCATGTTCTGCTCGGCGTAGACTATCGCGTCGCGGTTGTGCTCGACGAGCGTCGTCTTTCCGAACCTGTCGGCGAGGAACATGGAGAATGTCCCGCACCCGGAGTAGAGGTCGAGCACGGCGTTCCCGCCCATGTTCTCCGTCACTTTGCCGACCGCCTTCTCGAGGACGCCGAGGTTCGACTGGAAGAATCCCCGCGCGTCGAACGATATCGTTTTCCCGCAGAGATTGACGGTGCAGATGTTCGCGGGGCTTTGCATCGTCCCCTTGAAATGGACGTTCTTTTTCGCCCTGACTTTCGACTTCCGCCGCTCGCCGGCGCCGCTTATCTTTATTTCGCCGCTCGTCCTCTCCGGCTCACCCGCGATGAGGATTCCGCCTTCGTTCGCGACGCGGCTGTCCCCGAATATCTGGATTCTTCCGCGCGGCCGCTCCGGAGCTTTCGTCGCGGAAAGGTACGCGTTGATTTCCGGCGTCGCGATCGGGCAGCTGTCTATCGCGATTATCTCGTTCGATTCCCGCGCGTTGAAGCCTCCGTCCGTGAGCTGTATTCTTGCACGGTAGCCCCTGTCGCTTCCGCCGATAATCCCTATTTCCGGCGCTTCGATTTTCTCCCTTGAGAACGCCTCGCGCAGAATCGATTTCCTCAGTTCCGTCTGGAACTCCGCGTCGATGTGCTGCATCGAGCATCCGCCGCATATTCCGTAGTATTTGCAGAACGGCTCGACCCTGTGCTGGGATTTTTCCTTTATCGCAGTTATGCGCGCCTTGTCGTAGTCCCTGAACGATTTCGTGATTTCGACTTCGTATGTCTCTCCGGGAATAGCGTACGGGACGAAAACGTTTTTTCCCCCGATTTTTCCCATGCAGTCGCCGCCGGCGACCATCTTTTCGGCTTTGAGCAATTGAATATTCATGAGGGTAGGATAGTGCAAATCGCGGAAATGATACAGATTTCCGCGGGCGGGATGGGGGCGGGGGCGGAAGTCAGGCCGGATAGGACTGACTGTTCGGGGCGCGGGCGCGGCGGAACGCAGGATTGCGCTTGCGTGCAGAACAGAAATCGTGACGGGAGAAGTTGTGTTTTTCCCGTTGGGATGGACTCTTCCGCGAAGCGGAAAAAAATTTTTTAAAATTTGGACAAATGTATAGTAAACGTATGTTTTTTCCTGGCGAGAAAGTTTTCTTTTTGTGGCTCCCCGTTTGTTGACCTTCGGCGTTTAAAAATGCTAATATCTCAGAACACCCCCTTGAGGCTGCGTATGCGGTCTCCAAAAGTCCATAAGGAGAATACAGACATGAACAAGTATGAACTTATGACCATCTATCCCACAGAGGATGAGAAGTTCAAAGCAGGAACGGAAGCTGTCCGTGCCATCTTGGCGCAGTTCGGCGCTTCAATCGAGAAAGAGGAATCTTACGGCGACAGGGATTTGACTTATGAAGTCAAGAAGCAGACCCGCGGTCGTTTCGTCCTCTTCACGGTTTCAGCAAATCCCGCGAAAATCTCCGAGATAAACGCGCAGTTCAAACTCACTGTTGATTTGCTCAAATCTCTTTTCGTCAGAATCGACGAGAAATAATCATTCGGAAAAACAAGGCCATTCGGAGGAAAAAGCATGACTGATGTCAATACAGTTGTCATTGTCGGGCGTTTGACGCGTGATTTGAATACAGCTGAATCGAGGGAATATGCCGTCACCCAAAGCGGCATGTATCGCGCGAACATCAGCGTTGCTGTAAACACCCGCAGAAAGAATGGCGACCAGTGGATGGACGAGGCGAATTATTTCGACGTTACGATTTGGGGAAAACAGGCGGAGACGCTTGCCCCTTATCTCAAGAAAGGCAAGCAGATTGCCGTCGAAGGCTCGCTGAAGCAGGACAGATGGGTTGACAACACGTCCGGGCAGAACCGCAGCAAGGTGTATATCGTTGCTAACAACGTGCATCTTCTCGGTGCGAGCGGCAGGTCGGAGGGCGATTTTCAGTCGCCGATGGGGAATGCTCCGGCCGCACAGCAGGCTCCCGCCGCGAATCGTCAGCCGATGTTCCAGCCGCAGGCTCCCCAATTTGGGCAGCAGCCGACAGGATATTCCGGTAGCATGGACAGCTATTCGGACGACCTCCCGTTCTAATCCATCAAAAAAACTAAATTAGGAGACAAGATATGTCAGACGAAGTCGCAACGAACGAAGTTGAACAGAAAGTTGAAGATACTCAGGTCGCAGCTGACGGTCGCGAGAGCGATGACCGCGCGCCGAAGGGAAAGGGCAAGACATTCTTCCGCAAGAAGGTCTGCCGCTTCTGCGCCAACAAGGCGAAGATTGATTACAAAGATGTCGATACGCTCAAGCGTTTCACGACAGAGCGCGGCAAGATTCTTCCGCGCCGCATCACGGGAACGTGCGCAAAGCACCAGAGGGAATTGACCGTCGCAATCAAGCGCGCGCGCAATATCTGCCTCTTGCCGTTCGTGGCTGAGTAAGAGACCTGTTCGGAAGCCGCTGCTTTCATTTTTGTCTGCGCGGTTTCCGTTTTTTTCCGGTACGGAATCAAAAATATACGCTCGACGATCCGACTCCTGGTGACGCCGGGCGTATCCAATCCTAAATAGGAGCTTGAGATGAAAATCATTCTTAACGAAGATGTGAAGCACCTTGGAGAGAAAGGTGATGTGAAGAACGTTGCGAACGGATATGCCCGCAACTATCTTTTTCCGCGCGGTCTTGCCGTTATCTACAACGAGCAGTCTGTAGCATATTTTGAGTCAATCAAAGAGGAAATCGCTGCACGCAAAGAGCAGAAGAGAAAGGATGCGGCCAGCCTCAAAGAGAAGCTTGAGAGCTTGCTCGTCGAGCTTTCAATGCCGGCTGGTGCGAACGGCAAGCTCTACGGTGCCGTTACGGCTCAGACTGTCGCCGACTTCCTCAACAAGAACGGCTTCGAGATTGAGCGCAAGCGCATCGACATTCAGGGACTTGCAATCAAGTCTACAGGAAACTACCACGCTGTCGTTCACCTTTACGAGTCTCAGACTGCTGAGGTCAAGATTTCGGTCAAGGCTCAGAACGACGAGGCTGCAAAGGCTGTCGCTGCTGAGGAATCTGCAAAAGAAGAGCCCAAGGCTGAGAATGGAGAGAAATCTGAGTAATTTCTGTTGAAATGACAGGATTTTCTTTCACAAAGGGTCATTGACGCGTTCGGTGACCCTTATTTTTTTCGCTTGAACCTAAAAATGGAGGAGAAGAATGGATGTCAAACTCAAGGACACAGTCCCGCCGCACAATATAGAAGCGGAGAAAGCCACTCTTGGCGCGATGCTTCTTGATTGGGATTCCGTGAATTCCGTGCTTCTGCTGCTGCGTCCCGATGATTTTTACGTGCAGCAGAATCAGGTTGTCTTTGAGGGAATCGCTTCTCTTTCATTCCAGGGGATAAAAGGTGATTCCGTGACGCTAGTCGGGGAGCTTTCCAAAACGGGAAAACTCGACGCTGCGGGCGGGGTCGCCTATATTTCCTCGCTCACGAGCGTCGTTCCGACAAGCGCGAACGTCGAATACTACGCGAAGCTTGTCTCGGAGGCGTCAATCCGGCGCGGGCTCATAAAAATCGCCGCGGAAGTGAAAGCCGATGCGTTCGACGAGTCGAGGGACAGCCGCGCGATTCTGGACGAGGCGGAGAAGAAGATATTCTCCCTTTCGGAGATGGATCAGTCGAGCCCCGTCCGTACGATGCTCGACATCGTTCCCCAGGCGCTGGAGAACATTCAGTACCATTACGCGAACCACGAGGTCTTCACCGGAATTCCGAGCGGATTCGCGAAGCTCGACAGCATGACGAGCGGTTTTCAGGATTCCGAGCTGATAATAATCGGCGCGCGTCCGTCGATGGGAAAGACTGCCCTCGCGCTGAACATGATGGAGCATATCGCCCTCGTGCGGAAAATTCCCTGCGGATTTTTCTCATTGGAAATGTCGTCCGAGCAGATTGGCCAGCGAATCCTTTCCCAGGTGGGGCACGTTCCCGGAACGAAACTGAGGGACGGAACGATGAAGCTCGATGAACTGCAGAAACTTCAGATAGCCGCGGCAAGATGCTACGACGCCCCGCTTTACATAATCGACACGCCGAACATGCAGCTCGTTGAGCTCCGCGCCATGGCGAGGCGCCTCAGGCAGAAAAACGGCATAAAAATCATATTCATCGATTACATCGGACTTATCACGACGGAAAATTCGCAGGCTCCTGTGTACGAGCAGGTTTCCGAAATTTCGAAGTCGCTCAAAAGCCTTGCCCGCGAGCTTGAGATTCCGATTGTCGCGCTCTGCCAGGTCGCGCGCGATGCGGAGGGAAACGAGCCGACGCTCTCGCAGCTGCGCGGTTCCGGTTCCATCGAGCAGGACGCCGACGTCGTCATGTTCATCCATCGGGAACGCAAGAAGCAGGAGGACGGCACGGCGCAGTCTGTTCAGGACGCAAAGCTCATCGTCGCGAAGCAGCGAAACGGCCCTATCGGCGACGTCCCGCTTCTGTTCCTCTCGTCTTTTACCCGTTTCGAGAACGCTTCGGACGAGCGAATCAGGCAGGCCCAGCAGAAAAACGATTCGCCGGAAGCCGCCGCACATTCCGCCGGTCAGGAAGGCTTTGCCGAAAAGCGCCTGAACTTTCCGAAAATAACGTTCCCCGTCTCATAAAAAATGGCGACGTCTGCAGAATACCATGACTACGTGATGGAATGCCTCAACAAGGCTGGCACCGTCACTTCAAAAAAGATGATGGGGGAATACTGCCTGTACCATGACGGAAAATTGTTCGGAGGAATCTACGACAACCGCCTGCTCGTGAAGCGGACTGAAAATTCCGGAAAACTGCTGGGCGATTGTCCGCTCGAATATCCCTATGAGGGGAGCAAGTCTTTGATGTTCCTCGTGTCCGAATTCGAGGATGCCGAATTCATGAAAAAACTTCTCGACGGAATTGCCGTCGAAAAATCTCAGAAATAATGGGCGCGCGTTCGGATTCATCCGGAGCTGTCGTAAAATCCCCCGCCGAACCGTCTGTCGACACGATTTCCGGAATATCCTTTTTTCATAGTGTTCGGGAATAGCAGGGGAATTTCCCCGGCGGGCAAAAAAACGCCGCATGGAAACTGTTTTTTCTCCATGCGGCGTTTTTGCGTTTATGCTGGCCGGAAAAAGCGGTTTTCCTGTTTTTTCCGGCGGAAGCTTTCAGCTGTTCCTGCCGTTATTTCGCGTCTGCCGCTGAATTTCCCGCGTCCGGTGTCTTTCCGATGACGGTCAGGTCGTTCGGGTTGAGCAGGACAGGGGAGCCGTTGCTCGCCGTGACGAGAACGCCTTTCGCCGTTATCGTTATCGGTGTCGCAGCCTTGACGGAAACCGGCGACTTCACGAGCGTCTCCGCGTTGTTGTTGAATTTTCCGATGACGAAATTCGCCGCGCCTGTCTTGATTACGGCGTAGTACGTTCCCTCGTACTCGACGAGGACTGATGTCTCGGAAAGGACGTCGGTGCTTTCCTTCGCAATCTCAAGCGATTCCTTGTCGATGAGGACGAGCTTTATCGCGCCGTTTCCGAAATTCGTTCCCGCGATAGCCACGAAGTTTCCGCTGTCTTCGTAAACAGTCCTGCTTCTTATGACGGAAACAGGCGATTCCTTCACGAGCTCGCCCGTAGATGAATTCATCTTGACGATTGCGGACATCGCGCCAAGCTCGTCGACAGACTTCAAGCCGTAAAGGATGTTCTCCTCTGCGACTGCCTCAGACCGTATGAGCGCCTGCTGGTCGTCCGCAATTGCGGCGCGCTCATCCTGAGCCTCGGAGCGCTTCTTGTCGGCCTGAGCCTGCGCGGCGTTTGATTCTTCCTGAGCCTGCTTCGTCGCCTCGGCCTGCTCGGCAGTCTTTGCAGCCTGCTCGTCTGCTTTTGCCTGCTTGTCCTGGGCGTCGTTCTGCTTCTCATCGGCTTTTGCCTGCTTGTCCTGAGCGTCAGCCTGCTTCTGGTCTGCCTGAGCCTGCTTCTGGTCTGCCTGAGCCTGCTTCTGGTCTGCCTGAGCCTGCTTCTGGTCTGCCTGAGCCTGCTTCTGGTCTGCCTGGGCCTGCGCTTTCTGCGCGTCGGCCTGGGCCTGCGCGTCGTCAGGATTCGCCTCTGCGGCCTTCTTCGCCTCCTCTGCGGCCTTCTTCGCCTCCTCTGCGGATTTCTTTGCCTCGTCAGCAGACTTCTGCGCGTCGTCGGCAGACTTCTGCGCGTCGTCGGCAGATTTCTGCGCGTTGTCTGCGGCCTTCTGCGCGTTGTCTGCCTCGCGCTGTGCGGCGTTGGCGTCCTTCTTCGCCTGTGTCGCTTCCTGGTTCGCCTGAGCCGACTTCTCCTGCTCTTCCTTCAGCTTGTCGTTTTCCTCGGTCGCACGCTTCTGCGCGTCCTGGGCGGCGGCTTCCGCGTTGTCAGCCTCGCGGTCCTTTATGTCGACCATCTCCTTGCGGGAGTCGATTCCCTTGTCGTCCTCGTTCTGGAGCGAGCGGATTACCTGCCTGTCCGAAATTTCCGACGTGTTGACCGTGCTCAACCCTCCGTGAAGGTCGAAGAGCGGGATGACAATCTGCGTCGTTCCCGGCCATTCCTGATAGTTAGTCGAGATACCGATTTTTCCCGCGGTGAGGTTGTCCGTGACGATTTTCTTGTATTTCGCGGTGAAATTGTCGCTGTTGTTGCGGTAGACGGCGTTGTAGACCGTCGCGAACGTCGCGATTGTGTCGGCGTCCGCGCGCGAGTATCCGTAAGCCGACTCAAGATACGCGGAGATTATCCGGCGGAGGTTCCTGATGTGGTCGACCGTCGCGTTCTCCCCGATGACGAGGATGTCGGCGTCGAATTTCTCCGTCTCCTTCGGATCAACTGCGTGGATTATGTAATAGCGGCTCGGCGTTCCGACCGTCTTGAACGTGTCGGGATCCGCGGCGATTGTAGGAGCGAGGCTCGATCCGATTCCCCTGATTTGATCCACAGAGTTGATTATCGTGTGAGGCCCGCTATAGTTCTGGAAAACGATGCCCCTTCCGTTTGCAGATTCAAGTTCTGCCCGGTTCACCTCGAGCGAAAATGCGTTCGAAGCGGCGAACAAAACCAATGCAGCACAGAAAAGTCTTCTGCTTTTTTTCATTGAATTCCCCCGATTTTTGCAATTAAGAAATGACGAAATTATATCATAATGTATCGGCAGTTGCAAAAGAATAGAAAAGGGCAAGGTTTGATTAAGCCTTCTGGCGTTCGTCGTCGGCCCGCTTGTTGACGAACATGCGCGTTTGTTGGTAATATCATGCCTGTTTTCAGAGAGTGTTTTCCGTTCGTTCGCTTTTCTCTAGGTGGCGGACGCGGGATTCAGGCGCAGGAAAACGAATACGGTCTATCGACAACCGGAATTAATGCCGGTGGAGGGATTGCAAGTCTCCTCCTCGCTCTTTCGTCGAAAGAAGGGCGGAGCTGTCCCGTTGAAATCGGAAACTGTCGAACCTAGGAGTCCAATTATGGCAAGAAATCAGACATCTGCAGAGAAGAGATTCGCGCAGAGCGAAGTCCGCAGACTTCACAACAAGGCTATCAAGAGCGAGTGCCGCACTTTCGCGCGCCAGTTCGTCGAGGCTGTCGCAGCTAAGGACGAGAAGCTCGCCGAGGAGAAGCTCCGCGCTCTCGCGTCAAAGCTTGATTCAGCGCGCAGCAAGGGCGTTCTGACACGCAATGCTGTCTCACGCAAGAAGTCACGCATGGCGACGCTCTTCAACAAGACGTTCAAGGCTTCTAAATAAGCTTCGCCTTTTCGCGATGCAATTGCTATGATTCAAGGGCTTCCGAAAGGTTTTGGAAGCCCTTGTTTTTTTATCCAACCTTAATCCGGCGGGCGGTATGTCAGAGGAAAAAACAAAGAAAAACATAACGGTTTTCGGGCAGGAGACGGAATTCGACGGCGAGATTGAATTCACGGACAGCCTTGTCATAACCGGCAAATTCAACGGCTCCATAAATGCGACGGGAAGCCTGGAAGTCGAATCAAGCGCGCTGTGCTCCGTCACTTCCATGAAAGCAAAATCGATAGTCATTTCCGGCAACGTTACGGGCCCGATAGAGGCTGACGAATGCGTGGAGCTGTGTTCGGGAAGCTGCGTCAAGGGCGACATCTCCTCGCGCCGAATCAGGATTGCGGATGATGTCGATTTCGAGGGCAGCGTCTCCATGGTTGACTCAGAGCCGTCCGGCGAGCTTTTCTCGCTTGTCTCCGACGAGTACAAGAGCGCAATCGTACTGAAGTCGAACAATCCCAAATAAAACCGTTCGGAAGTTTGGGATTTACGAATCCGTCCTCCGTTTTCAGCGGAGGATTTTTTTTGCCGTTGCGGAAAACGCGCGCCGGCCTGTTTTTGCGCGGTCGATTTCTCGAAAGGCGTATTTCCGAGCGGTTTTCTGAATTTGTGATACAAGAGATTCAGAACTTGTTTCGGGGAATGCAAATTATGTGCGCGGGCATAAAAAAACGGATGAGAAATCATCCGTTTTTAAGCGGCAGAAGGGAGTCGAACCCTCGTCATCAGCTTGGAAGGCTGAGATAATGAGCCGTTATATGACTGCCGCAAAAGATGTAATCACTATATATTGATTTTTTAATTGTGTCAACATATTCTTTTGAAATTATGGAAAATTCTGAAAAAAAATATGTCCGTCCGACATGGGACGAGTATTTCATGGAAGTCGCGCGGACAATCGCCAAGCGCGCGACGTGCGACAGGGGCCGCTCAGGATGCGTCATAGCGCGCGACAACCAGATTCTCGTCACGGGATACGTCGGAAGCCCTTCCGGCCTTCCCCATTGCGACGAGGCGGGGCACCTCATGCGCAAGGTCGTCCACGACGACGGCTCCGTGACGCAGCATTGCGTGAGGACTGTCCATGCCGAGCAGAACGCGATATGCCAGGCGGCGAAGCGCGGAATATCGATTGACGGCGGGACGGTCTATTGCCGCATGACGCCGTGCCGGACGTGCGCGATGCTGCTCATAAACTGCGGGATAAAAAGGGTCGTCTGCGAGAAACATTATCACGACGAGGCTGATTCGCTCGAGATGTTCCGCGAGGTCGGAATAAAAATCGAGCATCTTGAGGACGGCGTGCAGACATACAAGAATATGTAGCGCTTCTTGTGCGGATACGCAAAAAAAAGACGCGGGATTCAAAGCGAACTTCAAATTCCGCGTCCTTTTTGTTTTTTACGCCTGGAGGTTCGCGAGAAGCCATTCCTTGAATGCGGCGTAGTCGTTCTCCATCGGAACGGCCTTGTCCTCAAGCTTCATGACCTGCTCGAGCCTGCCCGGAATGACGGGCGCGCTTCCCGTTGCCTTTTTGACGGTGTCGCCGAATTTCGCGGGATGCGCCGTCTCAAGGATGATGCCGACGGCCTGCTTTTTTACGGCCTTGTCAGCCCAGCAGGGGAGGTTCGGGGTGAGCCCCGGTTTCGTGATGTCTCCCTTTTCCCCGTTCGCGAGTTTTTCCATCGCCCCGGTCTTTATGTCGTACCATGCCTTCCAGCCGACGGAACCGTGCGGGTCGATTGTGTATCCCGTTTTCTCGTAGCAGTGCTTTATCGAGCTGATGATTCCCTCGTCGTCGAGCCAGTAGGCGGCGAAGAGACGGCGCACGTCGTCAAGCGAGTACATCGCCGCAATCCTCTCGTAGTTTGACGGGGCTCCGACATCCATCGCGTTCGCGAGCGTCGCGACTGACGGGCGCGCGTTGTAGTCGCCTGTCGCAATCCAGTCGGGAATCGTGCGGTTCGAGTTCGTGGCGGCGACGAATCCCGCAATCGGGGCGCCCATCTCGCGGGCAATCAGCCCCGACGTGAGGTTGCCGAAATTCCCGCTCGGGACGACTGCGATAATGGCCGGCTCCTCAATCTTGCTGTCGCCCCATGCGCGGTTCCGCACGACGAGGCTCGAATACATATAGTAGAAGCTTTGCGGAAGAAGCCGCGAGATGTTTATCGAATTCGCCGAAGAGAGGCGGAGGCGCGCGCGGAGCTCCTCGTCCGTGAACGCGGTCTTCACCAGCTTCTGGCAGTCGTCGAACGTTCCCTTCACCTTGAGCGCGCGCACGTTCCCGTCAAACGTGGAAAGCTGCTTTTCCTGAATCTTGGAGATTTTTCCTTCCGGATAGAGGATTGTCACGTCGAGCCCCGGCACGTTGTGGAAAGCGCTTCCGACAGCAGAGCCTGTGTCGCCCGATGTCGCGACGAGAATGTGCAGCGGCGAATTCTCGTTCCTGTTGAAGTACGACATCACGCGCGCCATGAACCTCGCTCCGAAGTCCTTGAACGCGCATGTCGGGCCGTGGAAAAGCTCGAGGACGTACGATGTCGGGTCGAGGGGGACGACCGGCGCAGAGAACGGGTATGCGTCTCCGATTATGGAAAGGAGGTCGCCGTCGGGAATCTCGCCCTCGACGTACGGCTTCGCCATCCTGAACGCGATGTCGCGGAATCCCGGCTCCGGGTTCTTGTTGATGAAGTCGGTGTCGAGCTTCGGGAAGGATACGGGGATGTACAGACCACCCGTCTCCTTGTTCATGCCGTTGATGACCGCGGTCCTGAAGTCCGCTTTTACCGATTTGTCCCTTGTGTCTGTGTAAACCATGTTTCTTCCTCTATTTTTTTTAGTGTTTCACATTCCGTAATCGATTTCGGAGGCAAGCGCGGCAGAAATCGCCTCCCGTGCCTCCGCAACCGTCTTGCCCGCGGCGCGCTTCGTCGTGCTGAACAGGATGAGGTTCCCCGCGTCCGCTGATTCAGCCTTCAGGTTCATGCAGGAAACGTCCGCGACGAGCGCGACTTCCCCGTCTTCGGCATCCTCGTCGTATTTGACCGTCCCGAATATCAGGTATGCCATGCTCCCGTTGTATCTGCGCGTGTCCGAATAGATTTTTGCCGTGTCGCCTTTCTTTATTGCAGGCGTGAAGTCGTCGTTTCCGATGCGGGTGAATCCCGCCTTGATGAGGTTTATGAGGAGCTTCGACGATGAAATCGAGTCGCCGAGGACGGCCGTTCCGTCCTTCTTGTATTCGAGGAGCGAGATTACTCCGCCCGCGTTCCTCATGTTCGTCCTTACGTTGAATTCCGCCGTCGTCCCGTGCCCCGCGATTTCCTCCGCGACTGAATCCCCGACGGCCTCGCTGAATGCCGGCTCGAACGAGATTTTGTCCCTGAACGCGAATGTCGGAACGGGCGGCATGAAAATCGCGTTTCCGTCCAGGTCCGTTTCGAGCGTCGCCGTCCGGTAGACTGTTTTTCCGGCTGCGTCGCGCGATGCCGGATACGATACCGCAACGCCGAAATTCGGAAGCGCGTTTCCGTCCTTCGTTACTTTCACGGAGAACGCCGACGGGAACGGCTTGAGCTTCGTCGTTTCCCTCGGCGCCGATTCAACGCTCATGGAAACGCCGTCAAGCATCGCGATGAATGATGACGCGTCATGGCCGACCGCTACGTCGCCGGATTCCGACGTTTCCTGCCCGTCTTTTTCCACGGCGGGCTTGTCCGTCTGCAATTCGTCGGCAAAATCGTTTGACGCGCAGGAAAACAGCGCGAACGACAGGGCTCCGAGCGAGATTTTTATCATTCTTTTCGTGATTTTCATCTGTGCGATTCTCCGGGAATGGTTGGTGAAACTTCGACGATTATATAGGTATTCGCGCACTTCCTCAATAAAAATGCGTCGTGCCGTCGGGGACAAACGCGCGTCGCGGCGGATTTTCCCCCGGTCGTTGAACAAAAGAATCGCTCGGTCTAAAATCGTCACCCATGAAACCAACGATAGCGAAAATATACATAGAAAATTTGCGCGCCAACCTGCGCTTCATCCGCTCGAAAATAAGAACCGGCGCGAAGATGTGCGTCGCTGTAAAGGCTGACGCGTATGGCCACGGCGCCGTCGTGTGCGCGCGCGAGGCTGTCGCGTGCGGCGCGGATTTCCTCGCGGTGGCGAGGGTGAGCGAGGGCATTGAGCTGAGGGAGGCGGGAATTTCCGTTCCGATTCTTCTGCTGAGCCTGTGCGACCGTTCCGAGATGGACGACCTCGTTTCGTTCGGGATAACTCCGCTCGTCTTCGACTCGGAATACATCGGCGAAGTCGCGGCGGCGGCGGGGCGGGCGGGCAAGCGCGGCTTTTCCGTCCATCTCGCGGTCGATACGGGTATGGGGCGGATTGGATGCCTTCCGGAGAATGCCGTTTCCCTCGCGCGCGAGATTGCGGGGAGCGGCGTCCTGTCTCTCGGGGGGATGTGCACGCATTTCTCCACGGCGGATTCGTTCGACGATGGCGATGTCGAATTCACCGACCTGCAGTTCAGGCGTTTTCTGAAGGCGACCGAGGACGTGAGGAGCGCGGGAATCGACCCGGGAATACGGCACTGTGCGAATTCGGCGCTCACGCTCGCGCGTCCCGAGACTCATCTCGACATGTGCCGCCCGGGAATCATCGTCTACGGCTACTATCCCGGAGACATCCGCGGCAGCGAGCTCAAGCCCGTGATGTCGCTCTCGACGAAGGTCGTCGCAATCCGACGTTTTGCCGCGGGCGTTCCTGTCTCCTACGGCAGGACATGGACGACATCATGTCCGACGAACATCGGGGTTCTTCCCATCGGATATGACGACGGGCTTTTCAGGCGCTTCGCCGGAAAGCTCAGCGTTGCCATAAACGGGAAGGCGTATCCCGTCCGGGGCAGAATCTGCATGGACCAGTGCATGGTCGAGCTGTGGGACGACGACGTTCCGCGGTGGAGCGAGGCCGTCGTCTTCGGCCCTCCGGAAAGCGGCGCGCTCCAGACTGCGGAGGAGCTTGCCGCCATGACGGGAACAATATCCTATGAAATAACATGCCAGGTGTCGAAGCGCGTCGAGCGCGTTTTCGTCGGCTGACTGTCCTATATTCCGAGCAGCTTCCTGACCTCGGAGACGAGGTAGAACGAGCCCGTCACGAGAAGCGGGGCGTTCTTCCTCGCCGAAGCCGAAACCGCCGCCTTAATCATCGCGCAGAAATCCTCGTCTGCGGTGAACGGAATCCCCGCGCGCGAGAACGAGCGCTCCATCTCCCCGATATCCGATTTCTTGACCGTTCCGGGACGCGTCACGAAGACGTCGGAGAAATTCCCCGCGAACAGCGGCGCGATGTCCGCGGAATCCTTGTCGGCGGCGCACCCGAAAAGCAGCGTTCCGTCCTTCCTTCCGCCGAACAGCGCCCGGTACGTCTCCATCGTGAACCGCTCCGAATTCACCGTATGCGCCCCGTCGAGTATCGCGCACGGGAAGCCGAGCCTTCGCGCGTCGACGACCTCGAACCGCCCGGGAAGGCTCGCGACGGAAAGCCCCATCTCGATTTGCGCCTCGTCCGTCTTCGGAAGGGCAATCTTCACCGCCGCCGCCGCGAGCGCCGCGTTCATCGCCTGAACCTCGCCGAGAAGCCTCATCTTCGCTTCGAGCGGCCTCCTGAAAAGCGGCGACTCGATTTTCACGAACATCGAATTCCCCTCGAACCGGTGCGTCACGGAGCTGACGATTTCGTCGATGAACCGAATCTCTGAGCCGCGCTCCTTCGCTATCGTCCTGAAAACGGCGCGGACGCTTTCCTGCTGGGGCGCGACGACGACGGGTACGTTCCGCTTTATGATTCCGCCTTTCTCCGCGGCGATTTTCTCCACCGTGTCGCCGAGAAATTCTGTGTGCTCGAGCTCTATCGGCGTTATGACCGAAATCTTCGGCGTGATGACGTTCGTCGCGTCAAGCCGTCCGCCGAGCCCCACCTCGTAAACCGAGTAGTCGACCTTCGCCTGCCTGAACGCAATCATCGCGTAGAGCGTCACAAGCTCGAACCACGTCGTCGGCCTTTTTCCGGGGAACGATTCCGCCGGTATTTTCCCGATTCCGTCCATAAGCTCCGATGCGGCGTCCGCGTACGTCTTTTCGGGAAGCCTCGAGTGCGCGGTCCCGATTCTCTCCGCGAAGTCGATTATGTGCGGAGATGTGTAAAGCCCCGTCCGCGAGCCGCCTGCGTCGAGTATCGAGGAAATCATCGCGGAGACGGAACCCTTTCCCTTGCTTCCCGCGACATGGAACGCCGGCGCGAATATTTCCGGATGGTTGAACTGCGCGCACAGGAATTCCATCGTGTCGAGCCAAAATATGTCCTTTTGCGGAAGCTTCTCGAAATTGAGGTATGAGTCGAGCCATTGCCCGAGCTTTTGAAGAGATTCTGACATAATGCGGATGATTATAGAGGGCGCCCGCATTGTTTTCTAGGGTTATTCGATTTTTGTAGCGGGCGCGTTCGCAACAAAGTTGCGACCCGTGGGAGGGCGCAGTGAACCGCATTGTTTTCTAGGGTTGTTCGTTTTTTTTGTAGCGGGCGCGTTCGCAACGGGGTTGCGACCCGGGGTGGGAGAAGAAGTGGCCGAATTGTTTTCTAGGGTTGTTCGTTTTTTGTGGCGGGAGCGTTCGCAACGGGGTTGCGACCCGTGGGGGAGACGAAATGGCCGCATTGTTTTCTAGGGTTGTTCGTTTTTTGTAGCGGGCGCGTTCGCAACGGGGGCGGCGGGGCGGCAATCCTTGATTTGCGGATTTTCATCGGGTATCATCTGCTTCTGGAGTTGAAAAAAATGGAAGCATTGAAAAAGTTTTTGCGGAGCGAGCTTTCGGGATGGAAGCCGTTCGACATCATCTGGTTTTCCGGGGCGACGGTGGCAATCCTCGCGCTTTCCGTCTATCTGAAGGACAGCTGGACAAGCCTTCTGGCGGCAGTTTCGGGCGTCGCGTGCGTAATCCTCACGGGAAAGGGAAAGCGCTCGTCTTTCATCTTCGGGACAATCAACAACATCTTCTACACAATCGTCGCCTTGGGCGCAAAATATTACGGCGAGGTGATGCTCAACGTCATATATTATCTCCCGATGAATTTCGTCGGGTTCGTCGTCTGGAAAAAATACATGAACGAGGAGAACGGCGAGGTCATCAAGAAAAGGCTCCCCCTGTCGAAAAGCCTGGTCCTTTACGGAATCACCGCCGCCGCGATTGCGGTATACGGCTTCGTTCTGAAAACGATGGGCGGGAACCTTCCTTATATCGACAGCATGAGCACCGTCGTTTCCGTCGTCGCGCAGATTCTTTCGATACGGCGCCTCGTCGAGCAGTGGGTTCTCTGGATTGTCGTGAATATCGTCACCGTGATTATGTGGGCAATCGATTTCAGCAAGGGCGGCGAGACGATTTCGACGCTGGCGATGTGGAGCATTTTCCTCATAAACGCGGTCGTGATGTTCGTGCGGTGGCACAGGGAGGCGAAACACAATGAAGGACAGGTATGATGTCGGGATGTACGGCGGCTCGTTCAACCCGCTCCATTTGGGCCACGTCGACTGCATCATCCAGGCGGCGAATATGTGCCGCGAGCTTTTCGTCGTTTTGAGCTGCGGGACGAACAGGAACGAAATCAACTACAGAATCCGCTACCGGTGGCTCTACCAGATAACGAAGCACATCGGGAACGTGAGGATTATCCTTCTTGAGGACAGCGCGCCGACGAAAGGCGCGTACACCGAGGAGTACTGGGACGCGGACGCGCGGAAGGTGAAATCGCAGATAGGCAGGCCCATCGACATCGTGTTTTGCGGAAGCGATTACGACGAGAACAGCTTCTGGCACAAATGCTATCCAGAAAGCATCCTGCGCATATTCCCGCGGAACGGAATCAGCTCGACTGAAATCCGGAAGAACCCGTACCTGCACTGGGACTGGCTTCCCGAAGTCGTAAAGCCTTTTTACGTGAAGAAGGTGCTCCTCATGGGCGGCGAGAGCACCGGAAAGTCGACGCTCACAATAAACCTCGCGAACAGGTTCGGGACGAATTTCATCGACGAGGCGGGCAGGGACATTTCCGAGCGGAGCGGGACGGACACGCTGATGCTCTCGGAGGATTTTACCGAGATTCTCCTCCAGCACAAGATGAACGAAATCCGTGCGGCGGAGCGGAGCAACAAGGTTCTGTTCATCGATACGGACGCCCTCGTGACGCAGTTCTTCATGAATTTTCTGAGCGATCCCGGAATCGAGAAGAACAAGGCGCTTTCCGATGCGATTGACGGCGTGAACGCATACGATTTGATTCTGTTCCTTGAGCCGGATGTCGATTTCGTGCAGGACGGCGGAAGGAGCGAGGTCATAAGGGACGACAGGGAGACGTACAGCAACCAGATAAAGGAGCTGCTCCGTTCCCACGGCAAGTCGTTCGTCACGGTAAGCGGCTCGTATCAGGAGCGGTACGAGAAGGCTGTCGCCGAAGTGCGCGCCCTTCTCGGGATGTGAGCGGCGCCGATTTCCCGTACGGTGCGCGGCGTTTCCGTAACTCGTTAAATCCGTTAGAATCAACTGCCCGCTCTTTCTTTTCGGTCGGGCGGATTTTTCATTTTGGAGTTTAAAAAATGGCAGAAGAGACAAATGTTTCAAACGAGACGAATTATTCCGAGCCGAACGACAACGCTTCGTTTCTCGCCGCGGTGGAGAGGTCGAAGAAAGTCGAGGCCGATATCCTCGTGAATCCCAAGAAGTACCGCGTCCTCACCGGAGACCGCCCTACGGGAAGGCTTCACATCGGGCATTATTTCGGTTCGCTCCAGAACCGCGTTCGCCTTCAGAACCTCGGTGTCCCGACTATGATTCTCATAGCCGACTACCAAGTTCTCACCGACCACGACGCGTTCGACAAAATCGCGGAGAACACCAGGCAGCTGGCAATCGACTACCTCGCGGCGGGCATCGTTCCCGGCGACGACGTGATGATTTTCCCGCATTCATATATTCCCGAGGCGAACCAGCTCATGCTTCCGTTCCTCACCCTCGTGTCGAATTCGGAGCTTTCGCGGAACCCGACGGTGAAGGATGAAATACAGAAGTCGGAGCTTTCCGTCATAAATGCCGGGATGTACACGTATCCCGTCCATCAGGCATGCGACATCCTTTTCTGCAAGGGGAACGTCGTCCCCGTCGGGAAGGACCAGCTCCCGCACCTCGAGATAACGGCGAACATCGCGCGCAGGTTCAACAAGAAATTCTGCAAGAAGGGCGAGCCGATTTTCCCGATTCCGACGGCGCTCCTCTCGAAGACGCCCATGATTCAGGGGCTTGACGGAAGCAAGAAGATGTCGAAGTCTCTGGGGAACACCGTCATGCTCAGCGCGACTGCCGACGAGACGGCGAAGCTCATAAAGAAGGCGAAGACAGACACGGAGCGGCTCATAACATATGACCCGGAGAACCGCCCCGAGGTCGCGAACCTCCTGCGCATCATCTCGCTGTGCACGAACGAGGAGCCTTCCGCGATAGCCGAGCGGCTCGGCGAGGGCGGCGGCGGCGCGCTCAAGAACGCGCTCACCGAGGCGCTGAACGAGACGCTCCGCCCGTTGCGCGAGAAGAGGGCGCAGCTTGAGAAGGAGCCGGAGTACATCAGGCAGGTGCTCCTTTCCGGCGCGGAGAAGGCGCGTGCGATTGCCGAGCAGACTTTGAAGGAAGTCCGCCGCGCTATGAACATGGAAATTTGAGCCGGATTTTGTCGGGAATCGCATTCCGGAAAGCGGCTTTTGCTTGCCGGAATTTTTCCCGCTTTTGCCAAAAAAAACGCGCGCCGAACGAAAATGGCGCGCGTTTTCTATTTCTGGAAAAAGGATTTATTTTGCGTCTGCTGACTTGCTTGATGATGAGCCTGATGACTGGAGTTTGTTGAGAAGCTCGCGGGCCCTTGTCCTGACCGGCGTCACGTAGCGGTAGTCCGTCGCGATGTAGCTGAGTTCCTGAATCATGTCCTTCTTGTCCTCGACGGAGTCTGCAAGCTTCTCGCATGCGATGACGACCTCAAGGGCGAGGCTTGACGTGGGGTTGAGGATGCGGTTGCGCTTGTTCGCCCACGCGATTGTCTTCGTTACTTCGTCACCCTCGTTGATTCCGATGTCTCCGAGCGAGCGGATTGCAGAGGTGATTACCATCGGCTCGTTGTCGGCGAGCGCGATTTTGACGAGGCTCTGCTTTGCCTCCTCGGTAGCGACCTTTCCGAGAAGCTCGCATGATTTTGCGCGGATGTCCGGGTAGTTGTTCATCAGGCGTCCGTTGGTGCGGGTCTGGGTTGTGATTCCCTCTCCGGCGAGCTGGTCGAGCGCTTTCACCATATCGGGAGTCGCGCGGCCTTCTCCGATTGCGCTCTCAAGGTACTGGAGCGCGACGAGCTTGTTGTCCCTTTCCTCGGAATTCGCAAGCTCCGTTATTACGACGTCCTCGACTGTGCTGAGATATGCTGAATCGACAGATTTTTCAGACTTGGACTGGGCAGCAACACTGAACGTTACGAGCATGGCGCAAATCGTGCCTGCGACTTTTTTCAAAGATTTCATAAAAATCCTCCTGAATTTTTTATTTGTTTTTAAACAAATATGCAGAAAAAATTATAAAAGAATGGCGCATAAAAAGCAAATAGATTTCCCGCGCGCGTCGGCGTCACTCCTCTATCGGCGGGATGTGGACGAGCCAGTTTCCGTTCGTCTTCTTGAAGAAATAGTAAATCAGCTCCTGCGTCGGCTGCACCTCGACCGCCTTTATGTAGGTGTCGGACTCGTAGCGGATTTCCGTTATCTGGCTCTGCTGGCGTGCGGGGACGAATATGAATTTGAAATAATCCTGAAGCGTTTTGAGCTGGATTCCTTTAATGGGCATCCTGTTCTGCGCCTTTTTGAGGTTTCCTGTTTTCGACCAATACGACTTCGACTCGCTGTCTATGTACGGAAGCCACGCTTTGTAGTCCTTGTCCTTCATTATGACGGAAAGCTCGTCAATTATGCGGAGAATTTTCTCCTTGTCTTCCTTGAATGTGTCCTTCGACACGCCGACGTCCCCTATCGAGCGCGCGTATTCGTCTGCGTCCTCGTCGGCTTCCTCTTCTTCCGCGGGGGCGGGTGGGACTTCCTCCGCGGGCGCCGGCTTTTGCGGGGGAACATCCTCCTTCGGGGGGAGGGGAGCCTCTTCCTTTTTTGGCTCGGGCGTTTTCTCGGGTTCCTTCGGCGGCTCAGGAACAGGCTCTGTCTCCTGAATCACCTGCGGAACCTCCGGCTCCGGCTTCTGCTCCTCGGCGGCGGGGGGGACTTCCTGCGGAATGTTCTTTATATCTTTCGTTCTCACGCATGAGGCAAGCATCATGACGGCGGGTATAATCAGCATCGTACTTTTCGTTTTCATTTGCAGGAAATAGTACATTACTTGTTTCGTTCGGTCAAACGTGCTATATTCGGCGCAAATGACAAAAGCGATATTTCCAGGGTCGTTCGATCCTCCCACCAACGGTCATATGAACATAATCGAGCGCGCCAGCCGCCTGTTCGACTCGATTGACGTCGTCATCGCGAACAACGTCAGCAAATCGTATCTTTTTTCCTGCGAGGAGCGGCTCGGGATGCTCCGCGAGCTTGCGTCTCCGTTCAGGAACGTGACGGTCCACGTCTGCGAGAAGCTTATCGTCGAGTATGCGAGGGAGAACGGGGCGAACATACTTATCCGCGGCATTCGGAACACGATAGATTTCTCGTACGAATTCGACCTCGCGCTCATGAACAGGAACCTCGACTCCTCGATAGAGACCGTTTTCATCCCGACCGACCAGCGGTACATAACGTTCAAGTCAAGCGCGATAAAGGAACTCGCCTCTTTTGGCGGTGATGTTTCCGAAATGGTTCCCGAATGTGTAAAAAGGATGATTGACATTAAATCTAAATCTGTTATACGATAAGGTTCATTGTTATCAATTCAATGACAAAATACTTAGAGAGGTAAAATAAATGGCAGTACCTAGAGCGAAAACTTCAAAAGCTCGCACTCGCAGACGTCGTGGTGTGAACATGCACCTTGAGGCTCCGCATTTGGTTGCATGCTCAAATTGCAGCAACCTTATCCTTCAGCATCACGTTTGCCCGAAATGCGGTTTCTACCGTGGTCGTCAGGTTATCACTCCTGAGAGCAACGGTTAAAAAAAATCCAAGATTAAGCGGCCGTCATTTTTCGGTCGCTGGAAGAGGAGTTCACTATGTCTGATGAAGAATTGTTTGCGAAAATCCAGAAGCTCATCGCAGAGAAACTGGAGATTGATGAGAGCAAAATCACACCGGCCGCTTCATTCCGCGGCGATCTCGGTGCGGACAGCCTCGATACCTACGAGCTTGTCTATGCGATTGAAGAGGAGCTTGGAGTCCAGATTCCCGATGACAAGGCGAACGAGTTTGAGACTGTCGGCGACGCTTTGAACTTCATCAAATCGGCGCAGGCGTAAGCACAATCGCTTTTGATTGATTAGACACAGGTTTTCGGCGTGTTTTCCGCTCGGAAGCCTGTGTTATTTTTTTTATGGGCTGATGTCGGACGTTACGGGTATGATTTATTCAAAGAAAGTGCTTTCGCCGGAAAGGGTCAGGGATTTGTCCCTTTTCTGCAGGAATATTTCGATAAAATTCAACAATCTTGAGCTGCTTGACCTGGCATTCCATCACAGGTCGTTCTCGAACGAGAATTCCAGCCACCAGCATCTCAACAACGAGCGGCTCGAATTCCTCGGGGACAGCGTCCTCGGGATGGCCACGGCGACGTATCTCTACGAAAACCTCAGCGACAACCCCGAAGGTGAGCTCGCCAAGATAAAGAGCGTCGTCGTAAGCGAGGAGACGCTCGCGCCGATAGCCGTGAAAATCGGGATAGACAGGATGCTTGTCCTCGGAAAAGGCGAGGAGATGAGCGGCGGCCGCCAGAAAAAGGCGATTCTTGCCGATGCCGTCGAGGCGCTTTTCGGGGCGTACTATCTCGACACGGGATACGAAGCGGTGCAGAAGCTCGTTCTTTCGTTCATCGCGCCCGAGGTGAGGAAAGTGCTTGAGAACAAGGGGCACAAGGACTACAAGTCGCTCCTTCAGGAATGGTACCAGAAAAAATACAAGGAATGTCCCGTCTACGAGCTCGTCAAGAAATCGGGGCCGGAGCACGACAAGGTTTTCTGGGTCACCGTCCATCTTAAGGGCGCGAGCTATGGGCCTGCCCAAGGGAAGAGCAAGAAGGAAGCCGAGCAGAATGCCGCCAAAGCCGCCTATGAAGAATTGACATCAGCCCGCTGATTTCGGTATAGTTGTCGAACGTCCTTGTGGTGTTGTCTTGATTGGTAACGGTGAGAGGGAGGCTCGCGGCGGGAACTCGTTTCCGGAGCGGTGCCGTTTGTTTGTTTTTGCTGACCGGCTTTTCTACATCATCGGGCAAGGGCAAGGAGTTTTTATGAAAGCTGGAATTCACCCAGAGTACAAAATTACGAAAATCACATGCCAGTGCGGCAACGTGATTGAGACCCGCTCAACTGTTGAGAACATCAACGTTGAAATCTGCTCTGCTTGCCATCCGTTCTACACCGGCAAGCAGAAGCTCGTCGATACTGCTGGACGCATCGAGCGCTTCAACAGGCGTTACGGAGTCAAGTCGGCGGAGTAATTTCCGGCGCGCTCCCTTCTGGGACTGCCATCGCGATACCGTTTTATTTGCGGTCGTTGCGATGGCAGTTTTTTTTGTCCTCAGCCGAGGCGCCTTATCCTCCAGAGCCTGTGCGGCTTCTGGTTTTTGAAATCCTCGCCGATTGATTCCGCCGTCATGTCCGCGACCTCGATTTTCGCGCCGTCGTCCGTCTCTTTCGGGAGCAGGTTCTCGTCGAACTGGAGCCTCCGCGAATTTGTGGAGAAATACAGCGTCCCGTTCTTCCTGAGCAGGCGGATGCATTTTCCCGCAAGCTCGGGCCAGTCGCGGTTTATGTCGAGCGTTGATTCCGTCGATTTCGAGTTCGAGAATGTCGGCGGGTCGAGGACGATTATGTCGAACCTGTTCGTTCCTTCCGCGTTGGGGACTTCGGCGAGCCGCTGGTTGAGGAACCCGGACACGTCGCCCCTGTGGAAGATGAATTTTTTCCCGTCGTCGGGGTTGAATTCGTTGAGCGCGATGTTGTGCTTCGCCCAGTCGATGTACGTCCGGCTCAAATCGACGGACGTGACGGTTCTCGCCCTTCCTTCCGCCGCGTAGACGGAGAAGCTTCCCGTGTAGCAGAAAAGATTCAGCACAGATTTTCCGGCCGCCTCCTGTCTGACCGTCTGCCTGAGCGGCCTGTGGTCGAGGAACAGCCCCGTGTCGAGGTAGTCGCTCATGTTGACCTTGAAAAGCTGCCCGCATTCCTGCACCGTTCCCTCGACTGTCGCGCCCGATTCGATTTTCTCGTACTGGCTTTCGCCCCGCTGCTTTTTCCTCGTCTTCGTCATCACGTGCGACTGCGGTATTCCGAGCGTCTCCGCCGCGGCTTTCGCCATCGCTCCGAGCCACATCCGCTCCTCCTCCTCGGGCTTGTCGTAGGGGCGCTCGTACAGCGATATATGGAGGAACTGACGCTGCGCCTTGTCCCGCGCCGCGGTCAAATCGTTGGCGGAAATTCTCGACTCCTCGTCGCGCATGAACGCGGCGCACTCGAATTTGTCGGCGATTCCGTCCGGGATGAATTCATAGAGGTCTGCCGCGAGCGGGATTTCCGGGATGTCCCTGTCGTAGAGGCGGTAGCATGTTATGCGCTCGCGCCGCGCCCATTTCCTGAGCTGCCGGTGCTTTTTCGCGAGCCTGTTCGAGAAAAGCGTCGCCTGGTATTCTATCTGCTCGTCCGTGTCTTTTTTTTGTTTTTCGCTGCTCATTGCAAGCTCCTTTGCGTCCGATGGTTTTCAAACTCCCGCAAATGGGGTATACTTCATACATCTTATCAAAAAATCTACAAAAATAGTGCTGATTTTATGAAATTCGGGGGATTCCGTGCTGTTTCCGTCGAATTCGCCAAATATTCATCTTAATTTTTCGGAAAAAGCGGAATGGACTATTCAGAAATCAATCTTGACGAGACAATCCAGAAAGGGCTTGCTGAGGCAGGCTATGTGACGTGCACGCCCGTGCAGGAGCAGGTTCTCCAGGCTTCCCTTGACGGAACCGACCTGTACGTGCAGTCCCAGACGGGGACGGGGAAGACGGCCGCCTACCTCGTGTCGATAATGCAGGAGCTTCTCTCCAAGGGCGCGGACGAGCGCGGGACTGCGCTCGTCATGGTCCCGACACGGGAGCTTGCCGTTCAGGTGGAGGAGGAGGCGCTCAAGCTCGGGAAATACACGGGGTTGCGCTTCGCGAGCTTCTTCGGCGGCGTCGGCTACGAGAAGCAGGTCGCGGCGCTCAAGGCGGGCGTCGACGTGATAATCGGCACGCCCGGGCGCGTTATAGACCTGCAGGAGGGGCGGCAGATGGATTTGAGCCGCGTCGCGTTCCTCGCGATCGACGAGGCGGACAGGATGTTCGACATGGGCTTCTATCCCGACCTCAGGAAGCTCATCAAGGTCCTTCCTTCGAGCGAGGTCAGGCAGACGATGCTTTTCTCCGCGACGCTCAACCTGAACGTGAAGAACCTCGCGTACGAGTACACGAAATCGCCGAAGGAAATAACGATTGAGGCGCAGAACATAACCGTCGACGAGATAAACCAAGTGCTCATGCACGTTTCCGGCGAGGACAAGAACCGGCTCCTCGTCGGCATCATCGAGCGGGAGAAGCCGGAAAGCCTCATCATTTTCTGCAACACGAAGAAGATGTGCGAGGTAATCTCGAAACGGCTCCGGATAAACGGAATCGACAACGAATTCATCATCGGCGACCTTCCGCAGAAGAAGCGCCAGCACATCATGGACGACTTCAAGAACGGGCGGACTCGCTGCCTTATCGCGACCGATGTCGCCGCGCGCGGAATCGACGTGAACGACCTCGCGATGGTCATCAACTACGACCTTCCCAACGAATCGGAAAACTACGTCCACAGAATCGGGCGCACTGCCCGCGCGGGAAAGAGCGGCAAGGCGTATTCGTTCTGCTCGGATTCCCCCGAGGACGCGTTCAATCTCATGGGAATCGAGAGCTACATAGAAAAGAAGATTCCGTTCGTCGTCGCGGCCGAGGAGGATTTCGGCGAGGACAAGTCGAAGGACATGTGGATACGCACGGGCGACTGGCGCGATGACGGACGCGGAGAGCGTTCCCCGCGCGGTTCCTCCCGCGATTCGTCACGGCATCCTCGCGGGGAAAGGCGTGAGCGCGACGGCTTGAAGGAGCGCGGAGAAAGAGTTGGCAGACGGGGCAGGAAGCCGCGGATGTCGGATGACGAGGCGGGGCGCATGGCGGGGCTTTCCCTCGAGGAGCGCATGAAGCTTTACAAGGAAAAGTACGCGTCCGAGCAGCGTCCCGTCGCGCTGAAAGGCGTGGATTCCGCGCAGGCGGGAGGCAGCAGGGAACGCCGCGGCGGGAAGAAGCGCGGTGACGCCCCCCGTCAGGTTCGCTCCGGCGAGGCGAGGGGAAAGGGAGCTCCCGCTCCGAAACGGCAGGAGACGCCCAAAAAGAAGCCTGCCGCGCAGAATGCAAGGCCCGCGGAGAAGCCGAAGGGGCTGCTCCACCGGATACGGTCGTTCTTCCGCAGAAGCGGTGAGAAAAAATAGCGTTACGTGCCGGGGCAGAACGTTCCCGGCGCGGAGAAAATCAAAAACGGAGAATTTGCGATGATTACAGTTTCAGACGTTTCGCTTCACTTCAGCGAGAAGCCTCTTTTCAAGAATGTCAACATAAAATTCACGGCGGGCAACTGCTACGGCATTATCGGCGCGAACGGCGCGGGGAAATCTACCTTCCTCAAGGTTCTTTCCGGCGAAATCGAGCACGATTCCGGGGACATCTTCATCACGCCGGGCGAGCGCATGGCAGTTCTCAGCCAGAACCACTTCGCGTTCGATGAATTCAGCGTCAAGGACACGGTTCTTCAGGGATACCCGAAGCTCCATCAGGTCTCAAAGGAGCGCGATGAGATTTACTCGAAGGCCGACTTCACCGAGGAGGACGGAATCCGCTCGGCGGAGCTTGAGGCTGAATTCGGGGAGCTTGGCGGCTACGAGGCCGAGAACCAGATTGAGCAGATGCTTTCGGGACTTGGCCTTGAGGAGAAATTCCACGACAAGATGATGAGCGAGCTTGACGAGTCGCAGAAAGTCCGCGTCCTTCTTGCCCGCGCGCTTTTCGGCAATCCCGAAATTCTTCTTCTCGACGAGCCGACGAACGGTCTCGACCTTGAATCGATAAACTGGCTCGAGGACTTCCTCCTCAACTTCCAGAACACGGTCATCGTCGTAAGCCACGACCGCCACTTCCTCAACACGGTCTGCACGGTGACGTGCGACATCGACTACGGAAAGATTACGCAGTTCGCCGGCAACTACGATTTCTGGTACCAGATGAGCCAGATTCTCCAGAAGCAGGCGAAGGACCAGAAGAAGAAGAACGAGGAGAAGGCGAAGGACCTCAAGGAATTCATCCAGCGCTTCGCGTCGAACGCCGCAAAGAGCCGCCAGGCGACGAGCCGCAAGAAGGTTCTCGAGAAGCTTGAGCTTGAGGATTTGCCCGTCACGAGCAGGAAATTCCCGTACGTGCATTTCGCAATCGACCGCGAAATCGGCAACAACGTCCTCGAATGCCGCAAGCTCAACTCGAAGGACGAGGACGGGCTGCAGCTCCTCAAGGATTTCGAGCTGAAGGTGAACCGCACCGACAAGATTGCGTTCGTCGGCGTGGAGCACAACACGATTTCGTCGCTCTTCGACATAATCGCGGGCGAGGCGAAGGCGGATTCCGGCGAATTCTTCTGGGGACAGACGACGAGCATGACGTACATTGCCCGCGACAACAACAAGTACTTCGACAACGATATGAACATCACCGAATGGCTCAAGCAGTTCTCGAAGGAGCAGGACGACGCGTACGTCCGCGGATTCCTCGGGCGAATGCTTTTCTCGGGCGACGAGTCGCTCAAGAAGGTCAAGGTTCTTTCCGGAGGCGAGAAAGTCCGCTGTATGCTCTCGAAGATGATGCTCCAGAACGCGAACGTGCTTATCCTCGACGACCCGACGAACCACCTCGACCTTGAGGCAATCGAGTCGCTGAACCAGGCGCTCGTGAGCTTCCCCGGCGTCATCCTCTTCACGAGCCATGACCACGAGTTCATCCAGACGATAGCGAACCGCATCGTCGAGATAACGCCGAACGGAGTCATCGACCGCATGATGCCGTTCGACGATTATATGGCTGACGAGCAGATAAAGGAGCTCAGGAAGGAATACTACAAGGATTCTGACCGCAGGATAAAATTCTAGAACGACGGGAGGCGGGGAGCGCGGCGCGCCCTCCGTTTCCTTGACAAAAGGAATGCCCGCAGATAGTATTTCAGCAATTCAAATATCCTTTCTTAAAAAAATAAAAAATACTGAAAACAAATCTTTTTTCATATCTTGGAATAAAACTTATTAATTAACGGAGAAAACAAAATGCCGCGTATTTCACGACGCAAGACGGAAGAATCTCAATTGTCGGATGAACCGCAGATTCAGGAGAACGAAAACTCAGCTGTCGCAGGGGAAGCAACTGATGCAGAGCCGCAGGCGGAACAGGATTCCGCGGAGGCCGCGCCGAAAACAAGGAGGGTTTCCGTCAGGGCCCGCCGCAAAGTCGTCGTGAAGGGCGACACCCCTGAAAGCGAGCCTGCGGAAAGCGACGGGGAGCCTTCCCCCGAGCCGTCGGCGGAACAGCAGCAGCCGGCTTCCGAGGCGGAGCCGTCGCAGCAGGCTGCCGAGCAGCCTTCCGCGGAGCAGGAGCAGTCGTCGGGAATGGCGGAATACCAGCAGTCTCCGGCTCCATACGGCAGGATGAACCCGAGAATGCAGAACCGCCGCGGCCAGTGGGGGCGGAACGACGGCCGCACCGAACGGAATTCCCGTTACGGAAACAGGCGGAACAATTACAGGCAGAGCGGGTACGAAAAACGCGCGGCTGAGCAGCAGCTCATATACGAGGCGATGCAGGCAGAGCTTGACGCCCAGAACGAGAACAAGCCGCGCCTCCTCATAAACGACCTTACGAAAATGCCGATGCCGGAACTCAGAAGCCTTGCGCTCGAGTACGGCTGCTCCGAGGACGACCTTCCCGGAATGAAGAAGCAGGAGCTGATTTTCGTCATCCTCCGCTCGCATACGGAACGCGGCGGGATTATATTCGCCTCGGGAGCGCTCGAAATTCTTCCCGACGGATACGGCTTCTTGAGGAATCCGCAGAATTCGTACCTTCCTGGACCTGATGATGTGTACATCTCACCGAGCCAAATCAGGCTTTTCAATCTGAAAACAGGCGACACAATATACGGGCAGACAAGAAGCCCCAAGGACGGAGAACGGTTCTTCGCGCTCCTCCGCATCGAGACGGTGAATTTCGACGAGCCGCGAGTGGCGCAGACTCGCGTCCCGTTCGAGAATCTCACGCCCCTTTACCCGAACACGCGCCTTTCCCTTGAGACGACAGCGACGGAATACAGCACGCGTATCGTCGATCTTTTCGCGCCGATAGGAAAAGGCCAGCGTCTCCTTATCGTCGCTCCTCCCAAGGCGGGAAAGACGACGCTCATGCAGAAAATCGCGAACGCCATCACGACGAACAATCCGAATGTCTACCTTATCGTGCTCCTCATTGACGAGCGCCCCGAGGAAGTCACCGAGATGGAGAGGTCGATAAACGCGGAGGTCGTCTCGTCCACGTTCGACGAGCAGGCGACGAGGCACGTGCAGGTCGCGGAGATGGTTCTCGAGAAGGCGAAGCGGCTTGTCGAGCACAAGCGCGACGTCGTGATTTTCCTCGACTCGATAACGAGGCTCGCGCGCGCCTACAACCAGACCGTCCCGACATCCGGGAAAGTCCTTTCCGGCGGCGTCGATTCCAACGCGCTCCACAAGCCGAAGCGCTTCTTTGGTGCGGCGCGCAACGTGGAGGAGGGCGGCTCCCTTACGATTATCTCGACCGCGCTCATCGATACGGGAAGCCGCATGGACGAGGTCATATTCGAGGAATTCAAGGGCACTGGAAACAGCGAAATCGACCTCGACAGGAAGCTTGCCGAAAAGCGCGTTTTCCCCGCAATCAACATCAAGAAATCCGGCACTAGAAAAGAGGAGCTTCTCCTTCCCGAGGACACGCTCCAGCGCATTTGGGTTCTCAGGAACAACCTCAACTCCATGGAGGACGTCGAGATTACAGAGGCGATTATCGACACGATGAAGAAGACAAGGAACAACGATGCCTTCCTTTCTCTCATAAATATCGGTTCCGCCGCAAACTAAATGCCCGGAACGTATTGACCAAAAAACGGATGTCCTGTATTATCAGCACATTCGTTTCGCCCGGGTGGCGGAATTGGCAGACGCGCTAGGTTCAGGTCCTAGTGAGGGCAACTTCATAGGGGTTCAAGTCCCCTCCCGGGCAAAAAAGACGGTCTTATGACCGTCTTTTTTTATATTGTTTTGTTTTTGCAAAGTGTTTGTAAAATCGAACGGTACAGGGAGGAAAATATGCGGTCGGTTTCTTTGGTTCTCAATGTGATTTGCTTCGTCATGCTAACGCTGTCGCTTGTGCTGGACATGAAGGCGGGGCGGCAGGTGAACATGACTGTACGGCTTGCGACGCTCGTCCTTCTTGCCGCCTCGATTGTCTTCAATATACTGATTATTCTGAAGCGCTAGAATCCGGATTCGCGAGGTTCCAGCTTTCGGCGAGGTTCCTTGCGAGTTCCATGAGCCTCTCCTTCTCGTTCATCGCGGGGTCGTCGAGCACGCACTGGAAAAGCTCCCCGAGAATCATCCCGAGGTGCTTCCCCGCGGGAATTCCCGCCGCAATAAGGTCTTTTCCGTTTACCTTCAAATCCTTGAGGCTGAGCGCGTTCTGCGATTCCTCGATTTCCCTGATTTTGTCGCGCAAGAGCCCCATCCTTTTTGCTGCATCGCTTCCCGGAACGACGGGCACGCAATGCTTTCCGTACATGTCGGCGCACCAGAGGTCGAACAAGTCGTCGACGCATTCCGGGCGGATTCTGACGAGAAAGCGCCGGACGGTAGCATCGCTCCAGCTTCCGTCGAAAAACGTCATGTGGTTCCTGATGAGGTGGGAGACGCGCTCGATCGTGGCGTTGGGGAATTTCAGGCGCGCGAGGATTTCCGCCGATTTTTCCGAGGACAATTTGTCGTGCCCGTGGAAATGGACGATTTTCACGAACTCGCCCGAGCCTTTCGGAAATTCCTTCGTCTCCTCCCTTTTCGCGTCCTTCTTCCCGATGTCGTGGAAAAGCGCGGCAAGGCGTACGTTCAGGTTTTCCCGCGGCGCGCCGTCGCACGCGAAAAGATTGTGGTCGAGAACGTCGAATTCGTGGAAGCCGCGCTCGTCCGTCTGCTCGATTCCGCGGCATTCGGAAAGCTCCGGCATGAACTTCGCGAGGATTCCGCAATCCTCCATCCTTTTCAGCGCAATCGACGGTTTCTTCGACGAGAGAATCTTGACGAATTCGTCGCGGAACCGCTCCATCGAAATCGAGCATATTTTCTCCTGCACGTCGGAATCGGAAATTGCCCTGAAAGTCTCGTCCTCGATGGGGAATTCGAGCTGGGAGCTGAACCGTATCGCGCGGATTGGTCGCAGCCCGTCCTCAAGGAACCGTTCCCGCGCGTTTCCGACCGTGCGGATAATCTTAGCCTGTATGTCGCCGATTCCCCCGAACGGGTCCACAAGCTTTCCGTCGGCGAGGGAAGCCGCGATCGCGTTCATCGTGAAGTCCCTTCTCGAAAGGTCGTCCTCAAGCGTCGCGTCGAACGAAACGGAATCCGGGTGGCGCCCGTCGGAATATCCTGCCTCCGCGCGGTACGTCGTCACCTCAATCTCGTGTCCCAAAAGGTGCACCGTCACCGTTCCGTGCGCGATTCCCGTCGGGATTACCTTGTGGAATATCCTCATCACGTCCTCCGGCCTCGCGTTCGTCGTCACGTCCCAGTCGGATGCTTTCTTTCCCATTATCTCGTCGCGGACCGCCCCGCCTACGAGGAACGCCTCAAAACCGTTCCTCTCGAAAATCTCGTTCATCTTCTTCAGTTCTGAAGGAATTTTTATCGATTTCATGTTGTTAACCCGCCTGAAGGGTAGCAGAAAAACGCGATTTTTTCACCGCCCGTTTTGCACGTGCCCGCCCGGTTCATGTCCTATTCCGCCCGCACCGAGAAACGCTTGCGTGTGCGCTTTGTGTCAGATGAATTTCTGCATTATGTCGAAATCAATGAATTCCCCGTTTATCTTGAAGAATCCCTTGAACCGTCCGATTTTCTCGAATCCGAATTTCTCGTAGAGTTTTATCGCCGCGATGTTGTCGCTCCGCACCTCAAGGGAGACGATTTGCGAGCGCGCGACGTCCTTCGCGAATGAAAGTATTTCACCGAGCAGCATCGACCCGACTCCGCGCCCGCATTCCGATTTCCGGACGCAAATCCCGAATTCGCCCCGGTGCGCCATACGCTTTTTGGTGAAAGCCGTGTAGTGCGCCGTGCCTATGATTTTCGAGTCCCTTCTTGCGACGAAGAACGCCTCATTGCGCGAATGCCCGATGCTTTTGAGGAATTCCGCTTCCTCGTCCACCGTCACCGGGATTCCGTTCCCGTCGAAAGAGAGATTGTCCGACTCGCTCCCGATGATTTTCATCAGCGCGATTATTTCCGCGGCGTCTTCAGGAGATGCCCGGGTGATTGCGATGTCCATTTTCGTTTTCTCCTTTTTTTCACTGCGCTCTTTTCCGGCTTTTGCTGGCGATTGGTGCGGAAAACACGCTTTCCTGCGAAAGCCGTTGTGCATGGCAACATCAACCGTTCCTTCCGCCAGAGCCTTCGTATCATAAGGCAACGCCGCATTTCATGGCAACCGGCTCAGATGAAGGCGCCAGACGGTTTTGCTGTCACGAGAATCCGAAAAGAGGCGCATGGCGCACGCACCTCTTTGCCACGGTAGCTTTCCGCCTTTCGCGCCGTTCATTTCTGTATAAATCTGCCGAAATGAACGGCCTTTCCGTTTTTTCACTATCATAAAATGGTGCGCGACGGCTTCGAATACACTTCAGGTATCGGAAAAAAATGTAATTTCTTGTCAAATATCCGCATCGTCTTGTATCGCATTTATTATGAAGATTCTATAAAAAATATCCAGAATCATTGGAGGCTAAAAAAAATGGAAAAGACGCTTGTAGTATCGACCGCGCGAAAGAATTCAATATAGAAATTGTTGATGGAACAATCATTTGAAAAAAAGGAGAAACTAAAATGAAAACATACTGCCTTTTGAATCACAAACTTACGGAGAATCAGGAAAAGGAGCTTTCGGAAAAATTCCATTCGGAACGCATCGTTTATCCCTCTCAGTCGATTTCAGAGATGTGGGCGCAGATTCCCGCGACGGAGCGCGTCGACAGAAAAACGGCGCAGGTTGTCGTCGATTGGCTTTCCGATGCCGAAGAAGGGGACTCGCTGATTGTTCAGGGCGAAATGGGAATAACCTTCCTTCTGGTAAGCTATGCGCTTGGACGGGGGCTTGTTCCAATCCATGCCGTGAGCCGCCGTGAGGAAACGGAGGTTTGCGATGGCGAGAGCGTCGTCAAGCGCCACGTCTTCCGCCATGTGTGTTTCCGCCGTTATGAATCATGGAACGAGAAATAGAGCAGGGGATTTCAGAACAATGGCGGAAAAGACTGTATTTTGGAGGGCATAAAATGGAATGCATCATCAAACACAAACAGTTTGAAATTATAAGGAAAGCGCCTGGCGAGTGCTCGTGGATCGAAGGCAAAAAAAAGATTGAGCCGGAGAATAGCGATGTAGATGATATCAAGAGCGGAGAAATCCGCAGAAAGGTTTATGAAATTGATTCGCCCCAAAAAGATGAAGCCTGCACTTTTGTATGAAGGCAATCTGCCGGCAGGTGCATCATGGAGGCAAGTCAGAATGTTGCCCTGCTTTTAAGGGATTAAGACAGGAGAGGACAGCATCGTAAACATGCTTAGCCATTTAGGATACGTTATGTGTACTGGGAGGTATGCGGTATATCTGACTGACGACGGAGGACATGAGCTCTATGCAAACGATGCCGAGGGTATAGCACAGCTGCTGGACAAACTCACTTCCCGGACTTGGGAACTGGCTGAGGCACAGCATATCATGGAAATGATAGGAAATATGACAGTCTTGGAAGCCGATTTGCTCGAATGGTACTGTGCTTATGACAAGCGTATACAACTGGATGATGGGTCATTCCTGTTCAAGGAATATCCGGCATTTCTACTAATCTAAATGTTGAGGTTGCATTATGAAGGGCATAATCATATTGCTGGTACTGGTTCTTATACTGGCAACTTATTACTAACAGAAAGATGCCTGCTTGTACGGAGGCATCCCTATTAAGATAGGAGGTTTTACATGCTTATACCAAAATCAATGGAAGCCCCACGGAGATGTTGCGTGCCATAATGGATACCCGTAGCGAATATCCATTATGCAAAGACGAGGATAAAAAAAGGCAGTGTGCACGACAAGGGACATCATACTGGAGAACTGCTATGACATGTCGCATGAACTGTACTTCTTGATGCGGGCACGTGCCTTTTTTTTAATGTTGGGGCGTTTTTTGAGATGGAAGAAGGTTTTATGACATTCAGAGAACTTAATGAATTTTTCAAAGACTCTGTAGGTGAGATATTTACGATTTACATGTATGCGAGAAAGGCGCAGAACACGATAAATGAAATCGTAAATGAAAAAGTGCTATGTTTAGGTGGAGATGCATGATTTCAAGTGTCGTTCCGAATCTGTTTCGGAATCTATGAAAATATATGGATGCTGAATCGCGCTTTCCTGTGAAAATCTGTTCAGCATGACAAAGAATAAATCAAACCGTTTTTACAGACATAGCTTTTTTCAAATTTGTTGTTTTTGTTGTCAATTTTTTCTGCAGTAAGGATTCTGATATAAACGAGCAATAAAAATTGCGGACAATGAACAAGAAACGCCGTAAAACGGCAAGGAGCCAAAAATGGGTAACAACGTAACAATCGTCACTCCGGGACCTGTCATCATCATGAACAATCCGAAACCTGCGCCGAGACAGCTTCCGCCCTCCGCACCAAGACAGAGGCCTTCACCGAGAATCCCGCGCAGCGGCAGACGCTGATGACGGGCACTCGGTTCGAAGAGAATGAAAAATGAGCCATAGGCAGGGCGCGGAGGCTGCCCTGAATGAAAAACGCCTCCGCTTTTACAGGAGAAATGATGAAGCTGTATCTTGATATGGATGGGGTTCTTGTTGATTTCAGAAAGCAGGCGGAAAAATATCATCTTTATATCGGGGAAGAGGGTATAAACTGGCTTCTTGTCATGCTTATTGGCAAAAAGTTCTGGACTTCGATGGAATGGCTGGACGGAGCGCAGGACGCATATTCCGAGCTGAACAACTTCTGCAAGAGCAGCGGGCATGAGCTTCATATTCTGAGCAGCGTAAGGCTGAAATCCGGCAAAAAGGGCAAAACAGAATGGATTTCGGAGCATACGAATATACCTGAAGAAAACATCACGATTGTCAGAAGATCACGATTCAAGAATGCGTTCGCAAAGGGGGATGCGCTGCTCATAGATGACCGAGCCAAGAATGTTGAGGCGTTCTCGAATGCGGGCGGGAACAGCCTTCTGTTCAGGGGCTGGAGCAGGAAATTCGTCGGAGAGATAAAAAAAATATTGGAGAGAAAATAAGATGAAAATAATATTTTGTGGGCCGCCACATTCCGGAAAGACAGTCCTGATTCATAATCTGGAGGCAAATCTCCCCACCGATTCGTTCATGACGATGCGAATCCACAAGGACGGCGAGGGCAACTGGAGCAACAACCCCGACCAGGAGCAGATAAGGGCGGTCAGAAGAAAAGGGGATTACGATGAGGATTTCATCAACAAGAAATGCGCGGAACTGAAGCAGAGAGAGGAGCATATCGTGCTCGTCGATATCGGAGGGCGCCTTCTGGATGACAAGATTCCGATTTTCGAAGTTTGCGACAGTTTTGTCGTCATCAGCAACGACACGGAGAAGAAAAAACAATGGATTGAATTCGGCGAAAAGCACGGCTGCACATGTATCGCCGCTTTTGATTCCATACTCGATGGCGAGGACTGCATTTTCAACAGGGCATCTCCTTTGAAAGGGCGGCTTTCGAAGCTTGAGCGTGGGACGGATAAGACAAAGTCGCCGGTAATAACGGAGCTTGCGGACTTGATAATCGGAAAATCGGGCTTTTTTTGCAATGCGCACAACGACAACATCCACTACAACACCATCGACTTCGTTGCAATCGCAAGGGAACTCGGGTGCGGATGGAATGTCGGCGCGGACGTCATGAACGGATTTCACGTCAATTTCACCCCGGACAAGGCTCCGCTTTTGTACAGAAAAATTTCAGGATTCGCAAAGGAGCATGGTTTCGAATCCTATGAATTCTACAATTCCCGAAGCAACTGGGCGACGATGATATCCGCATTGAGCCTTGTCGATTCCGGCGTCGGAGATATACGCCTTTACGATGTCGGAATGAACGATTATGTGAAGATTCGGAGGCTCAATAAAAAAGCGGACATCGGTAGCCCGTCTGTTCTTGAATACAGCGTTCTTGAGGGCGAACACGAGCTGTTCATCAATGCAAAAACGAAAAAAGACAGCATCACGCTCGACGATTTCAATTCAATCATGATTCCCCAGATTGATGAAAGCAAGACGCTTTATTTTTCAGGCAGAATCCCCAACTGGCTGACAGCTTCCATCTTCATAAGCTACCCATGCAGGGAAATGTACCTGCTGCAGCCCGGCAACGGATTTTTCTGCTGCAAGTCAGAGGACAAGAATCGGCTCGGAAAACAGGTGAAGAATCCGGATGGTATGGACATAAGCAGATACCTTTTGAAAATATCATGTCCGAAAAACGGTTGATTTAGTTTTGTTATTTCGAACTTGTTTCAGCACTCATTGCTTAGCATCACCGGAATTGGTTTTCTGATAAAATTTTGTCAATAAAAAGCACTATTTCCATTCCTATGTGAATGAAGAAAAAATGATTAAGAGAACAACCAAGGCCGGCGATGTTATTTTTGTAGGAAGAGATTACTTTTACGTGAAGAATCTCTACGGGCACTTTGGAGTCTATGTCGGAAATAATCGTGTCGTTCATTTTACAGCTCTTGGAGCTATGGAGATTGACGGAAAAAAAACTTATGTTCAAAAATGATCTTGAGGTGTTCCTTGCCGGGGGCATGTACCGCATAGAATGCTTGCCATATGCAGGTGGCAAAAATCCTTCTTGGAATTGCAGATTATCTTTTTTCGTTAAGTCAATCGGAACGCTTCGGCGCTTCTTATTGGAACAGATTGGTCGCGTAATGGGACATCTGAGGCCGAGTAAGCAATAATATATGACTTTATAGGAGGGTTGCATATGCTTGAGCATATCACGTTCGAGGAATTCACCTCGATGGACAAGAACATGGACACGCTCATCAAGGTCAGGGCGCACTGCCTCTTTCTGGAAGCTACGCATGCTTGCGGGCACCCGTGCTCGGTTTGCGAGGAATATAAGAAATACATGGCATGCTACCAGTCCCTTGCATGGTGCGACCAGCTCAAGGTTGACCATGAGGCGGATAGGCTGTTCGCCCATAAGATGATGTCCTACAGGCTGCTCCGTCGGAACAGGATTCAGATGAGGGTAATCAGGGGCGTGCTTTTTGCTGTTTTGGCAGTGATGCTCGTTCTGGTGGCAGTGGACAAGGCACACGGGCAGCCCATGCCTCAGACACCTTACTACTACTATAAGGATGCCTTCATCGTGAGCCTCCTGAAGGAGACCCAATCGCAGGTGGAGGACGTGAATTTCGACGGGGACATAAACTGCATCGACTATGCGGTGACGTTCAAGGAGTTGTGGGACAGGCGCTATCCGGCGGGCAGGTGCGAGATATTGCGGAACCTTAATCGTGCGACCGGATGGCATCATCTGTTCATCAGCATAAATGTGGGCAGGTGGCTGTACATTGAGCCGCGGGGCAATGCACATAACTACAGGATGTCCGATTTTTGGGGTGACAGGTACAATCCCACATACACATTGTTTGGGGAGACATCCAAATGGTTGGAGGAGGACAAGCGTGAAAAGCGTTAGCTCCGTGTTGGGAGATTACATGAGGCTTGCGCTGAAGGAGAGCGTGGAATCTATTGGGCTCAATTTCGAGTTTTTGCACAGCCGAAATGAACAAATCAATAAATTTTCACTACCTAAAAAAATCAGGACAGGTTGCATAAAAATCCTGAAAGCCGGAGCTTCCGAGATAGAAAGTGAGCAAATAAATGCGCCGAAAACATACGAAGATTTTTTTAGCACGCCGAGTTTTAAAAATTCTCGGCGTTTTTTTTTCGAAAATTTGTCAATAAAAAACAGAATGCAGCCTCTGTTTCAATCAAGGAGAATTCAGTAAATGGAAAACAGCGCGAACGTTATGAACGCATTCATGGCAGCTTTGATTTTTGAAAAGTCTAAGGTTCCTTTCAAGGATTTGTTCCTGGATAAGAACGTTTATGCCGGCAAGGATACGTCGTCCTCCGGCATGGATGGTGGAGAAATGGCAGTCGCGGCGTAAGGGGAAAAAATGGGAGATGTTTTCATACTTTCGGATTTCGGGAAACTTTCAAAAGCCGGCGGACATCTTTTGTATACCGATTTTGAGGGAAGGACGAAGCCGATTTTGCCTTTCAAGACCGACATGCTCGTTTTTGCATCCTCTGTTTCAATTACCGGCGACGTTTTCCAGATTCTTTCCGATAACGGAATCCCTGCATTTATAATCGGGCGTCACGGAAGAAAAAATATCCGGCTCGACTACGGCTGCGGGAAGAATGTGTTCCTCAGGCAGGAGCAGTTCCGTCTGCTCGATGACAAAAAGCGCGTGCTTGAAATTTCAAAGTCAATCATAAGCGGGAAAATCAGAAATCAGATAACGTTCGTAATGCGGATTGCACGGAACAATCCCGACTTGACAGAAATCGATACGATTGCGGAGCAGATGAAGGCGATTTTGAAAAAAGTCGGTTCGTGCAGAACTGCGGACGGCGTTCGTGGACAGGAGGGAAACGCCGCTCGGCTTTATTTCTCTGTTTTGGATTTGAATATTCGCCCAAAATGGGCAATGCTTGGTACTCGTTCCCATCATCCACCAAAGACAAACGTGAATTCTGTCTTGAGTTTCCTTTATTCGCTTCTCACATGCAAAATTCAAACGGCACTTGAGTCATTCGGGTTGGACACAATGGCAGGAAATCTTCATGAGCTTTCGTATGGCAAGGATGCCCTTGCGTATGACATGGTTGAGGAATTCCGCACGCCGTTTGCCGACACTCTGTGCTGCCATTTGTTCAATCACGGGATGCTCTGCGCTGATGATTTTAGGGATGAGGATGGCGGCGTATATCTTACGGAGCATGGAGCCGGAATCGTTGCCAGCGAGTTCGAGAAAAAACTTTCGGAGGAAATTACGGTTTCCCGGCTTGGAAAATCGCTTCCTTATAGAAAGATTTTCCTTGAGCAATCGAGGCACTATCGGGATGTCGTTCTTGGAACGGAGATTGAATACGTTCCTTTTTTGTTCAAATAGGTGAGGAAAATGCGCTACATAGTTTCATACGACATAGCGAACGAAAGACGCCGCCGTCGGCTCGTGAAATTCCTTGAGGATTATATGTGCCGAATCCAGTATTCCGTCTTTACCGGCGATTTCGATGAGTCGATTCTTGAAAATCTGAAAAGATGGATTTCATATGTCATTGAGCCTGACGAGGATTCCGTCCTTATCGTCCCGCTTTGCGTCTCGGACTGGCAGAAGAGGCTTTCGTTCGGAGTTGGGAGAGAGTCCGCCATGGAGTACGAAAAAGAATTTCAGATTCTTTAAAATTCTATTGGAAAATTCGCTGAATTTCTGATAAAAACCATTTGCACCCCAAATTCGAATGGCATATAATAGAAGAGACTTGTTCCGCAGGTCTCCGAAAGCACGAAAAACACGGGAGACCTGCGGAAACCCGCGAAGCCCTGTAAAATAAGGCTTTGTGTGCTATTTGACATAAAAAGAATTCTGCAAAAACGAGCGAATTCGGTTCTGACTTGGGAGACCTGCGGAAAACTGTCATTTCGGCCTCTGGAAGCCCCATAAAATAAGGCTTCGCGAGACCTCAATTCTGACGCGTCAGAATGTTGCCCTGCTTTTAAGGGATTAAGACGCGGCACGCACATAGCGCACCCACTTCTTAGAACTAGTCAGAATTTTGCCCTGCTTTTAAGGGATTAAGACACGATGAATGAAGCGTCAGAATGCCTGATTATCTCATGGTCAGAATTTTGCCCTGCTTTTAAGGGATTAAGACAAGTATCCGTGCAAGAAGTGTCTATATTTGAGATAGCTGGCAGAATTTTGCCCTGCTTTTAAGGGATTAAGACTTTATATCCTCGACGTATGCCTCGAACGCTTCGCGAATATTGTCAGAATTTTGCCCTGCTTTTAAGGGATTAAGACTGTGTACCCTCTTCATCTTCAAGTGCGATGTGATTGTCGAGTCAGAATTTTGCCCTGCTTTTAAGGGATTAAGACGTTGAAGATATCATCTTCTGTCGTAACGATCTCGTGGAGAGTCAGAATTTTGCCCTGCTTTTAAGGGATTAAGACTCTTATAAACCTCCTGCACAGTAACATTTTCTGGCCAACTGGTCAGAATTTTGCCCTGCTTTTAAGGGATTAAGACATATTGGCATCATCAATGCAAATATCAATGCCAAAACTGGTCAGAATGCTGCCCTGCTTTTAAGGGATTAGACGGTTGCTGGGATGCGGTTTGAGTCCTAGCAATTTGCTTTTTGGAAGCAACCGGTCATGGCACGCGCGAGGCGCGTACCTTTCCTGTTTTGTGAATGGGGTTTGCGTTTGCGAGTGTGTGGATGCGTTGCGGATTGCCCTGCTTTTAAGGGATTAAGACGAAAGTTGTGCTAAATTTCATAGCTTTTTCCTTAGTTTGGTCAGAATGTTGCCCTGCTTTTAAGGGGATTAAGACGCCTCGATGAACGTGATGTCCCGCTTCTCGAAAAGCGTGCCGGTCAGAATGTTGCCCTGCTTTTAAGGGATTAAGACACGTTGTGTTCTGGAATGGTGTACTCACCGCCACCGTTCAGAGTCAGAATTTTGCCCTGCTTTTAAGGGATTAAACGGTTGCTAGGATGCTTTATGTGTCCTAGGCAATTGCACATGGAAGCAACCGGTCACGGCACGCGCAGAGCGCGTACCTTTCCTGTTTTGTGAATGGGGTTTTCGTTTGCGAATGTGCGAAGGAAATTGCTAGTGCCCTGCTTTTAAGGGATTAAGACTTTGAAACGATACGTGCATAATTGCATTTGCTAGACAGTGTCAGAATGTTGCCCTGCTTTTAAGGGATTAAGACAATCCTTCAGGAAGCGTGGTGCTTCCTTCAGGAAGTCTTCCTGTCAGAATTTTGCCCTGCTTTTAAGGGATTAAGACCCGGTAGATACGCGCTCGTGCATAAGCGAGGCACATGGTCAGAATTTTGCCCTGCTTTTAAGGGATTAAGACTTGGAGGAACCTAAAAAGACATGCTCTTTGATATTGTATTTGCTATATATAATGCTTTGTTCAAAGATGAAGCGAAAAATAATGTGGATTCTGAATTTATTGTAAAAAATACAGAATTACATACCGATGGGAAAGAATTTGATATATTCGACGAAAAAGGAGATTTAAAATGAGTACAACATCTACAGGTCAGAATGTTGCCCTGCTTTTAAGGGATTAAGACCCCGTGACATTTGAATTGCGTCACGATTGATTTTACGTGTCAGAATTTTGCCTGCTTTTAAGGGATTAAGACCTACAGTTCCCCAACAGGCTGTAGAAGCACCTGTCTAAAGGTCAGAATTTTGCCCTGCTTTTAAGGGATTAAGACTTTGTATATGCGTGCTCAAAATGCCCCTCATGCTGTCTATTGTCAGAATTTTGCCCTGCTTTTAAGGGATTAAGACTGGACATGCTCGATAGCTCGTACCATGTCTTGATTGTCAGAATTTTGCCCTGCTTTTAAGGGATTAAGACGACGAAATCTCGCCCACGTATTCCACGCCGAACAAATCCCGTCAGAATTTTGCCCTGCTTTTAAGGGATTAAGACTATGTCGCACACTCATACAAGAGGTACCATGAACATCAAAGGTCAGAATTTTGCCCTGCTTTTAAGAACAGTTTTATGATTTATTAAAACACCTTCCTTTCTTAGTTGTGCC
>NZ_AGRW01000053.1 GCF_000255555.1 Treponema saccharophilum DSM 2985
GGCGCAACTCGTTGCGCATCCGCTCGCTCCGTAAATCAAAGATTAACGAGCGTTATCAATGCGAGCACGCGCTCCATCCAAAAAGGGCGCAACTCGTTGCGCATCCGCTCGCTCCGTAAATCAAAGATTAACGCGCGCTATCAATGCGAGCGGCTTCCCCAAGCAGCCTGTTGTCTTCGGCGAACGAGATGCACTCGGCTTCCCATTTTTTGCCGCCGAGACGGTCGAACTCGGCAAGAAAGCTCTTCCAGTTGTCGCGGGAAAGGCTTCTCTTGCCCGTCACGAAGTCGAGGATTCCGTTCTCGTACATCTTCTTGAGCTCCGGGGGCGGCGGGGGAAGCCTGTCCGCTCCCAGCGCCGCAGTCCACGGGCGGGACTGCATGTCGCGGAGAATCGAAAGCGCGCTTATCTTCTTTCCGTTTTTCGTCGTCCACTCCGGATAGCGCGCGGAAAGCTCGCTGTCGCTGTTGTAGAAGACCATGTTCCGAAGCTGGATTAACGGGGCGGCGGCCGTCTTCGAATACGCGAGTTCCGGGTCGGGAAGGCCTTCCGTCGTCACCTTGCCGTCGGAATCGAACATGAAGTTGACACCCTCCTCTCCGTACGCGACGAGATAATACGCGTCGGTGCTCATCCACTCAAGGAGGCGCGCAATCGCCGGAAGCTTGTCCAGCTCAGCGGCGCGGCGGCTTACGGCATACGTCCTGTAACCCTGCGTGTAGCAGCCGACGGACTGCAATCCGTCCGGCCCCTTCGGCGGGTTTATGAGAATCCACTCGCCGTCGGGGAATTTCTCATCGAACGGCTTGTAGCCGCGCTCAAGCCCGAAAGCCGCGTTCTGCTCGCGCATTATCCCAAAACGCCCGTTCTTCCACGCCTCGCGGAAATCGTCCTTGCCGTACGCGAGCCAGTTCGGGTCGATTACGCGCTCCATGACCATTTTCTGGATGAATTCGACCGCGTCGTAGAATCCTTCCTTGTATATGTTCAGCCCGGCATTTTTCTTCGTCATGTTGAACGTCCCCGCAACGCCGAACGCCCCGAAGAACGGCTCAAGCCTGCGCCCCAAGCCTCCGCTCATCACCGTCGTCTCGATGAACGCGCCGTATCCGAACGTGTCGTTCTTTCCGTTTCCGTCCGGGTCGTCGGTCGTGAACCGGCGCATGACGTTCATATAATCCTCAAGCGTCTCCGGGACCGGCATGTTCAGTTTGTCGAGCCAATCCTTCCGTATGAAGATTCCCTCGTTGCGCGCGATTGAGCCAGACTGTGAAAGCCCGTACGAAGCCCCGTCGAAGGAGGATGCGGCCCGGGCGTCCTCATCGTACATGTGCGCGGTACGGTACGGCATCATCTTGTACATTCTGTCCACGCGCGCGATTTCGTTCCGCTTCGCGAGGGAGACAAGCTCGTCGCTCGTCACCATGAACAAATCGGGAAGGCTCCTGCTCCTGACGGCAGCCTCAATCTTCTCGTTCTGGTCGGCGACGGAAGACGGAAGAGGGACGATGGTGAGCTTTATGCCGAGCTCCTCCCTGACACGCGCGATGAAGCTCCAGTCGTCTGGCGGCGGCGGGGAATCGCTTGAGGAAGGTCCGTACCAAACCGTAAGTTCCGTGACGCTTCCGTCAGCGGAGGCGGAGCATCCCGCAAAAAACGCGGACGAAAAAGCCAGGCACGCCGCCGCCGCAAGAACCTTTCCCGAAAAGCGGCATCCTCTCCGGGAAAAGCTGATATCAAAAATCATTTTCTCCTCCTTAATTTTTGTTGCCTTTCTGACAGCGCTTCCGGGCATCCCCGGCAAAGGCAACCTGCTCGGCAACAATCCGAACACGTTTAATATCGGCACTCTTGCCGCCGGAATCGCCCGATACATGTCCCCAAAACAGCGGATTCCGAACAGCATTATTGAAGAAAAATGCCCGTTCTCCGATAATGAATCATTATGCTTTACAATTTCGGCGGTTTTTTGACGCAGTTTTTCGGTCCTGCAAGGCTTTTGCAATCATACACGGTCCTCATAGTCCTCGCGCTGTACGCAGGCTTCATAATCGTAAGATACGGGCTCCCCTCCTTCTACGACAGGCTTCCGCACGACCGCGGAAGGGAATTCACCGTCTCGGCGGAGGCGGCGAAGGGAAAACCCACCGGCTCGGGCGTCGTCTGGGTTTCCGTGTTCGCGCTCCTGTCTGTGATTTTCGTGCCGTTCGACTGGGAGAAGACGGCGCTCATCGCGCTCATATGGCTCATGATGCTCACCGGCTATCTTGACGACGCAAGCAAGGCGTCGTGGGGCGAATACAGGAAGGCAATCCTCGACCTCGTTTTGAGCGTGGCGGCATCCGTCGTCATCGCGCTCTACATGAAGAACACCTCCGACGACGGGACGATAAAGTTCTGGTTCCCGTTCTTCGCGCATTCCGTCCCGGTGGCGCCGTGGCTGTTCGTCGCGATTTCGACGGTGATACTCTGGGTTTCGGTGAACACGACGAACTGCACCGACGGCGTCGACGGGCTGAGCTCCACGCTCGTACTCGTCGCGCTCATAACGCTCGGCTCGCTTTTCTATTTCGTGCTCGGCCACAAGGACATCGCCGCATACCTCCTCGTCCCGCACATAAAGGACGGCGCCTCCTGGGCGGTCATGACGTTCTGCCTCGCGGGCGTCCTTATGGGATACCTCTGGCACAACGCCTACCCCAGCCATGTCCTCATGGGCGACGCCGGAAGCCGCGCGCTCGGGTTCTTCATCGGAATCGGCGTCATGGTGACGGGAAATCCGTTCATCATTTTGGCGACATCGTCCGTCATCTTCATCAACGGGGGGCTGGGGCTCGTGAAGGTCGCGCTCAAGCGTTTCCTCCACATATCGATTTTCACGACGGTTCGCTTCCCGCTCCACGACCACATGCGGAAAAACCACGACTGGAGCCCGACGCAGGTTCTCATCAAATTCCTGATGATACAGATTCTCGTCACGCTCGCAATCGTCGGAATCATTTTCAAAATCCGCTGAGCAGCCGGAAAAATCCCGCCCGAGGGGAATGCGCATTCCTTCCTTTTCCCTCCGGGCGGGTTTTTGTATAATTGGCGAATGGACTTCAGAAAGATAAAGGGAACGATAATTCTTGCGGCGGCGTGCGCCGTATTCCCGTCATGCACGAAAACAATCGGATATTCCGTCGTACTTTGGGGCGACGAGAGCAACGGGCTGGAAGACGGCGACATCGTAAAGGTCATAGTCAAATCGAACATCACCCACTCATACATAATCGAGCTTCCCGAAGGGCAGGGAAACAAGGAAATCCCGATATGGCAGGTTTCCGAGCCGGAAGGAAAGAAATCGGCGCTCAGAATGGCAGCGGCATACGCGGACTTCGCGAACAAATACGCCGAGGTCAAGCTTGACGGACTTCCGATACGGGCGGAGCCGGTGAACACCGCGAAACAGGTCTACCGGCTCCGGGCGAAGGAAATAATCCGCGTGCTGTACAAGGGCAAGGGCGCGGCAGTCTCGAACGGAAAGGGAACGATTGACGGCGAATGGTACCGCGTCCTCACCGCCGACGGAACGCAGGGATGGTGCTTCTCGCACAACCTCGACATATACGATTCGGAGACCGGCGGCAGGCGGGAAAAAGCGGCATCGGAAAAAAAGGGCGAGACGGACAAGCTCCTCCAGATTCTGCGCGGGAAGAAATGGGTTCCCGCAGAATACGAGGACCTCATAAAGGCGAAGAGAATCGACCTCGACAGGTTCGACGAGCAGTACGGGTTCACCTTCGACGAGCAGACGGGAAAGCTTTCCATACTGACGGCGGACGGGCAGAACGAGCAGACTTTCACGAAAATCAGGAAGATAACGGGAAAGCAGTACCGGTTCGAGGGCGCGAGCGTCACCGCGACGATAAACGGGGACGACGACATCACCGTGCAGTACATGGAGAACGGAAAGCCGAAGAACGTGAAGTTCTCCACGACAAAGGAGGACATCCCCGCGCTCATAAAGAACGAGCGGAGCCGCAGAATCCGCGAAATACAGAAAATCGCGGGATTCGGCCCGACGTTCTCAAGCTCGAACTACGGGACGCTCACGATAACGCCGGCAAACGGCTCGTTCTCCTTCACCTGGCAGAACACGAAGCTCCTGTCCGACTCCAAGATAATCGAAAGCGGGGCGCGGGGAAGCGGCACCGTCTCCGTAAAGTACTACCTCTCGAAGCAGCTTCAGTCGTCATACGACGGAATCCTCACGTTCAGGTTCGACGGTTCCGCTTCGGAGAACAATTTCATCTACAAGATGACGGAAAAAGGAATACGGCTTGAGGACGCGGGCGGCGCCTCGATAAAGAACAACGTCGTCAACTCGCGCGGGCAGTCGCCGGCAGTCATCTTCCTCGAAAAGCGCTGATTCAGGCGGCGCGCTCGGGGAAGTCTCCACCACCAATTTCAAGGCATATCGAAAGGAAAAAGAATGGCATTCGTACAATTCTCGCAGGTCTCGCTCGCATTCGGGGACCGCGACATACTGAAGGACGTTTCCGTGAACCTCATGACGGGAACGAAGGCGGCGCTTACGGGCGCGAACGGAACAGGAAAATCGACGCTCATAAAAGTGATGGCGGGGCTTGTCCAGCCCGACAGCGGAAAAAGGACGGCGGAAAAAGGCGCGCGCATCGCATACCTTCCGCAAAGCGGGCTTACGCACAAGGGGACGACGCTCCGGGAGGAGGCCGACAAGGCGTTCCAGTTCGGCTACGAACTTCAGAAGGAGCTTGATGAAATCGGCGACGCGCTGAAATCGGGGAACGGGAACCAGAACGCGCTTCTCGAGCGCCACGACAAGATAATAAACGAGCTTGAGGATTCGGGCTGGAACAGGAGAAGCGCGCTTGCGGAGCAGATTCTCGTCGGGCTAGGCTTCTCGCGCGGGGATTTGGACAGGCGGTGCGAGGAATTCTCCGGCGGATGGCAGATGAGAATCGCGCTCGCGAAAAGCCTCATGGTGAATCCCGACATACTCCTTCTCGACGAGCCGACGAACTACCTCGACCTCGACGCGCGCGAATGGCTTGAGTCGTTCCTCGTGAATTTCAAGGGCGGGTTCCTCCTCGTCAGCCACGACAGGTACTTCCTCGACCACACAATCAACGAAGTGTACGAGCTTTTCGGCGGGAACCTCCACCGCTATCCGGGCAATTTCTCCCATTACGAGAAAGTCCGCGAGGTCGAGCTCGAGACGCTGATGAGGGAATACGAGAAGCAGCAGGCGGAAATCAGGCACCTTCAGGAATTCATCGACCGCTTCGGCGTGAAGGCGACGAAAGCCGCGCAGGCGCAGGAACGCCAGAAAATGCTCGACAAAATAAAGGAAAACGAAATCGTGATTCCCGAATCGCTCAAGAAGATACGCTTCAAATTCCCGCAGGCGCCGCATTCCGGGCGTCTTGTCGCGACGATTCAGGGACTGACAAAATCATACGACGGCGAGCGGAACGTCATAGACAACCTCGACCTCGTAATCGAGAACGGCGACAGGCTCGTCGTCGCGGGTCACAACGGCGCCGGAAAATCGACGCTCCTCCGTATGATTGCGGGAGTCGACACGGCGACGGGCGGAAGCGTCAAGCTCGGAGCGGGCGTCGAGGTCGGCTACTTCTCTCAGGACAACGCGGAAAGCCTCAAGGGAAGCGGAACCGTGCTCGATACAATCGAGGCGGAGGCTCCACTTGAGCTGATTCCGAAAATCCGCGACATGCTCGGCGCGTTCCTGTTCCGGGGCGACGACGTTTTCAAATCGATAGACATGCTTTCCGGCGGAGAGAAAAGCCGCGTCGCGCTCCTCAAGCTCCTACTCCGCCCGGTGAACCTTCTGATTCTCGACGAGCCGACGAACCACCTCGACATGCACTCGAAGGACGTCCTCCTCGACGCGCTCAAGGATTTCGGCGGGACGGTAATCTTCGTCAGCCACGACCGCGGCTTCATCGAGGATTTGTCAACGCGCGTCCTTGAGCTCAAGCCGGGCGAATGGCGGGTTTTCCCCGGCGACTACCGCTACTATATGCAGCGCCTTGAGGACGAGCGGAACGGCATCGTCTCCGCCACGGCTTCCCCGTCTGAAAAGAAAACAGAGAAAAAGCCCGAGGAAACAAAATCCGCGACAAAGCTTTCCTGGGAGGAGCAGAAAAAAGCGGACGCCGAACGCCGGAAAATCGAGAAGGCGGTGGAGAAGCTCGAATCGGAAATCGCTTCCGCGGAGGAGGAGAAAGCCGCCGAGGAAGCGAAGATGGCGAACCCCGACGTCTACTCGAACGGAGAGAAAGCGAAAGCCGTCCAGAAAAAAATCGAGGAGCTTTCCGCGAAAATAGACGCCCTCACCGAGGAATGGGAAGCACAAGCCGCCCTCCTCGGGTGATGCGACGCCCGGAATTGACGTGATTCAGTTCCGGGCGTTTTTTTTTCGACAAGGCGGCGTTCTGCTGTTAGAATCTATTTTATCCGGACAATAATTTTCAATTTTCCGTTCAGAAAAACAGCCGATTCAAACGAGCTGTCTGATTTTTCGGGCAGCTCGTTTTTTTGATGAAAAAGGAGGACAAAGATGGGACTTTTGAAAGCTGCGGCAGGCGCGGTCGGGGGAACGCTCGCCGACTCATGGAAGGAATATTTCTACTGCGATGCGCTCGACGCAGACACGCTCGTCGCGAAGGCGGAAAAACGGGTCGGCGGGCGCTCGTCGAACAAATCGGGATCGGACAACATCATAACGCAGGGCTCCGTTATCGCCGTTGCCGACGGGCAGTGCATGATAATCGTCGACCAGGGAAAAGTCGTGGAGCTGTGCGCGGAGCCGGGCGAATTCAAGTACGACTCGTCGTCGGAGCCGTCTATTTTTTCGGGCGGGCTCGGAGAGGGAATCATCAGCACGTTCAAGAGCATCGGAAAGCGGTTCACGTTCGGCGGGGAAGCACCGAAAGACCAGCGCGTTTATTTCATCAACACGAAGGAAATCCCCGGAAACAAATACGGCACGGCATCTCCCGTCCCGTTCAGGGTCGTAGACGAGCGCGCGAGAATCGACATGGACATTTCGATACGGTGCTTCGGCGAATACAGCTTCAGGATTTCGAACCCGATTCTCTTCTACACGAACGTCTGCGCGAACGTCCAGACGGAATTCACGCGCGAGCAGATTATGGGGCAGCTCAAGGCGGAGCTTCTCACCGCGCTCCAGCCGTCGTTCGCGCTTCTTTCCGAGCGGGGAATCCGCTACTCCGCCCTTCCCGGCCACACGACGGAGCTTGCGGAATTCCTCAACAAGAACCTTTCCGAAAAATGGCGGAACCTCCGCGGAATCGAAATCGTCTCGTTCGGAGTCTCCTCTGTAACGGCAGACGAGGAGGACGCGAAGAAAATCAAGCAGATGCAGGAGATGGCGGCGTACACCGACCCCACGATGGCGGCGGCTCGCCTCGTCGGTGCGCAGGCGAACGCAATGGAGACGGCGGCGGGAAACGCAAGCGGAGCCGCGCACGCGTTCATGGGGATGAACATGGCGGCGGGTGCCGGCGGATTCAACGCGCAGAACCTGTTCGCGATGGGAGCCGCGCAGCAGAACAAGACGGCGCAATCAGCCCCGAGGCAGGCAGAAAGCCCGAAAAATTCACCTGCATCGTGGAAATGCTCGTGCGGGGCGACGGCAGAGGGAAAATTCTGCCCGGAATGCGGAAAGCCGAAGCCCGCGGAAACGACCGGCTGGACGTGCTCGTGCGGGACCGTCAACAAGGGAAAATTCTGCATGGAATGCGGAAAGCCGAAGCCGGCAGGAGCGCCCCTCTACCGATGCGACAAATGCGGTTGGGAGCCTTCCGACCCGAAAAACCCGCCGAAGTTCTGCCCGGAATGCGGCGATCCGTTCAATGAAGGCGACATCGTAGGATGACAAAAGCGCCCGGGGGATTTTTCCTTCGGGCGGAAAACTGGAGACGGCATGGAAAAGACGAACAACTACAAATGCCCGGCGTGCGGCGGCGGGCTCATATTCAGCCCGAAAACAGGAAAAGTGACGTGCGAATACTGCGACAGCAGCTACACCGTCGAGGAAATCGAGTCGAAGAACAAAGTCCAGGAGACCGCCGATTCCGGAGAACAGGAGAAAGAGGCGGACATCGGAAACGAGGGCGCGGAATGGAGCACCGACTCGCTTTCATCGGAATGGGGAAGCGAATCCGGCTCGATGAAGGAATACTCGTGCCCGTCGTGCGGAGCCTCGATAATCTGCGACAAGACGACAGCCGCGACGAAATGCCCCTACTGCGACAATCCCGCGATTATGGAAAAGCAGTTCTCGGGCGCGCTCAAGCCGAACTGCGTCATCCCGTTCGCCATAACGAAAAAAGAGGCGGTCGCGCGCCTGGGCGATTTCTACAAGAACAAAAAATTCCTCCCGAAACTTTTCTCGGACAAAAACCACCTCGAGGAGACGAAGGGAATCTACGTCCCGTTCTGGTTCTTCGACGGAAAGACGGAAGGCTCGGCCGTTTTCAGGACGACGACGACGAGCCGCTCGCGCAGGGGCAACACGGAGACGATTACGACGAGGCATTTCGAATGCGAGCGGACTGGCTCGCTCGACTTCGAGTCTATTCCGGTGGACGCGTCGAAGAAAATGCCCGACGATTTGATGGATTCCCTCGAGCCGTTCGATTTCTCCGCGATGAAGGATTTCTCCACGGCGTATCTTCCGGGATACCTCGCGGACAAATTCGACGACACGATAGAGGAATGCACGCCGCGCGCCGAGCGGAGATGCTCCGAGTCGTTCGTTTCCTCGCTCCGCGCGTCCGTCAGCGGCTACGACTCGGTGTCGCTCAAGCAGAGCAACATAACGTTCCGCAACGGAAAAGTGAGATACGGGCTTGTCCCCGTCTGGCTTCTCTACACGAAATACAACGGCGAGCGGTTCCTCTTCGCGGTCAACGGGCAGACCGGAAAAGTCGCGGGAACACTTCCGGCGGGAAAAAGCGAGGTATTCGCATACAACGCGCGGAATTTCCTCGTGTCGCTGGCAGTGTTCGCCTCACTGATTGCGCTCGCGGCGAAATTCGTAATCTGACAACGGAGGAAAAAATGGAAACGAAAACGAAAGCGAGGGCAATAGCCTTCGCGCTCCTCGTCGCGCTCGCCCCGTTTTTGGGCGCGAAAGAATTCATCAGGGACGGCGCGGGAATCCTGACGCAGGTGCAGAAGGACGCCCTGTCGGCAAAGCTTGAGTCGATTTCGCTGACATTTCCGACAGACGTGTTCATCGTCACGGCAAAATCGTTCAGCGAATACGGATACGACACGGAGGACGCCGCGGAAAAAGCGCTCCGCGTCATTCCGTTCGACGACAGGCGGGGCTGCCTCCTTCTTTTCATCGCGGTGAAGGACAGGACGTACGACCTCGACGTAATCGGACACGGGCAGGAGCTCTTCTCCCATTCGGCGTGCAACAGGCTTGAGCAATCGTTCCTCAGCGATTTTTCGTCAGACGACTGGAACACCGGCCTCCTCGATTTTACGGAATGCGCGAGCACAATCCTCATGAACCACGACGCGGAAGCCTGTGCGGAAAAGAAAAAGCAAATCGCGATTATGTTCGCCATCGCGCTCATCGTCAGCATCATCATCTCGTTCGCGCTTTACCGCAAGGAAATGAAAAAGCTCGACAACGTAGCTCTTGCCCATGACGCGGACAGGTACGCCTCGGGAAGCCTCGCCCTGTCACGCTCCCGAGACACGTACACGCATTCGACGACGAGGACAATCCACCACAACGAAAATTCCTCGTCCGGCGGCGGAAGCAGAAGCCACTCGCACCACAGCGGGCATTTCTGAGCGCGCGAGAAGAAATCAAAAAAAAATGCTAGAATCCCCGCAGAAAAAAGAAAACGGAGATGAAAGCATGACAGATTTCGAGAAAATGAAGGCGACGATAGCGGGGGACATCCCGCTCATGGTCGAGATGGAGAAAATTCTTACGGCGATACCGGCAATGGCTCCGGAAAGCGGCGGTAAGGGAGAGATGGAAAAATGCGCCGCGCTCGAATCGCACCTGAGAAAGCTCGGATTTGCGGACGGAGCCGTTTCGTTCGAGCGGTTCGACGCTGACGACGAGAGAGTTCCGCAGGGAAAGAGACCGAACCTCGTGGTGACGGTTCCCGGAAAGAAGGACGATTTTTCGATTTGGGTGATGGCTCACCTCGATGTCGTCCCGCCGGGAGACCTTGCTATGTGGGAAAGCGACCCGTGGACCGTCGTCGAGAAGGACGGGAAACTGTTCGGGCGCGGCGTCGAGGACAACCAGCAGGGGCTCGTCTCCGGCGTTTTTGCGGCGAAGGCGCTGCTCGACAACGGGATTGTCCCCGAGCACACAGTGAAGCTTCTTTTCATGGCTGACGAGGAATTCGGCTCCGAATACGGAATCAAATTCCTCCTCAAAAAGCATCCTGCCCTTTTCAGGAAGGAAGACATAATCATCATCCCGGACGGCGGAGACCCGAAAGGCGAGACAATCGAAGTCGCGGAGAAGAACATCCTGTGGCTGCGCCTCCACACGACGGGGCTCCAGAGCCACGGCTCGATGCCGGACAAAGGGAAGAACGCATTCCTCGCGGGCTGCGAGCTTGCGCTGTCGCTCAACGACCTCGAGCATTTCTTCGGGGAACGCGACGAGATGTTCAACCCCACGTGGTCGACGTTCCAGCCGACAAAGAAATCAGCGAACGTCGAGACGGTGAACATCATCCCCGGCGACGACGTGTTCTTCATGGACTGCCGGATTCTCCCGCGCTACACGCTCAAGGAAGTCCGCGCCGAAATCGACAAACGGGTCGCGGCAATCGAGGCGAAGCACGGCGTCAAAATCGAGGTCGAGGAGCTGCAGCATCAGGAATCGCCCGCGACAAGCGCCGACGCGCCGGTCGTCAGGCGGCTCAAGGACGCGATAAAGAAAGCGCACGGAATCGAGGCGCGCCCCATCGGAATCGGCGGGGGCACGGTCGGCGCGGAGCTGCGGAATCTCGGGTTCGATGCCGCGATATGGTCGACGATGGACGAGGTCTGCCACCAGCCGAACGAATACTGCATCGTGAGGAACATCGCAACGGACGCGGAGACGCTCGCGGCGCTCTTCACGACGGAATAACGGCCTCAAGCGAAAAGAACATTTTTCCGCCGTTTTCCTTTACGCGCCCCATTTTCCGCCTACAATAAACAGGAGCGGCGCGCGGGTATCATATTTCCGCGCGTCCGCCAAAAAAGGAGCCTGACATGAATCTTTTTGAAGGAATCCCCACGGAAAAAATCCTCGACGAAAAAAAGCGCGCGCACCTGTTCGACGTCGCGGATATGGTCGTGTCGCTTTCCGAAATCGCGCGGCGCGAAGGGCTTCTCGGCCTGGACGAACGCGCCGATTTTTCGTCGCACAAAATCATGTTCGACAAGGAATGCGGCGACTTTTTGCCGGCGCTACGGGAAATCGAGCTTACAGACGAGGAGCATCTCGTCTTCAGCACGCTCATCCACCTCGTCGTGGACGGATGCGATCGGGAAAAAATCAGGGACATCGCGAAATACGCGGTAAGCTCGTCCGTTTCAAGCGAAGAGAGAAAACTGTCCCTGAAGATTGGCGCGGAGGGAATCATTGCCGTCTGCGAAGGATTCTCCTCGGAAACCATAATGATTGAAAGCGCAATGATGATGGGCGCGAACGCAGCGGATTATCTCTCGCACAAAAAACGGATTGATGACGAAAAAATCGCAAGCGACAATGAAATACGCGCGTTCTTCGCCGAAGAAAAGGAGGAGGACGGTCAAGTCGAGGAAGCCGAAGACGATTCAGAAATCGATTTCGACTTTCTCCTGTTCTTTGACGAGGACGAAATCCTGAAAATCATGCGCGCGTCGAGTTTCAATGATGTCGTGCTCGCGCTGAAAAACGTGTCCGACGAGGTCCGGACAAAAGTGATGGGCAGCCTCCCGAAAAAAATCGCCGCAAAAATCCGCGAGGCATGCGAATTTACCGGTCCCGTCCGGCTCAAGGACATCGAAAAAAGCCAGGCCGCGATTATCAGAACCGCAAAGAAAATGCACGGAACAAAAAAATAGCCGCCGTTCATCAGACCTGTGCGGCGGTGATGCCGGTTCCGCGCCTTTTTTGCGCGTTTTTTTTGATTAAGAGGCGCGGCAAACTTGATTTTTTTCATAGCGCGTTCTATTATGCTTGCCGTTGCGGACAATGGGGTTCGGCGGAAAGATACGTGTATTCGCGTCTTTCCGCCGAACCCTATTTTTTTTGCCCGCATGGACGATGGCGTTCACCGGAGGGGTTTTCATGCCCGTGCGGGAACGCCATTTTTTTTTCAGAACGGCAATCGGGGGTACAAACAAATGGCATTGCTTTTTGAAGGGGAGACGCGCATTCCGTCCGGCTGCGCGATTTCCGGAATTTTCGACGCGTCGGGGAGGCGCATGGACGGAAGCTCGATTATCCGCTCAATCTCCACGATGCACGACCGCTCGAACGGGCTTGGCGGCGGGTTTGCGGGGTACGGAATCTACCCCGAATACAAGCAGTATTACGCGCTGCACATCTTCTACTCGTCGCTTTCGGCGAAACACGAGACGGAGCTTTTCCTTGAGACGAAGTTCGACATCGTGAACCTGTCTAAAATTCCGGTGAGGAAGCACCCGCGCATCCACGACGAGCCGCTTATCTGGCGGTACTTCGTCGCGCCCCTCCAGACGAAACTCGCGGCAAGCCAGCTCGACGAGCTTGAGTACACGGGAAGAGCAGTGAACCATGTGAATTCGATGATTGACGGCGCATTCATATTCTCCTCGGGAAAGAACATGGGCGTCTTCAAGGCGGTGGGCTACCCCGAGGACGTAGGCGAGTTCTACCGGCTCGACGAATACGCGGGCTACGCGTGGACGGCGCACGGGCGCTATCCGACGAACACCCCGGGATGGTGGGGCGGCGCGCATCCGTTCGCGTTCCTCGACTGGACGGTCGTCCACAACGGCGAAATCTCAAGCTACGACGCTAACAGGCGCTTCGTCGAGATGTTCGGCTACAAATGCAATCTCCAGACCGATACCGAAGTCATAACGTACATAATCGACTACCTCGTGCGAAAACAGGGGCTGACCCTGACGGAGGCGGCGAAAGTCATCGCGGCCCCGTTCTGGGAGACAATCTCCAAAATCGAGGACGAAAAACAGCGGCGCGAGGCTGAATTTTTGAGAAGGCAGTTCAGCGAGCTGCTCGTCACCGGGCCGTTCTCGATAATCCTCGGGTTCAACGGCGGGCTCATGGCGCTCAACGACAGGCTCAAGCTCCGCTCGATGGTCGCCGCGCAGAAAGGATGCGTGACGTATTTTGCGAGCGAGGAATGCGCCATCCGCGTCGTGGAAAGCGACCTCGACAAAATCTGGTCGCCGCGCGGCGGGGAACCTGTTGTCGTAGAGCTTAACGAGGAGGGAAAGAGAAATGTTGCCGGTTGATTACATCGCCCCGGAATTCGAGGTTTTGAGGAGCGCGGCGTGCGTCAACTGCCGCAAATGCGAGAAGGAATGCGCGAACGAAGTGCACAAATTCGACGAGCGCACGAAAACCATGTTCGCCGACGAATCCAAGTGCGTGAACTGCCAGCGGTGCGTTGCGGTCTGCCCGCTCCACTGCATAAAGATTGTCCGCTCGGAGAACCGTTTCAAGGAAAACGCGAACTGGTCGGAGCAGACGATGAAGGAAATATACAAGCAGTCGTCTTCGGGAGGAGTGCTCCTTTCGTCGATGGGAAACCCGCTCTCGAACCAGCCCGTCTACTGGGACAGGATTCTCGTGAACGCGAGCCAGGTGACGAATCCGCCGATTGACCCGCTCCGAGAGCCGATGGAGACGCGCGTCATGCTCGGAAAGAGAAACGAGAAAGTCGAGCGGAACGCGGACGGCTCGCTCAGGACGGAGCTTCCCCCGCACATCGAGCTTTCGACGCCGATATTGTTCGGCGCGATGAGCTACGGCGCGATAAGCTACAATGCGCACAAATCGCTTGCGATGGCGGCGACGGAACTTGGAATCTGCTACAACACGGGAGAAGGCGGGCTGCACGAGGATTTCTACGCCTACGGCCCGAACACAATCGTGCAGGTGGCGTCGGGACGGTTCGGCGTACACAAGGACTACCTTTCGGCAGGCGCCGCCGTCGAAATAAAGATGGGACAGGGCGCGAAGCCGGGAATAGGCGGGCACCTTCCCTCGGCAAAAATAACGGACTCCGTTTCCGCGACGCGCATGATTCCGCTTGGGACGGACGCAATCTCCCCCGCCCCGCACCACGACATCTATTCGATTGAGGATTTGCGGCAGCTCATCTACTCGCTCAAGGAAGCGACTTCCTACAAGAAACCGATAATCGTCAAGATTGCCGCCGTCCACAACTGCGCCGCAATCGCGTCGGGAATCGCGCGCTCTGGCGCGGACATCATCGCAATCGACGGATACCGCGGAGGAACGGGAGCCGCGCCGACGAGAATCCGCGACAACGTGGGAATTCCGGTCGAGCTTGCGCTCGCGTCAATCGACCAGCGACTGCGCGAGGAGGGAATCCGCGGAAACTGCTCGCTCATCGTCTCCGGCTCGATTCGCTCGTCGGCGGATTTGGTGAAGGCGATTGCGCTCGGAGCGGACGCCGTCTACATCGGAACGGCGGCGCTCCTCGCCATGGGATGCCACCTGTGCCGCTCGTGCCAGACGGGAAAATGCAACTGGGGAATCGCGACGCAGAACCCGGATTTGGTGAAAAGGCTCGACCCCGAATGGGGAGCGAAGCGCCTCGTGAACCTCGTCCGCGCATGGACGCACGAGCTGAAGGAAATGATGGGCGGAATGGGAATCAACAGCGTCGAGGCACTGCGCGGAAACAGGCTCATGCTCCGCGGCGTCGGGCTTCACGCAAAAGAGCTTGAGATTCTCGGAATCAAGCACGCGGGGGAATGATTTTTCCGCACGCAAAAAAAGGAGAACTGAAAAAAATGACTGAGATAAATGCTGGAATAAAAATGGATTTCGGCGAGCTCAACGAGAAAATCCGCGAGAGCACCGACCGCGAAATCTCCATAAAAGGATGCACGGGCCAGCGCTACATCGCATCGGGGCTTTCCGGGAAGAAAATCGAGATTGACGGTATTCCCGGAAACGCGCTTGGTTCCTATCTCGACGGAAGCTCGATTACGGTGCGCGGAAACGTGCAGGACGCGACTGGCGACACGATGAACTGCGGCGAAATCGTCATCCACGGGAACGCCGGCGACGCGACGGGATACGCGATGCGCGGCGGCTCAATTTACATCAAGGGAAACACGGGCTACCGCGCGGGAATCCACATGAAGGCGTACAAGGAGCAGCAGCCCGCGCTCATAATCGGCGGCGAGGCAGGCTCGTTCCTCGGCGAATACCAGGCGGGCGGAATCATCGCCGTCCTCGATATTGAGCAGAAAGCCGAGCGGCGCGGGAACGGCACCTTCATCGCGACGGGAATGCACGGCGGAAAAATATACATGCGCCTCCGCACCGGCGCGAAAGTCCCGGAAGTTCCCCCGTACGTGAAGCTCACGCTCGGGCACGGAAAGGATTTGGCGGAAATCAGGCCGTATCTGGAGAAATTCTGCTCGTATTTCGGGGACGTCAACCTCGATTCGCTCATCGAAAGCGACTATGCCGTCCTTGAGCCGAACAAGGACCATCCGTACAAGCAGACGTACTGCCTGAACTAAAAAAACAGCCCGGATACGCGTTTTCCGCATGAATCCGGGCTGTTTTTTCTCTGTTCGGAATGACCGAGGGCACGGTCATTTTTTCCGGCCGCTTTCTTTTAGCTCGCGTTCAAAGGCTTCGGGATTTTTCAGATAATAATCCTGATGCTCTTCTTCTGCCCGGTAAAATGACTTGAACGGCTCTACGGCGATATACGTCTTTTTTCCGCTCCGCGCTTCAAGCTCATTGATTTTTCTTGAGGCGATTTCCTTTTCCTCGTCGGTCTGATAATAAATTGCAAGCGTGTACGAAAACCCTTTGTCGATGAACTGCCCCTGCCCATCAAACGGGTCAACATTCGAAAGAAAAATGTCGAGCAGTTTTTCGTAGCTCACGTTTTTCGGCTCGTATTCAAGCTCAATCGTTTCCCTGTGCCCCGTCTTCTGGGCCTTTACGTCCGCATAAGCCGGATTCACCTCGTCGCCGCCGGAATACCCGCAGACAACGCTGTCAACGCCATAAATTTTATAAATCGGAGTGACGCACCAAAAGCACCCTCCCGCAAAATAAGCCTTCATTCAACCTCCTCGTATGCGAATGATACACGGGCAGATTCTATCACAAAACATCGCGTCCATGCCCCACACGCTCTTTCGCAGCCGTATAAGGATTTTTGCCCCGGCAACGTGCGGAAACGACGAAAATCCGTCCGCGCCCGATTTTTTCGCTTCCGGAACGACAGCGCTCACATTCCTCCTTTCAGCTTCCTTATCAGGCGCTCGACAAGAGCGATGTCGGGATTGTCCTCGCGGTAGATTCCGTAGACATCCCAGGTGTACGCGTCCTTTATCGGGACGGCTTTTATCTCGTCCGTATCGCCGAAGAATTTCGGGGACACGCCGATTCCGATGCGGTTTCTCACGAGCTGGTAAATCGACTCGCCCTCGGACACGCGGGCGATTATCTCCGGCTTGAATCCCTTTATCATGCACGCGTTGAGCACGTCGTGGTAAATCCTGAAATGCTCCCCCATGCAGACGAGCGGCTCGTCCTTTATGTCGAGCAGGCTGACCTCGCTTTTGTCCCACAGACGGTGCCCGCCGTAGACGTAAATGACGACGCCGATGCTCTTGAGCTTCACCGATTTCAGGTTCGCGCCCGAGCCGCTTCCCACGACAAGGCCGAACCCAATCTCGTTGTTCAGGACGCGGGAAAACACGCTGTCGTTCTCCTGCTCGCGCCAGCTCGCCAGAATCTGCGGGTTGTCCTCCATGAATTTCCTGACGATTGAAACGTCAAGGGCGCGGATTGTCCCGCACGCGAACCCGATTTTGAACCGCTTCTCCCTCGCGTTTATCGCGCCGATGCACGAGAACATCTCGTTCAAATCCTTCGTGACGATTTTCGATTTCTCATAAAAGACTTTTCCGCAGGCCGTCGGGACGAACCCTTCTTTCGTCCGCACGAAAAGCGGGGCGCCGCACTCATCCTCAAGGCTCTTTATGACTTTGCTCAATCCCTGCGGCGACAAAAAAAGTTTTCCCGCGGCTGTCTGAAGATTTTTTTCCTCGTAAACGGTCTGGAAGCATTTTAGGTTGCGTGTGTTCATCTTTGACAATCCCCTCCCCGCCGCACGATTATATCGCAAATCAACTTAAAACTTGCCATCCGGAAACGGGATTTCTGCGGGAACAGGCTTTTCATCATCACGGGGTTGTAAAACGCTCCTCCACGGGCATCCGCGCGGAAAAGGCGATGATTAAACCTTTTCGGAAACATCAGTTTCAGAAAAGGTCAAATGTTTCTATTTCTGAAAGCTGCATGGCGGCGAAACCGAAGCCGCCCGAAAAAAAATCAGAGCGTCCATGCGCAATAAGATGCCTTTTTGAGGAATGCGCCACGCCGAATGGTGAAACGGCACAAAAACTCCGCCCGATACAGTACCGGGCGGAGAAAAAAAGAGGGGTAAGTTATGTTTTCCCGCGCCCGAAGAAACTCCCCGCGCGCGGTTCGCATACATATTAGATGTTGTTCGCTACCTCAAAGGCATCCCAAATTGCGTACATGATGTTCGAAACCTGCCGAGCGTCGCCGAGAAGGTACACTTCGTCAAGACAGTCCTTGAACTGGTTGTAAAGCGAATTCTCGCTCGAATATCCAACGCAGAGAACTACGCTGTCGGCCTTGAATTCCTTTTTTCCGCCAGCTGTTTCTGCACAAAGAACGCCGTTCTTGAATCCAGTGACTTTCGCGTTGCAGCAAACGTCGATTCCGTTGAAAGGAATGAGTTTTTCGAGCATTTCGCGGTTCGCAGAGCAAAGAGGTCCGTTCACAGCCAAAAGTTTTCCCAAAGCCTCAACGATTGTGACTTTCTTTCCTTTCATCGCAAGGTCAAGGGCAAGCTCGCAGCCAACAAGTCCGCCACCAACCACAACAACGGTGTTTCCGGCATCTTTCTTTCCGAGAAGAACTTCCTCTGCGGAGTACACTTTGTCGTCATCGCCGAGCGAGAATCTCTTCGGGCGTGAACCTGTCGCCATAATCACGGCATCGTAAGACTTGTCCAAAATCTCTTTTTCGCCGGCTTTTGTGTTCATGTGAACTTCTACGCCGAGTCTCTTCATCTCGTCCTCGTACCATTTTGCCAGAGCCAAATCGTCCTCTTTGAACGAAGGAGCGCCACCCGGAATCAGGTTTCCGCCCAAGCGGTCGCTTGCCTCGTAAAGAACAGGCTCGTGTCCGCGCTCAGCAAGCACACGTGCGGCTTCGCAACCAGCCACGCCACCGCCGACAACGAGAACCTTCTTTCTGCGGACAATCGGATTGAATCTGTTCACCCGTTCCTTTCCCGCCTGCGGGTTAACAGCACAGTTGATGAGGGAATACGTCTGGATTCGTCCCATACAGCCTTCCTGGCAAGAAATGCACGGACGAATCTGGCTCAAGTTGTTCCTTCGGATTTTGTTTACAATGTCCGGGTCTGCGAGAGTCGGGCGACCGAGCGAAATCATGTCGCAAACATCTTTTTCGAGGCAGCCGAGTGCCGTGTCCGGATTGTCAACGCGGCCTGCCATGATTACAGGAATCTTGACGTTCTCTTTTGTGATTCTCGCAAATTCCTTGTACGGAGCCTTTTCCATGTACATCGGCGGATGATTCCACCACCAGGCGTCGTATGTTCCGGCATCAACGTCAAGAGCGTCGTATCCGTACTGTTCGAGAAGTTTTGCGGCCTCAATTCCTTCTGCAATGTCGCGGCCTTTCTCTTCAAATTTCTCGCCCGGAAGAGCGCCTTCGCGCCAGTCCTTAATCATCGATTTGAGGGAGAACCGGAGCGCGACCGGAAAGTCAGGACCGCACGTGCGCGCAATTTCCTCGCGGATTTCGCGGGCAAAACGCAATCGGTTTTCAAGGCTTCCGCCGTATTCGTCATTTCTCTGGTTGAAGAACGAGATTGCGAACTGGTCAATCAAATATCCTTCGTGAACAGCGTGAATCTCCACTCCGTCAAAGCCAGCCCGTTTTGCGTTGAACGCGCCTTTTCCGAAGCTTTTTACGATTCCGTGGATTTCTTCGACGGTGAGCGGACGGCACGTTTTGTCGAGCCATCTGTGCGGAATTGCAGATGCTGAAACCGGCGGAAATTCTCCGAGGTTTGTAGGAATCGTAACGCGTCCGAATCCGCCGCTCATCTGCAAGAAAATCTTTGCGCCGTAAGCGTGAACTTTTTCAGTCATCTCGCGGCTCGTGCGCACGAACTGAACAGGATTGTACGTTGAATTCGGCGTGTTCGGGAACGAAGGCTTCTCAACCTCCGTGTCCGAGAACGTAACGCCTGTTATGATAAGACCGATTCCGCCCTGGGCGCGGCGTGTGTAGTAATCTATTCCGCGGTCATTCCAGCCGCCCTCGCAGTCTCCAAGACCGAGCGGTCCCATCGGTGCCATTGCGTAGCGGTTCTTGATTTCAAGTTTGCCGATTTTTATAGGCTCAAAAAGTTTCTGATATTTCATTAGATTGTACCTCTTCTGCCCATTCTACCCGCACGACAGCCCCAAATCCATCAACAAAACGTTGAGCGTCGTTTTCAAAAAGGCGATGACGAAAAAACGCCCCCGTCACGCGCTATGGCGAAAAATGTGTTTGTGTTTTAAAATCCCGCGCATGACGACAAAAGAGAAGATTCTTGAAATGATGGGAAAAGGCGAATTCGTTTCCGGCGAGCTTATGGCGCAGGAATGCGGAATATCGCGGGCGGCTGTCCACAAGGCAATCGAATCGCTCAGGAATGCGGGGTACTTCATCGATGCGGTGAAGAACAAGGGATATATGATTTCGCACATGCCGGATGATGTTTCCGGCGAAGAAATCGGACGCATCGCACAGTCGCTCGGCTGCACGATTCCGCCCGTCATGGCGCACGACACAATCGACTCGACGAACACGGAGGCGAAACGGCTCTGCGCGGAGGCAGGCTCGTTCAGGAACGCGGACGGCTCTCTCACCGAGGGCGGAAAGAAGCTCAACAGGCAGCTGATTGTCAGCGGGGAGCAGACGGCGGGACGCGGGCGCATGGGAAGGGAATTCGTCTCGAAGGCGAATTCCGGAATCTATTTCTCGCTCATCCATTCCCCCAAAAACGGCGTGACGAATCCCGCGATGCTCACGGCGGCGGCGGCAGTCGCAGTTTCCCGCGCGCTCGACGAAATCTACGGGACGAACTGCCGCATCAAATGGGTGAACGACATCCTCCTCGAAGTCGGGAACGGAAAATTCAAGAAGGTATGCGGAATTCTTACGGAAGGAATCGCGAATTTCGAGACGGGAACGGTCGAGGCGGCGATAATCGGCATCGGAATAAACGTCAGGAAGGGCGAGTTTCCCGGCGCGCTCGGGGAAATCGCGGGAAGCGTCGAGGACATTCTCGGTGACGGCGCGAAAAAAGGCGTGTCCCGCAACGAAATCGTCGCGCGGACCGCGGCAAACCTGCTCTCGCTGTACGACGCGATGGAAAACAACGGTTCGGACGCGAAAAAGGCGATGATGGAATCGTACAAGGAAAAATCGATGCTCATCGGAAGGACCGTGACCGTGAACCCCGCCGCGGGAATGACGGGCGAGACGTACGGCGCGAAAGTCATCGGAATATCCGACGAGGCGGAGCTTGTCGTCGAGGCGGAAAACGGCGGGACGAAATGCCTGCATTCGGGCGAAGTCTCCATACGCTCGTCGTCGTTCTCGTAATGTTCGGCTTTGTCCGTAAAAACGGCTGCATTATTTTTCATGCGGAACAGCAAAGCGAGTTTTCCGAACAGGTTTAATCTGCCATTCCCCGTTCGGGTGGCGGAACGGAAAAAGCAGTTTTGGCGCATGGACGGGCGTTTCCCCCAAAAAAATCCCCGGCGTGAGTCAAACCTCAAAAACCGGGGAATGTCCCGTCAATCATCGCCGATTCCGGGGAAGCGGAGCGAATCGTACGGCTCGTTTACCTTGTTGTATTCCTTCAGCTCGTCCTTCGTGAACGTTCCGATTCTGACGGAATCCTTCCTGAACAGGTCGAGGTAGACCATGCTGCGCTTGCTCAGCATCTCGCGGCGCTCCTTGCTGAACGGGATGCTTCTCCAGAATATGCCGCGAAGCTCCTTCTCCATCACCTGCGTTCCCTCGATTTCCTTCGTCATCCACGTGACGTAGTCGGCGATGAAGTATGATTTGAGGTCGCCCTTAATCTTCTTCGACTCGATGTACTGGTAATACTGACCGGTGATTCCGTCCTCGGGGTCGGTCCAGTCGACAGCCTTCTCCTTCGCGTACTGCCAGCGGTAATCGGCGACCGCCATGAGGATTGAGACCTTGAGGTTTTTGGGATACATCGGGATTATGAGGCGTCCGCGGCTTGATGAGCGGTTGAGCCTGTCGAACGGCTGCCAGCAGAAACCGAAATCGCCATATGTCGGGATGCACAGGACGAACGGGAGTATGCGGTTTATCATTCCCTTCGACTTTTTCCTGAAGACGGAGCGGTCGTTCATCTCGACCCAGCGCAGGATGTTCGCGACTTCCTCGCGGAACGCGACGCCGTGCGGCGGGCAATGGAAGAATTCGCGGGTGAAAACGGGGAACGGGTTTCCGCGCTTTCCGCAGGACATCTTCGCCATCTGCCGTATCGTGCCGAATTCGTCGTCGATGAGCGAGCTGTCTATGCTCTCGTCCACGATTCCCTGGTCGCTGAGTTTCTGCTCGAGCGAGATTCCGATTTCGCGCGCCTCCTCAAGCTCCTTCAGATACGTCGAAATGTCCTTGTCGATTTTCTGCAATGCGCGCAGCCGCTCGAATATGTCGGCAAAAAGCCCTTTCTGCGACTCCGTGTACGCCTGCTTCAGCCCGCCGTCAAGACCGATGACGCGCTCGTGCTCGCACAACGTCTCGATTCTGTTCTTGAGCTCGAGCTCCATCCCCTGACGCTCAGCCTGCTTCGCGTTCGCGAATCCCTCAGCCGCCTGAATGCGCCCGTCGTTCTTCGCCTTGAGCTGGAGCAGCTTCTGATGCTCGCCGTCCGCACCCGCGGAAACCCTGATGTGCTTCTCGTCAGTCGCCGAAGGCGCGATGTGGTTCTTCGCGACTTCCTCAAGCCACTCGTCGAGATAGTAAATCGGCTCGCCAATCTCGTTCTTGAACGGCACCTTCGAGAACATCGCCTTCTGCTCGGGCGTGAAGAGCGACGGAAGGACGACGCCAAAACGGATGAGGAAGCGCTTCGCCATGGGAAGCCGCTTGTCGATTACTTTCGGCGACATGACGCGCAAAAGCTCCCACCATGCGTTGACAATCTGCATCCTGTACTGCGCGCGCTCCTTCGGGTCCTGAGTGGTGAGATATTTTTTCAGGAGCTGGTTGACGCGGGCGCCCTGCTGTCCTTCGCCCTCAAGCGCGCTCCTGTAGTAGCTCCCGTTCTCGTAGCTTTTGTCGTCAAAATAATGGGACGGCTCCTCGTCGAAGAATTTCTTCACCTCAAGGATTCGCTCGCGCCTCATGTCAACTTTGTATGGCTCTCTTTCTGGATTTCCGTCGAATACCCTGCCGTCGTCGTCCGCACCGAAGTCGGAATCCGAAAAACCGAAAGCATCGTCACCGAATCCCGACGATGCTCCCGGCTTGGAGTCGTTCACATCCGCAAGCATTGCCGCGATTGTCGGGTCGATTTCATTGTCGATTGAATCCATACGTCTCTCCTAAAAAACAAAAATAATCCCCAAAGACAAACGCTCCCGGAGATTCACACCGATAAAATCGCGCGCGGGAGAAAATTCTTCCTGCGGGCACGCGAAACAGAATCTGATTATATCACAGCTTCGCCAAACATGCCGACCCTGAGCCTTTTTCCGGAATACTAAAGCGCTTTCGTCCGCCGCTTCCTGTATTCGAGAGGATTCGTCCCCGTGAGTGCGCGGAAGCACCTGCCGAACTGCGTGAGCGAGCCGAACCCGCATTCCATCGCGATGTCGAGGACGGAGCGGCTCCCGTCGGAAAGAAGGCGGCACGCTTTCGTAATCCTGAGGCTGTTGACGTACTCGACGAACCCGAAATGCGTCGCCTCCTTGAACGAGCGGCTCAGATGACTCCGGCTCAGCCCGAACATGTCCGCGACGTACGCCAAGCTGACGCTTCCCGAATAATTGACGTTCAGGTAGTCGATTACGGCGGCGATGTGCCCGTTCATCTCGGCGGTGGGCTGCACCGCAACCCCGGCGGACGCTTTCTGGCGCGAGACCGTGACGAGAATCTCGGAAAGGTACGCCCAGACCATGTTCTTCCATCCGTCCTGCGCAGAAAGGATTTCCCTTCCCATCTTCGAGAAAAGCGCCGTTATCTCCGACTGCACGTCCGGAAGGAGCGCGATGCAAGGGTCGCAATTTTTGAGAAGCGGCGCGATGAATTTGAAGCGCGGGCTCTCTCCGCTCAGGGGAAGGTTGTCGTCGGCGAAATACACGTTGTACAGGTTGCAGACCTCGCCCTCGGGATTCACCGCGCGATGGAGGATTCCCGGGGCGATGCAGATGAACGTCCCCGCCGTGATGTGGAGCGTCCTGTTCGCGTAGAAGAACGTCCGCTCCCCGCTTTCGATGTAGAGGATTTCCCACCACGGGTGGAAATGGCGCGTGGGGTTCGTTATCGCGTGCGATTTTTTTATGAGCGAGAATCCGCATCCTGTCGAAGTGAGCCTGTAGTCGTCAGGCTCCGCGCGCATGTTCTGCATAAAAACCTCCGGAACGGCACCAATAGTATACGGACGCAGCCGAATGACAACAGCAAAATACGCACAAAAAAAGCAAAATTCAGCAATAACCGTACAGATTTTTCAAAAACCGTACTCTAGAATGTCGCCATGAAACGGATGGATTCGGAAAAAGAGGCGCAGGGCGGAATCGTCCTCGGCGAGAAGGAAAAAAAGCGCAGGAAGATGATTCTAGAGGGCGCGGAGGTGCCGACGATTTTCGTCATCGCGCTTCCGCTCGTGTTCTACAACAGCCTTCATCAGGTTTTCCAGCTCGTCGACACGCTCATCGCGGCGAACATGGGCGCAGGCGTCGTCAGCACGGTCTCGTTCATATCGCAGATTGAGACGATGCTGTTCGCGGTCGGCTCGGGGCTTTCTGTGGGCGGCTCGATACTGATTTCGAGGAGCTACGGCAGCGGCGACATGGAGAAAGTGCGCGAGCAGATAAGCACGCTCTTCTTTTCCGCAATCGCGATTGCCGCCGCGATACTTCTTGTCGCGCTTCCGTTCGCGCGCCCGTTCCTTGTTCTGCTCCGGATGCCGGAAGAGCTTTTGGGGCAGGGAACAATCTATTTCATGATTGCGATAACGGCGATTCTCTTCCAGTTCGTCAACACGATATACCTCGCCACGGAAAAATCGCGCGGCAACACGAAGACGATAATGTGGTGCAACATCCTCGTCATGGTCGCAAAGACCGTGCTGAACGCGCTGGCAATCCGGCTGATGAAATCGGGAATCGTCACGGCGGACACGGCGATGCTTCTTCTTCCCGTCGCGACGATGGTCGCGCAGGCGTCTCTGACATCAATCGCGGTGCTGAACCTAACCTCGCGGAAAAACCCTTTCAGGATAAGCGCGCGCTGCTGCTCGTTCAGAAAAACGTTCCTGCTTCCGCTCGCCACCATCAGCATTCCCGTCTTCCTCGAGAAATTCATCTTCGCGTTCGGAAAGGTGATTGTGAATTCCATGTGCGCGGGCATGGGAACGACAGTCGTCGGCGCGCTCGGCGTGTCGAACAGGCTCGGGGGCTTCTCCACGAACCCGCCGGCAGGATTCCAGGAAGCGGAGACGAGCCTCATCAGCCAGAACCTCGGGAACAAGAACCTTTCCCGCGCGCTCGGCATCTTCTACAGGACGCTCGTCATAAACATAGGAATCGCGTCGCTCTTCTTCGCCGCAATGCTCGTCTTCAAGGACAGCATCATCCTGATGTTCGCCCGAGGGGACGCTTCGTTCGCGCGGGAAATCGACGCGATTTACACATACGAATGCTGGGATTCCGTCCTCGTCTCGATAAACGCCTCGGTGATGGGGCTTCTCTACGGGTTCGGAAAAACGCGCATATCGATGGTGATAAACCTCGTGCGGCTGTTCGTCTACCGCATTCCGCCGCTGTTCCTCCTCCTCCGCTTCACGGACATAGGAATTCCCGCCGTCGGAATCGCGATGCTCGTGTCGAACGGGCTTGTCGGAATCACGTCGGGAATCGTCGCGATTTGGTTCATCAGGAAAACGAAGCGCGAGAATAATAAACCTGTTCTGAATCTGAATTTTCCGAGCAGGCTACCTTAAAATGCGATGTTCAAAAATTGCTGTCTGCACGTTATCGAACAGGTTTAATCTGTCCGACAAAAAATCGCTTTCCGCATAAAAAAATCCCGGAAGGAAATTCCCCGGGATTTCTGGCGGCATTCAGATTCTGTGCATGGACGTGAAGACTTTCTCCGACATGATGTTTATCTCCACGCCGAGTTTTCCGCTCGTCTCGGCGAGGATTGTGCGAAGCGCATCAATCGTAATGTCCGCATTGTCGAAGCTGACCATCATCATCATGACGAAATTCCCCGATAGGATTGTCTGCGTGATGTCCGCTATATTGATTTTGTGAGAGGCGAGCAGCGCGCTGACCTCCGCTATGATTCCCACTTTGTCGCTTCCGACGACCGTAATTATTGCATTCATGACCGCCATTCTACCCAAACAAAAGGCGTTCAACAAGCGATTGCATTCTTTTTCTCGTTCCAAGTTCGGCTTGGTCGGAGCAATCGTTCGCCGGTGCGCGGGGGCGCACCTTCCGTGCCCAGTGGGCGGTTGCATTCTTTTTCTCGTTCCAAGTTCGGTTTGGTCGGAGCAATCGTTCGACGGTGCGCGGGGGCGCACCTTCCGTGCCCAGTGGGCGGTTGCATTCTTTTTTCCGTTCTAAGTTCGGCTTGGTCGGAGCAATCGTGCGACGGTGCGCGGGGGCGCACCTTCCGTGCCCGAGGGGCGGTTGCATTCTTTTTCTCGTTCCAAGTTCGGCTTGGCAGTGGCAATCGTTCGACGGTGCGCGGGGGCGCACCTTCCGTGCCCAGTGGGCGGTTGCATTCTTTTTCTCGTTCTAAGTTCGGCTTGGCAGGGGCAATCGTTCGACGGTGCGCGGGGGCGGTTGCATTCTTTTTTCCGTTCTAAGTTCGGATGGACGGGAGGAGCTGGAGGATTGAGGTGCCGGCTTCGGAGCTGATTATTTTTACGAAGGCGCGGATGAGGCGCGCGGACTCGTCCCTTATTTCGGGATCGAGGGCGGAGAAAGAGCGGACGATGGTCGCGGCGTTTTTGATTGCGTCTTTCGAAAGCTCGGTGTTCGTCTTTGCGCCGGACGACTCTATCACGCCAAAAAGCGTCTCGACGAACTGCTTCCGCTGATTTTCCGAAAGAGCCGCGAACCAGCGGTTGAAGCCGCGGAAGAAAACCTCGCTGCCCTCGTCGAGCGAATTCTTCCTGACGAACGAGTGCGGGCCGGCTGCCCACGAGAACGGATTGTGCTGCATGATGAATTTCTCGTCGCTTTCGACGACGGAATATCCGCCGAAGTGGTGGAACAGCATCCCGACAATCGAGAACTGCGGGAAGAACGAGCGGATTTTTTCCTTTATCGAAGCGAATTCCTCGCTCGCAAGGTCGGACTCGCGGAAACCGGGGCCGTCAAAATTGAAGATTTCGGCAATCCGCGCCTTTTCCATTTCGGGAAGGTGGGCGGCGGAATAAATCGCGAGGTTCCCGCCTTTCGAGTGCCCGCCGACGCGGACTGCTCCCTCTGTCTCCGCCATCGCGCGGGAAAGATAGCGGAGCGCGGAATCCTGCGCGGGAACGCTTTCCATGAACGCGAGGTTGAAATCCTCCTTCCAGCCGACAATCGTGTCGTCGGTGCCGCGGAACGCGACGAACGTCCCCTCCCCGTCAAGGCTGAACGTCACCGCGGAGAACTGCACTTCCCTTTTCTCGTCGTACTCATCGACGAACGCCCGCACGACAGCGCCCCCGAACCGCGCGGATTTTCCCGCATCGACGAGAAGGTCGCTCGTCCGCGGGTCGAGAAGAACTCCCAAATCGCGCCGCTCATCGGCATCGGGCGCGGTCTCGAACGCGGCGGCTATTTCGGAAAGACGCTTCCCGCCGGAAAAACCGCTTCCGGCAATCCGCGAGATGTCCGCATACGAAAGCTGGCAGAAAATCAGCGCGTCGATTTCGTTGAAGGGGCTTGCGGAGAACGGGATGTCGCCGCGCCATTTCATGTAGTCGGTTATGTCGGATTTCTTTTTCTTGTTTTCCATGCGCCAATTTTATTACCCGACGCGCGTTTTTTCCACCGCCGGGAGAAACGTAGAAAAAACGCCCGATTTCGGCTAGGATTTGTTCCGACGGGCAGCGCGGAATTCAATTCTTCGGGCAGGTCAAATCAAAATTCGGAACCCCGGGATGCAGCAGTTCCGGGATTCTTCTTTCAGGGGCAACATATGGGCGGAATTTTCGGAGTCGTCTCAAAGGACAACTGTTCGCTGGATTTGTTTTTCGGCGTTGACTATCACTCGCATCTGGGAACGAGGCGCGGAGGGCTTGCCGTTTACCGCGAGGACGGCAAATTCCAGCGCGCAATCCACAACATCCAGAACTCGCCGTTCCGCACGAAATTCGAGAACGACATCGAGGAGATGAAGGGGCACCTCGGAATCGGGTGCATTTCGGATTACGAGCCGCAGCCGCTTCTCGCCCGCTCGCATCTGGGCGTTTTCGCGCTGACGACAGTCGGAATCGTGACGAACAAGGACGCGCTCGTAAAGGAGCTGATGGAGAACGGCGGACTTTTCATCGAGATGAGCGGCGGCGAAATCAACCAGACGGAGCTCATCCTTGCCCTCATAAACACGCAGAACACGATTCTCGAGGGAATCCAGTACGTCCAGTCGAAAATCGAAGGCTCCATAACGATGCTCGTCGCGACCGCCGACGGAATTTACGGCGCGCGAGACAAAATGGGAAGGACGCCGCTGCAAATCGGTATAAAGAAGGACGCGCAGGGCTCGATTCTCGCGCACTGCCTTTCGTTCGAGAGCTTCGCGTACATAAATCTGGGATACAAGGATTTGCACGAGCTCGGTCCCGCCGAAATTGTCTACGTCACTGCCGACAGATACGAGATTCTCCAGCAGCCGCAAAAGGACATGAAAATCTGCACGTTCCTTTGGATTTACTACGGCTACCCGACGGCATGCTACGAGGGCGTGAACGTCGAGGCGATGAGATACAACTGCGGAAAATTCCTCGCGAAGAGGGACATGGACGACAATATCCACCCGGACTGCGCCGCGGGCGTCCCCGATTCGGGAACGGCGCACGCCGTCGGATACGCGAACGAGGCGGGAATCCCGTTCACGCGCCCGTTCATCAAATACACGCCGACATGGCCGCGCTCGTTCATGCCGACAAGCCAGGACCAGCGGAACCTCATCGCGCACATGAAGCTCATCCCCGTCCAGCAGCTCATCAAAGGGAAAAGCATACTTCTCATCGACGACTCAATCGTGCGCGGAACGCAGCTGCGCGAGACGACAGACTTCCTATACCAGTCGGGAGCGCGCGAGGTGCATGTCCGCCCGGCGTGCCCGCCGATTATGTTCGGATGCAAATACCTCAACTTCAGCCGCTCAAAAAGCGAGATGGATTTGATTGCCCGCCGGGTTGTCAGGCAGTTCGAGGGCGACGACGTAAGCGCGGAGACCCTCGCAAAATACTGCGACCCCGACACGCCCGAATACGCGAGGATGCAGGAGGAGATACGGAAGCAGCTCCATTTCACGACGCTGCGCTTCCACCGCCTTGACGATATGCTCGACTCCACGGGGCTTGACCACTGCAAGCTCTGCACGTACTGCTGGAACGGAAAGGAATAAGGCACTCCCGCCAAGATAACAAAAACTCCCGCCGAACGGAAAATCCGGACGGCGGGAGTTTTTCTTTTTGGCAATCAGACAGCGCTGAAAATGCCCGTCACAGCGCGGCGGCCGCGTCAGAGGCAATGAGCTCCGGCGTCAGGCGGTTGTCCAGAAGCACGTCGTCCGCCTTGAAGCGGTCAAGAAATTCCTTCTTGTATCCACGGTTTATGACCTTGACGCCGCTTTCGGCACCGAAGAACGACGCGATTGTCTGTCCCCAACCGCCCGAAAGGATTCCGTCCTCGAGCGTGACGATTACGCGGTGCGATTTTGCAAGCTCCTTCAGGCATTCACCGTCGATGCAGGATGCCGAGACGGGATTCACGAGCGTCGCGTCGATTCCTGAAGCAGAAAGGCTTTCGACGGCCTTCTCCCCAAGCTGGAAAAAATCACCGAGCGCGATGATTGCGACGTCCTTCCCGCGCTTGACGACATCGTATGAAAGGTCGCCGTAGTCCTTCCTTACAGCGCGCGAAGAATGGACGACGCCGTTCGAGGGCTGCCGTATCGCGACGGGAAGCTTGTCCTGCTCTATGCTCCAGTCGAGCATCGAAAGATATTCCTCCACGCTCGTCGGCGCAAGATAAAGGAGGTTCGGGATATGGCTGAGCATCTGGATATCGTACCAGCCGATATGCGTGACGCCGTTCATTCCCCAAACGCTCGCGCCGCACACGACGAACGTCGCCGCGCTTCCGTTGACGCAGACATCCTGCTGAACCTGATCGTAGCATCTTTGGAAGAACGTCCCGTAAACGCCGAAGACAGGCTTTCCGCCGCGGCGCGCCATTCCCGATGCCATAGCCGTCGCAGTCTCCTCCGCGATTCCGACATCGATGAACTGGCTTCCCGCCTCGTCGCGCCTTTTTTTGTCGAACCCGAGAATCGTCGGCGTTCCCGCGGTGATGACGGCGACGCGGCTGTCATTCTTCATTTTTCCGAGCAGGAATTCGGCGGAGATGTTCCCGTAGTTCTCCCCGCCGCCCACGCGTCTCGGCTTTCCCGTCCCGAGGTCGAACGGCTGCGCGTAATGCCACGGCTCGCGGTTCTCCTCGGCAAGCTTGTATCCCTTTCCCTTCTGCGTGACGATATGGACGACGACGGGTTTTGAGGAATCCTTCACGGAGCGGAACGCAGTGAGGAGCGACGGAATATCGTTCCCGTCCTTCACGAAAACGTAATCAAGCCCCATCGCGCTGAATATGTTGTCCGCGGATTTTCCCTCCGTGGCGCGGAGCTTCGACAGGGACGTGTACAAACCGCCGTGGTTCTCCGCGATGGACATGTCGTTGTCGTTCACGACGATTATGAAATTCGAGCCCATCTCGCCGGCAACGCTCAGCCCCTCAAGCGCCTCGCCGCCCGAAAGCGAGCCGTCGCCGATGACGGCGATGACGTTCTCCTTCGCGCCCTGCAAATCGCGCGCCTTCGCGATTCCGAGCGCGAGGCTTATCGACGTAGACGTATGCCCGATGGTGAACTGGTCGTGCTCGCTTTCCGCGGGATTCGTGAACCCCGTCACCTCGTCGTACCGCGCGGAATCAAGCCACGCGAACGCGCGGCCCGTCAGCATCTTGTGCGTGTATGTCTGGTGCGAGACGTCGAAAACGATTTTGTCGGAGGGAGAATCGAAAACGTAATGAAGGGCGATTGTCGCCTCAACCATTCCGAGATTCGGCCCGAAATGCCCGCCCTTCTCCGACAATTTGTTCAGGAGAAGTACCCGAATCTCATCCGCGAGCGAGGGAAGCTCCCTTTCACCAAGTTTCTTCAAATCTACAGGCGAATCAATTCCTTCAATAATCATCGAAATCCTCCTAGCAATGGCGTTCGTGGAAAATATATTTGATACAATATAATAGATGCATATCCGCACGAAAATCAAGTGCCGCACCGCCAATCGTTTTTTTAAGGAAACTGCACTTGAAAAAAATCGATTTGCAATATATTGTACGCAACATAAATGGATAAAATCCGAAAAAAAAGGAGAAACGAATGGCTGACACACTCGTCGTTTACTACTCGCTCGAAGGCAATGTCGATTTTCTGGCAAGGGAAATTGCCGACGAAATGAAAGCGGATTTGCTCAGGCTAGAGACGGAGAAGGAATACCCGAAAAAGGGACTTGTCAAATTCTTCCACGGCGGGAAGGACGCGATATCGAACGCGCGCCCGAAGCTCAAGACCGCCATCCCCGACCTTTCCGGCTACTCCACAATCGTAATCGGGACGCCGGTCTGGGCAGGAAAACCCGCCGCGCCGATAAACACGTTCCTCGCTGGGAAAAATTTTTCGGAAAAGAAAGTCGCCGTTTTCGCATCGAGCGCGGGCGGCGCTGCCGAAAAGACGTTCTCGGCAATAGCGGACGCGTCGTCGGCGAGCCTGTTCGCCACGCAGTCGTTCAAAAACCCGCTGACGAACGAGACATCCTCCAAGGAAATCGCCCGCATGTTCGCGCGGAAAGTGCGCGGGCTTTGAAAAAGCAATGGTAGGAACCGTCGCCGCGCGCAGAATGCTGAAAAACGGAAGGCGCGGGCAAGGAAGCCTCTAAATGGAATTCCCATTCCATCCCTGCTTGCGTCCCCGTTCCCCCCACCCAAAAAGCACGACGGCGCGGGACAGTTCCTTTTTTCCGGCTTTTTGGCAATCAGCCCTGAAATTTCGCAATCTGCCGGCCGATTTCGGCAATCGAATCCTCGACGACGGACGATATTTCCGAAAGCGTTTTTCCCGTCGCCGATATAGTCGACGCGCTCCCGTTCAGCTCCTCCATTCCCTGGCTCATGACGAGCGTCTCATTCTGAAGGTTCCCGACCTCGGAGCTGATGACACGGCTGCTTTCGTTCATGCTCCGGGACGCATTCTGCACGCTGACGGTGCTCTCGTTCATCTCGTGGAGCGCGCCCGTAATCTGCGCAGAGCCGGATTCCTGCTCCTCCATCGCCGCCTTTATCTGGTGGACGAGGCTTCCTGTCGAGTGGATTTCGCTCGCGAGATGGGTATACCCCTGGACACCACGCTGCGTCGCCTCGACGACGGTACCGATTGTCGCCTGAATGCTTCCGAGCTGCTCGCCGATTGTCCTCGACTGCGTGGAAGATGTTTCGGAAAGCTTCCTGATTTCATCGGCGACAACGGCGAATCCCTTTCCGGCCTCCCCCGCATGGGCAGCTTCGATTGCCGCGTTCATCGCCAGAAGGTTCGTCTGCTCGGCAATCGAGGCAATCACCGTGTTCGCCTCGCTGAGGAGCTGCGACTGGCTCTCGATTTCGCCAATCTGCCGCTGAAGCTCCTCCTGCGTCTTTGCCCCGCTTTCCGCGTCGGACTCGAGAACGGCGAACGACGATGCCATCCTGTCGACGTTCCTGTTGACCTCGCCGATATTCCCTATCATCTCCTCGACCGCGCTCGACGCCCCCTGAACGAACTGCGCCTGCTCACCGACGAGCCGCTCAAGCGACGAGATTTCCGAGATTATCTTCGACACGCTTCCCGCAGTCTGCTCGACGCTGCTGTTCTGCGTGCGGAGAATTTCCCCCATGTGGCTGGTGCTTTCCGTGATGCGGGAAATCGCCTTCTCCGTATCGCACGTCCCGTTCTTGAGGGATTCGCCCGCCTGTCCGAGCGAGGATTGGGACTGCTTCATGCTTCCGATTATGTCCTGAAGCCGCTCGGAGAACATGTTGAACCCGCGCGAAAGGACGGACGCCTCGACGGTGACGAAATCGGGATATTTCCGAGAGAAATCGCCGTGCGCAATCAAATCGCAGCCGGAAGCGATGTACTTGAAACATTTCGAGACCCTGTTCGAAAAAACGACGTCAACCAGAATCATGACGAACATTATCGCGGCGAGCGCCACTAGAAGCATCAGCACGTACGCGACCGTCTCCTCGGAAAAATCGGAGACGTCGCCATCCACGACGATGAACCAGTCCGTGCCGCTTATTTTATGGACGCCGTAGAACGAGCCTCTCTCGATAAACGCCTTCGCATTCCCGTCGAGATACGAATTTTTCGCGTACGACCGGAACGAGACGGAATCGAGGTAGTTCTCCGACATTATCGCGCCCGCGTCCGGGTTCGTGAGGAAACGGCCGTCATTCAGCACGAGATATATTTTGCTGCTTTTGGAAATTGTTATGTTCCGAACGGCCTCGGAAAGCGCGTCGAGCACGACGTCGAACCCCGAGACGCCAACCGTCTTTCCGCCGCCGTCAACGACCTTGCAGCTTATCGTGACGATTGTCTTTCCCGTGTTCGCGTCCTTGAACGGCTCCGTATAGCAGACGCCAGAAGTTCCGGAAAGCGCGTTCTTGTGCCATTGGCGCGACTTCATGTCGAAATCATCTGGCGGAGTCCATCCCGAATTCGAAATCAGGAACCCGCCGTCCCAAATCTGCTCCGCCGTCGAATAATAAAGAAGATAATCGCCGGAAAGGTTCCGGCCCATGCTTTTCACGATGCGCTCCATCGAATCCTTGTCATCGCATATCGGAGAAAGCGCGTTCGACAAGTTCACGACGATATCGTTGTAATCCCCGAGGATTCCCGAAATCTCATTGTTGAGCTTGTCCATCGTAAGATTGATTAAATTCAAGGTCGCCTTGTCGATGTTCTTGAACATGACAAACAGGCAGGAAATACAAAGAAAAACGGCCACAATCAGCATCGAGCCGACATTCCCTATAAGTACCTCCATCATAAGCGATATGTGCTTTTTCTTTTTTTCCATCACTACCATCCTTACTCACATATTTTTAAAATAAAATCAATACAAGTTTAAGTCACTTTCGCATTTAAATCTAACATTTTTTTTATAAGGTTCGTCAGGAATGCGCGGGCAAAAAAAAAGCCATGAACGGAAAAAATAGCGTTCACGGCGCAAAACCCTATTAGTGGACGACGTGCCGGACTTTCCCGACGACGCGGAAATCCTCGCTCGTCCCCCGCTCGAACATCGGCTCGTAGGCGGGGTTGTCGGAGATAATCGAAATGCCGCCGCCGCTTCTCTTCAGGCGCTTGACGAATCCCATTCCCTTGTAATGAATCAGGTAGATTCCCTCGTCGCCGTCATAACCGAGATTGTCGCATATTATCGTGTCGCCGCTGAAAAGCGTCGGCTCCATCGAATCCCCGCGCACGAATGTCGCCGCGAGATGCCCGTCGAACCTCCTGAGATTATCGGGCGCCGCGATGTATCCCGCGATCTCCTCCTCGTCCGCGAGGAACTGCCCGTGCCCCGCGGAAAAAAGCTGCTCGTAGACGGGAACTTTGAAGCCGCCGTCGTAAAATTCCTTCGGCTTCGACCTCGGCATACCCGTGCAGCTTCCGGGTGCGCGGCAGAGCGACTCAAGCGGGAGAGCGAGCGCCTCGGAAATGCGCACCGCCTCGTCAAGCCGCGGCTGAATGCCTTTTTTCATCCGGTTTTTCATAGTGCGGAGAGAAAGCCCCGCCTCCTTGCAAAGCCACGACGCGCACCGGTCCTTTTCCGACAAGGCGATGGCGACGCCGTTCCAAAAATAAGAAGCATCCATGGAAGTGACTATATTTCGAAAAGCACCAGTTGTCAAACGTACGGAACATGCGGCTACTCAAAAAGGCGGCTCGTCCACTCAAGGCGGAACACCCCGCGCTCGAGCGTTACCAGGTTCATCGCGCAGTTCTGGAAGCTGACCTTCCAGTAGTCGCGGAGGCTCCGCTTGTCGATATGCAGGAGGAGGGACTGGAGCGCGCCACCGTGCGTGACGACCAGAACGTTCCCGGCTTTTCCCTCAAGCGCGCGGATTTCGTTCTCCCAGAAATCGGCGGTGCGGGAAAGAGACGACGAGAACGGCTCGGCACCGTCGCGCGGCTCGTATTTTTCCGGCGCGTCGAAAAAATCATTGAACCATGAAAGCTCCTTCCTGCGTTTTCTGTCCTCGGGCGTCGTTCCCTCCGCGCTCCCGAACGACAATTCTATTATGCGCTCGTCCGTCCTTATCGCGCCGCGCGGAAAGCCGCTCATAATCTCCGCCGTCGCCAGCGCGCGCTTGAGCGGGCTTGAATACACAATGTCGAACGATATCCCCGCTCTCCGCAGCCCCTCGCCCGTCTTCCGCGCCTGCTCGATTCCCGTTGCGTTCAATGCGATGTCTGTGCGCCCCTGAAGCTTCCAGACGGTGTTCCAGTCGGTCTGCCCGTGGCGCGTGATGTAAATGTTCATGGCGACATTGTACCGAAATCCGCCGCGATGTTCTTCCAAAAAGATGCGCGGAAAAGAAAGCGCCCGCCGTGCGGGGAAGCAGCATCTTTTCCGCGCAAAGCCGTCATCTATGTATTGTGCGCCTTCTATCAATCATCGAAACGCACTGCTCGCCCAGATTGTCGATTGCGACCCCGACGGCAGAAAAGATGAACGAAAAAACGACCGAGCATCCGGCGACCATAACAAGATTCGAAAAAATCTCAAGCATATCATTCCCCTATTTGAAAAAGATGATGCAGCAGCCTGTCACGACGACAAAAATGACTGCAATCGTCACAAAACTAACCATATAGGCTCCATAAACGAGAAAATCATCAGTGCCGCGCGATTGCGGCATTTTTTCCGGCTCCGTCAAGAAGGACAAAGCCGTTCAGTTTGGGAAAGGACTTTTCAGAAAACGGTCTGGAGGAAAATCAAGACGAGAATCGGTTTCGGAAGGAGAAGGACACTCGAAGAGAACAGCACGCGCGCATCGCGAGAAAGAGGCACCGAACGGAACGGAACGGAATCGCTCCGCCAGAAATCCCACGCGGAGTTTTTTCCTTCCGGAAAGGATTTCCGGTGGGAGACCCCCGAGCGAAGATGGGGCGAACCAGGCTCACTCACCTGCATGGGAAGCATTTCGTGCGCTGACGAACGTTCCTCGACGATTTTCAGCCCGCCGCCCGCCGGAGAGAACACTGCCGTACGCACAGTCATCCCGTAATGCGGGAAGAGCAGGACGAGAACGGAAAGCAGAACGGGCAAAAATCGTTTTTTCATCTGCAACACCGGTTCCGCGGCAATACATGTCCGATAACTTCGTTGCCGCTTCAGATAACGCGATTATATATGAAGCCCGCCCAGCCCCACAACGAAACAGCCGCTTTGTAAAGAAAATTTTACATACGGAAAAAGACGTCCCCGTTTCTGAAATCACTGAACACGGCTGCCGCACGCAGAACGGCACGCCTCTCAATCCCCCGTGAAAATTCTATGATGATGCCGGTTTCGAGACGAAAAAACGTTCCTCAGATTTTTTAATTTTGCAAAATAAAGGACTAACGTAGCAGAATGACAGGAATCCTTCGGAAAACAGTTCCGAAGGATTTTTTTTGCCGCACCGAACCATATTTTCCGAAACGCAGATGCAAAGCGACAAAACGCGCACAGCAAAACCGGAAGGGCAAAAAAAAAGCCCGCAAGATTCGCAAAAATCAAGCGGGTTGTCATGGCGGCTTCGACTGCGCTCAGCCACCAGAAAGATTCATATCAGACCAATCCCTGAGCCAGGAACTTCGCTTGTGCGAAGTTCTGCGAGAATCCGCTTCGCGAATTCTCGTGGTCACATTGGCTTAGACCAATCCCTGAGCCATCATAGCGCGGGCGACTTTGAGGAAGCCGTAGATGTTCGCGCCGGAAACATAGTCCACCGTCTTCGAGGGAGCGTATTTCTTCGCAGTCTCGAACGCGTTGTCGTGGATGTTCGTCATAATCTGCTTGAGCTTCGCGTCAACTTCCTCGCGCGTCCATGAGAGGCGCTCTGAGTTCTGAGACATCTCGAGGCCGGAAACCGCGACACCGCCGGCGTTTGACGCCTTTCCAGGAGCGAAGAGAACGCCGTTCTGCTGGAGGAACGCGATTGCGTCGGCACGGGTCGGCATGTTCGCGCCCTCCGCGACGAGCTTCACGCCGTTCGCGACGAGCTTCTGCGCGTCTTCCATGTAGATTTCGTCCTGAGTCGCGCACGGGAACGCGCAGTCGACCTTCACGCCCCACGGCTTCTCGCCCTTGAAGAACTTCGCCTTGGGGAACTTCTTGACGTAAGCGTCAATCTTTTCCTTGCGTCCGCGGAATTCCATGACGTAGGCGAGCTTCTCCGCGTCGATTCCGTCCTCGTCGAGGATGTATCCTGTTGAGTCAGACAATGTGACGACTTTTCCGCCGAGCTGCGTGATTTTCTCGCAGGCGTACTGCGCGACGTTTCCGTCACCGGAGATTGAGCAGACCTTGCCCTTGAAATCGGTTCCGGCAGCCTTGAGCATGCACTCCGCGAAGTAGATGAGTCCGTATCCGGTCGCCTCCGGGCGAATCAAAGAACCGCCGAAGTCGAGACCCTTTCCAGTCAAAACGCCCGTGAACTGGTTCGTAATCCTCTTGTACTGGCCGAACATGTAGGCGACTTCCTTTCCGCCGACGCCCTTGTCGCCAGCGGGAACGTCCGTGTCGGCTCCGATGTGCCTGTAAAGCTCGGTGATGAAACTCTGGCAGAAGCGCATGATTTCGGCGTCAGATTTTCCGTGTCCGTCGAAATCAGAACCGCCCTTTCCGCCGCCCATCGGGAGCGTTGTGAGGGAGTTCTTGAGAACCTGCTCGAAACCGAGGAACTTGAGGACGTCGAGACCGACCTCGGGAGAGAAGCGGAGACCGCCTTTGTACGGTCCGATTGCGCTGTTGAACTGAACGCGGAATCCGCGGTTCACGTGGGGCTTTCCGGCGTCATCTGTCCAAGGAACGCGGAACATAATGATTCTTTCCGGCTCGACGAAGCGCTCAAGAACAGCGGTCGCCTCAAGCTCGGGCATCGTGTCCACGACAGGCGAAAGAGTCTCAAGAACGAGACCTGCGGCCTGGAGGAAGTGCTCCTGGTCGGCATAACGAGTCTTCAACTCATCCCACACGCGCTTGCAGTACGCGTTCTTCACATTGAATTCTTTGATAGCCATACAGCGTAACCCCTTTTGCCCCTCGCCCATCGGACGCAGGAAGCAGAATTTCATATTTTTTGCCGGCAGGTATCCCATGCAGGCAAAAAAAAAGACAAAAATGCCTTAGGCAAAAACTCCGTGGACATACCACTGCGAAGCGTTTGCCTCTGACACCTTTGTCATGCGAAGAGTTTTACAAGTTTTTCAAAAAATAGTCAACAGAATCGGACAAAAAATCGAAAAACATGCAGAAAAACGGCACAAAAAAACGGAAAGCATCCAACCTTTTTATTTTCAGTTTTCCGCTTTCCGCTTTTTACTATTCAACTTTTACAAAGAGCTTTGGAGAATAGACGTACGAGTCCCCGCTCTCATCGATTACTCCTAAATAGCCTTTTTGTGGTGGCTCGATAATTTCTCCGATACATTGATAGATTCCGCCGGGGGTAAGACTTAATGTCATTTCACCTATGTATCGCACTTTGTAGTTTACCTTTTTAGTTATCATTGGATCTGGTTTTGTTGGTCTTGTTCTTACATTCATGTTTAGTCTTCCTCCCATTTTTCTTTTATTTCAAATTTTCCGAAGTTTTTCACATAGTACCAATGCAATTCGACAAAACGTGTTTCCGTCTGATATTTTTACGCGTAAATTATCTCCGCCGTCAAAAAAACGGAAAGCATCCAACCTTTTTATTTTCAGTTTTCCGCTTTCCGCTTTTTACTATTCAACTTTTACAAAGAGCTTTGGAGAATAGACGTACGAGTCCCCGCTCTCATCGATTACTCCTAAATAGCCTTTTAGTGCCGGCTCCGTAATCTCGGCGACACATTGATAGATTCCGCCGGGGGTAAGACTTAATGTCATTTCACCTATGTATCGCACTTTGTAGTTTACCTTTTTAGTTATCATTGGATCTGGTTTTGTTGGTCTTGTTCTTACATTCATGTTTAGTTTTCCTCCCATTTTTCTTTTATTTCAAATCTTCCGAAGTTTTTCACATCGTACCAATGCAATTCGACAAAACGCGTTTCCGTTCCGTCTGTTATAAATCCGAGCCCTTTTGATTTCGTCCAGTCATCGACTTTTGTTTTTTTGCCGTACATTTTCTCAAATTTTTCTCGCAGAAAATTTACAACTCTGATGGAGCTCCCTTTTGCAAAATGCTGTATATCTGTGACTTCACCGTCCTTTTGCAAAAACCAGCCTTCATCATAACTTCCATCAACAAGAACCGGAGTGTCCGCCTTTGCGATGAAGTACGTGCCCTTACTGTACTCAAAATTTTCGTTTTCACTGCCTTCAAGTTTTATCCAGCCGCCTGAACCTTGGCGAATTTTAATATATTCACCGTCTTTTCTGTGGCTTACATATCCGATTGGGTATGCATCAAGAACTTCCTAAAGTCCTTTTTCGCCATTTTTCATGTAGACGAACATTTCGTTCAGTGTAAAATTATTCAAACTGATATTTTTACGCATAAATTATCTCCGCCGTCAAAAAAAACGGAAAGCATCCAACTTTTTTATTTTCAGTTTTCCGCTTTCCGTTTTCCTTTTCCTACAGGTGCAGGACTCTTTCCTTGATTTCCTGCGTCCTTCCCTGGTTCCAGTACTGCGTTCCGATATAGCCGCACGTCCTCCGAGCGACGTTCATCGTGGACTGGTCGGTGTTGCCGCAGTTCGGGCATTTCCACACGAGCTTGTTCTGGCCGTCGGTCACAATCCTGATTTCTCCGGTGTAGCCGCATTTCTGGCAGCAGTCGCTCTTCGTGTTTAGCTCGGCGTACATGATGTTCTCGTAGATGTGCTTGAGAAGCGCCATGACTGCCGGGATGTTGTTCTCCATGTTCGGCACCTCGACGTAGCTGACCGCGCCGCCGGGGGAAAGTTCCTGGAACTGGCTTTCGAACGTGAGCTTCGTGAACGCGTCCATCGGCTCAGTCACGTGAACGTGGTAGCTGTTCGTGATGTAGTTCTTGTCGGTGACGCCCTCAATTTCGCCGAACCGCTTCTTGAGGCATTTTGCGAATTTGTACGTCGTGGACTCGAGCGGGGTTCCGTAAAGAGAGAAATCGATGTTGCTCTCCGCCTTCCATTCCGCGCATTTTTCGTTCATCCGCCTCATCACGTCAAGCGCGAACGGCGTGGCGCTCGGGTCGGTGTGACTCTTTCCCGTCATGTAGCGGACGCACTCGCAAAGTCCCGCGTACCCGAGGGAAATCGTCGAATACCCGTTGAACAGAAGCTTGTCGATTGTCTCGCCCTTCTTGAGGCGGGCAAGCGCGCCGTTCTGCCAGAGGATGGGAGCGACATCGCTCGGCGTTCCGAGAAGCCGTTTGTGGCGAATCATGAGCGCCTTGTGGCAAAGCTCGAGCCGCTCGTCGAATATCTTCCAGAAAGCGTCCATATCGCGCCCCGAAGAGCATGCGACATCGACGAGGTTTATCGTGACGACACCCTGATTGAAGCGGCCGTAGTATTTCTTCTTCCCTTCCTCGTAGTTTCCGGCGTTCGCGATGTTGCCGAGCCCCGCGCCCGTAAACCTGTCCGGCGTGAGGAACGAGCGGCAGCCCATGCACGTGTAGACGTCGCCCTTGAGCTCCTTCATCTTCTTCTCGCTGATGTAGTCGGGAACGAGCCGCCGCGCGGTGCATTTCGCCGCAAGCTCCGTGAGATAATAGTATTTTCCGTCAGGCTCGATGTTGTCGTCCTCAAGAACGTAGATGAGTTTGGGGAACGCCGGAGCGACCCAGAATCCCGCCTCGTTCTTCACGCCCTGGAAGCGCTGCTTCAGGACTTCCTCAACCACCATCGCGAGGTCGGCCTTCTCCTGCTCGTTCCGCGCCTCGTTGAGATACATGAACACGGTCACGAACGGCGCCTGCCCGTTCGTCGTCATGAGCGTCACGACCTGATACTGAATCGTCTGTACGCCCCGCTTTATCTCGTCGCGGAGGCGCATTTCCACAATCGCCTTCTTCTGCTCGTCAGTGTAATCGACGCCCGTCTGCGACTCGACTTCCTCGATTTCCTTGAAGAATTTCTGGCGGCTCACCTCCACGAACGGAGCGAGATGCGTGAGGGAGACGCTCTGCCCGCCGTACTGGCTCGACGCGACCTGCGCTATTATCTGTGTGGCGATGTTGCACGCCGTCGAGAAACTATGCGGCTTGTCGATTTTCGTCCCGGAAATGACCGTTCCGTTCTGCAGCATGTCCTCAAGGTTCACGAGGTCGCAGTTGTGCATGTGCTGCGCGAAGTAGTCCGCGTCGTGAAAGTGGATGATTCCGTCGTTGTGAGCCTTCACAATCTCGTCGTCGAGGAGGAAGCGCTTCGTGATGTCCTTCGACACCTCGCCCGCCATGTAATCGCGCTGGACGGAAACGACGGTGGGGTTCTTGTTCGAATTCTCCTGCTTGACTTCCTCGTTCTGGCACTCAAGGAGCGACATTATCTGCTTGTCGGTCGAATTCGATTTCCGCATGAGCGCATGCTGGTAGCGGTACGTTATGTATTTCTTCGCGATGGTGAACGCGCTCGCCTTCATGATTTCGTCCTCGACCAAATCCTGAATCGCCTCCACGTTCATCTCCGTGTTGACGGTCGCGCAATGCTCCTCGATACGCTTCGCGATTTGTTCTATCGTCGATTTGCTCAGCTGCTCAGCGAGAGGAACCTCTTTGTTAGCCTTGGATATTGCCGTTATGATTTTTTTTGAGTCGAAGAGAACCTCTTCACCGTTTCTTTTGATGATTTTCATACGCCTTTCAATCCCCGTTTTTTCTGCAAAAAAATGTCCGGAACCACTTGACACAGCCGCGTCGTGTTTTTGTGTATTTTCGGCCATTTTTAGTAAAAAGTACGCTATATCTAGCGTTTTTTTCATTATTGGATAAATATAGTTTGGAAGTCGGGCGGTGTCAATTATCGAATCTGTGGATAACCTGTGGAAAACCCTGTGGAAAACTGGTGTACAGGCAATGCTGGCGCGCCTTCGCGGTTCCGAAAACTTTTTTTTGTATTTTACTGACATGATTTCCGCCGTTTCCAAATCAGAAAAATCATCATCCGCCTTTTCCCCGGAAGCAGGACCCCCATGCGGAAAAAAGTCAAACGCACTATAATCGGCTCATGAACTATGCGGAAATAAAGAATCTTGATGTCGCGGACGGGCTCGGAATCCGCGTCTCGCTTTTCGTCTCCGGCTGCAGGAACCATTGCAAAGGCTGCTTCAACTACATGACGTGGGATTTTTCATACGGACAGCCGTTCACCGCGGAGACGGAAGAAAAAATCCTCTCGCTCCTCGCACCCCCGCACATAACGGGGCTTTCCGTTTTGGGCGGAGAGCCGTTCGAGGAGGAAAACCAGCAGGCGCTCGCCCCGTTCCTTGAGAAAGCAAAACAAACGTTCCCCCGCAAGGACATTTGGGCGTGGAGCGGCTATCTCCTCGACAAAGATTTGCAGGCGGCGGACGGAAAAAAACGGACGGAGCATACTCAGAGAATCCTCGACTGCCTCGACTACGTCGTCGACGGCAAATTCATCGAGGAAAAGAAAAACCTCGCCCTCGAATTCCGCGGCTCCGAGAACCAGCGCATCTGGAAAAAAACAGCCGGCATCTGGCATCTCGCCAGCGGCCCCGGAAAACAATTCAAATAACTCCACCCCAGCTAATTTCCACGCAAAAACAAAAACGGGACGCAAAACGTCCCGTCATAAAAAAAATCAGCAATTAACGCGCATGAACAAAACAAGACGCCCTCATCCGCCACGGTAGGCACGAACGTGCCGGTGAACGTCCCGTCCCATAAACCAACGGCTAACGCGCAAAAACAAAACGGGACGCCTTTACCTGCACGCGCCTTTCAGCTGCTCCATGACCTGCGCGGGTGTCTCTGCGGCGAGAATTCCGGAGCGGACATCGTCCTTGGAAAGGGCTCCGGTGAGCGCCGCCATGACGCGCATCTGCGGGCCGGACTTTGACGCGGGAGAGGCAATCATGACGAAAATGCGGGAAGGCAGGCCGTCGAGCGAGCCGAAGTCGATTCCGTCCTTCTTGATTCCTATCGCGACGCAGATTTCCGAAACGCCGTCCGTGCGCGCATGGGGAATCGCGATTCCCTTTCCGATTCCGGTGCTCATCGCCTCGTCGCGGGCTTTCATGTCGGCGACGAGAAGCTTCCCGTCCGTGACGCAGCCGGAATTCGACAGCATCGCCGAAAGCTCCTCGATTATCTCCTGTTTTGTGTTCCCCTTGAGGCTGCACGAAATGCACTTCTCGTCGAGAATCTTGTACGCGAGCTTCTCGACCCTGTTCTCGGGGCTGGCGAACCCGTACTGGAGCTTGTCCGTATTGCGGAGTGAGCCGAGCGTCGCGAGCGATTTGTTCAGGCGGAGCATGACCTCGTAGATTTCGCCCTTCACGAATCCCATGTCTGCCTGAGCCGCCTCGATTGTGAGGACGCTCCCGTCCTGCTGAATCGAAATAGAGATGTTCTCCTTACGCGCGTGCGTCAGCCCCTCGTCCATGTTCATCGTCTGCACGTAAAAGCTTTCCGCGCGGAGGTCGCGTATAAACGAGTCGAGGACAAGGCGCGCAATCTCGAAATCCTTGAAATCCCAGATGAACTGCTGGCTTTCGGAAAGCGAGACCTCCTTTTTCGTTCCCCTTCCCTTTATGCTAAGCGAGATGTTGAGGATGGGAGGCGCGATGAGCGTCGTGACAAGCGTCATGAGGATTACGACGTTGAAAAGCTCCGGCCCGATTATCGGAAGCCCGTCCGGACCTTTCGCCGCAAGCCCGATTCCCGCGATGATGAGCGCGACCTCTCCGCGGGGAATCATTCCCGCGCCGATGCGGAACCCGCCCTTAATGTTGAACCCGAGCGCGAGCGCAGGACCGCCGCAGCCGATAAGCTTCGACACGACGGCGACGACGGTGTAGATTCCGCCGCAGACGAGGACATCCCGCGTGAAAAGGTGCGACACGTCGACGCTCATGCCGGTGACGGCGAAGAAAAGCGGCACGAAGAATTTGTAAAGCCCGTGGATTCTCTCCTCGATGACGGGCGCGATGTCCGTTCCAGAAAGCGCAAGCCCCGTCGTGTACGCGCCGATTATCATCGCGATGCTCTGTTTCTCGAAGAAGCCGGCGAGGAGGAACGCGACGCCGAGCGCCGCAATCGAAAAGTCATACGTGCCTCCGAAAAGACGCACGAATTTCGCGATTTTCTTGGAGATGGCGATGAAAACGACGGTCGCGACAAGCCAAACGCCGAACGCCTTGAGCGCGATAAGCCCGATTTTCCCGCCGGAAAGCGTTCCGCCGGTTCCGAGCGCCGCGACGATTCCCATGACAATCGCGAGGAGGACAATTCCGAGAACATCGTCGAAGACCGCCGACGCGAGAATCGTCACGCCCTCGGGGGAATCCATCTTCTTCTTGTCCGAAAGTATGCGCGCCGTGATTCCGACGCTCGTCGCGGTGGACATAATTCCGAAGAAAAGGCACTTTATGTCCATGAATCCCGAGCAATCCGCGCCGAGCATCGGAAGAATCCACAGCGCGCAGATGTCGCCGAAAATGAACGACACGACGACCCCGCCAAGCCCGATTATTCCACCGGAAACGGAATACTTGAGGAAAAGGGACAAATCCGTCTCAAGCCCGGAAGAGAAAAGAAGGATTATGGACGCAATCTGCCCGAACGCATACAGCTCCGGGCTTACGGCGCCCGCGATTGAATTCTCGACGCCGAAAAGCCCGTGCGGAAACCCAGGAAACGGAATTCCGCCAAGCGCGAACGGCCCTATTACGATTCCCGCAATCAGCTCCCCCAAAACCGACGGGATTCCGACTTTCGCCGCCAGTTTTCCGAACACGCGGACGGCAAAAATGATGACTGCCATCTGGAACACGAGGTTCGTGATAACCTCCGTGATATTCTCTTCCATAAAAAACCCCTTAAACTTTTAAACTCGCCGAAAACTATACAGGCTTTTAGAAATAAAGTGAACGACGCACGCGGAGTTTTATGAGCGTTCAGCTTTGTTGAATGGAGCGTGCGTTCGCAGCCTTCCGCTTTGCGGAAGGTGCGCCTGAACGGGCGACGCGGAATTTTTGAGCGTTCAGTTTTGTTGAATGGAGCGCGCGGTCGCAGCCTTCCCTTTGCGGGAGGTGCGCCATGGTGGGAGGGCGCGTGTTTTTTCGTGCTTTTGTCGTGTTTGGCGGAGCGGGCGTTCGCAGCCTTCCGCTTTGCGGAAGGTGCGCCTGAACAGGCGACGCGGAGTTTTATGAGCGTTTGGCGTTGCCAAGTGGAGCGTGCGTGCGCAGCCTCTCGCTTTTGCGAGAGGTGCGCCATGGTGGAAGGGCGCGTGTTTTTCGTGCTTTTGTCGTGTTTGGCGGAGCGGGCGTTCGCAGCCTTCCCTTTGCGGAAGGTGCGCCTGAACGGGCGACGCGGAGTTTTATGAGCGTTCAGCTTTGTTGAATGGAGCGTGCGTTCGCAGCCTTCCCTTTGCGGGAGGTGCGCCATGGTGGGAGGGCGCGTGTTTTTTCGTGCTTTTGTCGTGTTTGGCGGGAGCGGGCTAAAAAACCGCCCTCCGGGCACGGAAGGTGCGCCAACGCGCACCGGCGCACGCTTGCTCCGATGAAGCCGAACTCAGAACGCCAAAAGCCCCGCAAGCGCAGGCGCAAGTTGAAAAAAACGGCGGAGAAACGTAGAATGAACGCCTATGAAAAAAGCTATTCAACTGCGGAAGGGTTTGTGCACGCTGCTCGGATTCTTCTGTCTTTCCACGTTCACATCGTTTCCGTCGCAGTGCTTCGCGCAGTCGGGCGACGAGCAGGAGCAGAAGAAGGGAGTCGCATCAAAAAAGCAGATAAGCGAATATATCAACAATATCTATTACGCGATGGAGGTCCTCAATCAGTGCTACGTCGATGACCTCGACATGGAGCAGATTTACAAGGGCGCGATGAAGGGGCTCCTCGACGCGGCGGGGGACGTCTACACGGCGTACCTCGACACGACGGCAATGCGCGGGCTGAACGACACGACGGAAGGAACGTTCGGCGGCGTCGGGCTTTCGATTTCGAAGGCGTTCGAATCGACGGACGAGAAGCCGGCATACGTCGAAGTTGTCGCGCCGATTGAAGACACGCCGGGCTTCAAGGCGGGAATCCAGCCGGGCGACCTGATTGTCACCGTCGACGGAACGGACACGTCCACGATAACTATGGACGATGTCCTCGACAAACTCCGCGGGACAATCGGCGAGAACGTAACGGTCGGAATACGACGCGGCGGCGCCGATTTCGATATCGTGCTGACGAGGGCGGAGATTGAGGTTCCGACCGTCAAATTCGGGACGATTCCGCTCGACTCGAAAACGGAAATCGGGTATATGCGCCTCATCGAATTCACCCCGCTCACCGCAACGAAAGTCCAGGAGGCGCTCGATTCCTTCGATTACGGAAAGACGAAGGGAATCATAATCGACTTGCGGAACAATCCCGGCGGGCTCATATCGAGCGTGCACGCCGTCGCGGACAAATTCATAGATGAAGGCCCGATTGTCTCGACGAAGGGGCGCGTCAAAAGCGAGAACAACGTCTACTCCGCATCAAAAGCGAAGACGACTTTCAAGGCAGGCATCCCGATTGTCGTCCTCATAAACAAAGGCTCGGCTTCGGCTTCGGAAATTCTCTCGGGCGCGCTCAAGGACAACCACCTCGCGTATCTCGTCGGGCAGCGGACGTACGGCAAGGGGCTCGTGCAGCAGGTCTGGCAGCTTTCGAAGACGGAGGGATTCAAGTACACGGTCGCGCGCTACTACACGCCGAGCGACGTCTGCATCGACAAAATCGGCATTCCGCCGGACAGGGAAATTCTTTTCCCCGAACTTTCCGAGGAAGGCGCGAAGCAGTACGCGGAGCTTTACAAATCCGGCGAGATTTCGAAATATGTGGAATCGAAGAGGAAATCGTTCGAGAAAAACGAAGAGAAGCAAATAAAATCGTTCTCGAAATCGCTCAAGAAGTCTTATCCGGAAATCGACGAGCCGACATTGCGGAAAATGATCCGAAACGAGGTGCGGAAATCGAAAGGCTCGATGCTCTACGACCTCGACTACGACATCCAGCTCATCGAGGCGATAAAAATACTCGACAAGGAAGATTTCAGCTCGCTCGTCAAGAACGCAAAGACGCTCAAGGAGCTTCAGGATTCCGCGCTGCTTGAGGAGAAAAAAGAGCCGGAAGGAAAAAAAGACAAGAAATGAGGCAGTTCGTTTCAGCAGAGGAGCCGGAAAACGGGATGATTCGCGTCCGCGGGAAGGATTTCCGCTACCTGCGCTCGGTACTGCGCCTGAAAGCCGGAGACATGCTCTCCGTGAGGACGCCGTCCGGGGCCCTTCTTGCGACGACCGTCGCGGGAATCGACGACGACGCGCGGAAAATCACGCTCTCCGTATGCTCGACAATCGGGGATGGGGCGGACTGCGCGAACGGGGAGAACATCCCGGCGGAGCGGCTCAAGGAAATCACGCTTTTCATGTTCGTCCCGAAGCCGTCGAAATTCGAGCAAATCGTCAGGCAGGCGTGCGAATGCGGCGTTGCGAGAATCGTTCCCGTCGCCTCGGAATTCTCGCAGAAAGGCGCCGAGCGGATGGACTTCAAGGGCGAGCGTTTCTCGCGGATTCTCAAGGAGGCGAGGCAACAGAGCGGTTCAGCCGTTGAGACCGTCGTCGAGAAATGCGTCTCGTTCGACGGCGCCATATCGATGTGGAGGGAAATGCGCGGTGATGGTTCCGTCGCGTTCGTCATGTACGAGAGAAGCGAATTCACCGTCCCGATGGCTGATGCCGTCGCGGGAAAGGATGTCGGGAAAGCTGCCCTTTTCGTCGGCGCGGAAGGCGGAATAAGCCCGCGCGAGATTGATGCGCTCCGAAACGAAGGCGTCATTCCCGTGCATTTCAGGACGAACATATTGAGATGCGAGACGGCCGCCATTTACGGAATCGCCGTGATGCAAAATTTGATAGAAGGAATGTAGATATGGCTTTAAAAAGGATAGAACTGCTCGGGGTTCCGGTCGATGTCTGTCGTCTGAACGAGCTTGACGGCGAAATCATCAGGATTCTCGAAAAGCCGGGAACGAAGCAAATCGTTTTCCTGTCGGTCTGGGATTTGCTCAGGGCGCGCAACAAGAAGAAGGATTTCTGCGAATGCCTGAAGAACGCCGACCTCATCCTCCCGATATCGAAAAGCATCATAAGCGGCGCGAAATTCCTGCGCTACGAAGACATTCCGGTGCGCTACAACCCGTTCGACGCGACGATTCTCTTCCTCTCGGCAGTAGACCAGCACTACAAATCGATTTTCCTCCTCGGCGGACGCAAGAAGACGCTCCAGCAGGCGGAGCGGAACGTGCACGAGACGTTCCCGAACATACGGATTGTCGGGCGTTACGTCGGCTATTTCCCGAAGGACTGCGAGGCCGACGTCATAACGGCAATCCACAAGGCGTCGCCGTCGCTCGCGATTATAAGCGAGGGAATAAAGGAGAAGAACCTTTGGGCGTTCCACAGGCGCGACAAATTCGCCTCGAGCATATTCCTCTATTACAACGACTGCCTCGGCATTTTCTCCAAGCGAATCAGGCGCGTGAGCGAGAAGACGTTCGAGCGCGGGCACGAAATCTGGAGCGAAATCGCCCACAACCCGTTCAAGATTTTCCTCATCTTCCCGTTCTCTCTCTACGTCCTGCTTCTTCTTTGGAGCAGGTTCTTCAAGAAGCCGAAGAAGGCGGTCGGCGACATCATCACGGAGCAGAAAGAGCCGGAACAAAAGGCGGAAGAAACGCCGTCCCCGCTCGCCGCACAAAAAACAGACGACGCCGAGGACCTCGAGCTGGAATAACGGCAATAGAGCGATGTCGGGGATTCTGTACCTTTTTTCAAGGGATTCAGAGGAAATCGTTGCGTTCCACAACTTGTTCTCCTCCGATTATTCGATTTTTGTATGCAGCGACCTGCACCAGCTTGAGGGGATAAACGACGGGACTTTTTTCGTCGGAAAGTCGCTTGCGTTCGGCAAGGACAGGGACGAATTCCTCAAAGCGGGAAAGCCGTTTCTCTTCGGGGGATTCGGCGCGCCATCGTCGCGGACATGCATCATCGGCGAGAACGTCCCGAAAAAATGCCTCGATGGACGGCTCGGAATCGTCGGCACCTCGAAAATAATGGAAACGATACGGCGGAAAGTCGAGCTCGCCGCCACGACGAATCTTCCCGTCCTCATCCTCGGCGAGAGCGGAAGCGGAAAATCGTTCATTGCGGAACGGATACACGAAATATCGCCCAGGTGCGGGATGCCGTTTTTCGGCGTGAACATGGCGTCCGTCATCGATTCCGCCTGCGAGAGCGAGCTTTTCGGCGTCGAGGCGGGAACGTTCACGGAAGTCCGCGAGCGCGAGGGTATATTCAGCGCGGCATCGGGCGGAACGCTTTTCCTCGACGAAATCGGGGACGTGAGCCTCAGAATGCAGGGAACGCTTCTTGACGTAATCGAGCGCGGGGAATTCCGCCGGGTCGGCTCGACGGAAAGCACGAAATCGGATGCGCGGCTCATTTTCGCAACGAACGCCGACCTCAAATCGAAAATCGCGGCGAAGGAATTCAGGCTTGACCTTTTCTACCGGATAGCGAACATCGTCATCGAAGTTCCCCCGCTCAGGGAACGGCGCGAGGATATACAGATGCTCGCGGAAGTCTATCTGCGCTCGGTGGGAAGCGGCGTCTCGCTGTCCCCTTCTGCTTGCGACGTCCTGCGAGAGTCGGACTGGCCCGGAAACATACGGCAGATGCAGAACACGCTCAACCGCGCAATCCTCAACTGCGGAGGAACCGGCGAGATTCTTCCGCAGCACATCGAGATTTACTGATTTTCCGCGGGAACGGCTCCGTTTTTCGACGCAAGCCCCGCAATCTTGTCGAACGTCCGCTCGATGAACGCGGTCTCGCCCTCGCTCAGCGCCGCCCTCGAAAGGATGTCGCGCCAGAATTTCTCCATGTCGCCCCGTCCGGCAAGTTTGAAGAACCCCACGCGCGCGAGGTCGTCGGCAATTTTTCCGACGGCAGACGAAAGCCTTCCGAGCGTCACGGGAACGCTTCCGCTTGAATGCTGGGACGACTCGCGGAAAATCTGGTACGAGACAATCTGCACCGCATGGGAAAGGTTGAGCGACGGGAATCCCTCGTCAGACGGAATCGTAACGCCCATCGTGCATTCGTCAATCTCCTCCTCGGTAAGCCCCGTCCGCTCGTTCCCGAACACGACGGCGACAGTTCCCCCGTCGGAAACGCCGGACGCGAAGCGGGCGAATTCTTCAGGAAGAAGGAGCTTTCCACGTTTTTTTCCGCGCCTTCTCGTCGTTCCGGCGGCGACAACGCAATCCGCCGTCGCTTCCGTTATCGAATCGAAAAATTCCGCGCGCTCCCACAGCTGTCCGGCGTGTATCGCAAGAATGCGGACGCGCTCGTCGTCAAACGATTCCCTTTTCCCCACTATGCGGAGGCGGGAAAGGCCGCAGTTCGCCATAGCCCTGCACACGGCGCCGACATTCCTTGACTCGTCCGGGCGCGCAAGGACGATTACGATGTTGTTCAAATCCATGCTTTCCAATTTAATGAAAAGAACGATTTTTAGAAAGGACGGAACATGATGGATTCTCTCAGCAAAATGACCGCGCTCGTCGTCGGCGGAAGCGGCGGAATCGGAAAGAGCATATCGGAACACCTTGCCGGCGAATGCGGAAGGCTTGTCGTCCACGGCGGCCACGGCTCTCCGGCGTTCGATGAATTCGCGCGCGCTCTCCGGGAAAAAAGCGGCGGCAGGACGGAAATCGAGACGCTCGTCCAGGATTTCGGGACGGGATTCTGCGGAATCGGCTCCTCGGAAATCGCACGGAAAGCGGCGGAATCGGACATTCTCGTCGTCTGCTACGGTCCGTTCCTTCAGAAAAAGCTCGACGAGATGGATGCGGGCGACTGGATAAAAGCCGCGCTGCACGACTACGCGCTTCCCGGCATACTTCTTTCCGCCGCCCTCCCCAAAATGGTCGCGCGGAAATTCGGACGGATACTTCTTTTCGGCGGGACGGGAACGGCGCACCGGACGGAATTCTTCACGAACGCGGCCTATGCGGGCGCGAAGACGGGCGTCGGGACGATTGTCGAATCGACGGCGGCATCATACGCGCGATTCGGAATAACGTGCAACGCGATTCTTCCGGGATTCACGAAAACGCAGTACACGGAAAAAATCGACGCGGTCCTCGACGCAAAAATGCCGTTGGGAAGGCAGATTTCCGCGGATTCCGTCGCGGACGCCGCGCTGTTCCTCCTCAAAAACCCCGACGCGAACGGCGTTCTACTGCGCCTTGACAGGGGCTGGTCCCCGGCTTTCTAGCAAAAGGCAACTTTTTCGGGCATTTTTTATTTTGCTAGACAGATTTCTGAAAATTGTAGTATTATTTCAACGGCATACTTTAAGAAAAATTAAGTTTCGCAGGAGATATAGAATATTATGGGTAACAACAATAATTTGGTTCCAGGTTTCAACGACGAACGCGACGACAGCCTAAAAATCAACCTTGAGAAATTGAACGATGTCGAGAACGGACTCATAATCTATCTCAATGGGTACATCGACACCTACAATTCAAGCTTCTTCCAGAAGAGGATACAGAAAGTTGTCGAAGCGGGTTTCATAAACCTCGTGTTCAACTGCGCATCGCTGAACTATGTATCATCGACGGGAATCGGTTCATTCACTGCGTTTCTCAAGATGATAAAACCGAAAGGCGGAGACATCGTCCTTCTTGAAATCCAGCCGAAAGTGTACGAGGTCTTCCAGCTCCTCGGATTCTCCCAGTTCTTCAACATCAAGGATTCAATGCAGGAAGCTTCGATGTTCTTCAAGCAGGGCGCTCCTGTCGCGGACTCGATTTTCCCGAAGATTTTCAGCTGCCCCGTCTGCTCGAAGCGGCTCAAGGCGACAAAAAGCGGAAGGTTCCGCTGCTCGGAATGCAAATCCATTCTTGCCATCAACCCGCAGGGACAGGTTTTCCTCGGCTGAGACGGGGACATAAAAACGCACGAGAAAGCCGGCATCGCGCCGGCTTTTTTCATGCCCGCCGGGACATGAGTTCGCCTTGAATTTGCGGGAAAATTCACCGAAAATTTCAATAAAATGCGATGCCCGAAAATGCCCGTCACGGCGATTCCGGGCGCGCCTGCCTGAGCGGCGGAAAACTCGCCGAGCCAGGTTCACGGTATCGTAAAAACGATTTACATCTGGGGTTCTTATGAAGACGGCACTGAAACTCATAATTGCTTACATTCTGATGTGTGTCTGCGGCGTTGCGTTCTGCGGATTCTTTTTTATGGTCTGCGGGGAGCTGAATTTCTTTGTCGCGGGAAGCGAGCTTGAGATTTCGTCATTCAACCTGTTCATAAAGGGAATGTCGTTCTCGATACCGGGAATATGCACGGTCGCCCAGCTCATGCTCATACTCTACGTCATACGGCATCCGGAAAGCCCCATCCACGCGCTGGTCGTATACATCCTCATCGGATGCGCAACGTGGTGTCTCGCGTTCCCGAAGCTCATAAGCTTCTCGGCGGGGAACGGAATCTACACCGACACGCGCATCGAGCAGAAGCAGCTTTCGGCGGGCTACTTCAGGCGGGGAAACCGGGGCATTTTCTATTATTCGAAGGTGCGCGAGAACGGAAACGCCGACGGAATATTCATCGACGAGAAAAAGAGCGACGACATCGTATCGCTTTTTCAGGACAAGAACACGTACCAGGTTTCGGCATACCCGTATTCCGACGTCCTCATCCGCGATGCCGTCGAGCCGCCGAAAATTGTCTCGGTGCCGCTCGGAATATACCGCTCGCTCATGGACGTCGCAAAAGAAAAATGGGCCGGCGGAAAGATGGAATGGCTTTCGTTTGCGTCGCTCGGGTTCGTCCTGCTTTCGATATACGGGCTGCAGTTTTTCAGCATGTGGAATCTCGTGAATTCGATTGTCGTTATTTTCACGGCGCTCGTGGTGATTCTGCTCGACTATATCGTCCTTCTCGAAAAGCTTCCAGGAATCCCGTCCGGCGCGGGCGGAAAAATCGCACTCGTGATGAACATCGTCCTTTTCGCGCTGTTCGTCGTCTACGGCTTCTCAATGAAGCTGTACCGGATTTGTATGCAGAAACAGGAATTGGAGCAGGAATAGCATGAAAAAAGTTCTGTTGATTGTATTGTCGTATGTCATTTTCTCATTCTTCGTGGCGTTTGCCGTCGTGGCGTTCTTCCAGACGCGCCCCACGATTCTGCCCGGAGACGTCAGGGCATACATTGCGCTGCAGGCCGCCCTGCTCTTCTTCGGGATGTTTCCGGCGGTCGTCTGCAGCGGATTCCTTGTCGGCTGCGCGGTCTCGTTCGGAAGGGAAATCCACGACGACGCGATGAGGACATTCTCGCATCTCCTTTTGAACTCGATTCTGTTCGTCTTCCTCCTTTTTTCCGTCGGGGAGGCGTTCGTCCCGTTCCTCCAGAATAAACAGGCGGCGCTAGAGGAAGCCCCGGTGGCGTTCAGCAAATTCATGACGCTCAGCCGGAAATGCTATGCCGACGGGCGGATGCTCGAATCCGCGAAATACGCGAACGAGGCGCTCCTGCTCAATCCGTCGAGCGAGGACGCGATGTCGCTCAGGGAACTTGCGCTCGCGAACGAGGATTCGGTGGCGGAAGCGCAGCGGGAGAAGAAGAAGAAGGAGAGGAGAACGGCGGCCGCGGCTTCCGACAAAATCCCGTTCCTCGCGCACAAAAAGGAAACGCCCCAATCGCTTCTCGAAAAGGCGCGCGCCGCGGAGCGTGACGGAAAATGGTTCGACTCGCACTACAACGCGCGCCTTGCGGAGTCTATTGCGGGAGACGACAGCGCTGTAATCGCCGAGTCAGAATCGCTCGCTCAGAAAGCCTGGAAAGAGCTCCGCGCGCCGAATGTGTTCGTCGACACGCCGGAAATCGTCCTTTTCAGGCGGAAGCTCAAGGCGTACACGATGTTCGTTTCCGGCGACAATGTCGGCGCCTACTACGAATTCCTCGCAATATCGAACAGCTCGCCCGCCGCATCGCGCGACCCTGACGTGATAAAATACCTCGCGCTGTCCTCGGAGGAAGTTCAGAAGGAGCGTTTTTTTATCGACGACATGGAGAACCTCCAGCGGTTCGAGTCGCAAACAGGCGTGCATTTCTCGCTGAAGAAGGCAGACGGGACGGTCGATGTCGTCTACATCCAGGGCATAACGTCGGTGAAGGACGCGGGAAGCGTCATAAAATACCTGCGCGGGCTTTACATATACGAATTCGGCGCGGACGGCTCTTTCAATATGAGCATCCATGCGCCCTACGCGAAGCTGATGTTCGAAGACGCCGGCTCTTTCGACAAGAAAACGAAGGAGCGGTTCTCGCTCCCCGAGATTCAGTGCGCAGTCCCGAAGATTCTGCTCAACGGAATCGACTCGCGCTTCTCCGACAAACGCTCCGTTCCCGAATTCAAAATGGCAGACGGAAGCGAAATCGACAAGGACGAATGGAACTACGTCGTCCTCGGGCTTTCGTCGGATGATTTCAACCTGCTCTGCGACAGCTCCATCGGCTCCGACAGGATGAGCCTTATCTCTCTGTGGCGGGTTTTCGGAATGGCGCGGCAGTTCGGCTACTCAAGCGAGGTTTTCGGCGCGAGCCTTCTCCGCCGCATCACCTACCCGCTGACGCTGCTCATTCTGTTCGTGTTCCTCGCCTGCATCTCGTGGAACTACCGGCTTGCCGAGAACCAGATTTTCAAATTCAAGTGGATATACATTCTTCCGATAAGCACGTTCATCCTTTATTTCTGCCTCGAATTCATAAAATTCGCGCTGAAACTGATGAACTACGTCTTCATTGCCTTCGCGGGATACGCGTCCGTCGCGATGTCGCTCGCGTGCCTTATCGCCGTGTTCGCGATTGTCTCCGCCGCATTCGTGAAAAAAGTCAGCAAATCAATAAGGAACGGGCATCGGTAATCCGTTTCCACGCGGACGTCGGATTCGGATTCAAAAAATGAGGAACGACGCCCGCTTCGGAACAATCCTTCTGCGGGCGCAGTGTCCGGAAAATCAGTCGTCTATTTCAATCCGCTCGATATGCGCGCCGAGCGACTTGAGCTTTTCAACGAGATTCTCGTATCCGCGCTCAATCTGATAAACGTTCGATATCATGCTTTCCCCATGCGCGCACAGCGCCGCGATGACCATCGCCATTCCAGCGCGCACGTCCGGCGACACGAGATTGTCCCCGTGGAGGGTGCTCGGGCCGGAAACGACGGCGCGGTGCGGGTCGCAGAGCGTTATCTTCGCGCCCATCGAAATCAGCTTGTCGACGAAGAACATCCTGCTCTCGAACATTTTCTCGAAAATAAGAACTGTCCCGTCAACCTGCGTCGCGACGACGGTCATTATCGAAGTCAAATCCGGCGGGAACCCGGGCCACGGCGAATCGTCAATTTTCGGAATCATTCCGCCGAGGTCGGGATTCACCTTCATCTCCTGGTTCACGGCGACGGAAAGGACATCAGAATTCGGTTCGCTTCCCTCGGTTATCGTCCATTTTATGCCCAGCTTCCCGAATGCGACGCGGAGCGGCCTCATGTCGCGCGCGTTCACGCCTGTTATCGAAATCGAGCCGCGGGTCGCCGCAGCAAGCCCTATGTACGAGCCGATTTCCATGAAGTCTGGGCCTATCGCGAATTCCGTTCCGTGAAGATTCCGCACGCCGTCAATCGAAAGGATGTTGCTTCCGATTCCCTCGATTTTCGCGCCCATCGAGACGAGCATCCGGCAGAGGTCCTGAACGTGAGGCTCGCTCGCCGCATTCGTTATCGTCGTATGCCCCTCCGCGAGGACGGCGGTCATCACGGCATTCTCTGTCGCGGTCACGCTCGTCTCGTCGAGAAAGATGTCGGCGCCCACAAGCTTGTTCGTGGTAAAGTTGAACGCTCCGTCAATCTCAATCCTGACGCCAAGCTCCTGGAGCGCGAGGAAGTGAGTGTCCACCCGTCTCCGCCCGATGACGTCGCCGCCGGGAGGAGGAAGGACAGCCTTTCCCGTCCGGGCGACGAGCGGTCCCGCAAAGAGAATCGACGCGCGTATTTTTTTCGAGAGCTCCGGGGGAATCGACGAGTTGCTGATTTCGGCAGATTCAATGCGCCATTCGTGGGCGGACGTCTTCGTGACCGTCGCGCCGAGCGCCTGGAGGATGTGGAACATTACGTTCGTATCCTCTATTTCCGGAATATTCCTGAGCATAACGGCGTCTTTTGTCAGCAATGTAGCCGCTATGCACGGAAGGGCAGCATTCTTGTTTCCGCTTGCCGCAACGGTTCCCCTTATCGGAATTCCGCCTTCAATTTTGTATTTGTGCATCAGTTATTTCCTTTCCGCATCGGAGACGAGGTTCACCAGAACGAGGACGGCTTTCTCCATCTGCTCGAGCGACGCCCATTCCGTGCGCGAATGATAATTATGACCGCCCGTGAACATGTTCGGAGTCGGGATTCCCATCTCGGTGAGACGAGAACCGTCAGTCCCGCCGCGAATCGGCACGAACACCGGCTCGACACCGGCTTTTTTGTACGCGGCGACAAGCGAATCGACGACGCCCGGATTCTTGTCGAGCCTGTCCCTCATGTTCTCGTACTGGAACGTGTGGACGACCTCGGTCTTTCCCCCGAACGACAGCGCAGCCGCGGACGCGAGAGCATCGACGACGCGTTTTCGCCGCTCGATTCCGTCTTTCTCAAAATCGCGGAGGAAAACGCAGACATGCGCGCTCTCAATCGTGCCCTCAATCGACATCGGGGCGAAGAATCCCATCTTTCCGTCGGTCGTCTCGGGCGCCTCGTTTCTCGGCAGGCTCGTCACGAAGGAGGACGCCATCGTCAGCGCGTTCACCATTCCGGGACGGGCGCTTCCCGTATGCATCGAGCGGCCCGTGAACGTGACGTCGCTTTTGTACGCGTTGAAGCATTCCGTCTCAAGCTCGCCGATATGGCCGCCATCGACCGTATACGCTTTTTTCGAGGCGATAAGCCCGAGCGGAACGTTGTCCATCCCGTGCCCCGTCTCCTCGTCCGGAGAGAAAATCACCTCAATCACGCCGTGCGGAAGCCCGCCTGCAATAACTTTCTCGACCGCGCACATTATTTCCGCGACGCCCGCCTTGTCGTCCGCGCCGAGGAGCGTGCTGCCGTCCGACGTTATGACGGTCTCGCCGTTCTTTCCCGCCTCAAAAAGCGCGCTGTCGCAGGCAGGGTCGAGGACGACGCCGGAGGGAAGCTCAATTTTCCCGCCGGAAAAAGACGCGTGGACTATCGGCTTCACGTTCTCGCCGGAAACTTCCTCAACCGTATCGATATGCGCGAGCAGCGCGACCGGCTCGGCGTCTTCCATCCCGCTCGTGGCGGGAAGTTTTCCGTAGACGTAGCAATGCTCCGTGACAGCGACATCGGAAAGCCCGATTTTCTTCATCTCGTCCGCAAGCAGATTCGCAAAGTCGAACTGGCGGGCAGTTGACGGCTGCACGCCGCCGTCCGCGCTCTCTGAATCAGACGTGGACCAAATCCTCACATAGCGAAGGAAACGCTCCAAAAGCATTTCTTCCATTTCCATTTCTCCATAATTAGTTGTTTCGATTTCGGCTGCAAAGTATAGCACGGATTGGCTTTTTTGAAATCGCCCGCGCCCGTTCCCTTCCCGAGCGAAGCCGACGACGAATCAAAAGACAACAGGGCGGGGATTGTGGTATAATCACGGCACTATGCAAATAATTCCAGTCGCAAGCGGAAAAGGCGGAGTCGGAAAGAGCCTCCTGTCCGCAAACTTAGCAATCGCACTCGGCAAGGCAGGAAAGAAAGTCGTGCTTGCCGACCTCGATCTCGGCGCGTCGAACCTGCATCTGGTCATCGGTCAAATGTCGCCAAAAAAGGGAATCGGGACGTTCCTCACCGGAGAATCGAAATTCGAGGACATAATAGAAAAAACGGAGTACGAGAACGTCAGCTTCATCGCGGGCGACTCCGAAATCCCGGGCTTGTCATCGCTCAAATTCGCGCAGAAAAATTCACTGATAAAGCATTTCCAGAACGTGGACGCCGATTATCTCATCCTCGACCTCGGCGCGGGAACGCACCTGACGATACTCGACCTCTTCCTTCTTTCACCGCAGGGAATAATCGTGACCGCCCCGACCGTAACGGCGACGCTCAACGGCTACCTCTTCCTGAAGAACGCCGTGTTCCGCCTTATGGCCGCCACATTCAAGAAGGGAACGAAGGCGAACGAATACCTCGCCAAACTCAAGAACGATTCCGCGTCCCTCCAGCGCCTCTACATCCCGAAACTGATAGAGACGATTTCCGGAATCGACCCGGAATCCGCGGAAAAATTCAAGAACAGGATACGGAAATTCCACCCGCGCCTAATCATGAACATGATTGACGAGCCGAAGGACGCGGACAAGGCGCAGAAAATCCGCCGCTCGTGCCAGCAGTACCTCGGGCTTGAGGTCGAGTCGCTCGGCATAATGTACCGCGACACGATGCAGGACAAGGCTCTCTCGTCACGGCTTCCCGTCTCCGTCTACAAACCGAACGCCGTCCTGTCGCAGGCGATTTTCAGGATTGCGGAAAAAATCATGCAGAGCGAGACGATTGCGTTCGACCTTGAGTCGGCGGACGATTCGTTCGACATCGCAACGGAAGAGGCGAACGACGACTTTGCCTCGAAGATGTCGTTCGTCGAGGACCTCGTGGGAACGGGAGCGCTCAGCGTGAACGAGCTTGCGGAAGTCGTCAAGCAGCAACAGTACGAGATTACGACCCTGAAACGGGAAAACACGCTCCTGAAGTCGAAGATTGTCAAAGCGGCAGCGCTCGGCTTCAAGGTCTGACAGGAGAGAAAAGCGATGCCTCTCTATATCGACTACCCTTCTTGGATTCATCCGGAGATTTTCCCGAACGTTCCCGTGCTCGGACTTGTCCGCTGGTACGGGCTCATGTACATACTCGCGTTCTCGACGGCGTTCCTCGTCCTCAAAAAAGTCATGAAGGAGGGCGCGCTCGACTCGGACGGAACGAAGGCGACGGAAGACGACATCTTCTCGTTCATCGCGACAGGAATCATCTTCCTGCTTATCGGCGCGCGCGTCTTCTCGACGCTCGTATACGACACGACCGGCGACTACCTGAAAAAGCCGTGGCTCATATTCTGGCCGTTCAAGAACGGGCATTTCACGGGCCTTGCGGGAATGAGCTACCACGGGGGATTCATCGGCGGGCTTCTCGGCATGATTTTCTGGTGCTGGAAGCACAAACGCCCGACGATGAGATGGATTGACGCGATGTGCACCGCGATTCCCCTCGGATACACGTTCGGGCGCATCGGGAATTTCATGAACGGAGAGCTTTACGGAAGGATTACGACAATGCCGTGGGGAATCGTGTTTCCCGGAGTACCCCGCGCGGAACGGTTCTCCTCAAAAATCGAATGGGTTTCGGCCTTCATGGAAAAAATCGGAATGGAGGCGACGGGCGGGCTTGTAAACCTCCCGCGCCACCCGAGCCAGCTCTACGAGGCCCTTTTCGAGGGAATTCTCCTGTTCTGCATTATATGGCTCGTCCACAAGAAGAAGCCGTTCGACGGATTTATCGGCGGTCTCTACACAATCGGATACGGAACAGTGCGGTTCTTCATCGAATATTTCCGCGAGCCTGACGCGGACATCGGCTACCGGTTCAGCGTCGACGGAGCGCAGATTTACGAGAACACTTCGCTCTTGAACATCTCGACTGGGCAGATTCTCTGCTTCCTGATGATTCTCGGCGGAATCGGAGTCCTTGCGGTCTGCTTCCTCCTCGACAAAAAGCGGCGGCGAAAAACTGCCGGACAAAAATAGACAGATGAAAAGCGGAGCCGAACAGCCCCGCTTTTTTGTTCACCGGTACCGTATCTCGTATTTCGCGGAGAGGTTCTTACGCTTCATCCATTCCTCTATAACGCCCTTGTACCTCGGAAGAATCGGACCGTTGCAGGCTCCGCTCGCCTGGACAATCTCATACGCGAACGTCTCATTGTTCTGGCGGATTTCGAAGCACGCGCGAAGTTTTTTCAGATGCGAGAGGACGACAATCGCGCACTCCCCGGAAAGAACCTTGCTTCTGTAAAGATAGCCGACGCAATTCCTCAGCTCGGTGCTTATCTCGTACATCTCGTCCGTCGTCCTCGGAAGGATGAAGAAGAAGTCGCCGTCATTCCCCCGTTTCATGAGATTCGAGCCGAGCCCCGTCTTCCGCTGTATTTCGGGCAGCTCAAGCTCCGCCTCAAGAAAAGGCTCATCGTAGTCGTCGCCGTCTTCGGAAACGCCATCCTCCATCATGTCGTCGTCAAGTTTTTCCGCCATCCGCGCAGCCTTCGCCATCATAAGCTTGTTTTTCCGAACGTCCTCGCTCGTGTATTCGATATTCTCAAACCCTTCGGCAACTTCATCTTTTCGGATTATCTCCTCAAGCCGCTCCGTTTCTTTTCCGTATTTTATATCCTCGTTCACGACATGCGGCTCGTTGCTCGTGTAGCCGCCCCAGAAATCGGGCTGGAAAAGCTCGAGCATCTGGTCGTGCATCTGAGCGGTCATCCCCTCCTTGAGGATTCTCTCGTGGAGCGGAACGGGCAAATCGCGCGCGTTCTTGTCGTACAGCTCCACGGCGTCCTTCATAATGTCGAACGGCTCGGACGACATGAATTTCACGAACCGCTTCGCGACGACAATCTGCGTTTTGTCAGTGAGCGCGTTCTGAACCCAAAGCCGGAGCCCGTTGAGCATGTTGAAATTGTACGACACGCCGTGAACGGAATAGAAAGCGTCGCGCACGTAGACGCAGCGTCGGACGATTGAGAACCGGAGCTGCCCTTTTTCGGCGAAACGCTTGTACAGACTCTCGTTTCCCGCAATTACCTTGATTGCGTTCGCGTCCCTGAACCCGACAAACTGCGCCATCGCATGGAGGAGAATCGCCCGCGGTTTTTTCTGGAAATCTCGGCGGAGCTGCTTGCTCTCGCGGATTTTCATTATCGCGCAGAAATCCTTGAACAAATTTATGTCCGTCCTGAACGAAAATTTCCCGATTCCGTCAACGAGCGGCGCAATTTCCGAAAACTGCGGGCACGACGGAAAGCGCACGAACTCGGCAAAAAGACCTTTCGGGACGTGCAGCTTCACGCCAAAAAGCCGCGCGCAGAACGTCTCGAGGATGCACTCGATGCGCCGCTGGAGGAATTCCGGGATGTCGGTAAAATCGAAATCGCGCCGGTGATAAATCCGCCCGCTCATAAAATCGAAATACTTGGTGAACGAATTGTTTATCTGATAAATCCTGCCGTCGTGTATGTCCGAATAGCTCATCAGCTTGCTCGCGCTCAAAAAGAACGCGTCCGGATTCGACTCAAGAATCATCTGGTTGTCAGTCCACGCGCGAAGAAGGGAGAGATGCCCCGCCACGGGAAATCCGCATGAGAAAACGCTTTTTCCGCCGACAATCGTCACGATTTCCCATTTTCTGTGGACGGCACACCAGCCGCTTTTCCGAATATTGTCGAACGGAACGAACGCCTGCGGAACGGCGATTCCCGCGACCGGCTCGTTCCATCTGTTTTTTTCGGTGTCGAAATTGTAGAACACGTTCATGATATGAATGATATGGCATTTTCGCGGAATCGTAAAAAAAATCCCGCCGAATCCGACGGGATTTTCCATCCAGCGAATCATCAAATGCGACGATCCGCCTTTTTTGTTTTACGACTCGATAAGCGAGGCGAGTTTTTCCGCGGTGAAGCCGAGCGACTCTGCGACTTTCTTTGCGGGGCCGCTCTCGCCGAACCTGTCGATTGTGAACAAGTCCTTGCGGTCAGAAACGTAGAATTCCCAGCCGTTTCTCACTCCGGCTTCCACCACGATTTTCCGCGACGACTTTCCGAGAACGGAATCCCTGAACGAATCGTTCTGGCGCTCGAAGAGCGTTTTGTCGAGAACGGAAACGACGCGGACGCTTTTTCCGGAAACCTTCGCGGCAGCTTCCAGCGCCATCGAAACCTCGGAGCCGGTCGCGATAACCGTCACGTCGGGGTTGTCGCCGCCCTTCTTCACGACGTACGCGCCGCGGACAGCATTCTCCTTCCATGACGAATCTTCCTTCGCGTAGACGGGAACGTTCTGCCTCGTGAGCGCGAACACGACCGGATGGTCTTTGGACGCCATCGCCATGTTCCACGCGACGACAGTCTCCTCCGCATCGCCCGGACGAAGAACTTGGACGTTCGGAATAGCGCGGAGTGAAGAAAGATGCTCTATCGGCTGATGAGTGGGGCCGTCCTCGCCGACGTAGATGGAATCGTGCGTCAAATCGTATATGACGGGCTGCTTCATCAATGCGGCAACGCGGATTGATGGGCGCATGTAGTCGGAGAAGACGAGGTATGTCGCGACGAACGGCCTGATTCCGCCGTGCGCGCTCATTCCGAGGGCGATGCTCGCCATTCCGAATTCCCTGATTCCGTACTCGATTGAGCGTCCCGCGCGGTTATCGGGCGTGTACGTTCCGCCGTCGCACTTCATGCCCGACTTGTTCGAGCCCTTCAAGTCAGCGGAGCCGCCGACGAGATATGAATAGCGGAGCCCCATGGCGTTTATCATGTCGCCGGAAGCGGTTCTGGTCGCAACAGACTTTCCGACCTCGTATTTCGGGTCATCGGCAGTTCCGTCCTCAGCCCCATCGAAGCTGGCCTTCCACTGTTTCGCAAGCTCCGGATTCTCTTTCGCCCAAGCGTCGAACTCTTTTTTCCAGTCTTCCTCTTTCTTCGCGAAATCCGCCTTCTTGCCTTCGAAATATTTGTACGCTTCCGGGTCCACCTGGAAGAATTCGTCAGGATTCAAGCCGAGGTTCTTCTTTGTGGCGGCAACGTCGTCGACGCCCAACGGCTCGCCGTGGACAGAAGGAGTTCCCTGCTTCGGAGCGAATTTGCCGATGACGGATTTGAGCATGATGAGAGTCGGCTTCTCGGTCTCGGCTTTTGCCTGCTCAACAAGCTTGGCGATGCCTTCGACATCGTACATGTCGCCCCTCAAAACCTGCCATCCGTACGCCTCGTATCTCTTTCCGATGTCCTCGGTAAACGTGATGTCGGTGGAGCCGTCTATAGAAATTTTGTTCTGGTCGTAGAATACGATAAGTTTTCCGAGTTTGTTATGGCCCGCAAAAGAAGACGCCTCGGAAGAAACGCCTTCCTCAAGGCATCCCTCGCCGGAAAGAACATACGTGTAGTGGTCTACAATCGTGCGCTTTTCGGTATTGAATTTCGCGGCAAGCATCGTTTCTGCGAGCGCCATTCCGACGCCGATCGCGATTCCCTGCCCAAGAGGTCCCGAGGTATTCTCGACGCCGTCAGTCCATCCGAATTCCGGATGTCCCGGGCATTTTGAGCCGACTTGACGGAACGACTGTATGTCATCAAGGCTGACTTTGTATCCGCTCAAGTGAAGAATCGAATACAAGAGCATAGAACCATGTCCCGCAGAAAGAACGAAACGATCGCGGTCTGCCCACTTTGAATCAGCCGGATTGTGTTTCAGGATTTCTCCGTACAAAACAGCAGCCAGCTCTGCGCATCCGAGCGGAAGTCCAGGGTGGCCTGAGTTCGCCTTCTGGATGGCATCGATTGACAGGCTGCGGATAGATTTTGCAACAGCAGCAATTCCATTCAAGTCCATAAAAAACTCCATAAAAACAAAAATAAAACCGCAGAGAAGGCGGAAGCTCCGCCCCCGAACGGCTTTTTGCATGAGGAAGCACACGCATTGCCCGAAACCCGCGTTCCGGGATGGATTCACGACAAAAGGGAAAATCTTCCGCGTCTCACGCGCTCATACGATTCAAGAAGGACAGGGCGGATGTCGTAGAATGAAAATTCCATCCCCTCCAAAGAAATCTGCGCGGAGCTCATCTCCTCATCCGAAGGCTCTTCCCCATCGGGATCGCCCGCCTCGTCAATCAGGTCGAGCAAATCCATCGTGTGCGAGTACAATTGGGCGAGCATCACGAATTCATCGCGCGGGAACGACTCGAATTCCGATTCGGTGCAATCGAAACTGAAAAACAAGTCCCGAATATCGGAATACAATGCGATGGAACGGTGCCGGAACTCACCAAATGCGAAATCCGCAAACCAATTGTAAGATTTTCGTAGTTTAGCACGTCTATTTTCGATTTGCAACGAATATGTTGACTGCATCCGCGGCGACAAATCCATCGATTCCGGTATTATCCGCTCGATAAGCTCCTTGTCGGAAATGTTCTCCTTGCTGAAAAGCGAATCCATGATGAACGAATCTATGACGAAATCCGGGACATCGTAAAACGGCGTGACGATGCTGTTCACGTCGATTTCCACAATCTCCCCTTTCCGCCACAGACGCCTCTCGACGCCGTAAAACTCGATTCCAATCTTGTCGGTCCATTCCAGGAATTCAGCAATCGAGCCGCCGAGCGGGACGCACAGCCTGTTCGCGTTCTCAAAGAAAACGAGCATAAGCTGCATGTCGATGCTCTCGCACGGCCCGTGCCTGTCGAAGCTTTCAAGAAGGAGTTTTTCCAGAAGCTCGAACCACGACTTTTTCGCCAGTTCCAAATCAATCCGGCTCACGTTCCCCATGCGCCGCTCGAAAAAAATCTTGAGAGGAAGAATTTCGACGATACCGCGATCCCAATCGCTGACGTACGCGAGCATCCTGTCGCCGGGCCGGAATTTCGTAATCCTGAAAATCTCGCCGAAATCGAATCCGGTCATGCCGAAATTGTACGGCAACATGTAATCCATGTCGGCGATATGGAGATTTCTGTTCACGGGATCCGCGTCGAGATACTGCGAGAATATGTCGATATCGGTCAATGAAAAATAATCATAGACGGAATTCGCATCGACTTCGAGTTTCTTTTCCGGAAGGACGTTTTTGTTGAATGAGAAGATTATGTCGCACGGAAAAAGCTTCTGGTCTACAAACGGGATGCACCTATCCCCGGGAACGACGACCCCCTGCTCTATTTCCTGCACCGTCGGAACGAAAGTAAAGAACTGCCCGGAAAAAGCCCCCGCACGAGTGATATACTGACCGTCCTCAAGGGGAATCGAATAGCAATCGGACTCAAGGCATTCCTCAACTTCCTCCGACGTCGTTCTGATACCGCCTTCACGGAACATTGCGACGACGTCGCTGACAGAAAAAGTCTCCAGATAGTTGCGCATGAACCTGAGATATGCGCTGTCAAACAAATCTGTTGAATACATGCCGTCAAATATAACACAAAAAGAGAACCTCGCCCTTAAAATGGACTGCGCCCCGACGGCAACGACACCCGCAAAAAAAATAAAGCCACCCTTGAAAAAGGGTGGCATGAACAAAACAAAATGCGATTACGCCTGTTCTGTTGCAGCAGCTTCGGCCTTCACGGCGCGAGCTTCTTTCCTGGCAATATTCTTCAATGCGGCATTGCAAACCTTACAAATCTTCACAGAATTGCCATCGATTTCTTTTTCATAGAGAACTTTTACGTTCTCGTTTCCACAGCGTGGGCATTTTCCACGACCGTGATTGACTTCGCTACGAATACCTGTTCCGCGATGTGCCTTAGACATTTCTCACCCCTTATTTTGAAGCTTCAGCTGACTCTGCTTTTGGCGCAGCCTTCTTTGCCTTCTTAGCAGGCTTCTTCTCTGCCTCGACATTCTCATCAGACGGCAACTTGTAGTCAACCAACTCAAGGATGACGACATCAGCCGCATCGCCCTGCCTGAAGCCGAGCTTGAGGATGCGAGTATAACCACCGTTGCGCTCCTTCATGCGAGGACCAACTTCCGTGAACAATTTGTTCAAGATTTTCTCGTCCTGTATGAATTTTGCAACGATGCGGCGGTTGTGAACACTGTCAACCTTCGCACGGGTAATCAGCTTCTCAGCTGCTTTGCGAACTTCCTTAGCTTTTGAGCTTGTTGTCGTGATGCGTTCAAATCTAAGGAGTGAAGTAACCATATTACGCGACATAGCACGGCGGTGTGCTGTTGAGCGTGAAAGTGGATTAAAACCATTCTTATGATTCATTAGAGTTTTCCTTTTGTGCAGGTTTTGAATTGACGATGCTCTTCAACTGGCTGTAGTCAGTCATGCCGAGCGACAATCCTTCCCTAGCAAGTCTCTCCTTGATTTCCTCAAGGCTTTTCTTACCAAAATTACGGGTTTTTGCAATTTCCTCTTCTGTTTTCTTCGTCAACTCGCCAAAAGTGCGGATATTCGCATTTTTGAGACAATTCGCGGAGCGAACAGAAAGCTCAAGTTCCTCGACGGACCTATTGAGGAACTGACGAACTTTCTCATCGTCCTCATCCAAGTCATCGCTCGACGAAACATCAGAGTCGTTGAAATTGACAAAAATCGAAAAATGCTCTTTTGCAATTTTCGCGGCTTCAGCCAAAGCATCTTCCGGCTTTATCGTTCCATCAGTCCAAATCTCAAGAACGAGCTTGTCGTAGTCATTTCTCTGACCGATGCGGCAAGGCTCAATCTGATACTTGACCTTATGGACAGGAGTAAAGATTGAATCCATGGGGATGGTACCGACCACCTCGCTATAGTGCTCATGCACCTCAGCGGGAACATACCCTCTTCCCAAATCAACCTGAACCTCGATATCCAAACGAGCGTTCTCCATCATAGTGAAGATAGGAACATTCTCGGAAAGAATCTCAAGCTGACCTTCTTTTGCGAAATCATTGCTGCAAACAGTTCCCGGACCCTTGAATTCGAAATCAAACGTACCGTGTTCCGCATCGTCAGCAAGGCGCAAACGAAGCAACTTCAAGCTGTTCAAAACTTCCAAGGTATCTTCTGAAATATCCGGAATCGCTTCGAATTCACTCGAAATGCAATGAGGAACCTCATCCGCATCATACCAAGTAATTCTCACCGCAGATATAGCATACCCCTGAATCGAGGACAACAATACGCGACGGAGAGTGTTCCCAATCGTCGTACCGAATCCAGTCTCAAACGGAGAAGCTTCAAATTTCCCGTAGTTAGGATTATTTTCAAGATGATCAAACTGTATGCTCTTCGGCTTTTTGAAGCCCTTGAGCAGATTTTGACGAGCCATCCGAACCCCTTTTATGTTGTTATAAAACCAAAAATGAATGAAGACAAAGTTGCAATCGTCCGCATTGCATGCGAACGAGAGACTTCGCTACATACGGCGAGTCTTTCTTGGTCTACATCCATTATGAGGAATAGGAGTTACATCCGAGATGGATTTCACCTTCAATCCCAAAGCGCCCAATGAGCGAACAGCATTCTCGCGACCGACACCAGGTCCCTTCACGAAAACATGAACCTCGCGGATACCATAGCTGACAGCCTTCTGAACAGCAGTTTCCGTAACGGTCTGAGCTGCGAAAGGAGTTGACTTCTTAGCGCCGCGGAATCCAAGTCCACCTGATGACGCCCAAGAAAGCGCATTTCCTTTCATATCTGTAATGGTCACAATGGTATTGTTGAACGTAGCCTGAATATAAACGTTACCTTCGTATACGCTCTTCTTTTCCTTTCGTTTCTTTACGTTAGGCATTTACTCTATCCTCCAACTACTCAGACTGCCTTTTTCTTGTTAGCAACAGTCTTTTTCTTACCCTTGCGAGTACGAGAATTCGTGCGAGTCCTCTGTCCACGAACAGGGAGACCCTTGCGATGCCTCAATCCTCTGTAACATCCGATATCCATAAGTCTCTTGATATTGAGACCAATCTCACTTCTCAGATGTCCCTCAACCTTGTACTCCTCATCAATGATAGTACGAAGTTTCGCCTGCTCATCCTGATCCAAATCGTTCAACATTTTGTTCGGATCAATTTTCGTCTTCTCGCAAATAAGTTTTGCAGATGACCGACCAATTCCGTAGATGTAGGTCAACGCAATAACAACATGCTTATTCGGAAGATCAACTCCTGCTATACGAGCCATCAATCACTCCTCAACCCTGTCTCTGTTTATGCTTCGGATTAGTGCAAATGATACGAATGATACCATTTCTCTTAATAACCTTGCATTTATCACAGATGGGCTTAACACTTGTACGAACTTTCATAAAGTCCCCCAGATAAATAAAAATACAACCAAACCATAGCGACTTGCAATAAGTCACAATTTGGAAGTTTAGTTTACCATAAAACGAGAGATTTGTTCTACACTTATCATGCAAAACAAATCTCTTTTCTTAGTCAGAATAATGAAAAACACGCAATTTTACAATCGGTGAGATTTCAAGCTACCCTTCTTCACCAATCCATCAACATGATGCATTTTCAAAACAGCATCAACCTGATTCATCGTATCAAGGTCAACACCGACAAGAATCAGCAAGGAAGTTCCGCCCATCAACATCGCTATCGACTGCGGGAATTCAAAAATATTCTGAATGATAGTAGGCAAAACCGCTATCAAAGCAAGATACAGCGAACCGGGAAGAATCAAGCGATTCAAGACGCGCTGCATATACTCTTCCGTTTTATCAATCCTGATACCGGGAATCGAACCGCCATTCTCGCGAATCTGCTTCGCAATTTCCGTCGGATTCAACGTAACCTGCGTATAGAAATACGCAAAGAAGATTATCAGAAGAACCAAAAGGATATTGTACCACCAGCCTGTCGGAGTCAAAATCACTGAAAGCTTTGAAATCCAACGAGCCGATGCCTGATTGTTACCGATGCTGGAAACAATCTGAAGCGGGAACGTCAAAAATGAAGATGCAAAAATAACAGGAATCACACCGGACGGATTAATCTTGAACGGTATGTACGTGCTTTGACCACCATACATTTTTTTACCGACCACGCGTTTCGCATAATGCACAGGAATACGACGCTCACCACGCTGTTCGAAGACAACCAAGGCGATGATACCTGCAAACATCAACAAAACGACAATAACGAAAACAGCATTGATTTCGCCCTTACTAACCTTGTCACCAAGCTCAATAACGGCATTCGGGAGACGCGCGACGATACCAGCGAAAATAAGCATCGAAATACCGTTGCCAATTCCGTGTTCCGTAATCAAATCTCCCAACCAAACTGTCACCATCGCACCCGTGGTCACAGTGAGCATTGCCAACAATCTGAATGCCAGATGATTCTCGATGATAATCGCACCGGGAATGCTGTCCGCATAAACAGTCACAGCGAGGGACTGGATAAGACATACGAAAACCGTACCAATCCGAGTCCACGCTGCAATTTTTCTCTGACCTCCGTCTTCTTGAGCAATCCTCTTCAAAGACGGAAAAATAATCAGTGCTAGCTGCAATATAATCTGTGTTGATACATAGGGCATAACCCCAAGCATAAACACAGAAAAATTAGAGAATGCTCCACCGGCAAAAAAGTCCATATAACTGGCAAACGCATTTTTATTCTGTTTTACGAGCTCATCAAAGTAAGTAATCAACGCGCTTGCATCTATGCCTGGAATGGTCAAGACGCATCCCAAGCGAAAGACTACAAAAATCACAAAAGTAAAGAACAACTTATTGCGAAGTTCCTTAATTTTGAAAATGTTTACTATAGGATTATTTGCCATCAGAATCCCCAACGCTACCTTTATTTGGCCTCGGTTGAAGAAACGACACTACCACCAGCGGCTTCAATCTTAGTTTTTGCAGATGCAGAAACCTTGTCGACATTAACCGTAAGTTTCTTTGTCAATTCACCGTTTCCGAGAATCTTCACGGCAACCTTAGCAGAGTCGATCAAGCCCTTTGAAACCAAAGAATCTTTGTCTACGGTCTCTCCAGACTCGAAAACCTCGTTAAGGATGCAGACGTTGATGATTGAGAATTCCTTCTTGAACGGGTAGTTAGAAAAACCGCGATGAGCGATTCTTCTGTAGAGCGGCATCTGTCCACCTTCGAAACCGACATAGGTTTTTCCACCTGAACGAGACTGCTGTCCCTTGTTACCCTTTCCTGCTGTCGTACCATTTCCAGAAGAAGAACCGCGTCCAACAATAAACTTTTTCTTGTTAGCACCCTTCGGCGCATTCAAAATAAAATCTGCCATTAGTTTGACTCCTCTACTTTCACAAGGTGAGCGACAGCCGCAACCATTCCGCGAATGACGGGTGTATCTTCCTTGACAACAGAAGAATTGAGCTTCTTGAGACCGAGACTGCGAACGGTAGCCTTTTTCTCCGGCTTCTGTCCAATCGGGCTCTTAACAAGCGTAACTTTAATCGTCTTTGCCATGATCAACCCCACATATCCTGCAAAGACTTGCCCCTGTTAGCAGCGACAGCCTTCGCATCCATCAACTTTGAAAGAGCGTCGAAAGTCGCCCTTACAACGTTGACCGGACTACAAGATCCCAATGACTTCGAGATGACATCAGTGATTCCGATTGAATCCATAATTGCGCGAACCGTACCACCAGCGATGATTCCCGTTCCAGCGCAAGCCGGCTTCAAAAGGATTGATGAGCTCTTGTAGTTACCGACCATATCGTGCGGCAATGTTCCGTTCTTCACGGGAACATTTATCAAGTTTCTCTTCGCACGATCAATACTCTTCCTGATAGCCTCAGACACGTCGTTTGCCTTGCCGAATCCGTATCCAACGCGACCTTTTCCATCGCCGACAACAGTCAACGCTGAGAAAGACATTCTGCGTCCACCCTTCACAGTCTTCGCAGTGCGATTCAACTTGACGAGCTTCTCGACGAATTCCTTCTGGTCTTCTTTTCTATCTCTATCGAATTTATTCTGGCGTTCCATAGAATCTCCTAGAAAATGATTCCCGCTTTGCGAGTTCCATCAGCAAGGGCCTTTACAACACCATGATACAGATAACCGTTGCGATCAAAAACGACAGTTGTGATGCTCTTATCCTGCAGGCGTTTTCCAAATGCCTCACCGAGTTTTGCAGCCCCTTCAGTGTTCGGTTTGATGTCGGCAAACTCTTTCTCCAATGTAGAGATTGAAGCGAGGGTCTTACCTTCCTCATCATTGATAACCTGAACATAAAGGTTTGTGTTGCTGCGAGTAACAGTCATGCGAGGTCTCTCAGCAGTTCCGTAAACTGACTTACGAATGTGAACCTTACGATGCAAACGCTTTCTAGCTTTATCATTAAGTTTCTTAAACATGTGTTACACCTTATTTTACGCCAGTCTTACCGACTTTGCGTCTGATAACTTCAGTCTCGTAACGAATACCCTTGCCTTTGTACGGCTCCGGCATACGCAACTTTCTAATCTGAGAGCTGAACTCGCCGACCAACTGCTTGCTGATACCGCTGATGGTGATTTTTCCCTGAGAATCAGCGACAACAGTAAGACCTTCGGGAATGATTGCGATGAATTCGGAAGAGTATCCAAGGTTCATCACGAGATTCTTTCCCTGAACTTCAGCACGGTAACCGACACCAGTGATGATGAGGGACTTTGAGAAGCCCGTCGTCACGCCAGTAACCATGTTCTGAATAAGGTTGCGGTACAAACCGTGAGCAGCATTCGCCGCCTTTGAATCGTTAGCAACCTTGACGCAAAGCTCACCGTCTTTTGTCTCGACAGTAACCAAATCTCCAATTGACTGCTTCAATTCGCCCTTGGGACCTTTAACAGTCACAAGACCAGAATTCACAGAAACTGTAACTCCTGCCGGAATAGCAACAGGAAGTTTTCCGATTTTTGACATCTTTTACTCCTATTACCACACTTTGCAGATAACTTCGCCACCGACCTGCTTCTCAGCGGCCTTCTTTCCAGTCGTTACACCGATTGACGTTGAAACAATCAGAGTACCGAAACCGTTGTAAACGCGGGGCAAATCTTTATATCCAGAATACACACGGCGACCAGGTTTTGAAACCTTCTCAAGACCGTGGATTACGGAAGCATTCGAATCATCGTATTTCAAAACGATACGGATGAGATTTTTATTCTCCTCCTGAACCTTCTTGAAATTCTTAATATAACCTTCTGTCTTCAGGATTTTAACAATTTCCAGCTTGAGTTTTGATGTCGGAACATCAACATTCTCGTGGCGAGCCTGAACAGCGTTACGAACCTTAGTCAGCATGTCTGCGATTGGGTCTGATACACTCATTTCTTTTCCTCCACTACCAGCTAGATTTTGTTACGCCTGGCAACAGGCCTTCACTTGCCAACTTGCGGAAGCAAAGACGGCACATTTTAAACTTGCGCAAATAACCGCGGGGGCGACCACAAATCTGACAGCGATTGTACTCGCGTGTCTTATACTTGGGAGTGCGGTTCGCCTTGATAATCATTGATTTCTTAGCCATGACTTCCTCACTACTTTCTGAACGGCATTCTGAACTTAGTAAGAAGAGCACGAGCTTCAGCATCTGTACGTGCACTTGTAACGATAGATATATTCATACCAGCAATCTTTGTGATCTTATCAAAATCAATTTCTGGGAAGATAATCTGTTCAGTAATACCAAGAGAGAAATTTCCGTGTCCATCAAAACCAGTAGCTTTGATTCCGCGGAAATCCTTTACACGGGGCAATGCAACATTTATAAGGCGGTCCAAGAATTCATACATGACATTACCGCGCAATGTAACCATTACACCAACTTCATTACCCTCGCGGAGCTTGAAGTTCGCAATGCTCTTCTTCGCTCTTGTTTTTACCGCATGCTGCCCAGTGATCTGAGTAATATCAGCAACTGCGGCATCAAGGAGTTTCTTGTTTGCGAGAGCTTCGCCGACACCCATGCTCACGACCACCTTTTTGATGACCGGAATCTGCATCACAGATGTGTATCCAAGTTCCTTAAAGAGCTCGGGAGCGATAGTTTCTTTGTAGACTTTCTTAAGCCGTGGTACGTAATTATCCATTACAGAGCTTCTCCACATTTACGGCAGACGCGAATCTTCTTGTCGCCGTCAAGTTTATAACCAACTCTTGTAGGACCGCATTTCTTGCACACGATCGCAACGTTAGAGATATGCAAAGGAGCTTCGATTTCGGCAATGCCGCCCTGCTCCTGCTGGCTACGTCTTTTCATCGTCTTCTTGACGATATTAACACCCGATACAATAACTGCATCTTTCTTGGTAAGAACGCGAACGACAGTTCCGCGCTTACCCTTATCTTTTCCTGCAATTACCTGTACCGTATCATCCTTACGGATTTTGAATTTTGTGTCCATCTCAAATCCCCTTATACGAAATACAGAAATTACAGAACCTCAGGAGCCAATGAAACAATCTTCATGTAATCCATATCACGAAGTTCACGGGCAACAGGTCCAAAGACACGTTTTCCCTTCGGGTTCTTATCTCCATCGACGATAACGCACGCGTTGTCATCGAAGCGAATATAAGTTCCATCCGGGCGGCGGTATTCCTTCGACACGCGAACGATTACAGCCTTCTCAACTGAACCTTCCTTTATTGTAGACGTCGGAATCGCTTCCTTGACAGCTACAACAACAACATCACCGATACTGGCATAGCGGCGGTGAGAACCACCAAGCACCTTGATTACCTGAACAAGTTTAGCGCCAGAGTTGTCGGCAACAACCAGATTTGACTGCATTTGAAGCATACTTAACTCCTAGCTTATTTAGCACGTTCAATAATCTCGGCAAGCCTCCAGCATTTATCTTTGCTGATGGGGCTGCACTCAACGATACGAACGGTATCTCCAATGTGAGCCTCGTTCTGCTCGTCGTGAGCTTTGCACTTCTTAGTACGTGTAACGTACTTCTTGTAAAGAGTGTCCATTCTCTTTGTATCGATGGATACAACAATCGTTTTATCCATCTTATCGCTTGTAACGATACCTACAAAGGAACGCTTTCCACCCTTAGTCTGAACAATCTGTTCTTCCACGGGTCAACTCCTATTTATCCAATCCCGAAATTTCTTTTTCGCGGATAAACGTATTAAGTTTTGCAATCTGGCGGCGCAACAAACGCTTCTGCATCGGATTATCAACATGTCCAATCACTGACTGGAAGCGAAGATCCATGTACTCCTGCTTCACTTTGTTGCGCTCAGCAATCAACTCGGCGTAAGACAAATCCTTTACATTCTTCTTCTTTGTATCAGCCATTTCTTACTCCTAGTCTTTCGTCGGTTTGAAGGCGATTCTCGTTTTGATGGGGAGCTTGCTTGCAGCAAGCTTCAAAGCCTGCTCAGCGAGATTGATATCAACTCCACCAACCTCAAAAAGAATCACGCCGGGCTTTATGACAGCCGCCCAAAACTCCGGTGCTCCCTTTCCCTTTCCCATGCGGGTGTCAGCAGGCTTCTTAGAAACCGGCTTATCCGGGAAAATCCTCAACCAAACATTACCTTTTCTTTCAAGTTTGCGGTTGATAGCGACACGAGCAGCTTCGATGTGCTTAGCGTTGAGCCAAACCGGTTCCATAGCTACGAGAGCAATATCACCGAAATCGATGTAATTCGCACGTGTTGCACAGCCATTAATTCTACCGCGCTGGACTTTGCGGTGAATAACTCTTTTAGGACTAAGCATTTACATTACTCCTTAGAAGTATTTTCTGCAACATCTACAGCACGATTTGTCTTTCTTGTTCTGCTCCTGTCGGAATCAGAACGATCATGGCGAGGTCTGCGAGCGAGCTGACCAGCATCGTCATTCTGCTCATGACCATATTTCATTCCGTTGTAGACCCACACCTTGACACCTATCTTTCCATAAGTTGTGTGAGCTTCGAACGTACCATAATCGATGTCAGCACGAAGCGTGTGAAGAGGAACCCTGCCCTCTTTGTGCTCTTCGCTGCGGCGCATATCCGCACCACCAAGACGACCAGACAAACGAATCTTGATTCCCTGTGCGCCGTTCTTCATAGCGTTTGAAGAAGCCTGCTTCAACGCCTTTCTGAAAGAACCTCTTCCAGCCAACTGACGACCAACATTCTGAGCAATCAAAGAAGCGTTGATGTCCGCCCTCTTGATTTCCTTAATCTTGATCTGAACTTTCTTCGTCAGCTTCGACTGAATCTCAGCAGAGATTTTCTCGATATTCGCACCTTTTACGCCAATGATGACGCCAGGGCGTGCTGTGTGAACGACAATAGTAACGCGCTGAGGATGCCGAACAATCTCGATTTCAGCGATATCAGCATTCTGGCATTCCGGCAAAGACCTAACCAACTCGCGAATCTTCAAATCTTCCAAGACCCAGTTCGCATAATCTTTCGGAGCCGCATACCAGCGAGACTGCCACGTTTTATTGATTCCAAGACGCAAACCAATAGGATTTACTTTCTGACCCACTTTATTCACCCGCCTTTTCAGCAACGATAACAGTAATGTGACACATACGGCGCAAAAGCTGATCAGCACGACCGCGCGCCCTGAACCACACTCTCTTCAGCCTCGGACCTTCGTCGATACGAATTTCCTTCACATACAGAGAATCCTCGTCGAGGTTCTTGTTCGCATACAACGCATTAGCAATTGCAGATTTCAAAGTATTCTTGATCAAAGAAGCACCTTTCTGGGGCATATTGTCAAGAATAGCCAAAGCCTCTGTACAATTCCTTCTACTTACGACGTGAGCTACAGGACGAACCTTTGTAGGTGACGCGATAAGGAATTTTGTAGTGGCTACATAACCTTTTACTTCAGCCATAATATCCACCCTCATTTACCAGCAGACTTGTCTGTTCCGCCATGTCCCTTGAAAGTACGGGTCGGAGAGAATTCGCCAAGCTTGTGACCAACGAGGTTCTCTGTTACGTACACGGGAATCCATGACTTTCCATTGTAGACCGAAATAGTGTTTCCAACCATTTCAGGAATGATAGTAGAGCAACGAGAATATGTTTTTATCATCTTCTTATCACTCTCCTTGTTCATCTCAATAACCTTTTTATAAAGGCTCTTCGCAATGAAAGGGCCTTTTTTAACAGATCTTGACACCGTTAACTCCTATCTTACTTCTTGCGACGTGAAACAATAAAGCGGCTAGAAGTCTTTCTCTTGTTACGAGTTTTGTAGCCCCTACACGGCTGACCCCACGGAGTAACAGGAACATGTCCCTTACCGGCACCTTCACCACCACCGAGCGGATGGTCAACAGGGTTCATAGCCATACCACGAACAGTCGGACGAATACCAAGCCATCTCTTGCGACCTGCTTTACCCAACTGAGTATTCATTCTCTCTTCGTTGCCAACGACACCAATCGTCGCATAGCACTTTCCGAGAATGCGCCTTGTCTCGCCAGAAGGAAGGCGAACGATAACGTAATCGCCATCTTTTGCAGCTACCAATGCGCTTGCACCTGCAGAACGAACCAACTGTCCACCGCGACCCAAAGTGAGCTCGATGTTGTGGATTGTGAATCCGACAGGAATCGTATCGAGCGGAAGTGCATTTCCGACAACCGGAGCAGCATTCTCGCCAGAGTAAATCTTCTGTCCGACAGTCAATCCTTTCGGAGCGATAATGTAGCGTTTCTCACCATCAGCATAGAAAATCAACGCGATGTTAGCGCTTCTGTTCGGATCGTACTCAATGGACTTTACAGTTCCAGGAATACCATGCTTGTTGCGCTTGAAATCTATCTCGCGATAACGCCTTTTATGTCCACCACCCTGATGACGAACAGAGATGCGACCACCCGCACCGCGTCCGCCCTGAGATTTCAATCCTGATACCAGACTTTTTTCGGGTTTATCAGTTGTTAGTTCATCTCTTACCAAATCAATACGAGTACGAGTACCCGCTGAATATGGTTTAAAAACTTTAAGAGCCATCTGGTTCCCCTTAATAAAAAGGCTTAAACGCCTTCAAATACCTTGATTACTTCACCAGGAGCGAGGCGAACAATCGCCTTTTTCCAGCTGGAAGTCTTTCCAAGCTTTCCACGAACCCTCTTGACCTTACCAAGGACATTGAGAGTTGTACAAGACAGCACTTTCACATTGAAAAGTTTTGTCACAGCATCCTTTATCTGAAGTTTTGTAGCGGAAGGCTGTACTTTGAAAACATACTTTCCTTCTTCGCGCAAAGCTGTTGCTTTTTCAGAAAGAACAGGAGCAATAATAATATCGTGCAAGTCAGTCATTACTTACTCTCCTCTTCAGACTTGAAAAACTCAGAAAGATTCTTTGCTGCACCTTCCAAAAGGATAACTTTCCTTCCGTAGTAAAGGTCATGAGCGCGGAGCCTGTTGTAAGAAAGGAACGACAAGTTCTTCACATTGCGTCCAGCTCTCTTAATATTCTTGTCATCATCTTTGAGGATGATAACGGTCCTCTCATCTTTTGCAAAAGCGTTAAGAATCTTTACCAAATCCTTCGTCTTGCCACTTTCAATCGTAAAATCCTCAACGACAGTAAGTCTGTCAGCCTGAGCCTGAAGGCTCAAGATAGACTTCATCGCAAGGCGTTTAGCCGTCTTAGGGATTGAGTAGCTGAAATCACGAGGTTTCGGTCCAAAAATCGTTCCACCACCACGAGTGATAGGAGACTTTTTGTCACCACGACGAGCGTGTCCAGTTCCCTTCTGCTTATACGGCTTTGCATTGCTTCCATGAACCTCAGAGCGAGTCTTGGTGCAAGCAGTACCAACACGTTTATTTGCTAATTCATTTGTGATGGCATAGTAAATAACATCTTCATTAACCGGAAGGCCGAAAACATTATCATCAAGAGTAATTGAACGCAGCTCTTTACCATCGATTGAATAGACTTTCTTTTCCATCTTATTCCTCGACCTTATTTCTTAACCGCGGACTTGATGACCAGCGTGCAGTTTTTATTTCCAGGAACAGCACCACGAACCATAATAACTTTCAGTTCTGGGTCAATCTTCACGATTTTAAGATTCTGAACAGTAACTCTTTCAAAACCCATATGTCCCGGCATCTTCACGTTTTTCAGACAATGTCCAGGTGTTGTAGAATTTCCTGTACCACCAGCTTCACGATGAAATTTTGAACCGTGAGAAGCACGTCCACCGTGGAATCCCCAACGCTTCATAACACCCTGAAATCCCTTTCCTTTTGAAGTCGCAGTCACATCGAGGAAGCCAACTTTCTCAAACAACTCAAGACCAATCTGATCCCCAATTGCAACTTCCTTCTCGAAATCCCTAAATTCTTTCAAATGCCTTTTCGGGGATACTGCTTCAGGAAACTGACCTTTGTATGACTTTGATATTCTTGTTTCTTTTACATCTTCCAAACCAAGAACAACAGCGTCATAGCCATTCGTTTCTTTTGTCTTAGTAGCGACAACGGTATTCGGTTCAACATGGATCACGGTTACTGGTGTCAGATTACCGTTTTCATCGAAAACCTGTGTCATTCCTACTTTTTTTGCAATCAGACCTTTCATTCTGATTCTCCTACATTTCTAGCCGCCATCTCTGATCCAAGAGACCGTACTATTTTTTAGCAATCAACTGCAACGCAGTATTATTGCTTAATTTCAACATCAACACCCGCAGACAATTCCAACTTCATCAGAGAGTCCATAACCTCTGCAGAAGGGTCAAAAATGTCTATCAAGCGCTTGTGAGTCCGCATCTCGAACTGCTCGCGAGACTTCTTATTGACGTGCGGTGAGCGCAAAACCGTCACCTTGTTGACACGAGTCGGAAGGGGAATCGGTCCCAAAACCTTTGCTCCAGCCTTCTGCACAGTCTGCACAATAGCCTTTGCACTCTGGTCAATAAGCTCCACATCAAAAGCACGAAGACTGACGCGAATTTTCCTGTTAGTCATCTTTCCTCCAAAATGGAGGAAAAGAAACCCTTCCCTTCCTCCATTTTCAATTCAATTACGAATTACTATTCGATAATTTTTGTAACCTGTCCAGAAGCGATTGTGCGACCACCTTCGCGGATAGCGAGTTTGAGACCCTCATCCATAGCGATCGGGTGGATAAGCTCACCGATAATCTTGACATTGTCACCCGGCTTTACCATGTCCGTTCCAGCCTCGAGCTCGACCGTACCAGTGATATCAGTCGTGCGGAAGTAGAACTGCGGGCGATAGCCAGTGAAGAACGGGCTGTGGCGTCCACCCTCTTCCTTAGAAAGAACGTAGATCTGAGCCTCGAACTTTGTGTGCGGGTGGATTGTTCCAGGAGCCGCGAGAACCTGACCACGAACGACGTCCTTCTTCTCAACACCGCGGAGAAGAATACCGACGTTATCACCAGCCTGTCCCTGATCGAGAGTCTTCTGGAACATCTCGATACCAGTAGCTGTTGAAGAAGCAGTCGGGCGGATACCAACGATTTCAACGGGGTCGTTGAGGTTGATAACACCGCGCTCGATACGACCAGTAACAACCGTACCGCGTCCAGAGATCGTGAAGATATCCTCGATCGGCATCAAGAACGGCTTATCAGCATCGCGAACCGGGTCATCGAACCAAGTATCCATAGCATTGAGAAGCTCATCGATACAAGCAGTATCAGCATCTGTAGCTCCATCAGCGAGAGCCTTGAATGCAGAACCCTTAATAATCGGAGTATCTTCAGAGAATCCGTACTCTTTAACAGTGTCCTTAACCTCTTCCTCGACGAGCTCGAGAAGATCGGGATCATCGACGAGGTCGACTTTGTTCAAGAAGACGATAATCTTCGGAACGCCAACCTGGCGAGCGAGGAGCAAGTGCTCGCGAGTCTGCGGCATGACTGAATCAGGAGCAGAAACAACGAGAACAGCACCATCCATCTGAGCCGCACCAGTAATCATGTTCTTGATGTAGTCAGCATGTCCCGGGCAGTCGATGTGCGCGTAGTGGCGCTTGTCAGACTGATACTCAAGGTGGCGAGTATTGATTGTGATACCGCGCTCCTTTTCCTCCGGAGCGTTATCGATTTCATCATACTTGAGAGCCTTGTCACCATACTTTTTAGCGCAGTGCATGGTGATAGCAGCTGACAATGTTGTCTTACCATGATCAACGTGACCGATGGTACCAACGTTCATGTGAGGTTTAGTTCTGACGAACTTCTCCTTTGCCATGTGTTTCTCCTTTGCCGACTTTCAATTCGGCATTCTTAATTATATATGTGTTGCACTTTAAGCCAGAACACAACCACATCATACAGAAGAAGATCGTGTTCGCAGACACCAGATTATAGAAAAATTGTTTATCAGGATTGGATTATTCAAGAAAAAAGGCATCTCATCTATTCAAGACACCAAACAACTCCTGGAACTACCAAAACCATCAAAAACAACCGATAGTAAAATGGCATCCAGAGCCTTTACCGGAACCCCTACCCCACAAAACGGGCAAAGATGCGCAAACCTGAAAGCGAAATCGCTGACTTTACGGTTCCCGCCAAACTTGACAAAGCGAAGTTCGTCCCTTCTTTCAAAGAACTCTGCTATGCTCTTTATATGTTCCCACTTTATACAATATTGAGAAATTAAATTCAAGGGGAATTCGAGCGTTTTTTTCATAAAAAAAGCCCCCGACCACAAATGGGCGGGAGCCTTCATAAGAGCGGGGAGAACTACCAGCGGTAGTGAGCGAACGCCTTGTTCGCCTCTGCCATCTTGTGCGTATCTTCCTTCTTCTTGTATGCAGAACCTGTTGAGTTGAATGCATCAAGCAATTCAGCCGCAAGCGTGTCAGCCATTCCGTGGCCGCTGCGAGAGCGAGCTGCAGCGATAATCCACCTCATTGCGAGAGCCTCTTTGCGGGCATCGCGGATTTCAACCGGAACCTGGTATGTCGCACCACCGACGCGGCGAGACTTAACCTCGACAGCCGGCTTCACGTTGTCGAGAGCCTTCAAGAAAACCTCGAGCGGATTCTTGTCTGTCTTAGCCTGAAGCTTATCCAACGCCTCGTAGACAATCTTCGTGCATGTATCCTTTTTTCCGTCCAACATCATTCTTGAGACGAACTTAGTGATGACCGGGCTGTTGAATTTTGAATCCGGCACAATCGGACGATTGATTGACTTCTTATGTCTTCCCATAGTATTCCTCGGTTATTGTATTTTTTTAACGGTTGCAATCAGGCAGGATTACGCCTTCGGCCTCTTCGCACCATACTTAGAGCGAGCGCGCTTGCGTCCATCAACACCAAGAGTATCCTTCGTACCACGAATGATGTGATAGCGGACACCAGGAAGATCCTTAACACGTCCACCGCGGATAAGGACGACAGAGTGCTCCTGCAAATTGTGTCCGATACCGGGGATGTAAGCTGTAACTTCAATTCCGTTGCTCAAGCGAACACGAGCAACCTTGCGAAGAGCCGAATTCGGCTTCTTCGGAGTGACAGTCATAACACGAGTGCAAACGCCGCGTTTCTGCGGGCAAGACTCAAGCGCGGGAGCTTTAGTCTGGTTTGCAACAGACTGTCTACCTTTTCTAACCAACTGATTAATTGTAGGCATCGCCTATTCTCCTATTTAACACCGGTCAGCACTACCGGTAAAATTGACAAAACCGACAGCATCCGACAGGCGAACACCCACCGAAATGCTATCGGAAATAGTATTAAATTTCCAAACACAATGTCAATGAATTCGACGATTTTCATTGAAATTCAATCGAATTCATTCCATTGCGAACCTGCTTACTCGTCGGAACCAGCGTTGTCGAGGAACGATTCCTCGATAATCTGCTCGGCTTTCTTCTCCTCGCGCTGCCTGTCAAGGATTTCCTGCATCTTCTCGTCGAGGTCGTTGTGCGCGTCGTCGAAAAGCTTGATGTCCTTGTAGTTGCGGATACCCGTTCCAGCCGGAATCCTGTGTCCGATGATGACGTTTTCCTTCAGACCGTGGAGGCTGTCCGTCGCGCCGGAGATAGCGGCATTCGTAAGAACGCGCGTTGTCTCCTGGAACGAAGCTGCGGAAACGAACGAATCCGTAGCGAGAGCTGCCTTCGTGATTCCCTGGAACATCGGGCGCGCAACAGCCGGCTGGCCGCCTTCAGCCACAATGCGGGCGTTCTCCTCATGGAAGTGGTATTTGTCAACCTGCTGCCCGAAGATGAACTTCGTATCACCGACAGAAACGACCTCAACCTTGCGGAGCATCTGGCGGACGATTACGCCGATGTGCTTGTCGTCAATCGAAACGCCCTGCGCAGAGTAAACCTGCTGGATTTCGGTCATAAGGTATTCCTGAAGGGCATTCTCACCGAGGATGGCGAGGATGTCGTGTGCGCTCGGAGCGCCGTCGCAGAGATGCTCGCCCGCCTCGACCTTGTCGCCGTCCCGCACGAGCATTCGCCTTGTCATCGGAACGAGATGCTTGAATTCCTTGCCGTACTCGTCCTCGACGATAACCTGCCTCTTACCCTTCACGACATTGCCGAATTTGACAGTTCCGGAAATCTGAGAAAGGACGCACGGAACTTTCGGCTTCCTCGCCTCGAACAGCTCGGAAACGCGGGGAAGACCACCGGTAATATCGTTTGTCTTCGCGGCAGCGACAGGCATCTTCGCAAGGATGACGCCCGCCTCGACCTGCTGGTTGTCCTCGACAGAAAGGACAGCCTTTGCCGGGAGGAAGTATGACGCGAGAGAGTTACCAGCCTCATCGGTGATGAGGATTTTCGGCTGCCTCGTGTCGAGGTGGAGGTCGCTTATGTAGCGCTCGATGTTTCCGTTGCTCTGGTCGACGTTCTCGACGAGGGTAACGTTCGGAATGACGTCCTCAAAATGGACGACACCGGAAACCTCGGCGATTATCGGCTCAGAGAACGGATCGAACGTTCCGATTACGTCGCCCGCCTGGACGACGTCGCCGACATTCACCTGAATCTCGGAACCGTTGCTGATTTCAACCTTGAGGTCGTTTCCGGCGAGATAGACCGTTCCGTTCTTCACGATGATGCGTCCGTTCGCCTTTGCAACGATGTCGCCGTTCTTTCCAGTCGCGATGACGGAACCCTTGGGAACCTTGTCACCGTCGTGAACCTTCACATCGCTTCCGTCCTCAACTACGTCGAGGATGCGCGTGACTTCCATGATACCCTTTCTCGTGAAGAGCCTGTTGCCCGATTTCGTCGGAACGTTCGTTCCCTCAAAACCGTTCACGAGAACCGGATACTTGAGCATGATGCGGTTATCCTCTGTCTCCTTCGAAGCCGTACCACCGACGTGGAACGTACGCATCGTAAGCTGCGTACCCGGCTGACCGATTGACTGCGCCGCGATTACGCCGACAGCCTCGCCAATCTCGACGAGCTTGTTGCGCGCAAGGTTCTTTCCGTAACACTTCACGCACACGCCGTGCTCGGCCTCGCACGTAAGGACGGTGCGGAGCTTGACCTTCTCGACGCCGGCATCCTCGATTTTCTTCGCGAGTTTGTCGTCGATATACCCGTTGACGTCGCAGAGAAGCTCGCCCGTAACGGGATGGACGACGCGCTCGCTCGTGAAATGGCCTGCGATGCGCACAGAAAGCGGAGTGATAATCTCGTCGCCGTTCTTTATGGCAGTGTAATCGAGACCGTTGATTGTTCCGCAGTCCTCCTCGTTGATGACGACATCCTGCGCGACATCGACGAGACGCCTTGTCATGTAACCAGCGTCAGCCGTCTTCAAAGCCGTATCGGTAAGACCTTTGCGGGCACCGTTCGACGAAATGAAGTACTCGATGACCGAAAGGCCTTCCTTGAAGTTCGACTTTACGGGAAGCTCGATAATCGCGCCGTTCGGTTTCGCCATAAGTCCGCGCATAGCCGCGAGCTGGGAAATCTGCTTCTTCGAACCGCGGGCACCGGAATCAGCCATCATGTAGATTGTGTTGAATCCGTCCTTGTCCGCCTTGAACTGCTCCATCATTATGTCGGTGAGCTTGTCGTTCGTGCGCGCCCAGATATCCGTGACCTTGTTGTACCGTTCCTCCGCGGTGATAGTTCCCTTGGAATACTGGTTCACGTACTCGTCGACGCGCTTGTTCGCCTCGTCGACCATCTGCTTCTTTTCCGGCGGGATGAGGATATCGTCCATCGAGAGCGTCGCGCCGAAGAACGTCGCGTTCTTGTATCCGACATCCTTGATGGCATCGAGCATCTTTATCGTGACCCACGCGCCCTTGCTGAGATAGACGGTGGAAATCATCTTCTTCAAATCCTTGTCGCCCATACCGGTCGTGACGCGCTTCTCGAGGTCAGCCTTCGTGACATGCGGATTGATGAAACCGACCTCGTCGGGCATCGCCGCGTTGAAGCGGATGCGTCCCGCAGTCGTGTCAATCCTGTCGCCCGCCTTGAATTCGCCTTCATTGAACGAATCCTTCGGCGCCGGAACCTTTATGAGAGCGCCCCATTCGATGTAGCCGTTTTCGGCAGCCATCGTAGCCTCGTCGGCGTCGCTGAACCATTTTCCCGTTCCCTTCGCGTTCGGCTTCACGGAAGTCATGTAGTAGATTCCGAGAACCATGTCCTGCGACGGGAGGACGATCGGATTTCCGTTCGCCGGGTCGAGGAGGTTGCGAGCAGAGAGCATGAGCGTCCAGCACTCCATCTGCGCCGCCTGCGTCAGCGGAACGTGGATAGCCATCTGGTCGCCGTCGAAGTCGGCGTTGAACGCCTTGCACGCGAGCGGATGGAGCTTGAGCGCCTTTCCCTCGACGAGAACAGGCTCGAATGCCTGGATTCCGAGGCGGTGCAATGTCGGGGCACGGTTGAGCATGACCGGATGCTCTTTGACGACCTCATCGAGAATGTCGAAAACTTCGGGGGCTTCCTGCTCGACGAGCGTCTTTGCCTTCTTGATATTGAAAACGACGTCCTTGTCGACGAGCTTCTTCATGATGAACGGCTTGAAAAGCTCAAGCGCCATCTTTGTCGGAAGACCGCACTGCCAGAGCTTGAGCTCCGGACCGACGACGATAACCGAACGTCCCGAGTAATCGACGCGCTTTCCCAGAAGGTTCTGGCGGAAGCGGCCCTGCTTTCCCTTGAGCATGTCGGAAATCGACTTGAGCGGCCTGTTCGAAGCGCCCTTGACGACCTTCTTGCGCTTTGAGTTGTCGAACAACGCGTCGACTGCTTCCTGAAGCATCCTCTTCTCGTTGTTGATGATGACGACAGGAGCCGAAAGTCCCTGGAGGCGGCTCAGGCGATTGTTGCGGTTGATTACGCGGCGGTAGAGGTCGTTCAAATCGCTCGTCGCGAACCGTCCGCCCTCAAGCTGAACCATCGGGCGCAAATCTGGCGGAAGGACGGGAATGACGTCGAGAATCATCCAGCTCGCCTTGTTTCCTGACGTGCGGAAATTGTCGACAATCTCAATCCTCTTGAGGAGGCGCTTGTCCGTCTTCGTTCCCTTCTCGCGCATCTTCTCGCGGAGATTCGCGGCAAGTTCGTCGAGGTCGAGCGTCTCAAGAAGCTTCTTTATAGCCTCCGCGCCCATTCCCGCCTCGAACGACTGGCCGTAGCGCTCCTCCGCCGTGTTGTACTCCTCCTCGCTGAGGAGCTGCATCTTCTTGAACTCGGTTTCGCCCGGATCGATGACGATGTACTTCTCGTAATAGAGGACGGAGCGGAGAGCCGCAACCTGAAGGTCGAGGAGCAGTCCCATGCGGCTCGGAACGGAGCGGTAGTACCATATGTGGCTTACCGGAGCGGCAAGCTCGATGTGGCCCGTGCGCTCGCGGCGAACCTTGAAGTGAGTGACCTCAACGCCGCAGCGGTCGCATATGACGCCCTTGTAGCGGATAGACTTGAATTTTCCGCAGTAGCATTCCCACTCCTTCGTCGTTCCGAAGATTCTCTCGCAGAAGAGACCGTCTTTCTCCGGACGGAGAGTGCGGTAGTTTATTGTCTCAGGCTTCTTCACCTCTCCATACGACCATGACCTGATGTCGTCCGGTGAAGCCAGCTTTATCTTTATAGAATCGAAATCCTGAATGTCGCGCATTATTACTCGTCCTCCTTTTCAAATCCGGCACTTGCCTTGTCGATGAGCTCCTGGTCGCGCTCGGTGAGGGCAATTCTCTTGCCCTGCGCGTCGTAAATCGTGAAGTCGAGCGCAAGACCGCGCATTTCCTGCACGATGACGTTGAACGATTCCGGAACGCCCGGCGTCGCCGACGGGTCGCCCTTGACGATCGCCTCGTAAATCTTCGAGCGTCCGTTCATATCGTCGGACTTTATCGTCATCATCTCCTGGAGCGTGTTCGCCGCGCCGTAAGCCTCGAGCGCCCAAACCTCCATTTCTCCGAGACGCTGTCCACCGAACTGCGCCTTACCGCCGAGCGGCTGCTGCGTGACGAGCGAGTACGGACCCGTAGAGCGCGCGTGCATCTTGTCGTCGACAAGGTGATGCAGCTTGAGGTAGTAGATTACGCCGACGAAAATCGGGTTGACGAACGGCTCGCCCGTGCGCCCGTCGCGGACAACCTGCTTGCAGTCGCGCGAAAGACCAGCCTTCTCAAGCTCGTCGGCAATCTGCTCCTGGCTCGGAGTCTGGAATGCCGGGCACTCGTAGTACTGGTTGAGATAGCGTCCGGCGATTCCAAGCTCGGACTCCATAATCTGACCGATGTTCATGCGCGAAGGAACGCCGAGCGGGTTCAGACAAACATCGAGCGGTGTTCCGTCCTCAAGGTACGGCATATCCTCTTCGGGAAGGATGCGCGCGACGACACCTTTGTTTCCGTGGCGTCCAGCCATCTTGTCGCCCTCGCGGAGCTTTCTCTTGTTCGCGATGAGAACCTTGACTTTCTCCTCGACGCCCGGATCGAGAGCCTCCTCTGCCGTGCGCTTCTGCCTCTGGACATCGATGACGACGCCCTCGACGCCATGAGGAACGCGCAGTGACGTGTCGCGGACTTCCTTCGCCTTCTCGCCGAAAATCGAGTTCAAAAGCTTGAATTCCGGAGTCGTCTCGGTCTCGTTCTTCGGAGTCGTGCGGCCGACGAGAATATCGCCGGTGCGGACTTTCGTTCCGATTTTTACGATTCCTTCCTCGTCGAGATTCCTCAAGTCCTTGTCGCTCGTGTTCGGGATGTCGCGGGTGATTTTCTCCGGCCCGAGCTTCGTCTCGCGGAGCTCCATCTCGAATTCCTTGATATGGATGGACGTGTACATGTCCTCCTTGACGACCCTGCGGCTGATAAGAACAGCGTCCTCGTAGTTGTACCCGTTCCACGGAACGAATCCAACAAGAAGGTTGCGTCCGAGCGAAAGCTCGCCGTTGAACGTAGCGGGACCATCGGCAAGGACTCCGCCCTTCTTCACCTTCTCGCCGACCTCGACAGTCGGGCGCTGGTGGTTGCACGTATCGTTGTTCGTGCGCTGATATTTGAGAAGCGGATACTCGTCGATTTTTCCGGTCTCGTCAGCCTTGACCTTGATGAGCGTGCTTGAGACGTATACGACCTCGCCGTCGTGCTTCGCCTTGATGAGAACGCCCGAATCGTAAGCCGCGCGCTGCTCCATACCCGTTCCGACATAAGGCGGCTCCGGGAAAAGAAGAGGAACGCCCTGGCGCTGCATGTTGCAGCCCATGAGCGCGCGGTTGGCGTCATCGTGCTCGAGGAACGGAACGAGGGATGCGGAAACGGAAATAACCTCGCGCGGAGAAACGTCCATGTACTGGATATCGTTCACGGAACGCGTAGAGTAGTCGCCGCAGTGGCGGCAAGAAACCATCTCCGTCGGGAACGAGCCGTCGGCTTTCATTCCTTCCGTAACCTGACCGATGTAGTATTTGTCCTCGTCCATCGCCGAAAGGTACTCGACCTCGTTCGTCGCCTTTCCGTTGACGACCTTGCGGTACGGCGCCTCAAGGAATCCGTAGTCGTTGATTTTCGTGTAGATTGCGAGGGAGACGATAAGACCGATGTTCGGGCCTTCAGGAGTCTCGATCGGGCACATGCGTCCATAGTGCGTGTAATGTACATCGCGGACCTCGAATCCAGCGCGGTCGCGTGAAAGACCGCCCGGTCCCAACGCGTTCAGACGGCGCTTGTGCGTCAGCTCGGAAAGCGGGTTGACCTGATCCATGAACTGGGAAAGCTGTGACGAGCCGAAGAATTCCTTCACCGCAGCGGTAATCGGCTTGTTCGAGATGAGCTCCATCGGCTTCATCGTCGCCGTTTCCTTGTTGCCCATGCGCTCCTTGGCGATGCGCTCCATGCGGAGGAACGCGGACTTGAGCTGGTTCGTCATAAGCTCGCCGACGGAACGGATGCGGCGGTTTCCGAGATGGTCGATATCGTCGAGCGGCTCAACGTTGTTGTAGACGTTGATGAGGTGCTTCATCGTCTGGATGATGTCGTCCTTTATGAGCGTGTGTACGTCGACGGGGTCTTTGTAGCCGAATTTTTTGTTGAGCTTGTAGCGTCCGACGCGTCCGAGGTCGTAGCGGCGGATTGTGAAGAACATTCCCTCAAGGTCTTTTATGGCATTCTCGATTGAAATCGGCTCGCCCGGCATGAGGACGTTGTAGACGGTAGAGATAGCGTCCTCGCGCGTCGGCTCCTCGTTCTCTGAACCTTCCTTGACGAATTTCATGTCCTCGCGCTCAAAGCAGTTGATGATAATCTCGCTGTCGAGCGACGGATTGACCTCGTCCTTGTTGTCCGGATCTTTTCTCGCGTTGAATTTGATTACGTTGATGCTCTTGACATCCTGCGCGATGAGGTCGTCGATGTCGTGAAGGCGGAGCTTCGTTCCCGCGCGGAAGAGGCGCTTCGTCTCGTCACCGTCGGAAACCTCGACAGCCTTGGCGAGAACCCTGTCAACGAGCGAATCCTTGTTTGCCGCGTCAATCGCGACGTCCTCTGTCACGTAGAAGCACTTTATGATTTCCTCGCGAGACTCGTATCCCAGCGCGCGGAGGAAAATCGTTCCGAGAATTTTCTTCTTGCGGTCGATTTTCGCGAAAATCAGCTCTTTTTTCTGGTCGATTTCGAATTCGAGCCATGAGCCGCGGTATGGAATTATCCTTGATGAATAGACGCCCTTCTCGTGGTTGAAGATGACTCCGGGCGAACGATGAATCTGGGAGACGACGACGCGCTCCGCCCCGTTTACGATGAACGTTCCGCGGTCTGTCATGAGCGGGATGTTGCCCATGAATATCTTCTTTTCCTGAACCGCGCCGCTGTCCTTGAACGTCAGGCTTATCCACGCCTGAAGGGGAGCCGCGAACGTCCTGTTCTTCTGCTTGCACTCCTGCTCAGAAAGAGCCGGCTCGTCAAGCTCGTATTTCTCGAAGTTGAGAATCATTCCGCCATCGGGGCTTTCAATCGGGAATGTAGTCTTGAAAACTTCCTGAAGACCTTTCTCCTCAAGAGGCTCACCGCGCTCCAGCTTCTCCTTCTGCAGGAAGGAATCATACGACGACGTCTGGATGTCGATGAGGTTCGGAATGTCCATGAAATTCTGGATGTCTTTTCCGTAGTACTTACGGTTAATCGTTCTGCTTTTGGCGAACATCAAATTCTCCCAATGGGTATGTTTTAGCCCTTGTATTCTGCTACATGACACGACAGTTCGTATGACATACGGAACGCTCGAACACAGCACAGAACCAACGGCGGTTCGGCAATGTATCGGGGCATCGCGGAAAACCTCTTCCGGCGCCCCCGCGATTCGCGCAAAGGACATTTGCGGGAATCGGAAAAACAAAAAACAGCTGCCTGCAAAACGGCAACTTCATCGTCCCGAGGGGAAGAAAATCAGCATAGGGAACAGTCCCGAACAAATCCCCTCGGAGAAAAATAATGCTTACGCCCAGAAAACCGAAAAGATAATCCGAAACGTAAGCATCCTGTGAACAATCGTCATGAAAAAATCAGATTGTTCAAAAGAGAACCTCTGATGAAAACCTCCTGACGGAACGTTCTCCGCAGACGGTTCCTTTTTTGTCGGCAGCGCGATTGCTCACGCCGCCATAGATATGTTTTCTGGAAAACCAGAAGGCTTATTTTGCAGAAGCCTTTCCACCAGCCGCAGCGATGTCGGCGATGATTTTGTCAGCGTCAGCCTTAGAAACACCCTCTTTGAGAGCTTTCGGAGCGCCTTCAACGAGAGCCTTAGCCTCACCGAGACCGAGACCAGTGATAGCGCGAACAGCCTTGATGACAGCGATTTTGTTTCCGCCAACCTCGTCGAGAGTAACGGTGAACTCAGTCTGCTCCTCAGCAGCAGCAGCCGGAGCCGCAGGGCCAGCCGCAACAGCGACAGCAGCGGTAACACCGAATTTCTCTTCCATAGCTTTGACGAGTTCAGAAGCCTCGAGAACTGTCATTGACGCGATTGCGTCGAGAATCTGATCATTTGTAAGAGCTGCCATATTATCTTCTCCTTGAATAGGCACGTCCGGAAAGATGATTTGCAATCCGAACTAAAAAAATTGTCATGCGGTCAGAACAAACTGAACTGATTTTTCCGCATTATATGATGTCGCGGGGACAATCGACAGCAATGAAGCTTGACCCCGCCTCACAAGCGCAGACCGATTACTCAGCAGCAGGAGCCTCAGCAGGGGCTTCAGCAGCAGGAGCGGCACCGCCTTCCTGTGATTTTTTATCCACGTAAGCCTGCAACGTAGCGGCGAGTTTCTGAGCCGGTCCGTTGATAGCAGACATGAGCATTGCGATGAGCTGCTTCTTTCCGGGAACCTTCGAGTAAGCCTCGATTTTCTTCTCATCGTAGATTTCATTCCCGATATAAGCGCCCTTTATCTTGAGCTTGTCGTTGTCCTTCGCGAAGTCGAAAAGAACTTTTGCAGCCTCGTTGGAATCCTCTTTCGCCATAACGATGGCAGTCGGTCCCTTGAGGTAGTCAGCGACGTTCTCAATCTTCATCTCGTCGAACGCAACGCGCGCGAAGTTGTTCTTCACAACCTTGAGCGGGGCATTCTTCTCGTAGAGCTTCTTGCGGAGAGCGGTAATCTGCTCAACCGTCAAGCCGCGGTACTCGGTGAAAATGAAGTCGTTGTAGTCCTTGAAAGACTCTTTTGTAGCCTCGATAGCCGCAGTTTTAGCGGGCTGGAGTTTTTTAGCCATGATAGCCATAGATTACGCCTCCTCCTTAACGTCAACCCAGACGCCAGGTCCCATTGAAGAGCTGACAGAAACAGAGCGAACGAAATCAGCCTTGGCATCAGCCGGCTTCTTGCGGTCAAGCTCGGTAAGGAGCGTCGTGATGTTCTCGGCGACCTTAGCAGGCTCCATGGAAACCTTGCCGACAGCGATGTGGATGATTCCAGTCTTGTCAGCCCTGAATTCCGTGCGGCCCTTCTTGAGCTCGTTGATTGCAGAAACGATATCATTCGTAACGGTTCCGGTCTTCGGGTTCGGCATCAAGCCTTTGCGTCCGAGAACCATACCGAGACGGCCGACGTCCTTCATCATATCAGGCGTAGCGACAGCGACGTCGAAGTCGAGCCAGCCGCCCTTTACCTTCTCGATGTACTCAGCCGCACCAGCGTACGCTGCACCGGCGTCCAAAGCCTCTTTTGCCCTCTCGTCAGAGCAGAACACGAGAACTTTCTTCTCAGCCGTGAACTGGTTCGGAAAAACGAGCGTGTCGCGGACTGTCTGGCTCTTTCCAAGGCGGAGAGCAACGTGAAGCTCAACCGTCTCGTCGAAATTGACGTAGTGAAGCTCCTTCACCAACTCACAAGCTTTCGCAACTTTGTAAGACTGCTGCGGATCGTACTTTTTGAGCGAGTCACGATATTTCTTGCCGTGTTTCATTAGTTAGCCTCCACTTCAACGCCCATACTGCGAGCAGTTCCAGCGATGATTTTCTTTGCAGCCTCAAGATCATTTGCATTGATGTCGGGCATCTTCTGTTTTGCGATTTCCTCAAGCTGAGCGGCAGAAAGCTTGCCGACCTTGTCGCGGAGAGGATTTGCAGAACCTTTTTCCAACTTCAAAGCCTTCTTGATGAGAACCGCAGCCGGCGGTGTCTTGAGAATGAAGGTGAACGACTTGTCTGCATAAGCCGTGATGACGACCGGGATGATGAGTCCCTTTTCCATGTTCTTCGTTCTGTCGTTGAATTCCTGAACGAATTTCGGCGCGGGAACGCCATGAGGTCCGAGAGCAGGTCCAATCGGCGGAGCAGGAGTAGCAGCTCCTGCCGGGCACTGAAGTTTAATTACTGCTGTAACCTTTTTTGTAGCCATAATAAGCTCCTTATTTGGTATAGCGAAACACTTTCATCCGACGGATATGTGTTTCTCCCAAAAATAAGACACACCGTCCAATCCAAAAAGAACTGAACGGTGCATCCTTATTGTTCATTTTACGAGTTTTTCCACCTGCGAGGCATCAACCTCGACGGGAGTGACACGGCCAAAAACCTGAAGAAGAACCTTGAGCTTGTTCTTCTCAGGATAAATCTCATCAATCGGCCCGCTGAAATTGGCGAACGGACCATCATTGAGCTTGACCTGATCGCCGACGGAATAGTTCTGCTTGATGCGGACATTCTTCTCGCCGGGCAAATCGCCTGTCCTTCTGAAGATATTGCGAACCTCGGCCGTCGAAATCGGACGGGGCTTCTGCGACGGGTTCGTCCCGACGAAATCGGAAACGCCCTGAATGCGATGGATGACGGAGCACGTCTCCTTCCATCCAACCTCGGGCAAATCCATCTCAAGCATTATATATCCGGGAAGAATCTTGTTCTTGACGACCTTTTTCTTCTCGATTTCCTTTCCTGTCTTCCTGTCTTTTGCTTTGACGAATTCTACGACTTCTTCTTTCGGAACTTTTACGCTGGTAACGATATCAGAACTGATTTCGCCACTCTCTATCTTCATATTGAGGAGTTTCTCGATTTTATCCTCATACCCTGCATACGTGCTGATAATGTACCAATTCTTTGACATAATTACCTACGTTTCTAACAAAAAATCAACCGGAAACTAAAAAACGAGGCGCATCGCCGACGTGAACAGAACGTCAAGCAACCCAAGAATAACAGCGATGATTACGGTAGAAATGAAAACGACTTTCACAGAGGCAACAACATCGTTGCGAGACGGCCAAACGACTTTTCTCAACTCGACGCCACATTCCTTGAAAAACTGAAAAATCTTTTTCATGTCAATCCTCTTTCTTCTAAATAAAAAAAACAGGCGAGGCAGGACTCGAACCCGCGACAACTGGTTTTGGAGACCAGGACTCTACCAACTGAGCTACTCGCCTAAAAATACAATCAAAAGTGAATAAAAAAGAACGGAAGTCAAACCGTTGCGCAAAACAACGGTTCAACCAAAGCGAGCATTATTTCGCTTTTGTTTCCTTGTGAAGAATTTCCTTGCGGCAGAACGGGCAGTACTTGTTCTTCTCAAGCTTGCCGGTTATGTTCTTGCGGTTCTTCGTCGTCGTGTAATTCTTGCGCTTGCACTCCGTACACTGAAGAGCGATTATGTCAATTGCCGTCTTCTTCTTGCTACCCATTTTATTTCATTCTCCTAAATTTTATGAAGTAAGCTAAAGCTCCCGAGCGGAATCGGACCGCTGACCTCCGCACTACCAATGCGGTGCTCTACCGACTGAGCTACAAGAGCGAATGTTTGCAAAATATACAGAAACGCGCGGATTACGTCAAGCGGAAAAAAAGAATTCATCGCAAAAAACTCATTCCGGATGGCGAAACCCGCGCGAAAAACAGCTGACGCCAGGCGGAATCAGTAGCTCGCAAACGCCGACGACACTGCCGATGCCTGCGGCGCCGAGCGCGAATTCACCACATCGTACACGAAAAGCGCCCAGAGACGCCCGTCACCCTGGTTGAAATAGAAGACGAGGCTTCCCGCCTCCGTGCACGAGATGTCGAAATCGGTGTTGTTCTTCAGCTCGCCGAGCGGAGAGCCGTTCAAATACGCCATAACGGACTTCCCGCTTGGAATCTTGAAATTGAAGCGGCACGTGTCGCCCACGACAATCTGGTCGCTCAGCTCTATCTTGTTCACCCTCACGCCGGCCTTTCCAGCCATCGTTATGACGTTGTCGTACGATTTCACGCGCCACGCCTGCGGATGCGACTTCGTGAAGTTGATTATGTCCTGACCGACGAATCCCGCGAGGATGTAGTTCATCTTCATGCCGGGAAGCGCGCGGAACATCGCCTCGGAAATAGGCTTCGACAAATGCTGCTTCTCGGGCTGCGGCGTCCTCGTCTGGTTCACGCTCGGCGCGGGGAAATGCGTGAAGACGAACGTTCCGGGATCGCAGTCGAACCAGCAGTCCTGGAGTTCGGGAACGCCCGTCCCGTCCTGCGACTCGGCGGCTCCCCACGTCACGTCTATGAGCATCTTGCTGTTCCCGACGGTGACCTCATTCCATCCGTGGCTTCCGAGTTTCGGGTCGGCGACAGTGTGCCCGCCAACCTTGCCGTATCCGCTGCAGTATTCGGAATGGAGCCCGACAGCCTCGCCCATTTTTATGAAGAGCTTCGAATATCCCTCGCAGACGCCCATGCGACGCTGGAACGTCTTGTCCGGATCGTAGATTCCAATCTCGCGCTTCTCCGAGGACGAAAGCGTCGTGCTGTAATACGTATCGTTGTCGTATGCGATGTTGTATCCAATCCACGCGAAAATGGCGCGCGCCTTCTCCTTGTCGTTCTTGGCCGTCTGGCAGACTTTCCGAGCGACGGTTTCTATCGAATCGGACGCGGGAATCGGCAGCGTGCGGACATATTCGTCCAGCGCCGAATAATCGGTCCGCGACGGAGCCTGCGACGAGACGGTGAATGCAGTTGCGGACGAGACCGACTGCGACTGCGGAGCCTGCGCCTGCTGCGCCTCCTGCTCAATCTCCTGGTCCTGCTGCGTCCTCCCCGCGGATGACGAGCGGGAAATTCCCCTGATGCGGACGAGGTCGGCAACGGAGCGCGACGACGTTATCTCCGAGACCGTGACCTTGCGGACGGCGACGACGTTCCCGAGAAGGCTCGCGGAGCGCTTCCCCTCAAGCGCGGCGAGCTTCGAATTCTTGCTGAGCTTCGCGTTCGAAGCGTCGAATCGCGCGGGAAGCTTTCCGAGCGTGCGCTTCTTCGTCTTTACGTCGAAGCTCATCCCGACGGTTTTCTTTCCGCCGGAGACGTAATACCGTCCGGGCGGAAGCATTCCCTTCGGGTAGCCGAGCGCGGAAATGAGCTCGTTCAAATCGGACTCGCCGGGAACGAACCAGTCGGATTTGTTTCCCGCGCGGAGCTTGCTGACGAGTTTCGCGCCGTCCTCGTACTTTACGTTGAACAGCTCATCAGACCAGTACGCCTCAAGATAGCGCCACCCGTCGCTCTTGTAGTTCTTGTTCTCCAAAAAGATGAATCCGCCGCCGGGACCGATATCGCCGACGTTGTAATCGCGGACGCGGCTCGCGACTTTTTTCGTGACGGCGGAAGCTTTTGCCGATTTCGCCGTCTTTGCCTTGACCGCCGATTTCTGCGCCGACGCGATTCCGCCCGAAAGCAGCCCGAATGCGACGAATGCCGCAATCAGTTTCCTCAACCTCATGGTATCTCCTTGGCAGTTTTTCCTCTTGCCGGAGGACGCAAAAAAGCAGGTTCAGAACCGGCGCTTTTGTGCGCATAGCCGAAAACAAAAAAAACACGACAAATCGATTCTATCAGCAAAAACGCGGAATTCAAAAACCAATCTTAAAGCACGGCGAAAAAAAATCAGGCGGGAACGGCGGAATCCCGCGTTTCCAAAAAAAAAGAAAAATGCTACTGTTTGCATAGGGAATCCGCGGAAGACGGAGTTTTCGAAATTCCATAAAGGAGACTGCCCCGGACGAGGCTGTTCGGGCAGTTCCTGTTTCAGAGGTCAAAATGAGCATAGACGAAACAATCGACAGGATACTCGTGTCCTACGAGGAGACGGGCGACATAAACAAGAACGGAAGCAGGGCGTTCCCGAACAAGGAGAACGTCGTCGAGGTTCTCCACGACCTGCAGAGCCTTATTTTCCCGGGATTCAAGAAGGCGGAGGACATCGACGCAGACAACCTGCGCTACATCACGGGGCAGAAGGTCAACAGGATAATCACGATGCTGACGAAGGAAATCCAGAAGGCGCTCGTATACGAATGCGCGTCGTGCGACGACAGGGGCGCACCCGAGAAATCGCACTGCTACGCGCTTTCGGAGAAGACCGCGGTCGCGCTCATCGAGGCCGTCCCCGAGCTGCGGAGGGAAATCCACCTCGACGCGCTCGCGGCATTCGCCGGCGACCCAGCCGCGAAGAGCAACGAGGAAGTCATCGTCTCGTACCCGGGGCTTGAGGCAATCGTCACGTACAGAATCGCGCATTTCCTTTTCGTGAACGGCGTCCCCGTCATCCCGAGGATAATGACCGAATACAGCCACAGCCGCACGGGAATCGACATACATCCGGGCGCGGAAATCGGCGAGAGCTTCTTCATCGACCACGGGACGGGCGTCGTCATCGGAGAGACGACCGTAATCGGAAAGAACGTCAAGATTTATCAGGGGGTCACGCTCGGCGCGCTCAGCGTGAAGAAATCGCTCCAGGACAAAAAACGACACCCGACAATCGAGGACAACGTGACGATATACGCGAACGCCACCATCCTCGGGGGGCAGACCGTAATCGGTGCGGGCAGCACCATCGGCGGAAACACCTGGGTGATGAGGAGCGTCGCCCCGAACACGATGGTCACGCAGTAATTCCCCGCCGGCCTACTTTGCGAAAACGGCGGCGAGCATCTCCTTCACGGACGAGATTCTGCGCGCCCCGTCCTCATCGTCGGGGGCAAGGACGTCGCGGAACCCGAGCTCGCGGGCAGTCTTCACGCGCTGCCTGACTCTCTGGACGGGACGAACCTCGCCCGCAAGCGAAACCTCGCCGATGATGACGGAGCCGTCGAGAATCGGGACGTCAGTGCGCGCGGAATACAAGGCGGCGGCAAGGGCGGCATCAATCGCGCTTTCAGCAAGGCGGACGCCGCCGGCAACGTTGATGTACAAGTCCATGTCGGAGAACCTGAGCCCCGTCCGTTTTTCGAGGACGGCAGCGACGCGGGCGACGCGCGCGGAATCGATTTTGTCGGAATAGACGCGGCTCATGCTCGACTTCGCGGGAACGGTCAGCGCCTGAATCTCCACGACGAAAGCCCGGCTTCCCTCGAACACGCACGTGTTTGCGATTCCGGCGGGCGTTTTTCCCGTGCGCTTCGTGACGAACATCGCGCTCGGGTCGCCGACGCACGAAAGCCCGTCCTCCCCCATCGCGAAAATCCCCAGCTCGTCCACGGAGCCGAACCTGTTCTTGCTCGCGCGCAGGAACCGAACCTCGTCGTCGTTCCGCTCGAACGAGATGACCGTATCGACCATGTGCTCGAGGCTTTTCGGCCCGGCAATGACGCCGTCCTTCGTCACATGCGCGGACATGACCATCACGCTGTCGCGCTCCTTCACCCATCCGATAAGCTCGTTCGCGCAGAATTTCAGCTGGTTGACTGTTCCCGGGACGATTCCCGCCTCTACGGAATACACGGTCTGAATCGAGTCGATGACGACGAAGACGGGATTCAGCGCGACGAGCGCGTCCTTTATGTCCTCAAGGCGCATCGTGCAGAGAATCTCGATTCCCGACGTGTCGAGCGAAAGCCTGTCCGCCCGCCCCTTCACCTGCCCCGCGCTCTCCTCGCCCGAGACGTAGAGAACCTTTCCCGGCGTCGCCTTCCGTATCGCGGCGCACGCCTGCACCATCAGCGTAGACTTCCCGATTCCAGGCTCCCCGCCAATCAGGATGGCGCTCCGCCTCATCGCGCCGCCGCCCAAAACGCGGTCGAATTCCTGGATTCCCGTGACGATTCTGGCATTCTCCTGCGCCGAGACGAGCGACAGCGGCACGGGCTTCACCTTCTCCGTCGCCGAATTCCCCGTGAACGCCGCCGTCGTCGAGTTCGGGTCGACGATACATTCCGCAAGCGTATTCCACGCGCCGCACTGCGGGCACCTTCCAAGCCACCTCGGCTGCGAGTACCCGCATTCCGAGCATTTGTAAACGATTTCCTTTTTCTTTGCCATGACTATAAATTACACGAAAACATGCGGGAATGACAAAAATCGGCGGAACAGTCACGCGAGAGCATCGACCGGGTCGAGCTTCGAGGCGCGACGCGCGGGGCTCAGCCCGAAGAACACGCCGACGAGCACGGAGAACGCGAACGACACGGCGCACGCGGGAAAATCGATTGCGAACTGGAGGTCGGGGACGACGTACTCGATCGCCAGGCTTATCGCGATTCCGATGGCAATCCCGAAGATTCCACCGAGGAGCGTTATGCACGCGCTTTCGACGAGGAACTGCCGGCATATCGCGAGCGGGCTTGCCCCGAGCGCCTTCCTGATTCCGATTTCCTGCCGCCGCTCCGTGACGGTCACTATCATGATGTTCATGATTCCGATTCCGCCGACGAGAAGCGATATCGCCGCGATTCCCGAAAGCATGAGCGACAGCGCGCCCATCACCGAGCTCATCTGGTCAATCATCGACTGCATCGAGAAAACGTAGACGGAGCCTTCCGTCCCCGAACGGTCCGTGCAGAACGACTCGACGTCCTCCGCTATCGACGAGCAGAACTTCTTGTCCTCCGCCTGAACGACGACCGTCTCAGCGGCTGGGTTCGGCTTTATTTTCTTCGAGTAGAATCCCCGCGGGACGTATATTCCCGTCGTCGAGGACTCCATCCCGCCTGCCTGCTCCTTGAGGACGCCGACGACGCGGAACGAGAACGGAACGTCGCCCGAAACGGCGACGACGCCCTTCCCCACCGCATCCCCGTCCGGGAAAAGCGCGCTCGCGACCTCGCTTCCGATTACCATCTTCTGCGCCCCGAAAACGTCGTCCGTCACGGTGAAATACGAGCCGTAATCGAGCGAAAGCCCGCACACGTCCAGATATCCAGGCTCCACCGCCGTCGCCGACGAGGAAACGCTCGTCTCGCCGTAGCTCACCGTGAAGCTGGCGGAATTCTTGAACCAGACCTTGCGGATATTTTTTACCGCGCCGAACAAATCGGAACGGAACTGCTCGTCGAACGAAAGCTGCACGGCGTTCCGGCTCCGGCGCATGAATCCGGACGATATGCTGACCAAATCAAGCCCCGTCGAGCCGAATTCGTCGCGGATTTTCCTTGTGGAGCTTTCTCCGAGGCTCGTTATGATTATCACGCTCGCGACGCCGATGATGACGCCGAGAAGTGAGAGGAACGTCCTCGTCTTTGCGCGTGAGAAATTCCTGAACGCGTCGATAAAATCCTCAAACATCTGCTCCTCCTGTCAGAACAGGACGTCGTCGGGGAGCCGGCTCACGTCGATTCCGAGATGGTAGTCGGGCGGAACCTCCTCGCCCGGCTTCCTGTCGTCTCCCTGAACGAGCCCGTCGAGAATGCGGATGCACCTTTTCGTGCTCCCCCCGATTCCCGGGTCGTGCGTCACGATTACGATGGTCGTCCCGCCGCCGTTTATCTCGTCGAAAAGCGCCATGACGTCCTTTCCCGTAGCGCTGTCGAGCGCGCCCGTCGGCTCGTCGGCAAGGATGATGCTCGGCTTCGTGACGGTCGCGCGGGCAATCGCGACTCGCTGCTTCTGCCCGCCGGAAAGCTCGTTCGGAAGGTGGTTCACGCGCCCGGAAAGCCCCACGCGGGAAAGCGCCTCCAGCGCGAGCGCGCGCCGCTCCTCCCGCTCGATTCCCTGATACCGCAGCGGGAGCATGACGTTCTCGAGCACGGTCAGCGCCGGAAGAAGGTGGTACTGCTGGAAGACGAACCCGACCGTCCTGTTCCTCAGCGCGGAAAGCTCCTTCTCCGACATTCCCGCCGTCTCGCGCCCCCCAATCCGCACGATTCCGGACGTCGGGCGGTCGAGGCACCCAATCATGTTCATGCACGTCGATTTTCCCGAGCCGCTCGGCCCCATTATCGAGACGAATTCGCCCTGCATGATGCTGAACGTCACGCCCCGGAGCGCATGGACGACCTCCTCGCCCATCGCATACGACCTCACGACGTTCTCCATCCGAATGATTTCCATTAGCGCGCCCCCATCAGAACGGGCGCGGAGGGTCGTTCCGCCCGCCTTTCTTGTCCGAGCCCTTCTTGAACGTCCTCATACGCCCGCTCTTCGACGCCTCGCTCTGCGCCGCAAGACGCTCGCCGCCGGAAAGCCCGCCGAGAATCTCGACGAAATCGGTTCCGTACGGCCGCACCTCGACGTCCACGCGGCGGATGTTCCCCAAGCGGTCGACGACATCCGCGAACGCGCCGCCCTTCTCGTGCCCGATTGCGTACCGCTCCACGACGAGCTTCTCCTCCGGCTCCGTTATCTGGATTTTCCCGGTGAACGAGAAATTCGGGAGGATGCCCTCGGGAACGTCGTCCAGGCGGATTTTTGCCTTCACCACGGTCGCGCCGCGGCTCGTCACAGTCCCGATTGCCGGATACGAGACGAGGAATCCCTCCGCAGACGACGAAGAGGCGGGAAACGAGAAGATGACCTTCTGCCCGACCGCAAGCTTCGACACGTCCGTCTCCGCCACCTCGACCTCCGCCGTAAGGTAGCTCGTGTCGACGAGCGTCCCTATCGAATCCTTCGCCTCTAGGTAGTCGCCCGTCTTCACGTCGAGGCTCGCGATGATTCCGTCGAACGTCGCGACGATTTTCCTGTCGCTCACCTTCCTGAGGAGCGACTTCCGCTGCGTCTGCATCAGCGAAAGCTTCCCCGCCGTCTGGTTCTGCCTGGCGACGCTTATCTCGTAGTCGAGGTTCGCGAGGTTGTAGAGCTGCTCGGAGTCGTCGAGCTGCACGATGAGGTCGCCCGCCCTCACGCTGTCGCCCTCCGACTTGAAAACGCCGACGACCGTGCCGTCGTTCAGGCTTTTGAGCGACTGGCTCTTCGCCGCGCTGACGGTCCCCGCAATCTCGATTACGTTCTCGTAGGACTCGGTGCGGACGGTGTAGAAAACAGCGTCGTTTTTTCCCGAGCCGACAACTTTCCTCGCAGCGACGACGGCAGCGCACAGAACGGCTGCGCTTCCCGCGGCAACTAGCCAGACTTTCCTCATTTTTTTCGGCACAGTCATTCCTCCACGAACATCAGCCTTATTTTGTCGTTCACAATCAAAAGCTCAACATCGCTGACAAGCTCGTTGAACCTCGCCTGCTCGCATGAATTTTTCGCGTCCAGATAATCCTTCTCGGTGACGCTCCCCTGCCTGAGCCACTGCTTCATGTCGGATTCGAGGCTCTTGTTCGTCAGGTATTCCTCGTGGCGGGCTTTCTTCTTCCATTTTGCGTCGGCAAGGGAGGTCGCGGCGTCGAGGACGGCTGAATCGTAGCCGTCGTCCGCGGAATCCACGCCGAGCGACTCAAGGCGCGCGGAAAGCTCGTCCTGCCTGCGGGAAATCCCGGCAAGGCGCCACTCGTCGGGGGAAAGCGAGAGCGAAAGCACGCAATACGGCTCGTTCTTCCCGCCCGATTCAGAATCCGCGCCGAGGACAGTCCTGCCGGTCGGAACGAAAACTCCCGCGCCCGCAGAAACGCCCCTCCACGAGAAAGACAGGCTTCCGCCCGCAGAATCGGAATTCCCGCCGTAGAACGAATCGTTCATCTTGTATTCGCCGGAAACTGAAAGCGTCATGTCCGGCTCCGCCTTCCTCGACAGCCCGCCGATGAACTGCTTCCAGCGCGCCTCCTCGCTTTCGGCGTACAGCGAGCGGTCGCGGGAGAAAACGTCCTCCGCGTCCTGCTCCGGAACGGACGACGGAAGGAACGCCAGGACGTCGTCGAACGTCGGCTTGGCGCCGTCCTGGCCGAACGCGGCGCCGCATTTCCGCGCGAAAATCGCCGTCTCCCGGACAAGCACGCGCTCCTTCTCGCCCACGTTGCGCCGGTCCTCCTCGACCTCGAGGCTTTTCCGGCGGAACGAGGCCGACGAGCGCGAATAGCCCTGCGCAGAAAGGACGCGGAGGTCGCTCTCGTCATCGTAAAGGTCGGAGCGCGAGTCGAGCACGGAAACGACCCTGCCGTAAAGCGATTTCAGCGACTCGTAGAATTCCTTCTCCGCCGAGTATGCGCGCATCCTCACGTCCCGTCGTGCCTCAAGGAGCGCGCGCTCCGCCTCGAGCACGGAGACCTTCTTCTTCAGCGCGCTTCCGGAAAGTATCCCCACGGTCGCCGAAACGGTCCCGTCGGAGAACGTCCGCCCGCCGTCCTCGACGGTCACGGGGAGCTTCGCGGAGACATCGAGCGCGGACGCGGAGGGAACGGAGACGCCGACGGACGGGGATGCCGTGATTTTCGTCTTTTTTCCCGACGAATAGACGCGGACGTTTCCCGTCGAAAGGCTCACGGAGACTCCCGCATCGATTTTCGCGGAAGAGAGCGCGAGCGATTTCGACTCCGCCGTGACAGAATATTTTTTGAGCTGGATGTCGTTCTCGAGATAGCCGGAAAGGAGCACCCCGGCATCCTCCGCAAAAACGGCGGCGGAAAAAGCGAGGACGAAAATCGGGAGAAATCTCATGCGCGGAATACTAGCAGAAACGGCATTTCGTTTCATCAAAAAAAAAGCCCGCGGCGAAAAACCGCGGACGAGAGAAAAAATAGCAAACCTGTTCGGAAACCGCAGTTTCAGAACAGGTCTATTTTGCTACGAGAAAAGCCCCGACACCGCCTGCGTTATCCCCACGACGAACTGCGAGCCTGCGACGAACGTCCCGACGGACGAGCCGAGCGACGAAAGGAAGAACACGAGCAGCACGCGGAGGAGCCTGTTTTTGTAGAACCCGCGGACGGACGATACGTCATCGAGGACGGCCTCCATGTCGGCGACCTTCGGCTTGCAGAAGAACGCCTGAGCCGCCCCGGAAAGCATCCCCACGCCGATGAACGGGCAGAGCGACGTGAACGGCGCGCCGACAACGGAGACGAGGATTGCCAGCGGATGCGCGAGCGCCGCGACGGCGCCTACCCCCGCGAGCACGCCGTTGCAGACGAACCACTTCACGATTGAGTCGATTCCCGCCTTCTTCCCGCCGATGAAGAACCCGGAAACGATGAGCGCGACGATGAGCGCGGGCACGAGCCATTTTGCGACGCGCGCCGAGCGCTTCTTCTCGGGGACGGAGCAAAGCCCCGAAACGTCCGTCGAACATCCGCCTGCAATCTCGGAGAGCCGCCGCTCGACGCCGGGAAGATGACCCGCGCCCAGGACGGCGACGACTTTGTTCCGGCTTCCGTTCTCGCCCGAGACGCTTTCCCAAATCTTCGCCGCGAGGTATTCGTCGCGCTCGTCGATGAGGACTTTCTTCACGGAAGGAAGCGCCTCCGAGACCTCGCCCATCATGTTGTCCATCTCGCTCGAATTCTTGAGCGCCTCGATTTCCCCCGTGCTGACCTCGTTCGTGTCGAACGCGCTCGAAAGGAGAACGGCAAGGAGCTTCATCCGGCTTCCCGCGGGAGCAGTCGCCCACGCGCGCCGGAGCGTCGTCTTTATCGGGCGGTCGACCATGACGGAGGGAACGCCCATTTCCGACGCCGTACGAATTCCTGCGCGCATCTCGTCGCCGGGGCGGGTACCCGACGGCGCCCCCATCCGCCTCTGGAAAGACGCCATGATGAGGTTCGCCAGAAGGAGGAATCCGTTCCCGTCCTTGAGAACCTTGACGATGTCGATATCCTTCCAGCCGTTCTCGTCGTCAAGGGACGAAAGCCGCTCCTCGTCAAGCTCGATGGCGACGCAATCGGGCATCTCCTCGCGGATTCCGCGCACGACGTCGTCAACGCTTTCCTTCGAGACGTGCGCCGTTCCTATAAGGACGAACGTCTTCCCGCACAGCTCCACAATTTTCTTCGTCTGGGACATCCGCTTACCCTCATTTTTTCCCGACTTCGCGCGCGGCCTCGTCGCTGTCCGGATTGAGCGACCATTTCGCGAGCCGGTACTCGAAGAACATCGGGCTTTGAATCGCGCAAATCTCCGCGTAGAATTTCTGCGCGAGCGAGACGTCGCCCTTTATGTCGTAGTAAAGCGCAAGATAGTAGAGGTATTTCCCGCGGTTCGACGTGATGTTCCCCTTCTCCGCGTTGTTGCCGAGCTTCTGCACCGCGAGCGTGACGTCGTTGTCGCCCATCTGGTCGTGGTACATCCTGAGCATCTTGTAGTCGACCGACGATTTGTCCTGAATCTTCCTGTACACGGACTCCGAATAATCGCGCGCGTCCTTCACCTTGTTCTGCTTGTAAAGGCATGCCGTCACCATAAGCGGATACGAGACGTTCTCCGCATTGTACTTCGCCGCCTCAAGGAATGCCTTCCGCGCGAATTCGAAATCGCCGGTGCGCCATGCGTGCATTCCAATCGACTCGTACGCGTAGTAATATCCGGGATTCTTGAGGACGACCTGCTTGTAGCATTCGAACGCCTTGTCCTCCTTCTCCTGCTCGTCGTACAGCCCCGCGAGGTACGCGTACCCGAGGAAATAGTTCGGGTCGAGCTCAACGGCGCGCTGCCATGCGCCCTCCGCCTCGTCGTACTTGCCGAGGAAGCGGTCGTACGTCCCGAGGTCGAGGTAGTAGTCGGACGAATTCGGGTTTATCGCGATGGCGCGGTCGATGTACTCCTTCGCGCTCTTGTACTTCTTGTTCTCGCCCTCAAGCTTGCCGAGATACGCGAGCGCCTGGTCGTTCTCCGGATCCATCGTGAGAATCCGCTCGAACGCCCTGCGCGCGTCCTTGTCCTTCGAGAGGTAGTAGTTCATCTTCCCGTACCCGAACCACGCCGTCGTGTTCGTCGCCTCGCTCATCCACGCCGTCCTGTAATAGCCGAGCGCGCGGTTGAAGTCCTTGCGGAGCGCCTGCTCGTCGCCGAGCTCGATGTTCGCGTCAGGATTCTTCGGGTCGAGGGCGATTATCTTCCTGAGGCACTGGTTCTTCTTCACGGTGTCGCCGGACTGCTTCGCCGTCATCACGTTGAGCGTCAGGATGTCGATGTCCTCGGGATTGTCCTTCAAGAGCTTCGACGCGAGAGCCGACGCGGACTTCACGTCGCCCGACGAAAGAAGAAGCGACGCCTTGAGGGAAAGAAGCCCGGGGTCGTCGGTGCTGTGGCTCTCAAAAAGCTTGAGCGCGTCCTCCGCCGTTCCGTTCTCAAGCGCGTTCCCGAGCTCGGCAGCGAACTGCGCGTCGGAAGGCGACGAAACAGCCGCGCCGGAGACGCGGTTTACGGTCTTCACCCCGCCCGACGAAATCGACGAGCTTGAATTCGATGCGCCGAACGCGCCCACTGCAAAAATACACGCGGAAACGAACGCCGCGCATGATTTCCTCACAATTTTCATACGAACCTCATACAAGAGCCGCCGGAAAAAACGATGCAATCCCGGCGCGCCTATTAAAACTGCCCGGAAGCCATTTTCCGGAACAGAATGTCTTGAAACGCAATGCCCGGAACCGCGGCAATCCCCGCCGTCCCGAGCCCGAAGCCGCCGTCACGGAAAAAAAATCTCCGCAGGGAAAATTTCCCCGGGAAATCATGCCTGTCATGGCGGCTGTCATATTTATTTTTTGCATGGGATTGATTACACTATCCGAATGTATTTCCATCCAATCCGAAAATCAATCGGGCTTCTTATTTTGTATAGTATAATCATTGTCGGCATATTCTTTCTTCAATTTAGAAACGAATCTGTCATCTCCCAGAATTTCGGGGCGCTGAGGATTGCATTGGCGCAGACGCAGGACAAGGACGGGGGAACATCCCTCAAGAATTCCATGCAGGTCTCGTTCAAAGGCATATCGTTCACCGCTGACGAAGTTCACCCCGCGATTCTGACAAAAAAATCGGAAGGAAACAACACAGTTACGGAAAATCTGTCGCTGCTTTCATACGAGCAGCAGGCGCAGGGAACCGTGACGTTCAAGTTCAGGACGGAGGGCGAGGACGAGGTTTCGCTCACCTTCGCGCACAATGAATCCGACGACGAGGCATCTCTTTCGATTTTCGCCTCGCTCCCGAAAGACGCGGAATCGGTGTCGTTCAGCTTCAAGCCGTCGACCGGGTATTCCGTGACGGAGCGGACGAACTCGCGGCAGATTTTCACCTCGAAGAATTCGACATACTCGTTCTCCGCGTCGAAGCTTACCGACGAGCAGATTTTCATCTCGCAGAAAAGCCCTTTCGCGACGTTCTCGCTCTACGACCCGTCGACGATATTCACGTTCGCCTCGCTCAGCCCGACGCTGGAGGTTGCAGGAGAGCAGCTCTACCAGGAAAAGATGCGCGAATTCCGGGCGAAGCTCGTGTCGGGCACGGCGGAAGCGATGAAGATGCCGTCGCAGCTCACGGAAAGCATCGTCGTCGCATACATGGCGGAGATGGACGCGCAGGGAAGGTTCGAGGAGGCGCTCGCGTCCGTTCCGGAATCGTTCAAGAAGGGGAACAAGCGGACGTACCTTTCCGCGCCGTATTTCGGCTCGCTCAGCACGATGCAGCCGAGCCTTTCAATGAAGCTCAGGAACATGGAGGAGATGATAGAGAACGCCGCGGGTCTCACGTCGCTCTCGTCATCGGCGCTCAACATTTTCACGATGGAGGACCTCGCCGAATTCATCGAGGTAATCGGTCCCACGGAAAGCGTGAAGAAGCTCCTCTCGATTCCGAGCGCCATCATGAGCGGAAACGCGACGAACGCGGACGGGACGGAATTCAAGGCGACCGTCGCGCAGGCAGCGGGAATCATCAGGACGTACATCGCGCTCTCAAAAAAGAACAGCCAGCTCGCCGAATACCTCGCGCCCGCAATGGAATCGTGCGTCTCCGCCATCGAGTCGTCGTGCTCGCTCGCCGCAGACGCAACCGTTCCCGGCGGACAGGCAATTCTTCTCGCAGAGAACGACGCGCCCGTCCCGCCCGTCACCGCGATTGAGGCAGGAGCCGCGCTCATCTCGTACGGGGAGCAGGTAACGTCACCGGAGATAACGACCGCGGGCCGCGCAATAACGTCATCCGCGCTCATCCGCGGGGGATTCGACCTTGCGACGGCGGCGGACATCTACCCGTCGGTCGTGAGCAACGTCGATTACCCGCACTGCTCGCTCATTCTCAGAGACGGCTCAATCTGGGCGTGGACGGTCGCGGACATCTCCTACACGCAGAGGAACAACGTCGGGACGATGCTCCTCAAATCGGACGTGGGGAACATCCACTACACAATCCTCATGAACATGCCGGAATTCAAGAACATGAACATCTACGGGCTGTCGTATCCCTCCGACCCGCGCTTCGAGAACTACAACTCCGCGGGCTACGTCTACCGGAAGCAGCTGAAGACGCTCTTCCTCAAGATGAGGAACAAAAACGAGACGGAGACCGTCCGGTTCACGTTCTAGCGCAGGAAAAAGAACCGGGGATTTTTACAAATCCGGACTGTTGAACGGTGAATTCCGTCCGATATTTAAATTCCCGATTTTTTTTAATAATTTCAATGTATTTTGTGGTATACTCATTCCGCTAAGGAATTTTTATTTCCAAAATTTGGAGTTTTTGTGAACAAGAAAGATTTTCCTAAAATCCATTTTTACGACCAGGATTTCGTAGACATCTACGACAAGACGTGGAACTGGATCGCATCGTCATGGCTTACACCAAAGGTTGCAGATTCGACGTCCCCCGAGGCGGTGTCGAAGGACGGATACTTTGTGTTTCCCCCGACAACTCCCCAAGAAAAACTCGTAATCGACCAGTTCGAGTCGATTTTCTCGTCGTTCTTTCTCGTATACTCTAACAAGAATTACGAGGCGAGCCAGAACCTGGACTACCTCTACGACAAGCAGGAGGAGAACGGCGCCATAAGATGGAAGTACGACCTCAAAACTGGGGAACCCATACTCGACGAATCGAACCCCGAGGGAATCGGGCTTCCCCTCTTCGCGTGGGCGGAATTCAACCTGTACCACAAATCCGCAAACAAGCGCAGGATTAAGGAGGTCATGCCCGTACTCCAAAAATACATGACGTGGATAGACGAGACGTTCAAGCAGCCGAACGGACTGTACGCCGCGCCGCACCAGGCTTCGACGATGTTCAACTCGCCGAGGGACGGGACGAAATTCCCGGTCGATTTCAACACCGCGATGGCAATCAATTCGCTCAACATGAGCTCGCTCGGAGACATCCTCAACGACAAGGAACTGAGCTTCCAGTTCAAGAGGAACTATTTCAGCCTCAAGACGCGCATAAACAACCTCATGTGGGACGACGAGACGGGGTTCTACCACGACCTCGACGAGGACGGGAACAAGCTCCCGCACAAGACAATCGCGGGATTCTGGCCGCTTCTCGCGGAAATCCCGAACGCGGACAAGGCTGACCTTCTCATCGCGCACCTGTCGAACCCGAAGACGTTCGGCACGGACCATCCGTTCCCGACGCTCAGCGCGGACAGCGCCGAATTCAGCGCGGACGGCGAGGGATTCCGCGGTGGAGTCTACCCGGAATTCAACTTCATGGTCATAAAGGGGCTTGAGAAATACCAGCAGTACGGGCTTGCGCGCGAATGCGCAATCAGGCACCTGTATTTCGTGCTGGAATCCCTCTCCCCTGCGGACGGGAGCAAAGGCGACCTCTACGAGTCGTATCTCCCGTGCAAGGAGGGAATCGCGCGCCTCACGGGAAGCGACGGGCAGCCGGTTCCGGGCTTCCCGAGAAAGCACTATCTCCTGTCAATCGGGCTCTCGACAATCGCGCTCATGATAGAGAACGTCATCGGGCTTGAGATTAGCCTGCCGCGGAAAACCGTCGACTGGATGATTCCGAACCTTGAGATAATGGGAATCGAAAAGCTTTCTCTCAAGCGGAACCTCATCACGATACTGAGCAACAAAAGCCCGCGCGGATGGGAAATCCAGATGGAAAGCGAGAAGCTCTACTACTTCACGATAAACATCATCGACCAAAAGAAGAAGACGCTCCCAATTCCGTCCGGAAAGTGCTCAATGCTTATAGACAAACTGTAGGGCTATGCCCTCCGGGGCGCAGCTCTTTTTCAGAAAAGGGGTTCGGCGGAGAGCCATGACACCAGAATCCCGCTCTTTTCTTCTTGTCGCGACCGCATTGCCCTCCTGCGGTCGTTTTCTTTTGTCGGAGACGCAGTTATGCCAAAAATGGAAGCAGCCGTCGAGATAGGCTCCACGGGAATCAGGATGCTGATAGCGGAGGAGCTTGACGACGGAACGAGAAACATCCTTGACCGCTCGGAGCTTGCGGTCTCGCTCGGGCGGGACGTGTTCACTACAGGCACGATAAGCCGGGAAACGCTCCTCCAGTGCCTTCTGATACTCAACAGGTTCAAGGAGCAGCTCGCCGGATGGAGGATTTCCGAGAAGGACACGACCGTCGTAGCGACAAGCGCGTTCCGGGAGGCGAAGAACCGCGACTCGGTTCTCGACCGCATCATGGTGAAGACGGGCTTCCGCGTGAAGGTCATCGACGGAATCGAGGAGAACAGGCTGATGTTCCTCGCCGTGAACGAATGCCTCAAGGGCGAGGACGGACAGGGGCTCATCGACAGGAACGGGAATTCGGTGATTCTGGAGGTCGGCGGCGGCTCGACGGAGATAATGCTCCTAAAGGACGGGAAAATCGCGGGCGCGCACAGCATGAGGCTCGGAACGGTCATCATCGAGCAGCAGCTCAGGCGGATGGGCTCGATGCCGGACGCTAAGCGGTACATCGACGAATTCATCAACAACACGAAAATCGCGCTCGACGACGAGCTTGATTTGGGCAAAGTGCGGAATTTCATCGCAATCGGAAGCGACATGCAGCTTGCGGCGCTCTTTTCCGGGCGGCCCGTCTCGGCGTTCCTGTGGGAGATGACGAAAGGCGAATTCGACGCGTTCATGGAGGAAGTTCAGAAATACTCGACGGAAGAAATCGCCGCACGGTTCAAGATTCCGTACAACGAGGCGGATTCCCTTTCGATGAACCTGCTCGTCTTCCAGCTGTTCCTCAACCGCACGGAGGCGGAGCGCATCCTCGTTCCCGAAACGTCCCTGAGAGAGGGCATCTTCATCTCGAACCAGAACATACAGAACGTCAGGAAGGAATTCTACTCGCAGATTCTCGCCAGCGCGCTCGCCCTCCTCAGAAAATACCACGGCGACGAGAAGCACGCCCAGCACGTCAGGCACATGTGCCTCACGTTCTTCGACTCGCTAAAGGACGAGCTCGGGCTTGAGGAAAGCAGCGCCCAAAGCGAGTCGCACTGCAGCCCGCGCCTCCTCCTCGAAATTGCCGCGCTCCTGCACGACATCGGCTCTTTCATACGGACGCACGACCACAACAAGCACTCGAAATACATAATCGAGCACTCGGAGATTTTCGGGCTGAACCGGGAGGACATACAGATTGTCTCGCAGATTGCCCTCTACCACAGGGAATCCAAGCGGATGAAAAGCGACAAGGAATTCGTGTCGCTTCCGAGGGACGCCCGGCTGACAATCCTGAAGCTGACGGCAATACTCAAAATAGCGGACTCCCTCGACAGGGCGCACACGCAGAGAATCGGGAAGTTCCGCCTCTCGTTCACGACGGACACGATGACGATTGTGACGGACGGCTCCCACAACAACGTCCTCGAAAAAATCGCAATCGAGGAGAAATCGGACTTGTTCGAGTCGATTTTCGGATACAGGGTTATGCTCCGCTAAAACCGGGAGGAACGGAAGATGAAGTATTTCAACCGCGACCAGTCATGGGTGGAATTCAACGCGAGGATTCTGAACGAAGGGATGAGGAAGGACAACCCGCTCATGGAGCGCATCAAATTCCTCGGAATCGTCTCCACAAATTTCGACGAATTCTTCGAGGTGAGAATCGCGTCGATGAAACGGGCAATCGCCGACGGGACTGCCGAAGAGGGCACGGAAAAAATTCTGTCGAAAATAAGCGAGCGTTGCCACAGGCTCATCGGGCACCTTTACGACGAGCTGCACCGAGACGTCATGGAGGAGCTTCCGAAATTCGGCGTCAGGTACATCTCCGTGAACGATTTTTCCGAGCAGCAGCGCGCGTTTGCCGGGACGTTCTTCCAGAACGAGATTTTCCCGCTCCTCACCCCGCTCCGCTCGGAGGGACGGTTCCCGCATTTTCCGGGAAACGAGGTTTTCATAGCGTTCAAAGTCTCGATGATAGACGGCGTGAAAAACCAGTCGGCGTGGCTCGACGGGGCGGAAAAAAGCCCGCGCGTCTCGTTCGTGCAGATTCCGCGGAGCCTCGAGCGGATAATCTGGCTTCCGAGCGATGGCGACGAGAAGCACTTCACGATGATTGACGACATCATCCTCGAATTCGGGACGAGCCTCTTCCCGGGATTCTCCGTCGAAAGCGCGATGCTTTTCTCGATAGACAGGGACGCGGACATGGGCGTGGATGAAGAATCGAGCCAGTTCATCGAGGCGATGGAGGACGTCATCGCCAGCCGCCACAACTCGTTCGCGGTGCGGCTCATCTGCTCGAAATGCTCGGAGGAGGACGAGGAGCTCATATGCACGCTCGCGGAAAACCTCGGGCTGTCCGACGAGGACGTGTACCGCATAAAAGGGCCGCTCCACCCGGAGGACTTTTCCGTCGTCGAGGAGACGGCAGCGAGAAACGCGCTCGTGGGAATTCCCGCCGTGTTCGAGCCGTGGAAAACGTTCAGCCCGATGAAGAAATCGAACAAGTCGGTCTGGGAGCTTGTCGAATCGGGCGACAGGCTGATATTCCTCCCGTACGAGTCGTTCGACCCCGTGACGAAACTCATAGAAAGCGCGGCGGACGACCCAAAAGTCCTCGCAATAAAGATGACGCTCTACCGGACGGAACGGAATTCCGCGATAGTCAAATCGCTCATCAGGGCGGCGCGGAACGGAAAGCAGGTCACGGTTTTCGTGGAGCTCAAGGCGAGATTCGACGAGGAGAGGAACATCTCTTGGGCAAGCCAGCTCGAAAAATCCGGCGCGATTGTCATATACGGAATCGTGAACCTCAAAGTCCACGGAAAGGCGATGATGATTATCAGACGGGAAAGCGACGGAATCAGGCGTTACGTCCACCTTTCGACGGGGAACTACAACGCGAAGACGGCGAAAATCTACTCCGACCTCGCCCTTCTTTCCACGAACCCAGAGATTGCGAACGACATCACGCTTTTCTTCAACCTCATCTCGGGATATTCGGCGCTCCAGACGATGAAGCAGATTGCCGTCGCCCCGATAAACCTGAAAAGCCGCCTTCTTTCGATGATAAAGCGCGAGGCAGAAAGCTCCACGCCGGAAAACCCCGGAATGATAGTCGCGAAGATGAACGCGCTGGGGCACGAGGAGATAATCGACGCGCTCTACGAGGCGAGCAGAAAAGGCGTGAGGATTCTGCTGAACATCCGCGGAATCTGCCAGCTCGTGCCGGGCATTCCGGGGCAGAGCGAGAACATAACGGTCGTCTCGATTGTCGGGCGGTATCTTGAGCACGCGCGCGCCGTATACTTCAAGAATTCGGGAAACGAGGAGATTTACCTTTCAAGCGCGGACTGGATGCCGCGGAACCTCGACCGGCGCGTGGAGCTTCTCTTCCCCATCCTCGACAAAAAGTGCTTCTCGGAAATAAAGGATGATTTGATGATGTATTTCGACGACGACACGCATTCGAGCATACTCCAAAGCGACGGAACGTGGCTTCCCGCACCCGCCGGCGGAAAATTCTCCGTGCAGAAGCAGCTTCACGAGAAATACCGGATGCAGAACGAAATCGCGAAGAAGAAGGCGGTCGAATTCAAGATTCGGCGGAAATAGTTTCGGAACAGGCCTAATCATCCGCCAAAAAGCGCGTTCCTGACCGTCATGAGCGCGTCGTCGAGCGACTTCATGTCGATGTTCGAGTACGCGAGTATGAAAAGATGCTCGCGCTCGCTTTTTCCGGAAAGGCGGTAATCGGAAACAGCCCTTATCCTGATTCCGCGCGACAAAAGGAGCGACTCGACCTCGGAATCGGAAAGCGCCGTCCGGAATTCTAGGAGGAAATGAAGCCCCGAGTCGTTCTTTATGATTGCGCACTCGTCCTCACCGAAAATGCTCCTCACGCTTTCGATTATGCGGCGCCGCTTCCTTCCGTACTGGAGGCGCATCCTGTTTATGTGCTTCTCGAAAAACCCGCGCGAGATGAATTCGGCGAGCGTGTACTGCTCGAACGTCGGGACCGTGCATGAATAGAACGAGAGCGTCCTGTAGAATTCGTTGGCGAGCTGCACGGGCAGGACCATGTAGCTGATTCGTATCGTCGACGCGAGCGATTTAGAGAACGTGTTCATGTAGATGACCTTCCCGCGCGAATCGATGCTCTGCAAAGGCGGCACAGGCTTCCCGTTCAGGCGGAATTCGCTGTCGTAGTCGTCCTCTATGATGAACCTTTCCTCATCCTCGAACGCCCATTCAAGAATCTCGTACCGCCGTCCTATCGGCATCGTTATTCCCGTCGGAAAATGGTGGTTCGGGCTTATGTGCGCGATTTGCCCGCCGCATTCCCTGAGCGACTGCGCGGAAATTCCGTCCGCCCCGATGTCGACGTCGCGGCACTGGATTCCGTTCGCCTCGTAAATCTGCTTTATCTTCCGGTATCCGGGATTCTCCACGCAGTAAATTTTGTCGCGCCCGAGGAGCTTTATCAGAAGCCCGTAGAGATATTCCGTTCCCGCGCCGACGATTATCTGGTCGGGGTCGACTTCCATCCCGCGGAACGAAGAGAGATGCCCCGCAATCGCGCGCCTCAGCTCGATTGCGCCCGAACAAACCGGCATCCTGAGCAAATCCTGCCCGCGCCCCGAAAGGACGCCGCGCATGAGCTTCGCCCAGACGGAGAACGGGAAATTCCTGCTGTCCATAATCCCCGACGAAAAATCGAACGCGCACGGCGGATTCTGCTCGGGAAGGACGACTTTCCCCAAAGCGCGCGGAATCGACGAATGCGCGACCGAGACCCGCTCCGGAATCTGCGCGACGAAATACCCGCGTTTCTCAATCGCGAAAACATACCCCTCGCTTATGAGCTGGTCGTACGCGCTCTCAACCGTTATCGTGCTCACGCCGAGATTCTTCGCGAGCGCCCGCTTCGACGGCAGCCGCTCCCCAGTCGAAAGCCGCCCCGAAACGATGTCGTCCCTCACCCGTTCGTAAATAAACCTGTACATCGGGACATCCGCCCCGCGAAAATCATACGTCAGCATACCGCCCTCTCCCCAGATTATAAGGAATCCCCGCCCCGCAATCGACCCACCCACCTGCGCAAAAAAAATGTCCCAAGCCCCACTAAGGAACCTGGAACACACCAATACAAAATCACGCCATCAGGGAAGGTGCGCACTCCCGCGCACCGGCGCACGCTTGCTCCGACAATGCCGAACTTAGAACGGGAAAACGGTCGGCAAGCGCAAGCGCTATTTCAGCCCCATCCTGTCCTTGAGCGTGGCGATGTTGTTGACCATGAGAATCGGCTGGCCGGTCGCGTCGAGGGCATCGCGCCAGAGCGAGCCTTCGGGGTCGACGGTGTTGCGCTTCCTGACGGCCTCCGTTATCGGAATGTAGACGTATTTGTCGTGGACGAGACCGACGACGCACTTCGTCTTTCCTGCCATCGCGGCGTGGACGGCGTTGTTTCCGAGGCGCTCGCAATAGATGGAGTCGTTCGCGGTCGTGACTGACGCGCGGACCTGATAGCTCGGGTCGACGTACTTGAGGTTCGTGTGGATTCCCTTCTTGTCGAAATACTCGTTTATCTTGTCCTTGAGGTAGATTCCGATATCGGAAAGCTTCTTGTTTCCGGAAGCGTCCGTCTCGTTCGTCGTCTGAAGAAGCTCCTGTCCGGCTCCCTCCGCGACGATTACGACAGCGTGGCCGCGGCTCTTGAGACGAGCCTCAAGATGCGCGAGGAATCCGTTCGGGCCGTCGAGGTCAAACGGAACTTCGGGAATAAGACAGAAATTCGTCTCGTGAGAGGCGAGCGCCGTAGCAGTGGCGATGAATCCCGATTCGCGTCCCATAAGCTTCACGAGTCCGATTCCGTTCACCTGTGAATGCGCCTCCATGTGGATTGCCGCGACAGCCTCGCGCGCGCGCTGGACGGCAGTCTCGAATCCGAACGAGCGGTCGATAAGAGTCAGGTCGTTGTCGACCGTTTTCGGGATTCCGACAACGGCGACCTTGAGACCGCGGCGGGCAACCTCGTTTGCGATGTCGAGAGAACCGCGCTGGGTTCCGTCGCCGCCGATTACGAAAAGCATATTGATGCTGAGCGACTCGATGCAGTCAACGATGTCGGAGACCCTGTTTCCGCCGCCGCGCGACGTTCCGAGGAACGAGCCGCCAATCTTGTGGATATCGTCGACAAGCTCCGGCGTAAGGTCAACAGTATCGTACCCGCTGTCGGCGAAGAATCCCTTGAAACCGAAGCGGAAGCCCTTGATTTTCTTGACGCCGTAGCGGTAGTAGAGACAGCGGACAACGGCGCGGATGACGTCGTTGAGACCGGGGCAGAGACCGCCGCACGTGCAGATGGCGGCCGTGACGTGCGCAGGATTGAAATAGATGAATTCGCGCGGTCCAGCCTTCTGAAGGAGGTTGTCGGGAGTAAGATTGTTCTCCCTGTAGTTATCCTCGAAGACATTAACCTTGTTGCGGACAAACGAAGTGTCCTTAACGTAGTTCGCCCTGAATTCTCCGTGCTGCTTCGAAAGCTCAATCGGGGACGGCACCTTGCATTCCCCGAGCTGCTCGATTGTAAAATCGATTTTGTCCGACATAAAAACCTCGCTTTAAAGACCCTCCACATGCGGTCAGCAAGCCCCGCAGAGGCGAAGGAAAAAAGATATGTCTCATTTTATGGATTTGCCACATGATTTTCAAATGGAATTCGACCAAAATGAAAGAAAATGCACGCACTTCCCGCCCGAATCCCGATTCAAAGCGCACGTCGCCACAATTCCGGACGTTCCAGCTCTTTTCTCCCACAAAAAGCCCGAACAACTTTGGCGCACGACCGGGAACGACATTCCTTCGCGCAAAAAATCCGGCAAACACACAAAAGAATCAGAACAACGGAGCCGCCGCATCATCGGCAGACGCGAACGGACCTGCGACAGCTCCTCCGAACCTCCGCCTGCCGAGGAAATCCTCGTCGAACACAATCGCGCTTCCGTCGCTGTTCTCGTAGCGCTGCTCAGGCTCAAACGCAGGCGCGATATCTTCCGTGCGGAGAATTTTCCCGGCTCGGTCAGGAACAAAGCCGTAGAGGTTTGTCCGGAGATGCAGCCTGCCGTCTTTCTCTTCCAGAGAGAGCGTCACATGATTTGTTCCGTCAACGTATGCGTCATGTTCCTTTTCCATTGGCCGCGCGCCGTTGAAGTAGAGGTTTCCGCACGCCCAGACAGGAAGCGGCTTGTAGTAGCGGTCGGAAGGGGACGAGCCCATTCCGCAGTAGCCGCCGAACGCGGATTTCCACTCATCGAACGACGGGCAGAAATCGAACGGGAACGTCCCTGCGCTCGTGTTCCCGTCGTCCCATTCGTTGTCGCGGCTCCGCTTCTCATGTTCAGAAAGAGCCGGACGGACGCTCTTTTGCACGAATATATTGGAGAGAAAAGTGAAATCCCCGTGGAGAATCGTCATAAAACCGGCGATTTCCGTGCGGTGCGGAAGATGGTACGGCGTGTATCGCGGAGACGGCATCGTCGGAGAACCGTTGTCCACGCCACGCCCCACGGTAGTAAAACTTCCCGCAATAAGATTGTGCACGAGCGCGACCCCCTGTGCGGGAAGCTTCATAGCCCGGTCGGAAAGGAATATGTTGTTGTCAACAAGCGTCGGCCCGTGCGAGACCTCGATGAACAAATCCTCGCCGCAGCCGCCCATGCTCGCCTCGTTCATGTTGCGCTCGTCGGGAAGCGTGTTGCTGTGGAAGAGATTCTGCGTAACGCGCGTTCCCTGCGCCTGCCAGTCAAGCCATATTCCGCGGGTGCAGTGATGGATGTCGTTCCGCCGAAACGTCACGTCGATTGCCGCGTGCAGTTTGATTCCGCCGATTTCAGCCCCGGCAAGATTTTGCTTGTTGTTGATATGATGGATGCGGCACCCCTCGATGACGGAAAACGCGCCGCCCATGTTTCCGGCTATTCCCGCCTGCCCGCAGTCGTGGATATCGCATCGCCGGATTGTATGGGAGCCGACCGTCTCGCGCGACCATCCGTCGATGACAGCACGGCAAACGCAGTCGCGCTGCGTCTGTGTTCCGTCCTTGAATTTCGTGATGAGCCACTTGTTGTCGTTCCCGCGCTGAAAATATTTTCCGAGGGAGATTCCAACGCACTTCGACTCGAAAATCTCGCAGTCCTCGATGACCCAGCCTTTAGACCAGCGCGGCGCGACCATTCCCTCCTGAAACGCAGTCGGCGGCGCCCATTGCGTGGCGGCTTTTGAAATCATGAACCCGCTCAGCGTGATATACCCGACGCCCTCCCTCGACGGAGAGAAGCAGAAGCTCCTCACGGAAATCTCGACGTTCTCGGAATCGGGATTCTTCCCGCGGAAATTCGCGTGTATTACGGTCTCGTCCGCGCGCTCGTCCTGTTCGGCAAACCACTTGAACACGGAGAAATCCTGCTCCCACGACGGAACGAACACCTCCGCCTTCCGAACTTCATCAAGGCTCCGCGCCTCGTACATCGACTTTCCGTTCAGAAAAACGTCCCCGATATGCGCGGCATCGGACGCTATGAACCAGTCGCCGCTCACGGACGTGGAAAACGGATTTCTCCCGCCGAAAATCCTGTTCGGGACGCGCGCGACAAAAACATCCCCGTCCTCGCGCTCCCACCCTTTCAGCTCCTCCGCTCCCGTAATGTGCGCGCCGCCGATTTTCTCCGAGCGAAAGACGACAGGCTTTCCCGGCTCCCCGCCGTTTTTCGGGACGACGGACTCACGGTAAATTCCCGGGGCGACGATAACCTCGTCGCCCGCAACGGCACTGTCTGCCGCACGCTGAATCGTTCGGAACGGATTTTTCTCGGAACCGTCCCCGCCGTCAGCAGCTCCGGCATCAACGTAATATTTCATGCAAACTCCTCCAAAATGAGCCGATTCTTGCGCAAAGGAAAAATAAAATCAAGGAAAGCGATGCCGCGAAAAAAAGCCCGCGCCTGATGAAGCGCGCCCGAAAGTCAGGAAACGATTTTCGGGATGCCTCATAAACGCGGGCTGTTCCGTATTCGGACAAAAACGATTTCTATCTCAAATCGGGCGTCTTAATCCAGTCCTGGTCGGTGTACGTCCTGTTCTCGCCGCCCATGCTCCAGATGAACGTGTAGTTCGACGTTCCGCATCCTGAGTGGATTGACCACGACGGATTGATGACGGCCTCGTCGTTGTGCATGACGATGTGCCTCGTCTCCTGCGGCTCGCCCATAAAGTGGAAGACGACCTGGTCCTCGGGGAAGTCGAAGTAGAAGTAGACTTCCATGCGCCGCTCGTGCGTGTGCGCGGGCATCGTGTTCCAGACGGAGCCGGTCTCGAGGTGCGTCATTCCCATGGAAAGCTGGCACGTCTCAAGGATGTCGGGGTGGATGTACTGGTTTATCGTGCGGTCGTTCGACTCGGCGGCGCTTCCCATGTGGATGTGGTTCGCCTGCTCGTACGTGATGATGCGGCTGGGGAACGTCTTGTGCGCCGGAGTCGAGTTCATGTAAAACTTGGCGGGCTTTGACGAATCCTTGCTCTCAAGCGTGACGTCCTTCGTGCCCGCGCCGAGATAGAGCGCGTCGTAGTGGTTCACCTCGTAGCGGACGCCGTCCGCGACGACGATTCCGTCTCCGCCGATGTTTATCATTCCGATTTCGCGCCTCTGGAGGAAGAAATCAACGCCGAAATCCTTCATCGCGTCGATGTTCTTGTCGAGCCTGACGGCTCCGCTCACGGGCATCGCGCCCATCGTGACGATTCTGTCGATGTGGCTGTAGACCGCCGTAACGTCATCCTTCTTGAAAATGTCCTTGACGAGGAACTCGTCGCGCATCTCGTCCGTCGTCATCGTCCTGAACGGGATTTTTCCCGTCGAATACCGTATGTCCATTCTGCGTCTCCTAAAAAAGAAAAAAAATGCGATTACCGCTTTGCCGGCAAAAATCCGCCGACGGTTTTCAGTATACCACAAGCCCAGCACCCGTTCGAGTTACAGTTCCGACGCACTTTAGAGATTAGCCGACATCGAATCCATTCCGTCCCCACCGTCATAAAAAGCGCCGGAGGCCGATACGATTGCCCGACATAGCAATACAATTTCCGATTCATGATAGAATCAGATTCGCAAAACAAGGAGATTACAATGAATTTCAAGAAAAACGATGTTTTCGTGTTCCTGTCGTATTTCAGGGGACACGCAGGGCTTTTTGCCGCCGACATCGCTTTTGCGGTCGTCATTTCCGCAATCGACATAGCGTTCCCGGTTCTTTCGCGGCACACGCTCAACGGGATTCTGCCGCGCTATTCGTCTGCGCCCGAGCAGACGGCAAAAGCGTTCGCAATCGTCGTCGCGGCAGGATTCGCGCTCTATTTTTTGAGGACGGCGGCGCAATGGTTCATAAGCTATTTCGGGCATCTGTTCGGGGTGTACGTCGAGGCGGCAATGAGGCGCGACGTTTTCACGCACATAGAGAACCAGGGCTTCGGCTTTTTCGACAAGAACAGGACGGGAAAGATAATGAGCCGCGCATCCACGGACCTTTTCGAGATTGCGGAGCTCGCGCACCACGGACCGGAAGACCTCATAATCTCAGTCCTCACGCTCGGCGGCGCGTTTTTCGTGATGATGAGAATACGCTGGCAGCTCGCGCTCATCGTCTTCGTCTCGCTTCCCGTGATGGTCCTGATGACGCATTTCTGCAAGAAAAGGCTGATGAAAACGAGCAAGGAAGTCAAATCTCAGACGGCGGAGATAAACGCCGCGCTCGAAAGCTCCATCTCTGGCGCGCGGATAACGAAAGTGTTCACGAACGAGGAATACGAAATCAAAAAATTCGCGGAATCGAACGCATCGTTCGTCTCGGCAAAGAAAATCTATTACAAGGCTATGGCGGGATTCAGGAGCGGAATGGATTTCGCGACGCACATCCTGAACGTGCTCGTCCTCGCCGTCGGAGGTTTTTTCATCATAAAGGGAAAGATGACAGTAGGCGACCTCGTTGCGGCGAACCTTTTCGTCGCGGCGTTCCTCCAGCCGATACGGCGGCTCACGAATTTCGTCGAGCAGTTCTCCACGGGAATGGCGGGATTCGCGCGCTTCCGCGAGCTTATGGAGACGCACGAAGAAATGGCGGAATCCCCCGACGCCGCCGAGATAAAAAACTGCCGGGGAGACATCGAGTACAAGAACGTCTCGTTCGGGTACGGAAGCGGAACGGACGTCGTGGAGAACGTCTCCCTTTCGATTCCCGCGGGAAAGACCGTCGCGCTTGTCGGGCTGTCCGGCGGAGGAAAGACGACGCTCTGCCATCTTCTTCCGCGCTTCTATGAGCAGCGTTCCGGCGAGATTCTCCTCGACGGGACGGACACGCGGAACATCACCCTCAAAAGCCTCCGGAAGCAAATCGGGTTCGTTCAGCAGGACGTTTTCCTTTTCGCGAGCACGATAAAAGAAAACATCGCATACGGAAAACCCGGCGCGAGCGACGAAGAAATCGAGGAGGCGGCTCGGCGCGCGGAAATTCTCGGCGACATACAGGAAATGAGCGGCGGGTTCGACACAATCGTCGGCGAGCGCGGGATAAAGCTTTCCGGCGGGCAGAAGCAGCGGGTCGCAATCGCGCGCGTGTTCCTCAAAAATCCGCCAATCCTTGTCCTCGACGAGGCGACGAGCGCGCTCGATTCCGTGACGGAGCAGAAAATCCAGGGCGCGTTCAGGGAACTTTCGAAGGGGCGCACGACGATTGTCATCGCGCACAGGCTCAGCACGATAAAACACGCCGACATCATCGCGGTCGTCGGCAACAAGGGAATCGTCGAGCAGGGAACGCACGAGGAGCTTATGAAAAAAGGCGGCGAATACAGCATGCTTTACAAAGCCCAGATGCACACTGAAATGGAGAACGAATTGTGAGAAGACTGTACAATGCGACAAGGGGAGCGGGAGATTCCGTGATGTCGCTTTCCGAAGACGAATGCTGCACGCTTGCCTTCTATCTCAGCAGGATTTTTGCGGAAAGCGAGAACGGCGACATCGTCGGCGATTACGCGGAGACTTTTTTCAAGATTGTGCGGCGGGCGAACAAAATCCAGTCGCTCGAATCAGTCGTCGCGGACGAGGTTTCGTCGATGGAATCGCGCGGGCTTTTGACGCCCATATCGAAGAACGGCGAGCGGACGACGGCAATCGCAGAGAACGGGACGGAGATTCAGATTGCGCTCCCGACGTTCCGCGGCACGAAGACGAAGTACAAATTCGCCGAGGACTCGGAAATAGACGACGAGATTCCGCACGAGAACATCCCGCACAAAGCCTACGAAATCAATTTCTACCGCGCGCTGCTTCTTTCCGACCGGCACGAGGGCATGTTCGCCGAGATAATTTCGCGCGTCTTCCAGTTCGGCGGCGGGAAGAAGATGTCGGACGGCGCCGTCAGGGCAGTCTGCGACACGAGCCCGGTCGCGTTCATAAAGGACGCGGTAAACCTTTCCGAGAACGAGTCGCGCGTGCTGCTTTTCATCTACAGGATGAACGCGATTTCGGAGATGAGGGACATCTACACCCGCGAGGTTTTCGACAGGCTGAACGTGGTCTGCGAGAAGACGCTCGACATCGGCGCGGCAGAGATGAACACGATACTGCGGATGGACCAGAAACTCAAAGCGTTCGGCTTCCTTGAGGCGGACTGCGACATCCCGCAGGAGACGCTCGAATGCATCCGCTCGGGGAACATGGACGCGTTCTTCGCCGAAATTCTCAAGGAGGAGGATGTCTCGCATTCGTTCAGCGCAGGAAGCTACGCAATCCCGCCCGAATCCATCGACATCGCGCAGATGCTCCTCAAGAACTCCAAGAACGTGAACATCCTGCTCTACGGAGCGCCCGGCTCGGGAAAGACGGAATTCGCAAAGACGCTCGCAAAGGAATGCTCCCTCCGCGCGTTCATTTTCAGGAACGACATGGAGCTGGACATGCTCGACAACCTGTTCTGCCGCCTCACCTGCCTTCTTTCGATAAACAAGGAGAATTCGCTGATTATAATCGACGAGGCGGACACGCTCCTCGAGACGCGGAAATTCCTCTTCTCCATGTTCATCGACGGAAGCTCCTCGGCAAGGAAGGGAACCGTCAACAAGATTTTCGAGAACTGCAACAACAAAGTCATCTGGATTGTGAACCACACGCAGCAGATTGAGGAATCGACGAAGCGGAGATTCACGTACTCGATTCTGTTCAACGAGATGCCGGAAAAAATGCTGCGCTCAATCGCGGACAACGCGCTCAGGAAAGCATGCCGCTCGCGAAAAATAAGCCGGCACATGCACGGCATGATTCTCGATTTGTGCAGCCAGTACCACGTCACCGGCTCCTCCATCGAGAACATCGCGAAAACGCTCGAATGCATACCCGAGGGCTGCTCCGACGACGAAATCCTGCACGACGTGCGCAACGTCCTCGAATCGAATTCCGCGCTTCTGTACGGGAAAGCGAAGATGCGGCAGTTCGTCACGCCCTCATACGACGAGACCGTCCTGAACACGAGCATCCCCGCGGAAAAAATCATACGCATGGTGGAGAACGCGCGCAAATTCAGCGAGCAGAACAAATCCGCGCAGAACGGAATACGGATGCTTTTCTACGGCGCTAGCGGGACGGGAAAAACGGAATTCGCGCGGTACATCTCGCAGAAAATCGGGAAGAAAATTCTCCTCAAGCGCGTCTCCGACATCTCGGACAAGTACGTCGGCGAGAGCGAGAAGAACATACGCGCGGCGTTCGAGGAGGCGGAACAGACGGAGCAGATTCTGCTGTTCGACGAGGCGGATTCGTTCTTCACGTCGAGAAGCGGCGCCGAACACAGCTGGGAGCGGACGCAGGTGAACGAATTCCTGACGCAGATGGAGGAATTCTCGGGAATTCTCATCTGCACGACGAACATGAAGGAGACGATGGATCCCGCGATGAACAGGCGGTTCCACATTTGCGTCCAGTTCAACCCGCTCACAAAAGAAGGAATCGTGCGCCTTTTGAAAACTTATTTCGGGAAATACAAATTCAGCGCAGGAGAAATCGGGCGGATTTGCTCGCGCGGCACCGTGACCCCCGGCGATTTCGGCTCGCTTGCCGGAAGAATCAGGTTCATGGACGAAGAGGACGTCGACGCGCCGTTCATCGCCTCGGAGCTTCTGAAAATCCAGGACGACAAGAACGGCTCGAAGAAAATCGGCTTTTAGAAGAAACGCCCGTCAGACTTCCTCAAGTTCCTCGACGGTCTCGGCCGGCTCGTCGGACGAGGAAGCGTTCATGCTCTGGCGGCTTTCCATCTTGCGCCGCTCCTCCTGCGCGCGGTGCTCAAGATACGACTCGATTTTCGGCTTCAGGTGCATGAACACATCGACGATGTCGGGATCGAAATGCGTCCCAGCCTCATCCGCAATCATGAGGAACGCTTTCTCGGCGGGAATCGACGGCTTGTACACGCGCCGAGAGACTAGTGCGTCAAAGCAGTCGGCGACCGCGAGGATGCGCGCGCTCAAGGGGATGTTCGAGCCGACGAGGTTGCTCGGATATCCTTTTCCGTCCCACCGCTCGTGATGGAACATCGCCACGTCGAGCGCCATCTGGAACGCGTCCTTGTCGACGACATCCTTGAAAATCTTCCTGATTATCATGCCGCCCTGAATCGTGTGCTGCCTCATGACCTCCATCTCAATCGGGTCGAGCTTGGAATCCTTGAGGAGGATTTTGTCGGGAACCGTAATTTTCCCGATGTCATGGAGCGGCGCGGAATCGCAGATATTCTTCACGAAATCCTTCGTCACGATGCCGGGGAACATCCGCTTGAGGTAGAGCATCTCCGCAATCCACTGCGAATAGACTTTCGTGTTCTTTATGTGCTCGCCCGTGTTACCGTCGCGCTCCTCGATGAGCGTCGCCATTCCTTCGATTACGCACGTCTGCATTGATATGAGCTTGTTCGACTGCTCGATGCTCTCCGCGTTCTTCGCCTCGACTTCCTTCTCAAGGCGCTTTCGCTTGTTGTACGAGACGATGCACGAATACAGGACAAGATAGATGATGATTACGATGCCGATTGCGTTCAGCACGATGCTTTCCATCAGTTTCCCGAAAAGCTCCGAATACGGAACGACGATAACGACGTACCAGTTGCTGATATCGACCTGGCTCGAAAAGACAATCGACCTTTCTTCGCCGAGCATGACATCGAAATGGACGCCCGATTCTGTCGTCTTCTTCGACGATTCGATTATCCGCCCGACGAGCGCGCGGAAGTTCTCATCCACGTTTGCATCCTTGAGGACATGGCGCCCGATAAGACTCGGGTCGCGGTGCGTTATGATGAGAGAGCTTTTGTCGAGGATGAAGCCGACGCCCCTATCGTTCATCGAAATGTCGCGCGCGATTTCCTGAATAGCCTTCATAGAAATGTCGATGCAGATGACGCTCGAATAATCGGAAAGGAGGCGCGACACGGAAACAATCAGCGAGTGCGAAATCGGGTCGATGTACGGTGACGAGATGACGGGCTTTCCGCCGGCACGCACCGCGGAGATGAACCAGTCGTCGTTCTTCGAGAAATAATGCTCGGGAACGTTTTCCTTGAGCCCGTTGACGAATTTTCCGTTGACGATTCCGTGGATGTTCAGGAACGAGCCCGACTCCGAGCTGAGGTTCGCCATCGTCATCGAGCGGATGTATTTTTCTATTGTGCCATCAGGCGCGCCGTTCCCGACCATAAAATCGACCGTGTTGCAGGTCACTGAAAGGACATTGAATCCTTTGAGGAGGAAATTGTTGATTTTCTCGCTGACCTCGTTGACGGTCTTGCTCCCCACAGAGATTGAGTCGGCGCGGGAAATGGAATAGAAAGAAAAGAACGTATAAAGGACGAGGAAAATCAGCGCCGATGCGAGCATCAAGAGCGTGATTACGAACGAGCGGAGGCTGTCCTTTTCGTTTCTTCCGCCCGATTTGTTTTTGGAACACTTTTTAAACATGCGCCATTATATCACCGTTTTCGCCCTATTTGAACAAACAACCGCCATCGAACAGGAGCAAAACGTCACGGAATTGTCAGCGCGGGGATTTGCAATGCGCGCATTTTCCCGATTTGTACGCCGCGCAGCCGCAGCAGCCGACGGGAACCCCGGAATCGCGGGCTTTCTTCTGGTCCTTCATGATGAGATGCACGGCGGCAAAAATCCACGCGGCGATAAAGGCGACGGCTATAGCGTTCGCGACCATAAAAACCTCCATATCATATTTCCCAAAAAAACGCGGGCGGATGATGGATTTTCCGCCCGCGATATCATGTCACACCATGCCGAAAAACAGCCGGACAGGTTACCTCAAAATGCTATCTGCACGTTTTTGAACCCGTCGACCTGAGCGATAACGAAATTATCGAACAGGTCTATTTATTATCTTTTTGAATCGACCTTAGCGTAAGGATTCGGCCTGAAAAGCATGAAGAGAATCGCCGCGATGAAGAGAATCGCCACGACGAGTCCCGCAGTAGAGGCGCCGCCCATGTTTCCGTGGCCCGCAATGACGGAGCCGACCTGGAAAACGCAGAACGTCACAATCCACGCGAAACCGTTCTGGAACAGGATTGCGAACCAGAACCACTTGCGGTTTTTCAGCTCGGAAGCCATCGTCGCGATTGCGGCAAGGCACGGAGAGTCGAGCAGGTTGAAAAGCAGGAAGCAGAATGCCGCGAGCGCGCTCGGGAACCATTCGGCGATGGCGTTGACCGCGTTCATGGCGTTTCCGCCCTCTTCCTCGTCTTCTGCTTCCGCGCCGTCTTCAGCTTCCGCCCCGCCGATGATGTCGCTAACGTTCTCGGCTTCTGCCATCGCGTCAACATCATCCTGCGAAACTCCCGAAAGGACGCCCATCGTTCCGGCAATCGCCTCCTTCGCCGTAAATCCCGCGATAGAGGAAGCCGCAGCCTGCCATCCGCCCTTCTCGTTTCCGAATCCGAGCGGAAGGAACACATAGCGCAGCCCGTTTCCGACCGTTGCCATAAGCGAATATTCCGACGGGTCGGCAAACGCAGACTCAAAACTGTCGCCCGCCTTCTCCGCATCCTCCGCCTCGAAATCCTCGATTATGGAAGCGCACAGACCGAACGAGCCGGAATTGCGCGCCTCGGGATTCTCCGTGTTGACGAACCCGTAGCTTGAAAGGAACCACATGACGAGACATGCGAGGAAAAGGACAGTTCCCGCCTTGATGATATACCCCTTAAGGCGCTCCCACGTGTGGAGAAGAACCGTCTTGAGCTGCGGAAGATGGTACTGCGGAAGCTCCATGATGAAGGGAGCGGCAGAACCGTGGAACGGCTTCGTCTTCTTGAGCATCACCGCAGAAAGAAGGACGGAGCAGATTCCGATGAGATACATGAGCGGCGCAACCCAGCCGCCGTTCGTGCCGGTAAGTTTCGTCGCGACGATTGCCGCAATCATGGCGATTACGGGAAGTTTCGCGCCGCAGGGAATCCATGTCGTCGTGATGATTGTCATGCGGCGGTCGTTCTCGTTCTCAATCGTGCGCGACGCCATGATTCCGGGAACGCCGCAGCCTGTTCCGACGAGGAGCGGGATGAACGATTTTCCCGAAAGCCCGAACTTTCTGAAAACGCGATCCATGACGAACGCGATTCGCACCATGTATCCGACATCCTCCACGATTGAAAGGAGAAAGAAGAGGACGGCCATCTGCGGGACGAACCCGAGAACCGTTCCGACGCCGCCGATTATTCCGTTGACGATGCAGTCCACAAGGACGGCATTCACGCCGACGCCGCCGAGGAATTCGCCGAATTTTCCAATCAGAAGCTCGCCGAAGAGCGTGTCGTTCGTCCAGTCCGTCATGAACGTTCCGACAGTCGAAATCGAAAGGTAATAGACGAACCACATGACGCCGAGGAAAATCGGGATGCCGAGGAATCGGTTCGTGACGACGGAGTCAACCTTGTCGGACGTCGTCATCTTCTTTCCGGATTTCACCACGACATCGCCGAGCAAATCCGTTATGTAATTGTATCGCTCGTTCGTGATTATCGACTCGATGTCGTCGTCGTTTTTCTTCTCAAGCTCCGCCGTGACCGACTCCGCCTTCGCCTTCGCCTCGTCAGTCATGTCGAGTTTTCCGAGAACGACGGAATCGCGCTCGATTACCTTTATCGCGGTCCACCGTTTGAGATTGTGCGCGACAGAGGACGGCAAAAGCTCCATAACGTCGGAAATCGCATTCTCGATTTCGGAAGAGAAGCATTTCTTTATCCCGCCGTCATTCTTCTTCGCCGCATCAACGGCAGCCTGGACAGCCTCCTTGACGCCCCTGTTGTGGAGCGCGACCGTCTCGACGATTTCGATTCCCAGCTTCTCGCCGAGCTTTTTCACGTCGATTTTGTCGCCCGATTTCTTGAGAGAATCGACCATGTTGAGCGCGAGGACGACGGGTTTCCCCAATTCGAGAATCTGCGTCGTCAGATACAAGTTTCTCTCGATGTTCGTGGCATCGACGATGTTTATCACGGAATCAGGCTCATCGCTCGCCAAATAATCGCGGCTGACGATTTCCTCGCTCGTATACGGAGAAAGCGAATATATTCCCGGAAGGTCCGTGACGACGACATCATCGAACCCCTTTGCCTTTCCCTCTTTTTTCTCGACCGTTACGCCAGGCCAGTTTCCGACATACTGTGACGCCCCCGTCAGGGAGTTGAACATCGTCGTCTTTCCGCAGTTCGGATTTCCTGCCAATGCAATCTTTATGCCCATTTTCTTTACGCCTCTATAATTTCAATGTTCTCAGCATCGTCCTTGCGGACGGACAACTCATACCCGCGGATGGTGATTTCGACAGGATCACCTAGCGGAGCTACTTTCCTGACGGAAAACGGGCATCCGTTCGTGAACCCCATGTCCATCAGGCGATGCCTGAGGGCACCTTCGCCATTGAGTTTCTTAACTTTGTAAGAACAGCCAACTTTTGCTTCTCGCAATGTCATTTTTTATATTCCCCCATAAATTAAATACGAACCGACAAAAAAAGCGGAGAATTCCGCCCGAAAAAAACACCGACCCCGCTAAAAGGGTCGGTTCATGAATCAAACCATGATTTTTGATGCCATAGATTTGTCTATGGCAATCCTTGATTCCTTCACTTTGACGATAAGCCCCGTGGAAATTTTCTGGATGACGGTTATTGAAGCACCAGCATTGAATCCGATTTCGTTCAAATGCTGCTTGACATCCAACGAGCCCCCAACATTTTTCACGACGACCTCATCACCAACAGATGCAAACAAAAGCGGCATAGAATGACCTCCTCCCATATATCCAAAAAGTTACCTAAAACTAACTATAGTAATTTACCAATAATGAACATCACTAGTCAATAACATATGTTGCACGCTGATAACAATAAGAGAAAAAAAAATTCAACAACCAGAAGGACAGGAAAACGGGAAGAGCGCGCGGAAAACAAGAAAGCCCGCCGCAAACGGACGAGCTTTTCTTTACAAGGCTAAATCAACAACGTTGATTTTTATAAAATTGTTTTTGGTAGAATTAAAAAAGCACTTCTACCGAAGTGCTTTTTGTGGCTCAAAGCCTTTGTGTCAAAGCACTAAACCGCAGCCTTAAGACTAGCGGAGGAGTGACATGACGTTCTGGCTTGACTGGTTAGCCTGCGCGAGCATAGCCTGTCCAGCCTGAGCGAGAACCTGATTCTTTGTAGAATCAACAACTTCCTTAGCCATATCTGTATCGCGGATGCGAGACTCAGAAGCCTGGAGGTTCTCAGCGCTGTTGTTCAAGCCAGCAACTGTCTTCTCGAGGCGGTTCTGATAAGCACCGAGGTCAGCGCGCTGCTTGTTGATCTTCTTGAGTGCCTCGTCGAGAGTTCCGATAGCGCGGTTAGCTGAATCCGGATCCTCGAGGGAGATGATTTCTTCATTTCCAACAGAGCGAACTCCGAGAGCAGCAGCAGTCATCGTGCCGATGAAAGCCTGGATTCTCTGATCCATGTTGGCACCAACGTGGAACCACATAGAAGAAGTAACGGTGTTCTCACCTGTAGACTGTGCGAAGCGGCCAGTAAGCATGTTCATTCCGTTGAACTGCGCCTGAGAAGCGATGCGGTCAACCTCAGCGACGAGAGCTGAAACCTCGACCTGAATCTGCATCCTGTCCTCATCCGTGTAGATACCGTTAGATGACTGAACGGCAAGTTCGCGGATTCTCTGAACGATGTCAGTTGTCTCCTGGAGGTATCCCTCAGTTGTCTGGATGAAGCTGATGGCGTTCTGAGCGTTCTCTGAAGCCTTGTTCATACCACGAATCTGAGCTCTCATTTTCTCTGAAACTGCGAGTCCAGAAGCGTCGTCTCCAGCACGGTTGATCTTCTCTCCAGAAGAGAGCTTCTCCAAGTTCTTAGAGTGGTTCAACTCCGTGACTCCACCCTGGCGCTGAGCAAACATTGCGCTCATATTGTGATTGATAACCATAAAATATCTCCTTATAAGATTGGTTAATTATCGACAGTTAATAACTGTGCAAGGTCGCACGAACCTTACATATATAATTTCGGCGGCAATGTGCAAAACTTTAAAATTTTTAAATTTATTTTCCAAGAAAAAATTCGGAAAAGGCAAGCGCGGGGCGGCTTCCGAACGATTTTTAAGGAAGGAAACGAATCAAGAGGCATGTCAGAAAGCGGCAGTTTCGGGACAACGGCGCCGGCGGACGGGCCTAATCCCTCGCGCGCGGGGACATGCACTTCGAGCAGCCGAGAATCATGACGTGCTTTTTATTGTCCGCCCTGTTGAAAAGGCGCGCGACAAGCTCGTCGTCAAGGGAAAGCGGCTTCCCGCATACCGGGCATCTCCGCGAAATTCCCGGCATGACGCGCGGGTAGCAGTGCGGACAGCCCTGAACCGTCATCCGCTGGTCGGGCGTCGTCATCGGGCGGAAAATCTTCGAGTGGAGGTTCTCCCCTTTTGAGAGCGGCATCCCGCACACCGGGCACGTCACGAATCCCGGGGCAGGCGGAGCGCTTTCATCCCCCGTTTTTCCCGCTTTCGTGAACCGGCTGAGAATCATGAACGCCAATACGAGAATCGCGATTCCGACAAGAAGAAAGAAATATTCCATAAACAAAAAGATGCGCCTCCACGCGGAGAGGACATACTATCCTCAATCCGTTTTTTTTAGAATCCGGATGCGCGGAAAAAACACCGGGTCACAGCGAAAATTCTAATTTGCCTTATGAAACTATATACCATATAATTTACACCAAAAATCGAAGAAGGATTATTTTGGAGCCATTCAACAGACGAAGAATAAGCGACGTCTCCTTCATAATAGACAAAGACCTGAACGCAAAAGAAGGAAACCGCAGTTTCATGAGGTTGTTCAATGTCACAGACCCCAAAATCTGCATTGCGAATTTCATGAGCGACGCCGACAGCGACACATTCCGACGATTCCTCACGAATTTTCCGTCTCAATACGTTGACGAGGCGGACGGGAATCCTTATTTCATTGCGCGGCTGGAATTCAAAGGGCGCGGCTCGCTCGTATTCGACACGAAACGGAATTCCACGGAGATAACAAGCAAAAACTGCCTCTTCCATGTCGAGAACGCCGAGAACGGGCTGTTCAGGGTGGACGTGAAGGAGCTTGCGTACTCGCGGCAGCTTCTGGACAAGGCGCTACTCCAATCGCGGGAATACAACGCGCTCCTGCAGAACTTCGACGCGAATTATTTCGTCTACAACGGGAAGACGATAATCCTCAAGAACACGCAGGACACGACGTACATCTTCGAGGGACGGCCGGACAAATTCTGGAATTTCTTCGCCGAGTATTTCAAAATCGACAAGACGAACGGCGATTCCGAAAAGCAGTTCTACGCGCTGATTGATGACACAAAGCGGTTCGTCTCGAACAAAATATACAAAATGCTCCAGACCGACTCAAACCTGATTACCGTCCACACGGTGAAAACAAGCACGAGAAGCAAACGGAGCCTCGTCGGAAGCATAACGCTGGGCGACGAGCGCACGCCGATGCACAACGCCTACGCGGAGACGAAGGACGGCCTGACCGACCTCTACAACAAAAAGGCGATTACGGAGCTTGCAATCCAGAAAATCAACGAGCGGAAAACGCCGACGACGCTGATAATAATGGACGTGGACAAATTCAAGGAATGCAACGACACGTTCGGGCACGCGTTCGGGGACAAGGTGCTTTCGGCAGTCGCATCGTGCATAAAGGATTCGATACGGAACGTCGGGATTGCCGGCAGAATCGGCGGCGACGAATTCCTCATCCTGCTCGACAAAACGGACGAGTCCGACATAAGGAACATCGCGCGGAACATCAGAATCGGAATCCAGTGGAGCATAACGGCGGCGGAACCGTCAAGCATCGTCACCTGCTCCATGGGAATAGCGCGCTTTCCCGCGAACGCGAAAAACTACGACGAGCTGTTCAACATCGCGGACAAATGCCTGTACATCGCGAAGGACAAAGGGCGGAACTGCTACATAATCTACAAGCCGGAGCTTCACGACGAGATAATCGTGAACAGGAAGAAGAACGAGAACGCGATTTCAAGCGGCGAATTCCTGAAAAGCGCGGCGAAATCGGAGCGGGAGATAATACGCGCCCTTTCCGGGGAAGGAAAAATCGACACGGCGATAGAGATGCTGCGCTCGTACATGGGCGTGAACAAGATAACGGTGTACGACGAGCATTTTTCGGTGACGCACGAATGCGAGACGCTGACGCAGGAATCGCAGGAAAAACACGGCGATATACGGGCGGAACGGCTCAAGGAACCGAAGGAATATTTCAAATTCTTCAATAAATTCGGTTTTCTGCACCTCGACAACACGAACACGTTCGAGACGCTGGACAAAAAAACGTTCGACATGTACAGGGGCGCGAGCATATCGTCAACGCTCGAAGTGAAATCGGAAAAGTCGCTCATCTGCATGGACCTCTACCATCCCGCGCGGACGTTCCCGAAGGAGAAAATCATTTTCGCCCTCCTCGCCTCGTCGCTCATCTGCGAGCGCATCGAAAAACCTAGCTCCGCCTGCTGACAATCCCCCGCGCTTCGGCCTCGCCCAGCAATAGGGGATGCGGAAACGGGGGGGAACATCGCGGAGAACGGGGACAACTTAATGACAAATTCGCAAAAATCCACCACTATTCTGCAACAAAACAAATTTTCTTGGAGAGAATATGAAAGTTTTAGTCATCGGTTCGGGCGGTCGCGAGCACGCGATTTCCCACAGGCTTGCGCTCAGCAAGAAGGTCGGCGAGGTCATCTGCGTTCCCGGAAACGGGGGGACGGCGCATGAGGAGAAATGCCGGAACGCAGTTCCGCCCGCAGGAATGACGCTCGTCGAAGGCGCTGTCGAAATCGCCAAAAAGGAAGGCGTCGATTTTGCCGTCATCGGACCGGAAGACCCGCTCGCGGACGGAATCGCCGACGCCCTTTGGGACAACGGAATCCCGACAGTCGGCCCGAAAGCGAAGGGCGCCGCGCTCGAGGCTTCGAAAGATTTGTCAAAAGTCTTCATGAAGAAATACGGCGTCGCCTGCGCCGATTCGGAAACTTTCACGGACAAGGAAGCGGCGCTCGCCTACGTCGAGAAAAAAGGCGCTCCGATTGTCATAAAGGCTGACGGCCTTGCCGCCGGAAAAGGCGTCGTCGTCGCGAAGACGAAGGAAGACGCGCTCAAAGCCGTCTGCGACCTCATGGACGGAAACGCAGTCGGCGACGCGGGAAAGAAGCTCGTCATCGAGGAATACCTTCAGGGCGTGGAGATTTCAGTCCTCGCGGCTGTCTCGGTGAAGTCGGGCGACGAGAAGAACGCGACAATCCGCCCGTTCCTTCCCGCCCGCGACCACAAAAGGCTCCTTGACGGCGCGCAGGGGCCGAACACCGGCGGAATGGGAGCCGTCTGCCCGCTTTCCGACGTGACCGCGGAGACGATGGCGCAGTTCGAAGAGAGAATCATGAAGCCGACGCTCAAAGGGCTCGTCGCGGAGGAAATGGATTACCGCGGGTTCATATTCTTCGGGCTGATGATTACGAAGGACGGGCCGAAAGCGCTCGAATACAACGTCAGGCTCGGCGACCCGGAAACGCAGGCCGTCCTCCCGATGATGGACTTCGACTTTGCGGACATGTGCCTCTCGATAATCGACGGCTCGCTCGGTTCGTTCGGCATGAAATGGAAAAGCGGGTTCCAGGTCGCGCCCGTCGTCGTCTCCGGCGGCTATCCGCTCAAATACGCGAAGGGAAAGAAGATTTCGCTCGACGAAAAGAAAATCGCGGAAGCCGGCGCGAAGGTGTTCATCGCCGGTGCCGTCGAAGATTCCGAGGGCGCGCTCGTGACAAGCGGCGGCAGGGTCCTCGCATGCTCCGCGCATGGAGAGACGTTCGACGACGCGTGGAAAAAAGCGTACTCCGCGATTGACGGAATCTCCTTCGAGGGCGCGTTCCACAGGAACGACATCGGACTTCCCGGCGCCGCAGAGTCCAACTGATTCGCGTTTTCCTTCATAAAAAAAGTGCCCTTTTTCCGGGCACTTTTTTTTGCGCCTATGGCATTTTCGCTCCGCCATTCAGAGCTTGTTTCGGAATACCCGGTCGCAAAACGACACGGATGCGTAACCGTGCTTCCTTACGAAAGCCGTTCGGCATCGACAAAAAAAAGGCTTTTCCATGAGGGAAAAGCCTTTTTTGTCAGGAAAAAATTCTCAGACTAGAAGTTGAATTTGAGTCCCGTTCCGACCTGATGTTTTGCCTGATCCTTGTCCGTAGAGATTGAGGCGAAGACGTGAGCCTCGGCACCCTGCGCGGGCTTGAAGTAGAAGGCAGGAACAATTGTGGCGTATGTCTTGTTGACATCTCCGAGTTCCTTCTCGTCCCAGTTTGAAATCGTGACGGTTCCCTCCAGAGAAGCCGCGAAAAGCTCGTTGATGTCGTAGCGGACAGCCGGGTTGATTGTGACGACAAGGTTGTCCTTCTTTCCCGTATTGTCGATGTCGCGGTCGTTGAGGAACTGGTAAGAAGCAAGTCCGAGCGTGAGGTTCTCGATTCCAGTGTACTCGACCTGCTCGACGAACGTGAGCTGGGCGTCATAGAGGAATCCGTCATCTCCGTCAGAAAGGGCGTCGAGCGCGTCGTCAGAAGCGTAAGAAGCCTCAAGAGCGATGAGCAAATCCTTCACAGCAGTGACGTTGACGTTTCCGTACAAAGCGCCGGCGAACTCGTATGCGGCAGCGACGGAGAACTGGTCGTTCGCATATTTCGCTCCGGCATACGCGGCGTTCTTGCTCGCGCGGTGAGCCTCCTTATCTCCAACTGTTACATCGTCAAGATAATCGACGACGGCACCGCCACCGATTACGAGGCCGTCAACAGGAGCGACTCCCGCGAAGAAGCCTGAGTTTCCGTCGAGGAAAGAGAATCCTTCCCAACCGTCAGAACCGATGTAGTTGTCCTGAATTTTTCCGGCGGCCATGATGACCTTTCCGTCGAAGCCCTTGAAATACACGTTCGCATACTTTACCGCAGCGATGTTCCAGCTCTCAGCCGCGCCCGTGTACTGAAGGCGGACGAATGCTCCCGCCGTGTCGTCGGCGTTTGACCATCCGAGGTTGAGACGGCTGCGAGTGTTTCCGCCGAAGTAGTCACCTGCTAGCCATTTTACGGTAGAAGCCTCAGCAGTGTCGCCCTTTCCGTCCGCGTCCGTGTCGAGCGCGTCGATTGTATTGCTCCAGCCGGCCCTCAAAAAGCCGCTGAGCTTGAAACCTTCCGCAAATGAAGACGAAGCAAGCGCGATTCCCGCCAATGCCAGTGCGATTTTTTTCATTTTAAATCTCCTTGTTTTTTTTTCATGCCCCTTTTCAGGGCAGTGTGATTTTTTTATGGGGACAGGAACGTAACCTTTTACGGCAAAGATTGTTCTGCCGCCTCCTAAAAAATTACGCGTATATATATGAAAAAAATGGAATTTTAGTCAATGGATTTTTTGCGCCTTTTTTCTCAATATCGCAAAAAAACAGGTTCAATTTGAAAAATATCGCGACGCAAAACAGCATCAGGCACCCGCCGCGACGCATTTTATGGAAGAATCAGACATTTTTTACAAGATTTTGACACCACGCGCCCCCGCCATCACCCGTTTCTCATGCGCGTTTTTTTTCAGAAACGGGATTTTCCAACATGCCAAGAACAACCATTCCGAGGGAAAACCGTCAGTCCGAACTTGTTCCGGAATTTACGTTCGCCAAACGACGCGGACGCTGAAACATGCTTCCTTGCGAAAAACGTTCAGCATGGAGGAATGGACGGGCTACAGGTATTCCATGATGAATTTCTTGATGACGGTTTCGATTGTGGGCTTGAAAAGCTCGACGAATTCGTCCTTGTCGTATTTGCTGTCGTACATCCCGTGGATTTTGACGCGCTCTGCAGACTCCGCGACGAAATCATGCGTGACGACGTTCTTTCCGGAGGCGTCGAACAGGCGGATTTTCATCTTGACGACGGCGACGACTTCCTTTTTTTCGGTGCGCTTGTCGAATTCGAATTCGGCGGAGACAAGCCCCTTCGCGCCGGTTTCTTCCATAAGAAGGCGGGCTTTTTTCGCGCCGAGCGCGAGCATGCCTTCTTCGTAGCCCGTCGCGGCGATGTTCGTGTTCATGAACGACAGGACGTTCATATTCGCGTATTTGTACGAATCGCAGCCGGCGACCGTCTCCATGTCAATCACCTCGATTCCCGCCAAATCCTCAAGGAGATGCCGGAGCGCATCCGCCGCGAAGTCGACCCTGTCCTGCGCCGTAACAATCTCGGGGTTCTTCCCGTCAAGCGCTTTGTTTATCGCGTTCGACAGAACGCCGCCCGCGTCCTCGTCCGTCTCGTTGTTGGAGTCCACTCTCAGGACGGTCGGGTTTCCCTCCACGCCGATGATTGCAATCGGCGAGAAATCGGAAATAGACGTACGCGTCGTCGAGGCGCAGCCCGTGATAACCGCCGGAATGACGAGCGACAATGCCAGAAGTGCTATTCTTTTCATATTTTTTCCTCATTTTTGTTACGAAAATTGCCGCATGATACCACAAATCACCGAGAATTTCTCCGGCAAACGATAAGCGAACTCACAGAGAGCGAGGACACAAACACCCGGAATTTTCATTTTTCCGAACAAAGGAGCGCCCCACCGAGGAAGCCCGCCATCGCAAAAAAGTCACTGAGAATTTTCAAAAAGTCACTGACTTTTTCAGCAAAAGTTACTGAGAATTTTTCCTGTCGTATTTTGGCGGCAGGGCTATGGCTCTTTGCCTGCATAAGCCCTGCCTCCTTGCTGGTGAGATTAAAGGCTCTGCAGTTCCGTTTCTGACAGCCCGGTCAGTTTAGAAATCTGCTCTAAAGGTATTCCAGTGGAGAGCATATTTTTTGCTACTTGTGTTATTCCCTGTTGTATTCCCTGTGTTATTCCCTGTGTCATTCCCTGAACAATTCCCTGTTGCAATCCCTGGGCAATTCCCTGTTGCAATCCCTGAGCAATTCCCTGTTGCAATCCTTGGGCAATTCCCTGCTGCATTGCGGCGTTGAGACCGGAGCGGATGTCGCGCTCAAAAGATTCCTGCTTCCACTGTGCTATCCATAGCTCTTTGTTCTTGCTGATGTTCGAAAGCGATTTCTTTGCCTGCATAAGCCCGTCCTCCTTGCTGGTGAGATTAGAGGCTCTGTATTTCAGCTGTTGAGAGCCCGGTCAGTTTTGAAATCTGCTCTAATGGTATTCCAGTGGAGAGCATATTTTTTGCCACTTGTGTTATTCCCTGTTGTATTCCCTGCTGCATTGCGGCGTTGAGACCGGAGCGGATGTCGCGCTCAAAAGATTCTTGTTTCCACTGCGCAATCCATAGCTCTTTGTTTTTGCTGATGTTCGAAAGCGATTTCTTTGCCTGCATAAGCCCGTCCTCCTTGCTGGTGAGATTAGAGGCTCTGAAGTTCCGTTTCTGACAACCCGGTCAGTTTAGAAATCTGCTCTAAAGGTATTCCAGTGGAGAGCATATTTTTTGCTACTTGTGTTATTCCCTGTTGTATTCCCTGAGTCATTCCCTGAGCAATTCCCTGTTGCAATCCCTGAGCAATTCCCTGTTGCAATCCCTGCTGCAATCCCTGGGCAATTCCCTGCTGCATTGCGGCGTTGAGACCGGAGCGGATGTCGCGCTCAAAAGATTCCTGCTTCCACTGCGCTATCCATAGCTCTTTGTTTTTGCTGATGTTCGAAAGCGATTTCTTTGCCTGCATAAGCCCGTCCTCCTTGCTGGTGAGATTTTGTATGAATTCCTGCTTTTTTGGGTTGTCGGCGTCTTTTAAGAACAATGCCCAATTTTCAAGTTTCGAGTTCGTGTCTATGGTTTTTTCACGTTTCGAGATTTTGGGAAGCTCTATAAAAACGACGTTCAGCGTGTTGGAAAGCTCAAGCCCGTCTTTCGTGCGCATTGCATAGCGGTTTATGGCATTTTTATTCTTTGGCGTGTAATGGAAGTTCAGGACCGTAATCTGGAAGACGACGGGCGCGGACTGCCAGTCATCGCCTTTTTCGAGGTAAGTGGTCTCAAGGCGGGCGACATGGTATTCGGCACGCTTTCCGTAGTCATATTGCTGGTCGAACGCCTGCATTTCAATCTCGGCGATTCTTCCGTCATCGAGCACGCAGGCAATGTCGTAGCTCACGTTACGCTGGCCGTTGTACGAAACCGGCGCGTCGTTTGCCGTCAGCTCGAAAGATTTTATCTTCTCTTCTGTAGCCGCTTCCAAAAACGAGTGCAGGGCCGCCCGCGACTCTTTCGTCGGCTGAGTGAAAAGCGCCTTGAAGGTCGAGTCGATTCGCGGGTTGAGCAGCGCGCCCGTGCGCATCTGCGAGACATATTCTTCTTCGGTTTTGAACTTTCCGATATCCATACCGCAATTCTACTTCAGTTTCCGCGATTTGTGGAGGTTCCGGAAAACCGGCATGAACGCAAAAAAAACGCCGCCCCAGAAGGAGCGGCGCCGTATTGCGTCAGGCTATGCCTGAATTACATCTTGATGCGGAGAACGACCGGGATGTCGAATGTTCCGGTTGTCTTTCCAGCATCTTTTGCAGCGTTCAAGACTGCTGTGTAGCGGAGAGCCGTTGTGATGGCAGCGTTCTTTCCAGCAGAGAACTTAGCGCGGCCGCTTGCAACGAATGACTGAGAACCGTCGTCAGCATCGTCGTTGTCGTCCAAATCGTAGTTGAAGTATCCGAGGTCGAGAGCGAGTGTCACAAGGTCGTTGAGCTTGTAGCTTCCTTCTGCCGCGACTGAGAGACCAGTCTCTGCGTCTGCTCCATCAGGAGTGATGGACTCATATTTTGCACCGAGAGCGAAGACTGCCTCAGGAGTGATGTTGAACTGAGCGCGTGCATCAACTGCGAATGCTGAATATGTATCTTTCTTTGTTCCGTATGTGAAACCGAGAACGACGTTCTTTGCGTTCGGAATCATCATCGGAGTGAGGTAGAGACCGAATCCGTAGTTCTTGTTGTAAGCCTTCTTGAAGATTGCGTCGACTTTGATGATTTCATCGTTAGCCCAAGCAGCCTCGAAGACATATCCTGCTGACTGCTGGAAAGTAGTGTTTCCGTCATCATCCTTAGTTGTGACAAACGGAGTCTTAGAAAGTTCAGTGTTTTTTGCTTCTGCATTGTTTTCTACGAGACCACCCTTGAGCAAGAGTTTTCCGCCGCCGATGTCATCGAGCGTATAGTCAGCGAGGAACGAAAGGTAGTTGCCGGCATCAACCTGGGAAACGTTGCCGAAATCCTTCAAGCCTACAGTATCCCACTTTCCGCTTGTTTTTCCGTCTGTCAATCCAACAAGGTTTCCTGAAAGACCGAGATTCTTTGCAAACTCCTTGTCGAGGATGCCTTCTTCCGTAGCAGTGTAGTTACCGCGGTTTGTGAAACGGCTGTCGTAAACACCGCCTGTCAAGTTGAAAGCGCCCCAAGTGAGCCATCCGTAGTAGTTGTCGATTGTGACAGCATCGTTTTCAGCCTTTGACTCTGCATAGTTGCCATTCTTTGTGATTCCAGAAGTCAAAGTCAAATCAACTTTGAAACCAGCGAAATCCGTCTTTCCTGCAATTCCGAGTGTGTCGCTGCAAGCACCGTAGCTGTCGAGGTCGCCGAACGTCGTCTTTGTGTAGGCATCCTTGTTTTTTGTTGCATCAGTTGCATTAACCGTTTTGTCGATTGACTCAACCTTCAACAAATCCGGTCTGAAACGAAAGTTCTGAGATACGGTAACTTCTGCAGTAGCCAATGAAGTTGCAGCAACTGCCAATGCAGCGGCACTAACGATTTTTTTCATAAAAATCCTCCTAGATTTTTTCATATGTTTTTTAAACCAAGTTTTTGTTGGTTCACTTTTTTTATCGGAGCGGCTTTCGCTCCGTTCAAGAAAATTATAACAATTTCTTCATAAAAATTACAACTTCATTTTGAATAGAACCGACAAAAACAGCAAAATCGCAAAAAAGCAACACAAATATTTATTTTTTCTTATTTTTCTCTAAATATACACTTATAAAATTCGGAAAAACGCGCGGCAAAAGCGCATATTCCGAGCCGGATATAATGGAATTATCCAATTTTTGTCGATTGCCGATAAAATCAGACAATCGTATTTTTGCAAAAAAGCGTTTTTACTGCGCGCAAGAGTCATTTTCCGAAACAGAAAAATTAGCTTAAAACGGGCAAGTTATTGGATTTATCGCGCTTATCATGATAGAATCGCTTCCATGGATTCATTCAGAATTTTACCAGGAAAGCCGATTTCGGGAGGGACAAGCGTCACCGCCCGCGGCGTCAACTTTTCAGTTTTCAGCAGGAATGCGACGAAAATATTCCTGGAACTGTTCGAGAACGAGGATTCATCGGAGCCGTTCCAAACGATAGAGCTGAGCCCGAAGACGAACAAGACGGGAGACATCTGGCACGTTTTCGTCGAGGGGCTCAAGGCGGGCGCGCTCTACCTTTACCGCGCGGAAGGGCCTTTCAATCCGTCACACGGGCACCGCTTCGACGGGAAGCAGCATCTTTTTGACCCGAAGGCGAAATGTTTTTCCGGAGGTTCTGTTTTCAGGCACCTGCTTTCCGACAAGACGGGGCCGCTCGAGAAGATGCCGAAAAACGTCGTAATCGACGACGAAGCGTTCGACTGGGGCGACGACATGCCGCTCAAAATCCCGCTCGGAAAAACGATAATCTACGAGGCGCACCTCAAAGGGTTCACCGCCTCCCCCACGTCGAAGGTGGAGCATCCGGGAACATACGCGGGATTCAAGGAGAAGATTCCCTACCTGCAGGAGCTTGGAATCACCGCGGTTGAGTTTCTTCCCATATTTGAGTTCGACGAATACGAGAACACGAACGTGAACCCGATGACGGGCGCGCGCATGAAGAACTATTGGGGATACTCGACAATCGGGTTCTTCGCCCCAAAAGCGTCGTTCGCGGCGGACAAGACGCCGGGCGGCGCGGTCAGGGAATTCAAGGAGCTTGTGAAGGCGCTCCACGAGGCGGGAATCGAAGTCATCCTCGACGTAGTCTTCAACCATACGGCGGAAGGGAACGAGCACGGAATCACGCTCAACTTCCGCGGGTTCGACAACTCAATCTATTATCATTTGGTAAACAATCAGAAACAGTACTACATGAATTTTTCGGGATGCGGGAATTCGCTCAACTGCAACCACCCCGTCGTCTCGGATTTCATCATCGACTGCCTCCATTATTGGGTTCTCGAAATGCACGTCGACGGATTCAGGTTCGACCTCGCGTCAATTCTCACCCGCGACGAGCGCGGGTTCCCCCTCCAGCAGTGCCCCCTCACGGAGAGAATCTCGGAGGATCCCGTCCTGCGGAACACGAAGATTATCGCGGAGCCGTGGGATTGCGGCGGCGCGTACCAAATCGGAGGCTTCCCCGGCGGCGCGAACAACCGCTGGTGCGAATGGAACGACAAGTACCGTGACGGGATACGGCGGTTCATCCGCGGCGACTCGCACCTTTCAACGGAGGCGGCGACGAGGATTTCAGGCTCGAGCGACCTGTTCGCGCTTTCGGGAAGGAACCCGACGCATTCGATAAATTTCATCACGGCGCACGACGGCTTCACGCTCAACGACCTCGTGACGTACAACCACAAGCACAACGAGCAGAACGGCGAGGACAACCGCGACGGGAACGACAACAACCTCAGCTACAACTACGGGTTCGAGGGCGCCGTCATCAACCCGAAGATAAACGAGACGCGCGAGCGGCAGATAAAGAATTTCTTCACGACGCTGATGATTTCACAGGGGACGCCGATGTTTGTCGCAGGGGACGAGGTAAGAAGGACGCAGGGAGGGAACAACAACGCCTACTGCCAGGACAACGAGATTTCGTGGTTCAACTGGGACGACGTGGCGAACAACGCGAAGACGCTCGACTTCTTCAAGAAGCTCATCGCGATACGGGAGAAGCATCCCGTCTTCCAGCGGAACAGGTTCTTCTGAGGCCCGTCATCGACCGTCTTCACGAACCCGCCGGACATCTCGTGGTTCAACTTCGACGGGACGGTTCCCGACTGGAAGAGCATGGAGAAATTCCTCGCGCTCAGGCTAGGCGGCTGCGCCACGAACATCGGGGACGCGAACGAGCTGGGGCTTGAGGACAACGATTTCTACATCGCGTTCAACATGGAGATGCACGACACGATGGTGACAATCCCCATGCCGAGCAACAACTCGGACATGACGGGGCGAAAATGGTACCGGCTCATCGACACTTCAATCGACGGGATGAACAGCGCGCTTGCAGACGGCGAGGAAGAGGATATAATCTCGCAGGACAAGTACGTCGTTCCCGCAAATTCAATCGTTGTCCTAATCTCCAAGTGAGGTTACGGAAAGACGGCCCCGGGGAAGAACGGGGCAATTTTTTGCTTGAATCAATTTCATTACAAGGAGAAGAAATATGAAATTTGACGCTGAGAAATTCAGAGAGAACCTTGCCGCGCGCCTTCGCAGGCAGTACGGCAAGGACATTTCCCAAGCGAACAGGCACGACCTTTTCGACGCGGTGTCCGCGTCCGTTCAGGAAATCATCATGCCTGCATGGATGGCGACAAGAAGCCAGTATGAGAAGAACCCCACGAAGCAGGTTTACTACCTTTCTGCGGAATTCCTCATGGGGCGCGCACTCTCGAACAACCTCATCAACCTGGGAATCAAGGACGAGGTTATCGAAGTTCTCAAAGGAATGAACATCAACTTCAACCTCATAGAGGACGAGGAGCCGGATGCAGGACTCGGAAACGGCGGTCTCGGACGCCTTGCTGCATGCTTCCTCGACTCGCTCGCCACGCTCGACTACCCGGGCCACGGATACGGAATCCGCTACCAGTACGGCATGTTCGAGCAGAGAATCGAGAACGGCTATCAGGTCGAGCATCCCGACAACTGGCTCAAGCACAGGGATCCGTGGGAAGTGAAGCGCTCAGACCTTGCCGTCACGGTAAAGTTCGGCGGCGAGATTAAATACGGAAAGACGCCCGACGGCCAGGACCGCTTCTACATCGCAAACGCGGAGGAAGTCATCGCGACGCCGTACGACATGCCGATTGTCGGCTTCGACACGAACACCGTCAACACGCTGCGCCTCTGGCAGGCGTCAAGCCCGGACGGATTCGACCTCCAGCTCTTCAACGATATGAGATACAACGAGGCTGTCTTCAAGCAGAACGAGGCTGAGAACGTCAGCCGCGTCCTCTACCCGAACGACAGCGGCCCGCAGGGAAAGGCGCTCCGCCTCAAGCAGCAGTATTTCTTCTGCTCGGCGTCGCTCCAGGACCTCGTGCACCATTTCGTGAACAACTACGGCACGGACTTCGCGAAGTTCCCCGAGCTGCACGCAATCCAGCTCAACGACACGCATCCGGTCGTCGCAATCCCCGAGCTAATGAGAATCCTAATGGACGAGTACGGCATGGGATGGAACGACGCGTGGTCGATTATCGAGAAGACGTTCGCATACACGAACCACACGATTCTCGCCGAGGCGCTTGAGAAGTGGGACATCCAGATTTTCCAGTCGCTTCTTCCGAGAATCTATCAGATTGTCGAGGAAATCAACCGCCGCTTCCTCATAGAGCTGCGCGCGAAATTCCCGAACGACTACGAGCGGCAGAACAGGATGTCAATCATCCACAACGGCAAAATCTACATGGCATGGCTCGCAATCTACGCGGGATTCAGCGTGAACGGCGTCGCGGCGCTCCACACGGACTTGCTCAAGAACGTCGAGCTCAAGGACTGGTACGAGCTGTACCCCAAAAAGTTCAACAACAAGACGAACGGAATCACGCAGCGCCGCTGGCTCTGCTCGTCGAACCCCGAGCTTTCCGAATTCATCACGAAGAGAATCGGGCACGGCTGGGAAAAGGACCTCACGCTCCTCAAAGGGCTTGAGAAATACGTCGACGACAACGAGTCGCTCGAGGAGCTCATCGCGATAAAGCGGCACAACAAGGACAAGCTCGTCGAGTATCTCAAGCACAAGCAGAACGAATTCCTCGACCCCGAGTCGATTTTCGACGTGCAGGTAAAACGTCTCCATGAGTACAAGAGGCAGCTCCTCAACGTGCTGCACATCATGTACCTCTACAACCGTCTCATAAAGGACCCGAGCTTCAACCCGCCGCCGCGCACGTTCATCTTCGGCGCGAAATCGGCATCCGGCTACAGAAGGGCGAAGTCGATAATCAAGCTCATCAACACCGTCGCGGAGAGAATCAACAACGACAGGCGCGTCGGAGGAAAACTCCGCGTCGTCTTCATCGAGAACTACCGCGTCTCCGTCGCCGAGAAAATCTTCCCGGCAGCAGATGTCTCCGAGCAGATTTCCACGGCAGGAAAGGAAGCGTCGGGAACGTCGAACATGAAGTTCATGGTGAACGGCGCGCTCACGCTCGGCACGATGGACGGCGCCAACATCGAGATTTTCGAGGAAGCGGGAAAGGAGAACGGCTTCCCGTTCGGTCTTTCCACCGAGGAAATCCAGAAGATGGAGGAAGAGCACACATACAACCCGCAGCAGTATCTTGAGCGCAACCCCGCCCTCGCCGAGGTCGTCGAGCAGCTCATCGACGGAACGTACGACCCGTCGCACCAGATTTTCAAGGAGCTCCACGATTCCCTCGTCTACGGTGTCGAAGGTCAGCGCCCGGACGTATACTACGTACTCGCGGATTTCGACCTCTACGCGAAAGCGCAGGAGAAAGTCGCCGAGGCATACAAGGACAAGATGAGCTGGGCAAAAAAGGCGCTCATCAACATCGCCAATTCCGGAAAATTCTCTTCAGACCGCACCATCGAGGATTACGTCCGCGATATCTGGAAGGTAAAGAAAGTCGTCGTTGCCGACGAGGACATAAAATAACGTCCTTCCGAACGCATTGATGACGCACGCGCGCAGAGCGAGAAAAAGCCTGCGCGCGTTTTTTTTTCTCAACAAGCGGGAAAAAAGGAAAAACGCGCAAAATGTTGTTGACCTAAAACATTTGTTAGTTTATCCTAACATCAGTTCAGCTTACTGAGGCAGCCGGAAAAACTCCTGCCGAAGCGTTGCTAACTAGTACCTCTGAAGAAGCCTTCTGAAAATCAGCTCTTTTCGGCAGGCGCGTGACGCGACGCACGAGGATGCCGCCCCGAAACCGCGGAGGCTGTCAGCCCACCGGGCAACGGGAATCCGACGGCGCGCATCACAGTAATGACGGAAGCAAAAACGTTTTAGACTGTTTCGCGGTTTTGCTTCCGTTATTTTTTTTTCACGGCGGTGAGCGAATGAGTTTTGACGAGACGATAATCCATTGTTCGGCGCCCGCGCTTTGCGGAATCAAGCCGGCGTCGCTTTTTTCGATGAATTCCGAATGTTACGACACGGGGCGCAGGAAGCTCTCGGAATGGCGCGGTGTTTTCGCGAAGTCGGGGCGATACCTTGTCCCGCTGAGGAAATCCGACGCCATGGTCCTTTTCTTCGTGTTCGACAAGATTCTCCTCGACGGCGTTTTAGGCAACGCGCGCACGGAATCGTACCTCAAGGAAAAAGGCTATCCCGTAGAGCGCGGAAGCGGGGCCGTCCTCGCCGAGCTTCTCCACCGGCTCGCCTTCCAGGAATCGTTCCCGCACGAAGTCGGCGTTTTCCTCGGGTATCCGCTCGGAGACGTAATCGCCTTTGAGCGCGGGGAGAAAAACTGCAAGCTCGCCGGGCTTTGGAAAGTCTACGGAGGCGAAAAAGAGGCGAAAAGAAAGATGGCGCTGTACAAATCATGCACCGAATTCTGCGCTGAGCTTATCAGAAGCGGCGTCTCCGTTCCGGCATCAGTCCAGAAATTCACAGGAACGCAAGGAAAATAAAAACGGGTAAGGCCGGACGGCGTTCCCGAATATAAAAACAAGGAGCTATAAATGGCAAAAGTTGCAATCGTCTACGCATCGACGACAGGAAACACGGAAGCGCTCGCAAATGCGGCAAAAGAAGCCGCCGGAGCTGACGCGTATTTCTCCACGGCTGACGCGGCGGATTCCGCGGAAGTCCTCGCATCAGACCTCATCCTCCTCGGAAGCCCCGCCATGGGCGCGGAGCAGCTTGAGGATTCGCAGGAATCATTCTTCTCAGGAATCGAGGGGCAGCTTTCTGGAAAGAAAGTCGGGCTTTTCGGCTCGTACGATTGGGGCGACGGCCAGTTCCTTTCCGACTGGGCAGACAGGGTAACGGCCGCCGGAGGAACAGTCGTCGGCACGGTAAAAGCCCAGCTTTCCCCCGACGAGGCTGCCCTTTCCGCGGTAAAAGAACTCGCCTCGCGCTGATTTCCGGGCGTCGCCTCGTAGAAATCAGCAGCTGCGGGGCGGAGCCGTCACTTTTTCAGCTCGAAAACGACGACGACTTTCTTTTCTGACGAAAGGATTCCGGGCGCGACGACGAATCCGGACGAGCGGTTCAGGCTCTTGTTTTGCGCGACGAGCCCGTATTCCGTCCCGTAGAACACCGGCTCATCCGCGTCCACGTCGGAAATGTAAAGCACGTCGCCGATTCCGACGCCCATCCGCTCCGCCATCTTCTCGGCGGCGGACTTCGCGTCGTCGAGGGCGAGCATGTTCGCCTCGCTCTCGAATTTGTTTTTTTTCGAATGGCTGTACTTCAAGTCGCCGAGGGAATACACCTGAAGCGCGAGGATTTCGCCGGTGAATTCCTCCATCCTGCCAAGCTCGCGGAACGTAATCTGCACGGACTGCTCCGAGCGGAATCCGACAAAAACCTCGCTCCCGTTCTTCCATTCGTATTCGCGTCCCGACTGCGCGAAGCTCGTCTTTACGTCCTCGTCGGAAACGGAATACTTTTTGCACAGCTCAAGAAGCTTTTTGCTCGTCGCGTTCGTGTTGGCGATTGCATCGCGCAGGACGGGCTTCACGTTCTTCACGTTCACGGTCATCGTCACGATGTCGGGAATGTACGTCACCTCGCCGCTCCCGAACACTTTTATCGTCCGTGCTTTCTCCGAGCACGAGACATTCAAAAAAAGCGCGCACGCGATAAGCGCGCCGGCAACCATCTTCCTCATCTTTCCCCCTCATAAGAAAACCGACAAAAAACAAAGGGAAAAACCGCCCGCGCGTGCCGGCATGATTTTTCCCTTCTTTTCTTTTTTCCCGGAATTACTCGATTGTGATTCTTCCCTGCGGAGCGGCATACTCGCTTCCGACGACGCCGCCGAGGAATTCGCTCATGTACGTCATCAGAACCTGATAATCGGACATCGCGCTGTCAACGAGAACGGGCGAATCCTTGAACATCGTGTGGCCGTCGCCGCTGTTGAGCAGCATGTAGTTGTGGCTCGCGACGGTGTACGTCTTCGCCGCGTCAATCGGAACCCATTCGTTCCCGGAAAGGACGAAGACATCAGAAACGCGCCTCTTTCCGCCGACTTTGACGAACATATTCTTCTCGTCAGTCTCGACGGAGCTTGGGACGGACGTATCGATTTTGAATTTCAATCCGGAAACCTGCATGAAGCCGCCGAACTCGCCGACTGCCTTTCCGTCTGCGGAGGCGATGTTCTGCACGCGGTGCGCCGCGAATTCGATGCAGTCGAGAATCTGCGCGCCCGTCGCCTGCACGACAGTGAGCATGTTCCCGAACGGATGGACGGCAATCACGTCGCTGAACGTTATGTCGCCCGCGTTGAGCGACTTCCTGATTCCGCCGCCATTCACAAACGCTACATCCGATTTCGCGACGGCGCGGTAGGCGTCGGCACACAAGTCGCCGATTGCGGTCTCGCGGCTTCTGACAAGGCGGATTCCGTCATCGCCGGCAATCGGAAGGGCGACTTCGCTTTTCGCGACGACTTCCTGCAATTTCTCGTTGTAAGACGACTGGATTTTCTCGATATACGCTTCGATTCCCGCGTCCTTGCCGGTGAATTCCTCGCCGACGAGAACCGTGGAGAATTTTCCGTCGCGGGAAATCGTCAGCTTTCCGAGCTTCTCGAATTTCGTACCCGTCGAAGAAAGAAGCACTTCCTGCCCCTTCTTGTTCGCGATTTTCTCGCATTCGATTACGCTGTGCGAGTGCCCGTCGAGGACGGCGCTGATTCCGTACGTGTTCTGTATGAGCGCGCGCGATGAAACAGCGTCAGGAACACCGTTGTCGCCGAGATGCGAGAGGACGACGACGAAATCGGCGCCCGCCTTCTGGCATTTCTTGACCGTCTTCTGCACGAGCGAATAGAGCTTCTTGCCGTCCTTTCCCGCGCCGAAATCGTAGACGACCTTGTCGTTCTCCATGAAATACGCCGGAGTCGAAGTCGTGATGCTTGTCGGCGTGCAAAGGCCGATGAATCCGACCTTGAACGCGCCGAATTCCTTCACGACGAACGGAACCGTGTCATCGACAAAGGACGTCTTATCCTTTCCTTTGTAGGAAATGTTCGTGTTGACGTAGGTGAACTGCGCCTTTTTGATGAGGGAGGCGAGCTGCGGCATCGTGTAGTCGAATTCGTGGTTGCCCACTATCGCCAAATCGTATTTCACCTCGTTCATAAGGTCGATGATGAACGAGCCTTTTGAAATAGAGCCCATCGCCTCGCCCTGAATCGCGTCGCCGTTGTCCACGGTCAGGACGTACGGCGTCTTCTCAAGAACCTCGTTCCGGTAAGCGACAAGACCGGCATACCCGATTTTCCCGCTTATCCCGCAATGAACGTCGTTCGTGTACAGGATGACGACATCGTTGTCGTTCGTCTTCGCCGACGCGCCCTTTGCGAACGAAGGAATCGCGGCGGCAACAAGAATCGCGGCGGCGACCTTCCTCAAAATTGATGATACTTTCATGAAACCACTCCTTGGATGTTCAAAATCCACGAATAATATCATCAACTCCGATTCTTATCACGCCCCCGCGAGGATGACGAATTCCCGTTTTGAAAACCTCACGACGCCGCGTCCATGATGAACATGTTCTGCATGACGCGCTCGAGCGCCGCGGAGAACGCCGTGTCGGAAAGTTTGAGTTTTCCGCCTTTCGTGACGGAGCGGACGACGCAGGGGAACGATTTCTCGATTTTCGAGATAAGGCTCGACTCGTCTTCCATCCCGCTTCCGCTGTGCGGCATCGGGCCGCAGATGATTCCCGCATAGCCGCCGAAATTCATCTGCGCCGCGATGCGCGGAATTTTGTCGTAGTCGAGGACAAACTCGAAATCATCCTCGACGAACCCGCGTTTTCGTGCGCGGAGGAGAAGCGGATTCTTGCTGCCCTCGCCGATGACGAGAATCTTCTGGTTCCGCTGGTAACGCGTCAAAAGCGAATGGCCGTTCGAGCCGTCGAACCCGGCATCGCCAGTTCCGCCCGCGCCCACCTCCTCGGCTGGGGAAGCCCCGCCCATCGCCTCGCCGAGCGCGCGCTGCAGCGACGATATTTCCGTGCGCAACTCCTCCACGAGCGAGGAAAGGCGCGCGTTTTCCGACGACAGCCGCGCGATTTCCTCGGAAAGCCCGGAGCCTGACGAGCGTTCCTTCCGGAGTTTGTCGATTTCGGAAAGAAGCTCCTCGATTTTCGCGTCCTTCTCGTACAGGAGCGACGACACGTCGCCTTCCCCGTCGTTCTTGGGGAACAGTATCGCATCGAATTTGTCTCCGATTCCGAACGATTTCGCGGCTTCCCTGAATTTTCTGACAATCTCGTCCGGCACGGAAAGCGGCTCCCCGCCGTTTTCCTCATTCTCGCCCATACGCCCGAAAAGCCTCTCCGCGACGTGCAGGACGATTTCGTTCCGGCGCGCGATTCCCGCTTCCCCGCGGATTTTCGAAAGGCGCGCGAGGAAATGCTTCGGCTGCCGCAGTATGAATTCGAAATGCTCCGGCGAAAGAACCTGCACGTACGCGTAGAACGAATGAATCCAGTCGGGGATGTCGTCCTCCGGGATGAGCTCGACGAGGTGCATCAGGTAGTTTATCGCAAGCTCGTACCTCCCGTATTTCACGTACAGCCGGGAAATCATCACCGACGCGTCAAGGAAAAGCTCCCTGTCGGAAGTGATGTCCAGCCCCTTCCGGAACGACGAGCGGAACGCGTCGATTATCACGTCCTCGTCAATCTCGTTCGGTTTTCCGTACACGTAGAGAATTTTCGCGCACCAGTACAAATCCTCCCACGACATCGCCTCGGAATCGCGTTCAAGAGCACCGGCGCATTCATCAAAAGAATCCCGGGCTTTTCCGCCGTCGTACAACTGCCTGTATCTGTTCATCACCATCACCGCCATTCGCAAAGCCCTCTGTTCTCCTTGAGTTTCTGCAGGAAATAGTTCCCGTCGTCATCCGCGTCCTTGTAGCAGATGTAAATGTCGCTCGTCGCGCGCGTCAGCGTCATGTAGAGCATGTTTATGTAGGCGTCGTCCTCGATTCCCGCCCTGCTGATGTTGTCGCCGACGACAATCGCGTCGAAATCGAGCCCTTTTATCATCCCGTAGGTGAAAAGCTTCACGCCCGGCTTGGCGAAATCGATTTTCGTGGGGTCGGAGTCCTTCTTCTTGTCATCATCCTTGCTGAACCGGTACTGGATGTACCGTCTTCCAAGTTCGTCGCTCAGCGCGTCGTACATTTTCTTTCCCTCGTCGATTCCGTTGACGAAAACGCCGATGCTCACGTTGTCGTTCTTGAAATTGTACTTCGCGGCGATTTCGGCAATCCTGCGAGTCCTGTCGCTGTCGTCACCGCAGCTCACCATCACCGGTTTCTGCCCGTGCCTGAACGATGCCGGATAAATGCCGCTCTCGTTCCAGAAAATGCGCGCGACCGCCGCCGACTCGCACGTGCTCCTGAAATTCACGTCTAGCGTGCGCGCGGATTCCACGTCGATTTCGTAAAGCGCGTCCACGAGCGACGTGTCCGTGTTGTGGATGGACTGGTTCGGGTCGATGAGGCAAGTCACCGTATCCGCGACGAGGCGGATGAAGCGCAAAAGGAGCGGCGGAAAATCCTGCGACTCGTCGATTATGACGTTCCCGCGGCAATCATCGGGAACGGAAATGCGATTCTCCTCAAAAAGCGCGATGATTTTCTCGTAGTCGTAGTCGTATTTGCTTTTTCCCGTCGGCGGCTCGAAACCGCTCACCTTGCAAATCCGGTACACCCACTGGTTGAACGTCCTGACGATGCAGTTCTCGATTTTCATCCGCGCAATCTCGGCGTCGATGTAGTTCTTCAGCGGGACGTTGTGGACGAGGATTACGGTTTTCAGCCCCTCCCCGCTCATTTTCTTGGCGCGATGAAGCGCGATGACGGTTTTTCCCGTTCCAGCCCCGCCCTGTATGACATAGCTCCTGTCGGAACGCAGGTTCACGATTTCCCTTTGCGGCTCCGACAAAGTTTCGAATTCGACCATAAAAGTCCCCTACTCTTTTTTCTCTTTCCCGCAAGCCCATCCTTCCGAAAGCGGAAGAACTGTTTTTCCGGGCGCGCCTATTATACAATAGAGAATCCATAAAAACAAAAACGCGATGCGAAAAGGAGGAATTATATGACGTTCGACGAGCAGATTCAGGCGCTTCAGAACATAATCGACAAATCGAGCAGGATAGTCTTTTTCGGAGGGGCGGGCGTATCCACGGAAAGCGGGATTCCCGATTTCAGGAGCCAGGACGGGCTTTATTCGCAGAAATGGAAGATGCCGCCGGAATACATGGTCTCGCGGACGTGCTTCGACAAGCAGACGAAGGAATTCTTCGAATTCTACCGCGAGAAGCTGATAATAAAGGGAGTCGAGCCGAACGTCACGCACATCCGCCTCGCACAGCTCGAGAAGGCGGGCAAGCTCCTCGCCGTCGTGACGCAGAACATCGACGGGCTGCACCAGGCGGCAGGCTCAAAGAACGTCTACGAGCTTCACGGAAGCACGCTCAGGAATTTCTGCATGAACTGCGGCATGCCATACGGAATCGACTTCATCGAAAAAAGCGCTTCCGCCCCCGACGGAATCCCGAGATGCGAGAAATGCGGCGGGATTATCAAGCCGGACGTCGTGCTTTACGAGGAGGGGCTGGACGAGAACGTCATCGATGGCGCGCTTGAAGCCATTTCTAGCGCGGACACGCTGATAATCGGCGGAACGTCGCTCGTCGTATATCCTGCCGCGGGATTCATCAGGAATTTCCGCGGGCAGAACCTCGTCATGATAAACAAGAGCGCCACGAACGCCGACTCGAACTGCGACCTGGTCATCCACGACTCGCTCGGAAAAGTCTTCGAGAAAATCCGCGCGTAAAGGCGCCCGTTCCGTTACGGGAGGGGGACGCGGCGCGTCACCGACAGCGAGACGCGCGAGCCTGATTCAAGCCCGTCGCAGGAAAGCGTCGGGACGTCGGCAATCACGGAATCGCCCGAATCAGTCCGCACGGAAAGACGCGTCGTTCCGCCGAGGAATTCCGCGCTGTCGATTTTTCCGCGGAGCGTCTCCCCGCATTCGCCCGCTCCGTCCAAGCCCGCAACGGAAAACCACTCTGGCCTGACGACGGAAAGCTCGCCGCCGACAGCGATGAAATTCGCCCTGCCCACAAAATTCGCGACGAACCTGTTCGCGGGGCGGAAATACACTTCCTTCGGCGAGCCGCACTGCTGCAGCACGCCGGAATCGATGACGGCGATTTTGTCGGAAAGGGAAAGCGCCTCGTCCTGGTCGTGCGTGACGTACAGCGTCGTGATTCCGAGCCTCCGCTGTATGTCCTTCAGCTCCGTGCGGACGCGCTCTCGCAGCAGGGAATCGAGCGACGAAAGAGGCTCGTCCATAAGAAGGATGCGCGGCTTCAGGACGACCGCGCGCGCAAGGGCAACACGCTGCTGCTGCCCCCCGGAAAGCTCCGACGGAAGGCGCGAAAGCAAATCGGAAATGCCGAGATTGGCAGCGACTTCCCCCACCTCCTCCGCAATTTCCGCGCGTGAAAGCTTTTTTATCTTCAGCCCGTAGGCGATATTCTTCTCGACAGAAAGGTGCGGGAAAAGCGCGTAATCCTGGAAGACCATCCCCACGGAGCGTTTGTTCGGCTCGATTCCGCGCTGGTCCGCTCCGTCTATGAATATGCCGCCGGAATCCGGCTCAAGGAACCCGGAGACAAGGCGGAGGAGCGTCGTCTTTCCGCACCCCGACGAGCCGAGAAGCGTCGTAAAGCTTCCTTCATCGACGTCAAGGGAAAAATCGCGCACGACATCGTCATGCCCGTATGCGAACCTCACGTTTTTTATTGAAAGAATGTGTTTCATAATCTGACTCCTGCACGGCCGGCGGCGCTTTTCCGGAATCCCGCCGCAGAAAGAGCGGCGTTCCCGAGCCCGACGACGGCAAACGTTATCGCAGTAAGGACGAGCGCGAGCGCGGCGGCATCCCCCCAGAATCCCTCCTCCGCGAGGTTCAGTATCTTTACCGAAGCAAGCGGCGTGCTGAACGAGACGAGGAAAATCACGGCGCTCATAGTCCCCACGCCGCGAACGAAATCATAGAGGAACGAATGGAACAGCCCGCCCGCGGAGACGGGAAGAAGAACCGTAAAAAGGACGCGGATTCTTCCCGCGCCGAGCATCGCGGCCCCGTCATCGAGCGACATTTTTATCTGGGCGAACACTGCCGACATCATCCTGTACGAGAACGGCATGAACCCCACCGCAATCGCGATTACGATAAGCGCGGCGGATGAGCGGAATTTGATTGAAGATGCCGCAAGGGAGAACGCAAGCCCGAAAAGAGAGCCGGGAACGGCGGCGGGAATCTGGCAGAGAACGTCAATCGCGCGGGAAAATCTGACGCCCGACCTTCCCACAAGAAAAGCCGCGACGCACGAGACAGACGTCGCAAGAAGCGCGCCGAAAAACGCGAACGCGACCGAATTCCGCATCTCCGCAGAAAAACGCGCGACCGCCTTCATGTGCTCAAGCGTGAATTCGGTGCGGATGCCCCACAATTTCTGAAACGCGCCGAACACAATCGCGGCGAACTGCATGAGGACGGCGAGAGAGACGAGCGCGCAGAAAAGCGTAAGGACGACGCGAGTTATTGGCGACGATTCCTTTGACGGAAGAAACTGCGCCTTTCCGCCAATCGTCGCAAAATTCATCCTGTTCTTTTTCATAATCGAATTCTGCAGGCAGAACAGCGCGACGCTCGGAACGACAAGCACAAGCCCCAAAACGGCGCTCGTCCCCGCGTTCAGCCATCCGGTAAGCTGCGTGTAAATCTCCACGGCGAGCACCTTGAACCGCCCCGCGACAATCATCGGGTTCCCGAAATCGCTCAGGACGGACACCGCTATGAACAAAAACGCGCCCGCCATTCCCTGCGCCGAAAGCGGCAGCGTCACGGTCATGAAAACCCGGAACCGGGACGCGCCCATCGCGCGCGCAGCCTGCTCAAGGTTCGGGTTCATCGAGCGGAGCGTATCCGCGCAAATCAGGTATGAAATCGGAAAGAAGCAGAGAACCTGCGAGATGAGAAGCCCCGGAAAGCCGTAGAGCGAAACATCCAGCCCGAGGAGCGTGCTCGTTATGAATCCGCGACGACCGACGAGCAGAATGAACGAAAGCCCCCCGACAAACGGCGGCGTGACGAGATGGATTACGGGAACTGCCGCGAAGAAATTCGACAGCGGAATCCTCGTCTTCACCACGGCATACGCGAAAACGTACCCCACGACGACGGAAATCGACGTGGAGCAGATGCATTCGAGCGCGGTGTTCGCCATCGTCCCGCACAGCGCGCCGTTCGAGAAGACGCGGACGAAATCGCCCGGGCGCACGGAGAACGCGACGCACAGAAGCGGGAACGCCACGCACAGCGCGAGGAAAAGCAGCACGAGCGCGTGGGCGGCGAAAAGCGAGCGGGAGCGGCTCATCTCACTTCTTTCGACCACAATTCCAGAACCTCGTCCTTCTGTTTTGCCGCGAGCGCGGAATCGTATTCGATGAGGTCGATTTCTGAAAGGGGAACGGAGCCGACGGCGCCTTTCGCATCGGGATTGACGGGAACGGTAAAGTCGATCGAGCTCATCAGCTCCTGCGCTTCCTTCGACAGCATGAAATCGACGAACGCCTTTGCGGAATCGAGATTCTTCGAGTTCTTCATTATCGATATGCAGTCGACGTCGCCGACCGATTTGGGCGGGGCGACCGCCTCGATGTCGAATCCGTCAGCCTTGTATTTCGCGAGCGCGTGGATGTACGAGACGCCGAGCGAATACTCGCCCGTTCCGATGAGTTTTGCGGGCGCGCTTCCCGAATCGGGGAACTGCCCGACGAGAGGCGCGAGCGTCTTGAGGTAATTCCAGCCGCCATCCCAGCCGAGGCGCTGGAGCTGGTCCTGCACGAAAAGATACGCCGTCGATGACGCGACGGGATTCGTAAGGACAATCTCGCCCTTGAACGCCGGATTGAGCAAATCGTCCCACGTTTTCGGCTCGGGGAGCCCGGGAAATTTCTCGGCAAAGCGGGATTTGTTCACGCCGATTCCGAGGGCAAGCACGCAGAAACCGGTGTACGCCCCGTCCTTCGAGCGCGCGAACGACGGAACGTTCTCGGCAAGCGGGGAATCGTAATGCTCGAGCGCGCCCGCCTCATCCGCCTGGATATGGTAGTTCGTCGCGCCTCCGAGAAGGATGTCTGCCTGCGGGTCGTCTTTCTCCGAGATGACGCGGTTCACAAGCTCGCCTGTTGACGCGCGGAGGAAAACCGCGGGAATCCCGGTCTTCTTCGTGAACAATTCGACGAGGGCGGCTGTCTCCTCCTCGTGGATTATCGAATAAATCTTAAGCTCGGACGATTTTTTTCCGTTGCATCCGACAAACGAGAACGCGAGAACCGCGCTGACTGCACAAGCGATTATTTTTTTCATAATTCGCAAACGTTAAATCAAATCTGGCGTCATCTCTATAACCACATCCGGCAATTATCAGTATGACCAGATTTTTTCCCAAATATCCCCTGGCGGGACAAAAAGAGGGGACCGCAACTGCTCGGGAGATTACTGAGCGGTGGCGGTCCCCAAATATTCCAATCCGCCGGTCAAGCGGAGGGAATGCGTTTTTTACGGATTACTCCTCGACGACTTCGTCGGCAAGCTTGTAATCGATTCTGTTGTAAGTTCCCGTGAGCGAGCCGCCCTTCGGAATCATCGCGTAGAAGCCGACCTGCTTGTCGCGGACTTCACCGGCTGCAGCGATGCCGAAATCGTTGATTGTGTTCTCCTGCCCATATTCGCTGGTGAATGGCGTCCCGTTAACGGCGTTGAATTCCGTAATAAGGCTTTCTCTGTGTCCGTCACCCGTTGTCCATACCTTGTTGTCGTTGAACCATGATGTTGCAGCAGTTTCTTCCGCGAAGATTCCGAATGCATAGCGACCGTCTTTGTTCGGCTGGCGGAATGCAACGTAAACAGTTGAATATCCTGTCGTAGAATCATATCCGAACGAATCCGCATCGAGCTTCTTGTACCATTTTGAGCCGCTGGCAGGACTTGTATAGCCGGAATCAATCAGCGTGAATTCATCACCGAAAGAAGTGCCGCTTCCGGAAAGCTCGGACTGCTTTACGTCGTTGAACCGAGAGAAATAGATTGACGGGCTTCCGGAAGTCGCCTTGAGGCCAAGAAGGTAGAATGAATAGTTCTTCTCGTTAGCGCCCTCCGGCGTTGCGTTCTCCTCATCGAAAATCCATCCGAGAACGCCACCTTCAGAATCCTTGCTGATTGTGAGCTTGTAGACGGCAGCCTTCCATCCAGTCGTTTTTGGAGTCTTGAAGCCGCGGATGAACGTCGCATCCGTAGCAACTTTTCCGTCAGCATCAGTCAAAGTTCCGTCATTTTTTCCTTCAACCGTGGCGTTGTCGCCGGATACAGTAATAAGATTGTACGGATCCTCGTCATCGCTTTTGCATCCGACAAAAGTTCCCGCAACTGCGAGAGCCGCCGCCGCACTGAAAGCGGCGATTACTTTTTTTGAAAGTTTCATTGTCAATTCCTCCATGTTGAACTGATTCTTTTTTGCGGGCGAGACACGTCCGCACCGGAAATCTTAATTCCAGCTAAAAATACTATATAAAAAAAAAAGTACTTGCGCAACTTTTTACCATTCATATTTCCGCTTTTTTCTTGATACGGAAATTCCCCCATGCGAAACCCGCGTTATCGGACAGACTTTTGGGGCGGGGTCATGTATAATTCGATTCATGGACAAGACTAACGAAATCGAAAACGAAGGAAATGACGGCGCAATAGAGCCGGCGGGAGAAAAGACCGCGCTCGTCACGATAATCGGGCGGCCGTCCGCGGGAAAATCGACGTTCCTGAACACGGCGGCGGGAGAGCCGGTCTCAATCGTGTCGGCAGTCCCGCAGACGACGAGGAACGCGATAAAGGGAATCGTCAACACGTCGCTCGGGCAGCTCGTTTTTGTGGACACGCCGGGATGGCACGATTCCGACAAGAAGATGAATTTGCGGATGAGGAACATCGTCTCCGACCAGCTCGACAACTCCGATTTGATTCTCTACATAATCGACGGGACGAGGGCGTGCGCGGAGGAGGAGCGGCTCATCGCGGAAATGCTCGAAAAGCACCAGGAAAAGCTCGTCATCGCGCTCAACAAAACGGACGAGAAGAACGCGGACATCGACGGCGCGAAATCGTTCGCAAGAAAAATGCTTCCCGCCGTTCCCGACGCGCGCGTCATCGCAATTTCCGCGAAAAACGACGAGGGGATAAACGACGTCCTCCGCGCGCTCTACTCGCTCGCGCCGGTCGCGCCGCATCTCTACTCGGAGGAATTCTACACCGACCAGGAAGTCGATTTCAGGATTGCGGAAGTCATACGCGAGCAGGCGATGAACAGGCTCGACAAGGAGCTTCCGCACTGCATCTACGTCAAAATCGCCGACATGGAGATGAGGACGCCCACGAAAATGTGGTGCCGCGCGTTTTTGTGCGTGGAGACGGAAAGCCAGAAGGGAATCGTCATCGGAAAAGGCGCGCAGATGATAAAAACGATACGCGTCGAAAGCATCAAATCGCTCAGAAAAATTTTCGACTGGAAAATCGAGCTTGACCTTCAGGTAAAAGTCGACAAGAACTGGCGACAGAAGGACATCGTCCTCGACCGGCTGCTCAAATAAACGCGTCTTTCGGTTCGAGCGGCATTCCGCCCGTAACAGGATGCGAAAGCCGTTCGTCATGACAAAAAAAATCCGCGCGGGATTGTCCGGGCGGATTTTTTGTTTCTACAGACGGAATCAGAGGACGACCTTTCTGAGGGCGTACTCGAGGATGTCCGTCGCGCCGAGCGACTGGAGGCGCGGCAGGAGCGTCGGAACCTCGCTCTTCTTAACGGCGATTTTCACGGCGAAACCGTCGTTTCCGTACAGCGGGCTGACGGTCGGGCTTTTCATCGCGGGGATTCCCTTGATGAGCGAGTCGATGTTCTCCTTCGAGACGTTCATCTCAAGCATGACGCGGCTCCTCGCGTTGAGGACGGACTCGAAAAGCATCTTCAGCTCCATGATTTTGCGCTTCTTCGACTCGTCCGCCATCGCCTCTTTCGACGCGTACATTCTCGTCGATGACGTCATGAGCGTGTCGACAATCTTGAGGTTGTTCGCGCGGAGCGACGAGCCGGTCGACGTGTTGTCTATGAGGATGTGCGCGAGCGAATCCTCGTTGTCCTGAACGAATCCCTCGCTCGTTCCCCACGTGCGGAAAATCTGCCCGTCGATTTTTCTCTCGGAAATCCATTTCTTCGAAAGGTTCTGGTATTCCGTGGCGATTGTCACGGGCGTCCTGATGAGCGAGTCGAAATCGACCGTGTTCGGGATTGCAGCGACGATGCGCACGGGGTCAAACCCGAGATCCATAATCTCGACGACATCGTTCTCCACCCCGTTCTCGTACACCCAGTCCTTCCCGCTGAAACCGACGTCCGCCTTGTTCCCCGCAAGAAGCGCGCTCGTTATCTGCGGCTTGACGACCTGAAACGAGAGGTCGTCCTGATTCGTCGTCGGAAAATATGTCCTGTCAGGAAGATGGATTGAAATACCGACATCGTTCAAAAGCGCGTACACAGATTCGTAGATTCGTCCTTTCGCAAGCAAAATTCTCAGTTTGTCCATTGCAGTCTCCAAAAAATTGATTCGTAAAGAGGCGCCCGGAATCACGATTCCCGGACAAACGACATTATAAAGGAATGGGACATCTTGTAGAATGCGCTTGCATTTCTTTTTCCGTTCTAAGATTGGCTTGGTTGGAGCAAGCGTGCGCCGGTGCGCGATGCGCACCTTCCGTGCCCGGGCGGGCGGTGAGCATTTCTTTTTCCGTTCCAAGTTCGGCTTGGCAGGAGCAAGCGGGCGCCGGTGCGCGATGCGCACCTTCCGTGCCCGGGCGGGCTGTGAGCATTTCTTTTTCCGTTCCAAGTTCGGCTTGGCGGGAGCAAGCGTGCGACGGTGCGCGATGCGCACCTTCCGTGCCCGGGCGGGCTGTGAGCATTTCTTTTTCCGTTCCAAGTTCGGCTTGGCGGGAGCAAGCGTGTGACGGTGCGAGAGCGGACTGGTGAAGGAATTAAAAAGGGCTGTCCAATACGTTCTTTGCCCAGCGTCATTCCGAACTTGTTTCGGAATCTCTGCACAATATGAAGCGTAGCTGCTGAAACAAGTTCAGCATGACAATACTTTTGGACAGCCCCATTGAGGAAATTAGACTTTGAAGACGTTGACTTCCTTGTCGATTTCCTGGATGGATTTATCCATTGCGGCAGAAATTTCTATGAGGATTTTCTTCGAGTCGTTGATTTTCACGGCCTCGCTGTTCATCAAATCCATCTCCGTCTGCATGTTCGCCGTCGAATTCTTCAACTCCTGGGCGTTGTTCAGGATTGAACGGCTTTCGCTGCGCATCGTTGACGACGCGTTTTTGACGTGGGCCGTCGAATCGTTGAGGCTTGCGAGCGCGTTGTTTATCAAATCGGAATTCTGCGCCTGCATTTTCATCGAATCGGAAATCTCGACGATGATTTCGTTCGTCATCTTTATGTCGCCGGAAACGTTGTCGAACGATTTCTGCGTCTCGCCCGATTTAATGACGATTTCGGAAATAGAATTCTCGATTGCCATGAGCTGCTCGCCGATTGTGCGCGACTGCTCAGAAGACGTTTCCGCGAGCTGCCTGATTTCGTCCGCGACGACGCTGAATCCCTTTCCAGCCTCGCCCGCGTGGGCCGCCTCGATTGCGGCGTTCATCGCCAGGAGGTTCGTCTGCTCGGCTATCGCGGAAATCATCGTGTTTGCTTCCTGAAGCATCGTGCTCTGCGCCTGAATCTCCTCGATTTTCCTGTTGACCTCGCTCTGCATCGTGATTCCGGTGCGCGCGTTCTCCTCCAAATCCTCGAACGAGCTTGTGAGGCGGCTGACGGACGAGTTGACGGTTCCGATAATTCCGACCATCTCCTTGACAGAATTTTCCGCGACGGAAACGTTCGAAACCTGCTTGTCGATTCTTCCGCCCAAATCGCCGATTCCGTTGAATATCCGCTCGATTCCGTCAACAGTCGAAGCGACCCGCCCAATCTGGAACGTTATCGTCCGCTCGAATTCCGCGAGGCTTTCGACAATCTGCTTTATCGATGACGAGGTGTTGTCTATGCTCTCATGGAGGATTCCGCCGTTATCGACAAGGCTGTCCTTCGAGTTTTTCACTTTCGACATTATCGTGTGGACTTTTTCTATGAAACAGTTGAATTCGCCGCAAAGTGTCCTCAGCATTTTGAGCGACTGGAATTTCTCGATGTCGATTCTGCGGGAAAGGTCCGCGTCGCCGCTCGAAAGGTCGTGCGTCATGTACGTAAGAGTCATGAGCGGGTTGAGGAGCCTTCTGTACATAATTACGAAAACGTTCAGGAGCACGAAAAGGAGGACAAGCGCGAGCGGAATAGCCGCATTGATGAAGAATTCCTTGAACGTAAGCTCCTTGCTGACGATGCAGTACCATCCGACATCGGGTAGCGGGCATATGGCATAGACCATATTGACCGTCGATATGAACGATATCGATTTCGGCTGAATTACATCGTCGCTTTTTCCGCGCAAAGCCGGGATGACCTCGAGGATATCCGCCTTCCGCTCCATCAGAGAAGTGTCGAGCGAGGCCGAGACAATCCTGTCGGAATTGTACATGTACATCTTGATGTCATTCGGAAGCGTCCCGTACATTGTCTTGACGAAATCAGAAACGGGAATTCCCGTTCCGATTATCCCGAGGAATTCCCGTTTTGCCCCGCGCACGATGGCGTTCACCCATGCGAACGTCGCGTTGAGCGCCATCTCGTAGTCGATGAACAAATCGTAGTCCTTCGTCATTTTCTCCGTCATGTTGTACCACGCCGACGAGGCGTCATTTTTGTCGAGGACGTACTGCTCCTTGTTGTTTATATAATAGATGAGGTCCTTGTCGTTTATCATAAAAGTCTGGTTCGAAGAGAAGGAAGTCTGGTAGGAGGCAATCTCGGCAAACGCCTCTTCCTTCAGAATCGGGTCATACGGATTCTGCATGTACGACTTTATGAGCGGGGATTTCGACATCTGAATTCCCAATGCGAGCTGGTCCTTGAACCCGACATCGAATTCGAGCCGCTTCATGCTCACAACTTTCTCCAAATCGGCCGAAGCTCTATTCCCGAAGGAAATTCTGGCTCCAAAATTGACTGCCATAATGGCGGCAACGATAGCACATGCAAAATACAACTTCTTGAGCCACGCATTCAGCCCGCTACGCATAAAGATTCTCCTTTTTGTATAACACTTTTTGATTCTCACTAATCGGCCATACGAAAAACATTCCGCATAGACATACCGCAACATGATAACATAAAAACGCCGATTTTAAAAAAATCACTCCAACAATTTTTTTCGCACAGAAAAAAAAACGCCGCCAACGGAAAAACCTGCTGGCGGCGCATGAAAAATCATCGGTATGAAACGCTGTCCGGCAACAAATTTACCGGACAATCATCCTTATTTCCTTCCCGGATAGATTACGGACGGAACGGGTATCTTCTTGGAGCGGACCGTTTTCGAGATGTCCTCGCCAAGATAGAAGCTGAGGCACGGCGGCTGGTTGTAGCCGTTGTTCTGCCATGCGACAGACAAGCGGTAAACGGGGTCGTGCATGAGCGTGTAGATGAGGTATTTCGTCGGCTCCGTCGTCGTATAGATGCGGAGCTCGGTGTCGTCATCGCTCGGAACGACGACCTCCTCACGCCAGTCGCCGAGGATGTCCGCCTGAAGCGACGGATTTGCCTTCGTCGAGTTGTTGCTGTGCGTTCCCGTAAAGCGGACCGTCTCCTTGAGCGTCCGGGAAAGCTCATCGAACTTGTAGAGGTTTATGCAGTCGAGCGGAGCCAAATCGTCGAGAAGCTCGTGGAGCAAATCGCCGTCCCAGTAAATCTTGAAGTTCATCGATGGAACGACGGAACGGTCGACGAGTGTTTCGCCGTAAATATTGTAGACGGAGCCGCCCTTCTCCGCGCCCGAACCGCCGGCACCCCAGAAATTGTAGCCCGGCTCTTTCGTGATGTTCGCCGCCATAGCGCGCCCGGCATCCTTCGCCGCGTAATAGACGAGCTTCGCCTCGCCAGTCGCCGCATCGTGAAGGACAAGGCTCGCGACGGCAGGTTCCTCGCGCGGCTGCCAGACGTAAAGCCCCTCGACTTCCGGGTCGAACTGCCCGATGTGGATTGCGTCGGCATGGGAGCCTTTCTCGCGGAGCATTTCGCCGTCCATCGCGTAGAGAATCGTTCCGTCATCGTCGAGCGTCAAATCGCCGGCGACAATCTCGTCCTTCCCGTCGTTGTCGACGTCCGCCACGGCAAGGTTGTGGTTTCCGAGAGCGCCGCCGCGACCTTCCTTCGCGGAATCGAACGACCAGCGGAGGCGGGCTTTCCCGTCAACGAGGTCGTATGCCGCGTAGGCCGTGCGCGCATAGTATCCGCGCCCGAGAACGGCGCTCGGTTTTGTTCCGTCCAGATATGCCGCGCAGGCGTTCCAGCGGTCGCTTCTGTTGTACCAGGTGTCGCCCCAGCTCGATACGTTTCCGACAGGGAATTCGTACTCCACGGTGTCGAGGATTTTTCCCGTCATTCCTTCAAAGAACGTGACGTACTCGGGGCCGCCCGTAACGTGCCCGCGCGATTTTCCCTCGCGGGAAATCCACTTTCCGTTGTCGGACGCGTTTCCGATGACGCCGATAACGTTGCTCGTGTCGATTTTTCCGTCGGTGACGCCGTACACGGTCGTCGCGTCTGCCGTCTTGAGAAACACCTCGCTCTTTCCGTCGCCGTCAAAATCGGCAACGACAATCTGGTTGTAGTGGGCGCCGGAAGTAAGGTTCAGCCCCATGTCGATTCTCCACAGCGGGGTTCCGTCGAGTTTGTACGCGTCGAACAAAGTCGGGCCGGTAAGCGTCGCCTTGCTCGAATCGATAGCGTCGCTCGGATACCACTTCACGATAATCTCGTACGAGCCGTCTCCGTCGAGGTCTCCGACAGTCGCGTCGTTCATGCTGTAGGTGTACGGGCCGTCGCCGTTCTCACCGCCCTCGGGCTTCTGCACTTTTATGGAAAGGTAGCTGTCCGCCGACGCCTTCGCCTCGGCAGTGTCGGACAACGCTCCGTCCTTGTACGTCTCGACCGTGTAGACGTCGCCCGGCTTTCCCTTTTTGTCGAGGTAATTCGCGACGGAAAGCTTCTTCGCCACGACCGTCCCGTTCTTGAGGACGTTGAACGAAAGCTTCTCCTTGAATTCATCGGCGCGGATTCTCCAGCTGACGAAAATTCCCTTGCCTGCCTTCACCGCAATGACGCCGCGGTCGAGCCATTCAGCCTGGCGCTCGGTTTCCGGGACGGGAAGCCTGTTGTAGACGTACTGGACAGCCTTCTTGTTCAAATCGTTGTCCACGATTCCTGAAGCGGGAATCGTTCCCTCGAACGTGTAAACGCCCTCCTTCTCGCAATCCCATTCCTTCCCGACGCTTTTCCACGACGATACCGTCGCGTCCGCCCCAAGCCCGTTCGCGAGCGTGACGGGAACTTTTTTCGGGAGGTTGAGGCCCTTCACGTCCTTTGCCGTTCCAGTGTAGACGCGCGCATACGGAAGCGGGGCAACGGTCGTTATCGAATTCTTCGAGATTGCCTCGACGGCAAAATTCACGTTGTCGAGGAACGTCGTCCACGTGATGTTGTTTCCGCTCGTCCGGATTCCGGTGAGGGTCATCTTCGCGATGACGCCGCTGAATTCACCGCCGGACACTTCCGCCGCGATGTCCGCGGAATTTCCGCTTGACGAATCCTTTACGGTGCCGGAGATTTTCCCGCTCCGCACGTCGAACAAAAGCGACACCGAATACCACACATCGTCGCGGGCAAACGGAAGCGCCACGGGCTTTCCGTTTCCGGCACGGTAGGAAAGGGAGCCGTTGTGCGTGAAGTCGAGCGCGAACGCCGTCTTCCCGTCGGAATCGATGAACGTCACCTGTCCGCCGTTCTCGTCCGGATTCGAGCCTTTGTCGTTGATTTTTCCCGGAAACCAGTCGAACGAGACGGAAATCGTCTTTCCCGTAACTGCGGGCGAGAATTTCTTTGTCGCCACGCGCCCACCCTTCTGGTTCTCCATGCCGAATTCAAGCTTCGGAGTCGCATTCCCCGCGACAGCCGATTTGCTCACTCTCAATACCGCCCCGCTCGTCGAAAATCCCCACGGCGCATCGGATTTCTCATCGGAAAAATCCGTCCCCATTTCAGCGGAGAATGCCGGAACGACCGACAGCGCGAACACGGACGCGGCTGCCAGAAGAAGTCTTCTTTTCATGGTTCCTCCTATAACTTTCGCGGAAGATTCCGCTTTTTCCACAATAAAATCCGGTTCCATTTCCGGAATATTTTTCATTTTTTCTCAGTATCCTTTTATCAGAAACAGCACAAAGCAAACTGAAAAAACGCCGTTTTCGCGAACAAATTTTTAGGATGCCGAAAAAAAATCCCCGCGCGCATATCGTATGATAGCACCAAAATCCACACAGCGAATTCTATGCGACAAACAGTTTCGCAATTAGCAGAACAACGTCATCCATCTTTACGATAACGTCTGTAAGCCGCATTGCTCCCGCGACATATTTTCCCGCGAGTCGGAGCGGCTTCGGCATCACGCGCGATGCGCGTGCGCCCTTGATTGATGTGCGCGCGATGTTTTGGGGAAAGGACGACAGTTTTTTTTAAGCAAAGAAAGCAGCATTGCTCCCGCGACATGTTTTCCCGCGAGTCGGAGCGGCTTCGGCATCACGCGCGATGCGCGTGCGCCCTTGATGGAAGTGCGCGCGATGTTTTGGGAAAAAGGCGACATTTTTTTTAAGCAAAGAAAGCCGCATTGCTTTTACGACATATTTTCCCGCGAGTCGGAGCGGCTTCGGCATCACGCGCAGGCGCGTGCGCCCCTGATTGATATGCGCGCGATGTTTTGGGAAAGGACGACATGTTTTCCTGCGGAAGGGGGAAGGCATTTTTCATTTTGTGGAAGGGAAAACCGGAAGAATGACAAATTCTTCGCGTCTGTGGTAGAATCGGGGCGCTTTTCAGAAAAATTAACGGAGGAAAAAATGGACGGAAAGGAAGAAATCCTCGATTTGCTGCGGGAGAACGCGAGACTTTCCGCGGAGGACATATCGGCGATGACGAAAAAGTCGGAGGCCGAGGTTAACGCTATAATAAAATCGCTCGAGGACGAGGGCGTCATCCTCAAATACGCCGCGATCGTCAATCCGGAAAAAGACGAGACATGCAGGGACAAAGTTTTTGCCGAGATAGAGATTCAGTGCGCGCCGGAACGGGAGCACGGGTTCGACAAAATCGCCGAGAGGATTTACCGGTTCCCGCAGGTGAAATCGCTTTACCTCATGAGCGGCGGATACGACCTCAAAGTCGTAATCGAAGGGGACAATCTGCGCGACGTCGCGTCGTTCGTCTCGAGCAAGCTTTCCACGCTGAACGGCGTCCGCTCGACAAAAACGCATTTTCTCCTCAAGAAATACAAGGAGAACGATGTCCTTTACGTCGAGGACGAGTCGGACAGGCGCGAAGGCGTGATGGCGTAAGCACGCAAAAGCTGGGCACACAATTAAGGAATCAGAATGAACACGAGAGAAGACAAATTTTCGCGGGCGATGATGGAAACACCTCCGTCGGGAATCCGCAAGTTTTTTGAGATGCTTATCGGGCACGACGACGTAATCTCGCTTTCCGTCGGCGAGCCGGATTTTCCGACGCCGTGGGTAATACGCGAGGAGGCATACTACCACCTCGAAAAAGGGCACACGTCGTACACGTCGAACTGGGGATTGATAGAGCTTCGCGAGGAAATCGCGAAATATATGGAAAAATACGGGATGTACTTCAACCCGAAGAACGAGATACTCCCCACTGTCGGGGCGAGCGAGGGCGTCGACGTCGTCCTGCGCGCGATTCTCAACCCCGGCGACGAGATAATCGTCGTGCAGCCCTGCTACGTCAACTACGTCCCGCTCGCGAACCTCTGTCAGGCAAAGGTCGTCCCGATTGACTCGAGCGTGAACGGATACTACCCGACGGCGGAGCAGATTTCCGCGGCGATAACGCCGAAGACGAAGGCGCTGATGATTTGCTCGCCGAACAACCCGACGGGAACGATGATTCCGAAAGAGGAGCTGAAAAAAATCGCCGATGTCGTAATCAAGAACCAAATCTGGTGCATCTCCGACGAAATCTACTGCGAGCTTGCGTACGACAACGCCGAGCACGTCTCAATCGGAAGCTTCCCCGGGATGAAGGACTACGCGATAATCCTGAACGGTTTCTCGAAAAGCTTCGCGATGACGGGATGGAGAATCGGCTACATCGCCGCGCCGTCCGAGCTTTTGGGGCAGATTGTAAAGCTCCACGGATACAACACGATTTGCCCGCCGATTTTCTCGCAGTACGCGGCGGCGGAGGGTCTGAAGCACGGATGGAAGGACGTCGAGAAAATGCGGACGAGCTACCAGCAGAGGCGGAACCTCATGTACAAGGCATTCTGCGACATGAACCTTCCCGTCCCCGAACCGACGGGCGCGTTCTACATGTTCCCCGACATCACGTCGACGGGAATGACGAGCGAGGAATTCGCGCTCGGGCTGTTCCAAGAGCACAACGTCGCGGTCGTTCCCGGAAACGTGTTCGGGCTTGGCGGCGAGGGGCACATACGATGCTGCTACGCGACGTCAATCGACAAGATAAAAATCGCGCTCGACAGAATCCGCGATTTCGTCGAGTCCAAGAAACGCTGACAAAACGGAAACGGAGATGAAAACATGATTCGCGATATCGTCATAAAAAACAGAAGCTACCGCGGGTTCGACGGCAGCACGAAAATTCCGCACAGGACGCTCGTCTCGTTCGTCGACACGGCGCGCCTCGTCGCTTCCGGGGCAAACGTGCAGCCGCTCAAATACCAGATTGCCGACTCGCAGGAGCAGGTCGGAAAGCTCAACGCGCTGACAAAATGGGCGAAGATGCTCAAGGGCGTGGAGCTTCCGCACAAGGGGATGGAGCCGACATCGTACATCGTGATATACGTCGACTCGAACATAAACCCGAACGCCGATGCCGCGAAAACAGATGTCGGAATCGCCGCGCAGACGATTCTTCTTTCCGCAGTGGAGGAAGGATTCGGCGGATGTATGCTCGGCAATTTCAACAAGGCTGACGTCACAAGCGCGATGGGCGCCGACGAGAGCCTCGTTCCAGCGCTCGTCATCGCGCTCGGAAAACCCGCCGAGACCGTAAAACTCGTCGATGTGGGCGCTGACGGAAAAACCGCGTACTACCGCGACGAGAACGACGTCCATTTCGTCCCGAAAAGGCAGCTCGACGACATTCTCCTCTCATAGGCGCGAAAAACGCAATCAGAAAACAAACGTATCAGAGGGGTTCGGAACGCTTCCCTGCGTTTTCGGGCTCCTCTTTTTTTGGCAGGCTGATATATCATCGGCAAGAGCCATGCGAAACGCGTTCCGGCATCCTTTTTTCCATCAGGATTTTCAGGACGGAGACGGATGGCGGATTTCCGGATGGGAATCAGTAATACATCCGGATGAAACGAAGAATCCTGAGCCCGAGATAGAAAACGACGATGAGCATTGAAACGAGCCGCATCACCTTCATGCTCATCCGCACCTTCGACTTGAACGCGAATACTGTCCTCATGATGAAATACAGCGAGAACAGTATCCATGACGCGATGATGAGCCATTCCTTCCTGAGGACGAGCGAGATGACCGCGGCTGCGGCTGCGGTCGAAAAATAGACGATTGAGAACGCAATCCTGATGCGGCGGAAGCGGATTACGTCATCAGTCAGGCTCTGTGCGTTCTGCATCAGCTTTTCGCGAATGTATTCGAATCCTTCCGTGTCGGCGGGAATGCCGATTGCCGTCCAGTCTGCTCCGCATACCTTGAGCGACGCTCCGTCCACGAAACTCCGGAACGGAACGACCGCCTTTATTTCCGAAAACGGAATCCGCACCGTAAAACCGCATGCCCGCCGTTCGATGTATTCGTCCGTGAGTTCGATTTCGAGAGAGGAATATGCCTTCCCGCTTTTGTGCGCAATGAAGAACGAGATGACTGCCGCCATTATCAACACCCACGCCGATTCCGCTGTGGCAATCGCAGCGAACGCCCGATGCGACCGCGTTCCGTCCATTCTCAGAAGCAGTTCCGTAAAGAGAAGCGCGAACGCCAGAAATCCGGAAAGGAGAATCAGATGTTTTAAGACGCATTTCCGGATGAACGCGCCGCATTTTTCGGGGTTCCGTCTGTAGACCATTTTTCCTCGCATTTCCGAAAAATCCGCCCGGTTTTTCGGTGGATACATGATTTTTATCATCGCCCCGAAGCCGTTCCGGGTTTATCGATGCCGATGCAGTCAGTGTTTGCGCATCCCGAATATCCGCCGGGCGTCGCGCCGCCGTCCTGCATCTTTATAGGAAATCGTCGCGGATTCGAATCGCCCTGCAATCTGCCTGACAAAGAAAAGAAAAGAATAGAACAGACCTGCTCCGAAACTGACATTTCCGAACAGGTCTCATGCCGGCGGAGCTTAGAAGAGCTTTTCGCCGAGAAGACGCGCAATCAAATCGACAGCGAACGATGCCGTCTGGTTCCGCACGTCGAGGACGGGATTGACCTCAACGACTTCGGCGGACTTCACGAGTCCCGAATCGCACATTTCCTCCATGAGAAGAAGCGCCTCGCGGTTCGTCATTCCGGCGGGAAGATGATAGCCCGTTCCCGGCGCGTACATAGGGTCGAGGCAGTCCATGTCGAACGAAACGTGGACCGCTTCCACCCTTCCCTTGAAGAACGCGAGAACTTTGCGGACGATTTCGTTGAATCCGAGCCGGTCGATATCCGTCATCGTGAACGCCGTAACGCCGGCTTCCCTCATGAGTTTCTTCTCGCCCGCGTCAAGGTCGCGCAACCCAACGTAGCAGACGTTCTTCGGGTCGACTTTCCGTCCCGCAAAATAGAGGTTCGTCAAATCTGGAAGACCGTATCCGCATGAGGCGGACATGCACTCGCCGTGTATGTTCCCGGAAGGAGACGTCTCGTCCGTGTTGAAATCGCCGTGCGCGTCCACATACAGGACGCCGAACGTCGTGTTCGTCTTCCGGTATGCGGCGGCAAGCCCCGCAAGCGAGCCGAGCGCAATCGAATGGTCGCCGCCGAGAATGAGCGGGAAGTCGCCGGAAGATGCGGCGCGCTCGACTTCCTCGGCAAGCTGGACGTTCGCCTTCACAATCGGGTTGAGGTATTTTGCCTTGGGATTTCCAATCGCCTCGTATTCCTGGGGATTTATCTGTATCGGTGAAAAATATTTTTCGATTTTGTGTCCGAGTCCCTCAAGCCTTTCCTTTATTCCCGCAAGGCGTATCGCCGAAGGTCCCATGTCGGAACCGTGCCTGCTCGCTCCGAAATCGAGCGGCATTTCAAGAATGTGAATGTTCATTTTCTCTACCTCATCACTGTGATTTCTCCCCCGGAAAGCAACGCTCCGAAAAACGGGGGATTTCTCATTTTCCCCATCGTTTTCCGATGGGTCGGAAAAAAATAACGCCGTTCGCCGAGCGGGTCAAGGCGCTTGCGTATCTTTTTTCGTTCTCAGTTCGGCTTTGGTTGGAGCAAGCGTGCGCCGGTGCGCGGGAGCGCACCTTCCTTGCCGGGGGAAGGCGGGCGCGTATCTTTTTCCGTTCCAAGTTCGGCTTTGGTTGGAGCAGGCGGGCGACGGTGCGCGGGGGCGCACCTTCCTTGCCGGGGAAGGCGGGCGCGTATCTTTTTCCGTTCCAAGTTCGGCTTTGGTTGGAGCAAGCGGGCGCCGGTGCGCGGGTGGGCAGTTGCGTGTCTTTTTCCTTTTTTCATGCGCAAACTGCGCGCGGACTGCTTTTTTTTTGTATAGGGTATGCTAAGATTTTTCTTACTTTTTGCGGAAATCTGGCTCTGTTCGACTTCCGCAAAAAACAAAAAAAAGAAAATCTTGGAGGATTTATGAAAAAACTTTCTAAACTTGCGGCAATTTTTGCGGCATTGGTTATGGCGTGCGCGGTCACTGGATGCAGTGATGACTCGTCAGATGAAAATGAGGGAAGAACGCTGACAACTCTTCCTGCTCCTACGAATCTTGTCATCAACTCAATGACGGACAACACAAGCAATTGCGCCGTGAACATCACATTCAACTACAGCGGAAAAACTGGTACTGAAGGCGCAACGACGGCAGTGCTCGGCTACTCGACTACAAATGATTCTTCGCAGGCAATTGCCTATGACAACATCACTTGCACCACTATTGAAGCTGGCTCGAACACACGAACAGTAAACATTCCTTCAACCAGCGCGCCATATCTTACACCTCGCGACGGAAGAAAATACTATTTCTGGCTGAAAGCGGAAGGTCCTGCAGTCAGAGAAAGCGCATGGAGCAATGTCGCTGAATTCACATACAGCGCAAACTAGAAATCTTGAAGGCTTTGTACAGGCGGGGGCAACTCCGCCGTTTTTTCGTGGCACAAAAAAAATGCACTCCCTATCACAAGTTCAGAGTGCATTTTTCGTTTCCAGAAAATTACAGCGTGAATGCAACGCCGAGTTTTGGCTGAACGATGAATCCAGACGTGCTGAGGTCATCAGAAACGGTTTCGTCGGCAGTTTTTAGTTCGACTGATGTTGAGCCAATCGCATAGAAAACTCCGAGATTTGCGAAAAGCCCGACATGCGGTGTGAAGCGATAGGTGAATGAAACTTCCGGTCCGAAATAGAACATCACAGGAATATAATCCACACTGTTGCCATCAGCAGACTCGCCGCCGCCCTGGATTCTGAGTCCAATATCACCGAGCAACGAGAGCGTCATTTTTTCGTCATGGATGAACGAACCGCCGAAGCCTGCCGAAAAATCCAAATCAAACCAAGTCAGATTGTCGCCTTTTGCGTCCTCAATGTCGCTCAGTCCAAAACCGTACCCAGCCCCAGCCTTGAAGGTAAAACCACAATCCGCCACGTGAGTAAAGTCAAACGCCGCGCCTGTAGTTTCCGCAACGACGCTCTCTCCGTCGATATCCAAAATTGTAACCGGGAAAAACGCCCCTACGTGGAACGTATTCTCAGCGAATGATGAAAGCGAGAGAAGGCTCGCAGCGACCAATGCAAGAATTTTTTTCATCTTATACTTCCTTTTATATAGTCTTTTTATCAGGCAGATTTGAAATCAACCCGATAAAAAGACTATACAAAAAAAAACTTGTTATGCAATGTCAAAACCTGCGAAATGCTTTTCGGCGCGGACGCTTTTTTGTATAGGCTATGTTAATTCCGGGCATCGTATTATCATTTTTGCATTGCTCCATTTTTTGGAAAACGTTCGGAAGGAAAAAATGAAACGATTTTTGCTGCTGATATATATTCTTTCGCTCGCTTTGTTTGCGCACGGAAACACGCTGGCAGAATATTCAGAAATAAAAGAATCGTCCTCTTTCAGAATAATGGGCGAAATAGATTTACGAACGGAAAAAGATTATTCGGCAGAAGTAAAATACAGGACGCTGAACCATGAAGGCGGAATGAAAGTAACCGTTCTGGAAATCCTAAAGCGCGATGTGCAGAATAACGAACCGGGAAACTGGTTTTATGTTTTGCTCACCTCCCCTCTGTGGGTCTATGGCGGCGAATGGATAGAAAAGTATCAGAAATTCTTGATTTTTCTTCCGGATGACACGCCTATTTGTGATTTTGAAGACTGAAGCAGCAAATCAACCAGAAAAAAATTGTCATGCCGAACGACTCTCATAAGAAAGCGGATTTTTGTGCAATCCTGTTTCGGCATCTCTTGATTGCAGATTCTGAAACAAGTTCAGAATGACGCGAGAAATCATGCATCGGCCGGAAAGCCGGACAGAGCAAAAAAATATGCCCGAAGCTCAAAAGAGTTCCGGGCATGAAAAAATCACAAAACCGCGTTCAGGAACTGCTTGAGGCGGTCGGATTTCGGGTTTCCGAAGATGTCGTCTGGGGTGCCTTCCTCCGCGATTCTGCCTCCGTCCATGAAAAGTATTCTCGTGGCGACTTCTCGCGCGAATGCCATCTCGTGGGTGACGCAAATCATCGTCATTCCGCCGGCGGCAAGTTCCTTCATGAGGGAAAGTACCTCGCCGACCATCTCCGGGTCGAGGGCGCTTGTCGGCTCGTCGAAGAGAATCACGTCGGGATTCATGATGAGGCTCCTGACGATTGCGATTCTCTGCTTCTGCCCGCCGGAAAGGCTCGCGGGATACGAATCAGCCTTGTCCAAAAGCCCGATTCTGTCGAGAAGCTCCCGCGCACGGCTCTCGGCTTCCTGCTCGTCCAAAATCTTGAGCACCGTCGGGGCGAGCGTGATGTTCTTTATCACGGAAAGGTGCGGGAAAAGGTTGAAATGCTGGAAAACCATCCCCATTTTCCGCCTCACCGCGTTTATGTCCGTCCGCCTGTCCGTTATCGACGTTCCCTCGAAAACGATATTCCCGGAATCGGGCGTCTCAAGAAGGTTCAGGCATCTGAGGAACGTCGACTTTCCGCCGCCTGACGGCCCGATTATGACGATTTTCTCGCCCTTCTCGATTTTTCCGCTGATTCCGTTCAGGACGACGTTCGTCCCGTATTTTTTCGTGAGGTTGCTGAATTCAATCATGATTATTTCCTGTACGCCCTCGCAAGTTTCTTTTCGCCGAACGCGAACAGCTTCGTCAGCCCGAGCGTGAGAACCAGGTAAATCGCGGCGCACGAGAGGAGCGGAATCCACGCGTTGTACGTCGCGTTCCTGATGTTGTCGCACGCTTTCTGCAAATCGACGACGGCGATGAAGCTCGCGACGGACGTCTCCTTTATCAGCGTTATGAATTCCGAAGTGTACGTCGGAAGCACGGTGCGAACCGCCTGCGGAAGGACAATCCTCCGCATCGTCTGCGACCACGAAAGCCCCAGCGACCGGCCAGCCTCCATCTGCCCCTTGTCGACGCCCTCGATTCCCGCGCGGAAAATCTCCGTGCAGTACGCCCCGGAATTTATCCCGAACGCGATGACAGCGACGAGGACTGCATTGTTCATGCCGAGCGGCGAAAGTATTACGAAATAGAAAATCATAAGCTGCGTCGCCATCGGAACGCCGCGGATTATCGTCGTGTACAGGGCGGCCACGGCGTTGAGGACTTTCGAGCGCGAAATCTTGAAAAGAGCGAAAACGCACCCGAGAACAGTCCCGATGATGACGGCGCACGCGGCGATGAGGAGGGTCGTGCCGAGTCCTTTGAGGACGAGCATGTACCTTCCCTGCCCTATCATTGTCTCTAAAAACGGTGAGAACATACTTTACTTTCTGATGATTATGACCTGGTTTGTCTTGTAGTACGGCTCGGAGAAATCGACGTTCTTGCGCCTCTCGTCCGTCGCCGTCATTCCCGCGGCGATGAAGTCGATAGAGCCGGACTGGAGCGCCGCGATAAGCGAGTCGAACGCCATGTCCGAAACCTGAAGCTTTCTCCCGTAATCGTTCGCAATCATTTTCGCGAGCGTGACGTCGAAGCCGACGACTTCCGTCCCATCGACGTACTCGAACGGCGGGAATGCGGCGTTCGTTCCCATGCGGAGAACCGGAGCCGCCTCAAGCTCCTCTACATTCGGGATGGTGATGTTCCCGTCAACGGGCATGAACGCGCTGACGAGCGAATCATACGTTCCGTCGGACATGACGCGCGCGATTGTCGCGTTTATCCTCGCCAGAAGCTCGGGATTTCCCTTGCGGACGGCGATCGCGTATTCCTCCGCGGAAAATTTGTCGTTGACGATTGCGAGAGACGGATTGCGCCTGACGATTTCCTTTGCGGGAAGCTCGTCGAGGACGATTGCGTCGATTGCGCCGTTCCCGAGTGCAAGCGCCGCATCGATTCCGGTCTTGAACGATTTTATCTTGGCATCCTTGACCTCTTCCTGTACGTACAATTCCCCGGTCGTCCCAGCCTGAACGCCGATTGTAAGCCCCGCCAAATCAGCCGCTGAATTGACCTCTACCACCTTCTTTGATTTGCATCCCGCTGCCGTAAATGAAAGCGCGAGCACGGCCGCTGCGATTGCGATGACCGATTTCTTCATAATAAAACCTCCGTTTTCCAATTTTTCGCGACACGGATTCTACCACAATTGCCCGTTGCATTGAAACGGCGCTTGCGTACCTTTTTCCGTTCTCAGTTCGGCTTGGTTGGAGCAAGCGTGCGCCGGTGCGCGGGGCGCACCTGCCTTGCCCGGCGGGGCAGTTGTGTACCTTTTTCCGTTCTCAGTTCGGCTTGCTCGGCACAAGCGCACGCAGCACTCGCGAGGCGAGTGTGCGCCGGGATGGGATTTAGGAGCGGGGAACGTATTTTTTTCGTTCTAAGATGGCGCTTGCATTCTTTTTCCGTTCTCAGTTCGGCTTGGTTGGAGCAAGCGTGCGCCGGTGCGCGGGGCGCACCTTCCGTGCCCGGCGGGGCAGTTGTGTATCTTTTTCCGTTCCAAGTTCGGCTTGCGTACCGTTTTCTCGTTCTCAGTTCGGCTTTAGTCGGAGCAAGCGTGCGCCGGTGCGCATTTGCGCATCTGTCTTGCCCGAGAAGGCAGGCGGTTACCGTTCAAGAGTGCGAAAAAAAAGCAGGCTGCCCGACAAAAACAAATGCGAACATCCGCTTCCCCAACAACCCCAAAAGGGCGGAGCTTCGTTCCGCGCACGCTCGCCACCTACAAAATCACGAAACCCGACAAAACAAATGCGAATATCCGCCTTCCCCAACAACCCCAAAAAGGGCGGAACTTCGTTCCGCGCCCGCTCGCCACGAAAATCGAATAACCCGACAAAACAATGCGAGCGGCAAATTGATTTTTACTGTTTTTTTGCCGAAAATGAATTGTTATGAGTGTACTGATAGCAGTTGTGATAGTGGTCGCCTTCGGTGCGTTGCTCCTGGCAATCACGACAGGAAAAAAGAAAGGTGGAAAAAAGCAGAAGGGTCGCGCGCAGATAATCCGCGATGCGAACAGGAAACTGTCGCAGGATCCGCACAATACCGACGGCCTTATTCCGCTCGGCGAGTTGTATTACAACGAAAGAGCCTGGGACAAAGCATATCCGCTTTACGAGACGATGATGAGCATCGCTCCCGCGCACAGGGAGCTGAACCCGTTCCAGGTCTCGCTCAGGCAGGGAATATGCGCGCTGAAGCTGAACAAAATTCAGGAGTCGTTCAAGGGGCTCGGCGTCGCGTACAACATCAACAAGCAGGACTTCGACGTAAATTACTATCTCGGAGTCGCATGCTACAAGAACAACGAATTCGACAAGGCTGTCCCGTGCTTCAAGAAGGCGCTCATACTGCGGCCTGATTTTTCAGGAATCAACCTCTATCTCGGTCTTGCGCTCTACAAATCGAAGCATTACAGGGAAGCGCTCCCCTACATCAAGCGCGCAATCGACGAGAACCCGGAAAACAAGGAGCTTCTCTTCTCGATGGCGGACGCGATGAACGAAAGCGGGATGGGCGACAAGGCGATGAAGATTTTCATGCACCTCCGCCCGAACCCGGATTTCGGCGCGCGCTCATGCCTTGCGGCGGGACTTTTCCACATAAAGATGAACCAGCCCGACAAGGCAATCCAGGATTTCGAGATTGCGCTCAAGCACCAGAACGTGCCGCAGGACACAATGACGGAAATCCGCTACCGGTACGCGACGGCTTGCTTCATGACGAACATGATAACGAAAGGTCTGGACGCGCTGAAGGAAATCCAGTCGACGACGCCGAACTACAAGGACGTGCCGAGCCTTCTTGCGCGGTATCAGGAGCTGAACCAGAACAAAAACCTCCAGATTTACCTGATGTCAACGTCGAGCGATTTCGTCGCGCTCTGCAGGCGTGTCGTCATGCAATGCTACAAGCGGCAGAATTCACCCCGAATCCTCGACATAGCCGTGACGCCCGAATTCGTCGAGATTTCCATGAACGTCGAATTCGCTCGCTCGGAGGAAATCCACCTCTACCGCTTCTACCGGACGACAGGCTCCGTCGGAGAGCTTGCGGTCCGCGATTTCCACGCGAAAGTTTCGGACACAAAGGCGGACAAGGGAATCTGCGTGTCGGCGGGAAACTACAGCGAGGAAGCGCGGCGATTCTCCGAGGGACGCCCAATCGATTTGGTAGAGAAGGACGGCCTCATAAAGATTCTGAAGAAAGTGGACATGTCGTAAAAACGGCTGAAATCGAAAACAGCACGTTTTTGAACATCGCATTTCAAGATAACCTGTTCTGAAACTGAGTTTTCCGAACAGGTTTAATGAAAAAAAACGCGGATTTTGTCATCCGCGTTTTTTTTATAGTACATTAACCAGAAAAAAGATTGTCATGCCGAACGACTTTTCCTCAATCGCGCCGCGTTTTCTTTCAATCAGCGCGTCATGACGACGAGGTTCCGCTCGCGCTCTTCGTCGCCCGACGTGTTTTCCGTGAGAAACGGGACGGAAAGCGGGACGACATCGTACTGAGGGACGACGGGAAGGGAATTCATCTCCTCGTCGATTTTCACGCGCCGCGCCTTGTACGCTGCGAGGAAGCCGCCGTCCTTCAGTATGCGGAGGAGGACTTTCATCATCTTCTTCTCAAGCGGGCGGAACGCCCTGAACGCGCAGAAATCGAACCGCCCCTGGGAAAGCCGCTCCGCCTGATTTTCCTCCACCGTCACATTTTTGAGAGAAAGCTCCTCCGCGCAATGGGAGAGGAACGCGCACCGTTTTGTCATCCGCTCCACAAGCGTGAACGGAATCTGCGGGAAAACCGCCGCCAACGGAATCCCCGGAAGCCCAGCGCCGGAACCGATGTCCGCGGCGGAAAATCCGCCTGAAAAATCCGCGCCACGCGAGGAAAGCTCGGCGCAGAGCGCGGGAACGGCTGAAAGCGAGTCGAGGATGTGGCGGATTGCGATTTCGTCGTGCCCGTCCGTGTTTATGAGGTCGAATTTCGCGTTGTATTCCTGAAGAAGCGCGATGTACGATTCCATTTTCGCCTCGACTTCCTCAAGCGGTGCCGTCGCGATTCCGCAAAACGAATTTCCGATTCCAATCGAGCAAAGCCCGTCGTGTAAAATTCCCATCAGAAAAAAAATCCTCCGTTCCTAATTGTCAAGCGCAAGGAGCAGGTCCATCTGCATACCGTCGGAAACCCTCATCGTGACGAGATTCCCCGTCCGTCTTGCGATTATGTCGCCGCGCTCGGAAAGCCGCCTGAAAAACGACGACGGATTGTCGCTGCGCTGGCTTACAGACGTCTCGACGGAATAATTCGGGACGCCGTTCTCGATTCCGGCCGACTTGAAAAGGAAATAGAACGTCTCGTCCTGCATTTTCTCGCCCGAAGCGGAGCGGATGTCGCCGGTGAGGAGGAACGTCCCGTCGCTCTCAAGCGATGAGAAGAACGACGACTTTATGAGCGGGAGATAATCGACGCCGTCTGCCGAGAAGCGGAGTATCTTCGGATTCTGGCGCGGCGACGACACCTGCGTTTTCTGCGCGGGTGCGTTCCCGACAGCCTCCTTTATTTCACCGAGTTTTGCCAGAATCATATTAAGCACGGCAGTCTGACTCGGGGAGCCGGACGATTGCGCGGGATTATTTGCTCCGAGCACGTCCGAGATTGAGCCGAAAAGCCCCAGCCCGTTCAGCGCGGAAATGTCGCTCGCCTTGAGCGTTTCGGCGGCAGATGTTTTCTGCGACAAGGCGGAAGCAGCCGACGAAGCATTGTCCTGCGCCACAGCGTTTGCCGGCGCGCCTTTTGCCGGAGCTACGGGCGCCGACGGGCTTTCGATGCCGCTGGAAAAACCGTTCGAAGACGGCGTGTAAAAGCCGGTGCTCAGCGTCGGAACGGCTATCGTGGGCATCTGCGGCATCTCAAGGTTCATCATCTGCCCCGACTGCCCGTAAGACGCAACCGCAGGAAGCGCGATTGTGGCGAAAACCGCCACGAGTCTTTCAAAGTGTCTCAAGTGTCTCCTCCACATATTGAAGCCGCTGCTGGAGAGATGCGATTGTCTTCTCGAGGCGGTTCTTCTCCTTCTCAAGTTTTTCCTTCGGGTCGTCCTCCGAAGCCTTCTTCCGCATAAGCTCGGTGACGGTGTCGGGCGTTTTTCCCGAAAGAATCTGCTGCTCAGCCGCCTCCCGCTCGCCGGAATCCTTAATCTGCGCGACTTTCTTCATGTTGTCGAACCCGATTGCGGGATTCACCTGCACGGAGGCGACTTTCGTCAAATCCTTCGCGGTGTTTTTCGGAAGGCAGAGGACGCGCTCGAGGTAATCCTCATAGCGGATGTTCGCCTTCTCGCACAGCTCGTGCGCCTTCACGAGAAGCTTCCCGAATTCCACCATCATCTTCCCGTTCGCCTCGATGTACTCGCTCTTTATTTTTTCGGTAAGTTCCTTGAGCTCGGGCGATTCCTCAATCGATATTTTGTAGAAGCCGAGGTTTTCCGCCTTTATGAGAAGAGAATGGAAACGCGCCCAGAACTGCGCGCTGTGGACGCGAGAGCCGCCGGGAGGAAGCCGCCCGCCGTTCTCCGCCATGTACTTCTCCGTCTCAAGGTGATGCGCGTACTCGTGTATCGCCGTGTACATAATCTGGTTGTCGTCCTTGAAATTCTTGTTGTGGAGCAGAATTTCGTGCGTGTCCGGCTTGTAAAGCCCGTTGACGCGGACGCTTTCCTTGCCCGTCTGCACGAGCGAAAATTCGATTCCCGTCTCCTCAATCTCAAGGAGGCGCTTCTTTATCTCTTCGTTTTCCATTTTCAGTTCCATTCCTTTGTTTTTCGTCAAAGACGATTTTCAGTTCAAGAATCCCATTCTATCCAAAATAATCGAGCTTGCAACAGTCACGGCTGTCTCGGTACGGAGGACGCGGTTTCCCATCGAGCAGAGCGAGAACGACGCCGACTCAAGGAAATCGCGCTCGCGTTCCGTCCATCCGCGCTCGCTTCCGATTGCGGCGCACACGCGGGAAAGCGCGCCCTTTTCCGACTCATCGAAAAGCCACGCCCCGAGAGATTTCGTCGCGCGCCTGTTGTCGAGGGCGACGTTTGCCGAAGAGCCGCATCCGGAAATCGAAACCGCCTCGCGAAGACTTTTCGCCACAACAAGCTCGGGAACGTGGGTCGATGCCGCCTGAACGGTCCCGTCGAGAAGCATCCGCAAAGCCGCGCCGTCCTTTATGTCGTTAGATTCCATGTACGATTTTTCGCCGAGCTCCGTCCCCGAAAGGATTATCCGCTCGGCGCCGAGCCCCGCAACGTCGCGGAGAAGCCGCCGCAGCTGAATCGGACGCGGGAACCCGACAATCAAAGTCAGCGGGCGGAGCATTTTCCCTTCCGCGCGCTCCTCGTCAGAAAACGGCTCGAACGAGAACGACATCCCGCCGTCACCGATTCCCGTTATCGTCGCGACGCCAGCCTTCCCGCCGATTATCCCCGCGTCGAACGTATCCCCCGCGCCTTTTTTCAGAACCTTCACGATATGCTTCGCGCGCTCGTCACCCAACGGGAGCGCCTTCCCCATCTCATCCTGCCTGAACAAACAGATATTCACAACACACCTCGATTCGTCTTTTTTCCCCGCAATTATACACACTCCCCGTACATTATTGAAAGGCGGATTAAATTCGGGCGGTTCATGGAATGGAGCGAATCATCTGATATAATAGACCTGTTCGGAAACTGACTGAGCCGGACAGGTGTTATAAGCGAAGTCTTTTGCACAAATCATACGGTGCTTTGCAAGGAGGAAAAGTATGAAAATGAGAAAATCGCTCGCCGGAAGGACGGCGGCAAGCCTGCTCATCGCATCGGCGCTTTTCGTATCGTGCGTAGATGAGGAAGAGGAAGAAGGGCTGATAGAAGCGACGGAGACAAAAAACGAATCGATTTCCAGCTCGAATATTTTTGAAGTCGCGCCGGAAACGAAGACGCTGAAAATCACCGGAAACCTCGGCGGCAAAAAACTGTACGTCGCGCGGGTGAACATGGGCGACTACACAATCAGCAAAAGCGACGTGCGCACCGTGACGAAAGCCGAGTCGAGCTCCGCAAGCATCTCGCTTTCAAGCTCCGTCTCGGCGAGGGCAGGCGCGGATGCGGAAATCGACTTGTCCGCGATTGACCTGGGGAAAAAACAGAAATACCGGCATTTCGTAAGCCCCAAATTCGACATTCCCGTCTCTTCGTCGCGCTCGGCCGTTTCACCGAATTTCAGCGTCACGCCGATTTCGCGCGATGTCGGGACAACGAAAAATATCTGGATTGAGACCGAGAACGGATACGAGCAGAAACCGGCGACATTGTACGCGACAGGAACGTACTGCAACGTCTGGATTCTCGACGACTACTACGCTACGACGGAATCGAAAAACAAAGTCAGCGAATCGACGGCACAGACGTTCGCACAAAAATTCGACGCGATGTACCCGGTAATCAGGAATGTTTTCGGAAATGAGGCGGAGATTATCCGCGTAACGGACGGAAAAACGCGTACCGACACAAGCATCTCAGACGTCAGCGACACCGGCAGCACGGTGAACATCGTCCTCTACGACATCGACGGCGATTACAAAAGCGACAAGGAAGGAGAGTATTCACCAAACGGCACCGCGGGATTCTTCTTCTCGAAAGATTACTACAAGACGACGACGAATTTGTCCGGAGATTATAAAGTCCTCAACTACTCGAACATCGGAAAGTATTTCTACATCGACTCGGCAATCGCGCGCCTTTACCCGAACGACGCAATCTCAACGCTCGCGCACGAATTCCAGCACATGATAAACTTCAACATGAAGGACATAAAGCTCGGAAAAGTGCCCGACACAAGCTACAACGAGATGCTTTCGATGCTCTGCGAGGACATGATGCAGGATTTTCTGGAAATTGACGACGACGACTCCCCAAAAAACAGGACGCAGCAGTTCAACACATACTACATTCTTTCGGGAATCAGGGAATACCTCGACAACGACAACGCAGTCGTTTCCTACGCGACGTCGTACACGTTCGGCGCTTTCCTCGCGCGCAATTACGGGGGAGCCGCGCTCATAAAGGAAATCTCGCAGAACGACAAAACCGACAACAACTCAATCGTCGCGGCAGTCAACAAAATCAACAGCACGAGCCTGACGTTCGACAAGATTTTCCAGAACTTCCTCCTCGCGCTCACGGGAAACACAACGTACACGCTCAACAAGGATGCGAAGCAGACGCTTTCATCCGGTTCGTATTCGTACCCGATGACGGCATACGACATTTTCGCAAATGGCTATGCACCGGAAATTGAAAAACTGCCAAGCAATTTACCCTCGCTCGTGGCGTCATCAGAACTCGGATACGACGGAAACGGTCCCGTGCTTTTCAAAAACAACGCGGCGATAGACCTCCGCCCGCAGTACGGAATCTCGCTGCACACGCTCGGCGAACTTTCCGCGGGCATGAATGACTTGACGCTCACGTTCAGCGACAAGGGCTCGGCGGATTTGTACATGTACGTCATCGTTCAGTAGGCAAATTTCATTTTGCAAGGAGAATAAGATGAGAAAATCGTTTTTTTCGGCAATCGCGCTTGCCGTAATAGCGCTCGCGTCGTTCCCCGCCGCGGCATTCGGCGGAAAGAAGAGCATAACGGGGCACATCCAGATTTACGGGAACGCGCCGTTCACGTTCGTCGGCTTCGTCACGGAAAGCGGCGAGAAATATTCGCTCGACATCGCCCCGGAAGCAGAATTCACGATTCAGGACATCAAGAACGAGCAGGGAAACAGGCTCAAGCTCACGGGATTCGTCAACGAAAAGGAGCTGCTCGGATTCCAGACGCTTGAGGACGGCAGGTTCGTTGTGATGAAATATAAAATCCTGAAGTAGGATTTGAAAAAAATGCCTAACGGCATTTTTTTCAAATCTGCAAGAACGAGCTTTGCTCGTTCTTGGGAACGCGGAATGCCTAACGACATTTTTTTCAAATCTGCAAGAACAAGCTTTGCTCGTTCTTGGGAACGCGAAATGCCTAACGGCATTTTTTTCAAATCTGCAAGAACGAGTTTTGCTCGTTCTTGGGAACGCGGAATGCCTAACGGCATTTTTTTTTCAAATCTGCAAGAACGAGTTTTGCTCGTTCTTGGGAACGCGGAATGCCTAACGGCATTTTTTTTCAAATCTGCAAGAACGAGCTTTGCTCGTTCTTGGGAACGCGGAATGCCTAATGGCATTTTTCCAAATCTGCCGGAACTTGCAAAGCGAGTTTCGAGGCGGCGGTTGGACGGGGTCGAACTGCCGCTTTTTTTTCATTAAATCTGTTCGGAAAATTCAGGTTCAGAACAGGTCGATTTTATCCGGCTCTTCCACCGGCGGGAAAAAGTCGGTATAAAAGAGCCATGAACAGAACTGCGACTATTGAAAGAATAACGGGCGAGACGAAAATCTCGCTCACGCTCAACCTCGACGGGAACGGGAAATGCGCCGTCGAGAACCCCATCGGATTTTTCGATCATCTTCTGACATCGTTCTGCAAGCACGGACTTTTCGACTTGTCCGGAAAAATCGAGGGCGACCTGAACGTCGACCAGCACCACACAATCGAGGACACGGGAATCGTTCTCGGGCAGTGCTTCGCGAAAGCGCTCGGCGACTGCGCGGGAATTTTCCGCTCCGGCTCGTTCCTCTACCCGATGGACGAAAGCCTCCTGCGCGCGGCTGTCGATTTCGGCGGGCGTCCGTTCCTCGTGTGCAACGCGGAGCTTTCCGGCATTCCGCTCGTGTCGGTTCAGGACGGAAAGCAGGGAACGTTCCAGACGGACTGCTTCGACGATTTCTGGAACGGATTTGTGCAGGGCGCGAAATGCAATCTCCATCTCGACACGATTCGCGGAAGAAGCGACCACCACAAAATGGAAGGGCTTTTCAAGGCGGCGGCCCGCGCAATCAGGAGCGCCGTGGAAATCGACGCGCGGCGCGGCACGGCAATTCCCTCAACGAAAGGCGTGATAGTCTGACCCATCATTCATCTCGGCAAAAACTTTTTCCCGGAACGGGAATTTTTTCGTCACAAGCGGATTTTCAAAAAAGGAGGCAAAAATGACGATTTCTTCATCATTCGATTTGGCAAACGGGACGAAGATTCCGGCAATCGGGTTCGGGACGTGGCAGAGCGCGGACGGGCAGGAATGTTACGACGCAGTTCTCGCGGCGCTCAGGGCAGGCTACAGGCACATCGACACGGCGGCGGCGTACGGAAACGAGGAGTCTGTCGGGCGGGCAATCGCGGATTTTCTCTCGGAATCGGGATGCAGCCGCGGGGATTTGTTCGTGACGACGAAACTCTGGAACAGCGACCACGGATACGAGCAGACGAAAAAGGCGCTCGACGTTTCCCTCAAAAAACTCGCGCTCGACTACGCCGACCTGTACCTCATCCACTGGCCGAACCCGCTGCAGTTCCGCGACTGCTGGAAGGAAAAAAACGCAGAAAGCTGGAAGGCGATGGAGGAGGCGCTCGGCGAAGGAAAGCTCCGCGCAATCGGAATCTCGAATTTCTGCGAGCGGCACATCGACGCGCTGCTCGAAACGGCGGAAATCCGCCCGATGGTGAACCAGATAAAGCTGTGCCCCGGACAGACGCAGGAAAAGCTCGTCGAGTATTCGAAATCGCTCGGGATGGTCGTCGAGGCGTACTCGCCGCTCGGCACGGGAGGCATTTTCAGCAACGATTTCATGAAATCGCTCGCCGAGAAATACAAAAAGTCGATTGCGCAAATCTGCATACGGTGGAGCCTTCAGAAAGGATTCCTCCCGCTCCCAAAAAGCGTGACGCCATCCCGCATCGCGGAGAACGCCGCCGTCTTCGATTTCGCGATTGACGATTCCGACTGCGAGAAAATCGGCTCGCTCACCGGACTCGACATCAAACAGGCGCGGAACCCCGACGAAGCACCGTTCTAGCGCTTGCAGAGCTTTTTCCGTTCTTAGTTCGCGCTTGCAGAGTTTTTTCCGTTCTCAGTTCGGCTTTCTCGGAGCAAGCGTTCGCCGGTGCGCATAGGCGCACCTTCCCGGGTGGGATTGCGCGGGATGAGTGATTTTTCGCGTTCTCAGCTTGCGCTTGCAGAGTTTTTTTCCGTTCTCAGTTCGGTTTTCTCGGAGCAAGCGTTCGCCGATGCGCATAGGCACACCTTCCCGAGTGGGATTGCGCTTGCCGAGTTTTTTTCGTTCTCAGTTCGGCTTTCTCGGAGCAAGCGTTCGCCGGTGCGCATAGGCGCACCTTCCCGGGTGAGATTGCGCGGGATGAGTGATTTTTCGCGTTCTCAGTTTGCGCTTGCCGAGTTTTTTCCGTTCTTAGTTCGCGCTTGCAGAGCTTTTTTCCGTTCTCAGTTTGCGCTTGCAGAGTTTTTTCCGTTCTCAGTTCGGTTTTCTCGGAGCAAGCGTTCGCCGGTGCGCATAGGCGCACCTTCCCGGGTGCGCACGTTCACGCGGGGGTCAGCGTTGGGATTCGGTTATTTCGAGGATGATGAGGGTTCCGTCTTTTTCGGGGATGCCTTTTGCATCGACGTTCTTTCCGGAAAGGGATGCGAGGGCGGATTCCGTGATGGGGGCGGGGCGGCTTTTTTCAGCAGGAGGAGACGGGGGATTTTTCATCGGCTTGCCTGCGCCGGACGGAGGGGGCGACGGAGGATTCCCGTTTTTCTGCGGATGAGGCATCATCACGCGGATTTTCGTCACGGTTCCGTCTTTGCCCGTTATCGAATACGAGGCAGGCTCGACGGAATTGTCCGCGAGAAGAATTCCCGAGACGACAGAAAGCGGTGGCTGGGAAGGAACGGTTCCCGCGCTCTTCTTTTCGGGCGAATGCGATTTTTCCGTCGCGGTTGATTTCCGTTCAGAATGCCGGTTTTCCGCGGCGATTTTTCCGCCGTCGCGCAGCCGTATCGTGATTCCGTTCAGGTGCGCGTTTTTCTCGTCCGAGGAATCGTAGTATAGCGTGTTCCCGTGCGAGATTATGTTCGAGAACGTAACGTCGTCGTCCCGAATCGAATTCACGTGGCAGTCGCCGGTCATCTCGAAGACGGCGTTCTTCGCAAGGCACAGCTCCACGTTGCCTTGTCCGTCCTCGTTCAGCTTTCCTTTGAACGAGGACATTTTTCCGAGGTTCAGTGAAAGCGAGCTGATTCCGTCAACGATTATGTCGCCCTCAAGCCGCTGCTTTTTCGCGCTGAAGGAAAGGTTCCCGCCGTTCGCGCCTGCCCTTCCCCAACCGCGTGACGAGTCGTTCCCGGAAACTTTGAGGAGGATTCCCGACGGATTCTCGATTTTCGTCGATTCGAGGTGAATTTCCGCGTCAGTGTTCGTCACGAAGAAGAACGGTCCGTCGGACACGTTCGAAAGCGAGGACGACGATGACGAAAAGCGCGCCGTCCCCACGTTCGCGTCCCCGCTCATGCTCTGGTAAAGCATGACCGCGCTCGCAGTCTCGCCCGAAAGTCCCGCCCCGCCGGAAAGCTCGCAGCCGTCAATCGAAATCGAATTCTTTCCCTCGATGCAGGCGATTTCCGACGATTCGGCGCTCCCCTTCAGCTTGCTGACGCGAATGTCGCCGGTCGAGTAAATCACGGGCGAGCCGTTCCCGCGGGTGACGGCAGTTCCCTTCTCGACGACGACCGTCCCCTCGCCCCTGTCCGTCGCGAATGCCGCGCAGTGCTCGCCTTCCGTCGTTATGTCGACGCCGCGCGCGCGAATCTTTCCGCCGTAAGTCGCGTCAAGCCCGCGCGATGAATTTCCTTTCGTCGTGATTTTCACGTCCTGCAGCGTCACGAACGAATTTTCTCCCGTCGAGAAAACGGCGTTCGCGCCCTCGGCATCGGTCGCCACGCTCGTTTTTATGAGCGAGATTTTTCCGCCGTCGGAAAGGACGCCCGCGTTCAGCCCGTAGAAATTGCTCTGCCCGCTGTTCGACGAGCCGCCGCTCTTCCTGATTTCCGCGCTTTTTACGACGATTGTCGCGCCGTTTTCCGAAAGGAGCGCGCTCTCGTCAACGGCGGCGGATTCTATTGTCCCGCCTGAAACCTCCTTTTTTCCCGAACCGACGGAAATCTTCCCCGAAAGCGCGGGCTTCTCCTCGCCGGGAACAGACCCGAACATGACGTCGGGCGGAGACGCGAACGCCGGCTCATCCGCGAAGGACGGAAAAACTGAAAAGGCGCACAAAAACGACGCCGCAGAAACGATTATTCCCTTCATGTTTTCACTCCATGAGAATTATTTTTGTAAAGGTCTAGCAAAGTTCCGGGAAATCTTATATTGGAAATAGTCAAACGTTCGCTATGAAAACGCAAAGATTTCCATTGCTTTCAATCCTTTTCAATAAAACCGCGGATTCCGCCAATCCTTTTCTGAACCTTGAACAAGAAGAACCAAACATCTAAAATCATCCGCATGGACGATTTAATAACGGAATTTCTAGACAAAAAGGTGATTGATTCGCTCGACACGCTCCTCTCCGCAAAGGACGAAGGCGAAACGAATGCGGCCGCAAAGACAATCGCGGATTCATTCGGCTCGGGAACTTATTCGGTCGCCACGCCCGAAGACGAACAGAAACTCATCGTAAGCTTCAAACGGAACCTCACGCTCCTCGTCGAGAAGACATGGGTTGAGAAAATCGACGTTTCGCTAAAGGAGGAAGTCCTCTACAAGCTCGAGCAGTACTGCACGGAAGTCTCAAAAGGCGCATGGTGCGAATTCTACAAGACGTTTATAAAAATGCTGAACGATGTCATCTACCTGATGTTCGGGAACCAGACGAAAACGGACGAATTCGCCGAATATGCCCTCAGAATTGACCCCGAATTCGGAATCTTCTGCTGGTACGTCAGGAATTTGCCGAAATCGAACGAATGGTCGTCAGAAAGGAACAAGGCGGTTCAGCTCGTCGCAATGTTCTTCCTCGCAAACTACTAAAAACACGCCCGCATCGAAGCGGGCTTTTTTGTGTGCGAATCAGGAATTCATTCTCATCGCGAAAACGGGTCCGGAAAATCATCATTCCGGGGCCGTTTTTCTGATTCCGTAAGCCGTCGCGCTTTTCGGAAAAACAAAGCTGCGGAAAAACGACGTTTTTCACGGACGCAGCACAAACGGAGGAAATATGGACATCACAAAGCTCGCCGCCGATTTGCGGAAAGCCTCGCAGGAACTTGCGCTTCACAACGCCAACCAGAAGAACGCCGCGCTCGAATCCGTCGCAAAATCGATTGACGCGCACCGGGCGGAGATTATCGCCGCGAACGAATCGGACATGAACCGCTCGCGCGAAAACGGGATGAGCGATGCCCTTCTCGAACGGCTCATGCTCGACTCGAAGCGCATAGACGGAATCCTCGAAAGCATGAGGACGGTCATCGCGCAAAGCGACCCGATTGGGGAAATCGCCGGAGGATGGAACACGCCGAACGGCCTTTCAATCCGACAGGTCAGGGTTCCGCTCGGCGTAATCGCCATAATCTACGAGAGCCGCCCCAACGTCACGGTGGACGCGTTCTGCCTCGCGTACAAAAGCGGGAACGCGATTCTCCTGCGCGGCTCGTCAAGCGCGCTCGAATCGAACAAGGCGATTGTGAAGGCGATAAAGGAAGGATTGCGCAACGCGGGAAAAGACGGCATCGAAGGCGCGCTTGAATTGTGCGAGGTTCAGGAGGACCATTCCGACGTGGACGCGATTCTCGGCGCGACAGGAAAAATCGACTGCGTGCTTCCGCGCGGCGGGGCAAAACTCATCCAGCGCGTCGTCCAGAACGCGAAGGTTCCCGTAATCGAGACGGGTGCCGGAGTCTGCCACCTGTTCGTCGACGAGTCCGCGGACATCGAGAAGGCCGCCGCAATCGCGGAAAACGCGAAGACGCAGCGCCCGGGCGCATGCAACGCAATCGAATGCATCCTCGTCCACGAAAAAATCGCGGAAGCGTTCCTTCCCGCGCTCGTCGAAAAAATCGGGAAGCGTGTCGAGCTTCGGTGCGACGAAAAATCGCTTTCCATCATCGAATCGAAATGCAAAGGCGAGAAATCGGCAGTGCGCGCAACGGAATCGGACTTCGGTTTTGAATTCCTCGACTTTGTGTGCGCCGTAAAGGTCGTCGCATCCATCGACGAGGCAATCGAATACATCAACGCGCACAGCACGAAGCATTCCGAGTCAATCTGCACGAACGACAGGAAGAACGCGCGCGCGTTCCAGTCGAGAATCGACAGCGCGTGCGTCTATGTCAACGCGTCGACGCGGTTCACGGACGGCGGCGAATTCGGCTTCGGCGCGGAGGTCGGAATATCGACGCAGAAGCTCCACGCGCGCGGGCCGATGGGAATAAAGGCGCTCACAACGACGAAATTCCTCATCGACGGCGACGGTCAAACGCGCTGATTCTGTTCGGGGAAGACGGAATCAGTTTCCGCTCATTTCCCCGATTTCAGAGACAAAAGTATCTCGTCGAGGAGTGCGGAGGCGACCTGCTCCTTCGTCATAATTGGCAGTTCCTTCTCGCCGTCCTTCGTTATAATCGTGACGACGTTCGTGTCCGTCCCGAACCCGGCTCCGGAAACCTTGAGGTTGTTCGCGACAATCATGTCGAGGTTTTTCTTTTCGAGTTTCCGCCGAGAATTTTCAATCATGTTCTGCGTCTCCATCGAAAAACCGCACAAAAACTGCCCTTTTTTCCGTGCGCCGAGCGACGCGAGAATATCCTCGGTGCGCGAAAGCTCGATGCACGGCACGCCCGATTTCTCCTCCGTTTTCTTTATTTTCTCGTCGACGTAAACGGCAGGCTTGTAATCGGCGACGGCGGCCGCCTTTATGACGATATCGCACGAATCGAACGCATCGGAAACAGCGCGGAACATCTCGTCCGCGCTCTCAACGTCGATTCTCCGCACGGAAAGCGGCGTTTCCAAAGACACTGGTCCAGAAACGAGCGTGACGTCAGCGCCGCGCATTGCGGCGACGCGGGCGACGGCAAATCCCATTTTCCCGGTTGAGCGGTTCGACAAAAAACGCACCGGGTCGAGGCGCTCGCGCGTGGGGCCAGCCGTAACGAGAATCCGCTTTCCTTTCAAATCCTTCCCGAACGCGATTTCCGACGCGATATGGTTGAATATCACTTCAGGCTCGGGCATTTTTCCCTTCCCGTCGTCGCCGCACGCCAGATGCCCTTCCGCGCTGTCGATTATCTTCATCCCGAACGAGCGGCATCGTTCTATGTTCGACTGCGTTATCGGATTCATCAGCATCCTCGTGTTCATCGCAGGGGAAATCATCTTGGGGCATTCGGAGGCGAGGAACGTCGTCGTCAGCATGTCGTCGCAGATTCCAGACGCTATTTTCGCGATTACGTTTGCGGTTGCCGGCGCGACGACGAAAATATCAGCCTTTTTCGCGAGCGAGACGTGCTTCACGTCGAATTCGAAATTCCGGTCGAACGTGTCGATGAGGCATTTGTTCCCCGTAAGCGTCTCGAACGCAATCGGATTGATTATGTTCGTCGCGTTTTTCGTCATCAGGACGTGGACGTCGGCGTGGTTCTTCACGAGGAGGCTTGCAAGCGATGCCGCCTTGTACGCGGCGATTGACCCGGTTACACCGAGCAGTACGGTCTTGTCTTTGAGCATGACGAGATTCTAGGAACAAATCGGGAAAGTGGGAAGCGGGGGGAAAGCGGAAAGCGGAGAGTGGAGAGTGGAGAGTGGAGAGTGGAGAGTGGAGAGTGGAAAGATGAGAGCGGAAAGATGAGAGCGGAGAGATGAGAGCGGAAAGTGGAGAGTGGAATGTTTTGTTCGGCGAAAAATGAGGGGGATATTTTGATATGCGGAGCGGAATTTCAAACGAAACTGGGACTGGGGCTTCAGTTTGGGGGGAGGTGCTCGGAGGGGTGGAGGGAGAAGCGGGTGACTTCGGCGCACTCGGAGAGGAAGCCGACGTAGTAGGCGTCGATGTCGGAGAAGTCGTTCGTGATTTTGTCGTAGATTGAGCCGCGGAATTTGTCGTTTATCGTGAACATGATGTCGTTCGGGTAGGTTTCCGCGCAGTACGCGACGAATTCGCTCGGGAAGTTGTTCAGAGAGTCGGCGCAGTACAAATCCTCCGCCCCGAACACGTGCAGGATTTCGTGGGCGTATGCGGCAGGGGACGTTTCGATTCCGTCAACATACCTGTTTATGTACACGATTTCGTAGGGATACGCGCTTTTCCCGCAGTAGCACTGCGCGCGCGAATGGACGCGGTTCTTCTTTCCCGTGTTCAGGAAAACGACGAAGAAAATGTTGTCCGTCCCGTACGTTTTCCGAATCCATCCCAAATCGATTGCGCGCTCGATGTAGCGCCAGACGAATTTGCTCGCGATGGCGTTGTCCGTCATGTCGCAGTCGAATTTCGTCCTGTAGAAAATCCCGCCGTTCCCGAAAAAATCGTGCACGAATTCCGGCTTCCGCTCGAATTTCCGCGCCTTTTTCGAAATCCACTTAGTCGCGATTTTCATGTAATCGACCGTCTTCTTCGCATACGGGCTGACGCGCGCTTTTCCCCACGACGAGGACTCGTCGTCCGCAAAAATCGAGACGCAGACAATCTTCCCGTCGAGGAACTGCGCGGAACCTTTGTGCGCGGCGATGTCCGCGGCAAAAACGCACGGAATTATCGCTGAAAAGACGAGCGCGAGGGCGAATCTCAGAATCATTTCCTCACAAGCCCCCTGAAAATGCGGTGCTTCTCCTCGTCCTGCATCAGGAGGGTCATCTTGAACTGCCCGTCGTGGTTTCCGTTCCCGAAGCACGATTTTCTGAACGACAAAAACGAATTCCGCTCAAGCGGGTACGGAACGGGGCATTTGAGCCTGAACGAATTCCGCTTCGACTCGTAATCGATGTTGAGCGACTTGAGCTTCTCGTCGACGACGGAATTGAAAAATTCGATGTCCTCGCCGGGAATCTCAAGGTACTCGAATTCGTAGTAGAACCGGTATGTCGCGAACGCGATGTCGGCGAACCCGACAAAAAAGCGGACGGAAAACCCAGTCTCGTCCTCCGCAAACCGCACCGCCTCGACGAACTGCCGCTCGTGGAGCTTCTCTCCCGTTATCGAAACAATTCCGTTTATCTTCTGCACGAACCGTATCCGCGGAATCGTCCCGAAAAAGCCGTCAACGACGACGAGGTCGTTCATCGGGTAGCGGTAAAGCCCGCCCAGCGTCGTCACGTAGACGGAATACTGCTTCCCGTCCTCAATCTCGTCGATTCCCAGAATCTGCGGCTCCTTCTTCCCGATGTCCTTCTCCGGAACGAACTCGAAAAAATGCACGCCGGGAAAAAGCACCGTCGTGTCGCTTCCGTCGAGCGTGATTCCGGCGCGGCACTCTGTCGCGAAATACGAAAGGTCGATGTGAATGGCTTTTTCGGGAAAGTAATCCTTTATTTTTTCGGCATACATTCCGGAATTTCCCGTTTTCCACGTCGAGACGACGGCGAGGTTCGGCCAGAAATCCTTGGGAAAAAGCCGCCCGTATTTCTTCCTCAGCTCGCGAAGCTCGTTCGCGCGGCGCACGTTCGGGGAAAGGGCGCACGAAAGCCGCGCGCGTATGTCGCCCGGAATCTCCGCCATGTCGCAAAGCGTCCCGTTCTCGATGTCGCGGATGAAGTCGTCGAGATGGGAATCGACCACGTTCTGCATCTCCATTATCGTGCTGGGATTCGCCGTTATGAGCGCGGTAACGTCCTGCTCAATCCCAATCCGCATTATCGCGTAATAGCGCGCGTTGAAATCATCAATCTTGAAAACATCCTCGCAGACGGAATGGATGCCGGAAAGAAACCAGGGAATGTCGCGGCTCGTCAGCCCGGAAACGGAGCCGAACACCGTCCCGTCGGGAACCTCCCCGTCAACGACGCTGCCGACAACCGAGACCGCCTTTCCGTCAAAGGCAGCCGGACACAATTTCAGGAGAGAATAAAGCCAGAGAACGGTCATCTTTTTGTAGACGACGTCGTGGTACGCCTCCGAAACGGGAATCCATTTCGGCTCGCCGGAAGTTCCGCTCGTAACTGAATACATTTTCGGGTGCCCCGGAAAAAGCACGTTCGGCTCTCCGTTCTTGCACCGCTCGATGAACGGCCGGAGCTCATCGTAATCGGAGACGGGAACATTCGCCCGGAAAAGCCTGAAAAGCTCGTCATCATCCTCCGCAAGAAGAATGAGCGGAAATCCGTGCGCCCTGCCCCATTCGGAATCCTTCGCGTATTCGAGGATTCTCCTGAGCGCGGACGCAGAAGACGCGCGGCAATCGCGTGACGACTCGACGAACCGCTTGTAAAGGATTCCGCCGTACAACCTAAGCGCGAGTTTCCCGAACCCCGATTCACGGAATTTTCTTGTCATGGACAACGTATCAGCGATTCGGCATCAAAAGCGCAAGTATTATATAAAGAAGGATTCCGAATCCCCCGAAAACGACCATCAGAATCCAGACGATGCGGACGATTGTCGGGTCGATGTCGAAAAACTCAGCGACGCCTCCGCATACTCCGAAAAGTTTCCTGTCAGCAGATTTCTTGAATCTCTTTGCCATTTTTTTATTTCCTCCAAACAAAATCACTGCCCGCAAAACGACGCAGGAACGGAAATGCGGGCGAGACGATATTTTTGATGGGGCCGCCACGAAACAGTTGTTCCGGACAGCCCCGTCATTTCAGCAAGAATCAGCAGTAGAGCTGTTTTATGAGGTTTGTCGCAGTCTCCGTCCGGATGACATGCCCGAGCGCGTTCCTCACGGCATCGTCCGAAACAGAATCCTCGTCGATGTTGACGGCAAAATCCGCCTCGACAAGGATGAGATAATCGAGCGCCTCGTTTTCGATGTTGTCATACGTGTGGTGCCGGGAAATCAGGTATTCCACGCGGGCTTTTTCGGCATCGGAAATCTCAAGATGGGACATCAGCTCGTGGGCGACGGCAGGCCCCTCGATTTCCTGATACTTCCCGTCGGAAGAACCGTGCTTCTCCTCGGCGGCGTGGATTCCGATGTCGTGAAGGAGGGCTGCGATTTCGATTGTCTGCATCAGCGACGGCTCGATTCCCTCGCATTCGGCTATATAGCGCGCGAACGAATGGACTTTCAGCGCGTGGGAGATGCGCTTAATGTCTTTGCCGTTGTACTCAATCATTTTTGATTTGACTTGTTCGATTAAATCCATTTTTTACCTCGCCTTGATTTTACAATTAGATTGTTTTTTGTGCTATCTTTAGCTGATGACCCAACTGGAAAAATATTACAACAAATTCAAAGAAGACCACAGGCTCACAACGCGGCACGGCTCGGTGGAATTCGCGGTGTCGATGGAAAAAATAAGGGAATGCGCCGCGAAATGCGGAGGAACAGCCGCGAAAATCCTGGACGTCGGCGCGGGAACGGGGCGGTATTCCGTCGCGCTGAGCGAGGAGGGATTCGACGTCACGGCGGTGGAGCTGGTGAAGCACAACCTCGACATACTTCTTTCAAAACACGCGAAAGTAAAATGCTGGCCGGGCGACGCGCGCGACCTTTCGTTCCTGCCCGACAAGGAGTTCGACATAACGCTGCTGTTCGGGCCGATGTACCATCTGCACACGGAGGAGGACAGGCTCGCCGCCCTGAACGAGGCGAAGCGCGTGACGAAGGACGGCGGGTTCATTCTCGTCGCGTACGTGATGAACGAATACGCGATAATCTCGTATTGCTTCAAGAAAGGAAAAATCCTCGACTGCATCAGGAACAAGACGCTCACGGACGATTTCCACGCGATAACGGAGACGGAGAAGGATTTGTACTCCTACACGCGAATCGAGGACATGGACGCGCTCAACAAAAAGGCGGGGCTTGTCCGCGATAAGATATTCGCGCCTGACGGGGCGGCGGATTACATGCGGCGGGAGCTGAACGCGCTCGACGAGGAATCGTTCGGCTATTTCGTGAAGTACCAGCTTTCCGTATGCGAGCGGCCCGATTTGCTCGGCGCAAGCTCCCACACGGTCGACGTGCTGCGCGTGCCATCCTCATCGTGACGGGAAATTCCGAAACAGTTGCCTAAAAAAATCGCACATCCGATAATAGAAATATGAACAACCATCACACAAAGAAAGACTACATTTTTCTTGTCGCAATCACCGCGCTCCTGCTCGCGATGCTTCCGAAAGTCTGCGCGCAAGATGCGGGCGTCTCGGCGGAAAAGGCGCAGGGAATGAGGAACAAGCTCATCGAATACAGCAGGGAATATATCGGCTGCCCGTACCGGGACGGGGCAACGGGGCCGGCGACGTTCGACTGCTCCGGGTTCGTTTTCTCGATGTTCAGGGAATCCATCGGAATCCAGCTTCCGAGAAAATCGGAGAACATTTACGCGAAATCGGAAAAAATTGGCGACGGAGAAAGGATTGCCGGCGACCTCGTTTTTTTCAAGACGACGGGAAGCGGAAGGATTTCGCACGTCGGGATTTTTCTCGGCAACGACGAATTCCTCCACTGCGCGAGCGACGGGCCTGAGACGGGCGTCATCATATCCACGCTGTCGCGCGGGTACTGGAAGGAGCATTACGCGGCGTCGGGCCGGTACATAAAATCGAAGGACGCGCCGGAAAGCGTAAAAAAAAATGACGAAGCCGAAAGCAGCAAAGAAAACAATGGCAAGCCGGACGGCTTGAATGATTCGGAAAAAGCCGAAAACAAAAGCGTCGGAATTGAAGGCGAAGCGCAAAACGCGGAGACGGAAAAAGGATTTTCAGAAAAACTCGTGTTTGACGCGACGATTGAGGCGGGCTGGAATTTCTTCGACTGCGAGTCGTTCAGGCTGAACTTCAGGGGCGTCGACGCGCTCCTGCACGTCAGCTACGACGGAACGATAAAACCCGGAATCGGGGCGTTCATCAGGTACGACAACGGGACGGGAAATTTCCAGCTTCCGCTCGTCCTTTCCCTCGCGCTCGGCGACTACACGCGCATTTTTGCAGGTCCCGTCATCCCGCTCGGAAAGCCGAACATTCCGGGCGACAGGAACGAGGAGATACGGCATTCCATTTTTCCCGGCATCATCGGCATCTGCTGGAACACGCCGCAGATAAAGGCGGGAAAATGCGGCATCTCGCTGACGCAGGACATCCACTACACGGTTTTCAACAAGACGGACGGAACGGCGCTCTCCCCTTTCAGGAGCGCGGCTTCCGGGCTCGTTTTTTCGACGGGAATACGCGTAACGCTTCCGATGTCGAATCTGATTTAACATGAAAGACCGCACGAATGGTCGAAAGAAAACACAACGGAGGTTTTTCATGAAAAAAATGTTCCTTGCCGCGGCTGCTTCCGCATCGCTTCTCGTTTCCCTTTCATCGTGCTCGCCCGAGATAAAAATAAAGGCGAACGCGGACGAGTCGGTCGAGATTTCGTTCAGGACGGGATTCTCAAAATCGGCGAGCATGACGATAAAATCGATCGCGGGAATTCCCGAGGACAAGCCGCTTTTCGAGCCGTCGGACATGTCGACGTTCCTGCTGAACGCAGGCGCGACCGGAGTCGGCGCGAGGACGCCGTCGGAAACGAAAGTCGAGGCGAGCGGTACGATAAAAAAACTCGGCTCGTCGGCATTCCGCGCGACGGATATTCTCTCGCTCGGAACGAATTCGATTCTCGACAAAAAGAACGGAAGCTCGCTTTCCCTGACGCTCGGTCCCAAGGAAATACGAAAGCTGTACGCGCTTCTCGACGACGACTCCAAGGCGTATCTGGACACGATGATGATTCCTGCGCTCATCGGCGAGGAGATGGGCGAAAGCGAATACCAGCTTCTCCTTTCCGCGATGTACGGCCCGTCGTTCGCCGACGAGCTGGTGAACGGAAACGTCACGATTTTGCTGGAATCCCCCAACGGGAAGAAGACGAAAATAGCGGAGAAACTCGGAAAAATTCTCACCGCGACAGAAGAGCAGAAATGGTCGGTCAAATGGTAGCCGTTCCATCTGCTTTTGCGGCGCATTTTATTTCTGCGGGCTGCGGAGCCTGTTCCGGTATTCGAGAGGCGTGCAGCCGAATTTGGATTTGAACGCGCGGATAAAATACGAGACGTTCTCGAATCCGTTCGAGAGCGCAATTTCCGTCACGGAATCGTCGCTGTCGCACAAACGCTCCGACGAAGACTCAAGCCGGTACTCGTTCAGATATTTTATGAAGCTCATCCCCGTTTCCACGCGGAACATCCCCATAAAGCGGCTCGGCGAAAGGGAGCAGACTCCGGCGGCGTCGCTTACCGAAATTTTCTCCCGAAAATGCTCCGCCGTGTACGAAAGGACGTTCCGGAGGCGCTCCGTGTTTGCCCGCGCGTTTCCGTCACGTGCCTGATGCTCAGCGCAATCCTCCGTCAGGATTATGTGCATGATTCTGAAGAGCTGTGATTTTATCATCAGCTCGTACCCCGAATAGCTTTCCGTCCTGTTCTCAACCAAATCCGACACAAGCGGAAGGAGGCGGCTGTTCAGTTCCGTCCCCTTTTTTATGAATATCTCGCAAAGCGAATCGCGGTCGCCGATTTTCGAGAAATACCGCCGGCTGCAATGCGATTCGGAATTCTCCTCAAGAAGCGAGAACGAGAACAGGATGTTGAAATACTCGCATTTTTCCTCGCCGTCCTGTGAAATCGAATGGATGCTCCCGCCGGGGATAAGCAGGATGTCGTCTTTTCCGCAGACGAACCGCTCCCCGCCGGCGGTGAACGACGCCCTCCCGAACGTCACGATGATGATTTCGAATTCGTCGTGCCAATGATGGGGAAACCCCCGAAGCCATTCAGGAATTCTGGCGTGGTATACGGCATACGGAAACGTCCTCATTCCGTGCGCGGCTTTCTCGTGAAGCGTTTCCCTGTGAGACATGATTCCTCCGACCATTTGCGTGATAGTTTTGTGTTATAAAATTGCTATAAACATGCAAGATTTTACACCATGGCGATTGTATTCTGTCAACATGATGAACAAAGAATTCAAAGGCAAGCTCATCCAGCTCGCCCTTCCCGTCACCATCCAAAGCCTGATGCAGTCGTCGCTCTCCCTCATCGACCAGATAATGATAGGCTCGCTCGGAAGCGCGAGCATCGCGGGTATCGGTCTCGCGGGAAAATTCACCTCGCTTTTCAGCGTCATGGCGGGCGCAATCGTCACCGCAAGCGGAATCCTGATTTCCCAGTATTTCGGGGCGAAAAACGAAAAGGGAATAAGAAACAGTTTTTTTCTGCCGCTCTACATCTCTGCATTTTTCGCGCTTGTTTTTTCGGTCATATCGTTCGCCATCCCGAACGTCGTCATGTCGGTGTATGCGGATGATGCCGAGACCGTCATGAAAGCCTCGTCGTATCTGAGATGGCGCGCGCTCGGGTTCTTCCCGTCTGTCGCGACGCTTTTCATCTCGACGCTGCTTAGGAATATGAAAAAGGCGAAGCTTCCGGCAATCGCAGGAATATCCGCGATAATCGTGAACACGGTGCTCAACTGGTTCCTCATCTTCGGGATTGGATTTTTCCCGAAAATGGAGGAAAAAGGAGCTGCAATCGCCACGGTAATCGCGGGCATCGCGGAAATGCTCATAGTCGGCACGCTTTTTCTCCGCGAAAAAAAGACGCGGAACATGAGCCTGAAGCCGGTCTTCTCATTCCCGCGCGAATTCGTCGTCACCGCGATAAAAATACTCGCCCCCATTCTCGTTGGGGAGGCGCTCTGGTCGCTCGGGGAAAACACGTACGCGATAATCTACGGGCATCTTGGCACGGAGCCGTGCGCCGCTATGACGCTCATGTATCCGATACAAGGAATCGTCATCGGAGCGCTGTGCGGAGTCTCATCTGCCGCGGGAATCATCGTGGGGAATTCGCTCGGCGCGGGTGAAAACGAGAAAGCATACGCCGAAGCAAAATCATTCGTCGCGCTGACGATAACGGCGGGAGCGATTCTAGCGCTGGTAGTCTGCGCAGTCTCGCCGCTCTACGTCCGCCTTTTCAAAGTCCCCGACGAGACGCGCGCCGTAACGATAAAAATCCTCGTATCGTTCTCGCTCGTATTCATCGCGAAAGTGTTCAACATGGTCGTAGGCGGCGGCGTCCTCCAAAGCGGCGGGCAGACGAAATTCCTCACCGCCGTGAACATAATCGGCACATGGGGATTTGGCGTCCCACTCGGCTTCATTACCGCATACGTCCTCCGCATGCCGATTTGGAAAGTCTACTTCTTTCTCTCCCTCGAAGAATACGTCCGCCTGATAATAAGCGTCATCCTCCTAAAAAGCCGCCGCTGGATGAAAAACGTCGCAATATAACCGCACGCTACGAGAAATAAATGATAAACGCTCGTAAAACAAAGCGTTCCGCCCTCACCCCAAAAAGCGCACACCACGCAAAAACGTGGGCTGCGGGCGCACGCTACGAGAAACAACGACAAACGCTCGTAAAACAAAGCGTTCCGCCATCCCCCCAAAAGGCGCACACC
>NZ_AGRW01000052.1 GCF_000255555.1 Treponema saccharophilum DSM 2985
CTCGTTAATCTTTGTGTTACGGAGCGAGCGGATGCGCAACGAGTTGCGCCCTTTTTTGGGGGAGCGCGTGCTCGCATTGATAACGCTCGTTAATCTTTGTGTTATGTGGCTCCTGCTCGGGTGGCGGGGATGGACAAAAAAAGCGGTTTCACCGTTGGGGGAAGCCGCTTTTTTTTTTCTTCAGGGGGTTACAGAGTCACTTTGTGGTTCTCTACGTTGTCCTTCAGGTACGCCTTGAACTCGTCGAGGGACATCGTTTTCTGCGGGAGGCCGGAATCGGCGCGGAAGCGGACCGCGACGCTGTTCGTCTCGGCTTCCTTCGCTCCGACGACGAGGATGTACGGCGTCTTGTGCTCGCTCGTGATGAACTTGATGTTGCTCTTCATGTTGTCGCCGTTCGTGTATGCCTCGGCGCGGAATCCGGAAGCGCGGAGCTCCGCGGCGACCTTCTCGGCGTACTCGTTGAAGTTCTCGCCGATGGGGACGATTGCCGCCTGCTCGAAGTGGACCCACGGCGGCATCGCGCCCGCGAAGTTCTCGATGAGGATTCCGAGGAAGCGCTCGATTGAGCCGAGGACAGCGCGGTGGAGCATGACCGGGTGGTGCTTCTTGTTGTCCGCGCCGATGTACGTCGCGTCAAGCCGTTCCGCGCTCGGAAGCTGGAAGTCCGCCTGAATCGTTCCGCACTGCCATTCGCGGCCGAGCGTGTCGTAGAGCTTGAATTCGAGCTTGGGGCCGTAGAACGCGCCCTCGCCCGGCTGAATCTCGTAGTTCAGGCCTGCCTCGTGGCACGCGTCCGCCAGAGCTTTCTCCGCCCGCTCCCATGTCGCAAGGTCTCCGACGTGGTCTTCCGGCATCGTCGAGAATTTGACGACCAAATCGTCGAACCCGAAGTCGTGGTAGACGCGCTTCAGAAGCTTGCAGAATTTGGCGACCTCCGCCGAAACCTGCTCCTCCGTGCAGATTATGTGCGCGTCGTCCTGCACGAACCCGCGGACGCGCATTATTCCGTGGAGCGTTCCGCTCGGCTCGTTCCTCACGTCGTGGCCGAATTCCGCAAGGCGCATCGGCAAATCCTTGTATGAGCGTGAGCGCGACTTGAAGATTTCGAGCGCGCCGGGGCAGTTCATCGGCTTTATCGCGAAGACGCGGTTCTCGCTTTCCGTGATGAACATGTTCTTCTGGTAGTGTCCCCAGTGTCCCGAGCGTTCCCAGAGCGTGCGCGGCATGATTGCGGGCGTGTTGACTTCCTTGTATCCGTCCTCAAGGATTCTGCGCCTCATGTAGTCCTGGATTGTCGTGTACATCGCCCATCCGTTCGGGTGCCAGAAAATCTGGCCCGGGTCTTCGGGGTCGATGTGGAAGAGGTCCATCTGCACGCCGAGCTTCCTGTGGTCGCGCTTCTCCGCCTCCTCGAGCATCTTGAGGTAGTCCTTGAGGTCGTTCGGCTTGGCGAAGCAGTACGCGTAGATTCTGACGAGCTGCGGCCTTTTCACGTCGCCGCGCCAGTATGCGCCCGCCATCTTCGCGATTTTGAACGCCTGCGCGTTGATTTCCTTCGTCGTCGCGACGTGCGGACCGCGGCAGAGGTCGGTGAAGTCGTCCTGCGTGTATGTCGTTATCGTCTCGCCGTCGGGAAGGTCGTTTATCAGCTCGACTTTGTAGGGCTGGTCGGCGAACTGCTTGAGAGCCTCGTCCTTCGTCACTTCCTTGCGGACGAATTCGTGGTTTCCGGCGAGGATTTTCCTCATCTCCTTCTCAATGGCGGTGAAGTCGTCTTCTGTCGGTTTGGTGCCGGTGAAATCGAAGTCGTAGTAGAAGCCGTTGTCGATTGCCGGGCCGATTGCAAATTTCGTGCCGGGGAAGAGGTGCATGATTGCCTCCGCCATTACGTGAGCGCATGAGTGGCGAATCATCTGAAGCTGTTCATTCTCTGCCATTTTTTTCTCCAATAAATTGAAATGAAATCGTCGCATCCCCGCAAACGCTGGAATGTTCGGAAAATAATGGGATTCATTCTATTCTTTTGTAGAAAAACTCTCAATTCTCAACTATCATTTGCCAAGGACCGATACTATAAAATATGGAAAACAACAGCAATTTTACAAATGCGCTCCTTCCTGCGTTGGACGCGAAGACAAAATGGTACGATACGGAGACTCTTCCAAAACTTTTGGACAACTACAGGCTTCTCCATACCTGCGTGAAAAATCTGTTTGATTTCCTCGTGAAAAAATCTTTGATAACGCCGGACCCGTACAAGCTCGACAAGAAGATTTCCGACATAACGCCGCCGGAGTCGACGCAGTTCGTCGAGAACGAGAAATCCGTCATAATAGGGCAGCGCTTCTCCGACTACGAGAGTATGCTCGACTTTTTGTGCAACTACTACAAATTCTCGACGGCGCACCTGACGATGCAGAACATAAAGAAGCTCGTCGAGCTGAACAACTCGTTCCTCTGGGCGAATTTCTCGATAAACAGCAACAAGACGAACACGCGCGTGCTTGCGAACATCGTCGCCGACGGGAGGCAGAAGTCGGACGCGCTCACTTCGAGCATGATAAACGACAGCCTGCAGAAAGCGTCGCGCGCGATGTCCGACATAAATTCCGTCCTCAAGGAATTCGCGGAATTCCAGCGCGAGTACTACAAGGGACAGATACGGAAGAACGTTTTCGGGCATCCGGGGTTCGACCTCGGCAAGGCGTTCAGCTCGCCCTCCGACGAGATGGCGCTCATAAAGAAGAATTTCACCGCGGCGATGGGAAAAGTTCCGTTCTACAGCGAGCTCATCGACGAGATTGTGCAGGAAGACCAGGCTCCGAACAAGGAGGAGCTGCAGAAGAAGGTCATGGACAAGATGGGCATCTCCGTGAAGAAGGCCGTCGTGCAGGAAACGAAGGTCGACACGAAGGCGATGCTTATGGAATCCGCCCACATGCTCGGCTCGCTTCCGCCCGTCCTCACGCAGATAATCGAGAAGGTGAAGTCGAACCACGACCTACTCGAAAGCGAGCACAATTCCATAATGGACAAGATAAAGCGCCTTTTCATCCAGGCGTTCAACCTTGAGGAGAAGCCGCTCTACTATTCCATCATGATTGTCGAGGCGGGAACCGGGGCAAAGCGACAGGAAAAGCTGAACTACAACCAGTTCGTCGCCGACATCGAGCTGAAGACGAAGCGGTTCGCGGTATTCAACGCGAAGAAGTCGGTCGGCTACAACAAGATAATCGCGATGAACGAGAGCGGGATTTTCGACTTGATTTCCGGGCTCATAACTGACTGCAACAAGATGATTGTCCTCCTCAACTCGCTCGACGAATTCTTCAAGGCGGCGGCTTCTCCGGCGAACAAGTCGAAAGTCAAGGGGCTGAAAATCGACATCACGTCGTTCAAGAACATCGTCATAAAGGCGAACACCTACCGCGCCGAGTACTCGAGCTACATCGAGGAGGCTGAGCAGATGAAGAAGCTCGGCATCTCCTGAGCAGCCTTCATCGCGGGCATTGCGAAAAGCCGTCCATGAATCGGGGCGGCTTTTTTTGTGCGCGGGCTGCCTGCGCGTGGCGGCGATTGTTTCCGTTTATTTTTTCGCGAAGAAAAGGTACATTAGAAGAATGAATCCATTCTTCAAAAAGGTAATTTCGGCGGCCTTTGTCGCCTTCGCTTTTTTTCCGCTTTCCGCGCAGGAGCTTGGGCCTGACGGGAGCCTTGAGGATGCCCTTGCCGAAATGGCTGATGCGGGGGAGCCTTCCGTTGACGACGGGATGCAGCGCGAATTTCGGATTGTGATGTCGTCTCAGCGGTTCAACCTGAATCCCCATGCGGCGACGTATTCGAGCGAGGCGCAGGTTCTCGACGCCTTGTACGAGGGGCTTTATTCATACCAGCCGAAGACGCTGGAGCCTGTTCCCGCGCTGGCGACGGAATGCAAGGTCTCGCGCGACAAAAAGCGGCTCACGTTCACGATTCGGGAGAACGCGCGCTTCAGCGACGGAAGCCCGATAAACGCGTTCAGCGTGCGGAATTCATGGCTTATGCTGCTTTCCACGCCCGACGCCCCGTATTCGTCGCTTCTCGATTGCGTGCGCGGCGCGAAGGAATTCAGGAACGGGCGCGCGACGGAGCGCGATGTTGGGATAACGGCGCGCGACGACAGGACTCTCGTCGTGAACCTCGTCTCGCCGACCGCGCATTTCACGAGGATAATCTGCCACCACGCGTTTTCCGTGAAGACGTCCGCGGACAACGTTTTTTCCGGGGCGTTCGTGATAAAGGAGCGCACGGACAATTCGATTCTCCTCGAAAAGAACCACAACTACTGGGACGCCGCGAACGTCCACCTTCCCGCGATACGCATAACGACTTCCGACGAGCTTCGGGAGAATTCGTTCGCGTTCAACGTGGGGGACGCCGACTGGATAAGCTCGACGTTCGATGCCGGCGTAATCCTCAACAAGAACGCGATACGACTTTCCGCGATTTTCGGGACGGAATACCTGTTCTTCAGCTGCCGTAACGAGCCGTGGAACCGCGCCGATTTCAGGAACGCGCTCATACAGGCTGTCCCGTGGGCGGAGCTGCGCCGCAGCTCGCTTGTCCAGGCTACGACGCTCGTCTATCCGCTTTCGGGGTATCCGCAGGTCGAGGGGCTGACCGACACCTCTGCGGAGGATGCCGCGGACATGATGAGGGAGGCGAGGAAGAGTGCGGGAATTCCGGAGAACGAGAAGCTCAAAATTTCGTTCGGGATTTCGGCGCTTTCGGAGCGGCAGAAGAAATTCGCCGAGCTTCTTTCCGAGGCGTGGAAACCGCTAGGCGTCGATGTGGACGTTCAGGTCGCGTCGGATTACCGCTACATTGAGTCGATTCCCGGCTGGAACGCCGATATTTTCGTGTATTCGTGGATTGGGGATTTTGCGGACCCGCTCGCGTTTCTTGAGCTTTTCCGCGAGGGCTCCACGCTCAACCAGACGAAGTGGAGCAACGAGCGCTACACGCAGCTTCTTGACGAGGCGTCGCGCGAGAACGGCTCCTTCGAGCATTACAAGCTCCTTGCCGCGGCGGAAGGCGTCCTTCTTGACGACGGCGTGGTGATGCCCGTGAGCCATTCGATTTCGCTCCACGCCCTGAATCCCGCGCGCGTCGGCGGATGGTTCGTCAACGCGCTCGACATCCATCCTTACAAATACCTTTTCCTGAAAGAAAGCCGCGACGACATACCGAACGTCGTGAAAACGGAAAAATCCGCCGGCGATTCCGTCTGAAATGCCGCTTTTTGGGAAATGTTCCGGCGGAAGCGGAAAACGTGCCCGCCCGCCGGAACGTATGGCGGCTGTTTGCCCGGCACTGCGCTAGTTCTTCTGGATGACGCGGTATTCTATCATCAGCGACTTTCCGTTCTCCGTCGGGGTCCGCGCGACCTCGAAATTCTTTCCGAGCGCCTCAATCAGCTTCACGAGCGTCGAGAATCCGTAGTTCCGCGTGTCGAAAGATGAGACCTGGCGCTTTATCAGCGAGCCTGCCTTGCTGACTTCCGTCCATCCCTCGTCGTCGCCGTATTTTTCGGCAGCCTTTTTGAGCTTTCCGATAATTTTCGCCTTGTCCGCGTTGAACCTGTCCGTTTTGTCCTTCTTCCTCGTGTTCTGCCCGGCGTTCTGCTCCTCGTGGAAATCGGCGGCATCGTCCTCGCTTTCGAGCGTCTCGAGGTAGAGGAAATCGTTGCATGCCTTGACGAACGATTCCGGCGTCGTGATTTTTCCGACGCCGATTACGAACATCTCGTCCTCGCGCAGCCTCGTCACGAGCCTGGTGAAGTCGGAGTCGCTCGACACGACGACAAACGTGTCGTATTTCCGCGTGTAGAGCAAGTCCATCGCGTCGATGATGAGCGCGCTGTCGCTCGAATTCTTTCCCTTCGTGTACGAGAACTGCTGAATCGGCTGGATTGCGTTCCTGTTGAGGACTTCGGGCCAATGCTTGAGCGCGTTTGCCGTCCAGTCGCCGTAAGCCCTTTTCGTGATGATGTATCCGTATGCCGAGATTTCCTGGAGAACGAGTTCGAGCTTGTCGTACTGCGTGTTCTCTGCGTCTATGAGAAGGGCGATTCTTTTCTGTCCCTGATTGTTCTCTTCCATAAAAAAACTCCTTGCGCTTCCGCGCGTTCGTTCCGTCCTAAAATCCGAGCAGTTCCTCGGGGCGCGCGATTATCGACGTGGCACCGTGCGATTCAAGCTCCTCCCGCGAACCGTAGCCCCAAAGGCATCCGATTGAGTCGATTCCGTTTTTCTTCGCCCCGTCGATGTCGTGCATCCTGTCGCCAATCATGACGATTTTTCCCTCGTCGCGTGCGGCGGAAAGCCCGTTCTGCGCGATCGTGTATTCGATTACGCGCCATTTCGGGCTTCTCGTTTCCTCTATGTCGCTTCCTACTGCCGCCTCGAAGTATTTCTCCAAATCGAATTTCTTGAGGATTTTCGGAACGTAGATTTCGGGCTTGCTCGTTGCGACGTAGAGTTTTCTTCCCTGCGCGCGGAGCTTTTCGAGCGTCTCGCGGATTCCGTCGTAGACGTCGTTCTCGAAAATCCCGATTGTCCCGAATCGCTCGCGGTATATCGCCATCGCCTTCCTGGCGTCCTCTTCCGAGAAACCGTAGAAATTCATGAAAGAATCGACGAGCGGCGGCCCGATGAACCTTTCGAGCTTTGCGGTGTCCGGCTCGTCAATCCCGAATTTTTCGAGCGCGTACCTCGCGCAGTTCGTTATTCCCGGCCCCGATTTCGTGAGCGTTCCGTCAAGGTCGAATAATAGGTGCGTGTATTTCATCTGCCCATTCTATCATATTCCGTTTTCTTTTGTCGGCGGCGGAAACGATTTGTCACGGAGCGCTCCGTTCTTTATAATTTTCCCATGAAAGGAGTCAGAATTTTTTTTGGTTTTTTGGTGGCGTTCGTTTCCGCGTTCTCGTTTTTCGGCTGCTCGGATTTTTTTGAGAGCGAGTATTCGAAGATGACGGACGGCGCGGACGGGCGCGGCAGGGAAATCTCGGAAAAGGTAATCGGTTTCATAAACGATAAAGACGATTCCGGGCTTTTACAGCTGTTCTCCCAGAACGAGCGGGACTTGAACGGGAATTTGGAAGAAGAAATTCACGCGCTTGTTTCGGAATTTCCGAACGGAATAGGGAATGACGATTATTCCGTCGGGGACACGGGCGGCACCTACGGATTTTCCGACGGTGAATTCTACAAGGTTAGCGAAAACGTGCGCGTGACAATTGGCGAGCGCATCCTCTTAATCAGTTTCACGACGATATACACGCCCGACAAGGCGAAGGAAGGCGTAGGAAGAATTTTACTGTACTACGCCGAGAGCGGCGATGACATTGTCCGTGCCGGAACTGACCGGCCGCTGTGATTGCGCGTGTGACGAAAAAGGGGCTTTGAAGTTGTTCCGCTTCAAGCCCCTTCTTTTTTTTCGGATATGGAATTAGTGGTGGAAAAGCCTTATTCCGTTGAAGCACATCACCATGTTGTACTTGTCAGCCGTCTCGATTACCTGGTCGTCGCGCACGCTTCCGCCCGGCTGGGCCACGACCGTGACGCCCGACTTCCGCGCGCGCTCGATGTTGTCGCCGAACGGGAAGAACGCGTCGGAGCCGACAGCGACGCCCGTGTTCTTTGAAAGCCATTCCTTCTTTTCCTCGCGGGTGAAGACGGACGGCTTCGTCTTGAAAATCGCCTGCCATTTTCCTTCCGCGAGGACGTCCTCGTACTCTTCGCCGATGTAGACGTCAATTGCGTTGTCGCGGTCGGCGCGCCTGATTCCGTCGACGAATTCGAGCGAGAGAACTTTGGGCGACTGCCTGAGCCACCAGTTGTCCGCCTTCTGGCCTGCAAGGCGCGTGCAGTGGACGCGGCTCTGCTGTCCCGCGCCGATTCCGATTGCCTGCCCGTCCTTGACGTAGCAGACGGAGTTCGACTGCGTGTATTTGAGCGTTATGAGCGCGATGACGAGGTTCCGTTTGTCGTCCTCGGAAAGGCTCTTGTTTTTCGTGACGATGTTTGTGAGGCACGATTCGTCGATTTTGAGGAAGTTGTGCCCCTGCTCGAATTTCACCCCGAAGACCTGCTTGACTTCCGTTGCCGGCGGGACGTAGCTCGGGTCAATCTGCACGATGCAGTAGTTCCCGTTCTTCTTCGCCTTGAGGATTTCCAGCGCCTTCTCGGAATATCCCGGGGCGATGATTCCGTCCGAGACCTCCTTTTTGATGAGAAGAGCCGTCGCCTCGTCGCATTCGTCGGAGAGCGAGATGAAGTCGCCGAAAGAGGACATCCGGTCAGCCCCGCGCGCGCGCGCATATGCGGAGGCGAGCGGAGTCAGCTCAACGCCGTCGGTGAAGTAGATTTTCCTGAGCGTGTCCGAAAGCGGTGTTCCGACGGCAGCGCCCGCCGGGGAGACGTGCTTGAAGCTCGTCGCCGCAGGAAGCCCCGTCGCCTCCTTGAGCTCCTTCACAAGCTGCCATCCGTTGAGCGCGTCGAGGAGGTTGATGTATCCCGGCCGCCCGTTCAGGACTGTTATGGGAAGATCGCCGTCGTCAACGAAAACCCTCGCGGGCTTCTGGTTCGGATTGCATCCGTATTTCAATTCGAGTTCTTTCATAATGCCGATACTCTACTTCAAAAAAGCCCGTCGTTCAACGCGCTTGCGCTTGCTTGTTCATTTTCGCATTCCGAGTTCGGCTTTGTCGGAGCAAGCGTGCGCCGGTGCGCGAGGCGCACCTTCCGTGCCCGGGAGGGCTGTTTGCTTTGGCAATTTCGCGTTCCGAGTTCGGCTTGGTCGGAGGAGGCGTGCGCCGGTGCGCGAGGCGCACCTTCCGTGCCCGGGGAGGGCTGTTTGCTTGTTCATTTTCGAGTTCCGAGTTCGGCTTGGTCGGAGCAAGCGTGCGCCGGTGCGCGAGGCGCACCTTCCGTGCCCGGGAGGGCTGTTTGCTTGTTCATTTTCGAGTTCCGAGTTCGGCTTTCTCGGAGCAAGCGTGCGCATTTCTTTAAAAAGCCTTACACATTGTCTGAAAAACGTGCAATAATAGTTAAAATCTTTTTTAAGGAGTTTTTTATGAAGAAGATTGTTGCATTTATTGTCTCGGCTGCATTCGTGCTTCCGACTTTTGCATTGACTGTCAATGTCGGTGATGACATCGCGGTTGCGGGAAAAACAGGCTCAGTCACGAAAATCATCGATGTTGATAAGACTCGCTTTGAGATGGATGTTCTCGTCGAGGGAACGACATACACTTTCGGCGTCACAAAAGACAGCATCGTCCCGCTCGGCAACAAGGACTACAAGGTTACGGCAGTTCAGCGCAACCGTCTTGAGATGGCTGTCGTCGCCACAAGGAATGCCCAGCCCTCTGTAAGCGCGTCAAGCAACAACTCTACCGCCGACGCTAAATGATGATTTTTAGATGATTGTGGAAAAAAGGCGCTTCGGAAGAAGTGCCTTTTTTGCTGCCCGTGCCCGATTTTTCGCCGGGATGAATAATACTAATTCTTGTTCATGTGATGTTTTTGATTGTCGCGGCTTTTTTACCATTCGATTTCGTTTCCGTCCCCGAGCGCGTCGTTCGCCTTTTTGAATATGCCGCTGCCGATGAACCCTCGCCGTGCGGAAAGCGGGGAGGGGTGCGACGTCGCGAGAATCCTGTCCGCGGGCGTTTTCTTCAGTAGGGACGCCTTTTTTTCCGCGGGTTTCCCCCACAAAAGGAAGACCGGCGGATGTTCCCTTCCGTCGAGCGCGCTGATTATCGCGTCGGTGAATTTCTCCCAGCCGATTCCCGCGTGCGCGTTCACGCCCGTCGTGCCGCTTTTCTTTTTGAAAGTGAGAATCGTGTTCAGGAGGAGAACGCCCTGCCGCGTCCATCCCGACAAGTCGCCCGTCCGTTCCGTTTTGAATCCTTTCTGCTCTGTATCAGGATTTTTTTCCCGTTCGATTTCGTAGAAGACGTTCCGCAGCGATGCCGAGACGGAGCCGTCCGCCGTGTCGAACGCGAGCCCGTGCGCCTTCTCCGCGTCCGGATACGGATCCTGCCCCAAAATCACCGCCTTCACGTCCCCGAACGGCACGGAAAGCGCGTTGAACACATCCGTCTTCTCGACGGGCCTCATATCATCCGGGAACGAATCGTATTCCGAGTCGATGAAATCGCAGAGCCTCCCGAATTCCTCGGCGAAATTCCCGTCGTATGACGCGATTATCGCCTCCCTCCATTCCCTTGGTATGTTATTGAACAGCTCCATCGTTTTTGCGCCTGAATTCATCGAAAAATCTCCTTCCGATTCCGGATTTCCGGACGGTTCCGAAAAACTACCACAACGGCGGACAAAAAGAAACGCCCCGCCGACTGATTTCGACGGGGCGCTCCCTCATTCAAAAGGCGCGGTGCCTTTTTTTGTTAGTAGTCCATTCCCATTCCCGGGTTGGGGGCAGCTGCCGGTGCCGGCGGCTCGGGGATGTCGGTGATTGCGCATTCCGTTGTCAGGAGCATTCCGGCGACGGAAGCCGCGTTCTGCAATGCGCTTCTCGTGACCTTAGCCGGGTCGATGACGCCCGCTTCCATCATGTCGACCCATTCGCCGGTGTACGCGTTGTAGCCGACGCCCTTCTTCTCGTTCTTCGCCTTGTCCGCGATTACGGCACCGTCAACGCCCGCGTTGTCGGCAATCTGGCGGATAGGCTCCTCGAGCGCGCGGCGGACGATGCGGAATCCCGCCTTCTCGTCCTCGGAAAGCTTCGCGGCCTCCTCGTCAGTGAGCGCCTTCGCCGCCTCGATGAGCGCGATTCCGCCGCCCGGGACGATTCCTTCCTCAAGCGCGGCGCGCGTTGCGGCAAGCGTATCCTCGACGCGGAATTTCTTTTCCTTCATCTCTGTCTCGGTGATTGCGCCGATGTTGATGACCGCGACTCCGCCTGCGAGCTTGGCGAGGCGCTCCTTGAGCTTCTCCTTGTCGTAGTCGCTCGTCGATTTCTCCACTTGCGCCTTGATTTCGGCGATGCGCGCCTCAATTGCGCTCTTCTCGCCCGCGCCGTCGACGATAGTCGTGTTGTCCTTGTCGATTTTGACCGACTTCGCGCGTCCGAGCTGGTCGAGCTCCGTCGTCTCGAGCTTGAGGCCGAGCTCCTCGGTGATGACCGTTCCGCCCGTGAGGATTGCGATGTCCTGGAGCATTTCCTTTCTCCTGTCGCCGAATCCCGGAGCCTTCACAGCGACGCACTTGAGCGTTCCGCGGATTGCGTTCAGGACGAGCGTCGCCAACGCCTCTCCGTCCATGTCCTCGCAGATGATGACGAGCGGCTTGCCCGTCTGCGCGACTTTCTCAAGAAGCGGGAGCAAATCCTTCATCGTGCTGATTTTCTTGTCGTGGATGAGGATGTACGCGTCGTTGTAGTTGACTTCCATGCGCTCGCGGTCGGTCACGAAGTACGAGCTGATGTATCCGCGGTCGAACTGCATTCCCTCGACGGTCTTCACGGTCGTGTCCATGTTCTTGGACTCCTCGACGGTGATTACGCCGTCTTTTCCGACCTTCTCGATTGCGTCCGCGAGAATCTTTCCGATTTCAGGGTCGTTGTTCGCGGAAATCGTCGCGACGTGCGTGATGTCCTGCGAGCCGTTCACCGCGCGGCTGTTCTCCTTGATGTTCTTGACGGCGATGGCGACCGCCTTGTCGATTCCGCGCTTGATTTCAATCGGTGTCATGCCCGCCGAGACTGCCTTCAGGCCCTCGCGCACGATGGCGTATGCGAGAACAGTCGCGGTCGTCGTTCCGTCGCCGGCAACGTCGTTCGTCTTTGAGGAAACTTCCTTCACGAGCTGCGCGCCCATGTTCTCGAACGGGTCCTTGAGCTCGACTTCCTTCGCCACTGAAACTCCGTCCTTCGTGATTGTCGGCGCACCGAATTTCTTGTCGAGCATGACGAGGCGTCCGCACGGTCCGAGCGTGACCTTCACTGCCTGCGCAATCTGCTCAACGCCCGAAAGCATCTTCTTGCGGGCTTCCTCATTGAAAATCAACTGTTTAGCCATTTTTTTGTTCTCCTGAAAATCCGCCGTCCGATTTTTTCAGCGGACGCGGTTTGTTTTTTCTTTTGACTGGAAATCTAATAAAGGAAGATGCAATCGGCAAGCGTTTTTTTTCGCCGTCCCGCATCCGTAAAGCGGATTCCGCTATTCGAACCGTGCGATTTCCTTCTGGCAGAGCTCGTCGCATATCTCGTTGAACTCGACGCCGGCGTGTCCCTTGACCCAGTTCCACGACGGGGCGAGGGCGGAATTCAGCTCGTCGAGAAGCTGCCACAAATCCTTGTTCAGGACGGGCTTTTTCTGCGACGTGAGCCAGCCGTTTTTCTTCCAGCCGTTTATCCACGACGAAATCCCGTTCTTGACGTATTGGCTGTCCGTGAAAATGTCGATTTTCCGCCCTGCGAACCGCTCCGTGTTCCTCACCGCGGAAAGCGCGCTGATGGCGGCGGTCAGCTCCATCCTGTTGTTCGTCGTCTTTTCCTCGCCGCCGGAAATCTGCCGCGCGTCCCCGTCCGCGATGACGACAGCTCCCCATCCTCCCGGACCGGGGTTCCCGTGGCATCCGCCGTCCGTGTATATCGTTATCGCGTCCCCGCCCGATGCCCGTGCGGTTCCGGCGTTTTTTTCGGCGCCTTTTTTTGCGAGCCGCTCGAGCGCCGCTATCGCGTCCGGAAGATGCTCCTCCGCTATGCCCGCAAGAAGTTCCTCCGCGCGCGTCCTATTCTCCGTTTTTGCTTCCATCGTCCTTTCCTTCGTCCTCCGATTCCTGTTCCGCGGCCTTTTTCTCCGCCTCGATTTGCCCCGCCGTTTTTTCGATGAGGCGCGATATCTCGTATTTCCCGAGCGGGAGCCATTCGAGCCGCGCCGTCCCGTTCTTGTCGCGCTTTCCTTCGATTGTCTTTCCGTCGGTCCGCTTCACGACGAACTTCTCGCCCGCTTTCGCCTTTCCGTCGCTTCCGACAAGGCGGTGGGCGATGAACCCGTATACGCTGAGCTCCGGCGATTTCTCCGACTCCCCGTCGGCGACCTCGACCGTGAAGGAATACTTCGGGACGACATATCCGCCGCCCTCGAAGAATTCGGGCGAATCCTTTACAGTCCAGCGCGCGCGAATCTTTCCGCCCGTGACGCTGGCCTCGATTTCGTCGATGTCGATGTCGTTCCCGTCGTGCGCGGCGGTGATTTTTATGACGGCAGGCTCCCCGTCCTCGATTTTCCCGCCCGGTGCGGAAGCCGTTATCAAGACTTCCTGCCCGACCATCGCCGTTCCGTCCTTCTCCGATTCCCACCCGAGCGATTTGAATAGGCGTTCCCCGCCGTCAGCGTCTTTCGGGGCGTCGGCGCTCGCGCATCCGATAAGTGCCTGCGCGAGGAAAGCCGCCGCCGCCGCGATGATTTTTTGTGACAGTGTTCCCATGCGTTACGATTTCTTCCACAAGTCGATGAATTCGAGCATGTACTGCTGGATGTCGTTGAAGTACTCGCGCTGCAGCTCGCACGCCTGGATTCCGATATAGCGGAAATGCCAGCTTTCCCACATGAATCCGGTCTCGCTCTCGTATCCTTTCGGGAAGCTCAGGCTCCAGCCGAATTTCCACGCGTTCTCGTACATCCATTTTCCCTGCCTCGTGTCCGCGAAGTCGTTCGTTATGGAACCGAAGTCCATCGCCGTGCCGAGCTGGTGCTGGCTCGTTCCCGGGCGCGCGCTGTACCGCTCAGCCTCCGCAAGACCGTCCGTCTCGACGTAGTGGTTGAAAAGCCAGTTCTGGTATTTGTACGAGCGGTATGCCGAGCTGACGAGGAAGAGCGCCCTTCCCGTGTCAGCATCCCATGCGCGGACCATATCCTCGAGGTGCGTCTTCACGTCGCGGCGGATTGTCATTCCGCTTTTGTTCACTTTGTAAAGCGTGGGGTTGTCCACGGGAACAAGGTTCTTCGGCTCGTATTTTTCCGAGAGCTTCCCGTTTTTCTTGTCGAGCAGGTAGAGAAGGGGAAGGTCGCCGCTTTCCTCCGCCTCCGCCTTCTCGAATTCGAGCACCGCATTGAGCTTTTTGACGAATTCCGCCTTGTCGCCTATGGAAATCTCGCTTCTCGCGCGCGCGGGCATTTTTGCGAGGATATCGTCCACTTTTTTTGTCTCGTCGGCAGCGCATGCCGGGAACGCGATGCATGAGGCAAGCGCGAGCGCAACTGCCGCACAGATGATTCTTTTCATTTATCCTGCTCCTGTTCTTGGTTTTTGGGGAAATTCACATTCCTCATTCAAAGTGTCGTGGTTTTCTTCCGAAATTTGAAGAATGAAATTGTCAAGAAGAAACGCATTGATTATATCGATTTTGGCTTCGGTGTCATTCATCTCGGAGGGATGTTTCGGCGGCGGGGAGAAATCATCTTCCGCCGTCCCCGACATAGAAATAATGCAGATTCCCCAGCGCTCCGGCGACCACTTCTGGTATTCGTTCGTGAACGGGGGCTTCGTGCAGACCTCGCTCCCGCAGAATTCCGCCATACAGTCGATGAAACCTTGGACGGAGAGCGTCCGCATTTCAGACGCGGACACGGGGCTCGACGGAAACGGCTACCTCCTCGTGAACCATATCGGCGCGCTCGTTTTCGAGAAGAAGGCGACGCCGACGCTCATAAACGACAGGCAGCTCCTGTCGCGCTCCACCGCGTCAAACCTCATCTTCTCGGGCGGGAACGCGTATTTCACGTTGTCGAGGAATTCGCTCTTCAACAGCGATTCCGACGAGTACGATTCCGACGAGCCTGGCTCAATCGGCTCGAACAGGCCGTACCTCGTCCGCATCTCGACGGAGAACAAGCTTTTCTATCCGTGCGTGACGTACGGCGATTTGGGAATCGGCAGCGACGAGGAGATTTCCGGCTCGTACTTTGACGGAACGGATTGGATTTCGTCGATAAAATTCGACGGCCGCGACGACGTGACCGGCAAGGAGAAGGTTTCGTTCCGCTACATAAAGTGGAATTCCCTACGCGATTTCGCGGCGCTTTCCGCGCAGACACAGGACGGGAAAATTTCCTCGGAGGAATGCGTCGAGGAGCAGTACCGCGCGCCGAACACGCCTTCACCGTTTTCCGCCGCGCCGCTCCGCCTTCGGGAGCTGCTTTCCCCGATTCCCGACAGCTTCGATTTCACGGTGACGCTCCGCGTTCCCGGGGGCGATTCCCCGCGGTATTTCTCGCACGGTCCCATCGGCTCGTCGACGAACGCGAACGCGATAATCTCTGACGGATGGATATGCGCCGTTTTTGCCGACGGGACGACGTATTTTGCCGGGGCCGTCGACGGAAGAAACGTAATCAACAACGGAAAGACGGTCGCGTTCCGCCTTCCGCGCCTTCCCAAAAACTATTTCTACTCGAATTTCTGCATCTCGGGCGACTGCCTTGTCGTCGGCTGGGAGGAGAACGATTTCTACAAGACCGGCAGAAGCGGCTTTATCACGGTCGATATGGCGGAGCTTTTCTACAAATAGCAGGGGATTTTCGTGAGGAGCATTTTTCTGCGCGCGTTTTTTTTCTGCGCGGCCGTTTTTCTCGCTTCCGCATTTTCCGCGACTGCGGAGGAGTCGGGCGGGGACGATGCGCGCCCTTCGCGCAGGACGGAATTTTTCGTGACGGGCGGCCCGAACCTCATGGTCAGCACCGGCGGGAATTCGTCGGCGCCCAGCCCCATCATGTACTCGCTCGGTTTCGGCGCGGAATTTCCCGCGTATGAAAGTGTCCTTCTTCAGGGGAGGGCGTCGTTTTTTTCGAACTACTACCTTTGGGACGGAGACGATGCGCGCCCCGCTGAAATCGAGAACAGGACGGCGACGGCGCTGTCCCTTCTCCTCGGATTCGATGCCGGACGCTCGTGGGTTTTCGGCGAGAACAGGCTTTCCGTTTGCGGCGGGCTCGGCTTCCTCCTTCGCGCGGCGTTCCTTGCCGGAGGCGTTTCTTCCGACGATGAGGGCGGAAGCGGGACGACCGCGGGAGATGACGTTTCTTCGATAAATTCGTGGTTCTATTCCGGCCTGCGCTTTTTGTATCCCGAATGCTCCGTAAAATACCTCCGCGCGCTTCCGGGCGGGGCGTCGGGAATGCAGTTCGGGGCGGAGGCGCGTTTTCTTTTCCCGCTCGGCGCGATAATCTCCGGCGATTTCCCCGACTCGATGATTTTCTCGCTCGCCGCGGTGTTCCAGTTCTAGGCGGGCATTCGACCTGTCCGAATCTCATTATTTTCAGTTTTTCTCGTTTTGTGCCAGCGCGATTTTTCGTCGTCCTTCATTTTTTTTCTAAGAACGTTTGACATGAAAATTATTTTGTATTATATTCATTTTTGTAATCAGTACAAATAAAGCGGAGCGGGTTCCGGAAAAGCGCGGATTCTTCGCCCAAATCTGAATGCAACATTGCAAGAAGGTTTGAAAAAGAATATACTCGCTCTTAAGAAACAGTCGTCGGTAAAATCCGGCGAATATCAATCGATTTGCTTGCATAAATACGAGCCTTGTTGGAACTGTTTTGGTCACATCTTTGGGGTATGAATGGCGCGGGCGTTCGTCCCTCGGGCCTTTCTGGGTCCGTCCGTCGTTTTTATTCCGAAAACTACCTTTCTTTTGCGAACGATAGTCATCTGGTGTCGCCATCGTCACGTTTTCTCGGGGCTCCTGTGCAGGAAGGAGTTTATTTTTATGGCAGCAGCTTGGGACGGTTTCAAGGGTCGCCTTTGGAAAGAGGAAGTCAACGTTCGCGACTTTATCCAGAACAACTACACACCGTATGACGGCGACGAGAAATTCCTCGTCGGACCGACAGACGCGACAAACAAGCTTTTCGACAAACTTCAGGAGTTGCAGAAGGCTGAGCACAACAAGAAGTCAGTCGGAAAGGACGGAAAGGAAAGAATCGGCGTCCTCGATATGGACACGTCAATCGTCACTGGTTTGACGGCTCACAAGCCCGGATATATCGACGAGAATTTGAAGGACCTCGAGAAGGTTGTCGGTCTCCAGACTGACAAGCCGCTCAAGAGGGCGTTCATGCCGTTCGGCGGAATCAAGATGGCGGAGCAGAGCTGCGAGCAGTACGGCTACACTCCCGATCCCGAACTCCACAAGATTTTCACTGTTTACCACAAGACGCACTCGGATGCAGTTTTTGATGTCTACACTCCCGAAATCCGCAAGGTCCGCTCGTCTCACATCCTCACCGGATTGCCCGATACATACGGACGCGGACGCATCGTCGGCGACTATCGCCGCGTTGCCCTCTACGGAATCGATGCCCTGATTAAATTCAAGGAAGCCGACAAGGCTGCCATCGGTGACGGAACGATGACCGAGGAAGTCATCCGCCTCAAGGAGGAAGTCTCCGAGCAGATTAAGGCTCTCAAGGGCATGAAGGAGATGGCTGCGCTTTACGGATTCGATATCTCTAAGCCGGCTACGAACGCGAAAGAGGCTGTCCAGTGGCTCTACTTCGGCTACCTCGCTGCCATCAAGACGCAGAACGGTGCCGCAATGTCAATCGGACGCGTCTCAACGTTCCTCGACGTTTATATCGAGCGCGACCTCAAGGCGGGTGTCATCACCGAGTCTGAGGCTCAGGAGCTCATCGACCATCTCGTCATGAAGGCGCGCATGGTTCGCTTTGCCCGCATCGAGGCTTACAACAACCTCTTCTCCGGCGACCCGATTTGGGCGACGCTCGAGGTCGGCGGTCTCGGACAGGACGGACGCTCTATGGTCACGAAGAACGACTACCGCTTCCTCCACACGCTCGAGAACATGGGTCCCTCTCCGGAGCCGAACATGACCGTCCTCTACTCAAAGAGACTCCCCGAGAACTTCCGCCGCTACTGCGCGCACATCTCAATCGAGACTTCTTCAATCCAGTACGAGAACGACGACGTCATGCGCCCTGTCTGGGGTGACGACTACTCAATCTGCTGCTGCGTTTCTGCGACACAGACTGGAAAAGAGATGCAGTTCTTCGGTGCTCGCGCGAACCTCGCCAAGGCTTTGCTCTACGCAATCAACGGCGGACGCGACGAGGCTGACGGTCTCACACCGGGCGTTCAGGTCGGACCGGAGTACGCTCCGATAACGGCTGACGTCCTCGATGCGTCAAACTACAAGGAAGTCGAGCGCAAGTATGTCGCGATGCTCGAATGGCTCGCCGACATCTACGTGAACTCGCTCAACGCGATCCACTACATGCACGACAAATACTACTACGAGGCTGCCGAGCTCGCCCTTGAGGATACGGATTTGAAGCGCACGTTCGCGACGGGAATCGCTGGATTCTCTCACGTCGTCGATTCTCTCTCCGCAATCAAGTACGCGAAGGTCAAGGTTATCCGCGGCGATGTCGAGGTCAAGAACAAGAAGACCGGCGAAGTCGTCGAGGTCGTGAAGAACCTTGCGAAGGGCTTCGAGGTTGAGGGCGACTTCCCGCGCTATGGACAGGACGACGACCGCGCAGACGACATCGCTGTGTGGCTCCTCAAGACGTTCATGGGCATGATTAAGAAGCACCCGACATACCGCAACGCCGAACCGACGACTTCAATCCTCACGATTACGTCGAACGTCGTCTACGGAAAGGCTACCGGCGCTCTCCCCGACGGACGCAAGGCTCACGAGCCGTTCTCTCCGGGAGCGAACCCGAGCTACGGCGCAGAGACAAAGGGTCTCGTGAAGTCTCTCAACTCCGTTGCGAAGCTTCCGTACCACTACGCTCTCGACGGTATCTCGAACACGCAGACAATCAACCCGAGCGCTCTCGGACACGACAAGACCGAGCAGGTTGACAACCTCGTGAACGTTCTCGACGGATATTTCGATATCGGGCCGGATTCAGGACACACTGGTGCTCACCACCTCAACGTGAACGTCTTCGGCGTCGAGAAGCTCAAGGACTGCCAGGCTCATCCCGAGAAGCCCGAGTACGCGAACTTCACTGTCCGCGTATCAGGATACGCTGTCCGCTTCATCAACCTCACGAAGGAGCAGCAGGACGACGTTATCGCGCGCACATGCCACGCGGCTCTGTAGTCCGACAATCTGACTTTCGTCAGCGGGCGCGTCCGGGAATCCGATTTTCCGGTGTGCCCGTCAGAACGCCGTGAGCGGTTTCCGCTTGCGGCGTTTTTGTTTGCATATAAAAATGCTTATATAACAAAAATTTATGACACTTTTGAAGAATTTGTCGAACTGATTCGCTAAGATGTCCATCATATTTCAATATTCGTTTAACAGGAGTTCAGAAATGAAAAAGATTTTGTGCGCGGCAGCGGCCCTCGCAATTTCAGCCTCTTCATTCGCGGAGGCTGCGTTCCATTTTGCAGATTCTGAGAAGAAGAGCGGTGAATTTTTCTCCAACGAGCTTTCATCTGATATCTTCCATTATTTTGATCCGGAATACGGCGACTCGCATACGAATTTCGCGGGCTTGTCGAATGAGGTGATTGCGGAGTATGTCGGAAAGAAGCTCAGCCTCGGAATCGACGCGACGTTCACGTTCAAGAAGTCGAACCCGTGGGACGATGATTCCGTCTACAATATCGATTGGAGCGACATCGACTATTACGTCGAGTACAACGCCGCGAATTCCGTCAGCGTCGGCTTCCACGACGTGATGTGGACTGCAGGTTCATGGCTTCCCGTCGCTGATGTCCACGCGCTTGGCGGCGACTACGGAACGGACGGCATCGCGGCTGTAATCAGACCGACAGGCGAGTTTACGTTCGTTGCCGGAATTGATTTCGACGACGTGCATGGCGGCGCGGATTGGTTCGGCGACGGCGACAGAAATCAGGACTACGCGGTTGCAATCGGCGCGGATTACTCAAGCAAGCAGTTTTCTGTCGGCGGCTCAATCCACCATCTCATAACTGACAAGGAGAACCTCCTTCTCGGCGCCTACGCTTCCATAAACGCCGACAGCCTCATCGTGAACGTCGGCTTCACGCACTCTGAGCAGGGCGACGTCGGGCTCGGAAACCTCGACTACCTCGGCTCCGACTACTACTACGAGAATTATGACGGCAACCTGCTCGCTTCAGCAAATGTGGATAGTAAAAATTGGCATGTCGCCGGCATCTACGGCGAGAACGTCCTTACGGCTGGTCTTATGTTCGGCGCGAGCAAATTCAACTTCGGCGCGGATTTTGCGTACTCGTTCGACGATGACGACCACTATTACTACGACTTTTACGGCGCCGTCGACTTCAACATTCCGGTTGACAAGCGTCTCGGCTTCGACGTGAAGGGATTTGTACTCGTCGATTTCGGCGACGACATTATGGGAACGGAGGGACTCCGGAACCTCGACCCGACAATCGGCGTTTACCCGAAGATTACGTTCGCGATGAACAAGAACCATGCGTTCGCGGCTGGTCTCATCGCGCAGTTCGGAACGGACTCGGACTACGGGTACACGGCGTTCGCGCTCCCCGTCTCATGGAAGTACACGTACTAGGCTGATTCGTTTTTCTCGGAGGGCTGTCCCAAACGTATGGGGCAGCCCTGTTTTTTTTTAGACAAAATTGAGCTCGGCCGAAAACGAATGGGGAAGTGGAACATGGCTTTGTCGACGCAAGCTCCCCGCCGTGGAGGAAATCCCTCATATCTGCTACAATCTCCGGCGAGGTACGATATGAAAGGATACATTCATCAGCTCGAATCGTTCGGGTGCGCGGATGGGCCTGGCAGCAGGTTCATCGTTTTCACGTCAGGATGCAGGCTCCGCTGCAAATATTGCCACAACCCCGACACATGGGACATGGGAAGGGGACGGCAGATGGAGACGGACGAAATCCTCAAGGAAGCCGTTGCCTGCCGTTCGTACTGGGGAAAGAAAGGCGGAATAACCGTTTCCGGGGGCGAGCCTCTTCTTCAGATAGATTTTCTTGTCGAGCTTTTCGAGAAGGCAAAGGCGCAGGGAATCAACACGTGCATCGACACTGCCGGCGAGCCGTTCACGCGCGAGGGCGAGTGGTTCGAGAAATTCCGACGTCTCATGGACGTCACCGACATTCTCCTTGTGGACATCAAGCACATCGACGAGGATGAGCACGTGAAGCTGACGGGGCGCACTGGAAAGAACATCGTCGAAATGTTCCGCTACCTCGACGAAATCAAAAAGCCGATTTGGATTCGCCATGTCCTCGTTCCGGGAATCACCGACAACGACGCGTTCCTCGAGAAGACGCGCGATTTTATCAGGACGCTCTCCAATGTGCAGCGCGTCGAGATTCTTCCGTACCACGGGCTTGCCGCGACGAAGTACAAGGAGCTCGGAATCGATTACGTGCTGAAGGACACGGAGTCCCCGACGGAGGAGCGCGTGGAGAACGCCCGCAGAATTCTTGAATGCGAAAAATACGACGGATGGAAGAAATAGATGATTGAGATTTTCGACACGACTGATAAATTTCCCCTGCAGAAGATTGGAAAATTTGCCGGCGTCTGCTGGAACAGCCCCGTTGACGACGCGGCGAAGAACATCGCGCGCGCGAAGGACTGCATAAAAAGCGGGCACGGCCGCGTCCTTGAATTCGTCGACATCGAGCTCTGCATATCAGGCTATTCGGCGCGCGCAATACGCGAATACTACACTCACATCGGCGGCGGTCCGACGCGCCTTCAGGAATCGACGAGGTACGTCAACTGCGAGGAATTCGATTATTTCGTTCCGCCGTCCGTGAAGGATTCGTCGAAATGCAGGAGCATCTGCGACGGAAGTGCGGAGTCGATTTATCGCGAATGCATGGATATGATTCGGCAGAAATACGCGGAGCTGCTCGATGCCGGCGTGTCCAAGGAGGATGCCGCGAACGTTCTTCCCCTCGGTATGATGACGAAAATCGTCGACAAGAGGAACCTCCGCAACATGATAAACCTGATGAACCAGCGCCTGTGCTCGCGGGCGTATTCTGAAATCCGCGCGCTCGCAGCTGAAATCCGCGCGTCGCTTTCCTCATACTCGGAGGAATGGGCGTGGATTTGCGGGAACCTTTTCGTCCCGAAATGCGATGTCACGGGTTTCTGCATCGAGCGGAAATCGTGCGGGCGACGCCCACGGCTTGACGATTAAAAAAAAGCGGGAACCGGAAAAAATGGTTCCCGCTTTTTTTGATGGACGGAATTTGCCGTTCCTAACCCGATTCGGAATCCTGTTTTTGTTTTGAATGCTGAACGGCCGCTTTATTTTGCCGACGCGAGCGTGTTTTCCGTGTCGAAATTCGCGATTATCTCGGTGGAGAATCGCTGCTCGAGGTTTTTCCGGTACTTCGAAATCTGCGAGACGTAGTTCAGCGTGTGCTGCGGCGTGCTGTCGTTCTTCACGCGCGTCGTCCCGGCGTTGTACATCGCGAGCGCCGTAATCTCGTTCCCCGCCGTCTCGAGACAGAATTTCAGGTGCGCCATGCCGAATTTCGCGCTCGTCCACGGGTCGAAGAACTGCTCCTCCGTAAGGTTTGGGAACGTCGCGTTGTTGAGCTGGAACAGCCCCCTGTCTATCGTGGAATTCGTGTTTTTGTTGACCGCGTTCGGCTTGAACTTGCTTTCCACGTAGGCGAGGGCGAACGCAAGCGACGTCGGGATGTCGTTCTTGTCGGCGTTCTCGAGGATTGCGAGCGCGACGTCCTTGTTGTTCGTGACCCGCGTGTAGAACCATTCCACAAGCGGTTTTGTTCCAGCCTGCCTGTAGAGCCTCAGCCCGTCGTCGTTTTCGGCTGTTCCTTCCTTTCCCGTCTCCTTCTGCGTCTTTTCGCGCGACGCGTTTCCGAACGCCGCATCAAGCCCCAGAGATACAATCTCGTCGATGTCCTTGATGTCGAGCATTTCCGCAATCTCGACTCCTGAGCGTGCGTTCTGCATAAGAGAATAGGTGCTGAATTGTGAATCTGAACTAAAAGTGCTGCTTGATGTACGATTTTGTTCTGTGAATCCTTCGCTGTTTTTAGTTCCCGGCAAAAAGCGGATGAAAATAAAGCAAATTCCCAAGAAAATTCCGCTGAAAATGGCAGTCCCCGCAAGGGACCGCATCCTATAAGAATCCATAGGGACAATGATTCCATAATTAGGAATATTGTTCAATGGAGGATATGATTTTCATGCGGTTTCATGGCGTATTTCGCAATCAGTGCGGTTCGGTGCGCATTCGTAAAAACGGTTGCGCATCGAGCCCTATTCCGAATCTGCCTGCACCCATCCGCTTTTGGTGCGGAAGCAGTAGTGCTTGTGCTTCGGCGAAAGCTCCCCGATGAAATTCGCCTCGTCGATTCCCGCTGGCACCGCGAACCCGACGACGGACACGCAGTCCTTTATCCTCCGCGCGGTGTGCTTCATAGCCGCGACGAGCGCATCGCCCGCGCAGCCCTCTTTGTCGACGACGGGAACGATTACGGCGAATTCTCCCTTTTCCTCTTTTTCTTTCAGCTCATTCCTGAGAGAGGCGAGAAATTCCTCGTTGTATTCCTCCGGCGCGCCTTCAACATCGCTCCATTTTACCTCGCGCTCCTGCGGCGAAAATTCCTCGCCTGTCTGAATCCTGCACAATTTCTTCCCGTCCGCGCTGAAAAGCCGCTCAAGCTTCATGTGTCTCTCCGTCTCAATTAAAATGTATTTAAAAAAAGAAAAACCTCCGGGCGTTGCGCCTGCAGAGGTTTTTTCCAACAGAACGAAAAAACTATTCTGTCAGGATTTTTATGACTTCCGCTTTGTCCTGAGTGCTCAGAATCTGCGCGCGTTTTTCTGCGCTCTTGAAAAGCAGCGAGACTTCCGCCAAAAACTGGAGGTGCGGTCCCGTCTTGTTTATTGGCGAGAGCGTCATGATGAAAATGCGGCACGGCTCCTGATCCAATGAATCAAAATCAACCGGATTGTCAGAAATGCCAATACATGCAACCAAATCAGCAACTGTGTCTGTCTTTCCGTGAGGAATTGCGATGCCGTGCTTCATTCCGGTTGACATCTTCCTCTCGCGGTCCAGCACACATTCGCGAGCGGTAGCCTTGTCGGCTACTTTTCCTGCCTTGATAAGTATGTCGAGCATCTCATCGATAATCTCTTCTTTCGTCTTACCTTTGAGATGAAGTTCAACTGTATCAGGCGTTAACACTGTCTTTAAGTCCATAGCAGAGAGTATAAAAGCCACCCTTATAGAAGTCAAGAAAAAAAACGAAAAACTACCCTCTCGGGATGACGCGAATGTGGAAAAATTTGATTTTTTGTGCGTCTTTTTTGTATGATTCATAACTTGACGGCATATTTTTGCGCGATATTGTAGATTTTTTTGCGAATTCTTGGAGTTTGTCGAACTTTTTCGTTCTGCCTCTCTCTGTTCTGTCGCACGATTTCAATTTATAATCACGCCATGACTACAATCGAAAAATTCTATTCAGACATTCAGAAAGCAATCAAGTTTGACCGCGCGAACAACGGCGGCCATTACGACGGAAAAAGGGCGTGCGCGTCGATTTGCAGGCTTTTCGAGACGTACAACAGGGACGTTCCGGAAGTCGCCCGGCAGATTTCGGATTATTGGCTCAACACGTACGTTCTTCCGTCGGCGGATGCGGCGAACGAGCCGAGCGAGGCGAACGTGGCAAAAATCCGCGCGTTCCATTCGTTCATGAACAACGACATTTCCGACTCGCTCGACGCGCTTTCTCAGGACGATTGGGAGAACCTTCGCGACTTCGTGAACGATTCTGCCGAGACGATTGAGCTCGACGCGCTGCAGAGCATGATGAGCGTTATCCTCGACCGCGGCGCGCTGTGAAGATGAATTCGTCGGATTTGTATAGTGAATGCCGCGCCTGCCCCCGGAATTGCGGCGTGAACAGGTTCGCGTCGGCAGGCTTTTGCGGGGAGGGGAGCAAAATCCGCGTTGCCGTCGCATGCCTTCACTTCGGGGAGGAGCCGCTGCTGACGGTTCACGGCGGAAGCGGCACGATTTTCCTTACGGGATGCAACCTGCGGTGCGCGTTCTGCCAGAATTATCAGATTTCGCAGCAGGGAATGGGGCGCGACGTTTCCGTTGGCGAATTCGCGGAGATTTGCATTCGCCTTCAGGAAATCGGTGCGGAGAACATCAACATCGTCACGGGAAGCCATCACGCTCCCGCCGTCGCCGAGGGGCTTTTTGAGGCGCGGAAAAGGGGGCTTACGCTTCCCGTGTGCTGGAATTCGAGCGGCTACGATTCAATCGAGTCGCTGAAAATGCTCGATGGGCTCGTTTCGATATACCTTCCCGATTTGAAGACGCTCAGCAGCGACCTTTCCATGAAGCTGTGCGCATCCTCCGATTATCCGGACGTCGCGCGCTCCGCAATCGAGTGGCTTGTCGAGCGGAATCCGCTTTCGATAACGGAAGTTTCCCGCGAATGCGACGGAAAAACCGTCGTCAAGGAGAAAATCGAGAGCGGCGTCATCGTCAGGCATCTTTTCCTTCCCGGACGCTTCGTGGAGACTGCCGATGTGCTCGAGTGGCTCAAGCATAAAATCGACGGGAAGGCGGTCATCTCGCTGATGTCGCAGTATACGCCCGTCCCGTTCAAGGGAAGCGACGAGGAGCTGGAACGGAGGAAGCGCGCGCTTTCTGTTATAGAGAACAGGCTCGTCAGCTCGACCGAGGATTCCGATTTGCGCGATTTGATTGACGCGTATGATTTCGATTACCTTTTCTATCAGGAGCTTTGCCCCGATACCGAGTGGCTTCCCGATTTCGGGCGGACGCAGCCGTTCTCCTACAAGCTTGCGCGCCCAGTGTGGCATTGGCGCGACGGCTTCGTCTGATTGCGCGTTTTCGGAATCGTGACGAGTGCATGAAAAAAGACCGCCCGCGGCGTTTTGTTCGGGCGGCCTTTTTTTGCGCGGAGATGAAACTGCCGCGCATCAGTCGGGAAAAATCCTACTCGGCGAATTTCTTTATGACGAGGCAGGCGTTGTGCCCGCCGAATCCGAGCGACGCGCTCATCGCCGCGTTGATGTCCGCCTTGACGCCAATGTTCGGCGTGTAGTCGAGGTCGCATCCGCCCTCGATGTCCTGGTTGTCGATGTTAATCGTCGGCGGGACGAATCCGTCGTTTATCGCCTTGACGCAGACCATCGCCTCGATTGCACCCGCGGCTCCGACAAGATGGCCCGTCATCGATTTCGTCGATGATATATGGAGCTTTTTCGCGTCGTCGCCGAAAGCCATCTTGAGCGCGTTCGTCTCTCCGACGTCGTTTGCGTGCGTTGATGTTCCGTGCGCGTTGTAGTATCCGATTTCGCCCGCGCCGATTCCCGCGTCGAGAAGCGCAAGCTCCATCGCCTTGGCAGCTCCGCTTCCGTCCTTGAGCGGCGCCGTGATGTTGAAAGCGTCGCATGAGGAACCGTATCCGGCGATTTCCGCGTAGATTTTCGCTCCGCGCGCCTTCGCGTGCTCAAGCTCCTCGAGCATGAGCATGACGGAGCCTTCGCCCATGATGAATCCGTCCCTGTCCTTGTCGAACGGGCGGCTTGCTTTTTCCGGCGTGTCGTTGAAGTGCGTCGACAATGCGGTGAGTTTTACGAAAGACGCGATTGAGAATTCGGTTATCGCGGCTTCCGTTCCCCCTGAAAGGCAGACGTCGCATTTTCCGGCGCGTATCATGTCGGCGGCAAGCCCGATTGCGTCGGAGCCTGACGCGCATGCCGTGTTCAGCGCCCACGAGATTCCCTTCAGCCCGAACACGATGCTGACGTTGGCTGCGGCTTCGTTCGTAATCATGAGCGGTGTCGTGAGCGGCGGCATCCGCAAGGGACCCGCGTCCTTGTCGTCGAGTTTTGCGAACGCGTCTCCCGTCGCCTCCATGCCGCCCATGCAGCAGCCGACGACGACTCCGTTGCGCTCTGCTGCGAGCGTTTCCTTCGTGTAGCCCGCATCCTTGATTGCCTGGGCGCTTGCCGCGACGCAGAATTTCGTGAAACGCGCCGTTTTCCTCACCGCGCTCGTCTCGATTCCGTATTGCGCGATGTCGAAATTTTTGACTTCTGCCGCAATCTTTACGGGAAGACGCCCGGCATCGAACAGCGTAATCGTTCCGATTCCGCTCTTTCCGCCCTTTATGTTCTCCCATGCCTCGTCGACGCTGTTGCCGACGGGAGTCACCGCTCCCATTCCCGTGATGACGACCCTTCTTCTTTCCATAATTTTTTTCTCCATAAAAAATCTGATTTTGAGAGGTAATGAATCCGCCCCTTTCCGTGCGGGCGGAAAAATGATTCACGAGAGTACCATAGTTTCGCACGATTGTCATTTTCGGAAGGATGATGAGCCGAGGTTCGTTTTTGCCCTTAACACTCTGCGCGCGAAGTTTTAAGATGGCTGTCCTATGAAATACGTCGTTCAATTCTTCATAATCGCTTTCATATCGCTCGTCGGGGAGCTGCTTGCGAAGGTCGTTCCCCTTCCGGTGCCCGGCTCGATATACGGGCTCGTGCTGATGTTCGCCGCGCTCAAGTCGGGAATCTGCCCGGTTTCCGCCGTAAAGGAGACGAGCGGCTTCCTGCTCGAGATAATGCCGGTTTTCTTCATCGCGCCCGCAATTGCGATTCTTGACAACATGGAAGTTCTCCGCTCGAACTGGATTTTCTTCCTCGTCGTGTCGGTTTTCTCGACGATTGTGGCGATGGTCGTCTCGGGATACGTCACGCAAATCGTCATAAGGGCAAAAACGCGCGGAGAAAAAGGGGAGGAGTCAAAATGAAAGAATTTTTCGAGTCGTCATCATATTTCGGGCTTGTCATCACGCTCGTCACGTATGCAATCGGGTGTTTTCTCAAGAAGAAATTCCGCCTGGCGATTTTCAACCCGCTGCTCGTTTCGATTCTCCTTTCGATTGCGTTCGTCGCGTTTTTCGGAATCGACATCGGCAAGTACAACGAGAGCACCGACATCCTCTCGTATTTCCTCACGCCCGCGACGGTCTGCCTCGCAGTTCCGCTGTACGAGCAGTTCCAGAAGCTCCGCGACAACTGGCTTGCCGTCGTCGGCGGAATCCTTGCCGGAACGCTGGCGCATCTGACAATGATTTTTGTCTGCGCGCTCGCGTTCAAAATCGGGCACACGGAATACGTTTCGCTCCTTCCGAAATCGATAACGACGGCAATCGGAATCGCCCTGTCCGAGCAGCACGGCGGAATCGTCGGCATAACGGTCGGCGGAATCTGCGTCGCGGGAATAACTGGGAACACGTTCTGCGAGCTTATCCTCCGCGTGTTCCGGATTACGGAGCCTGTCGCGAAGGGCGTCGCGATCGGGACGGCAAGCCATGCGCTCGGAACGTCGAAGGCGATAGAAATCGGCGAGGTCGAAGGTGCGATGAGCGGGCTTTCGATTGCTGTCTGCGGCCTTCTCACCGTTGTCCTTGCGTCGTTCTTCGTCCGCCTCATCTGATTTTCCGGGCGGAATTTTTTCCCGCCGCTGTCGTGAAACATCGCCGTTTTCGTTGTGAAACATTTTCAATTTTTTCATAATCTGCTATGATTGACTTTATGGGAAAAGTGTACGTTTTTGTGAATCAGAAAGGCGGCGTCGGAAAGACGACTTCCGCTATAAACATCGGAGCCTACATGGCGAAGGCGGGCAAACGCGTCCTTCTCGTCGATTTTGACTCACAGGGAAATATGTCGAGCGGCGTCGGAGTCACCAAGGAGAAACCGACCGTATACGAGCTTATTGCCGGAACGACCGCGGCTGATAAATGCGTGAAGAGGACATCGGTTGATGGTCTTGACGCAATAAGCGCCTCAATCGACCTTTCCGGCGCCGCAATCGAGCTTGTGGACCAGGAAAACAGGGAATTTTTCCTCAGGAACGCAATCGAGCCGTTCAAAAAAATATACGACTACATTTTGATAGACTGCCCGCCGTCGCTCGGGCTTTTGACGCTCAACGGGCTTGCCGCCGCGGACTCAATCCTCGTTCCCGTCCAGTGCGAGTATTTCGCGCTTGAGGGAATCACGCTTCTCATCCAGACCGTCGAGCAGGTTCAGAAGACGATGAACCCGAACCTGAAAATCGGCGGCGTCTTCTTCACGATGTACGGGAAGACGACCCTCGCGAAGGATGTCGTCCGCGTCGTCAAGGAAAAATACGGCGAGGCAGTGTTCGACACCGTAATCCCGAGAAACGTGCGCCTTTCCGAGGCGCCCTCTCATTGCGTCCCGATTTGCGAGTACGACCCGAACTGTGTCGGCGCAAAAAGCTACAAGAAACTTGCGGAAGAGGTGATGGGACGTGGCTAGGAAATTCGGACTTGGAAGCGGGGTTAACGCCCTTTTTACTACCGGCGCGGAGCCGAAAAACGAGGCGGAAGCGGAGCAGAGTCAGCTTCCCGCAAAAAATGAGCATGACGTGGCGGGCGATGTTCCGGAAATCGTGGCGGAATCAGCACTCCCTGAAGGTGTGACGACCGGCGCGAACGGTCAGCTTTTCGTGGAGCTTTCCCGGCTCAAGCCGAATCCGCAGCAGCCGAGGCTTGAATTCAACGAGGAGAAGCTGAAGGAGCTTGCGGCGTCGATAAAGGAGCACGGCGTCCTTCAGGCGATAACGATAGAGAATGCCGGCGACGGTTCGTTCTACATCATCGCGGGCGAGAGAAGGACGCGGGCGGCGCGCCTTGCCGGCCTCGAGCGCATTCCCGCGCAGATTCGCGAATTCGACGAGCAGAAAAAGCTTGAGGTCGCGCTTATCGAGAACATCCAGCGCGCCGACTTGAATCCAGTCGAGGAGGCGAAGGCGTACCACAAACTCATGCAGATTTCCGGACTCAGCCAGGACCAGATTGCCGTGCGCGTCGGGAAGAACCGCTCGACCGTCGCCAACGCAGTACGCCTGCTGAAGCTTCCGTCGGAGATGCAGTCGGCCCTTGTCGAGGGACGCCTTACCGCGGGACACGCGCGCGCGCTTCTTGCGGTGAAGAATTCGAACGACAGGCGGCTTTTGTTCGAGAAGATAGTCGGCGGCGGAATGAACGTCCGGCGGGCAGAGGAGATGGCGAACGAGCTGAATTCCGGTGCAGGAAGGAACAAGCAGCCGTCGTCGTCCGCGTCCTCGCGCGACCCGAACCTCGCGGAGATTGAGCAGCGCTTCATCGAGGCGTTCGGCACGAAAGTGAAGATAAACGGCACGATGGAGCGCGGCAGAATCGAAGTCGATTATTTTTCCCGCGAGGATTTGGACAGGCTCTTTTCGATAATAACAGGCGGAAATTCCTCGCCCGTCGATTGATGCGCGCTTCGATCCGGCAGCGTAGGTCGAGTGTCGGGGAATTTCGTTTGCGGTGTTTTTTGTCGACGAACTCTCCGCACGTCGCAATTTTTGTCCGTGTCCTTTTCTCATAACACAAAACTCGGAATAAAGCCCGAGCTGAATTGCCGCTGAATAGCGCAGTCGTGAGCGCGCGAAAAAAATGAGGAGTCTGCGTTGAAAATCTATCTCTTGGACAGAAAGCAAAGCCAGGTCGATTTTTGGGAACTGTACTTTTCCGACATCAAGAATGTCGAGTGCGTGTGCGATGATTTCGCGCATTTCATGGATACGCATGATGTCGAGTGTGTCGTGTCGCCCGCGAACAGCTACGGTCTCATGGACGGCGGTTATGATGCCGCAATCACGGCGTATTTCGGTGACGCGCTCATTCCGCATGTGCAGGAATATATCCGAACCCATTTTTTCTGCGAGCAGCCTGTCGGCACGAGCTTCCTGATTGACATTCCCGGAAGCGCGAAAAAACTCATTCACACGCCCACAATGCGCGTTCCGTCCGTGATTCGGGAACCGCTTGTGGTGTATCAGTGCACTCGGACGACTCTCATATCCGCCATGCAGAACGATATAAAAAGCCTTGTGATTCCTGCGTTCGGTGGAAGCTGCGGCAACGTTCCTCCCCAAAAAATCGCGCTCCTCATGCGGGGAGCCTTCGATCAGCTTTGGACGATGCCTTCATCGATGGACTGGAACTACGCGAACCGTGGATTGGAGAGAATCTGACAGAAGAAAAAAGAAATGAGGAACAGCGACTTGTAATATCAGGATGCAGGTTCTTGTGATTTTGTCATGCTGAACGGTTTTTGCAAGAAACCTTTTTTCTGCATCCATAGCCCTCGAATCGAGTTCGGGGAGGATTAGCGTAAGTCATATTTATCTACTATACCGCTATATCCCGCAAAAAACTGCAACCTGCGGAAAATTGCGGATGGAAAAGCCGAATCTTCCACAAAAAAAGCCCGGCAACCTTGAGAACTCTCAAAGCCACCGGACTTTTCTCAATCCGTTAGCCGCACAGGACGTGCGGCACACTGCGCCAACTTGCATAGCAAGTGGGCGGTTGGTTAAGTAAAACAGGATGTTTTACTTAACCAACGGCTTCATTGCCGTCATGTAGGCTCTCAACTTGCGTCCAACAACCTCGATTGGGTGGTTGCGGATTTCGGCGTTCACGGCGACGAGCTCGGCGTTGTTCACGCCGTTGTCCTTCACGTTCAAGCCTTTTCCGATTACCTCTGTGGTGAGTTTCGGCATGAGGTCTTTCGCCATCTGTGGGGCGGCCACGTTCGCGAAGAGGTAGCAGCCGTACTCGGCGGTGTCGGAGATGACGCGGTTCATCTCATAGAGGCGCTTTCTGTCGATGAGGTTCGCGATGAGCGGAACTTCGTGGAGAGACTCGTAGTAAGCGCTCTCTTCCTTGATTCCGGCGTCGACCATCGTCTCAAAAGCGAGTTCGCAGCCTGCCTTGACCATTGCGACGAGCAAGATTCCCTTGTCGAAATATTCCTGCTCGGCGATTTCCTCAGAAGACTCTTCCTGTGACTCGAACGGAAGCTTTCCTGTAGCCTCTCTCCATGTGAGGAGGTCGTGGTCCTTGTTCTTCCAGTCCTCCATCATCGTTGAAGAGAACTTTCCGGAGATGATGTCGTCCATGTGCTTCTGGTAGAGAGGAGCGAGGAGCTTCTTGATGTCCTTTGAGATTGCGTTCGCCTTGATTTTCGCAGGGTTGGAGAGGCGGTCCATCATTCCTGTGATTCCGCCCCACTTCAAAGCCTCGGAAACGACGTTCCAGCCGTGCATGAGGAACTTTGTGACCCATTTCGGATCCATTCCGTCGGCGACCATCTTGTCGTAGCAGACGATTGTTCCGGCCTGGAGCATACCGCAGAGGATTGTCTGCTCGCCCATGAGGTCGGATTTAACTTCAGCGACAAAAGAAGACTCGAGGACGCCCGCCTTGCTTCCGCCCATTCCGACTGCCAAAGCCTTCGCGATTGCCCAGCCCTTTCCTTCAGGGTCGTTAACCGGGTGGACTGCGATGAGGTCAGGAACACCGAATCCTCTGTGGAACTCGTTGTAGACTTCCGTGCCGGGACCTTTCGGAGCGCACATCACGACGGTGATGTCCTTGCGAATCTGCATTCCTTCCTCAATCATGTTGAAGCCGTGGCTGTACCAGAGAGCGGCTCCCTGCTTCATGAATTTCTGCACTTCGGTGATGACGGGCGTATGCTGCTTGTCCGGAGTGAGGTTGCCGACCAAATCAGCGGTCGGAATCATCTCCGCGTACGTTCCAACTTTGAAACCGTTCTCCGTGGCGTTCTTCCATGACTGCCTTTTTTCGGCAATCGCTGACTCGCGGAGGGCGTATGATACGTCGAGTCCCGAGTCGCGGAGACACATTCCTTGGTTCAATCCCTGGGCGCCGCAACCGACGATTACGATTTTCTTTCCTTTAAGGGCATTGACGCCGTCGGCAAATTCTTCTTTCGCCATTGAGCGGCAATGACCGAGCTGAAGGCGGGCTTCACGCCAAGGAATTGAGTTGAAATAATTGTTTCCCATCTTTTTCTCCTTTATGCGCAGGGAGGCGCAAAATTTTTGATTTGTTTCTGTCTGAAGAGGCAAATCGGAAATAACTATATCAAATTGGCGACTTTTATTCGATATGCTGAAAAATCCGAACGGGAAGCCGCCATGCGATGCTAGCTTCTGTTCATCGATTCCTTTTTGAAGGAGCGGTTTATCGGGATGAACATCGCGAGCGCAATGAGGACCGCGATTCCGTCGGCAATCGGCTGCGCGAAGACGATTCCCCTCATCCCGAAAATCCTGTTCAGCGCGAGGATGAGCGGAAGGAACACGACGCCCTGCCTCGATATTGCGAGCGCGAGCGACTGCACCGCTTTTCCCATCGCCTGGAAGGTGAAGTTCAGCACGAACATGATGCCGATGACGGGCGTGGAGACCATGAGCGCGTGGATTATGCTGATTCCGAGGTTCACGACAGCCTCGTCCTTGCTGAAAATGTTGACAATCTGCTTTGAGAACAGAAAGTAGAGTGCGGTGAGCGCGCATCCAGCGACGACGTTCAGCAGAATCGAGAACTTCATCACGCTCTTGAGCCTTTTGAAATTCCGCGCGCCGAAATTGTACCCGATAAGCGGCGCGATTCCGATTCCGAGGCCGAGCTGCACGAATATGACGAGCATGTTCGCCTTGAGAGCGACGCCCATAGCCGCCGTCGGGACGTCACCGAATATCGGAACGCTGTCGGAGAACGTCGTGATGAGCGAGCGAAGCGGCTCCTCGACGACCTCGACCGAATAATACGACGCGAGGAGCTTGTTCGTGACAATCGCGCTGAGGCTCATGAGGATGTTCGTGAGCGACGCCGGAAGCCCGATGGACACGACGCCGGAAGCGATTCCCTCTCCCATTTTGAAGAATCTCGGGTTGATTGAGAGAAGCGAATTCTTTGAGGCGATATGGAATATATAGAAGAAAATGGAGACCGCGTTTCCGATGAGCGTGGCGATTGCGGCTCCCTTGACGCCCATTCCCAGAAGTTTTATCCCGAAAAGCTCGTCGAGGATGAAAATCGGGTCGAGGATTATGTTCGCGGCTGTTCCCGCCATCATGCCGAACATCGATGCGTTCGCGGCTCCTTCCCCGCGGAGAAGGTTCGTGAACGCCATGCCGATGACGATGAGCGGCCCGCCGTAAGCGATTATCTGGAGGTAGTCTCGCGCGAATCCGTACGTCGTCTCCGTCGTCCCGACCGCGGTGAGAATCTGGTGCATGAGCGCCGTTATAATCATGCCGCCCGCGATTCCCGTCACGATTCCCGCATAGAAGCAGAACGAGCTTATCGACTTCACTTTGTCCATCTTCTTCTCGCCGAGCGCTCGGCTGAGGAACGAGGAGCCGCCCATGCCGAATATGTTTCCCGCCGCCATGAGGAACATGAATACTGGTGTCGCCACGTTCACCGCCGCGAACTGGCTGGGATCGTTTATCAAACCGACGAAGAATGCGTCGACCATATTGTACAGAACCGTCACTATCATGCTGAGCACGGTGGGTACCGCTAATTTCAGGACGGCCTTCGGTACCGGTGCTTTCTCAAAAAGGTCAATGTTCTTAATCATGGCTCGATTTTATTTAAATGCGCAGAAAATGTCATCAAACAGTACGGAATGCAATCATTTGCGCCGTTGTCGTTCCTATGCCGCCGAAATAATGGTACTCTTTTTTCCATGAAACAAATACCGATACCATCGAGGAGGCGCCTCGTCACATTGTCGCAGATTCTTCAGCAGCTGGAAGAAAACGGCGCGCGGGTGACTTCCTCGGAAATTTCCGCGCTTACCGGCTGGAGCGACGCGACGATTCGGCGCGACATTTCCCTTCTCTGCGTGCATTCCGGGCGCTCGAACGGATATGAAGTGGCAGCCCTGCGCGAGGCGATTGCCGCTGCCCTTGATATACGCGCCGGCAACGGCGGAAAAAGATGCTGCATCGTGGGGCTCGGGCCGCTCGGCTCGTCACTGCTTTCCGGGACGGCATTCTCCGGCTCCGCTTTCTCGCTCGCCGCCGCGTTCGACACGAGCATGAACAGAATCGAGCTGCTTGATTCCGACATTCCGCTTTATTTGACGACCGAGCTGAAAACCGTGATTCCGGCAAAGGGAATCACGCTCGCCGTTCTCTGCGTTCCCGACCAGATTGCGCAGGAGATGGCGGACAGGCTCGTCTCTTTCGGAATCCGGGGAATCGTAAACTACACGAACACGATTCTCTCCGTTCCCGACGGCGTCACCGTTGAGAACGCGAACGTCGTGACGGCGCTTACGAGGATTGTGGGAGCGTCCGGCTCTTCTTTGTGAAAAACTTCACAGTAAATCATAAAATTTCCAAAAATTCGCGCTTTTTTGTTGACCATGTTCGCGAAAAAGGCTAGGATTGCGCCATCAATTTTGTGAAAAAAATCACAATAACACCAAAAGGGGTACGAAAGATGGCAAGAGTCTACAATTTTTCCGCAGGTCCATCATGCCTGCCAGAAGAAGTTCTGAAAGAGTGCGCTGCTGAGATGCTCGATTACAACGGAACGGGTCAGTCCGTGATGGAAATGAGCCATCGCTCCAAGGCATACGAGCCGATAATTCAGGACGCCGAGGCTATGGTCCGCAAGTTGATGAACGTCCCCGACAACTACAAGGTTCTCTTCGTCCAGGGCGGAGGCTCCACGCAGTTCGCGATGGTCGCCGAGAACCTCGGAATAAAGAACAAGAAAGCCGCCTACATCGAGACGGGCGTTTGGGCGAAGAAGGCGGCCGCCGAGGCGAAAAGGCTCGGCATTCAGGTCGATGTCATCGCCTCATCGAAGGACAAGGGATATTCATACATCCCGCGCGTCGAGAAAATCGAGGGCGACTACGATTACGCGTACATCTGCCTCAATAACACGATTATGGGAACCCACTACGAGTATCTTCCCGACACGGGCTCAATCCCGCTCGTCGCCGACATCTCGTCATGCGTTCTTTCTGAGCCGCTCGACGTCACCAAGTTCGGGCTTCTCTTCGCGGGCGCGCAGAAAAACCTCGCTCCGGCAGGCGTCACGCTCGTCATCGTCCGTGAGGATTTGATTCCCGAAGTCGAGGACTGCCTCCCCGGAACGCCGGTCATGCTCGCCTACAAAACGCACGCGGACAACGGCTCCATGTACAACACGCCGCCCTGCTACACGATTTACGTGCTCGACAAGGTTCTCCATTGGATCGAGAAGAACGGCGGGGCAGAGGGAATGGCGAAGAGGAACCGCGAGAAGGCGGATTATCTCTACAACTTCCTCGACTCAAGCGATTTCTACCGCGCGACGGCGGAGAAGGGAAGCCGCTCTCTGATGAACGTCCCGTTCCTCACAAAATACTCAACGGGGGCGACGGACGATGCGGCGGTTGCGAAAGAGAAGGAAATCAACGACAAATTCGTAAAGGAAGCCGCTGCTGCGGGATTCGTCAACCTCAAGGGCCACAGGCTCGTCGGCGGAATGCGCGCGTCAATCTACAACGCCATGACGATTGAGGGCGTGAAGGCTCTCGTCGAGTTCATGAAGAAATTCGCGGCGGAGAACTGATTTTCCTGTCCCTGCCATTCGCCCGCATCCGTGCGGGCGCGCCGGTGCGGGAAGAATATCAACGATAAGGAAAGGACAATGTACAAGATTCAGACTTTGAACAAAATCAGCGCGATTGGATTGGACAAACTCCCGCGCGACTTATATGAGGTTGCTTCCGAGATTAACAACGCGGATGCTATTCTCGTCCGCTCGGCGGACATGCACGAGATGGCGCTTCCCGAGACGGTGAAGGCTGTCGCGCGCGCCGGTGCGGGAACGAACAACATCCCGTGCGACAAGCTTGCGGAGAAGGGAATCGTCGTCTTCAACACGCCAGGCGCGAACGCGAACGCCGTTAAGGAACTCGTCATCCTCGCGCTCCTCCTTTCGTCTCGCCCCGCGGTCAACGCGAACAAATGGGTGAACACGGAGCTTGCCGGAAAAGGCGACGAGATTGCTTCGCTCGCGGAGAAAGGAAAGAGCAAGTTCGTCGGGCCCGAGCTTAAGGGAAAGACGCTCGGCGTAATCGGTCTCGGCGCAATCGGTGCGATGGTCGCGAACACGGCTCTCGCGCTCGGGATGAACGTCATCGGCTACGACCCGTTCCTTTCCGTGAAAGCGGCGCTCAGCCTCGACCGCAACGTCAAGATTGTCGAGACGCTCGACGGAATCTACACGAAATCCGACTACATCACGGTCCACGTTCCTCAGACGAACGAGACGAAGGGAATGATAAACGCCTCCGCAATCAAGGTCATGAAGGACGGCGTGAGGATTATCAACCTCGCGCGCGGCGGTCTCGTGAACAACGCAGACATGCTCGCCGCCATCAAATCGGGAAAAGTCGCGGCGCACGTCACGGATTTTGCCGACGAGTCCCTCCTCAACAACGAGAAGGTCGTCTGCCTTCCGCACCTCGGCGCTTCCACGCCCGAGGCTGAGGACAACTGCGCCGTCATGGCAGTCAAGGAGCTCCGCGACTTCCTCGAGACGGGCGCAATCGTCAATTCCGTGAACTTCCCGAAGGCGACGATTGACGAGGCGATTCCCGCGAACGGAACGCGCCTGTGCATCGCGCACAAGAACGTCCCGAACATGATTGCGAATTTCACGTCCGTTCTCGGAAACGCCGGATTCAACATCAGCGGGATGATTGACCAGAACAGGAACGAGATTGCGTACGCGATTCTCGACGTTGACGGAAGGGTCAGCGACGACGCGCTCGCTTCTCTCAAATCGATTGACGGCGTAATCAACGTCCGCCCGATTTTCGCGTAAGTTCCTCCGGAAATCGAAAAGCCGCCCGTTTGAAGTCCGCTTCATCCGGGCGGCTTTTTTATTGCCGATTCTCAAAACCGTTTTTTTCTTCCATAATGTCCGCCAACAATCGGGAGGGAAGATGATTCTTTCGGCAACGCTGTCAAAGCCGGTCGGCACAATTTCGGATATTTTGGGGAACGATTTCACGCGCGTAAAAATCAGGAGGCTCGCCTCGTCATCGTCGCGCGCCGGCGAGGCGTATTTCGCGGAATTCTTCACGGAGAAGCAGGTGTTCCACAAGCGCATGACGGAATCCGCGCTCGGCGAATTCATCGACGAGCACGCGGGAAAGACGTTCCGCTCGTGCGTAATCAGGAGCGACGACAAGGAAATCCAAATCCTTTCGAACAAGAAGGGAAAAATCACGCGGATTGAGAGGGCAGTGTCCGCCCCCGTCATGAAGAACGTCGGCACGCAGCGCAAGAACAGAATAATCGAGGAGGGCGTTCCCGTGCCGTTCTTCGTCCGCCTCGGCGTGATGACCGCCGAAGGAAAAGTCATCGCGGCGAAGTACGACAAATTCCGGCAGATAAACCGCTTCCTCGAAATTGTCGACGACATCCTTCCCGACGTGATGGAAAGCCGCGCCCGTGACGGCGACAGCTCGCCCCTTCGCGTCGTCGATTTCGGCTCCGGGAAATCGTATTTGACTTTTGCGGTCCACTATTTTTTGCGGGAAATCAAGGGAATCGACTGCGAGGTGTTCGGGCTGGACTTGAAGAAGGACGTCATCGAATACTGCTCGCGGATGGCGGCCGAGCTGAACCTGCCGGGGCTTTCTTTTTCCGTGGGCGACATCTCGACGTACAGCGGGAGCCGCTCGCCCGACATCGTGGTGACCCTCCACGCATGCGACACCGCGACCGATTTCGCGCTCGACTACGCCGTGAAAAGGGGAGTGCGCGCGATTTTGTCCGTTCCTTGCTGCCAGCATGAGGTCAACGCGCAGCTTTCGAAGCTCTCCGACGGCTGCGGTTCCCCGTTCGAGCCGCTCCTCCGCTTCGGGCTCATAAAGGAACGGTTCGCCGCGCTCGCGACGGACGCAATACGCGCCGAGCTTCTTGAGCGCGCCGGTTATCGCGTTCAGGCGATGGAATTCATCGACGCGGAGAACACCCCGAAAAACCTCCTTCTCCGCGCCGTGAGAACAGGACGAATCCCGTCCGACGGAAAAACGGGCGCGTCCTCCCTTATGGCCGCCCTCGGCATCTCGCAGACGCTCGAGAAGCTCCTTTCCGAAAAATAACCGCGTACTTCTCCGTCGCCATGAACTCGTTTCAGGGGCTTCCGTGCGGGGATTCGGAAACGTGTTCGGAATGCGCCGAGAATCATGTATCTGTGAAAGATTGGCAGAGAAAAAAACATTTGGAGAAGATATGAAAAGAATTTTGAGAAACGCAGCCGCCCTTTTCGCGGCTGGAACAATCGTCTTGTCGGCGCTTGCCGGATGCACAAGCGGAAGCGAGGAAGCGGAAAATACAGCACAGACGAACGGAAGCGGGGACGATTCATCCACGAATTCCAACAATGGAACTTCCGGCGCAAATTCCGCAAGTTCCACGACAGAAGCATGGAGCGGATGGAGGGATTTCAACGATTCTTCCAGTTGGGTCAACATCACAATCGACAAGAGTTATTTTTCTTCGTTTGAAGCAGGTTGCAAAATCGATGTCCACCTTACAAAAGCTTCAAGTGCCAGCTACAACAAACTGAAATTCAACTATCAGGGAAGTTCTTGGACGGAAATGACAGGGGGAAGCTACACAAACGGAACCTACGACAGCACATACGGAGGCGTCGAACCGAGTGGAGAGACACCGCTTTCATACACAGTCACGGCCTCGGACGCGACGAATCTCAAGAACTACGGATTTGCACTGAACGGATACGGAGTTTCTGTAAGCAAGATAACGCTGACGACAGGCACATCTTCTTCTGGCTCATCATCTTCATCATCTTCGACAACGACATCGGACGTGGAGACGAAGGCCGAGCCGACATCCGTCACGGGAACACCATACGCGAACCACGGAAAACTAAGCGTATCGGGAGCGAATCTCCTGGACGAAAAAGGCGAAAAGTACATGCTCTACGGATTTTCAACGCACGGCTTGAATTTCGGGGACGAGTTCTCAAGATACGTGAACGAGGACGCATTCGCCACGCTCGTGGACGACTTCAACACAAACTGCATACGGCTCGTCCTCTACCCGAAAGACTACGGCGGATACTGCGACGGCGGCGACCAGAGCGCGCTCAAGACGATAATGAAGAACGGAATCGAATACGCCACGAAAAAAGGAATGTACGTCCTTGTCGATTGGCACGTCCACAACTACAACCCGCAGGAGACGCAAGACGCGGCGAAGACGTTCCTCGCAGAAATCGCAAAGGAGTACGCGAACTACGGAAACGTCCTCTACGAAATCTGCAACGAACCGACAAACTCTCCGTGGAATTCGGCGATAAAGCCGTACGCGGAGGAGGTCATCCCCGTAATCCGCCAGTACGCCCCTGACGCTGTAGTCATCGTCGGAACAAACACATGGAGCCAGGACATCGAAGAGCCGCTTTCAAATCCGCTCGACACGGCAACCTACGGAAACGTCATGTACACCTTCCACTTCTACGCGAACAGCCACACGGACTCGTACAGAAGCCGCGTGGAATCGGCAGTGAACAAGGGGCTTCCAGTCTTCATCACGGAATTCGGCACCTGCGACGCTTCTGGAAACGGCGGCTTCAACTCGTCTGAATCAGAATCATGGTTCAGCCTTTGTGAAAAATACAACATCAGCCACATGAACTGGAGCCTCTCCAACAAGGGAGAGACGGCCTCGGCGATTCAGTCAAGCTGCTCGAAGACTTCCGGCTGGACAAGCTCGGACTTGACTGAATCGGGGAAACTGGTCGTGGAGCACTTCAAGACGCTCGCACGATAAACACAAAGCCGACGTCATGCGAACAGGTTTGTGCTCAGATAGCGCAGGCCTGTGTCAGGAAGGATTACGACGATGTTCTTTCCTTCGTTCTCGTCCGATTTCGCTAAATCCGTCGCCACGGAAAGAGCCGCTCCGCTTGAAATTCCCACAAGGATTCCGTCCGTCCTCGCAAGAAGGCGGGCTGCCTCGAAAGCGGAGTCGGGAACAATCGTGACTACATCGTCGATGTATTCCTTGTTCAAAACTTGCGGAACGCGCTCTTTTTGGACATCCGTAAAATTGTGGACGCCAGTCACGATTACGTCATTCACCGGCGGCTGAACGCCCACGACCTTCACGGAAGGCTTTTTCTCTTTGAGGAATCTTCCAGTTCCTGTAATCGTTCCGCCGGTTCCCGCGCAGGCGACGAAAATGTCGACGTCGCCTTCCGTGTCGTTCCAGATTTCACGCGCGGTCGTGTTGTAGTGCGCCTCAGGATTCGCCGGATTCGACACTTGGTCTATGAAGAAGCTGTTTTCGATTTTCGGAATGACTTTTTCTTTCAAAACTTTTATTCCGGCGACAAAATCTCCGCCGGTCTCATCGAGGACTTCCACATACTCGGGAACTTCGCTCAAGTTTATCAGCTTCGCACCGAACGCTTTTATGACCTGCTTGCGCTCTATGCTGACTTCATCCTGAATGTAGACGACGAATTTGTACCCCTTCGCGGCCGCGAATGCCGCGACGGCGATTCCCGTGTTACCAGAAGTCGTTTCGACTATCGTAGTCTTTCCCGGAGTGATAAGCCCCTTTTTCTCCGCGGTTTCGAGCATGTTGAGCGCGATTCTGTCCTTCACGCTGCTTTCCGGGTTGAAATATTCGAGTTTCGCAAAAATCTTTGCCTTGAGATTGAGTTTTTTCTCGTAGTTTGTCAGCTCCACAAGCGGAGTGTTTCCCACCAGCTGCGTGATGGACGTGTATACTTTCTTTGCCATTTCGTCATCCTCCATTTTTTTCAATCAGAGATGACGTAGGTATATTTCTTTTGCCGAATCTTTACCAATACAATTTTTTGATAACGAAATAGCTTTTTCCTATGGCTATGTCCTGAAATAAAGTGGTTATGTTTAAATACTAACTAATTATGTATGATTAAACTCACAGATTGCTTTTTTGAAGAAGTTTACGGTCTTGCACGCTTACAAGAAGAGAATAATAGGTCATTTTTAGGAAAGATTATAAAATACATTACAAGTTTTGACGATTCAAAAACTTATTCATTTAGTCAAATTATGAGAATCTGTGTGTCTGTATACAAGACCAGTAAAAAACAAGAAAACTGGAATAGCCTTTCACAAGATTATTTTGAAGGAAAGAGTCTTGACGAATTTATAGAAAAAATCTGTGTAAATAATAATAACATGAAAAAATCTTCAAGACCCATAGAGAGGTCTAAGATAGGATTGTCTGAACGACAGTCTGAAAGACTTTTATACTTTGTTATTGTTTATTCATTAGTTATAGAATGGGAAAGATTAAAAAAACGAATCTCTTATACTGGTGGCCACTTTTCTACTATGAACGACCTAAAACAAGTGATTAAGTATTGGAAAAGAAAAATTACAGATGACCCTCGATAATTTTATTTATCTGGTTACATACATCTAAAAGTTCCAGGTCGTCATTACCGTCAACATCATAACAGTACTGTATCTTTAAGCCATTATCTTTTGCAATGGCTATTGCCTCTGTTAAAGGAATTCCTTTAAAAATCAGATAAAGAGGGGCATTTAGGTCATTTGGGACTTTTCTACGGATAAAAAGGTTCTTAAATCCTTCCTCTGGGGAATAATCTACTTCAAAATCTTTTTCAAGTTTTCCTAAGTCAATCATACAAACCTCCATTTTTCTGGTTTAAATATTATAACTCTTCATACATTTACCCTGTAAAAATAAGTTTATTCCTACTATGTCTTCCTTAATAATAAAACACATGGCAGATGCATTAGCCTATGCTAAGGAGCTTGGTGAAAAAGTTGCAAAAAACTACGATAGGACACCACTACATCCAAGAACATCAGTTGTTCTAAATGCCCAACTTGAGTTCTTTAGCAAGAATGCGGAAAGTGAAGATAGGAATACTTTACTTGCAGAAACCTATTATAAAGATGTCCGTATTGATTTTGAAGATGATAAAAGACCTTTTATCAAAAAATGGTTTGAGCTTTTTTACACAACTATAAAAGCAAACGGTATCCCTTTTGCACCATTCACAGAATTGGAAGTTGCCTAATTTTCAACTTATTCAACATTTTTTACTGCGTTTTCAAGAACAACACCCAAATTATAAACATTTTCTAGGTGTTGTTCTTTGTCCTCAACAGTTATGAACTTGTTTTTGTAATCACACCACGCATCAAACCATTCTTCTATTTTGTCCTTTAATTCTGGTGTAAAATTTGACTCATAATCTACTGGCATTTGTCGCTCTCTGAACATTACTTCAATACCTTCACGCAGTTTATAGACCTTGTAACCTTTTACAATGTTTTCATAGTAATTCTTGACTTCTTCAAAAGTTTTCAAAGACGTTACAGGGTGTTTCGGACTTCCTTTATCAGGATAACCGTAAATCATAGCAGAATCGCCGAAACCGTTTTCTGTGGGGTCACGACCTATGAATACCCCGTTATAAGTTTGTAAATACTCAGATAACACAAAATACTTTTCATTCAGTTCTGGCGTTACTGCATTCAAGATTTCTTTTTCTAACGTTTCATAAAACTTCATAATTATTTCCCAAACTTAATTGTTATTAAGGGTATTATAATCTATCCACTATTTACCCTGTAAATAATGCCACCAATTCTATAAAAAACGTCAAAAACGCACTTATGTCTTTATAATTAGCATAGTGCGTTTTATCATTGCCGTAAAATACTTTTTTAGTTCTTGAAGCTATTAGTTTAATGTGCCATTAAAGATATTGATATTGAAAACATCAGAGAAAATTTTGTCTTTCAAAAGAATCAATCCCAGACAGATTTTGAATCAATCAAATCACCGACGGGGCCACGGAATTAATATGGGAAGTATAATCTGACTTACTTTGATAAAGGCTATGACGAGGAAACGCATAGCCATATATGATAAGTTTCATTACATTCTGTTTCCATTTTCGTCGTAAATAATTTCTTGAACGGGCTTGGGGTACCCGTCACAACCAATCTCAAGTGAGTCTATAACAACGTCTGATACTTTAAGTTCTTTTGCATAAGCAATTATGGCTTCTTTATCTTGTTTTAAGGATTCTGTTTCGGTGGCATTTGTGGACATTGGACAAATAGAGTATTTCCCATCCTGGGTTGCCCATTTTTTCATACCTTCGGTAAAACTGAAAACACGACCCTTTCCTTTCGGAGCGGCTGTATCAAAACTGTATAAAGCTTTTTCGGTTTCTGATACAATAATGCTAGTTTTTAAACATAACACAGGATATGAGAGAGTATTTGTTACAATTACATACTTATCGTCTAATTCAACATAAGTCTTTTGTTTTTTTTCGAATAGGCTTCTAATCATCCTTAAAATGTCCATAAATAATTCCTCCATTTTCTGGTTTAAATATTATAACTTACCCAACTGTTACCCTGTAAATTATACTTCTTCAAAAAACTGTTTCTTATAACAAATCATAAGTAGCGCCATAACGCATACATCCCCACCTACTATAAAATTTCCAAATCTGCAAAATGTATTCACTAAAAATCCGCTCGGGTTTTACTGCGTTTTCGCGGTAAAAACAAAGCCCCCCACAAAGCAGCAGAACAAGTCGCGTGAATCACGGGGCTTTCTGCCAAAAAAACGCGCGTCGCTATAAAAACAACGCGCAAGAATCCGCTCGGGTTTTACCGCGTTTTTCGCGGTAAAAACAAAGCCCCTCCATGAAGCAGAAAAACAAGTCGCGTGAATCACGGGGCTTTCTGCCCTCAAAAAAAAGCGCGCTGCCTTTAAAACAACGCGCAAGAATCCGCTCGGGTTTTACCGCGTTTTCGCGGTAAAAACAAAGCCCCTCCATGAAGCAGAAAAACAAGTCGCGTGAATCATGGGGCTTTCGTCTTAAAAACTCCAATTATTTTTGACAGTTCCCTTGCGTTTGCGGAAAGCTCCTCGCTCATCGCGGCAAGTTCCTCGGCGGCGCTCGCGTTCTGCTGCACGACGGAATCGAGCTGGATGATTGCCTGGCTTACCTGGCGCACCCCGTCGTCCTGCTCCTTGCACGACGAAGAAATTTCCTCGATGAGGTACGTCGTCTGCTTGATGTCGGGGATGACGTTGGCGATTTTCTCTCCCGCATTGTCGGCGGCGTCGAGCGTCTGCTCGGAAAGCTCCACAATTTCGCCCGCGGAAATCTGCGAGCGCTCCGCGAGTTTCCGGACTTCCGACGCGACGACGGCGAATCCTTTTCCGGCTTCTCCTGCGCGCGCCGCCTCGATTGCCGCATTCAGCGCGAGGATGTTCGTCTGCTTCGCAATGGCTCCGATGACGCTGATTTTCTCTGCGATTTCCTTGACCGCGTTCACCGATTCCGTCACGGCCTGCCCGCCCGCCTCGCTTTCCTCCGAGGTTTTTTCGGCGAGGAGCCCGGTTTTCTGCGCGTTCATCGCAGTCTGGCTGATGTTCGACGCCATCTGCTCCATCGTCGCGCTCATTTCCTCCGTCGATGCCGCCTGCTCGCTCGCTCCCGACGAAATCGCCTGGCTCGACTCGCTTATCTGCTCGCTTCCGGAAAGAACCTGCGCCGCAGTCTCCTTTATCCTGTTGACGATTCCCTCGAGCATCGCGATGAACGTGTTGACGCCCATGCCGAGGCGCGAGAATTCGTCGTTTCCCTTCACCGCAATCCTGAACGTGAGGTCGGCGTCGCCCGACGACAGGTTGTCGATCGCCTTGCCGATTGCGTTCAGCGGGCGGATTATCCGCAGGTAGAACTGCGATATTATAAGGACGAGAATCGCTATGGTGCAGAGCGCGACGACGACGACGAGCGGCCTGAATATTTCCTTCGACACGGCCTCCACGACCTTGAGCGGGCGCCCGAGGTAGAGCGTCGTCAGGAACATCCCGTTCCTGTCCTTGAGCGGGAAGTAGAATGCCGTGTACGCGATTCCGTTTATCTTCGTGTGGAGCGATGTCGATGTTCCCCGCTTCGCCGCGTCAATCAGCCCGGTGTCGGCAATCTCCGTCCCCTGCATTCCCTGTATGCTCGTGTATGCGCGCGTCGTCCCCGAAAATATCGTGACGTCGTTTCCCGTGTAGGACGACACCGTGTCAATCAAATCCATCGTCGATGCTTTCGTTTTCGTTATCACTGCCCCGAATACGGCGGTGCCGTTTTTGAGCGGCCGTGCAATCATCGCGAAAATGTCGTTTCCTTCCTTCACGAAATCCGCATAGGCCTCTCCGCTCAGGACCGTCGCTATGATGTCGCTCCGTCCGCACGTCCCGTATTTCGTGTCGGAAATCTGCGCGCCGTTCTTTTCGTAGAACGACACCGAATCGATTTTCATAAAATCGACGGCGCTGCGTGCTATCTGCGACGTGAATTCCCTGCCGTATCCGCGCAGCGGGTACTCGTCAACAATGGTGCGCTCTATCCAGTCCGTCGTCTGGGAGGATTTTTCCATCACATAGTCGATTTCCTCGAGCATCACGGTCGCCTGCTCCTTGAGCTCGCCGGAGAAATACGAGGCAATTCCGGAGTTGAGTTTGTTGCTTACGGTGTAGAAAATGGCTCCTGAGTATAAAAGTATTCCTATCACAAGGATGGCACAGATGAGCTTTGACACCGATTTTTGCTTTTTCATTTGGAATCTCCTTTTTCACAACACACTATTCTAAATGCAAGGCCGGAAATTGTCGAACTCTAATTTTCAGAATATCTTCCGAATTCGCGAGGCGCAAAAGCCTTTCCGCCGTCGCGGGCGTCTTATCTTCTGAACGCGGTGTCGTAAATCCGCCGGACTTTCGTCGCCTGGCTGATTGAGAACGTCCTGATGTCGTCGCTTCCGGAAATCCGCATCGAGACGCGCACGTCGTCGTCGGATTTCTCCGTGCCCGAAGGAATCCCCGAGACGCTCTCGACGCCGGAGCTTTCCTCGGACGCGAACGTTATCTCTATCGGGCATTTGTCCGTCACCGCCTGCTCGATTATGTGTACTTTTCCGGTGAAGTCCATCCCGCCCGCCTCGATTTTCGCGAATTTCACGCTCTCGGCTTTGAGCTGGCTTTCGTCGAGCACGATTTTTCGGTTTATGCGGAAGAGAAGGCACTCGCGCTCCTCTTTCGTGATGTCCATCGAGTCGAGGATTTCCCGCATTTTGTCGAAATGCGCCTTCCGCTCCTCGACCGAGGTGATGTTCCCGCATTTCTTTTCCCCGCAGCCCTCAATCATCCGCGCCCTGAAGACGGGGAATTCCGCCGCGCCGTCGCTTTTCTCCGCGGTGCGCACCTTTCCGATGAAATCAAGCCCGCTTTCCGCGATGAGCCTTGCCGCCTGCGCGTCGCTTTCCGCGTTTATGAGGAAGATTCCGGGCGCGAGCGTCTCGGCAATCAGCGGCGCGAGCGCGGGATTTTTCGTCACGAGCGGGATTTTCTCCTCGCTCACGCGCAAAACGTACCCCCTGAAAAGCGACACTGACGAGAACGAATTCCTCCAGTCGTCGAGCGAAACCGCGATGTTCTGCGGAAGCTCGTGCATACACGCGTCGGACAGAACCTCGCTTATCTTTTCCTCCGTCATCCCCGCGTTGAATGCCCGCGTCACGGATTTTTTCGTAATCTCGAACGAGACGGCGGTGTCGAATTTCCTGAGCTCAAGAATATTCGCAAGGTCGATGAGCGCGATGAGCGGGCGTCCCGGAAAAACCATCGCGCTGAACGCCGCGTCAATCGAAAGAACTTTCCGCTCCGTGCCCGACGGCGGGGCAAGCAAATCTCCGATTCCCGAAATCGGGGCGAAAATGTCGTTCTTGTCGCAGTCGATTCCGCGGATGCGGAGGAGCCCCAGCTCAAGCGCGGAATCGAAAAGCCGCTCGAACGACGAGAAGACGCATCCCGTCCGCTTCATCTCGTCGAACGCGTTTTCCTTCTGCCCGTCGCTTTCCGCCTCCGCCTCCGTTTTCCGCGCCCGCTGTAGAATCGAGGCGAACCGTCCCGTCGCGCCGAACGCTTCCTCGCCGCCGTCCCGCCGCGTGTTCTCCGTCGCCAGGTACATCGTCCGTATCATGTTCTCCTTGGTGAATCCCGTCCGGACGGAAAGAAGGACCTCGATGAGGAGCTTTGCCTGCTGGACGAGCATCCGCCGCGAGAACCGTCCGAGCGACGAGACTGCGATGTACGCGTACTGGAGCGCCTCGGGAAGATGCGCGAACGAGCGGAATCGCGGCATGTCAACGGAAAGCGAGCCGGAGCTGTTCGTCACGAGGATTGACATGTTCTCGAACGCATCCTTGAGCCGCTTTATCGGGGCCTGCCCGCACTGGAAGCGCGCCTCAATGTCCGCCGCCGCCCGCTTCTTGAACGAGCCGTCTGCCTTGCATATGTCGCCGTTCTCGCTGACAAACGCGGCGAACGCGAGGAGAAGCTCCGGCGACAGCCTGAACCCTTCCTTCGTGTTCTCCTTCTCGACGCATGACTCCCACGCGAGCACGGATTTCGTCGCGATTGTCGAAAGCGTCTCGTCGAGGTGCGGGTTTACGAAGAGGAAGTCGCCGTGCTTGTAGAGGACAAGACGCTCCTCAAGGTTCAGAATCCGCTCGTATAGTTTTGAGAACGTGAATTTGCCGCAGAAGAAGTCCGCGATTTTCCGCGGCGTCGCCTCCGAGATGAATTTGACGGCGGAGACGACCTCGATGTCGGACTCGCTCAGAAGCTCCGCGATTTTCCGTTTGTTGTCCGGCTTCCGCAAAAAGGAGCTGAGCTCCTCGATGAGGTTCTGCTTGTTGAACGGCGATTTCAGCTCGCCGAGGTACATCCTGATAAGCTCGAAGAACTGCGCGTCGCCCATCGTCGCGAGCGATTCCCTCCATTCGACTATCCTCTGCGCATGACGCGCCTGTTCGCCTGTCATCCGATTTTCCTCCTAAAAGCCGTCACTGCCCGCAGTATCCGATTGCCGCACCGCCGGAAAGCTCGTCGTCAAGGTCGTCCTCCGTCTCGCAGCGCGCAATTCTGTACGAATATCCCTGCTCGGCGAGGAATTTCTGCCTGTTCGCGCCGAAATCCTCCTCCGTCGTGTTCCTCGTTATGAGCGTGAAGAAGCGCGATTTCCGTTCCTTCGGGCGCAGAATCCGTCCGAGCCTCTGCGCCTCTTCCTGCCTGCTTCCGAACGTGCCGCTCACCTGTATTGCGACGCTCGCGTCGGGAAGGTCGATTGCGAAATTCGCGACTTTCGACACGACGAGAACGGAAATCTCGCCCGTCCTGAATTTCCGGTAAATCTCGTCGCGCTCGGAATTCGGCGTGCGCCCCGTTATTATCGGGCAGCCGAGCATCTGCGCTATTGACTGGAGCTGCTCGATGTACTGCCCGATGACGAGAATCTTGTCGTCCGGCGACGATTCCACGATTCTCCTGACGAACGATTCCTTCGCGGGGTTCTCGCTCGCGATTTTGTGCTTTTTGCGCTGGTCGGCAACTGCGTACTCGATTTCCATGCTCTCGGGAAGCGGAACCTTGACCTCGATGCATTCCGCCGTCGCGATGAATCCCGAATGCTCCAAATCCTTCCACGGGACGTCGTAGCGCTTTGGCCCGACGAGGGAGAAGACGTGCCCCTCGCACCCGTCCTCGCGCACGAGCGTCGCAGTCAGCCCGATTCTCCGCACCGCCTGAATCTCCGCGACGACGCGGAAAACTGGCGCGGGGAGCATGTGCACCTCGTCGTAGACAATCAGCCCCCAGTTGCGCTGTCGGAAAAGGGAGAAGTGCGGATACGGCCCGTCTTTTTCCGGCCGCCAGGTGAGAATCTGGTACGTCGCCACCGTTACGGGTTTTATCGTCTTCGACTCGCCCGTGTATTCGGAAATCTGCTCGCGCGTGAGCGTCGTCTTGTCAACGAGCTCGTCAATCCACTGGTGGACCGCGCTGATGTTCGTCGTGATTATGAGCGTGCTCGTCTTGAGGAGCGCCATCGTCGCCATCCCGACAATCGTCTTGCCGGCGCCGCACGGAAGGACAATAGTCCCGAATCCCGTTCCCGCGCCCTTGTCGCCGACAATCGAGTCCGCCGCCTCGCTCTGGTACTGTCGCACGCTGAACGGCTTTCCCGCCGCAGTCGTCGCCCTCAATGAGAATTCAAGCGGCTCGCCGTCGCTCATCGGGACGTCGTCCTTTACCGGCCAGCCCATCGAAAGAAGCTCCTGCTTTATCGTCCCCCGGAGCGTGAGCGGCATCGAGAAGCAGAATTTCCGCTCCTCGTCCGTTATTGAAAGCTCACTGTCTGTTTCCGCCGACACGGGAACGTACTCGCACTGCGCAAGGTATTTTTTCCCGACGCGCGACGCGTTGATTTCGCGGAACACGTTCTGGTTTTTCGTGACGAGGTAGAGGTAGTCCTCGCGGATTTTCTTCGCGCTCCCTTCCTTTTCGGGGACGTCGATTCCCGGGGCGGGGACGAGCCTGAGCTTGCCGAACCTTCCCGCCGTCTCGGAAATCCAGACCGCGACCGATTGCGGGACGTCGTATTTCGAGTATTCGTTCAGGACGCGCACAGCATCCTCAGGCTTGAATCCCGCGCCCGCCGCGTTCCACAATGAGAGCGGGGTGAGCTTGTACGTATGGAAATGTTCCGGTGATTTCTCAAGCTCCGCGAACGGGACAAGCGCGTGCCTGCATTCGTCGGCGCGGGGCGCGTGCACGTCAAGAAGAATCGTCCTGTCGCTCTGCACGATGAGCGGGTTTTCGAATCGGTTTTGGCTGCTGTTCGTCGAATTCATAGAACGGTCATTCTAGCATTCCGCCGTTGCTTTGTAATCCCCATGCGGCTTCCGCCATGAAATCGCGTCGGCGGGAATCCGTCCGTCGTGGCGAAATTTTTCGATAAAAAGAACATCCGAACTATAAAAATTATGTTAAATAATTCTTATTTTAATTATAATTAGATGTTTTCCGTTCGGGGAATGCGGGCAAAAACGCAAAAATGGCTCTGTCTTTTTGGCATCGCAGTTTTATGAACCTGCTCGGGAAGCTGTTTTCATGACTGTTTTTATTTATGGAGGACGTTTATGCCCAAAATGAGGAAGGTTTTTGCGGGAATTGCTTTGGGAATTCTTGTTCTTGTCTGCGACATTTTTATCGTGAACAAAATTTCGCAGTATATGTTCAGGATTGACGCGAACGCGAGGATGGAGCTTGCCGCCCGACTCCGTTGCACGGAATTCGAGATGCGCATGAGCGAGCAGCTGACAATCGTACGGCAGCTCGTCAAGACGCGCTCTGTCAAGGAATACCTGAAGGATCCCGACGACCCGATGCTCAAGATGAACGCGTTCCTCGATTTCGAGTCGTTCAGGGATTCCTTTTCGAGCCATTCGATTTACTGGACGTCGGACGTCGACAAGGTTTTCTGGAACGACATGAAGCCGCAGTACGTCGTCGACCCGTCGTTGCCTAGCGAATACTGGTACAACATGACGCTCTACAAGACGGACGAGTACAACTTCAACATCAACTACAACCAGCAGATAAACGTCGTCAATCTGTGGGTGAACGCCGTCGTCCGCGACAATGGCGTTCCGATTGGGATGGTCGGGACTGGAATCGAGCTTTCGAGCATGCTCAAGTCGATGGTCGACGGGCTTGATTCCGACATAGAGATTTACCTTTACAACAACGAGCTTGAGATTACGGGAAGCAGGGACACTTCGATTATAGAAAAGAAAATCCCGATTGTGGAGCGGATGCCGCACCTCAAGGGCATCGACCCCCTTCCGTCCTCGCTGACGATATCCAGCGCCCGCGACGGCGAGTATCTTATCATGCCGCTTGACCTCGTGAAGTGGCATCTCGTGCTGAAAGTTCCGTACGACAACGCGTCGTTCCGGAAATTCGCCGCGCTCCCGTTCCTCATCAGCCTGGCAATCATCGCCGTTTTCATCCTCCTTTCCGTGACGATTCTGAGCATAATCGGGCAGCTGCGCATCCTCAAGGGTGCCGTCGCCGACCTTTCGAGCGGGAACGCCGACCTTACGAAGCGCGTCGTGATGAGAAGGCGCTCCGTCTTCCGCGTGTTCGACGAGCTTGTCGCCGAGGTGAACAGGTTCCTCGAGAAATTCCAGGGCATCACGTCCGAGATTAAGGATTCGGAGTCGAAGCTCCGCGTGGTCGGACGGGACATGAACGGAGCGGCCGACAATGTGGGGCGCGCAATCAGCGAGATAATCGGAAGCATAAACGACGTCGGCGCGTCGATGTCCTCGCAGGAGAGCAGCGTCCGCTCGGCGGCGGGCGCCGTTGACGACGTGGCGGGGAACATCGACAGGCTCGACAAGATGATAATGGCGCAGGCGGAGCAGGTTTCCTCCGCGTCTTCTTCCGTAGAGGAGATGGTCGGGAACATCCGCTCCGTGAATTCGACTGTCGATGCTATGGCGGATTCGTTCGGCGAGCTTGAATCGCGTTCCCTCGACGGGCAGTCGAAGCAGCACGCGGTGAACGAGAAAATCTCTCAGATTGAGGAAATGTCGAGGATGCTTCAGGAGGCGAACAGCGCAATCGCGTCGATCGCAAGCCAGACGAACCTCCTGGCGATGAACGCGGCAATCGAGGCTGCCCATGCGGGGGATGCCGGAAAGGGATTCGCCGTCGTCTCCGATGAAATCAGGAAGCTGTCCGAGACGTCCTCTACGCAGTCGAAGACAATCGGCGAGCAGCTGCGGAGCATCCAGTCGTCGATTGCGGAAGTCGTGTCGGCTTCGCAGGATTCGAGCGGCGCGTTCACGGCGGTCACCGACGAAATCAAGCACACGAACGAGCTCGTTCAGCAGATTAAGGCTGCGATGGTTGAGCAGACCGAAGGCTCCCAGCAGGTCATCGACATGCTCGCGCGCATGAAGGACAGTACCATCGACGTCACGAGCGCGGCGCGCGACATGGCGGACAGGAACAAGAAAATTCTCCGGAACATGGACGATTTGCAGGATTCGAGCCGGATTATGAAGGAGTCGATGGACAAAATGTCGTCCGGGGCGAGCCGCGTGAGCGAAAGCGGGAACGAGCTTTCGGAAATCTCGTCGCGCATGAGGGAATCTATCGCCGACATCGGAAATCAGATGTCGCAGTTCACCGTGTGATTCACCGGCTCAAAAAAAAGGCGCGCGCAAAAAACGCGCGTCTTTTTTTGTCCGCGCGGGAAATCAGTCGGTTATGGAGAATTCCGACAGCGCCCCGATTTTGGAAAGCTCGTCAATAAGGGCGGAAAAGTCGTCTTTTTTGGGCGACTTCACCGAATAATGGAAAATCATCATGTTGCTCGCGATAATCCGGCTCATGTTCATGTCGGAAACCGTGAAGCCGTTGCGCTCTATCGCGGATTTCAGCTCCGCCGTGTCGATGTGCGCGCCCGGCTGGACGTCGAACGTGAGGCGGAGGCATTTCGAGCGCTCGGCGGGAAAATATTTCTGCTCGAATTTCTCGATGCCGACGAGGGAAATCACCGCGACGAGAACGCAGAGAATCGCCGGAATATAAAGCCCCGAGCCGAGCGAAAGTCCCGTCGCCGCCGCCGTCCATATGATTGCGGCGCTTGTGAGCCCCTTTATGTTCAGCCCCGTTTTCATTATCGCGCCGCCGCCGAGAAATCCGCAGCCGCTTACGACCTGCGCCGCGATGCGGGCTGCATCTCCCGCACCGGCGGCTTTCACTATGAACGTCGAGAGAATTCCGAGGAGCGTCGCCGACTCCGAAATCAGGATAAGCGTCCGTATTCCGAGAACCTGCTGCCGGTGCTTCCTCTCAAGCCCGAGGATAAGCCCCGCGCAGAAGCTCAGAAAAATCCGGAGCGCGCATACAAGAATGAAGTGGACCTCAAGTCCGATTGCCGTATTACCCAAAGAATCCGAAGCCTCCCGGGGTTTTTGTCCCCGCCTTTGTCCATGAGAGCCGCTGTTTTGCCGACAGGGGTCTCCTGAGAGAGTCGAGCTGGTCGAGATATCCGAAAAGCCACGACGAAAGAACTGCGTCGTTTGCGTGCATGTCGTTCCCTTCGTCGCACGTGACGAGAAGCGGCGTTATGTCGTCGCTTTCGACGAGGCTCGCCGCGATGTTCTCCGCGTATGCCCTGAACGCGGCTGATGCCGCCGAAAGGAACGGCGAAGACGGCTTGTCCGTCGATTTTTCGAGGATTCCCTGCGCGAGTGAATGGTTTGTCTTGTGGAGGAACACCAGTCGGAGCCGCCTTTTTTCCTCCGTCGACAACTGCGACGCGTTGCGAATCTGCTTCTGCACGCGCGTCGTAATCTCCGCGGCGATGTACTGGTAGCTCGATATAAGCTCCTCGATGATACGGACGTTCTCCGCGGTGCTCGCGATGTCGCCGTATTTCTGGAGGAGGTGCGGCTCGTCGAAAACGATTACGCACTCGTCGAGATGCCCGAATTCGTTCAGGGCTTTGAGGACGAGGGCGCGCGCGGAAAGCGCGGACGGTCTGTTCCATGATGCGCTGAGAATCCCGTTCGTCGATGTCCTCAGCCCTTCGTTATCGTCGCCCGGTTGCGGAAGCCTCGTTATAAGCGTCTTCCGCCCGCTTGTCACGGCCCCCGAGGCGAACATCTCTCCGTCAGGAAGCTCCTTGCCGGCGATGAGCAGTGTCTTTTCCATGATTCTGCCGATTATACCACACGCACATTTTATTTGATATAATTCGCCCATTATGAAAGTCTGGATAAAATATCTGATTGGAATAGCGCTCGGAATCGCGGCGTACTTCATCCTCCCGACGAAGGTGTCGTCGGTCGGCGTCGTCATTTCGGGCATCTCCGAATTCGCGGTGCGGTTCGGGCGTTACTCGCTCATGCCGCTCCTTTTTTTCAGCGCATCCTACGCGTTCTTCAGGCTGCGCGATTCGAGGACGCTCCTGAAAACGTCGTCGTGGACGATTCTGCTCGTGTTCGCGTTCACGCTCATCCTTCTCGTCATGGGAATCATGTCCGCGCTCATCGTGAAAATCCCGCGGATTCCGATAACGGGCGAGCGGATGACGGAGCTTCCGTCGGTGAGCATCCGCTCGCTCCTGATGCAGATTTTCCCGTATTCCGGGTTCGACGCGCTCAAGGACGGCGTCTACCTTCTTCCCGCGTTCGTTTTCGCCGGTTTTGCCGGGGCTGGTTGCGCGTCGGACAAGGATTCGTCCAAGCCGGTAATCTCGCTTTTCGAGTCGGCTTCGCGCCTGTGCTACGGCATTTCGAGCTTTTTCGTCGAATGGTTCTCCGTGGGGATGATTGCCGTCTCGTGCAACTGGATTCTTTCCGCGCGCCCGTATTTCGAGTCGAGGACGTTCGTTCCGCTCGTCATCCTGCTCACCGTCGATTTCGTCATCTTCGCGGTTGTCGTCTGCCCGCTCGTCATCCGGCTCGTCTGCAAGGACCCGCGCCCGTTCCGCGTCCTGTACGCGAGCATCTGCCCGCTTCTCGCGTCGTTTTTCTCGGGAGACTCGAACATATCGCTGCAGATTGCGATGAGGCACGGCCGCGAGAGCCTCGGAATCCGCGACGAGACGAACAGCTTCACGTTCCCGTTCTTCTCGATTTTCAGCAGGGGAGGGACGTCGCTCGTCATCTCAATCTGCTTCGTGACGATTCTCGGCTCGTATTCGGGGCTTGATATAAAGGTCGAGGACGTTGTGTGGCTTTTCATGTCGGCGTTCGGGCTTTCGTTCATGCTCTGCTCGCTTCCGTCCGGCGGAACGTTCGTCGCGCTGACGATTCTCTGCACGATGTACGGTCGCGGCTTTGATGCGGGATACCTGCTGTTCCGCCCGGTCGCGCCCGTCCTCTGCTCGTTCGCCGCCCTGTTCGACGTCACGAGCGCGCTTTACGGAAGCTACATAACTGCTGTGAAGACGAGGACCATCGACCACAACGAAATCAGGCATTACATCTAGGTTCCGTTCCATTTTTTCGCGAGCCGCCTGACGGCCATGGAAAAAAGGACGCCCTGCCCGCGATTGTTTCGGGCAGGGCGTTTTTTTGACAGGGCGTTTTTCAGATGCTCTGGAGCTCGCCGAGCAGGTCGTCGCTCCTGTTCTTTTCGTAGATGTCCGCGGTCGAGTCGTGCCGGATGTTGTGCTCGCGGAAATCGACCGCGCTCATCGGGCAGCCGAAATAGAATCCCTGGAATTTGTCGGGTCCGTATTCGAGAAGCTTCTCCATGTCCTCCTTCGTCTCGATTCCTTCCATGCAGACCTTCATGTTCAGCTCGTGCGCCATCTGCGTGATGTGCTTGATGACCTTGTTGTCGCCGTCGTTCCCGTGCGCCGCTTTGTGGACGAACGTGTAGTCGAGCTTGAGCGTCGAGGCGTGCAGGTACTGGAGGTAGCGCAGGTTCGAGTATCCCGTCCCGAAATCGTCGATGTCGACGTCAAGCCCGAGGTTTGAGAACGATTCCGTAAGCTCCTGGAGCGCGTTGGCGTTGTCGATGTACCCGCTTTCCGTAAGCTCCATCGTTATGTTGTGCGGCTCGACCTTCGTGTTGAGGAGCGCCGTCTTCACGTCCGAGAGTATGTCGCTTTTCTGCACCTGCACGTACGATATGTTCACGCTCATGTGGAAATCGCGCTGGATTTTGTTCCATTCGCGGCACTGGGAGAACGCCTTGATGAGAATCCACCTTCCGACGGGGACAATCATTCCCGTCCGCTCGAGGATGGGAATGAATTCGTCGGGCATGAGCGTTCCGTAATCGGGATGGCTCCACCGCAGGAGCGCCTCCGCCCCGATGATGTTCAGCACCGTCTTGTCCTCGTCGAGGTGTATCCTCTTCGCGTCGATGACGGGCTGGTAGAAAAGCTCGAACCCGCGGAAATCGTTCTTTATCGAGTCCCTGAGCGCTTCCTGCAGGTTGAGGTTCCGCAGGTGGCGCTGGTAGTCGTTCGCGTTGAATGTGACGAACGAATTCTTCCCGTGCGACTTCGCGACGGACAGCGTGTAGTTGAGCTTTCTCGTGAACGCCTCAAGATGCGAGTTGTCGTTTGTGAACGCGACTATTCCGCCCGATATCGTGAATATGATGTCGCGCCCAAGCCCCTGGTCCTGCTTGGAAATTTCGCGCTTGATGTTGTCGTAGAGTTTCTGCGCGACGAGCGCCGAAAGCCCCGTGAGGTTCATGCAGATGAATTCGGACGAGCTGACCTTGTACGCCTTTGCGATTCCGTCGCACGCCCTCCTGCATCCCTCTCCGACTTTCGCCAGGACGAGGTCCGCGATTCTTGAGCCGTACTGCTCGTTTATCGTCCCGATGTCGTCGATGTCGATTTTGAGCATGAAGCCCGACACGGTGTCCACGCTCGTCTTCATGAGCGCGAAGTCGCTCCTGAGCTGCGATTCGGTGGCGAGCCCCGTGATGATGTCGGATTTGTCGGAGTCGTTCGTGATTTCCGCGATGCCGATGAGGATTTTCGTGTACGGGTTTGATGTCGGCATCAGGTTCGCCCTGCACGTTATCCAAATCTGCCTTCCGAGCCTGTTCATCCAGCGGATTTCCATGTTCAGCTCGAATTTCCTGTTCGTCTTTATCAGCTCAATCTCGTTGGAGAACGCCGTCTTGTCGTCCTTGTGCGTTATCCTCGTCAGCTCCTCGAGCGCGTTGTCGAATTTCTCGAACGGGAAGTCGAAAATCTTGCGCGCGCTTTCGGATATGATGAACGTGTCGGCGTTTATGTCGTACATGAAGATGAACGAGTCCGTGCATTTGTTCAGCATTCGAACCATGTATTCGAGCTGCTCGATGGTCGGTTCCTCAAAATCCATACTCTTCCTCCCGATGAAATCCGCGCGAATCCCCGCAAAATCAGCCGGCAAAAGCGGAAATCGTTTGCTGATGATATAACCGCGCCCATAAATTCATCTGTAAACGGGGCTTCCCCGGAGCGCGATGGTCTGAATTTATTATCGGAATGATATGGTATAATCGTTGAGGACGACGCCGATGTATCCCTCAAGCCCGCGCGATGCCGATATGCGCGCGTCGTTCGTTATGGAGACCGCGAGCGGTCTTCCCCCCGCAACCGGGTCGAACGCGCCTTCGCCCATCATCGCGAACGATTTTTCCTTTCCCATGACGAAGAATGCCGTGCCAAGAGCGTCCGCCGCCGCCGCGTTCCTGCAGACGACTGTCATCGAAAGAATTCCGTTGTCGGCGGGGAACCCCGTTTCGGGGTCGATTATATGATGGAAGAAAACGCCGCCCGCATTTTTGTCGCCGCTTCCGTTCGTGAAAAATCCGTCGTAGATTCCGCTCGTGACGACAGCCGTGTCCTGCAGCCCCGATATCGAGACCGCGGGAATTCCTTCCGGGGCGTTCGGGTTCTTTATGCCGAGCTTCCACGGCGAGCGGTCCTTTTTCGTGCCGAACACGTATATGTGCCCGCCCAGGTTGACGGTCGCGCCCTTCACGTTTCCCTGCGCGAGGATTTCCGCGATGGAGTCGGCCGCGAATCCCTTCGCAATCGCGTTCAAGTCGAGCTTCGCCTCGGCGTCTCCCATGCAGACCGTTCCCGCCTGCTCGTCGAGCCGTATTTTCCGGAAATCGGCGTGCGCGAGCGCGTTCCGTATCTCCGTTTTTGACGGAATCCTGTCCGTGTGGATTTTCGCGTTCCGCCAGAGTTCCGTGACGGAGCCCAATGCCGGGTTGAACGCGCCTTCCGTGACGCGCGCGATTTCGAGAGCCTCGGACAGGACTTTTATGAAATCGGGGGCGACTTCGACCGGCGCGCCGCGCGCCGCGTTCACGCGCGAAATGTCCGATGCCGGCGACGAGAGGTTGAAGAGCGCGTCTATCTCGTCGAGCCGCGCGAAAATCTTGCCGTATTTGCTTTCCGTCCCGCTTTCGTAAAGGTTCACGGAACAGACGGTTCCCAGCGCTTCCCGCGACTCAGGCTCGCGCTGCCTTTTCTCGCAGGACATCGTCCCTGCGGAGAGGATGAGCGCCGCCGCCGCGATGATTTTCCGGTTCCGCGTTTTTCCCATGCGGACTGAAAAAAAACGCCTGTCACTGTTCGTGCGCGGGAAAACTGGATTTCCGGACGCGTCTGATTTTCGGCACATCGCTCTCTCCGTTCTTCGTTTTTGCCGGAAAACCGCCGGCTTTTTTGGAACCATCATTTTAACATGAATCTCGCGCGATTTCGAACGGGGCTTTTTGGCGGGAACGACTTTTTCACCTATAAATCATATAATGCGTTTTATGGAAAGTTTGGATTTTTCGGGGAACCCGCCGGCTGATTGCGGGAAAGATGGAAGAAAGACGCTGTTCATTCTCGACAGCTACGGGCTTATATACCGCGAGTATTTCGCGTTCGTGAAACGGCCCCTTACGAACAGGGCCGGCGAGAACATTTCCGCCGTTCACGGCTTTTTCAACAACCTCGCGCTGACGCTGAAGAATTTCAGGCCGGACATGTTCGTCGTCGCGCTTGACTCGCGCGTTCCCACGTTCCGGCACGAGATGTATCCGGAATACAAGGCGAACAGGCAGGAGACGCCGGACGATTTGAAGGCGCAGTTCCCCTGGATTGAGGAGATAATGGCGGCGCTCGGCATAACGGCGGTGCGCTCCGACGGATTCGAGGCCGACGACGTCATCGCGACGGTCGCGCGCAGGGCATCCGCTGAGGGGTTCCGCGTTTTCGTCCTTTCCGGCGACAAGGATTTGCTCCAGCTCGTCGGCGGGAACGTGGGGATTCTGCGTCCCGGAAAAAAAGACAAGACGAAGATGTGGGAGGAAGTCGATTCCGCGCTCGTCGAGGAGGAGTGGGGCGTCCCTCCGGAAAAAATCTGCGACATCCTGAGCCTTACCGGCGACACCGCCGACAACGTTCCCGGCGTCAAGGGCGTCGGCGGGAAGACGGCGGTGAAATTCATAAAGGAATACGGTTCCGTCGAGGCGCTCTACGAGCATTCGTCCGAGATAAAAGGCGCTGTCGGCGAGAAAGTCCGCGCGGACGAGGAGAACGCGTTCTTCTCCAAAAAGCTCGTCGCCCTCCGCTACGACGTTCCGCTCGGCGACGGGTTCTCGTTCGAGTCGCTTTCCGTCGCCTCGCTCGATTATTCCGCGGCGGCGAAGAAGCTCCGCGAATTCTCGCTCCCGAAGGCTGCGGGGCTGTTCGACGAGCTTTCGCGCGGAAAAGATAGTGAAAGCGAGTCTGTTCCTTTGAAGAAGAACGAGGGCGACTATAAAATCGTCAGGGACAAGGACGAGCTTTCCGCGCTTTTCTCCTGCGCAATCGGAAAGGGCGTCGTGGCGTTCGACACGGAGACGGATTCGCTCGACACGTGGAGCGCGAACATCGTGGGGTTCAGCTTCAGCTTTGAGGCGGGAAGCGGATTCTACGTGCCGCTGATGGGCGGTGGCGCGATGCAGAAAAACGACGCGTTCGCCTGCCTCGAAAAGCTGTTCTCCTCCGGCGCGACGATTGTCATGCACAACGCGAAGTTCGACATCGAGGTTCTCGCCGCAAACGGTTTTTCAGGCGGCCCGTGCGTGGCTGAGAGGAACAGCCGCGCGAAAGCCGGCGAGGACGGCCAGCTCGATTTGTTCGCCTGCCTCGATGACGGGGATTCCTCCGGCGGCGCGGACGACGGCGAAATCGTTTTCCCGCCGTGCGGCAGCGTTTTCGACACGATGATTGCGGCGTGGGTTCTTGAGCCGGGGCGCAGCGAGAAGAATTCGTTCTCGCTCGAGAGCCTTTCCGAGAAAATTCTCTCGCTCAAAGGCACCGAATTCAGCGAAATCGTGGACAGGGGGAAGACGTTCGCCGACGTTCCTGTCGAAGTCGCGGCGCAGTACAGCGCGGAGGATTCCGACTTCACGCTCCAGCTGTATTCCGTCCTTTCTGGGAGACTTTCCGAGGCGGGGCTTTCCGGCGTGTTCGCCACGGAAATGCGGATTCTCCCGATTCTCGCGGGCATGGAGGCGGCCGGGGTTCATCTCGACACCGGCGCGCTCGGAACATACCGGGAGGAGCTTTCCCGCGCGCTTTCCGAAATCAGAAGGGAGATATTCGACGCGGCGGGGCATTCGTTCAACATCGCGTCCCCGAAGCAGCTCGGCGTCGTCCTGTTCGAGGAGATGGGGCTGAAGGGAAAGCGGAAGACGAAGAGCGGCGGATATTCCACGGACGAGGAGTCTCTGATGGAGCTTGTCGACAATCCGTTCGTCGCGAAGATTTTGGATTACCGCGGAAAATCGAAGCTCCTTTCCACGTACGTCGAGGCGCTCCCGAATCTCGTCGACTCGTCGTCGCGCATCCACACGAATTTCATGCAGACGGGAACGGCGACGGGGCGCCTTTCCAGCCGCGACCCGAACCTGCAGAACATTCCCGTTCGCGAGGAGGAGGGAAGGCGGATTCGGAACGCGTTCACCGCCGCCAGCGGGAAAGTCCTCATAAGCGCGGACTACTCGCAGATTGAGCTTGTCGTCCTCGCGCATCTGAGCGGCGACGAGAACCTGTGCCGCGCGTTCAACGAGGGCGTCGACGTGCACAAATCGACGGCGTCGCTGATTTACGGCGTCCCGATTGGGGAGGTGACGGCGGAGATGAGGCGCAGCGCGAAGACGTTCAACTTCGGGATAATGTACGGGATGGGGGCGTACCGCCTTGCCCGCGATTTGGGAATCGGCTTCCACGAGGCGGACGAATTCATAAAGGCGTATTTCGGAATCTATTCGGGCGTCAGGGAATTCCTCGAAAAGACGGTGCGCGATGCCGAATCGACCGGGTTCACGTCGACCATTTCTGGGCGCCGGCGCGAAATCCGCGACATCGCAAGCTCGAACAAGACGGTGCGCGAGGCTGCCGTGCGCATGGCGAAGAATTCCCCGATTCAGGGAAGCGCTGCCGACATCGTGAAGAAGGCGATGATAGACATAGACGACGCGCTTTCCGAGAACCCGACCGGTGCGCGGCTCATCCTTCAGGTGCACGACGAGCTGATTTTCGAGTGCGACGACGACGAAAAGTCAATTTCCGATACGGTGGCGCTCGTCCGCGACAAGATGGAGCACGCGTACAGGCTTTCCGTCCCGCTGCGCGTCTCCGTCGAGGTGGGGAAGAAATGGGGGGAATTCCATTGATACTGTGCGTTACGGGAAAAATGGCGGCGGGGAAAAACGCCGCGTCGGAAATCCTTTCGGCAAAAGGGTTCGCCGCGGTCGATGCGGATTCCGTCGTCCATGAAATCCTCGGGGATTCGTCCGTCGTGGAAAGAATCGTCGGGGAATTTTCTGCCGATGCGGAAAAGCGCGGGATTCGGCTCGTCCGCCCGGACGGTTCGCTCGACAGGAGGAGCCTGGGCGCGCTCGTGTTCTCTGAAAAGGCGTTTCTTTCGCGGCAGGAGGCGATTGTCCTTCCTGAAGTCGACAGGAGGCTCCGCGCGTTCGCTTCCGGATGCCGCGCTCGGGGGCAGGATGCCGTGATAAACGCGACCGTCCTCCATAAAATCGGGTGCATTGCCGAATGCGACGCCGTCATTTTCGTCGACGCGCCGTTTTTCGTCAGGCTTCTGAGGGCGCGCCGGCGGGACGCGCTTCCGTTCAGGCGGATTCTTGCCCGATTTTGGGCGCAGAGAAATCTCTTCTCTAAATATAAAAAATCAAATGCCGATACATATAGGGTGAAAAACACGGGAGATTTGCGGGTTCTGGAACGGAACATCGCGGAATGCATGGAAAAAATCGAACGTGCGAAACGAGGGGAAAAATGAGCGACAAAAACCAGAACAACAACCAGAGGCGTACTTTGTGGATAATGGCGGCGGCGGGAGTGTTCCTCCTTGTCGTCGTTGGCGCGGCGATAATTCTGTATTCATCTGACATAAGCAAAAGCGGGAAGAACCAGCGCTCCGGATACGAGGCGTCGAGCGGATGGATAGTCAGCGACATCAATTCCGGGGCGATTCCGGACGGTGCGTACCATTCGGACACCCCGCTTTCCCCGTTCGCTTCCGATTACGAGGGCACGAGCGGCGCGGAAAGTGCCGATGTGGTGACGCTTGACGGAATCGGGCTTGCTCCCCAGGAAGGCGAGCCGAAAGCTTCCTCACCGGTCGCCGACAGCGTCTTTCCGTCCGACTTCGAGGGCAGCGGGAATGATTCGGATGACGGGGATACGACGATTGATTTGAACAACATCGTGAAAAGCCCGAGCGTGACGGCGCAAAACGACTTCACCGCGGCGCAGATTGAGTCGAAGGACAGGGATTCTCGCCCCTCAAAGACGGCATCGTCGAAGCCGGCTTCGTCAGGCGCGAAAAAAGCTTCTTCGGCAAAAACCTCCGCGTCAAAAAGCGGCGCGCTCGCGGACAAATTCTGGGTTCAGGTCGGCTCGTTCGAGGACAAGAACAAGGCGGACAGCGCGCGCGCAATCCTCATAAAGAACAAGATGCCGGCGGAGGTCTTCACGATTGACTCCGACGGCAAGATGAAATACCGCGTCCGCGTCGGGCCGTGCACGACAAAGTCCGAGGCTCAGGGGTGGCTTTCCAAGATTGTCGCGATTGAGCCGTTCACGAACGGGGAAAGCTACGTCGTGAATTCAAATGCTCCTGCCGTGAAGTGACAGGGGTCCGCGTCATTGCAGACAGATGTGTCCGCCCGCGTTTCGGGCGGATTTTTTTTGCTTTTCGGAAAAGATGCGCTGACACGGGCTTCCGTGCGGAGAAGAATCCGTTTTTTTGCGATGTTCCGACAACTCAAGAAGCCTGTTCGGAAACCACAATTTCAGAACAGGTCTAAACATTTTACATTGTATTTTTTGCATTTTGCGGATTCTAAAGTATCATGGTGTCATGGAATTTTTCAGGAAAAAATCATATCGCTCGCAGATTCTTTTTTTCTCCGCGGCTTTCATAATCGCGACGGCAGTTGTCGCCGTTATGATTGTCGTTCTCGGCTCGCGCCACTCGTTCAACCAGAGTACATGTGCGCGCCTCGCGCAGCTCGTGCAGATGAAGTCTCTTGAATTCGAAAGCGGGCTGAACAGCCAGATTGCGCTCGTGATGCAGATGACGAAATCCCCCGCCGTGCTCGATTTTATGGTGCATCCGTACGACGACAGGATACGCGACGGCGCGGTGAGGGAATTCGCGTCATTTCAGGATTCGTTCCTCAGCAATTCCGTTTTCTGGGTTTCCGACACCGACAAAATGTTCTATTCGGACTGCCGTCCGGCATACATCGTCAATCCGCTTGAGCCGGAGCAGTACTGGTATTCCATGACGCTCGAATGCGGGAAACCGTACAACTTCAACATAAACTACAATTCCGAGCTGAAGAAGACGAACCTCTGGATAAATGCCGTGGTGAATTCCGGCGACGGGCATCCGGCGGGAATTTGCGGGACGGGAATTCCGCTCGACGGCTTTTTCGACTCGCTGTACGAGGATATCGAGCCGGACGTCTCGATGTATTTCTTCAACCATCTCGGCGAGGTTACGGGCACGACGGACAAGCGCATCCTCGAAAAGAAGGTTTCCGTGACGGAGCTTTTGCCGGAGCTTGACGGCGTTTCGGCAGGCGGCATCGAGGACAGAATTTCGTTCGTGACGTCGGGCGGCGTTTTCGAGATACGGAGCGTCCCGACCGTCGGCTGGTATCTCGTCGCGTACAAGCCCTACACTGCGGGCGAGATGCTCAGCGGAATCCTCCCCGTCATTTCCCTCGTCCTGGTTCTCATGGCAGTTTTCATCATAACCGTCTTCAATTTGTTCCTCTCGCGGATTCTCGGCTCGATGAGCGCGGTGATGGCGAAGACGAAGGACGACGCGTCGTCGCAGGCTGGAATCGTCGGCAAGGTCAGGAAATCGGTGAGCGCGAACCTCGGCTCGATACGGATTCTCGGCGACCTGCTGTTCGAGCAGACGTCCGCGATCGAGGAGTCCGAAAAGCACATCTCCTCGCTCCTTGAGCAAATCCGCGTCCTCGATTCGTCCCGCGCCGATTCCATCCAGTCTGCGAGCGATTTGCGCGAGAGCTCGGGAAAAGGCGCGGAGCATCTTTCTGAGCTCGACGCGAAAATCGGGGCGTTGTCGGAATGCGCGGAGCGGCTCCATTACGCGAACGATTTCATCTCGAACGTCACGGAGCAGACGGCGCTCGTCTCCATAAACGCGGCAATCGAGGCGGCGCACGCGGGCGAGCATGGCGCGGGGTTCGCCGTTGTCGCGAAGGAAATCCGCAACCTCGCGGAGAAAAGCCAGGAGCACGAGGAGGAAGTCTCGGACGTCATCGGGGAGATTACGGGAATGGTTCAGGAGATGCGGAAATATGCGCTCGTCGTCAAAGATTCGTTCGAGCGCATCGTGGAAAGCGGCTCCCTCGTCAGCAGGAATTTCAGCAGGATGGCGGAGGCGATAGAGAGCCAGAATTCGCTGGGGCATACGATTGGCGACAATTTGTCCGGCATAACGGAAAGCGTCCGGAAAACGGCGGCGCAGTTCTCCGCGATGAAGGAGGAGAACGAGTCCGTGTCCGACGAGATGACCCGCGTCAGCCGGAACGCGGGCGCGCTTCTCGATTCGGCTGAGTCCGTGATGGAAAAAATCCGCTGAAAACGGGAAGTGCCGCCCCAAAACAAAACATCCCTCCGCCCGGTGTCGTTTTTCGCGGGCGGAGGGATGTTTTATTCAGCGCGGATTCCTATTCGGATTCCTTTTCCGTGCAGACGATGTGCAAATCTTTGAGCTGCTGCTCGTCCACTTCGCTCGGGCATTCGTCCATCGGACTTGCCGCGAGGTTGTTCTTCGGGAACGCGATGACCTCGTGGATTGATTCCTCGTGCCTCATGAGCATGACGAGGCGGTCGAGTCCCGGTGCGATTCCTCCGTGCGGCGGCGCTCCGAACTTGAATGCCTGGACGAGGAAGCCGAACGCCTTCTTCGCGCGCTCATCCGAGTAGCCGACAATCTTGAAGATTCTCTGCTGGAGGGCAGGGTCGTTGATACGCATTGAGCCTGAGGCAAGCTCGTAGCCGTTCAGGACGAGGTCGTACAAATCGCCCTTGACAGCTCCCGGGTCGCTTTCGAGCGTGTCCCAGTATTTTTTCTGCGGGAGGGTGAACATGTGGTGCTCGGTCTCCCAGTGGTTCTCGTCCTCGTTCCACGCGAAGTACGGGAAGTCGATTATCCACGCGAAGTGGAATTCGTCGGCGGGGTCGTAGAGGTTGAGGTCCTTTCCGAGCTGCTTCCTGACGGCGCCCAGCGCGACGCAGGCCGTCTGCCATTTTTCGTCGCTCACGAAAAGGAGGAGGTCGTTCTTCTCCGCGCCGAGTTTTTTGCAGATTTCATCTTCCTTTCCGGCGAAGAATTTTGAGATTCCGCCCTCGAATTTTCCCTCGGCGTTCACCTTCATCCATGCCAAGCCCTTCGCGTGGTTGATTTTCGCGACAGTCTCGAGTGCCTCGACCGCCTTGCGCGAATATTTGTCCGCGACGTTCTTCACGACGAGCGCCTTGAGCCCGCTCCGCTTGTGCCGCTCGATCGACTTGTCTGCGTTCGCCGCGCCCGCCTTGAACGCGTTGAAGTCCGACAAATCAGCCATGAACGCGGCATCCTGCATCTTCATCCCGAAGCGCAAATCCGGCTTGTCGCTTCCGTACAGGTCGAACGCGTCGTCCCAGCTGATTCTGTCGAATTGTGCGGGAAGGTCGTATCCGAGCGTCTTCTTGAAGATGTGGCGCATCAGCCCTTCCGTCGTCGAAAGAACTTCCTCGCGGTTCGTGAAACTCATCTCCATATCAATCTGCGTGAATTCCGGCTGGCGGTCTCCGCGCGCGTCCTCGTCGCGGTAGCAGCGGGCAATCTGGAAATACTTGTCGAATCCGGAGACCATCAAAAGCTGCTTGTAGAGCTGAGGAGACTGCGGAAGCGAGTAGAATTTCCCCGGGTGGACGCGGCTCGGGACGAGGTAGTCGCGCGCGCCTTCCGGCGTCGACTTGATGAACGTCGGCGTCTCGATTTCGAGGAACCCGAGCGACGTGAGGTATTCGCGCGTCGCGAACGTCACGTTTGAGCGCAGGATGATGTTCTTCTGCATCGGCTCGCGCCTCAAGTCGAGGTAGCGGTATTTGAGGCGGATGTCCTCGTTCGGGAGGGAGATGGTCCCGTCCTTCTGCCGCACTTCGTCAATCTGGAACGGAAGAACGTCCGACGTCGTGAAAATCTCGATTTCCTCCGCCTCGACCTCGATTTCTCCCGTCGCCATGTCGTGGTTCACGTCCTTCTCGCTTCTCGCGGCGACGACGCCCTTTATCGCGACGCAGTATTCTGATTTCAGTGACGCGGCAATTTTCTTCACTTCGTCGCTCGCCTTGTCCCCGACGACGACCTGCGTAAGCCCGTAGCGGTCGCGCAAAAGAACGAACGAAAGACCGCCGAGCAGACGGTTCCTGTGGACCCAGCCGTTGAGAACGACGGTCTTGCCCACATCAGACTTGTTGAGTTCACCGCAAGTCACGGTGCGTTTTGAGTTTTCCATTTCGATGAAACCTTCAGTAAAAAAATTTCCTCGATTTTACAGCGAATCGCCCCGTTGCTCAATTCGCACGCGCGCCAATCGCGCCTCGTGGACGTTTCGCGCTATAATGCGGGCGGAGGTGCTGATATGAGTCGTGAAGTGTCTGTGGTGGAGAATGGGCAGAAAGGTCTCGGCGTCCTTGAAGCGGTGTATGGGAAAGTCATTTCCGGCGTGCATCCGCTTTCGGAGCCGCTTGAAAAATTCGCCGAGGAATATATAAGGCAGGCTGCCGGCGACAAGGAGAAGGCTGTTGATGATATGGTCTCGAATCAAGTCGCGAAACTGGCGACAACGGGCTTTTTGACGGGATTGGGAGGGCTTATAACGCTGCCCGTGAGCATTCCCGCCGACATCACGACGGGATTGTATGTTCAGATGCGGATGATTTGCGCGATTGCGTATATGCGGGGGTATGACATACAGTCGGATGCGGTAAAGACGCTCGTTTACACAAGCCTGGTCGGGCTGAAAATTGTCGATTTGGTGAAGCAGGTCGGTCTGAAAGCTTCTGAAAAAATCGCGCTGAACATGCTGAAAAAACTTCCCGGGCATATTCTCGTGAAGATAAATCAGAAAATCGGATTCCGCTTTTTGACGAAATTCGGGCAAAAAGGTCTGGTGAATATATGGAAAGTAATTCCGGTCGTTCCCGGAATCGTAAATGCCGCCTGGAATGCTGTCGAGACGAAGGCTGTTGCGGAGCGCGCGAAAAAGAATTTCTGCGGACAATAAAACCATGTCAGGCACTGTTTCTGGGATGTATGCGCGCGAAGAATAGGAGCTGGTGCCGCTGCAAAAAACGCCTCTCGGACGTTTCGCTCTTTCATGGTATACTTTTCGCATGGGTACTAGGGAATTTATCGCATTTTTTTTCACTTCAGCATTGTTTTTTTCGTGCGCGTCCACCGGCGTTTCCGGAGGCGTGAGCACTTTTGTCGACACGACGATTTCCGAGGACAACAGCGTCAACACGTCGTGCGTTTTCACGAAAATCCATTCCGTAAGCTACGTCGACGGAACCGAGGCGGAGGCTTTTCATCTTTTCGGCTCAGGTTCCGGCGTCGTCATCCCGAAAAAATCGTATTCGTATGATTCGGTGAGCGGGACCATCGTTTTCAGCGACGAATCGGCGCTCAAATCCGGGCGCGTGTTCAGAATTCGCGGCGAGTACGAGAACCCGCCCGTCATAATCCTGAACGGAAACGTGAGCGGCGAGCCGCTCGTCATGGTCGGCGGGAAAAAGCTCGTCTCCGGCGTCGGATTCGATTACGACCCCGAGACGCTGCGCCTCTCTTTCCGCGATAAGCTCGACATCGATTCCGATTCGTTCGTCGTCTGCTGGTTCTCCGAGCTGAGGGAACACGTGTTCGGGAACAAGCGGTCGATGTTCGCGAAGGAATACGACGAGGAATTCGCGCGGTGGTGCGAGTCGAAGCAGAATTAGCGCTCGGTTGTGCCCGTTTTTTTGCGGGGAATTACGGCTCGCAATGTCGTTTTCCCGCAAAATAATGTCAGATTTTCCATATATGCCGTGAATATCTGTGCGGAGCATTTGAAAGCGTGGTATACTTTCCTTTATGGAAATCAAAAAATCAACAGGTGTCGTCGTTCCCCTCGGAGGCTTGAGGACTGAGACGTCCGGCTTCATCGGCGAGTACACCTCTCTCCCTGAATTCGCGGAATTCTGCAAGATGGCGGGGCTGTCGATAATCCAGCTCCTTCCTGTTCTGGACACGGGAACGCACAGTTCCCCCTATTCAAGTCTGAGCGCGTTCGCGTTGCATCCGATTTTCATAAATATGGAAGACATTCCCGGTTTCGAGAGGTGCATGTCCCACAATCCGTCATGCCGTGCCGAATACGACAAGCTCAAGGAGCTTTCTGCCGCGCCGAGGTTCGATTATGAGAAAATCAGGACGTTGAAGGAATCCATTCTGCGCAGCATCTATTTCAGCATGATGAACACGGACGAGTCCTCTATTCGGGAATATGGGCCGGGATATTCGCTGTTCGTCGAGCAGAATGCCGAATGGCTCAAGCCGTATTGCGTTTTCAAGAACCTCAAGGACAAATACAATCAGGCAAGCTGGAAGGAATGGAGCCGGGAGGATGTCGGGCTTTCAGGCGAGGAGATTCTCGGGCGCTGGTACGACGAGCGGCTCAAGGACAATCACCGCTTCTACGCGTGGGAGCAGTACTGCGCCCACATTCAGCTTTCCGGTGCCGCGGAAAAGGTCCGGGCGATGGGCGTCAAGCTCAAGTGCGACCTTCCGATTCTCCTCAACGACGATTCCTGCGACGTTTGGGCGACGCCGTCTCTTTTCAGCCAGAAATGCCGCGCCGGCTCACCGCCCGACGGCGACAATCCGAAAGGGCAGAACTGGGGATTCCCCGTTTACGATTGGGCCGCGCAGGAGAAGGACGGTTTTTCGTGGTGGAAGATGAGGCTCTCGCAGGCGGCGCGCTACTTTGACGCGTACCGTCTCGACCATATACCGGGGTTCTTCCGCTTTTGGGGCGTTCCCGAGGGCGACAGGACGGCCGAATTCGGAATCCATCTTCCATATTCGTCGATTTCCGCGGCGACTCTCGAAAAATACGGCTTCTCGAAGGAGCGTATCCGCTGGCTCAAGGAGCCGCATATCTCGACCGAGGATTTTTTCAGGCGGACGGGCGATTTCGACAAGGCGCACGCGATTCTTTCCGTGTTCTGCGAGAGAATCGGATACGAGGAGCTGTGGCTCTTCAAGCGCGACTTCAAGTCGGAGCTGGACATCCGCGCCGTCTCCCTTTCCGGATTCGGGCTTGACGAGCAGATTCAGCGCGAGCTTACGGAGCTTTTGTGCGCGTGGTGGCACAACAGGACGCTCATCGAGGTCAAGAAGGGATTGTTCGTCCCGAATGCGAAATTCAGCGATACGCGCGCATGGAATTCGCTCGACCAGGGAGAGAAGGACGCGCTCCTCTCTCTTTTCAGGGAGAACGCCGAGAAGGAGGAGCTGAAATGGGGAAAGCAGGCTGAGACGATTTTCTCTGCCCTTATCCCGTCGACGAAAATGGTTCCGTGCGGAGAGGATTTGGGCGTCGTCATAAAGGAAATGCCGCGCGTCATGGAGAAATTCGGCATACTCGGGCTGAAGGTAATCCGCTGGTGCAGGAAATGGAGCGAGCCGGGGCAGCCGTACGAGAAATTCGCCGATTATCGGAAGCTCAGCCTCGTGACGACGAGCGTGCACGATTCGTCCACGCTCAGGCAGTGGTGGGAGACCGAGAAGGATTCCGTCGGCGCGTTCTGCCGTTCGTTCCTCGGCGGGGACGAGGACTGCTGGAAATCGTTCGACTCTGTCATCGCGGAGAAAGTGCTTTCGGCGTGCGCGTCTACGCGCGGCGTCTGGCTCGTCAATCCGCTGCAGGACTGGCTTTACCTCGACGACTCGCTCTACTTGCCCGATTCATCGGCCGAGCGCGTGAACATTCCCGGAACGGTGTCCGAATTCAACTGGACGTGGAGAATGCCCGTTACGGTCTCCGCGCTCCGCTCAAACGAGTCCCTTGTCGGAAAAATCAGAAGCATTGCGGAATCTCATGACAAGTAGGCGCGTATGCCCGTGCTGCGTTCGGGGTATGATGTCGTTATCGAAAAATGTATCCGCACGGAAAATGCTGCATTTCACGGCGGTAGTTAAAAAAATGGCGGAATCCGGATTTTCGGAAAACGCCGAATAAAAAAAAGTATGGCGCGGCTGCGCGTTTTTGCCGCTTTCCGCGTCCCCATGAAAAAAAGGAGGAAATGATGAAATCTGATTCGGAGCTGTTCGGTGGATGTTCGTACAATGAATTCCACATTGCTGCGGCAGTGCGCGATGCGTGCGGTTTTTCAGATTCGATGTACCAGTCGAGCGGGAACGTCATTCTCGCGAACATAGGCGCTGTCAGGGCTTTTGCCGTCAGGTTCAACAAGTACCTGGCAAGCCAGAATCAGGCTCAGGTATCTGCCGGCACCCTCAACGCGATGGGGCTTCTTGACGAGATTTTCCATCTTGCGTGCTATATTTACCGGCGGCAGCGCTGCGCTTGTGCGTTCACGGATTTGCACTCAGAGCTGAAATCAGCGCTCGGCGAGGACGGCATCGAGTCGGTAATCGTCGGATTCACGAAAGAATTTCCTCCGACATGCGTTTACAACGGCGAGTGTTCGGTAAAGGAATTCCTCGACACGGAGATGACGGAGCGCAAGACGGGGCGCGTGCGCACGAACAGGGAGCAGGCGCTTGAGGAGATGATTATGCTCCGCCTCGCGAACGAGAATCCCGCGTTCAAGCCGTTCCGCGTGCTTTTTGACGATTCGAACCTGCGCGAGAATCCCGTTTACGACAAGGCGTGGGAAGTCGCGAAGAAGTATTTCGCGAGCCTCCCGAAATTCGGCTCTTTCTCGCACGACCTCATAACGTTCCTGAAGGAGCCTGTCGCGTATGCGCCGGACAACCTCCAGCAGCAGCTCGATTACGTCCGCGTCCATTGGGCGGAGCTGTTCCTTCCGGGCGAGGGAGAGGGCGAGGATTATTGGCTCAGGCGTCTTTTCGGCGGAATCGACATACTTTCCGAGGAATGGAAGCCGGAGTGGAAGCCGACGAACGGCGGAAGCCCGGACATGTCTCCCCCAAACTACGACTACCTCATGCGCGAGTACGAGCGGTTTAGCGCGGACAGCGACTGGATGCCGAACGTCGTCCTGATGGCGAAAACGGTTCTCGTGTGGCTCTACCAGCTTTCGAAGAAGTACAACCGCGAGATTAGGCGGCTCGACCAGATTCCCGATGAGGAGCTTGATTTGCTCCGCGACGAGGGCTTCACGGGGCTGTGGCTCATCGGAATCTGGGAGAGAAGCACCGCGAGCCGGACGATAAAGCAGCTGTGCGGGAATCCCGAGGCGGCGGCGAGCGCGTATTCTCTGGACGATTACGATATCGCGGAGAATCTCGGCGGATGGCGCGCGCTTGAGAACCTCCGGACGAGGCTCTGGCAGCGCGGAATCAGGCTTGCGAGCGACATGGTTCCGAACCACACGGGAATGGACGCGAGATGGGTCGTCGAGCGCCCCGACCTTTTCGTGCAGCGCCGCGACAATCCGTTCCCGCAGTACACGTTCAACGGCCCGAATCTGAGCCACGACCCGCGCGTGGCAATATACCTTGAGGACCATTACTATTCGAAAAGCGATTGCGCCGTCGTGTTCAAGCGCGTCGACACCCAGAGCGGCGACACGCGCTACATCTATCACGGGAACGACGGAACTGGAATGCCGTGGAACGACACCGCGCAGATAGACTTCCTGAATCCGCAGGCGCGCGAGGAAGTCATGCAGAAAATCCTCCATGTCGCGCGGAATTTCCCGATTATACGGTTCGACGCGGCGATGGTTCTGGCGAAGAAGCACATAAAGCGCCTCTGGTATCCCGAGCCGGGAAAAGGCGGCGACATCGCGACGAGAAGCGAATTCGCGCTTTCCCCGCAGCAGTTCGAGGATGCGATTCCGCAGGAATTCTGGCGCGAGGTCGTCGACCGCGTTGCCCGCGAGGTTCCCGACACGCTCCTCCTTGCCGAGGCGTTCTGGATGATGGAGGGCTACTTCACGCGCACGCTCGGAATGCACCGCGTCTACAACAGCGCGTTCATGAACATGCTCAAGAAGGAGGAGAACTTCAAGTACCGCGCGACGGTGAAGAACACGATTCAGTTCGACCCGCAGGTGCTTAAACGATACGTCAACTTCATGAACAACCCCGACGAGGAGACCGCCGTCGCGCAGTTCGGCAAGGGCGACAAGTATTTCGGCGTCTGCACGCTTATGGCGACGATGCCGGGACTGCCGATGTTCGGGCACGGTCAGCTTGAGGGGTTCGAGGAGAAATACGGGATGGAATATACGCGCGCATACCGCGACGAGCAGCCCGACGAATACCTCCTCGACCGCCACAGAAGAGAGATTTTCCCGCTGCTCCACAAACGCTACCTTTTTTCCGGCGTCGATGATTTCCTCTTCTACGATGTGTGGTGCGCCGGAAGCGTCAACGAGAACGTCTTCGCGTACTCGAACAAATGCGGCTCGGAATACTCGCTCGTGTTCTACAACAACAAATACGAGCGCGCGTTCGGCTGGATAAAGCAGTCGTGCGAGTACGCCGTAAAGACGGGGCCCGGCGACAACGACAAGAAGCTCGTGTCGCGCTCGCTCGCCGACGGGCTGGGGCTTTCGAAGCGCGACGACTACTACCTCATTTTCCGCGAGCAGAGAAGCGGTCTTTGGTTCGTCAGAAAATGCCGGCAGATTCAAGACGAGGGAATGTTCATCGGGCTCAACGGGTTCGAGACGCAGGTGCTCCTCGACTTCCGGCAGGAGCAGGACGTTGACGGGAAGCTTTCCACGCTCTGCGCGTTCCTCGACGGACGGGGAATCCGCGACCTTGAGATTGCATGGCAGGAGCTTCGGTACAAGGAGCTTTACGAATCGTTCTCCAAGGTTTTCGTTCCGGGGCTTGAGGATGCCGTCCGCTCGCTTCTCCTGACGATGAAGGAGCTGAGGCGCTCAAAAATCCGCCGTGCGAACGTGAATTCGATTTGCGCGCTCGTCGAGGAGAACCTCCTTTCGTTCTACGAAATCGCGAACAAAACGATTTCGGCAAGCGGCAAGCGCAAGATTAAGCGGCTCGCCTCGCCGAAAACGCAGTTCGCGCAGTTCAAGCGGAAGATGGCGCACATCGTACGCACCGCCGCGGAAATCAGGAAGAATTCCGCCGTCGTCGAGAAGCAGATTGCGCTCTCGACGAAATCTCCCAAGACGTTCCTTGCCGGGGGAATCCTCTCCCAGAACGAGGGGCTTCTTTTCGCGGTCGTCTATTCGATGGTCGCCGACCTCGCCCTCCGCGGGGCAGCGAAGGAATGGGCGCTGTACCGGAAAATCTCGGAATTCCTCAAGAATGCGAACGTCAGCGAGTTCGTGACGTACAATTTCTTCGAGCGCGCGTTCACGCTTGCGGCAAAGAAGCAGCCGACGTTCGGCGAGACGGAGAAGGAGGCGAAGGCAAACTCGATTGTCGCGAGGAACATCGCGGGCGGGGACGATGCCGGGCTTCTCGTGGGCGCGAACGAATACGACGGAACGGTCTGGTTCAAGAGCGAGCTTATGGATTCGAGCATTTTCATCGCGCACGAGATTCTCCTTCTCGGCGCGGGAAAGAAGAAATCGGCGCGCATCCTCAAGATGTTCGACGCGATTTCCTCCGCGAAGGACGCATCCGAATTCAAGCTCGGCGAATTCCTCAAGGAATTTCCGCCCGTAATCGACGGAAGAAAGACGAGGCGCCGCTCGTCAAAATAACATGAGCTGAAAAAAAGGCTGTCCGTTTCGGGCAGCCTTTTTTGTTTTCGCTCAGTCCGTTTTTCCGGACGGCGGCTCTCTTTCAGTCATGATGACGAATCGTGATGAAGGCGCACTGTTCGAGCGTCTTCATGTATGAGGCGAGCCGTGCGTGCAGCGGCTCCACTTTGTCGCCGAATTCCTCGGAAAGCTTCCGCGCGATTTCCCCGACCGTCGTTTTCCCGTCGATATTTTTCCACACGAACGAGCCGAATTCGTCGAGGTGAATCTGCGTGAATCTCGGCTTCCCGAGAATTTTCTGCATGACGAAGTTGAACGCGCCGCGGTTTTCCACGAATAACGTCGCGTTCCCGTTCTCGTCAGCCTCCGTCCTGAGCCGACCGTCCGGAACGGGGACGAGGTCGAGGAGGTTCGCGGCTTTTTTCATCTACTTGCGTGCCTTGACGAGCGCGAATTTCGTGATTGCGGCGACGATGAGCGCGAGCACGACGACTCCGCCTACCGTTCCCGTGTTGGCTGACGAGAGGTCGATTGCGCCGTCGAGCCCGAGGACGGTGATGAGCGCGAGGATGATTCCGATTATTCCTTCGCCCGCGATAAGCCCCGAGCTGAAGAGGACGCCCGATGAATTTTCCTTCGCGGAATCCTTGTTGCGGGATTCGATTGCGTGCCTGATGACGCCGCCAATCATAATCGGGGCTGTCAGCTCAAGCGGAAGGTAGATTCCGATTGCGACGGCGAGCGACGGAATGCGGACGATTTCAGCCGCTATCGTGATGAAAACGCCGAGGAACACGAACGCCCACGGGAGGTTCCCGTCCATAACGCCCTCGGTGACAAGCTTCATGAGCGTTGCCTGCGGCGCGGAAAGCTCGCTGGAGCCGAATCCCCATGCCTTGTCGAGGAGGATGAGCACGCCGCCGATAGAGAGCGCCGAGACGACGGCCCCGATAAGCTCGCCAATCTGCTGCTTTCTCGGTGTCGCGCCGAGGAGGAATCCCGTCTTGAGGTCCTGCGACATGTCGCCCGCGAGCGCCGCCACGACGCAGATAATCGAGCCGATTGTTATCGCGCTGACCATGCCGTGGCTTCCCGTGTCGCCGGAAACCTTGAGGAGAATCGTCGAGATGAGGATTGTCGCGATTGCCATTCCCGAGACCGGGTTGTTGCTTGAGCCGACAAGGCCGACCATCTTCGACGAGACCGTCGCGAAGAAGAATCCGAAAATGACGATGAGAATGGCGCTTATGATTCCTGCCTGTATCGGCGGGAGAAGCCATATTGCGACTGCGATTACGGCGCATCCTGCGAGGACGAATTTTATGTCGATGTCCTTTTCCGTGCGGTCAGCTCCATTTGCGGCGGATTTCGACAAGCCGCCGAGCGCGCTCGTGAACGTGCGGACGATGAGCGGAAGCGATTTTATGAGGCTGATGATTCCCGCGGCGGCAAGCGCGCCCGCTCCGATGTAGCGGATGTAGCTCGACCATATCGCGCCCGCGCCGCCGTTCTCGTACAGCTCCTTTATCGATGCTGTCGCCGGGAAAATCGTGCTTGAGCCGCCGAAAGTGATGATTGCCGGGATGAGGACGAACCATGCGAGGATTCCGCCCGCGAAAAGGTATGACGAAATCTTGATTCCGCAGATGTAGCCGACGCCGATGACGGCGGGGTAGATTTCCGTCGCGAATTCCGTCTTCAGAAATCCGATTGGAACGGAAATCGCGCCCTGTACGAGCTTGAGCCCGTCGATGACGAATTTGACGACCGCGGAGAATCCCATTCCCGCAAAAATCGCCTTCGCTCCGGAATTGTCCTTCTCTCCTGAAAGAAGAACTTCCGTGCACGCCTGCGCCTCCGGGTAGGGAAGCGTTCCGTGCTCCTGAACGATTATCGAATTCCTGAGCGGAATCATGAAAAGGACGCCGAGAACAGCGCCGCAGACCGTTATGAGGGAAATCGTGAGGAGGCTCGGCTCGCCGATAAGCCCTTCCTTCGCCCAAAGAAACAGCGCGGGAATCGTGAAAATCGCGCCTGCCGCGACCGATTCGCCTGCGGAGCCGATTGTCTGGACCATGTTGCTTTCGAGAATCGAATTCTTCTTGAGGATGATGCGCGTCACGCCCATTGCGATGACTGCAGCGGGAATCGACGCTGAAATCGTCATTCCGACACGAAGCCCGAGGTACGCGTTTGCCGCGCCGAATACAATCGCGAGTATTATGCCCGTGATTACCGATGTTGCTGTGAATTCCGGCGTTATCCTGTCTGCCGGAATATAAGGTGTGAATTGTGTTTTTTCCATGATGCGATTATATCATTCTGTAGTTGAATCAGTCTTCCCCTCATATGCAAGGCGGAATATCATCGCGCGCGGGCGGAGCATGCGCTTTTTGTGGAAACACGGCCGATTTTCGCAGAAAAAAAAGCGGAGGCTCTCCGAATTCTTCTCGAGCCTCCGCCTTTCCTGCGCGTTCGTTCCGTTACAGGAATTCCTCCATCGTCCTGATGACTTCTCCTGCGTCCGAGACGAGATTCCGTCCCGTTTTTGACGGCGAAAGGATGTCGCGTATGTTATCGGGAAGGTCGGGCGCCTCGCCGATGTTGTGCTTTATGAAATCGGACGAGAAGACCGGATGGTCACGCCGCACGAGCACGACTGCCGCGTCGTCCTCGCTCGTCATGCCGCTCCTCTTCTTTGCCGCCGCGAATGCTTCCGATGTCGCCTTTCCCGCGTGCAGCCCGTATTTCATGAAAAGCTCCTGGCACGCCGCCGCCGATTCCTGTTCCGAAACGTCGGCGGGGAAGATGAAATGCTTGAGCATCATCGAATTCGCGTCGAACACATATTCGAGCCGCTCCAGGTTCGATGGGCTTGCCGGGTCGCACGGTTCCCTGCCGCTGAAATCGACAATCGAATCCATGACCTCGCAGTTACCGCGCAAATCAAGGTTCAGCTCGTTTGTCGTCGGGCAGATGAAGCCGTTTACGGGAAGCGAGAGCTGCCAGCTGTACAATCCTGCGACGAGATTCGAGTAGTTTCCCGGCGCCATCGCGTAGAAAATGTCTCCGCAGACGAGCTTCTTGAGCCGCGAGAACGCGAACGGATAGAAGAACGACTGCGGCATAAGCCTTCCGATATTTGCGGTGTTCGCGACCGTGAGCCTGAACGACTCGACGAGCTTCCTGTCCGCGAAGATTTTCCTGACGATGTTGTGGCAGTCGGCTTCCGTCCCGTCGATTTCAATCGGGAGGATGTTCCCGCCGTTCCACACGAAGTCGCTTTCGCACAGCCCCCTGATTTTCGGCTCCGGTTTCGTGGGGTAGAGGAGTACCGCCTTTATGTGCTTCTTTCCCTTGAGCGCGCGTGCGAGACTTGCCCCAAGCTCCCCGATTGTCGCGTCGAGGAAGACAGCCTCGCGGCCTTTCAGCGTCAGAATCGTCTCTAGGCAGTTGACGAGGTATGATATGCCGAAGTCCTTGTGGCTTCCCGTCGGCGTGTTGAACAGGTTCAGCGTGAACAGCCGCTCGTCTATCTGCTTCAGTTCCGGCGCGAACGGAAACGCCTTCGACGCGATTGTCTCGCATATGATGGGGCTGAATTCCTCGTTTATGCACGCCGACGTGAGGGCGCCTGCTATCGATGCGAATGTCGTCTTCTCGTCGGTGTAGAGAATCCACCTGCGGAGATCCGCGCTTTCCTCTGGAACGTACAGCCCGCCGTCAGCGGGGATACAGTCGAGAACCGCCGTCTCGAAATTCACAGAATGTCCTGGATTTCTTGTGCTGATAAATTTCATGCGGAACAGTATATCACGATTTTTGACTCAATGAAGCGTGCTTCCATAATGCAGCCTTAAGGAAACGACGCTTCCCGCATTTTTCGGTCTCATTCCGAACCGATTTCCGTGAAATCACGTTCGGAATGAGAAAGGGCAAATCGCCGTTTTTACTGACGGCGCCATGCGAATATAAAAATCGAATTCTCTAGCGCAGCTGGAGCTTCGCGAATACCGTCGCGTTGTTCACGAACTGAAGGACGTCGTCGATGTTCCTGTATATCGCGTATTTCGTGTAGAGCTCCTCGTTGAATCCGATTCGGACGCGCCTGGAAAGGGGGAATTCCGCGCTGATGTTCGCGATTCCGACCAAATCCCATCCTGCCTGCGTTCCCCGCTCGCCCGAGATGAGGAACTGGAGCTGGTTGTAGAAATCGTACATGGCGTATCCGCGGAACCCCGCCGAGAGAGACATCCCGTTTTCCGTGCGGTAGCGCGCGCGGAGGATTGTCTGCGCTCCGATGTTGTAATTGTACGGCGCGGACGTTCCTTCCCTGTTGTCTACGGCGTATTTCTCGTCGAAATCCCTTCTGTAATAGTAGAAATCGCTCGTTCCGAGGATGATTCCCGCGAGGTGCGCCTGCCATTCGAATGAGGCGTCGTCCCCCCGTATGCGCTGCTTTATGGCGAATCCCGGCGCGAGCGACGAAAGCAGGTAGTACGAATGCCAGTCGAAGTCGTATTCCATCACGATTCCGACCGTCGTGTCCTTGTTCTCCCCGAAGTCGGGCGCGCGCGAGACGAGCATTCCGTCGCTGAGAATTCGTATGTCGTAGAAAAGCTTCTTGTCAAGCTCCGCGAAGTTGCAGTCCGAGCCGGTTCCCGAGCCTTTTCCCATCGCGCCCGAGAACCTGAATTCGAACTGGCTGTACGGGTCGTTTGAGTCGTGCCCGTACGGGTCGTTGTACGCGATGAAAATCTCCGGCGTCGCGAACACGGGATAGATTTCAGTCGCGTCGTAGTCGCCCTTGTAGCCGAGCAGGTTCGTGTGACCGACGCTGTTTCCGATTCCGGCGGAAAGAGACAGCTCGTGGATGTTCCCGCTTTTTCCGCGCGGTTTCTGCCTCGTCACGAGCTGCGTGTAGAGCCGCGTCGGGTTAATCGCGATTCCAAAAAGGTCGTGGATTTCGTCCGCTTCGAGCGAGAGCCGGTAGAGCATCTCGCCGACGCAGAACGCCCCGAGCGACGTGTAGACCATGTCGTTGAAGGACGGCGCGTTCCGCTCGCACAGAAATTCCCACGACAAATCGCCGAGCGTCGTCAGCGCGAGCGACTCGAGCCTGTTGAGGTTCGAGCCGCGGGAAATCATATAGTAGAAGCTTCCCTGATACGGATGGAGGACGAAATTCGTCCAGTACCAGTCCCTGTCCCACTCGCATTTCCTCTCCCAGAAATGGTCCCAGATGTCCGGTCCGACCTGCGCCCAGGGCGCGTTGCATATGTACTTGTTGTAGGAGCAAAGAAGGACGTTCCATGCGACGACGCCGCCCGCCGCGGCAAGATAATGCTTTTCCCCGTCGTTCTCGTGGAGCCATCCCCCGCTTCCGGAATCCGCCCCGGCCGTCGCGCTGGTGTCGAATTGGATTTCCGCGCTTTGTTCCGCCGAGTCCGTTCCCTGTTCCGTCTGCTGTGCCGTTACAAAATTCGCAAAAGCGGCACCGATGAGAATGAATAAAAACACCTTTTTCATAGACTGTGGATTTTCGTGAATTTTCCGATGTTGTCAACATTCGCGCAAAAAAGAAAGCGGCGCTCTCGCGTTTCTGCCCCAAATTTAAGCTCCGTTTTTTGAAAAATCGTGTTGTTTCATGTAGAATTGAGCCATGAAAAAAATGATGGTGATTTCGGCTGTCGTCGCTGCTGCGGCCGTTGTTTTCTGCGTTAAAATCGCAAAATCCTGCATCGGGGGTAAGGCTGCCCCGGTTGTCCTCCGCCTTTCCGAGGTGCAGGGGGACGGCTATCCGACGGCGCTCGCGTGCGGCGAATTCTCGCGGCTCGTCGAGGAGCGTTCCGGCGGGAGAATCAAGATTGAAGTGTACACCGGCGGACGGATTTACGAGGACGAGAGCGATGCGCTCGGCGCGCTGTGCGACGGTTCCCTCGATTTCGCGCGCATCTCCTCCGCGCCCGTCTCAAACCGCGTGAGGAAGCTGTGCGTCATCCATCTGCCGTATCTTTTCCGCGACAAGAACCATTTCATGGGCGTGCTTTCCGGAAAAATCGGCGACGAGATGCTTTCGAGCATGAAGGAGTCGGGAATCGGAATCGAGGGGCTGTGCTTCTACGATTCGGGCGTCCGCTCGCTCTATTCGGTAAGCCCCGTCCATAGTGCCGACGACGTCATCGGCATGAAAATCCGCATCCAGACGTCGCCCGCGATGATGCGGTTCTGCGAGCTTCTCGGCGCGACCGGAATAACGGGGATTCCCTCGAACGAGGTCTACAACAAAATCCTGAACGGGCTTGTCGACGGCGCGGAGAACAACATCTCGACGTACAAAAGCAAGGGCGACTACCAGGCGGCACCGTACTACACGAAAACGGAGCACGTCTACGTTCCAGACGTCCTGATTGCGTCGGAGAAGACGCTCAAAAAACTCGGCGAGAAGGATGCCACGCTCATACGCGAGTGCGCGAAAATGACGCAGGAATTCGAATTCAGGAAGTGGCTCGAATTCGAGGAGGAGTCCGAGCGCGTCGTCCGCGGCGCCAAGAACACGATAATCGAGCTTTCCGACGAGGAGCGCGGCGAATTCAGGCGCAAGGTCATGCCGATGTACCGCGATTACGAATCCGATTTCGGCGATATTATCCGCGCAATTCAGAAATCGTGACGGAATCGCGCGATTTTCCGACGGTTTGCCATTTAGACGTAATTCGAGTATATTTTCAGAAACGTCAGGCGGATTTTCGTTTAAATCCGCTTGTTTTTTTCAATATTATCCGAATGGAAAGAAAGAGGAGACAGAATGGGTACAATCCTTAACGAAGAGGAAAAGAAAGAGGAGAAGAAGGAAGATTCGCTTTCGGAGAAATTCCTCAAGACCCGGCAGATTATACTGAGCGGGGAGATAAACGAAGAGAACGCGGAGAAAATCATCAAGCAGCTCCTTCTCCTTGAGGCGGACTCGGACAAACCAATCTACATCTACATCGATTCACCCGGCGGCTCAATCGATTCCGGATTCGGAATTTACGACATGATTCGCTTCATCAACGCGCCCGTCTATACAATCGGAACGGGGCTTATCGCCAGCATGGGGTCGATAATCCTCCTTTCCGTGCCGAAGGAACGCCGCTTCGGGCTTCCGAACAGCCACTATCTTATCCATCAGCCGCTTATCGGCGGCGTCGCGCGCGGCGTTGCGACCGACCTTGAGATTCAGGCTGTGGAAATCGCGAAATCGAAGGAGAAGCTCATAAAGCTCATCGCCGACGAGACCGGAAAATCCGAGGACGAGGTTCGCGCCGACTGCGACCGCGACCATTGGCTTACGGCGGATGAGGCGCTTTCATACGGATTGATTTCAAAAATCGTCACGAAACGCGGCGATTTGAACGCCTAGTCGGAAGAAAACATGTTCCCGCTTTCCGAACCGGTAATTTCCGAAATAATTTTCGCGATGGAGAACCAGACCGAGGAATTCGTCCTTGTCGCTTCGGCACAGAAGGGCGTCTCGGTCGTCCCGTTCTCGTCGCTGTCGTATGATTCGGATTCCGCGCAGGATTCGGGGATACGTCCGGAGGACATTTACTCTCTTCCGAAATGGTTCTCTTCCGACGGGTTCAATCTTCTTGAGTCGTTCGCAAAAAGCCTTTGCAGTTCCCCCGTCAGGGACGAGCTGCTCGGCGTGCTGTCGAACGGCAGGGGGGTGTTCAAGAATTTTAAAAATGTGCTTAAGAACCATCCGGATATAGAGCGCGACTTCCACCGCTTCAAGGAGCGGAAAATGCGTTCGCGTGTCGAGGAATGGTATGCTTCGCTCCGTGAGAATTGGAGCCAGGAGAAGTCGGCTGACGGGGATACGCTCTCTCTCTGCCTGATTTCGGATGGCTTCTCGTTCAGCCGGTATGACCGCAAGGCGGAGTCCGGTTGTGTCGAATCGGAGCTGAGGATTTTTTCGGAAAAGAAGGAAGATGAGCTGAAGGCGGCTTATCCCGGAGATGCCGGCGTCTTGCTTGCGGATTTTTGGAACATCCGCTCCAGCTGCGCGCTCGGGGAAATCGGCGGTGCGGACGGTTTTGTGTGCCGCACCGCGTCCGATGATTTTGTCGGCTGCCTTCTTTTCTCATCGGGTCCGGCAGATGCAAGAGAGTCAGCAACTCTAACTACCTGTTTTGTCAAAGATGGTTTCCATGGATTGGGAATCGCGGAGCGGCTTTTTGAGACCTGCGTTTCTTTTATGCGCGGGCACGGCATCCGCACTTTTTTTGTCGCCGATTTTTTCATGTCCGAATCGCTTGAGAAGGTGCTTTTCGGGTTGGGATTTGAGAAGATTCATTCTTTTTATGTGGCGAGATTTTTTTAATTTGAGGAGAGTTTTATTATGGCTTTCAGACGTGAAGACGTTACGGTGGAGCAGGTCGCATCATTTCTTCAGGATGCAGTAGCAAAGGTTAAATCGAATCCTGAGGAGTTCGAGGACCTGAAAAAGGTCTTCAAGCAGAACGTTCCCCTTACGATGCGCAGTTTCGTTGCGGCGTATGTGCTGAAGCAGGCGAGCGGTGCGATTTACCGCTTCAACAATTTCAAGAACAGGGACGATTTCCGCCCCAGAAGAAAGTTTGAGCGCGACCACGAAAGGGCGGACGAAGGTGCCGAGCAGCAGTTCGAGCAGCGCGAGGTGCGCGAGCGCCACGAGCGCTACCAGCACATCAACATAGAGCCTGATATGGCCGCGACTGTTTTTGTCGGGGTCGGCCGCAACAGGCGCGTCTTCCCGCGCGACATCGTGGGCTTGTTCATCAGCGTCGCCGGAATCGAGAAGGAGCGCATCGGCGACATCAAGGTGCTTGCGAACTACTCGTTCGTCCAGCTGTTCAAGGACGACGCGGAGAAGGCAATCAGCGCGCTCAACGGCTACGATTATCGCGGGCGCAAGCTCAGCGTGAGCTTCTCCCGCCAGAAGGATATCGACGCCGATATCGGTTCAGACGAGCAGGCTGAGGAGCCGAGGCAGGAACGCTTCCCGCGCGCCGATGACGTCCGCGAGGAGCCGAAATTTTCCGAGCCGGAGGTTTCCGTTTCAGCGCAGGAGCCTGCCGCGGAGGAGAAGTTCGACGAGGAGCCGCAGGTCACGGTGGTGAAGAGTTATTCCGAGATGACCGATGAGGAAATCCTCGCGATGAGGGCGCCGAAGTCGTCTTCATCAAGCGATATCGAGTAGCGAAAATCCGGCATTCTGCCGTTTCATGAAGCCGTTCAGATTTTTTCCGGACGGCTTTTTTTGTTTTCCGTGGTATGAGAGGAGGAACAAATGGAAGAGAAGAAAATCCACAGGATTGTGTGCGGGCCGTTGGGGGTGAACACGTTCGTCGTTCCCGTCGGCGACGGCAAGGCTTTTGTCGTCGATCCCGCCGGATGCAAGATGGATACCGTCGACGAGCTTGTCGTCAACAAATTCCTCAGGGAGAACGGGCTCGACCCCGTGCTTATTGTCCTGACTCACGGTCATTTCGACCATATTTTTGCTGTTCCCGCCTTGTCGGCGGAATTTCCCGGGGCAAAGCTTGCAATCCACAAGAACGACGCGATGATGATTGGAGAAGCCGGCTCGGAATATCAGGCGAACCATCTCGCGCGCTTCGGTTACGGGAGCCTGAAATACCTTCCGCTCGTGTCGAACATCCGCGAGCCCGACGTGCTTTTGGCTGAGGGGATGACGCTCGCCGAGTGCGTTCCGGAAATGGGAGGCGAAGCTTCGGAGAACCTCGCGAAATGGCGCGTCATGCATACGCCGGGACACACGCCGGGCGGAATATGCCTCTACAACGAACCTGACGACATGATAATAACGGGCGACACGATTTTTTTCCGCGCAGTCGGAAGAACCGACATGCCGGGCGGGGATGAGAGGCTTCTGGAATGCAGCATCGGGCGCATTCTTACGGATATAAAGGATTCGACTCTGATGTATCCCGGCCACGACCGGATTGCGTTCACCAAAAAAGATTGATTTCGCCGGCGGGCGGGCAGAACGGGACGAACGTCAGCTCCTCGAATTCGTTCCACTTTGCCTCGTAGAAGCTGTACTCGGGAATCGGCTTGTCCTTGAAGACGTCGACGATTGCGAACGTCCGCGGCAGCCCGCCCCTCGGAAGGGAGCAGCTTCCCGGGTTTATCAGCGCAATTTTCTGCTTCGTTCCCTGCGCGCCGCCTCTTTTCGTTTTTATGAGCGCGTTCGCTATGTGCGTGTGCCCGTAAAAGACGATGTCCGCGCCGAGTTTTTCCGCGTCCGCCTTCAGCTCCTTCGTCCCGATGTAGACGTTGTAGCGGTGGCCGTGCGTAATCAGTATCTTTTTCCCCGCGGCGGTAATCGTCTGCAGTATCGGGACGGAAACGGGAACGCGCTCGTCCGTCAGAAGTGTGTACGACGATTGGTCGCCGTTCCCCTGCACGAACGCTATCACCGGCGGTATGTTCCGCGAAAGTTCCTCCCGCGAAAGCGAGTCCTCGAGCATCCCGAGCAAATCCGGAATGCCGTCGCCGCAGAAGCAGAGCGCGTCCGCATCCTTCCCGAATTTCATGATTATCGAGGCGAACATGACTTTGCCGCCGTGGGAATCCGATACGACGAGAATCCGCGCCCTGTCTTTTTCCGCGAGGATGTTTCCCTGCCCGGTACCGGAAATAACCATGTCGTGCTGCTGCTTCAGTTCGTTCATATTCCGCCTTTAGGAATTCTTATTCAAACGTAAAATGGTTCTTCGAATGAAGCCCCGTCTCCGAATCGACGTACGGGGATATCGTTCTTTCCGCGCCCGCGATTTCCTGCGCCGTTGTCTGAATGTTCCCCGCGCCCCCGTTCTTTATCGCGAGAAAAATCGCGCTCTCGACCATCTTTGCGACGTCGATTTCCTGCGATGCGGTCTCGTCCGCGCCGAGCGTGTCCTCGATGTTCTCCGGCTTGTGCGCGTAGTCGAGAACGAGATCCGCCGTCGACTGCGTCCCGAGAATGTCGTCCTGCGGGAAGAACGAGTATATCGGGTAGCCGGTGTTCCCGTCCTCGAATTTGTCCTGGATGGCGGAAAGCGCGCGGTGCGTCCTTTCCGGCGCGCCGATGATGACGATTAGCAGCGGCGACTTTTCCTTTATCTTCGATTCGAGCGTCGTTATTTTCGAGTTGAAGTCGTCGGGGAAGGTGAGAACCATCACAATCCCTTCCTTGCCCTCGCTTTCCGTCCCGAACGATTCGTCGAGGCGCGATATGATTTCCTCCCGCGCCGCTCCTTCGTTGTAGCCGTGCCCGAGAATGACGACGGCGGTCTTTCCCTCTATCGATTTCCGTTCGTCCTCGCTGAGCGTCTTTATGAGTTCGGGCATTTCGGCAGACTGCGCCGTCGTCTCGGCATCAGCCTCCCGTACCTCCGCCTTTTTTTCAAGGCATCCCGTAACCGCAACCGACGACAGGACAGCCGCCGCCATAAAAAAAATCCTTGCTTTCATTCAAAAATCCTGCACCGCGGCTCGGAAATTCACCAGCCGATGAATCCCGCCGCCCGACCGTAGTATACGCCCGAACGCCGGGGTTCGGGCTGTGGAAAAAACGCGCTTTTTGCAATTTTACCGGCAACCAAAAAGATTGCGCGCGCACATTTATACCATAGTTTGAGATTTTGTAGAATTAGTCGGGGGCAAGGTTGCTTTTGCCGGGCGTTTCCGGGCAGGCGCGCCTTTTCAGCCTTCAAGAACGAGGTCGCACGCTGTGGCGTCCGCCGCTTTCACGAGGTCGCCCGGGCTCAGGACAAGCTGCTCCCCGCGGACTCCCGCGCTGACGTAAATCTTCTCGAACGAAAGCGCGCTCGAGTCGATGAACGTGGGGAATTTCCGCTTCATGCCGAGCGGGCTGCATCCACCGCGGACGTATCCCGTCAGGGAAAGAAGCTCGTCGCTTTTTACGGGCGAGATTTCCTTGGCGCCGCACGCCTGCCGTGCTTTCTTGAGGTTGATTTCGTGGAGCGCGCTTTGGCAGAAGACGAAAATCTGCTTCGATTCCGAGCGCATGACGATTGTCTTGAAACATGCCGCCGGGTTTATCCCGAGCTTCTCCGCAATCCGCTCAGCCGCGCCACGTGAAAGCTCGTGCTCCCCGTCGTCGTCGTATGAAAGCACGTCGTATTTTATCTTCGCCGAGTCGAGAATCCTCATCGCGTTTGTCTTTTTCATTTTTTTCCGTCCTTTTTGCCCCGTCAGATTACGCGTATCTGGCAGCTTCTCATCGTTTCGAGCGCGGCCTCGTGCTTTGCTGGCGTCACTCCGGCGCAGCATGACGAATCGACCGTTATCGGGATTTCCGGAACGGCAGCCTTTATGAGAAGCGCGTTCGAGACGACGCAGATGTCCGTGCAGAGCCCGCAAAGCTCCACCTCGATTTCGCCGCCGTTCTCCTCCGCGATTGCCTTCACTTTCTCCGCAAGCGCCGTCGAGCCGAATGTCGGCTTGTCGATTACGTTCCCGCCGTCAATGAGCGTGGCGATTGAGTCCCTGATAGCCCAGCCGGCAGTTCCCCGTATGCAGTGCTCGACCGGAAGGTTCTTTCCTTCCTGCGTCGAAAGGTATCCGGCATGGTGGGTGTCGCGCGTCGCGAACACGTCTTTCCTGTCGTATTTCCGTATTTTCGCCTCGACGTTCCCGACGATTGCCTCCGCCTCTTTTGTTCCGAGCGAGCCGTCGATGAAATCGTTCTGCATGTCGATTACGAGAAGAATCTTCCTCATTTTCCGCCTCCGTGAAAGTCTTATTGTTGAAGTGATAATAACACCTGCACCCGCTCCGGTCAACACCGGAAACCGCTTTCAGTCCCGTATTATCTCGAGTTTGTGCGCGGAATATTTGGGGAGGAACGATTTTATTTCCCCCGTCTCGAATTTCACCGTTATTTTGAATTCGCCGGCTTCCGTCTCGCCGCAGCGGATTATCTCCCCGTAGCCGCATTCGTCGCAGTAGAGCCGGGTTCCTTTCCGCCATTTTGCCGCGAGCGAGTCGCCGCTCTTGTGCGCGTTCGACAGTCCGTTTTTTCCGTGTGCGCTCTCAAGGAAAAGGCGCTTTCGGGTTTCCTGCCCCCGCGAGCATGTTATGTTGATGTCGTCCGGGGAAATTTCCCTCAGAAAAGGGCTCATCTCCATGTATTCGAGCCTTCCGTACAGCCGCCGGGATGCGCAGCACGTCAGGAAAAGGATGTCCTTCGCGCGCGTCATGCCGACGTAGCAGAGCCGCCGTTCCTCCTCCAGGTCGTCGCCCGTCTTGTCGGTGCGCGGGAAAATGCCGAATTCCATTCCCGTCATGATGACCTTGCGGAATTCAAGCCCCTTCGTGTTGTGGAGCGTTATGAGGGTGACTTTGTTCTTGTCGTGCGCGTCGTCGTCGTCCGTCCTGTCGAGCTCGATGTGGTCGAGGAATTCGAGAAGTCCCGCCCGCGTGCAGTCGAACGGGACGGCGCCGTTCGTAAGCTCCATCATGTTGGCGACTTTCTGCGTCCCGGAAATCTCGTCCTCCGCCTCGTAGTGCTCCTTCAGCCCCGATTTTTCGATTATCGCGCGGATGAGGTCCGAAAGGTTGCCCGTCCCCGTCTCCTCCGCGCGTTCCTCCCCGCCGAAGTCGAGCGAAGGCTCCTCGTCGTCGCTTTTTCCGAGAAGAAATGTGCCTTCCTCGCCGATTTCCTCGCGGAAACTGTCCATCATCGCGCAGAACGATTCCGCACCGTCGCGCGCCTTTTTCGGGAACGTCGGCGCGAGGGCCGCGCACGATTTGACGAGCCCGGCGCCGTCGTCCATGAGAACGGGCGAGCTGCGCTCATCCTCGACGATGGCGTCCTGTGCTTTCGGGCCGATTCCGCGCGCCGGTTTGTTCACGATTCTCCTGAACGCGATTTCGTCGCGCGGGTTTGCAAGGAGCGCGAGGTAGGCGAGAATGTCCTTTACTTCCTCGCGCTCGTAGAATTTGAGCGAGCCGACGACCTGATACGGAATTTTGTTCTGCATGAACGCCGTCTCGAACGTCAGCGACTGCGCGTTCGTCCGGTATAGGATTGCCCAGTCCGACCAGTTCGCGCCCTTCTCGACGTCCTTTTTGATTGCCATGACGCACTGCTCGGCTTCCTCGTCCTGGTTCTTGAGGAACGCGAGGACGGGTTTCTTCCCGCTTCCGCGCGCTGCCAGAAGCGTCTTTCCGAGCCTTCCCGAGTTGTTCCTGACGACGTCGTCCGCGACCGTGAGAATCTCCGCCTTGGAGCGGTAGTTCCGCACGAGCCTGATTGTCTTCGTGTTCGGGAAATGCTCCGCGAACGTCAGGATGTTCTTGACCTCGGCGCCGCGGAATTTGTAAATCGACTGGTCGTCGTCGCCCACGACGCAGATGTAGTTCCCCGAGCCTTCCGAGATTCCGCTCAGCTCCTGGAGAAGCTTGAACTGCGCCACGTTCGAGTCCTGATATTCGTCGACCATCAGCACTCGGAATTTCCGCTGCATACGCCGCCGTATGTCCTCGTTTTCTTTGAGGACGAGGTACGGAAGGAGAATCAAATCGCCGAAATCGACGTTGCCCGTTTCCCGCAGGCGCGACTGGTACAATTTGTAGACTTTCCGGAATTCAGGGTCGGCGTCGATTTCGGAAAGCTCGTCGTCGTCCGGAAGAATGCAGTAGTCCTTCGCGAGCGAAATCAGGTGCGCGAAATGGGACGCGCTCGTCTTCTTGAGGCCCGGAACCGCCTTCTGGATGAGGGAGACCGCGTCGTCGTCGTCGTAAACGGTGAAGCTCGGCGAGATTCCGGCATCCTCGGCGTTGAGCCTCAGAAACCACGCGCCGAACGAATGGAATGTCTTTATATGGACTGATGCCGCCCGATCGTCAAGCGCGATTGCGCGCTCGCGCATTTCGTTCGCGGCTTTCTTCGTGAACGTCACCGCGAGAATCTGCCACGGCTGGACGTTCTTCTCCCTGATGAGGTACGCGATTTTCGTCGTTATGACGCGCGTCTTTCCGGAACCCGCGCCCGCGAGAATCAGAAGCGGCGAGCCTTCGTGGACGACCGCCTCGAGCTGCTCGTCGTTCATCATCGAAAGGTATTCCTGCGTTTCTGGCGAGACTTTCGCCATCTCCTCGAAGTATTCGGCTGTTCCTCCGTTTCCTTCCATTTTTCCCCCTTTTACAGGTTCATGTCCTGCGCGAACGTGAGGGCGCTTGCCTTTATCGACGCGTTGAGCGGCGAGTCCCCGATGAAATCCCCGGTGAGGTCGACGTCGCCGCTTGCGCTTATGTGGACGCGGACTAGCCTTCCCGTTTTTACGGCGTCGCATTCCGCTTTGCTGCTCATGTCGTAGCGGATGACGACGCTGCCGTCAACTTCCGGCGCCTGGAACCACGCGCGCCCGATTGCGATTCCCTCGTCCTTCGATTCCTCGTCGTCGCTTGCCGCGAGAACTTCCTCCACGAGAACGTCGTAATCCTTCCCGCACCGCAATGCGAGCCTGTCGCGCGTGATTTTCGATTGTATCTTCACGAGCTGGGCGGCGCGCTTTTTGGATATTTTTCCGCCAACATGGTTTTCGAAAGAATTCGCGGGCGTGTCCTCCTCGCGCGAATACGGGAAGCAGCCGCTCCAGTCCGTCGCGATTTTCTTGAGGAAGTCCTGCGTGTTCTTCGCCGACTCGTCCGTCTCGCCGGGGAAGCCCGTGAGGAACGTCGTGCGTATCGCGGCGTCGGGGAAAACGTCCCGAATCTTTTCGATGAGCTTCTCGTATTTCTCCCGCGTTCCCGTCCTGTGCATGGCGCGGATTGTCGCGTCGTCGCCGCTCTGGAACGGAATGTCGAAGTAGGGGAGAATCCGCTCGTCCGCCTTTATGACGGGAAGAATGTCCTCGTTGAAGTGGTCGGGATGGATGTACAGGAGCCTGAGCCTGAACGTTCCCTCAAGCGCCGATATTTTCCTGAGCAGCGTGCAGAGCCCCGATTCACGTCCGTCCGTGTTCACATCCTCGGAAAGCCCGACTGTTCCCGGCGTCCCCCGCGGAAGGAACGTCCGCCCCGTCCCGAACACGTCGTCCGTCGCGCCCGTCCCGTATGCCGCAAGGTCCTGCCCTATGAGGTTCAGCTCGTAGACTCCCTGCGAAATCAGCTTCTTTATCTCCTCGATTATCTCGTCGGCTTTCCGCGACCGGAGTTCCCCGCGGATTATCGGAATCGCGCAGAACGAGCAGCGGTTGTTGCATCCTTCCGTTATCTTGACGAACGCCGCTCCCGCGAACGACAGAATCGTGTGGCGCTCGCCGCAGCAGACGCCCTTTTGCGGCGGGGTGAGGACGGGGCGGCTACCTTCCATGAGAGGCGCGATGACTTTGTTGAGCTGCGATATGTCCCCGTTGCCGAAAAATCCGTCCGCCTCGGTGAGCGATTCCTTGAGGTCGCCGGCATACCGTTCGGCAAGGCATCCCGTGAGGAGAATTTTCGCGTTCGGGTACTTCTGCCGCGCCGACTGCACAGCTTCGATTGACTCGATTTTTGCCGATTCGATGAAGCCGCACGAATTCACGATGATGAGCTGCGCCTCCTCCGGATTGAACGTCTGCTTGTAGCCGTACGATACGAGCTGCGATATTATGAGCTCCCCGTCAACCTGATTTTTTGCGCATCCGTGCTGGTCGATAAAAAAATTCATGTGTGTCTCCGTTCGTCCGTGAAAAACGCGTTCGTAAGATTCGCCTTCAGGACGTGTAAAATAAACCTGTTCGGAAACCTCAGTTTCAGAACAGCTTCCCTTAAAATGCGATGTTCAAAAACATGCTGCCTGCGCGTTTTTGAATTCGTCGACCTTGAGCGATAAAAGTTATCGAACAGGTCTCATGTGATGTGCGGATTTCCCGCAAAAAAAATGCGGCTTTCCGTATCGTGGAATGCCGCAAGCCCGTTTTCAGTCGAGGTCGATGATGACCAGTTTGTATTTTCCGTCGGTGTCCTTAATCCACTTGATGTCCTCTGCGACGACTTCGCCCGCCTTCGATATCGGGATGTCGTATGAGCGCCCGTTCGCGACAATCTGGATTTTTGCGGTGTTCCCGTTCGACATCCACACGCGGAAGCCGTTGCTTGCCGTTATGTTGAGCACGTCGCCGTTCGCGAGGAAATCCTCGACGACGTCCTTCCTGTCTGCCCGGTAGCGGAAAAGGCATCCCGCCCTGAACGAGACGTTGAGCGTGAACGGATACGCCCTCGTGTCGGAAATGATTTCCGCCTTACGCTGCTCCTTGGGAATCTCCGACGCGCCCTGAATGAGCGACTCGTCCGGGGAGGAGATTGCCGCGTTCGCCGCGCTCTTGAGCATTATGTTGACTTCTGCGCCACGGTCGTTCGCTTTTGTCGAAAGGTCCTTGACGTAGATTATCATTTCCGGCATCGAATCCCCGTCGGCATCCATCTCGACCTGCTCGGAAAGCTCGACGTACTGGATTCCGACCGGCGTCTCAAGCCCGAACACGTCGTTCGTCTGCGCGACCGTCAGTATGATGTTTCCCTTGTCCGTCCCGAGCACGAGCTGGTCGTTCTTGAAAAGGCGTCCCGTGAACGGCGTCTCCTTAAGCTCGTATTTCTGCGTCACCGTCGGTTTTTTGAGCGCGACCTCGGGGTCGACCGCCTTGGGGCGCGACTTCATGAAGAAATAGATGGCGACGATTCCGCCTGAGATGAGGAGAATGCACAGGAACACGATGAGCGGAACGACGAACCGCGGGCGCTCGTGCGCGGTGAGCGCTGCGGGTGGCGGAGTCTCCTGGATAATCTTCGCGTGGTAGAGCGAGACGATTTTGTCCTGGTCGAGACCGAGGTAGTCGGCGTAATTCTTGAGGAAGCCGATGAGGTACGGCTCGCTCGGAAATATGTGCGTCTCCTCGTTTTCCATCGCCTCCAGATACCTCTGCGAAATCGAAGTCTCTCGTCCGATTGTCGCGAAGTCCAGGTTCCGCTCCTCGCGGGCTTTTTTCAGAAGTTCTCCATAATTTTCCATAGTAAGTACAGCCTTTTTTCAGATTTTTGCGTTTTTGTGAATGGCGGCAGTCGCGTCATTCCGAGAACAGGAAATTGTTGTAGTTGTTCGCGGATGATGGTGCGTCGTAAACGAACCTGTTGTCGGGAATGCCTGAATTCAGTATGTAGTTCTTGAAATTGAATACGAACGACTCGCCCTGCGGCGTTATTCCCTCAAGCTGCCGTATGAGCTTTGACTGCGGGTCGACGGACATGTTGATGTACCTGAACGCCTCCGTCGTGTTCTTCCTGCTCAAACGGAGCTTCACGACAAGCTCGGGGCTCTCCGCGTCGTCGTCGAGGGGAACGGGCGTGCCGCTTTTGAGGTATGCGACGGAATAGTATCTGCTCATGAGCGAAAGCCCCTGCGGCGTCGCCATGTTCGCGTTTCCTGAATTCGTGTTCTGCACCGACTGGTTCAGGATTGCGGAGCTTCCCGGAAGGTATATCGTCAGAAGCTCCCCGTTGAAGCAGATGACCTGTTCGCTTGGGGTGCTGAAATCAATCCTAAGAAGGTTCGGCTTCTTGTACGAGACTTTTCCTTTCATCGTCGTCTTGTTCGCCTTTATGTCGATGTCCGCCTCGTAATCCCTGAGCGCGCCGTACACGGCGGAAACGGAGTCGAAGTAGTTCCTTGCCGTGACGATTCCGTCCGCCACCGCCGCAAGAACAAGGCTAACCATGAGAATACCCGTCAAAAATATCTTTTTCATTAAACCCCTCGAAGATGCCCATTTTAGTTTAGATAAATATCATGGTCAACAATTCAGCCGGACGCATCTCCCAATCCCCTCAAAAATCCCGTCCACGCGCCGCCGTCAGCCGGGGCGTTGCGCGCCTTTGCGCGTGACGACAAAGTTCATCGAACAAACGGGAAAATATGTCTCGTAAAAGGTTCGGGAACTTCAATATATCGGGCTTTGATTTTATAATGGCGGCCATGAAGATGGTTTTGATGGGGACCGGCACGAGCCACGGTGTTCCTGTGGTAAGCTGCACGTGCGAGGTGTGCCGTTCGCCGCACAAGGAGGACAAACGGCTCAGATGCTCCGCGTATGTTGAGAATGAGGGAAATTCCTCGGGGGCGTGGGATTCGGAGCCTGGGACGGAGAGCGTTTTTCCGACGACGAACGTCGTGATAGATGTCGGGCCGGAATTCCGCATCCAGGCTCTTGCGACGGGGATAATTAGGCTCGACGGCGTTCTGATAACGCACAGCCATGCCGACCACTGCCACGGGCTTGACGACATACGCATATTCAGCCACACGCGTCCTGCGCAGGTTGGCGACGGGACTGATTTGTCGGATGCCGACGAGGAGATGATGAGGCACATCCAGAAACGGCGCACGAACTGGCGGCAGGAATCGGTGGGGAAGGGAATTCCGATTTTCGCGAACGACATCGCCCTCAACGACATCGCGCATAAATTCGACTACGTGTTCCATCCGCGCTCGCTCGGGGGCGGAATCCCCAAGATGAACCTGATTGACTGCGCCCGCTATTCCCCGTCCGAGGAACTTTGCCTCGGCTCCCTCCGCATGTTCCCCGTCCCGATGATGCACGGCACGCTCCCGACCGTGGGATGGGTCCTTCACGGCGCCGGTTCGAACCACGCAATCGCATATCTGACGGACTGCTCCTCGATTCCCGATTCTTCGATTGGCACCGTCTTGAATTCAGGTCTTGTCCTGGACCATCTCGTGATAGACGCGCTTAGGGTCAGGCCGCATTCTACGCACTGCTGCTTCTCTGAGGCGATGTCGTATGCAGAGCGTCTCGGCGCGACCCATACGTGGTTCACGCATATGACGCACGATTTGTTCCATACGGAGATTCAGTCGTATATCGACAGCCGGCTCCGCGATTTTCCGTCGCTTTCCGGAATCGTTTCCCGCGGAGGCTCCGTTTCCCCTGCGTATGACGGGCTTGTGCTCCTCACGGAAAAATGAGCGAGGAAGCTTTTCCTGCAATGGGTTTTTCTGTAATTGACACGGCATGTCATAAAAACTATAATCTCCAAACCATTTGGCAAATTTTTTAGGGAAGGTATAATTATGTCAAGAATTTGTGATTGCTGCGGAAAGGGACAGCAGACTGGAAACAAAGTCAGTAAGTCATACAACCACACTCGCCGCATCTGGAGACCGAACCTCTTGAAAATCAAGGTTCAGGATGAGCTTGGAACGACGAGGACGTACACCGTCTGCACTCGCTGCCTCCGCACTGCGGACAAGACAGGAATCTTCACGAAGAAGGTTCAGGTTGTTCCGGCCAATGCTGGTGCAAAGGCTGCAAACTAAGTTTCCCTTTCTCTGGCGAAAACCCGTCGATGTGCTCGGCGGGTTCTTTTTTTTTGCCGTGCGGGCGACTGTCACTTTTTTCCTTTGGCTCTGTCTGGATTTTCAGTGGATACATGATTTTTAGCGTCATTTTAAGAGATTGTCACACGGATTCGAGATTCCTAACGGAATCTCTTTTGAATGAAAAACGCGGGATGAAGAATCTCTACAAGGTTGTTCATCATGACAGGCTCTAAATCAACCGTTTTTTCAGACAGAGCCTTTCCTTTCCCGTAGGTCTCCTCGATTTCTTGTATCTAACTGCCTGCGTCCATGCGGGGCGACTGTCACTTTTTCGCTTTTCCGTAGGTCTTCTCGATTTCTCGTATTTGGTCGCGGAGCGCGGCGGCTTGTTCGTACTCTGGCGCTCGGCGCGTCCGTGCGCCTCGCTGTTGAGTACGGGCTGCCCGCGTCCGTGCGGGCGACTGTCAGTTTTTGCCTTTGCCGTAGGTTTCTTCGATTTCGCGTATCTGGTCGCGAATGGCGGCGGCTTGTTCGTACTCAAGCCGGTCGGCGCAGTCGGACATTTCTTTTTTGAGCGCGTCGATGAGTTTTTTTCGCTGCTTGGCGTCGAAGAGGTTCGCGCTTTTTTTGAGGAAGCCCAGCTCCACCTCGGCGTTCTCCTCGGCGTCCTGCTGCTGCCGGACGAGGATGTCCTGCACCGCCTTCGAGACCGTGTGCGGCGTGACCCCGTGCTCCTCGTTCCACTTCTGCTGGATTTCGCGCCGTCTTTTCGTCTCGCCGACCGCCTCTTTTATCGCGGGCGTCATCACGTCCGCGTACATCACGACGGTGCCGTTCTCGTTCCTCGCCGCGCGTCCTATTATCTGGATGAGGCTCGTCGTTGAGCGGAGAAAGCCGATTTTGTCCGCGTCGAGTATTGCGATGAAGCTCACCTCGGGAAGGTCGATTCCCTCGCGGAGAAGGTTGATTCCGATGAGGACGTCGATTTCTCCGGTGCGCAGGGCTTTCAGGATTTCCACGCGCTCGAACGTGTCGATTTCCGAGTGGATGTACTTCACCTTCATGTCCAGTCCGAGCAGGTAGTCGGTCAAATCCTCCGCCATCTTCTTCGTCAGCGTCAGGATGAGGCTCCGCTCTCCCTTCTCGATTCTCGCGGCAACCTCGCGCCTGATGTCCTCCATCTGCCCCTCGCTCGGGCGCACGTCAATCAGCGGGTCCAAAAGCCCTGTCGGGCGGATTATCTGCTCGACGACCTGCGTGCTCCGCTCGATTTCCTCCTTCCTCGGCGTCGCGGTGACGTAGATTACCTGGTTGAGCTTCTTCTCGAATTCCTCGATTTTGAGCGGCCTGTTGTCGAGAGCGGATGGAAGGCGGAACCCGAAGTCGACGAGATTCTGTTTGCGGCTCCGGTCCCCTTCATACATCGCGCCGATTTGCGGGGACGTGACGTGCGCCTCGTCCATCATGCACAGAAAGTCGTCGGGAAAGTAGTGGAGGAGCGTCGCCGGCGGCTCCCCGCTTTTCCTTCCCGAAATCGGCCCCGAGTAGTTCTCGATTCCGGAGCAGTATCCCATCTCCTTCATCATCTCGATGTCGTACGTCGTCCGCGTCTTGAGCCGCTCCGCCTCGAGGATTTTTCCCTGCGCGCGGAGGACTTCCAGCCGCTCCTCAAGCTCCGCCTCAATATGCTCCGTCGCGGAGACGAGCGCGTCGTGCGGGACGACGAAGTGCTTCGCGGGGTAGAACTGCATCTCGTCCAGCTCCTCCTCGGTCTCCCGCGTCACGACGTTGAACCGCCGAATCCGCGCAACCTCGTCGAATTCCAGCTCGATTCTGTACGCGGTGTCCGTCTCCATGTACGGCGGATAGACCTCTATCACGTCGCCCCTCACGCGGAAATTTCCCCGGTCCATCGCCATGTCGTTCCTCGTGTACTGTATCGAGCAGAGGTCGCGCTCGAATTTCCTGATGTCGAGGAGCTCGCCCTTCTCGATGTGGACGCGCATTTCCTTGTACAAGTCCGGCATTCCGAGCCCGTATATGCACGACACCGTCGCCACGACAATCACGTCGCGCCGTTCCATGAGCGAGTACGTCGCCTTGAGGCGGAGCGCGTCGATTTCCTTGTTCGTCGCCGCGTCCTTCTCGATGTAGAGGTCTCGCGCGGGAACGTACGCCTCTGGCTGGTAGTAGTCGTAGTAGGAGACGAAATATTCGACCGCGTTGTCCGGGAAGAACGACTTGAACTCGCGGTAGAGCTGCGCCGAAAGCGTCTTGTTGTGGCTGATGATGAGCGTCGGGCGCTGCACCTTCTCGATTATCTTCGCCATCGTGAACGTTTTCCCGCTGCCCGTCACGCCCTTGAGCGTCTGGTAGCGGTCACCGCGGAGGAATCCCTCCGAAAGCTTTTCGATTGCCTCAGCCTGGTCGCCCGAAGGCTCGTACGGCGAGACGACATGGAATTTTCTCATGCAAAAAGTATAGGGCGGGGCGGGGGAATTCGGCAAGAAGCGGCGGCGCGCTGTTGCGGCATTGTTCAAATCCTCGGGATTGATAAACGGAGTTTCGTTGCAGCGGCTTCCTCCGTCATCGCTGTGCTGCGCGATACGAACGGCTGGATGTCAAAGTCGCGATTGCTTTCCGTGGCATTTTCATGCTTCTCCTCCTTCCGTTTTTCGGATTTTTTCCATTTCCGCCGTGAAAGCTGCACAAACGTGCTCCACAAAAAAAAGCAAACAGGCGAGCGTTTAGCGTATTTTTACGGTGGAGAATTTGTCGGAGGGAAAATCGCGCGACTTGTTTCCGCAAAAAAAACTCCGGGACAGAATCCCGGAGCCGTTCCCTTATAAAGGGGCGATTAGTTCTTCGTCAAAAGGGACGTCTTTGTCTCAAGCTTGAGGCCTGTTGAGATGTCCTTCTTGTCGTGAATCTTGAGCACGTCGAGCGCGACGCTGTCGTTCTTCTGGCTGAGGTGGACGACAGCCGCGAAATACTTCTCGAATGTGGCCGGAACCGAATCGGAGAGCTTGTCGCCGTCTGCCGTAGCAGCCGTCCAGATTGTGACTTTCTCTGCGGCAGCGTACTGCGCGACCGCGTTGATGTCGCCTTCAGTGACTTTCGTGAAGTCGATTCCGTCCATCACGACGCCCGAGACAGCGATTCCGCCGGCTTTGAGCGCGTTGAGTGTGTTGACGACCTTCGAAAGCGTGAAGTTGTCGAGGGAGAAGTTGAGAATCGTCCTCTTTGAGACGACGTCGCTCTTGAGCTCCTCGCTGTTGCCGACATTCTTCTTCTTGGAAATCTCCGTGAAAATCGTGTCGTACCAGTAGATGACGTTCGAAGAGTGGATGTCGAATGTGACGTGGATCAGCTGCTTGTCCTGAAGAAGCGTGTCCATTCCGAACTGCACCAGAACGGATGTCTTTCCGAGTCCCTTCTTGGATGTGACGAGACCGAGCTCACCTGCTTTGAGTCCGCCGTCTGTGGCAGCATCAAAAAGACGAACTGGGCTTTTCTCATAAAGATCCTGTTTTACCATACAGTAAGCTCCTTTGTTGTGCATAGAATCACAGGCGGAACGAAGCGCCCCGCCTGCATTTTTTATGAAACTCCGATAGTTCCCTTTTTGGGAGCGCCCGGGTTAGTTAGCCTTTCTCTCTTCCTGGTACTTCTTCTTAAGCTCTGAAGCGACTGCCTCCGGAACCTGACCGTACTTGAGGAATTCCATCGTGAACTCGGCTTTTCCCTGCGTTGAAGAGCGGAGAATTGTCGAGAAGCCGAACATCTCGGAAAGCGGAACCTCGGCGTTGACGACTGACATGTTGTTCTCATCGGTAGATTCGAGGATGACTCCGCGCCTCTGGTTGATAAGACCGAACATGTTTCCCTGGAATTCAGTCGGACCCTCGATGGAGACCTTCATAATCGGTTCGAGGATAACCGGCTTCGCCTTCTCGTAAGCTTCGCGGAAAGCGCCGATTGCCGCAGTCTGGAACGCGATGTCCGAAGAGTCGACCGGGTGGAACTGACCATCGTTGATGGTGCATTTTACGCCGACAACCGGAGCGCCGATGAGGGAACCCTTCTCCATTGCGCGGCGGAAGCCCTTGTCGCAAGACGGAATGTACTCGTTCGGGATTGCGCCGCCCTTGATGGCGTCAACAAACTCGTAGTCTTTGTCCGCGAGCGGCTCCATGAAGCCTGCGACGCGTCCGTACTGACCTGAACCACCAGTCTGCTTTTTGTGCGTGTAGTTGAACGGAGCCTGAACCTTGATTGACTCGCGGTAAGCTACCTTCGGCGGTGTTACTTCGACTTCGCACTTGTACTCGCGCTTCATGCGCTCGACGTAGACTGCGAGGTGGAGCTCACCCATACCCTTGATGATTGTCTCGTTCGACTCGGGGTCAAGCTCTGTCTGGAACGTCGGGTCTTCCTTCGTGAAGCGGTTGAGAGCCTTCGCGAAGTTCGCTGCCATTGACTTGTCCTTCGGCTTGATGGCCTGAGAGATAACCGGCTTCGGAACGAACATCGAAGTCATTGCGACGTTGATGCCCTCTGCGCAGAATGTATCGCCTGAAGCGCAATCAACGCCGAACAGAGCGCAGATGTCGCCCGGCTCGCCGACCTGGATATCTTCCATGGCGGCAGAGTTCATGCGGACAAGGCGTCCGACCTTGAATCTCTTCTTCGTGCGGACGTTCGTGAGCTCCGCGCCCTTGGGAAGGCGTCCCTGGTAGATGCGGATGTATGTGAGCTGTCCGAACTGTCCGTCGTCGAGCTTGAATGCCAAAGCCACGCACGGCTTGTCGGGCACGTTGAAAAGCTCAACCTGCTCCTCGTTCTTGTCGAGGTCGAGGCCGTAGTTGTGGACTTCGGTCGGGTTCGGGAGGTAGCGGAGGACGCCGTCGAGAAGCGGCTGGATACCCTTGTTGACGTGGGCAGAACCGCAGAAGACGCCGACGAACTGTTCCGCGAGCGTTCCCGCGCGGATAGCCCTGATGAGCATTTCTTCCGGAACTTCCTTTCCGTCGAGGATTGTCTCCATAAGCTCGTCATCGAAGTTCGATGCCGCGTCGAGCAGCTCCTCGCGGTACTTGTCGGCATCAGCCTTCATGTGCGCCGGAATTTCTGCATAGCGGAGGTTCTCGCCGTTGTCGCCGTCGAAGTAGATTGCCTTCATTCCGACGAGGTCTACGACACCTTCGAGTTTGTCCTCGAGTCCAATCGGAAGCTCGACCATGTGCGAGTTGAGACCGAGCTTGTCGCGGAGCTGTCCGCAAACGCGTATCGGGTTCGCGCCCTGGCGGTCGCACTTGTTGACGAACGCGATGCGGGGTACATGATACCTTTTGAGCTGGCGGTCAACGGTGATTGACTGCGACTGAACTCCCGCAACTGCGCAGAGAATCATGATGGCGCCGTCGAGAACGCGGAGCGAGCGCTCGACCTCAACAGTGAAGTCGACGTGTCCTGGGGTGTCAATCAAGTTGATAGTCGTGTCTTTCCACTGTACCTGTGTCGCTGCTGACTGGATTGTGATTCCGCGCTCGCGCTCCAGCTCCATGTTGTCCATTACAGCACCGACACCGTCCTTTCCTCGGACTTCGTGAATCTGGTGGATCTTGTTGCAGTAGAACAAGATACGCTCTGATGTAGTAGTCTTACCAGAGTCAATGTGGGCACTGATACCGATATTACGAACTTTGGTAATATCAAAAGCCATATTGTTTACCTCTCTAAAAAGATTTTCTCAATTCCGACAGATGTCTGTAGATTTCTACAAATATAAAGGAAATCCGTTCGTTTATCAACAAATTCTCAGAGAGGCGGCGCGTGCGGGCGAAAAATTCAGAACGGGAGCGTGAGCGCGAATTTCGCGTCAGCCCGAGTGCTTTTCGTCCTCGCCGAGAATGAGAGCGCGACGGTGTCCGACGAGCGCACCCCTCCGTCCTTCCATTCCGCGCTGAAGGAATTCCGCACGGAAACCGAGCGCGATTTTCCAGGGGATGCCGAGAACGACGCGGAGAATTCCGTGCTTTCGTCGCGGAATTTCGCTCCTGCCGAGAATTCGGCGCGTATCTTCTCCGAGGAAAGCTGCGCCGAGAGCGAGAACGAGTCGTACCGGTCGGGCATCGCCGATTTCGTCGTCGGGTTTCCCGAAATGAGTATGTTCGCCGCCGTGAAATCGCCCCTTAGCCCGAGCTGCCCGCGCTCCCATTCGGCGGCCGCCCGAATTTTTCCGACGCCGAGCTTCTCCGCGCTTTTCGTCGCCGCGACTTTCTCCGCGCCCATGGCGCAGAGCCCGAGCCTGATGTATGACAGCGCGCCCTTCCATCCGCCGGCTTCGAGCAGTATCTGCGGCGCGAGCGAGAGCTGCGATGTCGTCCTGACGACGGAGGAGCCTTGCCCGATGAGTGGCGCCGCCTTCGGGGACGTTCCTGCCGTCGGGATCGAGAAGAACGAGGCGTCGAGGAGAACGTTCCCGAACGCTGTCCTCCCGTCGAGCTTCATCCATGCGCACGGCGGCCCGAACGGGGACTCGTGGAGGGCAAAACGCGCGACCGCTTTGAGGACGGGCGACATGAGCGCGCATTCCGCCATCGCCGCCGCCATGAATTTCCCGTCGAACTGCGCGCCCGCCTTTTTGAGCGTCGCCGAGCCGTTCTCCACGAAAAAACGGGACGCCGTGAGCGATGCAGTGAGCGACGCGTTCTTCCGTAGTTTTGCACACGTCGAGAACGATGCCGCCGCGTCCATCTCCTCGTCGAGCATGAATTCAGCCTTCATCAGCCTGGAAGGGGACGTCGCGGAGAGCGTCGCCGAAAGCGGTTTTTGTGCCGAGGTGAGCGTCGGGAGCGCCGTTCCCGTCCCGCATTTGAGCGAGAGCGATTTCGCCAGCGGGTTCGCGATTGCGGAGGGGGTGGGGTTCCTGATTTTTGAGAGGGAGTCGGAGAATGTGTTCGTTCCTGCCTTCGCGCCGATTTTCGCGCCGGCCGCCTCCTCCTCTATGCCGAGCCCGAACCGCGGATTTCTCACGCTTTCCGCGAGTATGTCCGCCCCGTCGCCGGGAAGCGCTGTTTTCGGCACGGAAAGGAAAAGGCGCGCGTCTGCCCCGTTCCATCGGGCGCGGATTCCCGCATCGGCCTCCGCCTTGTGCGCTGGGGTGCGGGCGTTCCCGTCTGGCAGAAAATACGCGCACGACGATTTGAATTCGATGCTGCGGGAATTCTCTGGGTAAGCGGGGAAAAGAGAAGCGGCAATGAATATGAGAAGTGCTTTGTTCATCATGAACTGAAATTTCCGCGCGGGACTGCGTTTTTTTCAAAAATGCGCGGAAATTTCAGTCCATGCCGTGTTTTTGTGCGGGCTTTTCAGCCCTCTATCGAAATCATCGAGCCGGTCGGGCGCTCTGCGTATACGGAGCGCAGCCCGCGGTATGGATTCGAGGAGGCGAACGCGTTTATCTGCGATTTCAGCTCCGTCATGCGCGACTGCAGAAGCTGCCTGTTTCTTTCGTTCTGGAGCAGGACTTTCTGCTGCAGGTTGTCCAGGTCGTTCTGAATCTGCGCGATTGAGCTGTCTCCCGCGCCGGATTTCGTCTCGTAAAGCGCCTGCATCGGGACGATGACCTTCTGGAGGCTCCTGATATTGCTCACAATCTGGTTTTCCAGCGCGGTGTGCGCCTCGAGCGAGTCGGTGTCGTCCGCCTCAATCCGCTCGTGCTGTTTTTCCAGGACAATCAGGTATTCCTGAAATTTCTCGCGCTGCTGCTCGAGCAGGGTTCTGAACCGCTTGAGGATTGCGATTCTCTCCTCAAGCTCCTCCTGCGTCAAATCTTCTTTCTTCATGTTCACATCCGGACCGTCAGGCCGCTATCCTTGTATGTTGACGACGGGCTGGGCGATGTTCGTCGCTGTCGTCGTCGTCGCCGCCGTCTCCCATGCGCCCGTGAGCTGTCTCATCATGTCCAAGACGAACTGGAGCTTTTTCCTGTCCTTGTTGATGGACGCCGTCGTCAGCTCGTGGTTGAAGTAGATGTAGAGCGACATGAGGTTGTTGGAGATGTCCCCCACGTCCATGTTGAGCGACGCCTGAAGCTCGCCGATTATTTCCTGCGCCTTGAGGACGTGCTTGCCGTACTTCTCGATAAGCGGCGCCGCAATCTTCCCGTCCGCTCCGAAGCACGCGTCGGCTGCGGTCAGCTCCTTGACCGCGCCCCTGTAGAGCATGACGACGAGCGAGCCCTGGCTCGCAGTCTTTATTCCCGTGCTTTGATACGCCGCATACGGGTTCCTTGTACCGAATGGCATTTTTTCCCTCCCGAAAAATAACATAACGGAATCGCCCTGCTTTTCGCGCGGGGATTCTCATCAGCCAAGAATGAATATAGTAACCGCTCTGAATTTCGGCATAACGGCGGCCTGTCTTAAGTGCGCCCGGAAAACCGTTCCCGAGGGCGCGTTTTCCGCTCTTTCCGATAGGCGGAATTTTCTATATATTAAACCTGTCCGGAAAGTCGTGTTTCGGAACAGATTGCCGTAAAATGCGGCGTTCGGAATTGCCGAAAGTTCTTGTTTTATGGGAATGGTGTTGTTGGGATGCTGGGGCCGCAAGGTTCCATCCGTGCGCATATTTTACTTTGGAGTTGGAAATTGAGCGAAGAGAACAAAGAGGACGTTGAGAATAAAAAGACACCTGAGGTTCCGGAAAAGAAAGGCGACGGGCAGGAGGGCGAGCAGAAAAAGAGCGGCGAGCCGGACCCGTACAATTTCTTCCGGCTTTCGACCGACCCGAACGACGGCGGGAAGCCGGACGATGACGGGCCGAGGCGGCGCAGGCCGTTCCGGTTCCCGTTCTGGGGGATGCTCGTCGCCGTCGTGACCGTGCTCGCCTTCGTGAATATGTTCATAATGCAGAAGCCGAGCGAGCCGCTCATAGATTTCTCCGAATTCAGGCAGCTCATCGAGGACGGGCGCATCGTCCAGGTGGAGCTCGGCGAGAGCGTGTTCGTCGGATACGGCCCCGTCGAGGTCTCTGCCGCGGAGCCGTCTGCCCCTGCCGCGGATGATTCGGGAAAGGCTCAGGCGCAGGAAATCCTCCGCGGGCTACCGCTTTTCAGGGCGCAGCAGCGCCAGGAAATGACGAACAGGAAAGTCTACCGCACGAACGGCGTTCTCATCGCGAAGTTCATCGAGCTTCTTGACGAGAAGGGCGTGCAGTACAAGTTCGTCACGAAGCAGACGAACATAATCCTCCAAATTTTCATAAACATTCTCCCGTTCCTGATAATCCTCGCGATTTATTTCTTCATGTTCCGCAAGATGACGGGCGGGCTCGGCGGAGGAATGGGGCTGTTCGGCGCGGGCGGCTCAAAATCGAAGGCGGTGGACGAGGGAAAGGTCAAGACTCGCTTTGCCGACGTCGCGGGCGTCGATGAGGCGAAGGACGAGCTTGTCGAGGTCGTCGATTTCCTCAAGGAGCCGAAGAAATACACCGACATCGGCGGAAAGATTCCGAAGGGCGTCCTTCTCGTCGGACCGCCGGGAACGGGAAAGACGCTTCTCGCGCGCGCCGTTGCGGGCGAGGCTGGCGTTCCGTTCTTCAGCATTTCCGGCTCCGACTTCGTCGAGATGTTCGTCGGCGTCGGTGCGAGCCGCGTCCGCGATTTGTTCAAGCAGGCGCGAGAGAAGGCTCCGTGCATCGTGTTCATCGACGAGATTGACGCGCTCGGAAAAAGCCGCGTGAACGGGTTCGGCGGCGGGAACGACGAGCGCGAGCAGACGCTGAACCAGCTCCTCGTCGAGATGGACGGCTTCGAGAACGAGAAGGGGCTTATCATCCTGGCGGCGACGAACCGCGCCGACATCCTCGACCCCGCTCTCCTTCGCCCGGGGCGGTTCGACAGGCAGGTTCCGGTGGAGCGTCCCGACGTGAAGGGGCGCGAGGCAATCCTCCGCATCCACGCGAAGAACGTGAAGCTCGACGACGACGTCGATTTCGTGTCGATAGCGCACGGGACGACGGGATTTGCGGGCGCCGATTTGGCGAACGTCGTCAACGAGGCGGCGCTCCTCGCAGTTCGGAACGGAAGGCGCAAGGTGACGATGTTCGACTTCAACGAGGCAATCGACAAGGTGAGCATCGGCTTGAAGAAGAAATCGCGCAAGGACAACAAGAAGGAGATGCGCCTCGTTTCCGTGCACGAGACGGGGCACGCGCTTGTCGCCGCATTCACGCCCGACCACGAGCCGGTCAACAAGATAACGGTCGTCCCGAGAAGCCACGGCGTCGGCGGATTCACGCAGTACCGCGAGGAGGAGGAGAAGCACCTCCTCACGAGGCGCGACATGATTAACGAGGTCGACTCTCTTCTCGGCGGAAGGGCTGCGGAGGAGGTCGTTCTCGGCGACATTTCGACGGGAGCGTCCAACGACATCGCGCGCGCGACGGAGCTTGTGAAGAGCATGATTGTCGATTACGGAATGAGCGACAAATTCCGCAACATGACGCTCGGCAAGGGCGTCCTCGGAAACCGCGGCGGCGAGCCGTCGTTGGTGCGCGAATTCAGCGAGGAGACGCAGCGCTACATAGACGAGGAGATTTCCCGGATTATGAACGAGCGGTACGAATTCGTGCTGAAGATGCTTTCCGAGCGGAAGGAGCTTGTCGAGTTCATCGCGAACAGGCTCGTCGAGGTTGAGACGATGGAAGGAAAGGAATTCTACGAGATAGTGAACGGCGCGAAGCATTGCGAGGAGCTGTCGAAGAATCCGCAGCAGCCTTCCGATGCGGACAGTTCCGCAGTCTCGCTTGAGAAGCAGCCTGAATAAAAGAGAGGGCTTTGCCTGAAAAACGGTTCCCGCGCGGTGTTTTTCGTCCGCGCGGGATTTTTTTTGCCCGGAAACCGCCGTTCGCCGGTGCGTCGGGAAGCCGTTTTCCGTTCCGCTTCGGTCTGAAATCGTGTAGAATAGGGCGGTTCGTGGAAAACGGAGGTTCAATGCGCATAGGCTATCATCTTTCTTCTGCCGGCGGTTTTTTCAAAATGGGCGAGACCGCGCTCCGCTCCGGGGCGGACACGTTCGCATTCTTCACGAGGAACCCGCGCGGAGGAGCAGCGAAGGCGCTCGATTTGGACGACGCCAAAAAACTCCGCACGCTTCTTGCAGAAAATTCGTTCGCGCCCGTCGTTATCCACGCGCCGTACACCCTAAACGCGTGCTCCGACAAGGAAAGCGTGCGCGAGTACGCCCGAGAGGTTTTCGCGGACGACATCGCGCGGCTTGAGCAGGCGCTTCCGAACCAGTATTACAATTTTCATCCGGGAAGCCACATGAAGCAGGGCGTCGTAAAGGGAATCGAGCTTATTTCCGGAATGCTCAACGGGATAATCACGGAGAATCAGACGACGACAATCCTTCTCGAGACGATGGCGGGCAAGGGGAGCGAGGTCGGCTCGAAATTCAGCGAGCTCAAATCGATAATCGGCAGCGTGAAAATACCCGGGAAAATCGGGGTCTGTCTCGACACGTGCCACGTATACGACGCGGGATACGACATCGCGGGCGATATCGACGGCGTCATCCGCGAATTCGACAAGGAAATCGGGCTGGAATATCTTCGCGCCGTCCATCTCAACGACTCGAAGAACCCGTTCGGGAGCCGCAAGGACAGGCACGAGAAAATCGGGCAGGGGACGCTCGGGCTTGAAGCTTTCAGGAGAATCGTGAACCATCCCGCGCTGAAAAATCTCCCGTTCATCCTCGAGACGCCGTGGGAGACGCCGGAGGAATACGCGGAGGAGATAAAGCTCGTCCGCAGTTTGGAGGAATAGCATGTCAGAGACGATTTACGACGCTTTCAGCGAATTCTCTAAGAAATTCGCTCGTTTCAAGAAATCGGGGGAAAGCCTTCCCAAGCGGAAAAGCGAGGACGATTTCCTTCAGGACAAAATAAACGCGGGCGAGGCTGCGCGCAAGCAGGCGGTCTCGAAATCATACCGGATTTACCGCGACCCGTTCGGCGAGCTCGGAAAAACGAGCGAACGCGCGCGCGCAATTTATGACGACGAGCAGGCGCTCCTTCGCGCGTACAACCTTTTCAAGGCTGTCACCAAGGCTTCCGGCGGAAAATCGGACAAGGAGACGTTCGTCTCCTCCTTTACGATTGAGTCGCCGCTGGCAAGAAAGAGCGCGTATACGTTCGGCGGGAATTTCATCTACCTCGTCTGCCATCTCATGTTCGAGGAGGGCGTCTCCGACTTCGTGCCCGTGCTGAATGAGGAGGGCGCCTCGTACCGCCTTTCGTTCGTCCCCGCAGCGTCTTTCCGGTTCGAGCAGAAGGACGCGGATGTCATCAGAATCGTCCGCGAGACGTTCTACTGAAAATCATTCCTGCGCCGGATTTTTTTCGGCTTCCGAATCCTTGCCGGAAGAAATCTCGATCGGCTCGTGGGCGCGGGCTCCGACAGAATCCGCTTCGACAAGTCGTGCGTTTTTAATGGAACGCTTTTTCCAAACAGAATATAATTGCTTTCATGGAAGAGCGATTTTTGCCGATTGGCATTCAGGATTTTGAGGATTTGAGAAGGCGAGGCTGCGTTTATGTGGACAAGACGGCTTACGTCTACGACCTTGCCCGCGAAGGAAAAGCATATTTTTTGAGCCGTCCGCGCCGATTCGGAAAAAGCCTTTTGCTTTCCACGATGGAAGCCTATTTCTTGGGCAAAAAAGAACTGTTCCGAGGGCTTGCGCTTGAAAAACTTGAAAAAAAATGGGAAGTTTGTCCGGTCATTAAAATCAGCTTTGGCGGCGACAACTACACAGACACGGAGATTATGAAATCTTCCCTTAATTTTATTCTTTCAAAATACGAGAAAGCCTACGAGATTGAGGTTTCAGACCCGCGTCTTTCCATAAGATTGAGCAACATCATAATGACCGCCTACGAAAAGACCGGCAAGCAGGTCGCCATCATCATCGACGAGTACGACAAGCCGGTGCTCGACGCGCTCTACTCCGAATACGAGGAGAAAAACCGCGCGGAGCTTATGGCATTCTACAGTCCGCTGAAAGAACTCGACAAATACATCCGCTTTTTGTTCATCACGGGAATCACGAAAATCAGCCACATGAATATTTTCAGCGGTCTGAACCAGCTTGACGATATAAGTCTTGTGTCAAAGTATTCTTCGATTTGCGGAATTTCCGAGTCCGAGCTGAACGCGTATTTTGTGCCGGAAATCGAGGCTCTTGCAAATCGATTCGGCATGACGGTGGAGGCGGCGAAAGAGAAGCTCAAAACAATGTATGACGGCTATCATTTTTCGTTCAACGTGGAAGGCGTTTACAACCCTTTCTGCCTTTTGAAGTGCTTTTTTGACTGTGATTTCGGCTCCTACTGGTTCCAAAGCGGAACTCCGTCGATGCTCGTGAAGGCGCTGCAGAACCAGCCGCTGGAGCTTGAGACGCTCGTCAACGGGCGCGAGGTCGATGAGATTTCGTTCCGCGAGTACGACCCGAACACAAAGAACATGCTCCCTGTCATCTATCAAAGCGGCTACCTCACGATAAAAGGCTTCGACGCCGAGGACAGGATGTTCTGGCTGGACTTTCCGAACCGCGAGGTCGAGCAGTCGTTCTTGAAAATCCTTTTGGCAAAATACGTCTCAGTGCCCTACGACGACATGGGGCTTGAAATCAGCAATCTGCGGAACGCGCTCAGGAACAAGGACGTTGACCGCGTTTGCTCGATGATAAAGGCGGCGGTTTCGGACTTGCCCACAATCGTGAAGAAGGACATCTGCGAAAACTACTACGAATCAGTGACGCACTTGATGTTCCGTCTGAGCGGAATGCGCGTCGTCTCCGAGCTTCAGAACGTGAACGGACGGAGCGATGTCGTCGTCACCACAAAGGACGCGGTTTTCATTTTTGAGCTAAAAATGGACAAAGGCAAAGACGTTGATGAAGTCGCAAAGACCGCGCTCGCCCAGATTGACGAAAACGGCTATGCAGAGCGTTTCGCCGTGAGCGGCAAGCAGATGTTCAAAATCGCGCTCGTGTTCTCAAGCGACGGAAAAGGGCTTTTGCTCTGGAAGGTGAGGTAAAATCACTTTCGTTGGCAAAAGTTTCCGCAATATGGATAGCGAATTTGATAAAACAGAGGGTTCTTTATGAAAATGAAATGTCTGTTTTTCTTGTTTGCGTTTCCTGCTGCTCTGTTCGCTTCATGCGGCAGCGGAAGCTCTTCGTCGGAAAGTGGAGAATCCGCAAGCTTGTCGAATCCTGTCGTGTCAACTGGTGAAGAGTAGGGGCGGTGGCGAGCACGGCTTACGCATGAAAAAGGCTGGTTGCCGTTTTTCACGCTGTGCCGAAAATGGCGTTCTCTGTTTCCCTGACCCTCTCTTCAAGGATTTTGCAGAGGATGTCCTTTTTTTCAGACAGGTGCCTGTTCTTCTCCAGTAGATTTTCCGCCCAGGATGAAATGCCCGAGAGCGATTCGAAACGCAAGTCTCTGCAATGTTCTTTGCACTGCAATTTTTCCAATTGTTCCAGATGCCTTTTTGCGAATGGCTTTGAGCTTGCGTTTTTTGAAATGTACTCTGCCGTGTTTTTCAAGTCGAATGCGGACACGTCGTGGAAAAGCGAAGTTCCCGAGTCGAAGACAGGGGCGAGGCCTTGCCAGTCAAGAGTGGCAGCGTCCCTGACGAATCCGAAATTGTTGAAATGCCTGTCCGAATTTGCGATTATGCAGTCCACGGTGAACATTTGGCAGAGCTGCTTTTTGATGCTTTCCATGTTTTTTATCCCCACCGCCTCGCAGCATCTTAAAAAGTGCGCGTACTCCGATTCGCTTTTTTCCTTTTGCAGTGCGTTTTTGATGTGCCACGCGCTGACCAATTCCGTGTCGCCTGTGATGAAATCCTTGCAGGCGGAATAATATCGCCCGTCATGCTCCGCCACAGAATATTCCACATGGGAAACTTTCAGCCTTCTGCAGATTTCGCTTGCAATCGCTTCGTTGAAAGGTTCCTGCTGCTCCGTTCCGCTCCCGCCTTTCAGGAGCACCCGCTCGCCGTTGTCCATAATCCACTTCTTTTTGAGCCATCCGTCCGACGTGTTGTCCGGGGAAAGAAGGCTCAGGCTCGAAATGTCGGCGATGTCGAGGGTGCCGAAAAGAGCCTTCCCGACGTCGTCGGAGAAATCATTCTCGAAGAAATTGACGTCCTTCCATGTTAGAGGGCTGTCGACCGGCTTCGCCCAATATTGGTCCGAGAGACTCAACCCGAACGATTTTGCGGCGAGCTGCTCCGTCGTGATGTTGCCGAGCATTTCCAGCGCATCCCTGAGATTCTGTCGGCTTGCGGGAATCGCGCGGCTCCTCCACCATGAACGGAACTGCTGCTTTTTCGACACTCCCTTCTCAAAATCTTTGAACGCCCCGACAGGAAGGTGCTTTTCGTCCAAGATTGAAATCACATCGGAAACTTCGTCGTCTTCCATTTTGAATTCGAGGACTTGTATGTCTTTGTGGCATAGCGTGTAAACCATTCAGCGTGCGCTCCTGTGCAAAAATGATAGCGCATTTTTGGGGAAGTGTTTCTCAAAATCGAATAGAACAGACATAGTAAAACTCGGCATTCGACCTATAACATATGTTTTTTGGATTCCTTTTGGGAATGATGAGGAGGAGCGAATCATAAAAAAAAGCGGACGCTGGAATCTCTCGAATCCGGCGTCCGCTATATGAAACCTGTTCGGAGACTAGTTTGCGAACAGGCCTGTTACACAAAAATCAAACCGGCTCAATCGAATCAGAAAGAAAATCTTGTCTGAAGAAAGATTTGACCCTTTGACAACGCTCCAAGCTCGTCCTTCAAATTCGTGACAGGCGCGTTGATTCCCCACTCTCCGCGCTGCCAGCCGAGTGTGAAACAAACTTTCGGAAGCGGGATAAACGAAGCCCCGAATTCGAACGAAGTCCTGTCGGAAGCGGAAGACGGAGCTGCGTTTATGACAGTCTCGTTGAACTGGTAGGCCATTCCGTAATACGCCGAAAATTTCTCCAGCATATCGAAGCTTGTCTGGAAGGCGAAATATCTGGCGGGATTGTAGTTGCCCTTGTCGTATACAGGGTTCTCGCCATCGCGGAAATACATGAGCGCAAGAGAGGCGATTTTCTCGACGGAAGCCTTGAGTCCGGCCTGGAAATCCCAAGAAGTCGCCTCGTTGTCGCTTTCGGTGACGGTTCTCGTGTATTCCCATGCAAATCCTGGACGGACGGAGACTTTTCTTCCAAAAAGATTGGGAATGACAAGAACATCTATTCCCATGGTTGCCCCCATGTGCTGGATGAAGTGGTCATAATCGACAGCTGTTGAATCGGAATTGAGCTCGTTGAAATAGCGGCAGAGATAGAAATTCCAGTCGATGTCGACAAAGCCCAAAACAGGTTGTTTTTTTTCGGATATCTGAGCCCAAAATGTCTGTCCCGCATTGTTGTTGGCAGTGTCGTTCAAAGCAGAGCCGAAATCCAGGTCGGAGGCGAAACTCAAAGTCACAGGAAACTTCTCATCGCGGCATCCGGCATCGACTCTGAAACTCAAGCGATCTTTCGTCTTGTCGTTCTGGATGTACGTGTCGTCAATCGTCATGGCTGAAGGACAAAAATAATCGCTGTTCCAGCTCTTGTACCCGACTTTCAGCACAAGGGAGGCGACATCGATTCCGCACTCGCCCAAGACATCGCTGTAGACGTACGCATCCTTGAAATCGACTGTCGTGTCGCCGCTGCCGGCGTTTGCGGCGGCAGTGAACTTGAATCTTGCGACAGCTCCCGTGTGCTCGTCGAGTTTCGCCTTGATTCCGACAAGGCTGTCGTCCTGATTGCCGTTCTTCATGCTCACTCCGCGGTGGCTCTCGGAGATGTAGCCTGTAAAGTAGAGGTCGCCATAGACGGAAACCGAAGTGCCTTCCTCCTTATTCACGCTCACAGGCTCTGGATTTTTTTTCTCAGCGCCATTTTCATCGACAGCCCCGGCGGATTCGACAGCCTCGGATTCGACAGCCCCGACGGATTCGACGGATTCGACAGCCCCGGCGGATTCGACGGATTCGACAGATACATCAGGATTTTCCTGCGAAAAGAGTGGTGAGAGCAGCAATACCGACGCAAAAATAAAAAGTATCTTTTTCATTTTTCGAAATTCTCCGTTTTCCATTACCAAAGTGTACTTGTGAAGCTCTCTGAATAAATCGAGCCGTGGCTTACCAAAAGTTGCGCCGCTTTCAAATTCGCAGGCCTGCCCAGCTTGTAGATGTTTCCTGCGTTGGCTTTGACGTATGTTGGAACATCGGAGGGCTTCATAGAGACGTACTCGTATGGAGGCGTGTAGTCCCAGCTTTGCGCGCCGTTGTGCTTGTTGTTGTCGTAAGTGCACGTGGTTCCGTCCAATGTAGTCGGAGCGAAATCGTCACCGCTGCTGCGCGCGACAATGTTTCCCGAAGCGTCATATTTCGGGTCGCTCGTCGCCAGAACCTCAACAGCCGTTACTCCGTTCAGCCCGTTCACGCCGTGGTGCACAGGATAGACGACTTCGCCGTTGTACTTGCTGTAGTTGTCCTGAAGTTTTATGAGAGCCGGATATCCGTATTCCCATCCCCAATCTTTCTGGCTGAGGAATGAAGGAATCTCGGCGGCGAGAAAGGAAGTCTGGGAAATTTTCTTCGTGTTCAGGAAGTAGTTTCCCTCGACAAGAATTCGGGCTGCATGTCTTCCGTCAATTCCGTAAGAAGAAACATTGTCGTAGTAGTTGTTGAGGACGTGGACTGTTCCGAATCTGACCATCGGGTTTCTTTGGTGCGTTTTCTCGAACCAGTTGTACATGACGGAGACCGTCTGCTTGGAGTCGGTGTTTCCGTCGTCCGCTCCGTAGTTCCCCGAGGAATAGAGCATGTTCTTGTTCGTGTCGTCGAAGTGGTTGTAAGAAACAGTGACGTTGGTGCTTCCGCCGCCTATGTCAATCGCGCCGTCGCTGGAGACAGAATTTCCCTCAGTGTCGGTGTAGGGCTCGTCCTCGGAAATCCAGTCGGAGAAAGAGCAGTGGTCAATCAAAACGCAGTCGCTTCCCTCGATATCGATGGCATCTTTGTACGGAGCGGAGAACGAGAGATTTCGGATTATGATGTTGCTGCAACCTGATATTTTGAATCCGTAATGGACGAGCGTTGCTCCGCTCTCGCCAACTCCCTGAATGGTCACGTTCTTGAGTCCGTTCAATGTAACGATTCTTCCCGTCGCGCCAGCGCTTTCCCAGCCACTGTCGGTCGTGCAAGAGTTCTCCACATCACCTTCCAGGCAAATCAAGACCGGGTTCAAGTCTTTTCCGCCGGTAAGAACGAAGTCCGCAGTTCCGTCTTTGTTCCAGTCGCAGTTCTTGCCGTCATTGTTCAAGCACAAATCGGAAAGCTTCTTGGAATAGTTTTTGCTTCCGTTGTATTTTGCATCGGAGGACTCCAGCTGATCTCCGCCCCAATATTTTCCGTTCTTCTGGCGGTATTTCACGTCTGTCAAAACTACGTTCAAAACCTTGCAGCTTCTTTGCCCGGCGCCGTCGTTGTCGTACGTATATGGTGTGTTCGTGTCGAATTCGTTTATGTAGTACGTGTGGAAAACGTCTGCGTCGTCGCCTCCGTCCACGCCTGCGTGCGAAGCGTACCCCACGGCTTTCGCCCCTCTGTCGTACGAAACGCCAGACGGCTCTTGGCATGCCACAACGAAAACCGATGCGGCTGCAACGGCCAAACCAGTGGCTTTCAAAGCATTTGCCTTTTTCATCATATTCTCCTCACCTAGTTCCATGTAGTTGTGCATTTTCCGTTTGAGAACGTCGTAGTGGCAGTTTGCACGGCAGAGCCTTCCGAGTTCGTGCAGGTAACACCCGTGTCAGCGTAGACGTTTCCTGTTGCGGTCTTGCTTCCGGGAAGCGTAAAAGACGTCAAATGAGGGTTTCCCGTGAGCTGAATGTTCTTGAATCCTGTGTTTATGCCGCTCAAGTTGAGTTCTCCGCTTATGTTGTTCGCCTCAAGGTAGATGTTCTTGAGGTTCGAACAGGCGGACAAGTTTATCGAAGTGATTCCGCAGTTCTCCGCCATGACCTCTGCGAGGTTGGTCAATTTGTCGAACGCTCCGCTTGTCAGCGCCCCAACGTTGTTGTTGTTCGCGTAAGTCGCGGATGTCAAATCAACGGCGTAGGCCGTTTCGTTCTCGGCCTTTCCCATCACTGCGTTGTTGTTATCTCCAAGACGGTGGATTTTGAGATTTGTGAGAGCTGTCAGATTCGGAATGTGCTCAAGACCAGATTTTACAGCGCAGCCTCGTATGTCGAGGGAAACGAGATTTGGGAGTGAAGAAAGGCTCAAAGAAGAGATTTTCGAGCTTTTCGATATTGTCAGGGAAGTGATGGCTTCATGCCCTGTCAAATCAAGCTCTGAAACATTTGTATAAATGAGGTTCAGTGTCTCAAGGGATGTCAATTTTGATATGTCGATTGAGGACAGGGCGCACGCTTTGCTTTCAGAACCGACCGTGAGCGACTCAAGACCGGTGAAATAGGAAAGTTTGTCGAGCCATGAAAGTTCGTCCGTCCAAGTGTACCCGGAACCGTCTGCGGAATACCCTAAGGCAACGCCCTCATCGTATGTAAGGGCAAGCCCTGTGGAACTGTTGGTCGCCACAGACTCGTCAGCATCCGAAATCCAACCGCACACATATCCGGACAAGTCGAGCGACGAAAGCGATGCGGCCTCGTGTCCGCTCAGCTTTCCGTCGTTGTTCAGGTCGATGTTGTTCTGCAACTCCAGCGTCGCGAGCAAATCTTCCGGAAAACCTTCGATGATGGCTGAATTATCTTCGTCCAAGTCGCGGGTTGACGTGTCGCAACTGGAGAAGATACTTGCCGCAAGCATTGCGGCCAATCCCATTTTGATTTTTAACGTTTTGTTAGGCATTGTTTTCCTCCGAACGGGGATGTTAGCGTATTATAGAAGCTGTATATTGTGCTCATTTTGAAAAAAAACGATGTTCAAGGCAGAAATCCGTCTTTTTCCATTCTGTCCCAGAAAAAGCGGGCAAAATTTCGTCATGGTCCCGCATTTCTGTATTTGGCGTACACGGATTCAGAAGCAAGTTCTCAATGGCGATGGAAATCGTGTGTCCGCCGAAAATACGGACATGGCCAAATAAAAAGCCTGAAAGTTTTGCTCAGCATCCCCCGTTTCCGCTTAATTGTGAATCGTCCCGATTTTCGGTAGAATTGTGCTTCCTGCGAATCAGCAAAAAATCATTTTTTCAAGGATTTATATATGGCAGAACGAAACGAAAACGAGCTTTGCCACTGGGCGGACACCCAGGCGGCAAGAATCATCAAGGAGAAGGGCGAGCGCGACTTGTACACCTGCGCCTCTGGAATCACGCCTTCTGGAACTGTGCACATCGGAAACTTCCGCGAAATCATCACGGTGGACTTGATTGTGCGCGCTCTCCGCGACAGGGGCAAGAACGTCCGCTTCATCTATTCGTGGGACGACTACGACGTGTTCAGGAAGGTTCCGGGAAACATGCCGAACCCGGACGAGCTTGCGAAATACCTCCGCTTCCCGATTACGATGGTGCCGGACACATTCGGACGCGACGAGAACTATGCGCGCCACCACGAGAAAGACATCGAGAACCAGCTTCCGCGCGTGGGAATCCACCCGGAATTTTTGTACCAGGCTTCCCGCTACCGCGCCAACCGCTACGCCGAGGGAATGAGAATCGCTATGCAGAAGCGCGACGTCATCAAGGAGTGCCTGAACGCATACCGCGACGACGAGCACAAGATGAAGCCGGAGGACGTTTATTGGCCGGTTGCCGCATTCTGCTGCAAGTGCAACAAGGACGAGACTGAAATCATCGACTACGACGGCGAGTACGGAATCACATACAAATGCAAGGCTTGCGGACACGTGGAGAAGGGCGACCTCCGCACTTCCAAAGAGTTCAAGCTCGGCTGGCGCGTTGACTGGCCGATGAGGTGGAACGAGGAGAAGGTCTGCTTCGAGCCTGGAGGAAAGGACCACATCAGCCCGGGCGGAAGCTACGACACCGCGAAACTCGTCTCGAAGAAGCTCTACGGCTGGGACGCGCCTGTAACGATGAAGTACGATTTCGTAAAACTCAAGGGCGTTCCTGGAAAGATGTCATCTTCAAAGGGAAAAGTAATCTCCCTCGTAGATGCTCTCGAAGTCTATCAGCCGGAAGTTCTCCGCTACATTTTCGCTTCGAACAAAGTTGACCACGAATTCTCTATCTCGTTCGATTTGGACGTCCTCACAATCTACGAGGCGTACGACCGCACCGAGAGAATCGTCTGGGGCGACGAGCTTCCGAAGGAGAAGGACGAGAAGAAGAGGGAGGCCATCATCCTCCGCGAGAAGAGAATCTACGAGCTTTCGCAGATTGAGAGCGGAATGCCGAAGGTGAAGCCGTACCAGGTTCCGTTCCGCCTTTTGACGACGCTCCTTCAGACGTATTCGGGCGACATCGACGCTGTGATAGCGACGTTCAAAGATATAAAGAGCGAGCAGGTCGAGTGCCTGCGCCGCCGCCTTGTCTGCGCTTGGTACTGGATTACGTCGTGCGCGCCCGAATGCGCCGCGGACATGTGCTTCCGCATCCGCGAGGACGGCTCGAAGGCCGACGACATCGCGGGCGACATCCTCACGGCAGTGTGCCGCGTCCGCGACGAAGTCGTCCCGAACCTCGACACGTTCGCCACCGACAAGGACTGCCAGCAGGCTATGTACGCCATCGCGACCGAGCTCGGGCTTGAGGCGAAGGCTCTCTTCACCGCGCTCTACCACGCGCTCGTCGGAAAGGACCAGGGCCCGCGCCTTGCGAATTTCATGCGCATCATAGGAAAGGAGCGCCTGACGAAGATTCTGTCGGTCTATTGATGTACTGAAAAGTGAGGGAAGCCCCTTCCGCATCCGTTTCGGGGCGCGGCGGGGGCGTTTTTGAGGTGCCGCTTGCGCATTGCGATAATTCGGCACGTATAGTAAACTGGATGCCGGAAAGCGTCGTTTCGGGGGACCTGCATTTTTGCGTGCGGGTCCTTTTTTTTGTCCGGTTTCTTTGGCGATTTTGTCCCGAATTTGCGCCATTTTATGCGCATTTATCGGGGTTTTTGGGGGATTTTATACGGATAAAACCAGCGCGTTCATCCGCATAAACGGAACTGTCCGTGCGGATGAACGGAGCGCGTTTATGCGGACGGAGCGGGCCGTGCCATCGGGATGAATTTTCCGGTGCGCGCGGATGCGTTTCCGCTGCGAAAGCCGTTTCGGCACGACGGGGTTGGGGCATCGTTTTGACATTCCGAAAATCCTGTTCCCGAAATCCCTGTTCCGGCTTCGGCAGGCGGTCAGGCGGCGCGAATGTAAATTGCTGTTTTCCGTATTTTTCCACTGATTGCGAGTGTGATATACTCGTGCGCATGTACTACATTTTTGACGAAAAAACAGGGAAGTGGACGCCTTCGCGTACGGAAAAACTGCGCGACGTCGAGTGCGATTCCGAGAAACTCGTGCTGCAGCTCGTCACCATAGAGCCGAACGCCGAGAAGCTGACAGTTGATTTCCGCGCGACATACGCGAAGGTCGAGAAGATTGTCGACGAGATGAAGATGCGGCAGATATATTACGAGAGCGTGTTCGACATGAGAAACCATGCCGTAATCGAAAATCCGCTTGAGCGGAGCCAGTTCAGCCTGCTTGAGTCGTCGGAATGCCAGATACCGCTTGAGGTGCTCGAAATCCTCAAGAACGTGCTCGAGCTTCTTTCTTCCGGCGTCTACGGGATGCGGCTCGGCTTCGCTCCGAAAACGCTTTCCGACATCGAGAACTACGTGCGGAACCCGCTCCGCCGCATCGCGGGCGACGAGAACAAAATCGAGAACACGAAGATAAACTACCTCGACACAAGCTCGCTCGGCTGGCGCGACAGCGGCATGGATTACGAGTTCATCCTCCCGAAGAACACCGACGAGGTGTATTTCTACTCCGACTGGCTTTCGATGTTCAGGAAGGAGGACGGCAAGGATTACATCGCCGAGGTGCTTGCCAACGACATCGTGCTGATGTTCGTGAAGAAGGGAAACGAGATTGTCGCGGGAATCGAGCTGCACGGCCCGAAGATTGTGCAGGTCGCCGGAAAGTACAAGAACTGGTTCTACGGAAGCAAGGACAAATACAACGATTTCTGCGTCAACGTCAAGCGCTGGGCGGTGAAGCATTCCCTGAAAATCGCCGACGAGGAATTCTCGCGCCGGTAGGACGGGGCAAGAAAACAAAAGGGCTGCCCAAAAAGCGGTGCCGTGCGGCGGCTTTCGCTTTCGGGGCAGCCTTTTAGTTTGCGCGGGAATCTGCCGAAAAGGCGGTTCAGGCGCTTTTTTTTCAGAGCGCGGCGAGCGCGTTCTTGATGTCGGCGATAAGGTCGTCCGCGTTCTCAAGCCCGACTGAGAGGCGCACGAGGTCGGGCGCGACTCCCGCGGCGAGAAGCTCCTCGTCGTTCATCTGCCGGTGGGTGCTGCTTGCCGGATGGAGGCAGCAGGTGCGCGCGTCGGCGACATGCGTCGCAATCATGCCGAGCTTCAGCCCCGCCATGAATTTTTCCGCGGCCGCGCGTCCGCCCTTGACGCCGAACGAGACGACGCCGCAGGAGCCGTTCGGGAGGTATTTTTTCGCGCGCTCGTAGTATTTTCCCGATTTCAGCCCCGGGTAGTTCACCCACGCGATTTTGTCGCTGCTTTCGAGGAATTCCGCTATTTTCTGGGCGTTCGCGCAATGGCGCTCCATGCGGACGGGGAGGCTCTCAAGCCCAAGGTTCAGCATGAACGCGTTCATCGGCGACTGCACCGTGCCGAGGTCGCGCATGAGCTGTGCCGTCGCCTTCGTGATGTACGCCGCTCCGTTGCCGAACTGCGTGGCGTATGTGATTCCGTGGTAGCTTTCGTCCGGGGTCGTAAGCCCGGGGAACTTGTCCGCGTGCGCCATCCAGTCGAACTTTCCCGAATCGACGATGACGCCGCCGACCGTCGCGTCGTGCCCGTCCATGTATTTCGTCGTCGAGTGCGTCACGATGTCGGCGCCCCACTCGAACGGGCGGCAGTTTATCGGCGTGGCGAACGTGTTGTCCACGATGAGCGGGACGCCGTGCGCGTGCGCTGCTTTCGCGAACCGCTCGATGTCGAACACGATGAGCGCGGGGTTCGCGATTGTCTCTCCGAAAACAGCCTTCGTGTTCGGCCTGAACGCCGCCTCAAGCTCCTCGTCGGTGCAGTCCGGGTCCACGAACGTGAAATCGATTCCCATGCGCCTCATCGTCACGTTGAACAGGTTGAACGTGCCGCCGTAGATGGTTGAGGACGCGACGACGTGGTCTCCTGCCCCCGCTATGTTGAACACGGAGAGGAACGTCGCCGCCTGGCCGCTTCCGGTAAGCATTGCCGCGCTTCCGCCTTCAAGCGCCGCGATTTTCGCCGCTACCGCGTCCGTCGTGGGGTTCTGCAGCCTCGAATAGAAGTATCCGTTCGCCTTCAAATCGAAAAGCTTTCCCATCTCCTCGCTTGAGTCGTACTTGAACGTGGTGCTCTGTACAATCGGAAGCATCCGCGGCTCCCCGTTCTTCGGCTCGTATCCGGCGTGGAGGCATTTGGTCTCGATTTCCATTTTTTTTCTCCTGTAGTTTTGAATTCCTGTTTCCGCGGAAAAATTCGGAAAATCCCCGCGGCGGTTTTATTCTACCTCATTGCGATTTTTTCGTCGCTTTTGCATCCGTTATCCCGTATCATAAAAAAAAAGAAAAATCGCGGCCGATGCGTTTTTTCCTTCTTTTCCGCTTGACGTACGGAAAAAATTGTATATAATACAATATTGTAATCGTTACAAAAAAAGCGGAGAGCTGAGATGCCGCATGACGATTCGATACAGGGGGTATATATTATGAAGAAATGGGTTTGCAAGGTCTGCGGATATGTGCACACTGGCGACAACGCTCCTGAGGTTTGCCCTCAGTGCAAGGCGAAGAATGCGTTCTCCGAGATGAAGGAGAGCGCTGGTTTTGCCGACGAGCACAAAGTCGGAGTCGCAAAGGGGCTTGACGAGAGAGTCGTCCAGGATTTGCGCGACAATTTCAACGGCGAATGCTCGGAGGTCGGAATGTACCTTGCGATGGCGCGCCAGGCGGACAGGGAAGGCTATCCCGAGGTCGCTGAGGCGTTCAAGAGATATGCGTTTGAGGAGGCCGACCACGCCTCCCGCTTCGCGGAGCTTCTCGGGGAAGTCCTCACGGATTCCACAAAGAAGAACCTCCAGATGCGCGCCGATGCGGAAGCCGGTGCGTGCGAGGGAAAGCTTGCGCTCGCAAAGCTCGCCAAGGAGCTCGGCTACGATGCCGTCCATGACACTGTCCACGAGATGGCAAAGGACGAGGCCCGCCACGGTGCCGGATTCCAGGGACTTTTGAAGAGGTACTTCGGCTGATTCAGCCTTATGTAGTTGTCGCCCCGCGCGGAGAAGTTTTTTCCGCGCGGGGCATTTTTTTTCGTCGGGGCGCTGCGGTTTGGAATGCTTGATACGTTTTCAAGACTGGGGGAATGATATAATATAACAAAAAAAATATTGTCGTCCCGGACTGAAATCCGGCATGACGCGAATGGTGAGCATATGACGTATCTTCTGAAATCAGTTCGGGCGGCGTTTGTCCTTGCGGCGGCTCTTGTTGTTTCCGGCTGCGCTTCCCTGTCATTTGAAAAAACGGGTGACATAATCAGCAAATCGAACCTTTGCGCGGGCGAAAAAATCGGGGAGGGGCGCATCTTCTTTTCGGAGAAGAAAAGCGCGCTCGGAGCTTTTTTTGCCGGAAAAAGCGTGGAAAAGCCGCGCGATTTGAAAAAGGGCGATTTCTTCATCTCCGGAAGGCGGACAATCTCCGACACGCAGGGGTCTATACGGTTTTCCGGCGAGGACGCGCTTTCCGATTTCATTTTCTCGTCGAACGGATATGCGTACCGGTGGGAGGGGAGCGCGCTTGAGGACGGAGAATCGGTTCCCCTCATTTACGATTTTTACGTTTACGGCGATTTCCCGAAGGATTTCGACCTCGTGAAAGGATATTGCGGCGCGCCGGAACCTTCTTCCGTTTCGCAGAAAGTCAGGGCGTTCCTCTTCGATTCCGTTCCCGACGGCGGCGGGCGGCTTACGATGCCCCATCGCATAGACAGCTCCCGCCGGAAGATTCCGTTCGTCGTCGCGGAATTCGTGTCGGAAAGCGGCGCGGAATTCGCCATAAGCGCGACTCGCGACTACGGGTACAGGATTGGCAGGGCGACGGGAAAGTACGCGGAGATGAGCGAGGGCGAGCTTTGGGAGCTTTTCAGCGACTGGACGACGGTGCGGGATTTCGTTTTTGACGGGAACCAGGTCTTCCAGATTACGGACAAGGAGGGCGGCGTCCTTTATGCCGAATGCTCGTCGGGCGGTTATGAGATGTATGCCGCCGCTTCCGGAAACGCCGGGGAGGTCGGGCAGTGCATAAAGTCGTTCATCGGGTATTTGTGGGCGCTCGACGAGCACAACAAGTCGCGCTCCCGGCTTGAGTAGAGGAATTTTATGAGACGAAAAATCTGCGTCCTTGCTTTTGTTGCCTCCGCTTTTTTGTTTTTGTCGTGCGAGGCGTTCTTTGAGGCGTTCTTTTTTGCGGAAATCGAGGGCGCCGAATTCTCCGGCGACTTCAGGACAATCTGCGTCCATTACGACAAGGTTCCTTCGGATGCAAGCGTCTCCGTCACGGTATACAGGAAATCAGGATGGCGTGACGACTCATTTTGGGTGGTCGATTTCAGCTACAACGCGTTCCGGAACGCCCGGGAATCAATCGTCGTGCTGAACAAGGAAGTCCCGGAAAAAGGCTCGGTCGTCATAACGGCGGCTGACGGCAATTCCGAGCTTTTCGGCAAGACCGTCCTTTACCGGAAGTGACGTCGCGCGCTTTTTTAATTGGCTCTGTCCGGATTTTCGGTGGATACATGTTTCTGTCGACATTTTTAGAGATTGTCACACGGATTTGAGATTCCTAACGGAATCTCTTTTGAATGAAAACGCGGGATGATAAATCCGATTGTCATATGACAAAATTTAAATCAACCGTTTTTACGGACATAGCCTTTTGATTTGTTTTCCGAACGGATTTCTTTGGAATCGGATTCCTTGAAAAATCCGTTCGGCATGACAATATCTGAATCAATCGTTTTCAGGCAGGGCGTATCAAAAAAGGCGGCTGGAAAAATCCGGCCGCCGTCAGCTGTTATTTGTCGTTCTCGCGGATTTCGACGCGGCGGATTTTTCCGCTTATCGTTTTCGGAAGCTCGCTGACGAATTCGAGGACGCGCGGATGCTTGTAGCTTGCCGTCTTCGACTTCACGAATTCCATGATTTCCTGCTCAAGCTCCTTCGTCGGCTCGTATCCCTTCGTGAGGACGACGGTCGCCTTGACTGCCTGCCCGCGGTGCTTGTCCGGGATTCCCGTGACCGCGCATTCGAGGACGGCGGGATGCTGCTGGAAGACGCTCTCAACCTCGAACGGGCTGACCCTGTATCCGGCCGTCTTTATGAGGTCGTCCGCGCGCCCGACGAACCAGATGTATCCGTCCTCGTCGTATTTTGCCGTGTCGCCGGTGTGGTACAGGCCGTCCTTGAACGCGTTCGCCGTAAGCTCCTCGTCGTTGTAGTAGCCCGCGAATAGCCCGACGGGATGCCCCTTCGTGAATTTGAGGACGATGGAGCCGACTTCACCGGGCGCGCATTTTTTGCCGTCGCCGCCGATTATCTCCAAATCGTATCCGGGGGCGGGTTTTCCCATCGAGCCGGGCTTCGGCTCCATTCCGGTGAAGTTTCCGGCGATAATCGTGCTTTCCGTCTGCCCGTATCCCTCGAACATCTTGATTCCTGTCTGCTCGTAGAATTTGTTGTAGACCTCGGAGTTGAGCGCCTCGCCCGCAGTGACGCAGTATTTGAGCGACGAGAGGTTGAACTTCTTGAGGTTCGAGCGGATGAGGTAGCGGTAGACGGTCGGCGGGGCGCAGAACGTGTTTATTCCGTATTCCTCGATTTTGTGCATGAGGAGGGCTGGCTTGAACTGAATCATGTCGTACACGAAGACGGCGCTGCCGCAAATCCACTGGCCGTATATCTTTCCCCAGACCGCCTTAGCCCAGCCCGTCTCCGCCACCGAGAAATGGAGCCCGTCGTCGATGACGTTCTGCCACCACTTCGCGGTCGTGATGTGCCCGAGCGGGTAGAGGAAGTTGTGCTGGACCATCTTCGGGTTTCCCGACGTTCCCGACGTGAAATAGAGGAGCATCGTGTCGTTTCCGCAGGGGAACGCGCTTCCCTCGGGCTTCTTGAAATCTTCGCCGAACGCCGCCACTTCCTTTCCGAAGTCGAGCCATTCCTTTTTCGTCTTCGTGTCGTTTTTCTGCGAGCGGACAATCACCATTTTCTCGACGCTCGTGGATTTTTCGAGCGCCGCCTCGATTTCGCCGATTATCTTTTCCTCGTCGAGGGCGACAATCATCTTCACCTTCGCCGCGTTGAACCGGTACTCAATGTCTTTCGTCAGCAGCTGGTTCGTCGCGGGGATAGCGACCGCGCCGATTCTGTGCATGGCAAGGAGAATCACCCAGAATTCCCAGCGCCTGCGGAGAATCATCATCACTTTGTCGCCTTTCCGTATTCCCTGCGCGGAAAAAAATGCCGCGGCCTGCTTCGATTTCCTTGAAAGCTCCGAGAACGTGAACGTCCTCTCGTTGCCGTCGTCGTCGCACCACACGAGCGCGCGTTTCTCGGGCGCGTCCTTTGCGTATCTGTCCACCACGTCGTACGCGAAGTTGAAGTCAGCAGGCGCCTTTATCTCGTATTTTGATTTCAGCTCGTCGTAGGAGATGTTTTCGTCGGTTAGATTTGTAAACTCTTTTATCAGGTTCATTTGAAAATCCTTTGTCTGTTGTTTTCGCGTAAAATTAGACAGCGGAGATGAAAAAATGTTGCGGAAAAATCAGTTTTTTATGGGAAATCTCTGTCGTCCGATATGTTCTGCGAGAGGCGGACGAGAAGAGAGAGGAGCGTCCTCACGTCCTCGTCCGCAAGCCCCCGGTACGCCGTTGCCAGAAGTTCCTGCGACAGCGCCGATGTCGTCTCGTTGTATGCGCGCCCCTTTTCCGTGAGGGAAACGAATTTCCTGCGGGAATCGGACGCGCAGACATGAATCTCGACAAGCCCGAGGTTCTCAAGCTTCTTTACGAGGGCTGTCGTCGTCGATTTGTCGCGGTTTATCTTTTCCGTCAGCTCGGAGAACGACAGCGCGCCCTTCGAGAGGCAGAAAAGAATGAATCCGTGGGAAGTCGCAAGGTCGGGAAGACCGTTCTCCGCCATTTTTTTGTGGAGGAAATTCTGCGACTGCGAATGGATGCGCGAAATCAGCGACAGCACCGATGATACGCTGTATTCCATCAGCTTATCTTGAATCCGTTTATCTTCGTCGAGATTGCGTTTATTGCCGAGTCGACGCGCTCCGCCGCTTCCGTGAGCTGCGTTTCGATTTTTGAGACGCTCTTCGCCGTCGAGCTTGTCCGCTCAAGCGATTCCTCGACCTCGCTTGCCGAGCGCGAAAGCTCCTCCGCGATTCCGTTGAGCTCGTCCTGGCTTGCCTTCATCTTGTCGCCGGCGTCGCGCACCACGAACGTCACCTCGCGCATCTGCTTGAGGACGTCGATTATCTGCTGCGAGCCGACGTCCTGCTCGCTCATCGCGTTGCGTATCGTCGTGACAATCTGCGACGTGTTGTCCATCTCGCTGTTCGTCGATTTGTAGATTGCGTCGGACTGCGCCGCCGCGTTCACGATTTTGTCGATGAGGGCTTTGATGTCCGCAATCTTCGTCTTGATTTCCTTCGACTGCACCGATGACGATTCCGCGAGCGTCCTGATTTCGTCCGAGACGACCGCGAATCCGCGCCCCGCGTCCCCCGCGTGCGCCGCCTCGATTGCGGCGTTCATGGCGAGAAGGTTCGTCTCGCTCGCGATGTTCGCGATTGTCTTGTTCGCGACGTCCAGGTCCTTCGATTTCTCCGACATCTCGTCCACGATTGTGCGGATTTCGCGCTGCGCAAGAAGACCTTTCTTGGAAAGTTCCTTGAGCTGCTCGAACGTCACGCTCATGTTCTCGCTCGATTTCGTGACGCTCCTGATGTTTCCTATCATCTCCTCGACGGCGGAGCTTGCCTCCTCGACGGCGTTGCTCTGGCTGTTTATGAGTGAGTCGAGGTTCGTGACTTTCTCCGCGATTTCCCCGACGACGCGCTTCGAGTCCTGGACCGATGTGAGCTGCGTGTGCATCTGCCCCTCGGTCTCGCTGATTGATTTGTCGAGGTGCTCGACGTGGTCGTGCGTCTGCCCCAGGCTCCGGAGGAAATCCTCGTTCGCGGAAGACATAAGGTCGCGCGAGTTTGAGATGTCCGCGAAAAGCTGCTGCTGCTTCGCCATGAACTTGTTGAAGTTGTGCGTTATCTGCCCCACCTCGTTCGTCCCGCTTTCAGGAAGCCTGCGCGTGAGGTCTGCGTCGCCCGTCGAAATCTGCCCGAGGTTCTTGTTGATGAACTTGAGCGGCTTTATGGAATGGAAAAGGAGGAGCGATGTTATCAGCGCCATCATCACTGCCGTGACGAGAATCGTCACGCCGAGGATGAGCGCGAGCGTGTTCGCCGTCTTCTTCATCGTGCTCGTCGGGATTACGGTGATGACCGTCCACGATGTGCTCGGAATCGCGCGGAGGAAAATCTCGTTCTTGACGCCTGCGTTGTACAGCGTCGAGTGCAGGATTGACCTGTTCTTCGTCTTGCTCGGCTCTGCCGTCCGTATGTATTCGAGGGCGTCGTCGGCGAATTTCGACTGCTCAAGCGTCCAGCACGGGAACTTCAGTATCGTCTCCGTCGCGGGGCCGGCGATGTAGTATCCGCGCGAGTCGACCGTCACGCCGAATCCTTTGGGGCTTGCGATGTCCTTTCCCTTTATTTTGAGGACCGCGTTCTGAAGGTTCGACACCGGAGCGAAACCGACGAAGAATCCCTTGTCGTGGAAGTTTCCCGTCTTGCAGTACGGAATCAGCCCCGTCTCGTAGCTGTCGCCAATCGGCTCCGCGTAGAGCTGGTCGAGCTGGTTGTCCTTCATCTTCCTGAAATACGGGTATGTCGAGCAGTCCTCGATTGTCCCGTCGTCGTTGTAGAGCTTTTCAGTCGCATAGTCGGCGTACGATATCCTCACGAAGTTCTTGCTTCTCATCTTGCTGTACGAGATGAGCATACTGTGTATCTCGACCGGGTCGAACGACTCCATGCCGACCTCGTTGAACATCGTGTATGTGCGGATTTGCTGCATGTGCATCTGGTTTCTGTTGCTGATTGAGTCCGCGGCGGAGTTCACCAGCTCCATCGTGTCATCTACGACCATCTGGTCCACCTGCTTTGACGTAAGGATTACGCAGATTATGGACGAGCCCAACAGCAGCATGACCATTACGGCTATTATTTTCCATGCAATCTGGATAGCCAGGCTGCTCTTCTTGCTTCCGCTTTTCGTTCCCATTTATCTCTCCTGGAGTAGAATTTTAGATAAAATATCTTAGTATTATAAAGCAGAAAGGATTCTTTTTCCGTGCCGATAACAAAATGTTATCGTTCTTTTACAAAAACGGAAAGCGCCTATTTTGCGCACACTATCACGAAAATAGTGTAGAATCGAGCCCGAAAAAAAACACGAGCAGTTGGGGGAATGTATGACAGACATAGAAATCGCTCAGAAAAACGTGATGGCTCCTATTGCGGACGTCGCGAAAAAAATCGGTATAGGCGAGGAATCGCTTGAGCTGTATGGACCGTACAAGGCAAAAATCACAATGGCGGAACTGCGCGCGCTGCAGGAGAAGGCGCGCGACCCGCAGAAACGGGGAAAACTCATCCTGACGACGGCCGTCACCCCGACACCCGCGGGCGAGGGGAAAAGCACCGTCTCGATCGGGCTTGGCGACGGGCTGAACAGGATAGGGAAGAAGGCGGTAATCGCGCTGCGCGAGCCGTCGCTCGGGCCGTGCTTCGGGGTGAAGGGAGGCGCATGCGGCGGCGGATACGCGCAGATTGTCCCGATGGAGGACATCAACCTTCATTTTACCGGCGACATCCACGCAATCTCCATCGCGAACAACCTCATCTCCGCGATAATCGACAACCACATACACCAGACGAACGCGCTGCGCATCGACCCGCGCACCGTGACGTGGAAGCGCGTCGTCGATTTGAACGACCGCGCGCTCAGGAACATCACGATTGGGCTTGGCGGGCGGACGGACGGCATTCCGCGCGAGGACCATTTCTGCATCTCCGTCGCGTCGGAGCTTATGGCGATTGTCTGCCTCGCGACCTCGATTTCCGACCTCAAGAAGCGCATAGACAACATCACGGTTGCGCAGACGTTCGACAGGCGCCCGCTCAAATTCGGGGAATTCAAGTGCACCGGCGCGATAGCCGCGCTCCTCAAGGACGCGATAAAGCCGAACCTCGTGCAGACGCTCGAGAAGAATCCCGTTTTCGTCCATTGCGGCCCGTTCGCGAACATCGCGCAGGGAACGAATTCCGTGAACGCGACGCTCTGCGCGCTGGCGAGCGGCGATTACGTCGTCACCGAGGCGGGGTTCGCTGCCGATTTGGGCGCGGAGAAATTCATGGACATAAAATGCCGCGCCGCGGGAATCTCCCCCGATGCGGTCGTCGTTGTCGCGACGGTGCGGGCGCTCAAGATGCACGGCGGGATGGCGAAGGCCGACCTTTCGACGCCGAGCATCGCCGCGCTGCAGAAGGGCTTCGAGAACCTTTCCGTCCATCTCGACAACATCAAAAAATTCGGCGTCCCCTCAATCGTCGCCGTGAACAAATTCGTGACGGACACCGACGAGGAAATCGCCATGCTCGAAAAACTCTGCGAGACGAAGGGCGCGCGCGCTGTCCTGTGCGAGGGCTGGGCGAAAGGCGGCGAGGGAATGGAGGAGCTTGCCCGTGCCGTCGTAGACATCACGGAGAAAACGAAGGCGGACTTCCGCTACCTTTACGAGTCGAGCGCGTCGTTCGTGGAAAAAATCCGCACAATCGCGCGCCAGATATACCGCGCCTCCGACGTGGAATTCCCGCCGAGCGTCCTGAAAAAGCTCCGCGAATACGAGGAGATGGGATACAAGGAGCTTCCCGTCTGCATCGCCAAGACGCAGAATTCGCTGAGCCACGACCCCAAGCTTATGGGCGCGCCGAAGGATTACATATTCCCCGTCCGCGACGTCCAGCTGTATTCCGGCGCGGGATTCGTCGTCGTCCTTGCGGGCGACATCATGACGATGCCGGGGCTTCCGAAAATGCCTGCCGCCCTCAACATCGACATCGACGACGACGGCGTGATTTCCGGGCTGTTCTGATTTTTTGTCCGTCCGGCTCCTTTTTTCCGCTGCCGGGCGGAATTTCTTTTTTTTCGTGATTTTGGAGTGTGAATGTTCAGGTTCTTTTTGAAGAAAAATTTTGCGGACGGGTGGGACAACATGTTCTTCCTGATGGTTTCGAACGTGTTCGCGATTGTCGTGCTCGCGGCGGCGTTTTACGGAATTCGCTTCTCGCTGCGGGTAAATCCGTTCCTCCCGAACGCCGTCCTCATCGGTGCGGGCGGAATCTTGATGACGCTCATCTTCGCTTTCGGGGCGAATGCCGCGAAAATCGCGAATTTCGGTTCGGGAAGCTTCGGCACGTTCTTCAGGGCGTTCTCGTATGCGTGGCGGATAGGGTTCTTTTCGGGCGCCGCGCTCATGCTGCTAGTCCTGATGATTCGGTTCGGCGTAATCTACTACCTTTCAGCCGGCGGATTTTTCTCCCTCGCCATGATTGCGTTCCTCGGGTGGTTCTCGTTCATATCGGCGTGCGCGCTGCAGTGGTTCGTCCCGCTTTACTTCCTTCAGGAGCAGAACGGCTTCTCAAAGTGCCTGAAAAAATCGTTCATAATTTTCTTCGACAACCCGCTTTTCTCGGTCGGCGTTTTCTTCCACAACGTCGTCATCTTCCTGATTTCGTGCGCGTTCTTCATGATTGTCCCCGGCTTCTTCGGGCTGACGCTCTCCTCGACGAACGCGCTCCGCCTCCGCCTGAAGAAATACGACTGGCTAGAGGAAATGGAGCAGCGCGAGCCTGGATTCTCGACGGACCGGAACCGCCGCAACGAAATCCCGTGGGACGACCTCCTCGCCGAGGACCGCGAGACGCTCGGCCCGAGCGGGCGGTGAGCATTTCTTTTTCCGTTCCAAGATGGCTTGGTTGGAGTAAGCGTGCGCCGGTGCGCATTTGCGCACCTTCCTTGCCAGGAGGGCGGAGGCTTGCGGGTTTTTTCCCGTTCTAAGATTTGCTTGGTTGGAGCAAGCGTGCGGCGGTGCGCATTTGCGCACCTTCCTTGCCCGGGGGGCGGAGGACTTGCGGGGTTTTCCCCGTTCCAAGATTGGCTTGGTTGGAGCAAGCGTGCGCCGGTGCGCATTGCGCACCTTCCTGAGGGGAGGTGCGCGTTTGTGAGAGGGGCGGGTTAGAGGCTGATTTTTGAGAGGGCCTTCGTTTGTTTTACGAGGTTGACCATCTCGATTGCGCCGATCGCGCAGTCGTAGCCTTTGTTTCCGGCTTTTGTGCCGGCGCGCTCGATTGCCTGCTGGATTGTGTCGGTTGTGAGGACGCCGAACATGACGGGAATGCCTGTCTGCAGTGAAATCTGGGCGATTCCCTTCGAGACTTCCGCGCAGACGTAGTCGTAGTGGCTTGTCGAGCCGCGGATGACGGCGCCGAGCGCTATAATCGCGTCGTATTTCTTCGACTCCGCAAGGTGCTTGCAAGCGACGGGAATTTCGAACGCTCCGGGAACCCAGGCAAGGTCGATGTTGTCCTCGCTGACGTCATGCCTGACGAGCGCGTCGCGCGCGCCGCCAATCAGCTTCGAAACGATGAATTCGTTGAATCTCGACGCGACGATGGCGATTTTCATTCCGCCGGCATCGGTCAGTTTTCCTTCGATGATGTTCATTTTTGTCTCCTTCAAAAAAATAGTGTAGGTGCGCGGAATTCATTCCCCGCATTCCATTCTCGTTTTGTGTGCGGTGGTCTCTCAGTTTTCGCCGAAAATCCACTTTCCTCCCTTCGTCCGGAAATCGAGCTCGGCGAGGCACGTGTCGCTGAACGAGCTTCCCTTGTGGATTGAGAGGACTGTGAGCGCGCTTTTGTCCCATGGTGATTCCTGCGCTTCCGTCTTCCCGTCCGCGCAGGTGAATTCCGCTTTCGCGCCGGAGGAAATCCTTGCGATGCGGTTGTTCGCCTTGTAGAGCTTTTCCGTCTGCGCGTAGCCGTTGACAATCCGTATCCTGTCCGTCTCCGACGACGGGGATTTCACGGAGACCGAAATCTCCATCATGTCGTCGTCCGTGTCCTCGATGAAGCTTGTCGCCGGGTTTCCGTCGAACGCGTTCTGAATCGTGTAGAGGAACGGGCGTTTCCTGTCGATGAGCGCGAAGCTTCCCTCGATTTCGGCGTCGCAGTCCTTTTTGATGTCCATTTCGAGCGAGTCGCCGTAGAGGAACGCCGTCCCGAATTCCATGAACCACGCGCGGCTTTTCCGCTCGGCGGTGCGCTTCGGGCCGATGTGCGTTTCCGTCTCGCTCGTCGTGTGGAGCAGTATGCCGTTTATCATCCCGTCCCTGTTGATGATTTCGACGCTTGAGAACGAATTCTCGCAGAAGAACCATTCGTTCCCGTCGCTGTTCCAGTAGCGGAACGGTTCCGCGCAGAGGCATCTGAGCCCTTTTTCCGTCTCGACGAACACGAGCTGGAACACGTTCTGCATCGGAACGCCGAACGCCTCCCGCTTTATCGCCGAGCGGAGCCGCGCGAAAAGGGAGCGGCCTTCCGTCCGTTCCGATTCCGATTTTTCCTCGCCGAGCAGCTTCGCGCCGTAATCGTGGTCTGCCGCTATTACGCGGTAGATTTTCCCGTTGATGTATTTCTCCTCGAAAATCGCGGTCACCGAAAGAACACGCGGGGCGCGGTCGTCCCTTGCCGTGTAGGCGCGCACGACCGGCTCGATTTTTTCCTTCAGCGCGGAAAGCACGTCCTCGTTCGTGACGCGCCCGATTCTCTCGTAGTTGTTCCCGAACAGAACCTGCCTGAAATCCTGCGCGCGCGCCGCCCCGGCCGACAAGGCGATGAGCATGAGCGGAACAGCTGCCTTTCTTGCGTGGAATCTCAAAGCATATGCCCCATTCTTCGCTTTTTCGTCAGCAGGTACTCGATGTCCTGCGGGCGCGTCTTGACGGCGAGGGGAACGCGCTCCGTTATCTCGATTCCTTTCCCGCCCGCGTTTATCTGCTCGATTTTGTCGGGATTGTTCGTCATCAGCCGGATTTTCCGCACGCCGAGGTCGCGCAGAATCTGGATTCCGCAGTTGTAGTCGCGCGCGTCTGCCGGAAGCCCGAGCGCGAGGTTCGCGTCTACGGTGTCCATCCCGTTGTCCTGGAGCGAATACGCCTTTATCTTGTTTAGAAGCCCGATTCCGCGTCCTTCCTGCCGCAGGTACACGAGGATTCCGCGCCCTTCCTCCGCGATTTTTCTCATCGCCGCGTCGAACTGGTCGCCGCAGTCGCATTTGAGCGAGCCGAACGCGTCACCCGTAAGGCATTCCGAGTGCACCCTGACGAGGACCGGCTTGTCGCCCGTGACGTCGCCGAGGACGAGCGCGGCGTGCTCCGCTCCCGTTATCCTGTCGTGGAATCCGAAAAGCCTGAAGTCGCCGTACCGTGTCGGAAGGCGCGCCTCGGCTTTCCTCTCGACGATTTTCTCGTGGCTTTTCCGGTATTCGATGAGCTGCTCAATCGTGATGAGCGTCATTCCCCATTCTTTTCGCAATTTGTCGAGCTCGGGAAGTCGCGCCATGTGTCCGTCCGCGCTCATAATCTCGCAGCACAAGCCCGCTTCTTTCAAGCCCGCCAAGCGACACAAATCCACAGTCGCCTCAGTGTGTCCCTGCCGCGCGAAAACGCCGTTTTTCACAGCGATGAGCGGGAACATATGACCGGGACGGCGGAAATCAGAAGGCTTCGTGTCGTCTTTGGTGAGCGCAATCGCCGTCGCCGAGCGGTCAAACGCGCTGATTCCCGTTGAAGTCGAAACGTGGTCAATCGATACAGTGAAGGCGGTTTCGTGATTGTCAGTGTTTTTTGCGACCATCGGGAAAAGCTCAAGCTTCTCTGCGATTTCCTCGCTAATCGGAGTGCAAATCAAGCCCTTTGCATTGCACGCCATAAAGTTGATGTTCTCGCCTGTAGCTGCCTCCGCCGCACAAATCAAATCGCCCTCGTTCTCGCGGTTCTCGTCGTCGGTAACCATAATTATTTTGCCAGCGCGCAAATCCGCCAACGCCTGCTCTATGCTGTCAAATTGTATCTTCTCGTCATTCTTATCCATAAAAATATTTCTCCTCACAGGCACGCCTGTTTCTCCCTAATCTATGCCTGTTTTCAAAGTAGCCTTATCTGTGGAAGCTCGGAAAGTTCGTCATATCGATTTCAGTTTGCTTTGTTTCCTCTTTGCCAAAACTCACAAAATGCTCGATATACTTTCCGACTACGTCGCACTCCACGTTTATGATGCTGCCGACTCGCTTGTTTTTGAGCGCGGTGTTCTCCCATGTGTGCGGAATGACAGCCACGCTGAACTCGCCATAATTGCCTTCGTTTTTCACGCTCGCCACCGTCAAACTGATTCCGTCAAGCGCAACCGAGCCCTTTTCGATGATGTAGCGGAAAAGCGGCTTTTCCACGCGGAAAAAGACATTGTACGCGTTGTCTTCCCGCCGTATCGCCGTAAGCCTTCCCGTGCCGTCGATGTGTCCCGAAACGATATGCCCGCCGAATCTGCCGTCAGCCCTCATCGCGCGCTCAAGGTTCACGGGAGAGCCTGCGGAAAGCAAAGACAGCGACGTTCTTCGGAACGTTTCGGGCGTAACGTCTGCCGAAAAGCTCGCGTCGTCCTTTTTGGTAACCGTGAGGCAAATGCCGTTTACAGCCACACTTTCGCCGAGTGTCAGCTCAGAAGCGAACTTTGCTTTTATCTGCAAAACCAAAGAGCTGCCGTTTTGTTCGATTGAGCCGATTGAGCCAACGTCTTCAACAATTCCAGTAAACATCTTTAGACCTCTCCCCCTGCCCCTCGTTTGTACTTCAAAAGCACATCGTCGCCGAATTGCTCCACGCCCAAAAGACTGAACTGTACCGCGTCGTCTGGGCTGTCCACGCCATCGCCACGAATTGGCACGCGAATATCGGAAACTCCTCCGAAAATCTTTGGCGCAACATATGCGTGAACCTCGTTGGCAAAGGGCAAAACAGAAGCCGCCAACTCTCCGCCGCTTTCGACAAGAATGCTGTCGATTCCGATTGAAGCAAGATATTCAAGCACTTCTTTTATGTTGATTCTGTGCTTTTCGTCCAAGCTGAAACTTGCTGTTTCAACGCCTTGATGGAAAAGCCACTCCCGCCTGTCGCTCGTGTGCGGGTTGAAAAATCCGTAAATCACGGTAACCTTTGACGTTTTTGCAGACTTCACGAGCGCGCTTTCCTCGGGTATTTCAAGATTTGTATCGATAACAATGCGCTCTGGTTGGTGGTGCTCTTTTCCGTCGTCGAGTCGGCAAGTCAAAAGCGGGTCGTCGGCTTTCACGGTTCCTATCCCCGTCATAACCGCGGCAACGCTAGCGCGCGTTCTATGCACATTCTCGCGAGCCTTTTCGCCCGTAATCCACTTGCTTTTGCCCGAAACGGTCGCCGTTCTGCCGTCCGCCGTCATCGCATATTTCAAAATGACATATGGCATTTTGTGCGTAATATAATAGAAGAAAACTTCGTTGAGCTTATCACATTCTTCTTTCAAAAAGTCCTGCACAACCTCGATACCCGCGGCTTTGAGCTGTTCCACTCCCTTGCCGTTCACAAGGTTATTCGGGTCGCGGCTGCCGATAACGACGCGCGCAATTCCAGCCTCGATAATCGCATTCGTGCAAGGAGGTTGCTTTCCCGTATGACAGCACGGCTCAAGAGTAACGTACATCGTCGCGCCTTTCGTGTCCACGCCCTTTTCACGAGCATTTTTCAAGCAATCGCGTTCTGCGTGCAAATCGCCGTATCTATGGTGGTAGCCAGTCGCAAGCACAATGCCGTCTTTGACCAGCACCGCGCCAACCAAAGGATTTGGGTGAGTAAAACCCTCTCCTTTTTTCGCCTCATTTATCGCAAGAAGCATGAATTCCGCTGATTTTTCCGTGTCCGCCATGAAAAATAGTTTTATACCAAACTATTTATACTGTCAACGGGGTGCGGGCGTGGCGGCGAACTGTCATCCTGAACTTGTTTCAGAATCTGCAATCAAGAGATGCCGAAACAAGTCCTGCTGGCTGAAGGCTATGCTGGAAACAAAAAAACGCGCCCTTTTCGGCGCGTTTCCTTCCTCTCCTCTGAGGCGTCCTGTCGGCATCTTCCCGCCTTCCTTCCTCATGCGTCCAGCGTGAAGAGAACGCCGACGTCCGGCGTTGCGCCCGCCAGCCCGTATCCGGTTGCCTTCGCGACCTGGATTGTCGTCTGGAGCTTCATCTGGAAGCTGTCTATGAGGACGTCAATCTGCTTTTCGTTGAGCGGGGCTTCCTTTGAGGAGTCGATGTTCGGGAATGCGCGCATCGAGATGAGCTGGTCGATAAGCGAGTTCAGAATCTGGACCTTGCTTACCGTGACGCCCATCTGGTTTTCCCGTGCGGCGACGCCGGAGACATGCTCGAGCTGGGAGTAGACGACGTTTGCGGGACGGACGGGAACGTAGACCTTGTCCGAGCCGTTCGAGGCGTTCTGGAATGAGACGCTTGAGATATTGTTGTTCACTGAAACCGCATCAACCATTTTTCCCCCCTTTCTATAGAAATCAGACTGCTGTGATTGTGAAGAGTGACCTGCCCGAAAAACGCATCGTTCGGTTTGTGCTGCTTTGATGAATGCGGGTGAAAATTCCGGGCGCTTTACTTTATTTTCGGCGCGCGCGATTTTTTTTTAAGGCAAATTTGGCGCCGCATCGTTTTCCGTAATCGGGGAGGGGAAAAAGGGATTTTTTGCGCGGGAAAGCCGTCGTTTCCGCTCGTCAGTTGAACTGCTTCGCCCACGACTTGAGTCGCTCGTCGATTGATTTCGCGTCCTGCCAACCTTCCGTTCTCGTCGACTCGGCAAGGTGCGGGATGACGACGCGCTCCTTCAGGCTTTCCCAGCGGGTGGGGAGCGGGGCGGGCGCGCGGATTGCCGATTCTCCGGGCAGGTTTCCGAGCAGGTTCTTGTAGAACGTCGGGAAGAACCTCTCGTTCACGCCCTTGAGCGCCGAAAAACCGCCGCAGATTCCGAACGTCTTCGTGCCGAGGTTCATGCGGAAGCTCCTGTCGAGCATCGCGCGCTGGTTCTCCTCGTCCATCATCCACAAGAGGAACGTTTTCGCGTCCCTGCGGTTCCGTGCCGGCGATTTCCTGTAAATTCCCGCCGTCGTAATCTCGTCGTCCGCGAGTATCGTCTTGTTCGTCGTGAGCCACCGGAAATGCAGGTTCTCCGTCTGCTCCGGGGCGAGGGAAAAGAATTTGCTCGTCGTCGTGTACGCGAAAAGGCACCTGCCGGACGCGACCTGCTTGTAGTTCGGCGTGTAGAGGTATTTGAACGAGAAATCCTGCTCCGCGGTTGACGAGCTGTTCGCGTTTTTCGTCCATTCGCGCAGGAATTCCTCTGCAATCTCGAGCGATTCTTCGTCCCATGCGAGCGCGTTTCCTTCCTCGTGGAAGTCGGCGCCCGTCATCTTCGCCGCCGTGTAGAGGAAATCGCTGTTCCATGAGGGCGCGAAGCCCATTTTCGTGTAGATGCCGCTTTTCGCCGTCGCGTTGAATTCCTTCGACAGGTCGCGGATTTCCTCAAGCTCGAGCATGTGCGCGTTCTTTACGAGCGGCTTGTTCTCGTCCGAGAAGATGATTACCGGGAGATTGAAGCTCACCGGGATGAGAATTTGCTTGCCGTCCTCGTTCTTCCCGTAATCGAGGAGCGAGGAGTAGAAGAATTTCCTGTCGATTTTCCGTTTCGAGATTTCCCCGTCGTCGTCGCGCTCTCCGAGCATGTCGTCGAGGTTCGCGAAATACTTCTCGTTGCCCGAATTCTTGAGCAGCGAGCCGATGATGGCGTCGGGCGCCGCCTCGTCCTTCGCGGGTGGGAGGGACGCCGAGAGCCGTTCTTTGTATACGACGACCGCCTTCGTCTTGTCGTGCGACGCGTTGAAAAGCTCCGCGTAGGAGGCGATTTCGGCTTTGTCCGTCCATATCGTTATCGTCGAGGTCGGGCTGTCGTCGCATGCGCAGAAAAAGAGCGGGATGATGGCGAGTGCCGCCGTCAGTGCGGATATTGTTTTTCTTATGGAATTCTTCATTTTGTCGGATTGTCGGAAAAAGGAGATGGGGTTTGCAGAAAAACTGGGGCGGTTCGGAATCATGCCGTCCGCCCCCGTTTTTTTTTTACATTTCTTCGGCGGCTTCGTATATCGCGCTGTAGACTGTCTCTATCTTGTCCTCGTCGAGCGAGCTGAACGCCACCCTGAGCGTTTTGCTGTCGATTGCGATTGTGCCGATTCCGCGCTCGTTGAGGAGCTTGAGCCTCAATGATTCGGCGTCGATTCCGTTGAGCGCGAAGCTCATGAAATATCCCGAGTTGAACGGGAGCGGCGTGAGCTTTTTCGACGCGTGCGAGTCGACGAACGCGCGGACGACCTTGTATCTCCGTTCGAGGACAGCGCGGTATTTCGCCTTCTCCGCGTTGAGGTTCGGCTCGCCGAGCGCGCGGAGCATCATGCTCTGCGACGGCGTCGTCGAGCAGCTGACGGACGAGCGAATCAGACCCATGAGCTTCTTGACGAGCGCGTCGTACTGCGCGTCCGTCATGCCCTTGCAGCCGAACGTGACGAATCCGTTCCTGAATCCCCACGCGAAGTCTTCCTTCGTCGGCCCGTCAATCTTCACCGCGAGCACGTTCTCGTGGATGTCGCAGAGCGCCGCGAAAAGCGACTGCGGGTAGATGTCGTCCTCGTAGTTCAGCCCGAAATACGCGTCGTCGTCCCAGACGATGATGCGCGTCCCTTTCTCCGCCTCCGCCTTTATTGCCGCGATTATCGCCTCTGCCTCGGCGTTCGACGGGGAGTATCCCGACGGGTTCTGCGGGAAGTTGAGGATTACGCGCACGGAGCCGCTTTTCTCCGCCTCGTCGCGCAGCGCCTTCTTGAACGAGTCGATGTCGAAACCGCCGTCCCTGAACATGTTGAACTGGTGTAGCTCAGAATTGCGCCGTGTCTCGACGATAAGCGCATAGTTGTCCCAAGATGGGTCTGCCGCGAGGAGCGGATGCTTCTCGTCCACGAACAAGTCCGAGAGGAACGAGATACCTGCCGTAAGTCCCGGCACGACGACGGGAAGCGAGAAAGTCTTCCCTTTGAGGAGCGGGTTCTTCTCGAGAAGCTTTTCCTTCCACTTCGCGCGGAGGTCGGGGTTTCCCGCTGTCGGCGCGTACGAGACCAGCTCTGCCGCCGAAAGCTCCGGCGCGAATTTGTGGACGGAGCCGAGTATTATCGGTTTTCCGCCCTCCAGCGCGGTTCCAATCGTGGCGTTTGCCGTCTTGCCGAGTTTCTTTGCCTCCGCACTTTGCGCGATAATTCCCTTCGGGAAGTAGATGCGGCTTCCGAGGTCCGAAAGAAGCAAGCCGGCTGTCGTTCCGGCGAGCGTGTCGTTCAATTCTTGAGCTAAGATATGTAACATGATAAATTCAGTTTACATTTTTGGAAAATAATGTGCAATTATTGGGAAAAACGGGTAGGGAGCAGCTGTGTCTGATACGGAGAATTTTGAGGTTTGCAGAAAAGTTATCGATTTGTGCCGCGAGGAGATTTCCCGCAGGGTCGTCGGGCAGAAGGATGTCGTCGACGGGATTCTGACGGCGGCAATCGCCGGGGGCCACGTCCTTCTTGAGGGCGTGCCGGGGCTTGCGAAAACGCTTGCCGTGCGGTCTTTCGCTGATGTTTCGGGGCTGGACTTCAAGAGAATCCAGTTCACGCCCGATTTGCTTCCCGCCGATGTGACGGGAACGCTCATCTACGAGCAGAATTCGGCGACGTTCTCCGTCAGGAAGGGGCCGGTGTTCACGAACGTCGTCCTCGCCGACGAGATTAACCGCTCTCCCGCGAAAGTCCAGTCCGCGCTTCTTGAGGCGATGGCGGAGCGCCAGGTCACGATTGGCGAGAACACCTACAAGCTTCCCGAGCCGTTCATCGTCCTCGCGACGCAGAACCCAATTGACGAGGAGGGGACGTACAACCTCCCCGCGGCGGAGCTGGACAGGTTCCTCCTCAAGCTAGTTGTCTCGTATCCGACGCCGGAGGAGGAAATCGCCGTCGTCAGGACATGCGGGAAGGCTCCCGACATCCCCTTGCGGAAAATCCTCGACGCGGAGAAGATTTTTGCGATGAGGAAGCTCGTCGATTCGATAAAATGCGACGACAAGATTGTCGAGTACATCGTATCAATCGTCAGCGCGACCCGCGCCGACAAAGACAAGCGCCAGTTCAAGAGCCGCCAGAGCGAATTCTCGAAATACATATCGTTCGGCGCGTCGCCCCGTGCGGGAATAGCGCTCCTTCAGTGCGCGAAGGTCCAGGCCCTGTTCGCGGGGAGGAATTTCGTCCTTCCCGACGACGTGAAAAGCGCGGCCCTTCCCGTTTTGCGGCACCGGATTGTCCTTTCTTACGAGGCTTCCGCCGATTCCGTCACTTCCGACGAGCTTATCGGGAAGATTCTCTCTCTTATGCCGGCTCCGTGACTGCGATGAAAGAGATTCTCTCAAAAAATCTTGCCTCGCGCGCGGCGCGCCTCAGAATCGCGTCCATCTCCTTGTCGGAGGGGATTCGGAGCGGAAATTTCCGCTCGGCAAGCAGGGGGCAGGGGATAGAATTCAGCGACGTGCGCGAGTACATTCCCGGGGACAACGTGCGCGCAATCGACTGGAACGTCACGGCGCGTATGGGGCGCGCTTTCATAAAGCAGTACGAGGAGGACCGCGAGCTGAACGTCCTCGTCGTGCTCGACTGCTCCCGGTCGATGTTCTCCGGCTCGTCGGACGGGGTGCGGATTGTGAGCGCGTGCGAGGTCGCGGCGCTTGCCGTCCTCGCGTCGGAGCGGAATTCCGGGGCGAGCGGGGCCGTTTTTTTTGACGGTTCCGTGCGCTTTTCGTGCCCGCCGAAACCGGGCCGCGAGAACGCCCTTTCGATTCTCTCGAAGATTGACCGGCTCGAATTCCCGTCCGGGGCGGTGAACGGTTCCGCGCTCTCGTCCGCCCTCCGGTGCGCGTCGAACCTTCTCCGGAAACGCTCGCTCGTCTTCGTCGTCTCCGATTTCCGCGCCGCCGGGTGGGAGAAGGAGCTTGCGTTCCTTTCGTGCAGGAACGACGTCATTGCCGTGAGGATTTCCGACTCGACTGATTCCGAGCTTCCCGTCGTGGGGACTGTTCCGTTTTCCGACAGCGAGACGGGCGCATCGGCTGTCCTTCCTACGTCTTCGTCGTCGTTTGCCCGCGCGTGGTTCGAGGCGAACAGGCGCCGCGTCGATTCATGGGAGGAGCTGTGCGCGAAGCACGGCGCGCATACGCTCGTCGTGTCGACCGCAGAGGATTCCGTGCTCGCGCTTTCCCGTTTTTTTGCCAAGCGGAGGAGCCGCTGATGATTTTTAGGGCCGTTCTCCTCGCGCTTGTCTGCCTTTCCGCGCTCCCCGCGTTTTCCGTCGATTCGTCGCCGGAGGCGAGGCAGCTCGTCATCCCGAAAAACATTTTCGTGGGCGATACCGTCGTAATCCGCTATGAATTCAGCTCCGACGTGTGCCCGTTTCCCGCGGAGGTGGCGGAGCTTTCCGTGGTGGAGCTTTCCCCCGACTATTCGGTGTTCGCGCGGCTTTCGGGAAAATGCCTCGTGAAGTCCGTCGAGGTGAGCCGCACCGGAAGCTTGTATTCGCTGCGTGCCGAAATCGTTCCGTGGAAGACTGGCACAATCGATTTTCCCGCGTTCGATTTGGGCGCGCTCATGCAGTTCTCGACGAAAAGCCGGAGCGTTCCCCCCGTCGTCTGGGTCGATTTCGAGCCGCTGTCCGTCTCGTCGATTGCGGAGCATTTGGGGGCTGATTCGTTCCGCCCGCCGTCCGCGCCGCTTCTCGTTCCCGGGACGAAGCTCATTCTCGGCCTCGTTCTCGTCGCGGCAATCGCGCTTTTCTCGGCGTTCGTCTTCTCGCTCACGAGAATTCCCGCCATCTCCGCGTTTTTTTCCCGCCTCGTCGTGTCGCTCTCGCTGAAAAAGAACGCGCGGATTGCCCTCCGGAATTTCCGGAGGCTTCTGAAGAATTCCGATTCGCTCGGAGATGTCGAATTCGCCGCGCGCGTGCAGTCGGTAAGCAGGAATTATCTGAGCGGGCTGCTCGGCGAGGAATTCTCGTCCGCGACGACGGGCGACCTTCCGCGCGTGTTCTCGTCCGTGTTTGGAGACGACGTTCCCCCGGAGATTGAGATTTTCGTTTCCGTGTTCGCCCGGACTGATTACATACGGTTCGCGCACGGGCTGTGCGATTCCGAATTCAAGGCTGACGAGCGGCGGTCGATGGTGTCGTCGCTCATAAAGGCAGTCTCCGCCGACGTGGGCTCTGGAGCCGCGCGCGATGATGCCGGATTCGAGGAGGTGTGGTGATGGTTTTTCAGAATCCTGCGGCGTTTCTTTTCATTCTCGTCGTTCCGCTTCTCTTCGCGCTGAGGAAGGCGGGGTTCTTCCGGAAATTCTCGATTCCGCTGACGCTCTCGGATTGGGGAGGGGCGGCGTTCTCGTGGAGGGGGCGGCTTGCGGCGTTCCTTTCCTTTTTTTCTGGCGCGCTCATGCTTTTTGGCTACATCGCGCTTGTCGTCGCGTTTTCCGACCCTGTGGTGCGCCATCACGAGAAGGTGTTCACGTCGCGCGGGACGGAGATTCTCTTTGTCGTCGATACGAGCCCGTCGATGGCGGCGCGCGACATTCCGTACCTCAACTCCACGATAAACAGGCTCGATGCGGCTCGGCTCGGCATAAAGACGCTTGTCGAGGCGGAGAAGGGGGCGACGTTCGCTCTTGTCGCGATGGCGAGCGAGGCTGTGTCCGTCGTTCCTCCGACATGCGACCACGACGTATTCCTCGACCGGCTCGATTCGCTGAAAATCGGGGCGCTCGGGGACGGCTCGGCGATTGGGACGGGGCTGTGCTCCGCCGTGTACCATCTCGTCGCGACGTCCGCACCGAGAAAATGTATCGTCCTCGTCACCGACGGCGAGAACAACGCCGGCTCGATTCACCCGGAGACTGCTGCTGCCCTTGCCGATGAGAACGGAATCTCCGTGTACGTCCTCGGCATCGGAACGCGCGGGACAGTCCTCGTCGAGTACGTCGACCCGAACACCGGGGACGTGCGTTCCGGACTGTACGAGTCCGATTTCGACAGGGGCGCGCTCGAGCGGATTGCGTCTGCCGCTGGCGGGCGGTATTTCGGCATAGAGACGATTCCGTCGTTGTCCGAGTCCCTTTCCTCGATTGCCGGCAGGGAGCGCGTCATCCAGAATTTTCATATCAGGACGGTGGAGGAGCTTTTCTACCACAAATTCCTTGTCGCGTCCGCGGTGCTTTTTATGGCGGGCTGGTTCGTGAGGCGCGTGTGCCTCTCCGAAATACTGTGAGCGGAGGCGGAAATGCTTTCTTTTTCGATTGAGCGTCCATACGCGCTTCTTTTCATGCTTTGTTTTGTGCCGGTGATAGCGGTGATGGTTTTCAAGTACGTGCGGCTTTCGCGCGCTCTCCCGTCGTTCTGCCCGGAGGACGGAGTCGTTTCGGGGCGGAGGGCGCTCCGGCATTCGTTCTTTTCGAGCCTGTTCCTCCGGTTCGTCGCGTGGGTGGCGGGATGCCTCGCGCTCGCGGGAATTTCGTGGGGGACGAAGCAGGTTCCCGTTCAGAAAAGCGGCGGCGCGGTCTGCCTCGTGTTCGACATATCGTACAGCATGAACGCCGCCGACGTGCGCGGCATGAGCAGGCTCGATGCCGTCCGAAAATACGTCGGCGCGCTTCTTCCGAGGATGGACGGCGTTTCCGTCTCCGCGGTAATCGCGAAAGGCGACGGGTTCGTGGCGCTTCCTCTTACGGAGGATTTCGCGGCGGTGTATTCGCTCGTCGATTCCCTTTCCCCGCACCTTATGACGGCGTCGGGAAGTTCTATCGGGCGCGGAATCGAATGCGCGCTCTCGTCGTTTCCGCGGAATATGGCGCAGGCGAACATGATTTGGGTGTTCACGGACGGCGACGAGACCGACGACTCGATGTATCCGGCGCTCGTCGATGCGGGGCGGTTCCGCATTCCGGTGACGCTGGTCGGGTTCGGCTCGGAGGACGGGACGCGCGTGATTGCCGGGGACGGGAAGACGGAGGTCGTGACATATCTGATGGCGAGCCGGATGAGGAGCATCGCCGAGGAAATATCGAAGGAGGCGCGGAAATCGTTCCACTCGCAGGGGCTTGTCCGCTACGTCGATGCCGATTCGAAAGGCTCCGCGACCGTCCTCCTCGACCAGCTTTCCCCGTCGTCAGAGCTGTGCGCGTTAGAATTCCGCCCTGTGGAACGGCATGTCCTGCTTATTTTCGTGTCGCTGATTTCGTTCGTCCTCTCGTTCGTCATGGGGGAGCTTGACGTTGCTGGGCTGAGGCGGAAGGCGCGCGCGTCCGTCTCGATGGTTGCCGTTCTGCCGTTTTTTCTTTCATCGTGCTCCGACGCGCGCTCGCTTATTCTCGAAGGCTCTTGGTTCCATTACAGCGGGAAATTCCGCGAGGCGACGGCAGATTTCCTCACGGCGGCTATGGAGACGGAGAAGGACGACGCCTCGCATCCGTACGCGCTTTTCGGGCTTGCCTCGACATACATATCGCTTGAGGAATACGACGCGGCGCTCGAGAAGCTCGATGATGCGCTCGAGCAGATTGGGAGCGACGGCGAGGGAAAGCTTCGCGGCGCGATATTCTACAACGAGGGCGTCGTCCTCGGTCGGAAGGGCGAATTCGACTCGGCGCGGGAGATGTTCAAGAAGTCCGTCGTCGCCGACCCGACGAACATGGACGCGCGGATAAACCTCGAATTGTGCATCCGGCGCGAGTCGCTCAACAACACGCGTTCCGGGGCGTCGGAGATGAAGGGCGTCTCCGAGTCGCGCGGCGAGCCGAGCCCCCTCGAGCGCTCTCTGTTCAACCTCATACGGGAGGGCGAGCAGAACCGATGGAAGAAGATGGAATCGAAGGAGGCGGACGATGGCGGAATCGACTATTAGGAAGTTCATTTTTCTTGCGGCAGTGCTTGCCGTTCCCGTTTTTTTTGCGTCGCCGCTCACGCTTTCGAGGGCTGAGATGAGGGGGCTTTCCGTATCGTGCGAGGCAGACACCGTGTTCACGCATTCCGACTGCTCGTTCGTCCTTTCCGTGCCGGGCGTCGCGCCGTCGTCGATTCAGACCGACCTTCCGGAGCTTCCTCCCGACGTGAAATTCATCTCGTCGAAGAGAAGCGAATTCATCGATGGTGACGGGGACAGGGGCACGGAAATCCGCTTCTGGTTTTCGTTTTCCGACGCGGGGACGGTCACGGTTCCGCCGCTGATGGCGAAAATCGGCTCGTTCGTAATCGAAATCCCGTTCGCCACGATTGTCGTCTACGAAAATCCGTCCGTCGTCCTTCCTGCCCTTTCCGTCGTGCGCGATGACGGCGGGGACTTCGAGGGGCTCCGCGCGTGCGAGCCTGTCGGTTTTTCCGTTTACATGCAGTATTGCGTCCAGATTCTCGGGATGGACGCGAAAATCCCGAAGAATTCGATTTTCCGGGAGCTTTCCCGCGAAGGCGTCGTGGGAAGCGGCGAGCGCAGGACCGAATTCTCCCCTGAGAAATTCAAGATTGCCTCGTTCGAGTGGATTCCGCTTGTCTCGGGCGAGGTCGAATTTCCCGACATTCAGGTCGATGCGATTGCGTACAACGGCGACCGCCGGCGGATTTCCCTTCCCGTTTCGAGCGTAATCGTCGCGCCTCCCGTGCGCGGGCAGTTTTCTTCAGGCGGGGAGGACGTGTTCGCGGATGCGTTCGCGAGGAAGGAGGAGAAATCGGGCGAGCGCCTCGGCTCAATCTCCGCCGAGGACATCGAGGAGGTGCGGAATCTGCGCTGTCGGGAGCGGCATTCCCTTCCGTTCTCGGCAGCCCGCGACGAGCGCCTTTCGAAGGAGCTTTCGCTCGGCATAGAGAATCCGGACGACGAGCCGAGCGTTCCCCTCGCTTTTTCGCTTGCCGTGCTTTCTTCCGCGATGCTCTTCCTCTTCGCCGTTTCCGTCGCGACTCGGCACGTGAGGCGCTCGTGCTTTTTTGGGATTGCGTTCGCCCTTTCCGCCGTCGCGTCCGCGATGATGGCGCATTCCGTGACGAGAACGTATGCAATCGTCTCGGGCGGAAGCCTTTCGCTCGTCCCCGAGGAGTCGTCCGACAAAGTTTCCTCGTCGCGCTCTGTTATACGCGGACAGCGCGCCCGGATTGTGGAACATATCGGTGATTGGGTTTATATTGATTGCCCGGAAACGGGGGGATGGATTCCGTCCCGTGAAGTTCTGAAAATCAGGTAATCGGGGGTTCGCTATGGATTTCGGTGATATTCTCAATCAGTGGGACAAAATGCAGAGCGAGGAGAGCAAAAAGGAGAGGGAGCGCAAGGCAAGCCAGCAGGTTTCCCGGAAGAAGGCGAACGCGCCCACGAAGGAGGAGAAGCTCGCCGCCTCGCAGAAGAAGACGTTCGAGGAGATTATGGCGGAGGACGCGCAGAAGCGCATAAATCCGATAGATTTGTGGCTGAACAGGTTCGGGACGACGGACAAGGACGCGGAGGCTGCCGAATACGAGGAGCGCACGAAGATGGAGCGGCGCGAATTCGTGCGCACGATGAGGCCGGAGGCGAGAATCGACCTGCACGGGCTGACGAGGGACGAGGCGTGGTCGCGCCTTGAGTCGTTCGTCAGCGATTGCGTCAGGCGCAACCTCAAAAAAATTCTCATCGTCCACGGAAAGGGAAACCATTCGCACGGCCCCGACCCCGTCCTCGGCCCGATGGTGCGCACGTTCATCGAGCAGAACCCGAATCTGGGAACGAGCGGGCATCCGGAACACGCGCTTGGCGGAACAGGCGCGACGTGGGTCGTCATAAAGGCGAATGCCTGAACGGGTGCGTCACGATTTGCGCGGTCGTTTGTTTGTTTTTTGTTGTCCTTTTCGCGGGAAATTGCGAAATTGAATGGGGCTCGGATATCCCAAGGAGGCTTTTTTTGAAGGATTATTATGAGACGCTCGGAGTGCAGAGAAACGCTTCTGCGGAGGAAATCAAGTCGGCATACAGAAAGCTCGCGATGAAATATCATCCCGACAGAAATCCCGGAGACAAGGATGCCGAGGAAAAATTCAAGGATGTCTCCGTAGCGTACGAAACGCTCGGCGACGAGAAAAAACGCCACGAGTACGACGCGTACGGCTCTTCTTCATATTCATACGGGCAGAATTCGGCGAACACGTACGGCGGAAGCAGGTCTCAGTCGTATTACGGCGAGGACGATCCGCTTTGGCAGTGGATGAACGGGAACGCGGGCGGAAACTATGGCGGTCGGCGGTACTACTATTATACGACGTCCGATGACTTTGCGAAGAAGACGAAGGCGACCCCCCAGGAGAACCTTTCGATGCTTCTGCAGAGCAGCCTCGTCGCGCTTATCGGGTTCGTCCTGTTCAAGTATTCGTTCCTGTTTTTCTTCCCGATTGGCCCGCTCATCTGCATCGCCGTTATCGTCAAGGGGATTGCGGGCGCGCTCGGTTCCATCCGCCGCCTCATCTTCTGATATCATTCGGGCATAAAAAAACCGCCGGCATATGACGGCGGTTTTTTTTTGACTAACGCTCGCGGAAAATGATTCTTCCGCGGTTCAAATCGTAGGGAGAAAGGGCGACTTTCACGCTGTCGCCGGGAACGATTCTGATGTAGTGCTTACGCATCTTTCCCGACAAGTGTGCCAAAATCACATGCCCGCCGTTCTTCAATTCGACGCGGAACATCGTGTTCGGCAACGCTTCCTTTACAATTCCCTCGACCTCGATCGCTTCTTCCTTAGCCACGATTCCTCCAAAATAAAAGTTGTCTTTTTGAGAATTTATATTTATATTATTATGTATTTATCAGTGAAATTGTCAACAAATGACATACCTGCCCGTATGCTGTTTTTTTAGCGAGCGGCGTTTGTGGACGGTTTTGATGAGCATTCAAAAAGGAGATATAAATGGAAAAAGAGTTCATCGAGAAAATGCAGGAGAAACTTCTCGCTGAAAAAAGCGTTATCGCAAAGTCCCTTGCCGACCAGAACGCTGATTTCAAGAAAATCATCGAGGGCGGGGAAAAGGGCGACGAGGCTGATATCGCGTCCGATGTCGTGGACGGCACTCTTCTCGAGTCGCTCGGAAAGCAGGATTTGAACCGCCTGCAGATGATAAACAACGCGCTCGACAGGATTAAGCAGGGAAAATACGGCTACTGCCTCATCTGCAAAAAGGAGATTCCGAAGGAACGGCTTGAGGCGATTCCGTATGCGTTCCTCTGCGTCGGCTGCCAGAGCCAGAACGAGCGCAGAAACCGCTGATTCTTTTCCAAAAAATAAAAGGGCTGTCCAATACGTTCGCCGCATGGTGTCATTCCGAACCCGTTTCGGAATCTCTACATTGAATGCGGCATGACAATACTGTTTGGACAGCCCCTTTTTTTTCTGCGTGTCAGAGCGGGGCGAACGCGAACGATGCCGGTGTCGGAAAATCGACGACGGTTTCCGTGTAGCCCGCCGCTTTTGCGCATTGCGCGGCAACATCGAACGCGCAGTCGAGAGCTTCCTTCGAGTGCGCGTCGGAATTTATCGTAATCGGGACGTTCCGCGCCCTGAGCAGCGAAAGAAATTCCGCGCCCGGATACGGCGTCTTCCTGTATCCGCGTGAAATCGCGCCCGTGTTGATTTCCGCGACGACGCCGGCCCTCGCGATTTCGTCGGCCGTCTTCTCGATTTCGTTCAGGAACCATTTCTCCGACTCGTCGATTATCGAAAGCGTGTCGTTGAATTTCAGGACGAGGTCTGGGTGCCCGATTATGGAAAAATCCCCTTTTCGGAGCATCTCTCGCTCAAGCTCGAAATACCGTTCCGTCATTTTCCGCGCGCTTCCGCCGAAAAAATCGTTTGCGAGGCGCAAAAGCTCTGACGGGGAGTCGTCCACCGTAAGGCATTCGTTTCCCGCTGGGACGTAGTGGACGGAGCCGATGATAAAATCGGGGGCGAACGCTTCGTATCTTTTTATGCTCGGGACGGAAATGCCGGGAATGTAGTCGACCTCGAATCCCGCGAGAATCTTCATCTTTCCGGCAAAAATCGATTTTACCCGGGCAATCTCATCCCTGTAGGCGCCGTATTCCTCGACGGCTATGTGCCAGTCCGACGAGAACGGATAAAGCGCGTGAGCCGAGAAGCCGAGCGCGGAGAACCCCTTTTCGTATGCGAGCGACGCGTTCTCCCCGACGGAATCCTTCCCGTCGCAGAATGTGGTGTGCGTGTGGAAATTCGTTTTCATTTGTCAGCCTCTTTTTCCCACGACGAGATGATGGGGCGCGCGAAATCGGTGAATTCGGAAAACGCCGCGCGAAGCTCCGCCGTGTCGAGGAGCGCCGTTTTCTGCACGGTGTCGGCTGCCTGCGATTTGTCGTCAAGCTTTTTCGCCGCCTCGAAAATCGACTGCGCGTAAACGGACGCCGCGCTTCCCTTTATCGTGTGCGCGTCCTGGTGGATTGCGGCGCTGTTGAGCGAGTTGAAGAGGTTCTGGTCGATGCTCGCGATGAGCTTTTCCGTCTGCGTGATGAAATCGGTGATGAGCCCGCGCGCGAACGACTTGTCGCCGTCGACTGACGACAGAAATTCCCTGTGGTTCCAGATTTCGTCCTTCGTGCTGTCGTCGGGAACGGGCGCGAGCATGTCGATGTTCTTTATCTCCGTCATGAACGGAATCTGCAGCGCGGTGTTCCATTTTTCGAGGGTCGCCTTTATCGCCGCGCGCTTGAACGGCTTCACGAGAATGTCGTTTATCCCGATTTTCATGTAGTCGGCGAAATCGTTCGAGTCGTTGTTCGCCGTGCACGCGACGATAATTCCGTTGTAGCCCTTCTCGCGGAGCTCTTCCGTCGCCTCGACCCCGCTTTTGTTCGGCATGAATATGTCCATGAATATGAGCGGGATGTCGGGAACCTCGTCAATCTGCGCGACCGCCTGCTCGCCGTCCTCCGCGAGGTAGACCTCCGCGCCGAAATTCTTGAGGAACGCCTCCATCAGCTTCCTGTTGACGCTGTGGTCCTCCGCCACGAGAATCTTCAGACCGCGCGCGATTGACGAATCCTGCTCGCGCTTGTTGATTATCTCGTCGCGGAGCCGCTGCATCTCGTTCTCGTCGGCGCACCGTATCCCGAACGCCGTCTCAAGTATTTCGACGAGCTTGTCCTTCTTCACGGGCTTGTAGAGGTATCCGTCGAACCAGTCGAGGAGCTTCATCTTCGCCTCTCCGCGCATCTGCCCCTCGGGCGAGAGAAGGTACAGCTTAATTTTCTCTCCGCCCCTGCTGCTCTTTATGTTCGACGCGAGATGCCAGCCGTCTATCGACGGAATCATCATGTTTATGAACGCGATGGTGAACGGATGGTGAATCCTTCGCGCGAATTCGAGCTGGCTCATCGCCTCGTCGGAGCTGCTCGCCGATTCGATTTCCTTGATGCCGAGCATCCTGAGCCGCCGCTCAAGGCTTCTCTTCGCAAGCTCGTTGTTCTCGACGATGAGTATCCGCGTGTTTTCGGGAATGTCGCTGATTTTTATCTTGTTCTTGTCCTCAAGCCCCTCGACGGCCGCCGGGAGCGGGATGAGCACCGTGAAGATTGAGCCGCCGTAGGGGTTCGCCCGCACGCCTATTGTTCCCTTCATCGTGCGGACGAGGCTCTTGCAGATGGAAAGCCCCAGCCCCGTGCCTCCGAACTGCCGGTATGTTGAGATGTCCGCCTGGAAATAATCGGTGAAGAGCTTCTTTTTCTTCTCCTCGCTGATTCCGATGCCGCTGTCCGTCACGCGGAAGCATATCGTCCCCGACTGGTATGAAAGCTCGATGTGGATGTAGCCGCTGTTCGTGAATTTCACTGCGTTCTTGACGATGTTCAGCATTATCTGCTGGACGCGCACCGTGTCGCCCATGACGAGCGAGGGGACGCTCTCGTCGATGTCCGTGACGATTTCCACCCCCTTGTTGAACGACTCTATGCTGACGAGGTTGACGACCTGCTCCGTGACCATCGCGATGTCGAACGGAATCGTCTCGAGCTTGAACTCGTTCGAGCGAAGCTTGGAGAAAGTCGAGGATGTTGTTCGCGAGGTCGAGCAGCACTTCCGCGCTGAACTGAATCTGCCTGATGTACTCGGTCTGCTCCTTGTCGAGGCTCGTTTCCTGAATCAGCTCTATCGTGCCGATTATCGTCTGAATCGGGGTCCGTATCTCGTGGAGCGTGTTCGCGAGGAATCTGCTCGCGTAGTTTATGCCGTCGTTCCGGCTACTCAGTTTTTCCAGCATTGAGCACTTCCATTGCCTTCTTCACGATATTCTCCGGCTTCTGCGGCTTGAGGACGTAGCTCCGCGCGCCGAGCGACAGCGATTTTACAATCATGTCGCGCTTTATCGCCTGCGAGTAGACGATGACGGGAGTCGCGATTGTGTTCTCCTTGAGCTTTATGAGAACCTCAAACCCGTTCATGTCGTTCATGAATATGTCGAGGATGATGATGTCGTAGTGCTTTTCTTTCTTTTCGACGACCTTCTCCACGAATTCCCTTCCCGAGGCGAAAAGGTCGGTCTCCGCGCCGATTGACAGGAACGCCTTGTGGATGAGCGCGCGCACAATCTGGTCGTCGTCCACGGCGGCAACGCGCAGCGTCGTTCCCTCCGATTTCAGCTCCTCCGCCGTCTCCGTGTCCGTGGCGAACCGCATTCCCATGCTCTCGGAATCCTGTGTTTCCGCCGTCGCCGTCAGGATGTTGTCGGAGATGACATCCGCGACGTTCGCGCCCGACGAGCTGTTTTTCGGCGTGACGATTGAGTTGAGGATTGTCGAAAGGTCCTTCGTGACCTCGATTCCCTCGTATTCCGGATGCCCTTCGATAAGCTCCGAGACGATTGAGTCGAGCGAGAGAACTTTTACGTTCTTGCGCGAGATTCTGTTGTCGGCGAGGATGTTGTTGAACAGCAGCTCGAGGTTCATTCCGTCGACGAACGAGAGGCTCAGCGACGTCATCATCAGTATGACTTTGGGGTACGAAAGGTCGTTCGCGTTGATGAGCTCGGAAATCTTGTATTTGAGGAGCGAAATCTTCTCGCGGTTCAGCCCCATCGCGACCTCGATGAAAATGACGTTGTTGTTGTCGTTGAGGTGCAGGTCGAGAACGCACGGCGTCGTGTCGATTGAGAAAATGCCGTTGAGCTGCTTTCCGATTGCGTCGAAGAAAACGTCGAACTTTATCGGCTTCTTGAAGTATTTTATGACGCCGAACTGCACGAGCTTTGCGACAGCCTCGGTGCTCAAATTCGGGCCTGTTATGATTATCGGCGTTGTCTTTGAGTTTGGATCGCGTGACTTCTTCTGGAAAAAGTCCACAATATTTTCGTTTATCGGGTTTCCCGAGCTGTGCTTGTCGATGTTAAGGATTATGAGGTCGGGAAGCGTGTTTATCATCTTCGTGTAAGCGTCCCTGTTCGTGGCCGTCTCAACTTCAACCCGTTCAGAAGACAATTTTTCTTTCACGAAATCCCGCAGCATCGGGGCAGCATCGATTATCAGAACTTTTGCCATAATACTACTATTATCGGAATATTCCGGGGTGGGAATTAGCGCTTGCGGGGGTTGTTCGTTCTAAGTTCGGCTTGGTTGTAGCAAGCGTGCGCCGGTGCGCAGGAGGCGCACCTTCCGTGGTGGGTGGGGGCGCGTGATGGTTGTGATTCTCGCGTTCGAAGATTCGCTTGCGGGGGGTGTTCTAAGTTCGGCTTTGGTTGTGGCAAGCGTGCGCCGGTGCGCTGGGCGCACCTTCCGTGGTTGGGGGGCGCGTGATGGTTGGAATTCTCGCGTTCTGAGATTACGCTTGCGAAGTGTTTTTCGTTCTAAGTTCGGCTTGGTTGTAGCAAGCGTTCACCGGTGCGCGGGAGGCGCACCTTCCGTGGTTGGTGGGGGCGCGTGATGGTTGGAATTCTCGCGTTCGAAGATTCGCTTGCGAAGTGTTTTTTCGTTCTAAGTTCGGCTTGGTTGTAGCAAGCGTGCGCCGGTGCGCGGGAGGCGCACCTTCCGTGGTGGGTGGGGCGCGTGATGGTTGGAATTCTCGCGTTCTGAGATTGCGCTTGCGAAGTGTTTTTCGTTCTAAGTTCGGCTTTGATTGTAGCAAGCGTGCGCCGGTGCGCGGGAGGCGACCTTCCGTGGTTGGTGGGGGCGCGTGATGGTTGGAATTCTCGCGTTCGAAGATTCGCTTGCGGGGGTTTTTCGTTCTAAGTTCGGCTTGGTTGTAGCAAGCGTGCGCCGGTGCGCGGGGAAAAAAATATTGTGGAGTTGTGCTAGAATTGGAGCAGGTTTTATTTTGGAGGAAGTTTTATGAGCAGAATAGCGGTTTTTCTTGCGCCGGGATTCGAGGAAATCGAGGCGCTGACGTCGGTTGATTATTTGAGGAGGGCGGGGCAGGATGTCGTCACGGTGTCGGTTCCTGCGGACGGGTCGGACGAGATAACGTCCGTCGTGGACGGGGCGCACGGAATTTCCGTGATTACTGACCAGGTTCTCAAGGATTTCGCAGGCGAGAGCGAGGGAACTCTTCCCGACGCCGTTTTCTTTCCCGGCGGAATGCCCGGAGCAGCGAACCTTGCCGCGTGCGACTATCTTCTCGACCTCGTCGACCTTATGGCGGGCGAGGGGAAAATCGTCGCCGCGATGTGCGCAAGCCCCGCGGTGTTCCTCTCAAAAACAGGCATCCTTTCCGGAAAAAAATGGACGTGCTATCCGGGGATGGACGAGGGAATCGGCGAGGGGACGCACGTTCCCGATGTTCCGTTCGTTTTTGACGGGAACCTACTTACGGGGCGCGGGCCGGGGACGGCGGAGCAGTTCGCGATGAAATTCGTCGAGATTCTCGCGGGTGTGGAGACGGCAAAAAAAATCCATGACGGAAGCTGCCAGCGCTGACGGGCGGGACTCGTCGGGATGTTCGGCGGATGATGAATTCTCGCCATTCCGGACGTGATTCGGAATTTTAGATGCTGAATCACGTCCGGAATGACAAAATTTGAATCAACCGTTTTTCAGAATCCGCCTCGTGATGTCGCCGGCGTTCGTATGCGCTCACTTCTTCAGGCAGTCCTTAATCCAGCTGATGAGATTCTGCGTGGAAGTTCCGTTTCTCTCTGCCTCGGTGTGGTAAAGTCCCCAGACTTCCGCAAAATCGACAGACTCGACTTCGCTTCCGTAGTTTTTGAGCGCGAGCGAATAGGCTAGCTCCGTGCTTATGGCGGTGTCCCCCTGGAAGATTCCCGCGTGGACTCTCCAGAATTTCGCTGCTTTCGCGGTTTTGTATCCTGAATAGGCGGGGCTCAGATAGTACATCGGGTTGTACATATCTGCTCTTTTTTCCATCGATATACCGAGGGAATCGGTTTTCGCCAAATCGTTTTTGTACTCTTCTGCGAGCGCCGGGTTCGCCTTTTCAAGGACGTTCGCCATCAGGGCGTCAAAATGCGCGCCTTTTCCGTTCCCGAAACCGAAGAGCGTGTTTTCCGGCTGCGCTCCGTTCATGTCATCGAATGCGCCGACATTTTTCTGGAGCTGCTTCACGTTTCTCATGAACGATTCGACGCTCGTGATTTTTGCGGTGCTGCTTTTTTCGTCATAGATGACCCATTTTTCGTTGGCGTTGAGCGCGGAGATGTATTCGGCCGCGGAGGCGTATGTTCCGCTCAAATCGACATTCCCGCTCTTTTTTTCCGCGTTCCTGCCCACTCCGTCCATATCCTCTGCCGAAATCGCGTTTCCGCCTGCCGTTCCCCTCGGCCCTCTCGGCTTCCAGCCCGCGGGAAGAATCATGTTCTGCCCGAGCGCGGCTTTCTGCTCGTCCGCGTTGTACGGAAATTCAGTGTCGGCAAGGAAATTGTTCAGCGATGTTTCGATTACGCCTTTGAGATAGTCGTAATACGTTCCCGCATGGTAAAGGCCGTCCGCGGACTGCTCCAGCGTCAGCGTGTTTCCCTTTTCGTCCTTCAGGCCGAGTGAATTTATGTACAGCGCGAATTCCTTTGAAAGCCCGTCAGAGACTTCCTTTGTTTCCGCGCTGAGGTTCGTGCGGGCGACTCCGAGCTCCCATTCATAGGCGGCGTCGGCGACATTCAGGTTCGTAATCGGGCACCAGTCCATGCTTCCGAGGACGGCATCGCTTTCGCTCATCACGGCGCCGATTTCCTGCAGGTACGGCTCGTATTCGGGAGCGTCCCCCGCTGCCCCGAGAATCGCGCTCTGCGCCCCGCCGCCGGACATTCCGTAGGTGAAATAATTCCGGGTGTCGCCGGGAAGATTTTCCTTGTTGTAGCGGACGTAGCGGATTGCCGCCTTGAAGTCGGTCACCCCGGAAGGCGCGCCGGAATCGCGGCCTCTCGCGCCCGCGTACACGAAGATGAATCCCTCGTCAGTATATTGCTTTGCGGCAGGAACATAGGCGGAAGGCGGTTCAAGGGCGGCATATCCCGGCGTCTGAATCGGCATTACGAACGGGGCGTCCTTCGCGGAGAATCCCCGGACCGTGCTCTTGGCGTCGATTTTTGCGGTGAACGTTCCGTCGCCGTTGTCCGTTCCGTCAAAATAGGAGCCGGGAACGAACACTGCGAGGTTCTCGTATTTCGCGTCGGATGGATTTGCCGCATACGAAAGCCCCAGCTGATAGTAAACGTCGTCCGTCTTGTTGTAGAGCCATTTCGACATGTCGATTTTTGGAAGGCTTGATTCCGCGCCCTCGTTTTTCGGAGACGAGGCGCATCCTGAGAAAGTCGCCGCAACGCAAAAGGAAAAGGCCGCTGCCAGAGCCGAAGCCGTTCCTTTGATAAAGGAATGTAAGTTCATATTGTTCTCCCGTTCAGTTGATTTTTCATTGCAATGGTTATGGCTGAAGTAAACCTGAGCGATAACGAGGTTATCGAACAGGCTTAGTATATGTTCCCGAAAAAAATATGTACAATGCCGATTTTTTAGCTCAGTATAACTTTTTTGCATACTGTGATATAAAAGGCGGTACGGTTTTTGAATGGGAGGGCGTATGTTCGAATTGCACCAGATAAAACAGCTCGTTGCCGTCGCCGAATGCGGGACGATTTCAAAAGCTGCGGAAAAACTCAACATAACGCAGCCCGCGCTGAGCCGCTCGCTCCGGAACCTTGAGTATGAGATGAAAACGCCCCTTTTCGCCCGCTCGAAAAATAAAGTCGCCCTCACTGAGACAGGGAAATTTGCCGCCGAAAACGCCGGAAACCTTCTTCGCCAGGCGGAGCTCATGCTCGGCGAAATCCGGCAGTTCTACAGGACGCACACGAAACTGATAGTCGCTTCCTGCGCCCCGTGCGACACGCTTTTTCAGCTGCGGGATTTGGCGCGCGATTGCTTTGACGGCATTGAGTGCGAGACTGTCGTTGATGATGAGGATGAGATTTCGGAGAAGCTTTCGCAGGGGATGTATCACATGGCGCTTTTTTCGGAACGGGCTGAGAACAGCAGCCTCATTCAGATTCCTGTGGTGACGGAAAAACTGTTCGCAATGATTCCGGAAAACCATCCGCTTGCAAAGAAAAGGGACGGGCTTTTCTTCAGCGAAATAAACGGGGAGCCGGTGATTCCGTTCCCGCTAAAAGGTCACTGGAACGACCTTCTTGTCCGGAAACTTCCCGATTCCCGCCTTCTGTACCAGTCCGATGTCGAATCGTTTGACAAGGTTGTCCACGCCTCGAACCTGATTAGCTTTGAGTCCGACATGCTTCAGATTGATGTGGAAAACCACGTGAGGATTCCCGTCTTGGACCGGGAGGCGCTCATCACCTACCACTTTGCGGTTCTCAAATCATGCAAAGACCAGTTCGCGGATTTGTTGCGGCTGATAAAAGGCGGTGCGCTTTCAACTCCCGGACGGCCCGGGCGCGGTGCTCCGCTTTGAAGCTTTGTTATGTGTTTTTTATTTTACTTCTGAACATGATAAGAAATAAGTATATTTATCAAATTCAAAATCAATATCTATAAACTTTTTATAAAAATCAACATCGGCTTTTTTTATTTCATATTCATAAATCAATAACGGATCGGTATTTAATTCTTCATTATATTTTTCCCTTAAGAGACTAAAATCGTGCGTGATGACAATTTGATTTACCAATAATTCAGTTTTATTGTCAAAAATTGTTATAGACCGTTCTATCATTCATACTTCCTTATTCTCTCCACTTTACAGTAGTAAAACCTTCTTTCCAGCCAGAAATTTCATCAACAACTTCTTCTGTAATATAGAATCCTTCTTCAATATCATCGCCATCAATCAATTTTGGGAAATCCTTAAATCCCGGTTGTTTTGCTAATATTTTCATAGCATCTTCCGCTTTTTCTTTTGTGGAAAAAATTCCTAAAAATTTTGTATCTTCTACATCGTCGTAAAGAACATGCACATGCTCAAGCTTATATACTTTCATTCTTCCTTCTGAAAGCACCCCAATGTGGGTGTCCGTGTAACAATGAGTTAAACCGCACAGGCCTTGAGCCTGTGTCGGCTTTGAACTTCTTGTTAGGTTTTATTCTTATTTCTAACTTTATTTTGCAAGGATTCCTTTATTTTATTAACTTCTTCATTGGTATTGTAGATTGAAAATTTTTCTTTACTTTCCATTTCCTCGGTATATTCATCGAAAACCTCTTGCGCACCTTTTGTAAGACCTTCTCCTCCGTTTATAATCGTTCCTGCTACAGTTTTGCCCTTTTCTTCTAAATCTTCAATATTCTCTTTAAAGTCATCAATAATTTTTTCCATGACAGGTTTTGATATTTTTCCAGAATAGTCTTTGTTTTGAGCTAAAACAATTTTTCGTTTTCCCATTATTTTCCTCTCTTCAACTCTTCATTGTATGCCTTATAATCAAAATCTTCAGGTATGCTAAGTTCATAGTCAATACCACCATCGGGTTCATTCGTGATAGTTTTTTTCATAAAGTCAACAGCACCATTCGTATCTTGCATCATCAAACCACCTATCTCTGTTGTTTTTCCCTCAAGCTGAGAACCATTATTTCTTTCTTCCATAAATCCCACCTTGGCAATCAAATGAGTACCAAAACTTTTGAGCTATTATCACAATCTTGTAAAAGCATTCCTGTAATTTGATTCTTCACTAATGAAAAATCTTTTAACTGCCTACCTTTTTCTTCTTTCAGGGTATTTCCCTTTGCGTCTTTGAATTCTGCCCAAGTTTTATTTTCTACTTCTATTAAATTGGCAAGAAATTCTTTTACAACATCATAATCCATCGTTTTATAAGAAATTTCTTCGGAGTCCTCCATATATTTTTTTTCAACAAAGAAATCGCAGCATACTTTTTTCAAAACTTCTGTCAAATTGACACCACGATTTCCCTTTTCAAAAACAACCTCGCTATTAACCACTTTCCCATAGATTATTTGCATTGACATAACAAACCTCCATTAATGCACAATAATTTCATTATTTATAGAATCAATTTGATTCATAATAATCTTATTTCTAAAATACGATTTTATGGAATCCATTGTTTCATGTTCTGATAAAAAAGTATCGCTAATAGAATTTTCATCAACTTCGTCTGTTAGACCAATAGTATGCAAACAAATTCTGCAAAACTCTATTTTTTCATTTTTGCTTGGTTTACCGATTTCCTCACAGATTGAAAATCGTCTTTTCAAGGCATCATCCATCTGACGATAGACATTGGTACACCCAATCAATATCTTTTTCTTATCGACAGAAAGATTATCGATAAAATTCATCATTTCTATTAAAAGTCGTTTTAATTCAGACAGTTCATCTTGAGTCGTCCTGTTTATGAAGAATTTGTCTATCTCATCAATAAAAAGAATACCTTCGTCCAACTTTTCAAACCTTTGCAACTCATCTGCCAAATTTTTAACAGATTCCCCCAGACCAGAAGTAATAATCTCGGACGGTTTTATTAAATAAGCCTCAAGACCATATTTGTTTAAGGCATACAACATCGCATTTTTGGCGATTGAAGTTTTTCCTCCACCAGCAATTCCATGCAATAAAACAGTTCCTTTTATATCAAAAAAGTTGAACATTTTAATATCTTTAGAATCATTTTCTATAGTATCAATTAAGTTTTCAATTTTCTTCTCTACTGAAAGACATTTTGCACCAATAAGTCTTGTTTCTTTCAAAGTTGATTCATCGATTCTGTTCATTTTTCTCTCAAACCTTAGGGGTGAACCTTTGTTCTTAGATAAAATCTGCCGGATGATTTACCTTACTGACAGCAAGTGGCGCAGTGCGCCATCAACCTAACAACTGGTTGTACCGCAGCGGGCTTGACCTGATGTCGGCTACGAAACTTTGTTATGACATTTTTACAACATTGCAACTTTAAGCTGTTTTCCAAATACAGATGCAATTTTTTGAAGAGTAGATAATCGGATATCTTCAGAATGGTTTTCCATTCGTGAAATAACGCTTTTCTTAGTTTCAAGTTTTTCTGCTAACTGTTCTTGTGTCATTCCGCTCTCTAGTCGCATTTCTTTTATCATCATACCGATTTTGAATTCTTCATAACCTGCATCAAAATCTTTTGCAAATTCTGGATCTTTTTCTTTACGCTGAGAAATATAATCATCTAAATCAAATGTTTTATTTGCCATTTTCTTTACTCCTTTTCAAAAAATCTTTCATTCTTGCTTCACAAACTTCAATTTCAGACTTTGGTGTTTTCTGAGTCTTCTTTTGGAAACCATTTGTAAGAATTACAATATTTCCATTGTGAAAGAATCCTAGCAGCCGATAAATATTTCCACCCAACTCAATTCTGACTTCGTAGAAATCGGTATCTGATAATTTCTTAAAGTATGTTTTAGGAACTTTCTCAATTTCCTGAACAGCCTTAAGAACCCATGCTATTTTTTGAGCAACTTTTGGCGTTTGAGAATCGATAAACTCCGCAACAGGACATTTTCCGTCAGCAGTTGTATAGAATGTTACTTTTCTGTACACAGGTCATGTTAGCATATATGCTAACTTCTTGTCAAATAAAATATTTTATTCTCCAGTTTTTTTATAATACCTGGCCGTATACTTTAATCCATCCCATTTCCTAATACTTTGTTTTGAGTATTTATATTCAAACCCCAATGACTCGCAGAATTTCTGAGATTTCTTATTTTCTTCAAAGCAACTGTAAATAAACTCTTTTCCACCGAGTTCTTCAAAAATCATTTTTAAGAGGAGCTGCATTGCCTGTTTTCCAAAACCTTTTCCCTGATACTTACTGGCAATACAGATTCCAGTATCTTCAAAAATACAATCACCTGTGTCTACAGCTCCAAGAAAACCAATAACTTCATCAGTTTCTTCAAGGCAAATATAAAATGCAAGATTTGATTTTTGATATTCAATAGTTTTTTGTAATCTGATTTTTGCTTCTTCTATGTTCTCTACTGGTTTCCAAAGCATAAATTTTGCAAGTTCTTTATCTTGCCAGATATTATTCCACATAGAGTCCAAATCTTCTGTTCTTGCTTTTCTTAGGATGATTTTTTCCATTAATTTATATATTCCACTTAATAAAAAAAAATTACAAAAAGCAGGCCAGAGGCCTGTCGTCATAACAATTGCTTAAACGGTGGCGCGGCTTGACCGCGACATCCGCTTTGAAGCTTTGTCATGTGCTTATTATTCAAAATTTTTATTTATAAAATCAAGGTAAGCCTTTCGATTTACTTTGTCTTTATTATTTTTATACCAGCAATATGATTCTCTTAAGCCTTCCCTTAAATTCGTAGATTCTTTTAAAAGACTTTTTTGTCTGGTGATATCTAATTTATATTCATAATTATAAAAACTAAAATAATTTCTTTGTTCAATTTCCTCATTTACATTTTTAAAAATAACATCCTTTCCGACAACTTCATAACAAAGTTTTACCCATTCTTTAATGGAAACAGATTCTTCATTTCCAACATTAAATATTTTTTCTTCAGGATGCGTTTTTATTATTTTTTCGATAATTTTACATAAATCTTCTATATAAAAAAATTGTAATTTCATATCTCCATTTGAAGGAATATAGAAGGGGCGATTATTTTCTGCACATTCAAATACGAAAGCTTCACGATATACATTATTTTCTGGTCCATATAAATATGGGGGTCTTATAATATATGAATCAGGTTTTACGGAACGCAAATATTCTTCTGCTTCAATTTTATTCATTCCATAATCTTTCCAGAATTTATTAAAACCAACTTTTACATTTTCCATAAATGGCTGTTCTTCTGTTTCCGGATAAACTGCACTTGAACTCAAAAAAATATAATCAGGGACATCTCCAACTGACTCATAAATTCCCTGAACATCGTTTTTATTATAAGAAGTAATATCTAGAACAATATCAAAATTATATTTTTTTAATTTATCCTGTAAATCCTTTCTATCAAGGTTGATAAGCTTAGTATTAGCTGGTTGAGGATGATTATTTCTATTCAATACGAATACTTCATACTCATTCTTATTTGAAAAATATTCTGCTACATATTTACTTACAAAAACAGTACCACCAGTAACTAAAAGTTTTTTCATTTTTCTCCAAGCGCCCCAGTGCGGGCGTCCGTGTAACAATATTTTAAACCGCAGGCGGCTTGACCGCCTGTCGGCTTTGAACTTTTGTTATGTGTTTTTCTTTATATATTCGACAATAAAAGTTTTGTACTCATCGGCAGAATACTCTGTTTTATTGTTTATAGCAAGTTTATTCCAAAACTCATTTCTTGCATTTTGTATTATACATTTTTGATTTGTAACATCGGGTTTTCGATTCTGCATAAATTTTTTTATATTTTCTGCATATTCGCTTACAAATGAATTTTTATTTTTTTGCAATTTTCTTAAGAGTATGTATTTCTTAAAACCTGATTTACTTAACAAGGGCGTGGAAAATGATTCTAAGTATTCTAATAAACAAATATTAGTAATAAAATCGTTTTCGTTAAAAATATTTGAAAAGAGTTTGTTTTTCATTTTTGAATCATAAGCATATAGCCACAAAAATTCTGAGATATAATCATACATTAAAAGTGGATCATTTCTTAAAACTTGGAAAAAATATTCTTCCAATACTTTTTTACAGTTTTTACGATGAATGTTTAAAGTGTCGCAAAGTATTATTAAAGAATTTCTTCTTATATCAACCGAAGAATCATATAAATGTTTTTCAAAGAATAAATAGATTTTATCATCTTCAAATTTTTTGATAATAGATTCTCTATAACTATGAGAATGTCTTACAGAATCTATTATGAAAGAAGTGAAAACTTGATATTCATCTTTAAAATATTTCTCGAAAAATATATTTAAATTTTGAATTTTTAATAAATTCTGACAAGGTTCTTTAAGATATTTATCATCCAAATATAGATAATAATTGTTTATTTTTTCTATTAATTCTTCATCATTCATTTTTTTTCTAAGCACCCCAGTGTGGGCGTCCACATAACAATGAGTTAAACCGCACAGACCTTGAGCCTGTGTCGGCTTTGAACTTCTTGTTATGTGCTATTCCTTTGTTACATAGTCTATTTCAGATTCTATTTTCTGAAGTAAATTTTTTGGAAGCTTTGAAATTTTTTCTTCTAGTCGTATCTTATCAACAACAACAATTTGATGAATCAAAGCAACAGAATCTTTAGACAGCCCAGATTCTTTTTTTAGGAAGAAATACATTTCCTTTTAATTCAGCATTTATTGTATTAGAAGTAAGAGGAATTACGACTTTTTGATTAAGCCCATTTAGATTATCTTTATCAGCCTGAATTATAATTACGGGTCGACGCATTCCTGGCTCACTTCCAAAAGGAATGCCGAAATCTAACATATAAACATCACCACGTGTCATTCTTTACACTCTCCCATACAGTCGCTAAACTCGACTCTCTAAGCTTCTGTAAAGATTTATCTTCAGAATAGTCATCATTCAAATTTGTTAAATTTTCATGAAAATTTAATCTCCATATATTTCTTTTTGTCTATCCTCCAATTCAAATCTTAAATCAAAATCTGATTTTTCTTCTCGCATAAATGACTCCTCTCTGTCAATTCCACTAAACAAGCATTTTCTGTTAAATTGCCATGGAAAACCTTCTATTTCTGGAAAACTAGAACGCGTTAGTTGTTCTGCAATAATCAAGCGATTATGTGGAATATTGTTTAATTGTACAGTTTTACGTTTTAACGGTGGTATGTTAGTCTTTGAAAAAGCATAAGAATGTGAAGAAATAATCGAATGATACCAATTAAAATCTGCACCACCACCAAAGCTGTAATATGGTATTTCTTTTCTTTTCGAATTTTGTTCTTCCATTAAGTAAGTATTTCTTTCCTTTACTTCTGCAATACCACTTGCAAATTGTACATCAAATTCATGTGCCTTTTTTAGTTTTCTATCATTATTATGTTTTGGTTCCCAACCAAATGGCATATGCACATTATTTATTTTTAGATATTCTATACAGGAATCTCTTTTTGAATTGTATTCATTCGGATACATATATTGCAAAAGAATTTCAACTCCTAATGGCATTACATTTTGAGAATAGATCTTAGTCTTTTTTTCGCCTTCTTCTGTACGTGAAACTGCTATGCTGGCAAAATCAACCGTACCACCACCAATATCAAGAATTGTATAAATTCCTTCACCAGTTGACGGCTGTTCAATAAACCATAATGCTTCTGCATATAATTCTGGAATTGTTTGTATATTTGGAATCTCTTTTTGGCTATGTGAATCGTAATACGAAAACAAATCTCCAATAGTCATGCCATCATTAGTTAGTACATCACTTAATTGATAAGCAACTGCAATAGCCTTGTCATAAGCTCCCTTATATTTATCAGAAAAATTATCTACAGGACACCCCATGTTTATTGTATATTTGATATCTGTCGTCTTTAGTATTCCAGAAATCTGTTTTTTTACTTCTTTTATCAAGCATGCAAGGTAGTAAACAGAACACAAAAATTCAGGCTTAATATTAAAAGCAGTATTTTTTTGTAGTAATTCTTTACTTGTAAAAAGACCTTCATTAATCATGCTATATTTAAAATATTTTAAGACTTCACAATTATCGTCTTTGTGAAAATAAAGTTTGTTCTCAGTTGGATTATAATAAAGTTCTGTAGGCAGAAAATAAGACTTACTGCCACTGACTTCAAACTGTATTGGTTGTTTTACTTCGCCACCTTGATTAAAATATACTTTTGTAAAACTTGTTCCGAAATCAATACCTATAATAACAATTTTCTGAGTTTGCTGTTCAGTTCTTGAAGTAAAAACCCTTCGTAAAGCCATTATAAACCTCTCTAATAAATTTTTATTATTCCCATTCCTATATCATTATAAGAACATCTAGCCTTTACCTTGTTGTCAATATTACGAATTTGCATTTCATAGTTTTCCTGCGCTTTTTTGATTTTACTTTCTCTAAGTTTTATACCTTTTTGCTTTGAACTATCGGAAGATTGCATTTCAAAAATGGTTTTCCTTAAACTTTCAATTTTTCGATCTGTCATAAGTTTCAAATAGTCCTTCTGTTGTTTACACATTTCTTCGTTCTCTTGTAAGAACGAAGTTTCAAAGTTTTCAAAATCACTTCCGGAAACATCAAATATTTGTGTCATTGCATCACAAGACTTTGATGATATATTTTCTGCATCATCTTTCCATGAAGGATTCGATTCTCCAAATGCAACAACTTTCATAATTATTTCTTCGGAAAGAAGAGGAGGCAAAACTTCTTTCGTTTCAATGTTACATAGATAATATTTTACTTCCTTCTTATCTTTATAACCTTCTGCAATCCATTCTTGTAATGAATAAGAATAAATTCCTTTTGGCAACCTTTCTTCCTCATCATGCATCGTAACAGAAGAACAGCCGTAACTTGCTGTAGGATATTTTGATTTTTCCTCTGTAATCCACTTTATCAATGGATTTGAATAAGAAATTACTTCGTAATTATTACGTTTTACTTTTTCCCTTTGGGTTGAATCAAAAAGGCATAAAAGCTCTGAAGTTCCATACCTTAAAGTTGAATTCAATCCTTCCTTTCTTAAGAATTCTGAATAATTTTGAGCAGCTTCTGGCGACAAAGTTATTAAAGCAGCTTTGTTTATTGATGGAAAATCTATAAATTTAGAGCCAGGCCACATGGACTCTAAATAGTCACGCACATAGAACATTAAATCTGTAGAATGTATAAAACGTTCTGTTTTTTTTGCTTCTTCAACATTCTGAATGAGATAGTCTTTGTAAGCAATTGATGATGATGCACTGTTTTCCAAATCTTCCAACTGATTTTTTTTCATTATAATGGTGTCAATTTTTTCATCAGCTTTTTTTAATTTTTCTTCTTCGGTTAAATCTCTATTAAGCAAATCCAAAGCAAGATTCTGAATTTCATTTCCCAATATCTCTTCTATATCGCCAATTGAGTTTTTAAAAATGTTGATTCTATTATAAAGTCTATCTAGAACTTTATCTTCAACGCTATCAGAACAAATCATATTAAAAATATGAAGAATATCAGACTTTTGTCCAATTCGATCAATACGTCCAATTCTTTGTTCCAAGCGCATTGGATTCCATGGTAGGTCATAATTGAATTCTGTATCACAGAATTGCATATCGATACCTTCAGAACCAACTTCTGTAGAAAGCAGAATATTTATAGATGGATTATCTCTAAAGTTTTTTACTACTTCATGCTTATTTATTCCAACACCGCCCATCATGCTTATACATGAAATATTATCATCAGCAAACTTTTGAGCCAAATATTTGATTGTTCCGCGATAAAAAGAAAAAATGATAATCTTTGTGTTTGGATTATCTTTTAGTTTTTTTAGAATAGCATTTTTTACTGCTAAATATTTTGAATCAACCTCCATCAAACGCTTAATATCTATATTGATGTCTGAAATCGTTTTTGCTACATCAAAATCATCATTTTCTTCATCATCGTCATCTGAATAGAACCCCAAATCATCCAATAACTGTTCTTCGATATTTGTAGAATAATCATCATTATCTTTTTTGGATTTCCAATCTATAAAAGCAGCAGGCATGCAACTAGCCATTTGTCTTTGTCGTGCAATTATTTGGAATTGACAGAAAGAGTTTGCATACTCCGACGCTTCCTCAAGAGATTTTGTAACACTATTATACAAATATTGCTCATAATCTGTTAGATGGTATGTAATTGTATAAGCATCTCTTGTTGGTCTTTTTTCAAAAGCGTCTCGTTTCCTAGTTCTTGTTAAATAAGAAGAGTAGAATACCTTTTTCAAGAATTTATTATAGTAATCAATACAAATCTCTCTATTATCAATAATGGATGGTAACTTTTCTTCAAAATCATTTATAAAGGAATCGTCCCGATAAAAATATCCTTCTCGGATTTCTGAAATCAATTCCTCGTATTTTTCTAATGGTGCATTAGAACGAAGCAAATTAGCGATTCGAATAAAGTTTTGACTTTCGTTTAAAAGGCGATAAAAAGCATATTGGTCGTAAAATTCTTCTGGAGAAAGGATTCTTAACAGATTAAACAAATTTTCTTCACCTGTTTGAATCGGAGTTGCAGAAAGAAGAACTAGATTTTTAGCATTGTCCCGTAATTTGGATGCTGTCTTGAAACTTGCAGTTTCTGAATTTCTAAGATAATGTGCTTCATCAATGATAACTAAATCGAATACTTCCTCTTTGTTACTAGAGGAAAGTTCTTCTAAGAAATCATCTAGCTTTGCACGTGGGGAATTATCAAAAGACTTATTTTTCTTTTCTTTATATCTAACCCCTTCAAGACTTATTATCAATGCAAAGTGTTTTTTTAGAGGTTGAGCAACAGCCTGTTGTATATTATCTAATAATTCTTGAGCCTTTATTATTTCTGACTCAATGGAAAAATAATTATACAAATCATTTTTCCATTTTTCACAAAGAACAGCAGGGCATACGATTAAAAGCCTTCGACTGTTCTCTCTAGCAATTAATTCTTCCCAAATATACATCGATTCTATAGTTTTTCCTAAACCGACTTCATCAGCTATAAGCAATCGCCCTGTAGCTGATTCTATAAATTTCATAACTGGCTTGAACTGGTGAGGAAAAAATTCTGTTGCACTGTTATTCATTGAATAATAAATATTTGTAATGTCACCTTTGATTCTAGCAAAAGCAAGTATTCTTCTTAATTCATTAATGCCTAAGAATTTACCGGTTTCAAACATTCCTTGTAAATCATCTTCGATAAATTTTTCTAAGTATTCAGCTTTTATGTACTGGACATCTTGTTGTGAAAATCTGACTTTCCATTCTATATTGTTATTTCTTTCTCGTTTACCCTGAATTACACCAATTTTTTTTGAGAAAGAATCAACTACATTATCTCCTACATTGAAGACATCCATTTTATTCTCCGAATTTTATGTGTATTTTCGTCCCACTGGGGCGTCGGTATAACAAATATTCTCCGTATCCACGGTAAACAGTTTATACTGCAAAAATGTCAGGGTAAGCTGAACCGTAAATATCTTAAGCCTATAATAACATGCTTTTATGCTTTGCCGCAATTTTTACACGGATACATGTAAAATCAAAGTCTGTCCAGGGGACTCAGTACTCCGCCGGCACCGCGGTTCAGTACATGAGTGTAAATCATGGTGGTGCTTACGTCGCTGTGGCCGAGGAGCTCCTGAGTCGTGCGGATGTCGTAGCCTGATTCAAGCAGGTGAGTAGCAAATGAATGACGGAATGTGTGGCAACTTGCGTTTTTGTTGATGCCGGCTTCAAGAATCGCATTTTTTGCGGCGCGCTGGACCAAAGATTCATCAATATGAAATCTTCCTTCTTCTTTTGTCAGTTCGTTTTTCCAGCGGTTTTTCTGAGGAAAGAGCCACTGCCATTTCAATTCGTTACAACCGTGCGGATATTTTGCTCCGAGAGCTTCTGGCATAGCGACTTTGCCCCAGCCTTCTGCCAAGTCTTTTTCGTGAAGTTTTTATCCGCTTTGAAGCTTTGTTATGTGTTAATTCTTTAATTGTAGTTGTATTTTTGTCTTTTTATTCTAAAAGTTCAAAAAATATGAGAGTTGAAATGAATTGTTCGACTTTGCAATTGGCTTGAACTATTTTCCACAGTCTATAATTCGAACCATTTTACAGTATTAGACCTTTTTAAACTTTTAAAAAATTCAATGGCAATTTCATAAGCTTGTTCTACGGAAATGACCAAGTCTTTTGATATTTCTGTCTCGGATGTTTCCGAACCTATATTGAAAATTATAAAATCGTCCTTGAAATCATTATTTTCAGAATACGCATAATATCCACATTCGTTTGTTTCATCAAAAAAATGTACACAGGCATATTCATTTTTTATTAAAATTGTCATATATGGATAATCGGAATCTGTTCTCAATTCAAATTCATTGCTTTGAGTCTTTGACCTTGTTTTTAATGCTTCTATCAATTCTATAGAAGTATTACAATTTTTTTCCTCATAAAAATCAGTAACAAGCATATTTTTCCCCTTCCTGCGCCTCAAGCAGCAGCCGTCCTCATAGCAAATATTTTCCGTATCTACGGTAAAGATTGCAAACTGAATCAAAAACATCACAAACCTATATACAGCGGATGTTACGATTCTTGTCGTCATTGGTGTGAATGATTAAGTGTGCCTCAAAAAACGACAAAAAGTGGTTGACAGTATACCCCTTGTGGGTATAAGTTTTACTCCGAAAAATAAATATACCCCCTTGGGTATTGTTTTTAGGAGTTCGATTATGTCGGAAAATCAAGATATGGATGATATAGATTGTTGCTGTGAGAAAAACGAGGAGACCGAAGAGGCTTGCCCGCATTGCTCAGGAAAGCACAAGGTTCGGGACGAAGCGGAGTTCAAGACGCTCATGAACCGCCTCAAAAGAATCGAGGGGCAAGTCCGCGGAGTTGAGGGAATGCTTGAGAACAACGCGTACTGCACGGACATTTTGATGCAGGTTTCAGCGATAACGAGCGCACTCAACAGCTTCAACAAGGCTTTGCTCGCAAATCACATGAAAACGTGCGTTGCCGATGGAATCCGAAATGGCGACGAGAGCGTAATCGATGAGTTTGTCGTCACGCTTCAAAAACTGATGAAGTAGTCGATAAAACAAAACGCAGAAAACAAACCGCAAAAAAAACTTTGGAGAATATTTTATGGAACATTATATTGTTACCGGGATGACCTGTGCTGCCTGCCAGTCAAGAGTCGAAAAGGCTGTCAGCGCAGTCGCGGGTGTTGAGTCTTGTGCTGTAAATTTACTTACAAATTCCATGGGAATTACAGGAAATGCAAATCCTTCTGAAATCATAAATGCCGTTGAAAAAGCGGGCTACGGTGCGAGTTTGAAAAACACTGGCGCGGAAAAGAGTGCGTCTGGCGGAACATCGGCCTACGAAGATGAATTAAAAGATACCGAGACTCCAAAAATGAAAAAGCGCCTTGTCGCCTCTGTCGTTCTTCTGATTCCGCTTTTGTATGTCTCAATGGGTCATATGCTTTGGAACTGGTCTCTTCCGCCCTTCCTCGACGGCAATCATGTGGCGATGGGCTTGTATGAGCTTTTGCTCTCTGCCTTCATCATGGTGATAAACCAAAAGTTTTTTGTGAGCGGCTTCAAGGCTCTTCTTCACAAATCGCCGAATATGGACAGCCTTGTCGCTCTTGGCTCTGGCGCGGCGTTTGTCTACAGCGTGATTGCGCTTTTTTTGATGAGCGGCGCGGTTTTGGCGGGCGACGAGGAAAAAATCAAATATCTGATGAACCATTTTTATTTTGAGTCTGCCGCCACGATTCTCACGCTCATCACTGTGGGAAAAATGCTTGAGGCAAAATCAAAGGGAAAGACGACTGACGCGTTGAAGTCATTGATGAAGATGGCGCCGAAAACTGCCGTGATTGTGGAAGGCGAAGGGGAAGCGCGAACAGAGAAAACTGTGCCGATTGAGCAGGTGAAAAAAGGCGAGCGCTTTGCGGTGCGACCGGGCGAGAGCATTCCTGTTGACGGAATCGTCATCGAGGGAGAGAGCGCCGTCAACGAAGCCGCACTCACTGGGGAAAGCGTTCCTGTTGAAAAAACGGCGGGAAGCACAGTTTCGGCGGCGACGATAAACACTTCGGGCTTTTTGGTTTGCGAGGCGACGAGAGTCGGCGAGGACACGACACTTTCGGGGATTATCCGCATGGTAAGCGATGCCGCCGCCACAAAAGCGCCGATTGCAAAAATCGCTGACAAGGTTTCTGCCGTTTTTGTCCCAGCGGTCATTTTGATTGCGCTCGTGACTTTTGCTGTCTGGCTTCTTGTGGGACAGAGCGTCGGCTATGCTGTTGCTCGCGCGGTTTCAGTCCTGGTCATCAGCTGTCCGTGTGCGCTCGGGCTTGCGACTCCTGTTGCAATCATGGTCGGAAGCGGAATGGGCGCGAAGTCTGGCATTTTGTTCAAGACGGCTGCCGCTCAGGAAATGGCCGGAAAAACGCAGATTGTCGCTCTCGACAAAACGGGCACGGTCACGACAGGAATCATGCAGGTTACGGATGTCATTGTAGCGGAGGGCGTGGCGGAAAGTGATTTGCTTGAAGCGGCGTACGCACTGGAAGCAAAGAGCGAGCACCCGATTTCAAAGGCGATTGTCGAATATGCCGGGAAAAAGCAGATTAGACTTTTGGACACGAGCGAGTTTGAAATCAAGGCTGGAAAGGGACTTTCTGCCAGCGTCGACGGAAAAACAATCATCGGCGGAAACGCAAGATATATCGAATCTGTCGTAAACGAGATTCCGAATCAAGTTCGGAATGACAATTATCAGACAGAACTTGAAAAACTTGCTTCACAGGGAAAGACGCCCGTGCTTTTCGCGCGCGACAATGCTCTGCTCGGAATCATCGCCGTCGCGGACACAATCAAAGAGGATTCCGCAAAGGCAATCAGAGAGCTGAAAAACATGGGAATCCACACGGTGCTTTTGACTGGCGACAACGAAATCACAGCGCGAGCGATTGCCGCTCAGGCTGGCGTTGACGAGGTTGTGGCAGGAGTTTTGCCCGACGGAAAAGAAGCCGTAATCAGAAAGCTCATGGAAAGCGGAAAAGTTGCCATGGTGGGCGACGGAATCAACGACGCACCGTCATTGACCCGCGCTGACCTTGGAATCGCAATCGGAGCGGGAACGGACATCGCAATAGACGCCGCCGATGTGGTTTTGATGAAGGGAAGCCTTCTTGACGTGAGCGGAGCAATCAGGCTTTCGAGGGCTGTCATCAAGAATATCCACGAAAACTTGTTCTGGGCATTTTTCTATAATGTGATTGGAATCCCGCTCGCTGCCGGATGTTATGTTGCGGCTTTCGGCTGGAGCTTGAACCCGATTTTCGGCGCGGCTGCGATGGGGCTTTCAAGTTTCTGCGTCGTGTCGAATGCCCTGCGCCTTAACTTCTTGAAGAGTCACGATTCAAGGAGAGACAAAAAAGTGAAGAATCCCGTTTTGGGAAATCTTATATCAAATGCTGGTCAAGAAAAGGCTGGCAAGGAAAAATCTATGAAAATTTCTGTAAAAGGAATGATGTGCGGACACTGCGAAAAGCATGTAAAAGAAGCGCTCGAAGCAATCGAGGGAATCACAAGCGCGACAGCCTCTCACGAGAAGGCGGAGGTTGCAATCGAAACTTCAAAAGAAGTCGATGAGAGCGCGATTAAAGCCGCTGTTGAAAAAGCGGGCTACGAGTACAAAGGAATAATTGCATAATCATTGAGAGTCCCGCGTGAATATCAGTTCTTTCGGGACTTTTCATTGTTCCTGACACAAGAAAAAGCGCTCGTGACTGTCGTGGAAAATGAGTATTCATCATCCGCTTTTTGAAAGGAAATAAGACGGGCTTGGCGCGCCTCCGATGCGTTTTTTGTAAGGGGAAGAAAGCGCGTCCTGCCCGTCCCGAATCGATATTACGGAAACGGAAGCGTAAAAAAAGCAGTATTGCATTGGACAATTCAGATTTTTGTATTCGATTTTGTATAAATACATAAGCGATAATGAACTTTGTTTTTGCTTTTATAAAAATTCGGCTCGATTTTGTTCATTATTTTTTATTTTTACTGTCCGTTCATGTGTTTTTCATGGTACACTTCCGTCATGGCATTGAAGATTTCAGAAAGGAAGCAGTTCCTCGCGGAGAGAAAGAGCGCGGGAAGGCGCGTGACGATCGGTTTTACTGGCATTGCCGATTTGCGCTCGTTCATCGGGCTTGAGTACATGAAGGGAATGATGAAGGCGGCCGCCGACTACGACATCAATTTCATAAATATGGGCGGCGCGGTCAAGTATTCGCTTTTCGACGACATCAATTTCATTTCGCATTACATAAAGAATTTCAGGTTCATGCGGGAGCCGTTCGTGGACGGGCTGGTGACGTGGGCGTCGTCGCTCTGGGAATTCATGGAGGAGCGGAACATCATCTCGCTTTTCTCCGGCCTGCGCCCGCTTCCGATGGTCGACATCGGGCACGTGGACATTCCGGGGGCTACGATGCTGAAAATCGACAGCGACATTGCGATACGCTCGATGATGGAGCACCTGGCGCTCGTGCACGGGTACACGAAATTCGCTTTTTTGGGCGCCGACATTTCCGAGCCGCACCGGAACAGGTTTTCGAACTACAAGAAGGAGCTTGCCCGGCTCGGGCTTTCCGACAGGCCGCATTCTGCCGTCCTCGCGCGGAGCATGAACCCGAACCACATCGCCGACGCCCTCGACGAGATATGCTCGAATTTCGTCCTCCGCGGCGGGCAGGACGTACAGGTCATAGTGACGTCGACGGACGTCATCGCGACGGAGGTCATCGACCAGCTTTCGCGCCGGGGAATTTCCGTTCCCAAGGATGTCGCCGTGACCGGGTTCAACAACTGGTACGAGGGAATAACGGCGCGCTCGCCGCTCACCACGATTGACCTCGCGTATTTCAGGCGGGGATATACGGCGGTCGAGATTCTTATCGACAAGCTCGTCTCCCCATCGTCCGCGCCGCGCATCGTACGCGTCGTGCCGTCGCTTGTCATACGGCAGTCGTGCGGCTGCTTCGAGGAATGCGTCGCCCGCGTCTCTTCGGGGCATTCCGAGGGCGCTGTCCTCGACTCCTTCCGCGAGTCGGAGGATACCCTCCGCGAAAGGCTCTCTTGCGCGCTCCGGGACGTTTTCCCGTTCAGGGACGACGACGAGGTTTCCGAGATGCTCGACGCGTTCTTCTCGGACGTGTACGAGGGAGGGGAGAGCCGGATGCTGCGGTTCTTCCAGCAGGTGCTCCAGAATTACAGGAAGGTCAGGGAATTCGACGGGGAGCATTTCCAGAACGTCGTCAGCCGCCTGCGCTCGCTTCTCCTTCCCGTCCTGAAGAACGAGGGCGATGATGTCGTGAGGAGGATGGAGGACTCGTTCCACCAGATGCGCTCGCTCGTCTCCGTCTACCAGAAATACGAGTCGTTCGCCGAGCGGGAAAACCCGTACCGGCTGAACAACATTTCCGAGCAGGCGGTGAGCTTCGTCTCGGCTTCGAGCAGGGAGAAGGTGTTCGACGCGCTGCGCTACCAGCTCGGCGTACTCGACATCCCCGGCGTTTCGCTCGCGCTCAGCGAGAACATGGGGTACAACTTCCCGACGCCGTCCGTCGAGTTCGTCTTTCCCGAGCCGCCGGAGAAATCGAAAAGCCTCATGCACCGCCGGATTTCCGAGCCGTATCTTTTCCCCAAGGAATTGTTCGACCGTGGGAAGCGGTATTGCGTCATGCTCGAAATCCTCCATCATGCCGACCGCTATTTCGGGTACGCGTTTTTCGAGATGAAGAGCCTGAACATCGCGACGTACGATGTCCTCAGGATGCTTTTGAGCAACGCGCTCTACCTCATCTACCGGAAGGAGGGGCGCACGCGCGAGGTGTCGTTCTCCGTGCGGGACGACCAGCTCAAGGAGCTGATTTCCGTGGAGACAGAGCCGCCGAGGAACGCGCGGTCGCGTCTTACCGTCGAGAAGATAACGGATTACCTGACGGAGCACATCGGCGAGATGACGAACATAGACAAGATGTCGTCCGAGCTGATGGTGAGCCGGAGCTACCTGAGCCGCCGGACGAAGGAGCTGACGGGGCTTTCCGTGCAGACGCTCCACGAGCGTCTGAAGATGGAGCAGGCGAAGAACATGCTTCTTCTCGACAGCTACGAGCTTTCCGAGATTGCCTCGTCGCTCGGGTTCAAGGACCAGAACTACTTCTCGAACGTGTTCAAGAAGAACACGGGGCTGAGCCCGCGCAACTGGCTCAAGAGCAAGGTGTGATTTTGCTTTTTCCATGTATATGTATGAACGCTTCGACTGCGCTCAACTGCCATATTTCGATGGTGAGCCGCCGAATGCCTGAAACTCGGCATCCGGCTTTTTGGAATATGCTCTATAAAAATTATTATGTATAATCACCGTATGAAGTGTTTTTCTTTTCGCAAAGGCGGAGCCGCCATGTCCGCTCTTGTCGCTATTTCGATTCTGTCGTCGTGCGCGTCAAAGGTCGGGGTGCCTTCTGCGCCGCTGTGGGCTGATTCCTCGACGCTTGACCAGGCGTTTCCTCCCGCCGATTTTCTGGCGCGGACGGGAACATCGAACATGCCGGAAAGCGCGCGGATGAGGGCCGACACGGAGCTTGCCTCATATTTCAGCACGAAAGTGGAGTCGTCCGTTTCTGCTGACGAGCAGTATACGAGTTCCTCCGACGGAAGCATGAAAAGCCGCCGGAACTTGGAGCGCAGCATGGATATATCTAGCAGCGCGGAATTCGTCGCCCTACGCCATACCGACGCGTATTTCGACAGGAGCCGCGGCCAGTATGTCGTCTGCGCCTACATCGACAGGAACGAGGCGTGGGGAATGCTTGAGCCGAAACTTTCCGCGGCGGCGCTCGACATGGAGGAGCGCTGGAACACGAGCCGCGACGAGGTCGAGCCGTTCAGGCGTCTCCTCCTGCTCAACTCGCTCGTCCTCCGCTCCGACGATTTTTATCCGCTTTACTACACCGCGCTCGGAATTTCCCGCGACAATGCGAAAAAATACGCGGGCTCTGATTCCCTCGTCAGGAAAGCGGCGTCGGAGCGCGTGAGGCTCGGGCAGTCAATCCGGATTTCGGTGCGCGCATCGGGCGACGATTCGGGGCGCGTCAGGACGAAGCTCGGCGAGGTTCTGTCGAAGGACGGATTTTTCGTCACCGAGGGGAATGGCGACTACATCGCGGACGTGGCCGTCTCGCTCGACATATCGGACGGGACGAAGCTTTTTACGGTGAACCCGTCCGTCTCCGTCGTCATAAAAACAGCTTCCGGGACGGAAATCGCGGCGTGGCGAAAAAATGCGCGCCGCGCGATGTCGTACGCGAGGGAGCCTGCCGTCAAGAACGCCATCACGAAAATCGAGCAGGAAATCGACGGAAGCTTCCGCTCTGAATGCCTCGGCGAGTAGACGGGCTCATGCAGCAAAAAAAACGCATCCGAAAATGGATGCGTTTTTTTCTTTTTGCGTTACGGAAAAACTACGGGCGGACTACGATTGATGCGAGCTCTGGGTTCTTCTCAAGCTCCTTCGCAAGCCCGGCCTCGCGCGCCTTGTTGCGGTACGCGGGATCCTGGAAGCTGTACTTGAAGTTCGTGTGGACGTCGTACGTTCCCTGCATGATTGCGAACGCGTCCTCCGTCATGACAAGCTCCTCGTCCGTCGGGATGACGAAAACCTTCACCTTGCTGTCGTCCGCGCTGATGCACGTCTCGGCGTTGCCTGTGTTCGAAAGCTCGTTCTTCTTGGGGTCGATTTTGATTCCGAGGTGCTCAAGACCTTCGAGCGCCTTTCCGCGGATGAGGGCGGAGTGCTCGCCGACGCCCGCCGTGTAGACGATTGCGTCGACGGGGCCGACTGCCGCAAGGTACGCGCCGAAGTATTTCTTGAGGCGGTAGCATTCCATGTCGACCGCGAGCTGCGCGTCAGCGTTTCCCTTCTCGGCGGCGTCCGCGATGTCGCGGCGGTCAGAAGAAAGCCCCGTGAGACCGAGCAGGCCAGATTTCTTGTTCAGTGCGTTGTCCATCTCGTCGGCGGTCATTCCCGTCTGGCGCATGATGTAGAACGGAAGCGCGCAGTCCATGTCGCCGCTTCTCGTTCCCATCACGAGGCCCTCAAGCGGGGTGATTCCCATCGACGTGTCGTAGCAGCAGCCGTTCTTCACGGCGCACATTGAGGCGCCGTTTCCGACGTGCGCGATGATGATGTTCGTGTCCTTGGGGTCCTTGTGCAGGAGGACGGCGGCGCGCTTTGCCGTGTAGAGGAAGCTCGTCCCGTGGAATCCGTAGCGGCGTGCGCCGTATTTCTCGTACCATTCCTTGGGGATTGCGTAGCGGTAGCTTGATGCGGGCATCGTCTGGTGCCATGCCGTGTCCATGACGGCAACGTGCGGGACGTTCGGGAGGACTTTCTGTGCCGCCTCGATTCCCATGATGTTCGCCGGCATGTGGAGCGGTCCGAGCCCGCAGACGGCTGGTGACTTGAAGACATCGAGGACTTCGGGCGTGACCTTCACCGACTTGGTGAATTTGTCGCCGCCATGGAGGACGCGGTGCCCGACAGCGCCAATCTGCTTCATGTCGGAGATGACGCCGTGCTCCTTGTCGGTGATGGCGTTCAGGATGAGCTCGATTGCCTCCTTGTGCGTGGGGCAGTCCTTCTCGAGGACGAACTTGTCCTTTCCCTTCGGTTTGTGTGTTATGACAGAGCCGGGAGCCGTGACGCGCTCGACGACGCCCGTCGCGAGAACGTCCTTGTTGTCCCAATCGTAAACCTGATACTTCGCGGAAGAAGATCCGCAGTTCAAAGTAAGAATGACCATTTTCATCTCCAAAAAAAAAGAAAAATTTCCGCTCATTATAAAACTATCCGGCAAAAATGGCTATGTCAGAAAAACAGACTGTTTTATGAATAAACCTGTCCGGAACCTTCGTCTTTCGGGCGTGGCCCGATGAAGCGCGGCTGTGCGTCCCGGAGCGAAATGCGCGCGCACCGCAAGAAACTGACGTTTTTTCCATTATTCTGACGCAAATATTTGCCTGAATCGTGGATTATGCAGTCCAGATACCGTTCGCCGCTTCGTCCCGGATTTTTCGGGGCGCGCATTTTTTTTATTGATTGCAAGGAGGATTTTATGAAAATTTTCAGGGGAAAACGCTTCTGCAAAATCGCGTCGGTTTTTGCAGCCATTCTCTTAGCGTTTTCGTTTTTGTCATGCTCCGACGGAAGCGATTCCGGCAGCACGCTCGCTCAGGACGGGAATCTTTCGTCAATGACGAGCAGGGAATTTGCCGCCGCTATGACCGTCGGCTGGAACCTCGGGAACACGCTCGACGTGCACGACAATTCGAAGGGGAAGGAAAACCTCGGCATCGGCGTGCAGGCGTGGTGGGGTATGAAGGCGCCGACCGAGGCGATGATAAAGAAAGTCGCGGAGAAGGGATTCAAGACAATCCGCGTTCCCGTAATCTGGCACAACCACATCACGGACGAAAAGTACACGATTGACCGCGAATGGATGGCGCACGTGAAGAACGTCGTCGGATGGGCAATCGACGCGGGAATGTTCGTCATCCTGAACGTGCACCACGACAACCTGACGGCGGCGCAGATGGATTCGCTCTACGGCTACTGCATCGAGGAGGATTCCGCGCTTCAGGAAAAATCGAAAGCGTACCTTTCCGCCGTGTGGAAGCAGATAGCCGATGAATTCAAGAATTTCGACGGGCATCTTGTCTTCGAGGTGCTGAACGAGCCGCGGCACATCACGGAAACTGTCCCCGGATTCAATCCCGATGAAGACGAGCTCAAGAAATGGAACCCGATAATCAAGGATTACGAGGAGACGTGCATCTCTGCAATCCGCGAAACCGGCGGGAACAACGAGTCGCGCTTCATCATGGTTCCGTTCTGCGTGGCGCATCCGACGAGAAGCGCCGGATGGAGCGTCCCGAGCGACAGCGCGAGCGGGAAGATTCTGATTTCGACGCACGCGTATGACCCGTACCTTTTTGCGATGTCCGACGACACGAACAAGGAATTCACTGCAGAATTCAAAGGTGCGCTGGAGCATCTTTTCAAAACGAGCGGAGGGGATTTGTCGAAATGGGTGAACCAGGGATACGGCGTCGTCATGGGCGAGGCGAGCGCATCCGACAAGAACAACACGGACGGACGCAAAAAATGGATTGGCTCGTACTTCACGCTTGCGTCAAAGCTCGGCATCCCCGTAATCATTTGGGACAACGGCATAACGTGGGATACCGGCGACGCTGAAAAAAGACGCGTTGGAGAATGCCACGGCTGGTTCAACCGGGAGACGCTCGAATGGTTCTATCCGAGCCTCGTCGATGAAATCATCGAAAAAGGAAAACCCGTCGCCGTCTCTTCCGGCACGGAACCTTCGAAAAATGAGCCGCTTGAGATTGCCGCGCTTGCCGGAAAAAAGACGTCATGGGGAAACGACATTTCTGTCGGCACGGAATATGCGGCGCGGCTCAAGGTCGGCTCGAAAGTCTCCTTCACCGTCGCGAACAATACCGACGCTGAGGGAAACGCATACTGCAAATTCCGCGTCACGAAAAACTGGGCGCCCTGCGGCGTGAGCGAGTATTACGACGCCTCGACGAACGGCAAAATCGCTGTCGAGGAGGCAAAAGACGAGGCCGGAAACCCGAACGGGACATACGAGAACGCGGGCTCGGTTGGAGCCGGCTCGTACTATTTCCTCGTCACGGCGGAAAACCTCGGAAAGCTCAATGGCGGGTTCGACATAATGGGAAACTTCACCCTTACGAAGCTCGTCCTTTCGGGGCTTTCCGAATAGACCTTTTGTAACGCTAACGAATGCCGGAAATCCGCCGGGATGTCACCAGGCGGATATCGGCTTGCCTTCCGAATCGCGCGTTTTTCCGAGGACGGCGCGCACGAAATCCGCCGTCCCGAGCGCGATTATCGGGATGTAGGGGAGCGCCATCAGGATGAGCACGAGCGTTTCCGTCGAAAGCGCGCTCAGGGCGGAGGAAAGCGAGCCCGCTGCTTCCGGGGCTTTCATGAGCGAGCTTCCGAGCGAGTCCGCGAGCTGTTTTATGATATAGCCGATGAACGGGAGGAACTTGAGCATGAAGGGAAACTGCTGGATGCCGCACGAGAGGACGACGGACGCGATGCCGAAAAGCGCGAGGAAAATCTTCGCGATTCCAGTCGCGATTTTTCCCGCGTAGAACCGGTCGATTCCCAGAAATCCCAGAAGCCCCGAATAAAGCACGAGGCGCGCCCTAGATTTTTCCGAGGCGTTTGCGGAAAGCGTCCCGCCGGGCGCGTCGTTCGGGGTCGCAATCATGCTTCCCGCCGCCATGTAGAATCCTGCGTTTCCCGCGATATGGAACATATACGTGAGCGAGCTTGTCGTCGAGGCGAGAGCCGATTTTGCCGCGATGTAAGCCGCGCCCTTCGTCGACGCGAGCATCATGGAAACGCTCGCCGTCATCGGGTTCCAGAAAAGGAATGCCGCAAGTATGTGGAAATACAACGCGATGAGCGCTCGGTTCCTCGTGTCGCCTTTTTTCCGGAAGCAGAGAATTCCCGCCAGCGCGAGCAGGAGCGCGTTCGAGAAAAAATCGCCCCACGGGATGATTGTGATGTGCGCGGCGTTCGGCATGTACGTCGCGCTGATTCCGTGCTGGAAAATCGTCGCCGCCGCCGTTGCCGCGAGGATTGCCGCCCGCGCGCAGAACGCAATCACGCCCGCGGTTTTTGCGAATTTGTTCATCGTGCTCCTCCTTTTTCCTCTCGTCTTCTGTTCAGAGAAATCGCTCCGAGATTCCGACGACGGCGCAGCAGATGCACGCGACCGGAAAAAGCCCGAACCCGGCGAGCGAGACCGCGATTCCCGCGACAAGCGCGATTGCTCCGGCGACGGGTGTCTGCGTCGCGCTGAGAATTGCGGGGAACGTCATCACGGAAAGAGTGACGTACGGGACGTAGTGCAGGAACGAGCGGATGAACCTGTTCCGTATCGGTTTCCGTATGAGCGTCAGCGGAAGGCTCCTGATAAGGTACGAGACCGCCCAAGCGGTAAAAATATAGATGTATGTGCTTCTCATTTTTCGTTTTCCTCGATTTTCTGTTCTGGTTCCGTTTCCGCGGGATTTTCGTCCTTTATCGGGCGGAGAAGGGCGGCTGCGGCGGAAATCAGCACGGTCAGTATAATCGTCCGCGTTCCCGACGAGAGATCCCGCGCAAGCGGGGCGACGGAAAGCGCGAAGCTGAGGACGAAGCTCGCGGCGACCGCAATCCGTATGGCGATATCCTTTTTTGCAGGCGGGATTATTATCGCGATGAACATTCCGTAAAGGGAGACCGACAGCGCGCTGATGACCGGTGCCGGCAGATGGCTTCCCGCGATAATCCCGAAATACGTTCCGAGGCTCCACAGCGGTACGGCGACGAGCATCGCACCGTAGCTGAAAAGCGGGCTGAGCTTTCCGGGGCGCGAGTATGCGATACCGAACAGCTCGTCAGTCACCGCGAACGCGACGACGAGCCGGTGGACGACGTTCGTCTCGCGAGGGAATTTCTGGCTGAGCGAGCAGCTCATGAGAAGATACCGCGCGTTCACGATGAACGTTATTATCGCAATCTCCGCGTACGATGCCCCTTCCTGAATCGACGTGAACAGCGCGTTTTCACCGGCGGATGCGAGGTTGAAGAAACTCGCGACAAGCCCTTGGAACGGGGTGAGGCCTGCGTTCTTCGCGACTATACCGAGCGAGAACGACACCGCAAAATAGCCGAGCCCTATCGGAACTCCCGCCAGGAATCCCGACAGCATAGTTTTTGCCTTTGATTTCATGGCGGACGATTATACCGAAAATCGTCTCCCTCGTTTTGTTCCCGTTTTGGATGCGGAATCCGTCCGCGCGTTGATTAAAAATCCGTTCTTTTGTAATATGGGCGAGAATGACAAAAAATGAAAAAATGTCATTCTCGTTTCGATATAAAAATTTTTGCCGAAAAGGAGATTCAAAATGGCGAAGAAATACGCATATCTTTTCCCGGGACAGGGGGCGCAGGCTCCCGGCATGGTCAAGGACGTCGCGGAGGCGTCGGCTTCCGCTATGAAGGTCATCGAGGATGTTTCCGATATTGTCTCGCTCGACATGAAGAAGCTTATGTGGGAGAGCGATGCCGCGGAGCTGTCCCGCTCTGACAACTCGCAGATTGCAATCACCACGGCGTCGATTGCGATAATGGCGGCTCTCAAGGACAAGGGAATCGAGCCGTCCGCGGCTATGGGATTCTCCCTCGGCGAATTTCCCGCCCTTTATGCCGCAGGAGTCCTTTCTTTTGAGGATGTCATCAAGGTCGTCCGCCAGCGCGGTCTCATAATGCAGAAAGTGTGCGAGGAAATCGCCGCGGAGAACGAGGGCCACGCCCCCGGAATGAGCGCGATTCTCGGCCTTCCGCCGGAAAAAGTCGTGGAGATTGCGAAGGGAATCGAGAACGCCTACGCCGCGAACATGAATTCCGTGAAGCAGACTGTCATCTCCGGAACGTTCGACGCGCTTGCCCAGGCTGAGGAGGCTGCGAAGGCTGCCGGCGCGCGCCGTGCTGTCCGCCTTGCCGTCGCAGGCCCGTTCCATTCCCCGCTCATGCAGAAAGCCGCCGACGAATTCGGGAAGGTTCTTGAGAACGTCGAATTCGCCGACCCGAAAATACATCTCTTCTCGAACGTCACTGGAAAGGAGGTCGCGAAGGGAGCCGACGCCAAGTCGAGCGCCGTTCTCCACCTCACGCATCCCGTTCTCTGGACGGACGAGGAGGCTGTGCTCGCGAACATCATCAGCGTCGAGGGCGGAACGGACGGATGGTCGGTAATCGAGCCGGGACCCGGAAAAGTCCTTTCCGGATTGTGGGGGCAGACTGAATTCGGCGCGTCGCTCGCGTCTGTTCCGGTCAACTCTGCGGATTCGGTCGCCGCGCTGTAAAAGGTATTTCTGGAGGGAAAAATGGCACTTTTGGAGAAAAAGAAGGCGCTCGTAACGGGTTCCTCTCGCGGAATCGGCCGCGGTATAGTCGAGAAATTCCTCGCGGAAGGCTGCGAGGTCTGGGGGCTCTGCTCGAAGCCGAGCGCGGCAAAGGCGGAGCTTGAGAAAATCGCTTCCGACAACGGAGTCGCGTTCCACGAAATATACGCGGACGTCGGCGACGAGGAGAGCGTGACTTCCGTCGTGAAGGGCGCGCTTTCCGAGTCGGGCGGGTTCGACATCCTCGTCAACAACGCGGGAATCACGCGCGACGGGCTTTCGTTCAGGATGAAGAAATCGGATTGGGATGACGTCATACGCGTGAACCTCACGTCGGCGTTCCTCATCTGCCAGATTGTGTCGAACGACATGCTCAGGAAGCGGAGCGGCTCGATAATCAACATGTCGTCGATTGTCGGCGTCCACGGTCAGGGCGGTCAGGTAAACTACGCCGCGAGCAAGGGCGGTCTCATCGCGTATTCGAAGTCGCTCGCAAAGGAAGTCGGCGGCCGCGGAATCCGCGTGAACTGCATCGCGCCGGGATTCATCGCGACTGACATGACTGCCGTCCTCAAGGAGGATTTGCAGAAGTCGATGATAGACAGCGTTCCGCTCAAGCGCGCGGGAACGCCTGCCGACATCGCGGGCGCGGCTCTCTTCCTCGCAAGCGACATGTCCGCCTACGTCACGGCGCAGGTAATCGGCGTTGACGGGGGAATGGGCGCATAATCGGGATAAATTCCCTGTTTTTTCCATATTTTGCGCGGGGGTGTCTGTCCCCCGCGCATTTTTTTTGCCCGCTTTAGAACTGTATGTGCGCCGTCAGCGAAAAATCGTGCCCGTACGATTTGAAGTCGCCGCCGAACGAGTATTTCGCGGAAAGCGCCGTGTTCCTCGTGAGCGTGAGCCGCTCCTCCGCGGAAAGGGAGAGCCGGAGCCGCTCGCGCGAGAGAATCCCGCTTTTCCCGACGAGCGCGTCCTTTCCGCTCGTGCCGTCGTTCCGGAAAATTCCCTGCCCGACGGAAGCCGAAAGGTGCTGCTTCCAGATTCCTGCTCCCGTTATCATCCCGCATTCGATGGTCGGGATGAGGTCGATTCCCGTCCCGTAATCGGTATTGATGAACGAGTCGATTCCGGCGAGCGCGTAGAGCTGGTTCGCCTTGAATGCGCGGAAACTTATCCCCGAAAGGAAGCGGAGTCGGAGCGCGAGCGGGTCGGAGCCGGACGGGGTTCCGTTCCGCTCTATCCCGACCGTTCCCGCTATCGCTTTCCCAAGAAAATACGAGTCGGAGAGGGGGAGCGAGATGATGTCGGCAAAATCGAGTTTTTCGAGCCGGACGTTCTCCGTCGCGGAATTTCCGTCCGCGCGGAACGAAATCCTTCCCGTGAAGAATTCAAGCTGCGTGTTTTTGCTCAGCCCCCTGTCGTCGTCGATGAGGCTGTGGTTCACGAACCGGAACGAGAGCTGCGCGAGCGGGACGCTTTCGTGCACGGCTGCCGTCAGCGCGATTTTGTGCGAGTCGTGGCTTTCGTGCGGGTAGTCGCCGCTTGAAATCGCTTCCGTCCCGGACAGTTCCGTTTTCGACATCATCTTCAGGAGCGGCATGAGCCTCTGCCGGTATTCCTCCTGCGTGATTTTGCCGCCGGAAAGAAGGTGCTTGAGGTAGTCGGACGCAAGGACGAGCGACTGCGCCTTCGTCCCCGCCTTTTCCGTGTCGGACACGAGCCGGTCGAGGCTTTCCTTTCCCGTGCAGTACCTTCTTACGGCGCGGGACGATTTTGCGCCGATTTTTTCCTTTTCCTTCTCGATTTTCGTGTGGAGGGACGGGCGGTATGATGGTTTTTCGAGGATTCCCTTCCCGAAAAGAATCTTTATCGCCTTCACCGGCTCCGAGACCGTCCCGAGCGCGTCCGTGAGATGCTCGTCCGGGAACGCCGATTCGAGGAGCATCATCATTCCCGTCGTGCAGTTCCGGCTTATGTAGAGGTAGTTCGACTCCGAGCGGGAAAGCTCGAGCGCGTGCCTGAAAAGCATGTCGAGCTGCTCTTCCGAAAGGCGGATTCTGTATTCCCAGATGTCGCGCTTGTCCATGTCGCTGTATTTGAGAATCTGCTTCGCGTAAGGCTCGATTATGTAGTTGCTCCTGTACAGGCCGAACAGCCCCTTTATCGCGAATGCGATTCCAGGGTTTTCCGTGTTGCGCGCGCTGTACGTCACGCTCTGCCCGACGAGCGCGTTTTTCTTGTCGTCGCGGAACAGAAGGAACGTGTGCCCGAACATCGACGCGGGATTCTGCATGAACCCCGCCGGATAGACGAGGCTGACGGATGTCGGGTTCGCGATTTCCTTCGCTTTCCTGTACGGCTCGTCCGCCGATTCGGGGAAATCGTCCTCGTTCTCGGAAAGCGCGTCGCGTATGAATTTCCATCTTGCGGGAAATTCGGCGGCTTTTCCGCTCCCGCTCCTGAACGCGCGGATGTCGGCGAGAAGCTCGGCCTTCGGGTCCGTTTTTCCCGCCGGTGAGAGGAAGAAATCCCCGGTCGTGATGACGCTTTTGTATCCGCCGATTTTTTTCTCGTACTGGAGGAGGATGAGCCAGCGCCTGTCCTCGTGGAGCTTCGCCGATTCGGCTTTCGCGCAAATCTCGTCCGTCCGCTTGTCGTGCGCGTTCTGCGCAAAAACGAAGGGCGGGGACGCGAGCAAAAAAAACAGGCAGGCCAGCTTGTGGATTTTCCGTTCTGGCCTGCCTGTGCCGTTCAGATTCGGCATGTTAGAGGAGCGCGATGAGGTTCTGCGTCACTTCCGCCGCGGAGATTTCCGCGCTCGGGAAGATTGCGTCGAAGTTGTCGCGAGCCTTCGCCTTGAACGCGGATGCGTCCTCGACTTTGAGAAGCTCGGCGACCGTGTCGATGTACTCTCCCTCTCCCATCGCGATGTCGGTCGCGACGAAGTCCATGTTGTCGCCGATGAATTTCTCGGTCTGGTCGTAGACAATCGTTGACCACGACGACGCGCCCGATGTTCCGAGCGTGACGGCTCCGAGCTGGGTCGGGAAGAACGTGTCGTTGATTGAGATTCCGAGAACGTCCCAGAAAAGACCGTTCTGCGAGCCGCAGAGGACTCCGCCGATACCTGGGCCGACGTTCTTTGACGCGAACGCGCCCGCCGCAATGCAGAGACCGACAGCCGCCGCAACAATCTGCTTTTTCATATGTGAAACTCCCGTTTTTAAAAGTTAGGACTAATTTTATATTTTTTTCAAAAAAAGGTAAGTGATTTTTGTTTTCCTGAAAGTAAAATCGCGATGCCGCTCTCAGAACCAGAGGCGGACGCCGATGTCTATCGGGAAGTTGAAGAAATGCGTCCCGATTCCGTTCCCTATGAAGAGCATCGGCTGCCATGCCGCCTGCGCGTATATTTCAAGCACGTCCTTGCAGAGAAGCACGTTCGTTCCGATGAGGATTCTTCCGCCGATTCCGAGCGCCGCGCCGCTGTCTCCGTCGTCGCCGTGCACGTAGAGCGCTCCCGCCGCGCCGAATCCGTAATACCATTTCCAGAAATCCTGTATCGTCGGGTTCTCCATCCACCAGTCCGCCGTGACCCCGATTGCGAACGGGTCGAACGACGGAATCGATACCGCGAAGACGCACGGAAGCTGGTCCAGCTTGAACGTCACGGCTCCGCCGCTGTGGAATCCGCTTCCGACTACGGGTCCTGCCTGAATTCCGATTCCGAGCGCGAAGACATTGGCTGAGGCAAGCCCGAACAGCAGCGCGAAAACCAAAGCAATTTTTCTCATAAAAAAATCTCCTTGCGCCGACAGGAATTCCATAGGATGCCCTGACCCGGACGCGGGGAGATTTTATCGCTTTTCGGGAAAAAGTTAACTACAGCCGCATTGAATTTTCACTTTTCCGTTTTTTTGCCGCGGCTCACGGTTTCTGGATTTCCTGCCGCACTTCAAGCCCGTCGAGGATTCCCGCGAAGTTCGTGTTCTTCAGCTTGAAGAGGAGGTTCCCCTCGTCGTCGTTCGTGATTTCGATTCCCGTCTCGACCCATTTCCCGTTGCAGAAAACCTCGAACGTGTCGCCGAATTCGAGCGACGTGAGCGGGGCGCCTTCCTCCGCCTCCGTTATCCAGAATTTCCCCGAGTTGATGTCGAACGTGAGCTGGCCTGTTATCGTTTCTTTTGCCATTTTCTTTCCTCCGTGATTTTTCCGTCCCTGCATAGTAGCAGAAATCCTTTACGTGTTGAACGCGCCGCCGGAAATCCGTTTTCCAGAATGTTCCGCGTATGCCTTGAAAAAAAATTGACAGTCCTATAAGATTCCGAATCGAAAATGACATTTTTTCAAATTTTGTCAAAATAAAACAAATGAATGAAAGACGAGACTTTATAAGGAGGTTCGTATGAGACGTGTTGTTGTAACAGGTTTGGGCTGTGTGTCGCCGGTGGGGAATTCCGTCGAGGAGACGTGGGCATCGATAAAGGCTGGTAAGAGCGGAATCGGACCGATTACGCATTACGACGCGACGAACCTCAAGGTGAAATACGCCGCCGAGGTGAAGGATTTCGACGCGTCGAAGTACATGGACAGCGCCGCGGCGCGCAAAATGGCGCTTTACTGCAAATATGCCGTCGCCGCCGCGAAGATGGCGCTCGACGACTCAACGCTCATGGGCAATGCCGAAGTCCTCAACGACGCGGCTGTCTATCTCGGTGTCGGAATCGGCGGTCTTGAGGTCACGGAAAAATCGATGGGCGAGTACATAAAGTCGAACCAGACGCGCATGAACCCGATGACGATTCCGCTCCTCATCCCGAACGAGGCTGCGGGAAACATCTCCATGCTTTTCGGGCTCCACGGCGCGACCCATACGATTGCGACGGCGTGCGCGTCCGGAACTGACGCAATCGGGAACGCATTCGACCAAGTCCGCTCCGGCCGCTACGATGTCATCCTCGCGGGCGGTGCCGAGTCTACGCAGTGCGGTTTCGGAAGCCTCGGGTTCAACATCCTCCACGCGCTTTCGACGAAATGGGTTGACGACCCGTCAAAATCATGCCGTCCGTTCGACAAGCAGCGCGACGGTTTCATCATGGGCGAGGGCGCGACGATTCTCGTCCTTGAGGAGTACGAGCACGCGAAGGCGCGCGGCGCGAAAATCTACGCCGAGGTTGCCGGATACGGCGCTTCGAGCGACGGCTACCATCTTACCGCCCCCAATCCGGACGGAATCTGCGGCGCGAAGTGCATGACGGTCGCCATGAAGGATGCGGGAGTGAAGCCCGAGGACGTCACCTACTACAACGCGCACGGAACTTCCACGAAGCTCAACGATTCCGGCGAGACGAAGATGCTCCATATCGCGTTCGGCGATGCCGCGAAGTCCCTTCACATTTCCTCCACGAAATCGATGACGGGACACTGCCTCGGAAACGCCGGCGCGCTTGAGGCTATGATTTGCGTCAAGGCAATCCAGGACGGATACATCCCCGCGACGATAAACCTCGACGAGGTTGACGTTGAGGGCGGATGCGACCTCGACTACACGCCGAACAAGGGAATCGACATGCCGGTCAACGTCGCCATGAGCGCGAACTTCGGTTTCGGCGGCCACAACGGATGCCTCGTGTTCAAGAAAGCCGAGTAGGGGAAAATCAGCATGGAAAAATTCACCGATATTGAGAGCCTTCTCCCGCACAGGAAGCCGTTCCTTTTCGTCGATTCCATCGATTCGTACGATGACAACGGCTGCGTCTGCACGAGGAAATTCACCGACGAGGATTTTTTCTTCAAGGGCCATTTTCCCGAGTATCCCGTCGTTCCGGGCGTTATACTTATAGAGACGATGGCGCAGGGCGGCGGAGCGGCGCTTTCCCTCCAGAAGAAATTCGATGAGGGAAGCCTTTTCTTCCTCGCCACTGTGAACAACGTGAAGTTCAAGCATCAGGTCCGCCCCGGCGATACGGTGCGCATGGAAGTTGTGAACAAACGGTGCACGAAGAACATGGTCGTCCAGGAGGGAAAAGCCTACGTCGGCGAAACTCTCTGCGCGCAGGCGGAATGGATGTGCCTTGTCGGAAAAGGCGACAACAAATAGCTAGTCCGGCGCGGGTTCGCGCCTGTTTTTAAGTTCTGCTTTGTCCCCCGCAGGTGTCTGCGGGGGATTTTTCGTTTCTGCCGCGCGCGTTTTTCGGAATTGTTTCCACTTCGCGAGAAATCTGCTACTCTTTTTGCAATCATGATTTCGTTCGGAAAAAAAATTGCGGCTGTTCTTGTCGCGCTTTCGTGCTCGTTCCCGTTTTTTTCGGAAAGTTCTGTCTCGTCGTCAGTCGAGGTGGGGCTTGGCTCGGGATTCGTTTTCTATGGAAGCAAATCGACGCGGGATTTTGTTGATGCCGTTCCCGGGTCAAAGCAGTTCGTCGCGAACGTGAACGCCGCGGCGTATGTTCCGCTTGCCGATTTCGTTTCCGCCGGAATCGGGTTCGACACGTTCATCGACGGGCATTGGGGCGACGGCGACTCGATTTATCTGTGGGATTATTCGTTCCAGCTCGGGACGCGGATATATCCCGGGCTTGCGGGGCTCTGTCTCGGCATCGATTACGCAATCGGGCGGAGGACGGATTTCTGCGACCTTTCTTTCGGCGGTGAGCGGATTGACTGCGTGCGGAACACCGGCTGGGGAAACGGGTTCATTTTCAGTGCCGCATACGATTTCGCGTACGGTTCCGGCGGAATCGCTCCTGTCGTCGGCTTCTCGTGGAAGCACATGCCGCGGGGAAACGCGAGCGACAACATCCTCTCTGTTTCCCTCAAGATAAAAAAATAGGCTGCCTCGGAAAAGGCAAGCAGAAAGAAAGGATAGTTTACGGAAATGCGGATAATAACGGACGGGTGCCTGCCCGACATTCCCGAACCGCTCCCCTCGTGCCCTCCGTCCGACATCGCGCTCGCTGTCGACGTGGGGACGACGACCGTTGCCGTTGCGGCGTGGTCGCTGTCGGAGCGGCGGATTCTCGCCGTCGTTGCGGAGCGGAACGCGCAGCATGTTTTCGGCGCGGATGTCATAAGCCGGATAGACTGCGCTGTTCGCGGCTCTTTCGGAAAAATCCGCGCGCTTATACTCAGCCAGCTTTCGCGGATGTTTTCTTCCGTGCTCTTCTCATCGTCACGGGAACTTCCGCGCGGGTTCCGTCCCGCCGTGCGCCGTATCGCCGTGACGGGAAACACCACGATGATGAGTTTCCTTGCGGGATTTCCTGTCGACGGTCTTTCCGCCGTTCCTTTCAGGCCCGCGTCGCAGTTCGGCTTTGAGATTCCGTGGGGCGATTTGTGCGCCGCTGTCCCGTCGGTGAATTCCGCGGTGCCAAAGAATGTCCCCGTTTATTTCCCGCCTGTCGTGGGGGCATTTGTCGGCGCCGACACGGTCTGCGCGATGGTCGCCTCGTCGTTCAGCCTCTCCTCGGAAAAGCCCGTTCTCCTTGCCGATGTCGGCACGAATTCCGAACTTGCGCTTCTCGTTCCCAAGACGGAAAAAACGCCCGCAAAGATACTCTGCACGGCTGCGGCTGCAGGCCCCGCGTTCGAGGCGGCGAACATTTCGTCTGGAATGCCTTCCGTGGACGGTGCCGTCGACAAAGTTTCCGTGGTCGGCGGCGTTTTCTCCGCGCGCGTCATAGGCGGAAAAAACGCGCTCGGATTGTGCGGCTCCGGCCTTGTCAGCGCTGTCTCGGCGTTCCTCGAATGCGGCGCCGTGGGCGAGGACGGTGCGATTGCGGGCGGCGGCCCGATTGAGATTTGCGGCGGCGTCTTCGTGTCCCAGGAGGACATACGGAATTTCCAGCTCGCGAAATCGGCGGTCGCTACGGGAATCGGTTTCCTGCTCTCGCGCCTTCCTGACGGCCTTCCTCAAGCCGAATTCATCATCGCGGGCGGGTTCGGCTCGCGGATTGATGTCGGAGAGGCGGTGCGGACGGGACTTTTTCCCAAAAAGATTTGCGAATCCGCGCTGCAGGTTGGAAATGCCGCGCTTTTCGGCGCTTCCGCCCTTCTTTTTTCGGATTCGCTTAGGAAAAAGGCGGATGAGCTTCGCGCGTCGTCGTTCCTCGTCAACCTTGCCGCTATTTCGGGCTTTCAGGAGAAATTTCTCGGCAACATATCCCTCCGCGAAATGCGGTGATTCGTTTTCCCGGACGCTCTCCTATAGAAGAAAAACGCTTTTTTTTGTCTCCTGCCGATTTTTTTCCGTTATGGCGTTTTATAATTACATTCAAGTTTGACAATGAAAATACGTTTCAGTAATATGAAAAAGAATTTTTTTAAATTCATCGGGAGAATAAAAAATGAAATCAAACGTGGTTTTGTTCGTTGTTCTTCCCGTTCTTGGGATTGTTCTTGGATGGATTATTCGCTGGTTTTACGCCAGATTTCAACTTTCTGCGTCAGAACAAAAAGCTGAGCGCATAAAGCAGGACGCTGTTAAAGAGGCCGAAGCTCAGAAAAAAGAAATTCTGTTGGAGGCAAAGGACCAACTCATTCGTGAACGAAATCAGCAGGAGCGGGAGAACAGGGAGAGGCGTGCCGAGGTGCAGAAGTACGAGGCGCGCGTGAGCAAAAAGGAGGAGCTGATCGACAAACGGTCGGCGGAATTCGACAGGAAAGAGAAGGATTACGAGTCGAAGCTCTCCGCGATAAAGCGGCGGGAGGAGATGATTCTCCAGCAGGAGGAGACGTACCGGCAGGAGCTTGAGCGCATTTCCGGGCTGACCGCTCAGGAAGCTAAGGATTTGATAATCAAGAACCTTGAGTCCGAGGCGAAGCATGACGCGCAGGTGCTGCTCAACAAAATCGAGCAGGACGCGCAGATTTCCGCCGAGAAGAAGGCTCAGGAGATTCTCGTTTCGACGATACAGAGAATCGCGACGGAGACGACGAGCGACATAACGGTCGCGACGGTTTCCCTCCCGAGCGACGAGATGAAGGGAAGGATAATCGGGCGCGAGGGACGCAACATCCGCGCGCTTGAGACGCTGACGGGCGTTGATATCATCATCGACGACACGCCGGAAGCTGTCGTCATAAGCTGCTTTGACCCCGTGCGCAAGGAAATCGCCAAGCAGGCGCTCGAATACCTCGTGCAGGACGGCCGTATCCATCCGGCACGCATCGAGGAAATCGTGCAGAAAGTCACGCGCGACGTACAGCAGAAGATATACGAGGAAGGGGAGAAGGCTCTCTTCGAGCTCGGAATACACAACATGAACCAGAGCGGCGTCCGTGCGCTCGGCCGTCTTTTCTTCAGGACGAGCTACGGTCAGAACGTGCTTACGCATTCAAAGGAAGTCGCCGAAATCGCGAGCCTCCTCGCTTCCGAGGTCGGTGCGAACAGGGAGCTTGCGAAGCGCGCCGCCCTTCTTCACGATATCGGAAAGGGCGCGGAGAACGACAGCGACCAGAACCACGCCGAGGTTGGCGCGGAAATGGCGCGCAAGATGGGCGAGGATGCTCGCGTGATAAACGCAATCGCCGCCCATCACAACGATGTCGAGGCGACGACGCTTGAGGCTGTCATCGTCCAGATTGCGGATGCAATCAGCGCGGCGCGCCCCGGCGCACGGCGGGAGACGGTCGACAATTACGTCAAGCGTCTGGAGAACCTTGAGGAGGTCGCGGAGAAATTCAACGGCGTCGACAAGGCTTTCGCGATTCAGGCCGGACGCGAACTGCGGATTCTCGTCAACAACGAGAAGATTTCAGACGGCGACGTCAAAGAATTGGCGAAGAACATCGCCAAGCAGATTGAGACGGATTTGCGCTATCCGGGACGCATAAAGCTCACGATGATTCGCGAGACGCGTATCGTGGAATACGCGCGCTGACAAAAAAAACGGAGGAACAAATGAAGTGTACCCCAAAAGTTGGAGACAATTTTTGGAGGTACACTTTTTTTATGTCTAAATTAAATTTAGAAAAAAAAGCTGCGATTGTAGCTCATTACATGAATACAACAGATGGGTACACAAACACGGCAAAAGAATTCGGAATCTCAGAGTCAAC
>NZ_AGRW01000051.1 GCF_000255555.1 Treponema saccharophilum DSM 2985
TAAGACTCGCCCAAGTATTCCACGCCGAAGAGGTCACGAAGCGGATTGTCAGAATTTTGCCCTGCTTTTAAGGGATTAAGACTTCCTAAATTGTATAATAAATCGTCATCCTGTATTTTTCACGTCAGAATTTTGCCCTGCTTTTAAGGGATTAAGACACTTTTCGGTGCGCATGTCCGGCGCTATATTGTGTACGGGTCAGAATTTTGCCCTGCTTTTAAGGGATTAAGACAAATCTGCTTCCTTCATTCCGAACTCTTTTGCGAATTTGTCAGAATTTTGCCCTGCTTTTAAGGGATTAAACGGTTGCTGGGATGCTGTTTGTGTCCTAGCAATTTGCGTCTGGAAGCAACCGTTCGCGGCACGCACGTTGTGCGTACCTTTCCGTGGTGGAGAGGTTGGATTTGCGTTTGCGAGTGTGTGGAGGAAATTGCTGTTGACCTGCTTTTAAGGGATTAAGACTTCACCGTCGGAACAGGCTCTGGTGTCAACTTAGACAAGTCAGAATATTGCCCTGCTTTTAAGGGATTAAGACGAACTAAGAGTCTTTGCCATAGTCCTATCTCCTTGACAGTAAGGTCAGAATGTTGCCCTGCTTTTAAGGGATTAAGACCATGTAATCCGTGAAAATATGTCGGTGACCACAGGCAGATGTCAGAATGTTGCCCTGCTTTTAAGGGATTAAGACCATGTAATCCGTGAAAATATGTCGGTGACCACAGGCAGATGTCAGAATGTTGCCCTGCTTTTAAGGGATTGACGGTTGCTGGGATGCTTTTTGTGTCCTAGCAATTTGCTTTTTGGAAGCAACCGGTCACGGCACGCGCGAGGCGCGTACCTTTCCTGTTTTGGGAATGGGGTTTGCGTTTGCGAATGTGTGGATGCGTTGCGGATTGCCCTGCTTTTATTGTGAAAATGTTTTTTGAAACTGCTTGAAAATTTTTTCAGGCAGTTTTTTTACAGTTTGTCAATTTTTCATATGTGAATGGCTCAGCTATAAATGTAAGCGGCAAGAAAATAGAGTCGCAAAAATGAAACAAACCAAAGAACGCCGTAAATCGGCAAGGAGACAAAAAATGAGCAACATCACAATCGTCACGTCAGGTCCTGTCATCGTCGTGCCTTCTCCAAACTCACGCCCGCTTCCGCGTCCGAGACCCGCGCCGAGAATCTCGCGCGGCGGCAGGCGTTAGCGGCTTGGGCGCAGAGTGAAGGTCAAGAACGTCGGTTGGGCGAGGGGCTGCCCTGGATGAAAAACGCCCCAATTTTACAAGAAAAATGATTAAGCGGAAAATTGTGGCTAAAAAATAATAGCTATATGCAAGTTAGGAGGCAAATATGGCTAAAAAATCGAATTTCGCAAAGGGCGTCAAGAAAGCTCTAAAGGAACAGGGCGTAAGTCAGAAAGATTTCGCAAAGAAAATAAAAAAGACGCCGGTTACGGTGTCCAAATGGTTGAATGATGTAACAGAGCCGTCGTTGTCAGATGCAGCGGAAGTTGCAAAAACATTGAAGATAAAGCTAGATGATTTAACATAAAAATAGCTTCTAAATGTCAAAATGTTGCCCTGCTTTTTATTGTGGGAATGATTTTTTGGAACTGCTTGAAAATTTTTCAGGCAGTTTTTTTGCAATTTGTCAATTTTTTATATGCGAATCTCTCATATATAAATGCAAACGATAAGAAAATTGAGTTGCAAAATAGAAACAGTTCAAAAACGTCAATTTCTTTCGAGTACGGGCGTCTTTTGAATCTGCAAGATGAACGGAGGTAGATTATGGATGCAAAAAAGATTTGTGAATTTAGTGGAAAAATTTGCTATTCAAGGCGAAATTCCGGGGAAATCATCAATTCCCAAAAACGGCATCGCTATGGGGATCATCTTGGGCACAACAAGAAAATCATAAAACGTTGCTATTACTGTACGTTTTGCGGTTGCTATCATTTGACGCACGTTCCGTTTTTCAAAAAAGGCGATTTCAAGCGAATGATGAAATTCTACGAGGCTGATTTTTGAAAAGTTCCGAGGAGCCTTAATCGAAATCTTCAAAGAAAATTTGAAAAAAAAACTTTTTTTAGTCAATTTTTCTTTGAATTGTTAATCCTTTTTAATTGGTAAATAAAAAAACGGGCGCAAAGCCCAAGGAGACAAACTATGACAGAGACTCAGACAGAAAAATGCCACGCAATCATCCACTCTCATGCAGCCATTTGCTGTGGCGGAAATCTCGTTCCCATTCCTGGGGTTGGAATTGCGGCTGACTTGGTGACGATGACGACCATGGCGTGTGCCCTTGCCGGAGTGTTTGGCGGCAGCATCACTGAATCCGCCGGAAAAGCCATTGCCATCGCCGCAATCAAGCGCACCGTCCTCAAGCAGCCACTGAAAACCCTGACAAAAGAAGTCGCAAAGATTGTTCCGATTTTTGGGTGGATTGTGTCTGCTACCGTGAGCGCGTCGATGATTGAGGCTGCCGGTTGGGCGATGGCGAATGAGCTTGACGCTCGCTTCGGCGAAAAACGGATTGGCATCGCTTGACCCCTGATGGTCGTTCGCAGCCCATGCGGAATGGCATCCTGTGAGTCCAGTTTCGCATGAGGCTGACTAGTTGGAGCCACTGGGTCTCTGCGCCCTGTGGCGGTGGCAAAAAATGTTGCATTATGAATAAAGTGCAATAAAATAGAAGAATCTGAAAAAGAGGTTAATTATTATGAAGAAAATAGTATTCGCGACAATCCCAATGCAGAAAATAACTCCGCAGCATTATGTGTCGGAAGAAAACAAATCGATTGAATATGAGGGAAAAGTTCGCTTCCCTATAAACGCTGTGTTGGCGAAAACGCTCGCGAAGGATGACGAGGTAAAGGTCGTCAGAATCGTAACAAAATCAGAATTTGCCCAGGAAAATGTTGATTTTCAGAAAGAGGAACTTGACGGCATAAACGCGGCGATAGGCGCACACATCACATACGACGAGGTTCAGAACGAATTCAAGGAAACAAGCGACGTTGTGGAGTCCAGGTTCCGCCAGATTGTCGCGACCTTTGAGGAAGGCTGCCAGATATTCGCTGACATGACCTATGGTCCCAAGACTTTGGTGCCTGTGCTCTTCTTTGCTCTTGGTTTTGCAGAGCGTTTCTTCGATGCCGACATTTCTAATATCGTGTACGGTGCGATTGTCCATGACGAAAACAAGCAAGCTAAGGCGAATACCGCAGCTTTGTACGATGTGACGCCTCTCTTCTACCTCAACTCTCTTACTTCTGTCATGGAAGCCCCCGACGGAAAAACCGCAATCGAGCGGCTCAACAAGTTCTTCGAACTGTAGTTGGAGGCTGGCATGGCAGAAAATGTTGAAAAAAATGGAGACAACATCAATTCTCTCTGCAAGAAATACTTCACGCCAGAATTGCGTGCTGGTTTGAGCAGGAAAGATGAGCGTACGTTGCAGCTGAAATTAATAAGGCAGATGGAAGCTTTCGCAAACGACCTGTGGAAAAAAAGCAATTACAAGAAACTTAATCTTCCAAAAAATGAGAAAAATGATGTTGTGACAAAGGTTGAGGCAAAAGATAGCGCAATAGCTCTTTGTTTTTCTTCTTGGAAAAAGAATCCTCTGCAAAATACGAATGGATATGCGAAATTCTTTGAGACGACCTTTATCAATGAGCTTCACAAGTTTGTTGATGAAGACCTGAAGAATTTTACGTATGTACCAGAAAAAGTAACAGAGAATGATAGACTCTTGTGTGATAAATGCAAGAGCCGTGGTATAGCAAATGATGACTTGTCGGGACAAAAGAAGATTGCGCATGAAATTGGACTTTCTGACGATGAGTATGAGGCTGTACGAAAATGGCGTCTCTCAAAAAATCCTGGCTCTCTCGAAATTCCTATTGGAGAGAATGAAAAAGGGGAATTAAAAGACAATCTCGAAGACGAAAAGACACAATCTCCTGATAATAAATATATAGAAATAGAAACAGGAAAACGGATAGTCGAATTTATCAACAAAATATTCCGTATGAAAAAACGTGACGATTGGTGGAAATCTCTTGTAACAGGTATTTTCTACGATTTGCTGCATAGATACTTTGCTTTGTCAAACGATTCTCTGGATCGATATGTTTTTGTTGATAAATCTATCTATGATTTGTCGAGCAAACCGAGTCAAAAAGGAATTGCAAATATTCTTGGGAAGGATGAAGGGCAATTATCAAAAGCTACTGACAAGTTTTTGGCATTATGCATGGAGAATATGTCAGATTTCCAAGCATTCAAAGATGATTACGAATTGCAAGAATCGCTGAAAAAGTATTTGAAAGATATACAGGATAAGGGAAAGCACAAAAAGCGGGGTGAACAGTGATGCCGCTCTCCTACCTCCCCGTGCATTTCCATCTTCGTTTCGCCTCTCCTGCAATTGCTGACAATCCGCCGCTCTTCGTGCTCAGGAGCCTGATGGGAATGCATCTTCGCTCAATGAGTTGCGTGTCGCCCAATATGAAATGCCCGGACTGTATGTACAAAAGCACGTGTGCCTATGCATTCTTGTTCGAGACGATTCTGCAGTCTGAAAACGATGTGCTTCCGGGGCGGAATAGGGCGTCTCATCCGTTCTCGTTCACACAAGGCGATTTGTCTGTGGGCGCGAATATAAGCGAATATGACTTTACAATGACGCTTTTCGGCAAGGCGGTTGATTATCTTCCGTATATATACGCGGCATTCGTTCGGGCTGGCGAGTCGGGGATTTTCAAGAATCGGACACGTTTTTCTGTGGTGGACATGTCCGTCGGTGGAAAAAGCATCCTGATTGACGAGAACCATATAGAACCGAATGTCGAAGCAGAAGAGTTTTCGTTCAAAGCTGATGGAAGCGGAGACAGCCGGGGCGAGGTTCTTGTCGAACTGAAAAGTCCGCTCCGCTTCAAGGTGGGAGGAAAATATTCTCAGGATTTTTCGGCAACCGATTTTTTCTCGGCTTTGTACCGGCGGGCGACGACTCTCTTAAAAATGTATGGAGCGGCCGATGCTGAATTGGAGCGTCTGCCAAAATCGCTCTTGGCGATTGACGCACGCAATCTCCGCTGGAAAAAATTGGACCACTATTCGGCCCGTCAGAAGAAACTCGTCATTCTCTCTGGCGCGGTCGGCACCTTCTCCCTTTCGGGGGAATTCTCTTGCATGGAGAAAAAACTTTTGGAATTTGGCCGAATCGCGAACGCCGGCAAGAACACGAACTTCGGACTTGGCCAAATGGATTATTGGACAAAATGGGAGTAGAGAATAGAAGATATGAAATACTTTTCGTTGTTTTTTGAGGCACGAGGCATACAATCTTACATTTTTGAAAGCGGCAAAATGAAAGAGATGGTTGGTGCCAGCGAACTTGTAAAGGAATTGTGTGAGCGTGATTTGAATGTCGTCATTAAGCATCTCGAATTGAAAGAAATAATACCGAATTCCAAAGAAGATTCTAAAAAACTTGAATCCATGAGTGAAGAACAAGTATTCTTTTCAAGGCGGAGCGGTGGTGGTTTTACGGCATTGTTTGCTGACAAAGAAGTGCGTGACCGATTCCTTGCAGTATGGAGCATGCTCGTTTCTTCATTGGCTCCAGGTCTTGAGACTGTTCATGCGGTCTCTGAATCAGAAAATTTGCAGGAACTTATAAAAGAGACATACGACATTCTTGGCCACAATAGAAATTGTCCTCCTCCATTCTTGCCGGAAGCAACGCCTGAGCATGTGCTCGCCCCTAGAACGGGGAAGCCGGCTGTAGAGAACCGTTTCGATTCTGATGGAAAAAGGATTTGGACTGATGAAGCTAGCGTGAAAAAACTTGCCGCAGACAAGCAAGGTTTACATGCGTTGGCGGATGCATTTCTTCCATCGAAGCAAACAGAATTCAAATTTCCGAAAAATCTTGAATTTGAAGAAAATGGAAGTTGTGAATTTCCGTTCAAAAAAGATTCTCGTTATATTGGATTGATTCATGCTGACGGCAACGGACTCGGACAATCATTGATAGAAATTCGAGAAAGTTTTTCAGATGGAGCTGAATATGCCGTGATGTTAAGGTTATTTTCCGACCGGCTAGAAAAATCTACAAAAGAAGCTGCTCAGAAAGCAACTCTCAAACTCATAGAAAAATATGGTGCAGAATCAGGAATGCTCCCACTTCGCCCGCTCGTTCTCGGCGGCGATGACTTGACGGTTATTGTTCGGGCTGACTATGCAATGCAGTTCACAGAAGATTATTGTAAGTATTTTGAAGAAACAACAGAAAGCAATTTTAAATATTTGCATGAAGCCTCTGGTGGTAAAATCCCTAACAAACTTACGGCCTGTGCAGGAATTGCCTATATAAAAAATAATCAGCCGTTTATGGATTCTTTTGAACTGGCAGAATCTTTGTGTTCTGCTTCTAAGAAAGTTTCAAAAGATGTCAAGAAAAAAGAATCCAGAGAATATATTCCTGCAACAGTGACAAGCCTTGTTGTCACGAATTCATTTATTGAAAGTTATGAGGAATACAAGAAAAACGAACTTATTATAAAAAAAGGTGATAAAACGTATGTTGCGACATTAGATGCTTATGCCTTCGACGAAAATGAAAAATCAATTCCTACTTTAAGAGCTTTGAGAAATCTTTGTGAAGCTTTAAGAAAAGAAGGGGTCACTTCATCTTCTGCTAGACAATATGCAACGATGATATTCGGTGACGAAAACATTTCCCGTGAAAAATGGCGGCGGTGGATAGAAAACCTTCAAAAACGAAACTTATTTGAAGATTTTTCAAAATGCATGAAACTTTTCGGTGTGGAAAATGCAAAAGAATCACCTTGGACAAAAGACGGAAGAACACCTCTTTTTGATGCGCTTCAGTTTATGAGCATGGAAAACTAGGAGAAGGAATGATGCTTAGAACTACAATGGTTTTGAAAATGCAAGGATATTGGGCAGTTGGAAGCGGAAAAGGTGGCGGTAATGAAGTAGACAACCGTATTGACAGGGATGCTGACGGATTGCCTTATGTGCCTGGGAAAATGCTCAAAGGCCTTGTGAAAGACGCATGTCTGCGACTCAAAAATGCAGGAAACAAAAACTACTGTTTTGTTGATGAAATATTCGGCGCTGTTGATTTGAATGGAAACATGAACAGAACCATGAGCAAAGCCGGAAAAATTTATTTTTCCGATGCCCGTCTTCCTCCTCAATTGAGGTCTGTATTGTCGAAGAGCGAAACACAATCCGAAAGGGACAATCTGACACGGAACATATATTCCACGGCCATTGATGATGAAACAGGAACGGCCGATGACAGAAGTCTTCGGGGGTATGAAGTCGCGGTGCCAATGGATTTGTACGCAAGGATGGAATGCGATTGTGATAAAACAACATTCGATTGTATAAAAAAGGCTGCTGGAAAGCTTGTCCGTGCTGTCGGCTCCCATAAATCCCGGGGATTGGGAGAGGTTGTGATTGAATTCAAGGATGAGGCATAAAATGGGTGAATTATATTTCAAGGCTGAATTATTGGATGATGTCGTTCTAAGTCAAAAGACAGCTACGGTCGGAGACCATAAATCTTTGGATTATATTCCGGGTTCTGTGTTCTTAGGTATTGCGGCATCTCGTTTTTATTCTTCTATTGGTAAAGAGAACGCTTGGACTGTTTTTCATACTTCAAAAGTCCGTTTCTGCAATGCTTATCCGCTTGTTGATGGAAAGCGGTCTCTGCCAATGCCACTGTCTCTTCATTCGGAAAAGGTTCCTCGCACGGGAAAAGAGAATACTGTTTTGAATTTCGCTAATTGTGCTTCGGATATAAAGGAGGAAGGAATCCAATATAGGCAAAACAGAAGCGGTTATGTTTGCATTTCTGACGGTGCGAAAATCCGCATAAAAAATCCCTCAAAGACAAGTAGGATGCGCACTGCCATTAATGCGAAGACTGGTACGGCGGCAAAAACTCAGCTCTATGGTTATGAAAGCCTTGATGCTGGTCAAATTTTCATCGGAAAAATTGAATGGGATGATTCCGTAACAGATGTGATTCCTCAGATTGTCTCTTTATTTGAGACTGGCGAAATTGTCCATGCCGGCCGCTCAAAGACAGCTTCTTATGGGTGTGTGAAAATTTCAAAATACAATGCGTCATTCGAAAAAACGGAAGTTAGTTTGCCTGTCACAACTTCTTTTTCGATACTTGCGGTTTCTGATATCTGTATGAGGAATCCTGCCACAGGAACTCCGGATCTGAATGTCTCGCCAAGTTCTCTGGGGCTTAGCGATGAATGGGAATTGGACAGAAGCAAGAGCTTTGCCCGTCCTTCGTATCTATGTCAATACAACGCACATCGCCGTGAAATAGAGATGCAGAAGACGCTTATTTCGAAAGGCAGTGTTTTTACGTTCAAATCTAAATCAAATCGGAATCTGAATACGGAAGAAAAAGAATGCATAAAATCCGCAGTCACGCAGGGAATAGGAGAATCTAAAGGACAAGGTTTCGGAGAAATCGCTTTGTTTGAAATTGGCAAGGAATTCACAAAGGAAGATTTTGTTGAAGGAGTTCCAGATGTTAAGCCGGAGCTGACTTCTGATGAGAAAGCGTGGCTTGACTGGCTCAAACCTGTGTTTGTCAGTGGGAATGTTGAGAAAAAAGTAAAAGCTGCTCTTAAAGAATTTGTCGAACTTTGCAGAAAGATAAAAATATTCCACTCTTTTGGTGACGACGATGTTTTCTGGCCAGGAAACGCCCAGTGGGGAAGGATCCTTGAGGTTGCAAAGGAATGCAGGACGAAAGATGATTTGAATAATCGACTTAGTACTGTAATAAAACCTTTAACAGAATCGAAAACCGAGCGGAATGGTGATACGAAGGTTTCAAATCCAGATGAGGAATGGAATTATGAGTCTTATTCAAAAGGCAAGACCTTGCGCGATTGGCTTTTCGACTTTATCAAAGATACATCTTTGAATGACAAAGATGTAAAAATTGCCTTGCAAGAGCTTGTAAAACGATGCAAGGACAAAATCGCCGAAAAGAACTGGCTTAATGGAGATGAAAAATGAGCAGGCTTGATAAAAAATTTTATTATTGCGCAAAAATCACGATAGAAGCTCTTTCGCCATTGGTTCTGTCTTCCGGAAAAGGAGGAAACTTTTTTGATGTGGAACTTGTCCGTGATGCGAATGGACTTCCTGCAATTCCTGGAACAACTATTGCGGGGATTCTTCGCCATGCTGTCCAGAAAGAAAGGGGACTTGACTTTGTAAATGAGCTTTTTGGTTGTCAAAAAAGGGATGCCGGAAATTCATCGCTACTTGAAGTTTCTTGGGCGTATGTTCACGATTCAAAAAACACCGTCCATAAATCATTTTATCCGAAAGAAGCTATAGAAGCCGACGCAATACTGAAGGAGCTGTACATCACTGATAATCCCGATTTCAAAAGAGACCATGTTCGCCTTTCTGAAAGAGGAACAGCTTACGAGGCTGGAAAATTTGACAGGTATTTTGTTCCGACTGGCAGCCGTTTTACTTTTTCCATTGGAATGTGGTCGGATAGCGAGAGAGATGATGAAAAATGGAACTCTATTTTGAAGGTACTGTTTTCTCCGTTGTTCAGAATAGGTGCGGCAGGCAGGGACGGATACGGGAAAATAAAAATAAACGAAATAAAAGTTCCGTCAAAAAAATGCTTTGATTTGTCGAACGAAGAAGATTTGGAAGCCTTCAAAAACTGCCCAGCAACACTGGACCTTTCGTCATTCGATGACAAATTTGACAAGCTTGACCTAACATTGAGTTTTCCTTTCGGTTTTAGAATCGGAGGTGGCTCAAAATCGTTCCTGAAAAATGCTCATCCGGCTGATATGCTTCCATACAGCGAGCGGTGCATAAAATGGCTCGGAAATAAAGGCTCTTTTGAATCCGTGCCTAAAATAGCGATTCCAGGCTCTGCCTTGAAGGGAGCGTTGCGCCACAGGACAGCGTTTCATCTTGCGAGAATCACAAAGAATTGGAACATAGGCAAAAAAAATGAGGACGATGGGCTTTCGATGCTTTTTGGATTTGCATCAAACAATGGCGATTCAGAATCAAAGGGAATGTCTGGAAAACTCTGGTTTACCGATTTGTATCTTGAAGATGCCAAAACATATCAGCTTTCAAGAAACAGCATAGACCGTTTTACTGGCGGAACTCTTCCGGGCGCATTGTTCCAAGAAGAGAATGTCCGAGCAGAACAGACATTTGAAACGAGCATATATCTTGATAAATCGATTGATAAATCCAGCAATGAATACAAGGCATTCTCATGGGCTTTGGAAGATTTGAAATCCGGTCGTCTTGCATTAGGCGGCGGTTCAGGGCATGGACTCGGCTTCAATCATGCAGAGGAGAAAAACTGATTATGAATAAAGAAGATTTGGATTTTTTGAATTCCGAAAGCGGAGACAACTATTCAGAAACAAAAATTTGCATCCACTCAAAATCTCTGGATTCAAATTCTGATGCTGTAAGAGAGATAAAAAATTTTTCTCCTGCCGACGGCTGGATTTCATATCAGTCCACAACTGCAAAAAGAGTACGAGGCGCAGATTTCGAAGTCGAAGGAGAGCATATTCTTTCCGGGGAGTTTTACAACGTAAACGGAACGTCATTAGCCGTGCGTTTTGACGGAGAAAAGTGGAATTTTTTCACTTGTTCAGAATCTGATGATGGCGATTCTGTCTTGAAGAAAAATGTGAAGCAGCTTTCAAAAGAAGGAAACAATATTTACTTGAATTACGATGTCTACTATCGGTTTGATGAGAATTTTGGCTACAGGCCTTATTGCTCTGCATTTACAGGATTTTCGGAGGAAAAATAATGATAAAAGCTCCTTACAATTTTGTTCCGCTCGCACAGAAAGTCGTATTTCCAGAATGGGGTTCCCAGATTTCGATTGACAGCCCTTTTGAAGATGGGATTTCTGGAACAATAAGCGTCAGATATACTGCACAAACTCCTGTTTTTGTTGGAAACGGGAAAAACGATAATGGCAATATTGATAATTACAAAGCAGCAAACGGAAAATTCGCAATTCCTGGCTCAAGCCTCAGGGGAATGTTTCGCAATGTGATTGAGATTGCCTCGTTCGGAAAATTCAACCGAGTTTCGGACGCTGCTTTGAGCGTTAGGGATTTGACAAATGCTGCAAAAAAACTATATAGGAGTCATTTTACCAATAAAAGCATAAAAGGCGGCTGGCTTATTTTTGAAAATTCTGGATGGGTAGTCTATCCTGTCGAATACAAAAGAATTGAAGATTCTGATATTGAGAAATATTATGAATTGGAGTCTGGTGCCCTTACAAAACGAGAAGATTCTAAGGATAGAATAAATAAACTTCACAATGATGTAGCAGTTTTTTTCTCGGCAGGAGAAACAAAAGTTTCTAGAATTAAGAAAACGGAATATACGGGTTCCGTAAGTGGCTTTATTGTTCTGACAGGTAATCCAGGTGGAAAAAAACATCTAGATTTTGTTTTTGAAGACAAAGGAAAGCAAAAAATCATTGTTGATTATGCAACCATTCTCCAATTCAAGCAGACAAATGCGCCAAAAGCGGCCGATCAGAAAAAGGGGCTTGACTTGGCGAAAAAGCTAAACGACTGCAAGAATATCGGATATCCTGGAATCCCAGTCTTTTATCTGCCGGATTCAAACGGAAATCCTGAATCGCTTGGTCTTTCCATGATGTACCGACTTCCATATAAAAATTCCTTGCATGACGCTGTTAGGAATTCCTCTGAAGATAACTTCTCGGACAAGCTGGATTTTGCAGAATGTATGTTCGGAAAAATCGAAAATACAAAAACTGAGAAATCAGATTACAATTTTTCTTTGCGCGGAAGGGTTCAGCTTGAGGATGCCGTAACGAACAGCGTTGCTCTCGCACAAAAAGTCGATACAATCCTGAGTAATCCAAAACCATCTTTTTATCCGAACTATATTCAGCAAGATACCAGAAATCAGGAATACAAGACTTTGATGGATAATGATGTTCTGCTTCGTGGATGGAAACGCTACCCTGTAAGGAACAAAACAAATATTGTAAAGCCAAATCAGGATCAGGAAAAACAGACCTCTCATTTTTCCCCATTGCAGAAAGGAACTGTCTTTGAAGGGAAAATCCATTTCCATAACCTAAAGAAAGAAGAACTCGGCCTCCTGCTCTGGGCGATTGCATGGGGAAACGACAAAAATCTCTCCCACGCAGTCGGAATGGGAAAATCGTGTGGCTTCGGACAGATAAGGGCAGAGATATCTTCAATGTCATACTTGAACAATGATTCTTCAGATAACAAATATAGGACAGCCTCTGTAGATGAAATAAATTCTTGGATACGAATATTCGAGTCATACATGGAAGGCAAAGTTGTCGGTTGGAAAAACTGCCAGCAACTGAAAGAACTCAAAGCCATGGCTAATCCAAATAATGCGGAGCGACCGAAATGGGATTTGGCTCACATGGTATTGGATCTAAAAGGTAAGAATGAATTTGTCGAAGCGAAAAAAGGTTTATGTTTTTTGTCGGCTTATTCCGAGGAAAATCAGGAATCAAATCTTTCGCATGGGTTTGTAAGACAAAACAATCAAACTTCTTTTCAGAACAACCGCGGATATGGAAAGCCATCTCAGAACATTGCAAAAAAAATGCCACATTCAGAGGCTGGTGTGGCAAATGGTTCAATACAGGTTTGCGTTTTGCTGCAAGAAAAAACAAAAAAAGGCGGTTGGAAAGCCTGTGTAAAGGATACTCCAGAAATCTGCGGATCGATAATAAATACTGCTGATGTTCCAACTGATAAAAATGCTGGGGATGAAATAAAACTAAAAGTTGCTTCTGTAAAAGGCGACACTTCTTCGTTCCGATATGAAAAATAAAAAAACAACAGGAGTTCCCACAAAATGACCCTCTACCACGGCAGCAACATCAAAGTAAATTCTCCCAAATTGCTGAAAACACAGCGTTCGCTCGATTTCGGGAAGGGCTTTTATACAACGAGCGATTTTGAGCAGGCGAGAAAGTGGGCGGAGCGGACGGCTCGGATTCGTGAAAGCGGGGAGGGCGTTGTCTCCTGCTACGAATTTCCCGACAGCGCGTTTGAGTCACTTTCCGTGCTTCGTTTTGAAAAAGCTGACGCCGCTTGGCTAGAATACGTTACAAAGAACCGAAGGGGAAACGAAACTGTTAGTGACTACGATTTGGTAGTCGGTCCCGTCGCGAACGACCAGACCTTTCCCACGATTCTTTTGTATCTCGACGGTTACATCGACGCCCAAAGCGCGATTCGGCAGCTCCTTCCACAAAAACTCAAGGACCAGTACACGTTCAAAACTGAAAAATCGTTGTCGCTCCTGCGATTCGTTGAAGGAAGAAAAATATGAAGAAGAACGTCTATTTCGCCATCGACTATTACGACCGCAAAGTGATTCAGCTCATAATCGACAAGTACAATTTTGAGCCGATGGAGGCGGCGCGGAATTTCATCATGTCCAAGACTCATTCCTTGCTTGAGGATGCCGAGTACGGGCTTCTGGGCTTTTCTGAATTCGCCGTCTTCGACATGTGGGAAGCCGAGCGGATGACAGGCGACCTTCGCAACTCCGTGTATGTGAGAGGGGAATAGCATGACCGACGAACTGAAATTCTTCATTTTGCTGCTTGAAAAGTACGCATACGACAAAAACATTCCGACGGCAGATGTCCTTCGAGAATGGGAAGAAAAAAATCTTGTCCAGGAGATATACGATTACTACGAGGTGTACCACACTGAGCGCATCGAAAACGCCTACGAGGATGTGGAGCATCTGATGAAGACTGGAAAACATCTGTGGTAATTGAAAAACAAGACAATGGGAGAAAAACATGTCATACACATTGATTTCTATGGTTGGTACAGGAATGTACAAATCGGACAAGAATTTTGAGGGGTATCTAGAAACCGATTACACTCTTGGTGAGGACATGCATTTCAAGTCTCGCCTTTTCATGCAGGCATTGATTGAATGCAAGTACAAAGAAATCGACCAGCTTATTCTGCTCGGGACAGAAACTTCTTCCTGGGATGCGCTTGTTGACAAGGATAATGACGAGCAGGACGAAACGATTGAGCTGTGGAGCGATTTGTTCGACCAGTGCGAGTCAAAGGAAAGAGGCGTTTCTCCTGTTGGAGTGTCGAGAGAAAATCTTGATAAACTCGAAACATATCTTTCCGGGCGGTTCGGAATCAATGTCGTCATAAGAACCCACACACATAAAATCGACGGAGATGCAGTTGAGGAATTGTTCAGTTGTTATACAGACGTTACCTCGATTGTGAAAAAAGACAATGACATTCTTTTTGACATAACGCACGGTTTTCGTTCAATGCCCGTACTGCTGTATCAGTCGCTGCAGTATTCGCTTTCGCAGACAACAAACCGCTCTGTCGAAATCGTATATGGCGAACTTGACATGCACGACAGGAAAAAGGGGTATGCCAGAAATTTGAGCAAATACTGGCATTATTCCGAACTTTCCATTGCGCTGAATGTGTTCAACACAAAACTCGACGGTTTCAAGTTGGCTGAGCTGATAAATCCGTATTGGTCTGCCGGCAGCAAGGCGATAAAGCGTTTCTCCGAGATTGTCCAGACGAATTTTGCGCTTCAGATAGCGGATGTCGCCAAGCAGCTGAAGAATGCGCTTGCGCAGTGCAATGAAAATGTTCCTTCTTGGCTGATAAAAGAGGTCAATCCTATCCTGAAAGAAGTTTGCGCGCTCGTGGATGAAAACTCAATGGCGAAAACTTTGTATAACTATTCAAAGTTTCTCTATGACCATCATCTGCACGTTCAGGCTGTCATCACTCTCCAAGTTGCCGTGGAGACGAGCATAGTGGAGAAATTCGGCACGGAGGCCAATATCGGTGACTACGAATGGTGGCAGAAAGAAGGAAAAGACCATCTTTACAATCTGAAAGGCGGTAGTTGGAAAGAACTTTGCAAGCCACTGACGAACATCGAGGTGTTCAGAAATCAGATTGCGCACGGTGGAGGAAAAAACAAAGAAGGCAACTTCCCAATGGCTGCGAATATCCCGAACATATACAAAAGCGGAATACGTGGAATCGAGAATCTTTTTGCAGCACTCGAAAATATGGAGCAAGAGGAATAGCCGTTCGTTCTTCTGAATCTTGTCAATTTTTTTCTACTAAGCACTTCCTTTTTAAGAGTAAAAAGGAGGCTAGTATGAAGACATTGTTGTGCGCAGGCTGGAAGCAGAGTTCATGTGATGACGGTCCTGGAATCAGAAGCGTGTTTTTTCTTCAAGGCTGCAGCAGGCATTGTCCGGGGTGTCAGAATTCTTGCACTCATAATAAGGAGAACGGAATTGTAAAGACTGTTGATGAAATCACAAAGGAAATTGTCGCTAGGTGCAGAAACAGGAAGATAACAATTTCTGGCGGGGAACCATTGGAGCAGTTTTCGTCTCTGATTGTGCTTCTTGGAAAATTGAAGGACGCCGGCTTCAATGTGTGCCTTTACACGGGCTGGGATTATTCAAAAGTTCCTCAAATAATTTTCAAGTATCTGGATTATCTCAAGTGTGGGCACTTCGACATCAACAAGATGAGCCCCGATTTGATGTATGTCGGTTCGACAAATCAGGAGATGTACAGAAACATCGGCGGTAGAATGGAAAAAATGAATTTAGTTTATAGTGAGGCTTGTGCGTAAAATGAACAAACAATTGGCTAATTGTATTTCAAATGCTACCCAGTATGTTGTGAAAGTTGGAGAGGATACGATAAAAAATCACCTGCTGTCCGAGGTAATTCCCGAAAAAGCTGCGGAAAACCACAAAACAAGAGCAGTTCACATTCATGACTTTGAGTTCTATTCTATTTCTCACAATTGCATCGGGATAAAAACAAAAAGTCTTTTGGGTGATACACACTATTCTTTTCTAAAGGCTCTCCGCGCACTTGGCAGGCAGATAGTTTGGCTTACGAATCTACAGTCTGGCGGTATCGGCTTTCTTGATTTTGATAACGATATGGCGGAATATCTGGACGACATTTCCGACGAAGAGGCCGTAGATGGTCTAAGAGAGTTGTTCTTTGATTTGAACTCGTTCAGTCGTAAGGGGTGCGAAAAACCCTATGTCACTTTCAATTTTGGACTTGCTACATCTGAAAAGGGGAGAAGGTTCACCCGCCTTATTCTTGAGGCTTATTCAAAAGGCGACGAACATGGAAATCCGTTTGTTTTCCCAAATCTTGTATTCAAGCTAAAAAAGGAAATAAATTTTGACGCGAGTAGTCCGAATCACGACTTGTATCTAAAATCCTTGTCCGTAACATCGAAGAGAATGGTTCCTACTTACTTCAACTGTGATGCAGCTGGAAACTCAGACGCAAATCCTGATGGCATCGGAATTATGGGCTGCCGTACCCGTGTCGTTGCGAATATGTACGGAGAAGAATCAGGTCTCAATCGTGGCAATGTCGCTTGCGTGACGGTCAATCTTGTTCAGTTGGCTTTTAGAAGCGGTGGCGACTTTTGTAAGTTCTATGAGTTTCTTGATGAGAAAATGCAAGATAGTCGTGAGCTTCTCATTCATCGTCTGAATTATCTTGCTGAACATGGTGAGTTTACAGAGATTCGTTCTCACAATCTTTATCAGAGTAGTGAAAAGCCTGTAATCGAAATGCTGAAAACCGGAACTCTGTCCATTGGGTTCATCGGTCTTTGGGACGCGATTTCGGTCATGCACAGTGTGGACTTCCATGACATTGGGGAGATGTACAAATATCGCGATGAAGCCTTTTCGATAATAAAAAGGATGCGTGAGACTGTGGATTCGTATCGCGACAACGACAAATTAAATTTTTCGCTTCTCGCATCGGCTGCTGAAGGTGTTTCCGGCACATTTGCGGAATACGATTCGTTGAATCTCGGGAAAAATTCTCCAGTTTGTCAAAAAGGCTATTACACGAATTCGTTCCATGTCCCGGTTTTTGTGGACACTGACTATACACAGAAAATTGATTTTGAGGCTCCTTTTCATGCGTTATGCAACGGTGGGTGCATAACTTATGTCGAAATGGAGGAGATGCCCGGCAATAACGTGGAGGCAACGAGGGAAGTTGTTGAATATGCCCATGATTCTGGTTGCAACTACATTGGAATCAACTTTCCGTTGGACAACTGCAACGACTGCAGATTTATCGGACGCATCTCCGACAAGTGTCCAAAGTGCGGTTCATCGAATATCCGCCGCCTTAGACGTGTCTCCGGTTATCTTGCCGAAGAGAACCGATTTACGAACGGCAAACGCAAGGAAATGGAATTGCGAAAAGCACATTTGTAGTGTACAAAAATATAATAGGGGCATGGTAAAGTTCTTTTTAAAATAATCTAAAGAATGTTTGCGATTTTTTTAAGTGTTTATTATAGGAAGATACCCTAAAAAATCGTCATACTGAAACAGCTTTTCTTGCGAAAAACGTCAGCATGACGATTTTTTTCTGGGTTAATCATCTATGCAAAAAAAATCCCGAGGAATGCATCACTTTCGGGAATCGACGGCAAAGCAGAAAATCCGCCTCATCCATGTAAACAGTTCCGCAATCAGAAATGTTCCGCCCAGCGAAATCCAGTTAGAAAAGACGAATGACCAGTCAAGCTCGTCTTTTTTTATCGTCTTCAGCACGAATGCGAAAGCGAATACGACGGCGGCGGGAAGCGCCATGTGCATGAGAAAAAAAACGAGGACTTTGTAGGCTGTCCTCCCGATTTTTTTCAGACATTCGAGGTATCTGTACGCTTTCTCGCCAAACTCGGTATATTTTGAGTTGTCCTGAATTTTCCTGTTCGCTTCATCTCTTTGTTTTTTCAGAAGGTTTATCACGTCTTGATTTTTTTGCCGCTCTATTTCGTTCGATTCGAGGATTTGGTTCGCGGTTTTGTCGTTCAGCTCCTCGGCCCAGTCAATTGTTTCCGATGTTATGTCCTCGGGCTTGGAAGAAAACTGCTTGAGCGCGGCAATTACCTCGAATGTTTGTTCCTTAGTTAACGCCTTTTTCATGAAATCCGATTGCGCTTCCATGATTTTTTTCTTCTGCTCGTCTGCGACGATTCCTGCATAGATTTTTTTGCTCCGAAGAACGATGTCCAAAGAGTGGAGGTCTGTTAGCCCGAACCCCTTGTTCAGGTGGAACCACAGCGCCGTCACCATGTACTCTGGTGTTGGAGAAAGACCTATCGCGTGGGTGATATTCGTTCTTTCCTTCGATTTTTTCAGGATTTCGTCGGTTCTCGTTAGGAATATGAATCCGGTCTTGTCGATTGCCTTCGTCGTAATTCCGTTTCGCAGCTCCTCTATTTTGTCGAGGAAATCGTCGGAGAAATTCAGGAAGGCAAAATTCTTGTTGATATAGTTCTCCTGTTCCTCCCTTTTTTCGATGTCGGTTTCGTCGATGCGCGTCACCCTGTTGGTCTCGTCGCAAAGAATTCCGTATTTCTTGAGCTTCGCGTAGAACAATCCCTGTTTTTCCAACACGTCGGAAACGTCCGTGCATTTATTTAGAATGAACGTCATTCCGTTCGACTGGGAGAATATGGTTTTATTGCACAGAATTTTCTTTGCTGCGGAGAAGAACCTGTTGACTTCCGTCCTCGTAACGGAAAAATACCGGAGGTGGATGCAGTTCTTTTTGGCGTTGACCTCCTTCACGAGTTCGAGGAATTCTTCAATAGATTTTTTGTATGCTTCTCCATTGATTCCGTTCATGTCGAACAGAATGTCGGTGTTCAGATATATCGTCAGCTCGTTGCTCCATGAGCTGATTTCCGGTAAATCCATTGTAATTCCGCGGTAAATTATGCTTCCGTAATTCAAATCATCGATTAGTTCCTTGAGACTGGAATTCGAATTCTGGATTTTTATTATATACGCCGATATAACTCGGTTGCTTTCCTTTTTCACTATCGTGCCGTTGAAATAGTTGATAAAATCATCCCTTATCGTAATAAAATCAGCACCGCAACGGCTTGCGTATTTCAGGAAATCGTCAATCAACTCGTCGGTCGTGGTCTTGTAATCGTCAAGGACAAAAATGTCCTCGTCCTTAATTTTTCCCGCGTTCATTGTGTACCATCCGCCTTTTCCGATATGGCAGTCGAATTTTTCCACGAGTACGTTTTTTATCACTGCGTTTGGAATGCAGAATCCGTAAAACGAATTGAATTGGCTTGCGAAATCGTTTATCAGAAATGTTTTTTTCTTGAATTTCTGGACGTAGAATGTCGCGATAAAGCTTTTCAAGACGTCTTTCGTTGATTTCGCCGTGTTCGCTAAAACTCTGAACACAGAATATGCGGGCAATAGATTTCTGCTCATTTGGTCTCCTTTTTTTGTTTTTGTATGACCAAAATAATAAAATTTCGGCTATCCGAAAAATCAAAGCTGCCATTTCCGCCGGCATTTTACAATTTCTTTACAATTTCCCGTGCTGTTTCAGCTTTTCGCGTTTTTCTTTAAAATCGCGCTCATGGTTTGCGTTTTTACTGGCGGGGACGCGCCGGAGCCGGATTTGTGCGCGGAGTTTTTTTCGCGTGCGGAAAAGCCGGTCGCGGCGATTGCGGCGGATTCGGGGCTTGAGACGTTCGGGCGGTATCAGGATTTTTTCGGTTTTTTCGATTTGAAGGCGGCGATGGGGGATTGGGACAGCATTTCGGACACGGCTCTTCTGTCTTCCGTTTCCGGCGTGGTTGAGGAATTTCCGCGCGACAAGGATTTTACGGACACGGAGCTTGCCCTTTTTCGCGCCCGCTCCGTGGAATTCTCGCGCTTTGCGGACAAAATCGTCCTTGTCGGGGCGGGCGGCGGAAAGAGAATCGACCATCTTCTTGCGGTGTTCGACATTTTCTCCGACAAGTCCTTGCGCCCCGATGTGTGGATTTCCGGATTCCAGTTCCTTTACCTTCTTCCCGAGCATTCGTGGTGCGAGATTTTCGGGCTCGGGATTTCCGACGACGTTTCCGTTTTCAGGACGACGGCGTTCCGTTCCGGCGGGAAAATCGAGTCGTCGGGGCTTCAGTGGGAATCGGGGCTGTTCAGGCGCTCGGGCGTCCCGAGCATATCGAACAGAATTTCCTCCGGGCATCTTGGGCGCAATCTTCCCGTGTCGGTACGCGCGGACGAGGGCGATTTCGTCCTCGTCGTTCCGAATTCTGCACGCGTTGCGTTCTCTCACGGCGAAAATCCGTCGGAGAGCGCGTTCAGCACCGCCGACAAAACTCCCGTGGAAGACGCGAACGCGACGGAAAGCGTGAACGCGAGCGAATAGAAGACGAACAGCAGCTTGCGCTCCGTCGCGATGCAGATGATGCTTTCCAGAAAAGCGAATGCGCTCATGATGGCGAGCATTATCGCGTTTGCCGTCGCCAGCGAAAGTATGAGCTTCAGGTTCGAGTCGAGGAATTTCTGATGGTTCCCGATTATGAAGAACGTTATGAACGCGAGCAGCATGAGGAAAAGGAAGACGACGGAACGCCTCGTGAGGCGCATGAACATCGGAATCTTGGACTGGAGGCTGGTGTCGAAGAACCGCTCCGCGAAAATCTCCAGCTCCGAAGGCTCGTCGTCATCGAGCTTGAGCGCATCAATCTCGCTTCTGGTCATCAGCTCGAAGTCGTCGTCCGGCCCGCCGCCGTCGGCATTTTCGAGCGGCTCAAGCTCCTCGATTTCGCTTTCTTCCGTCTGCGGAAGGTTGTCTTTTCCGCGTCTGCGCAAATTCCATTCTCCCCGCCGTGATTGAATTGTCCCTTGGAAACGGCTATCATCAAAAACGGCTTGCCCTCGATTCGTCTCCGGAACTGTTTTCCGGAGCATGTCTATTATAGAAAAAGGGCGGTTCAATTGCCATGCCGGGGATGCCCGGGAGGAGTTTTTATGAGCAGAAGGCTTTTCGGGATTCGCGGCGCGACCGGCGCGGAGAACTCGAAGGAATCGATTCAGAAAAACGTCGTCGAGATGTGCCTTTCGATTTTCTCTTTGAACGGGATTTCCCCGGAAGATATCGTGTCGGTTCAGTTCACGCAGACGGGGGACCTTACCGCGATGAATCCGGCGGCGGCGCTCAGGCGCGGGCAGTCGGATTTCGACGTCTCGTCATGCGCGCTGTTCTGCAGCCAGGAGCCGGAAGTCGACGGCTCCCCCGAGAAGATGGTCAGGGTGCTTGTCACCTGCTACCTTGATGAAGGTGCGGAGCTCCATCACGTCTACATAAACGGCGGCGAACGCCTCCGCCCCGATTTTGCAAAAAAATAATTTTTTTTGCAAAAAGCATTGACATTTTTTGTTCTAAAATATATATTGTTTCTCGTTCCCGACGCTTGGTTGAGAACGAGAAAACGCCGCCTTAGCTCAGTTGGTAGAGCACGTGATTTGTAATCTCGGGGTCGTGGGTCCGAGTCCTACAGGCGGCTGATACGGGGAGTTCGCATAGCGGCAATTGCGGCGGACTGTAAATCCGCTCCCTTTCGGGTTCGGGGGTCCGAGTCCCTCACTCCCCATGAAAGAAAGGTCTTGAGATAATTGAAGGGTCTCAAGACCTTTTTTATTTGCCCGGCGTTTGTCGGAAGATTTTTTTGTATCGAGTAAAGAATGTTTTACGACGACGGTCTTGTTTTTTCATGCAACAGATGCTCGGACTGCTGCCGGCTTTCTCCCGGCATGGTCTATCTTTCCTATTCCGACCTTGCGCGTCTGTGCGAGCGGTTCGGCGTGAGCGAGGGGCGCTTTGTGGAGACGTATTGCAGGTGGGTTCAGTATTATGACAACACGCAGGTTCTGTGCCTCAAGGAGCGGAAGAACTACGACTGCATCCTCTGGAACAAGGACTGCGGGTGCAGCGCATATGACAGCCGTCCCGTCCAGTGCTCGACATATCCGTTCTGGTCGTGGATGCTCGAAAGCCGCGCCGAATGGGATTCCTGCGCCGCTGATTGTCCCGGAATAAATGCCGCGGGCGGCAGGGTGTGGACAAAAGAAGAGATTGAGGCGCAGCGCGCGGCGTACGATGCGAGTGAGCCGATACACAGGAACGAGTACATGGAGAGGCTTGCCTCGAAGAAGGCGGAGAGCGGAAACAAATCATGAAGCTGCCAGACATACTTCAGAATTGCGAAAACGAATCGAATCAATCTGACCTCAAGGATGGGGTCGACTATCATTTCACGGAGGAGGAGATTAAGTCGCTCGCAAAATTCATAAGGCGGAACCAGGACAGTCTCCCTGACGAGCTTTCCGCGTTCCGGAACCTTGTCGAATCGAGAATCTACAATTCAATGTCGATTCAGGAAGTGAAGCGGTTTTATTCGCAGCTGCAATGAAAGAGAAGAAAACGAAGAAGCCTTCAAAAAAATCCGGGCGGAAAATGTCCGTCCTTTCGAAAATCGCGCTTTTTCTCGTGTGTTTTGCCGTGCTGTCCACGGCTGCATGTGTTTCCGTCGTGCGCTATCTCATAACGCCCGTCGACCCAGGTTCCGTAGTCACGCAGAATTTCGTGACGATTCCGAGCGGGATGAGCGTGCGCGCAATCGGCGCGAAGCTTGAGGAGGAGCGGCTCATCCGCTCTGCCGACCTTTTCTATTTGATAGTCCGCTTCCCGAGAATACTGCTGAGGCGGAATTCCGCGGTCGTGATAAAGCACGGCGTCTTCGACATCACCCCGTCGATGTCCCTCCTCGAAATAATCACGGCGCTCGCCGACGACAAGCAGGCGTACATAAAGACGTCGATTCCCGAGGGGCTGACGACGAGCAAAATCGCGCGGATTCTGGACGAAAGCAAGGTCTGCCCGTTCGGCGAATTCATGGAAAGCGCGAAGAGCCGGAAAACACTCGAAAAAATCGCATCTTTTGGAGTCGAGGCGGCGAGCTGCGAGGGATTTCTTTTTCCCGACACGTATTTTTTCTACCCGAGCATGAGCGCGGACGAGGTGATTTCGATTATGGTCGAGAATTTTTTCGCGAACATTAAGAAAGCTGGGTTCGATTCAATCTCCTACGACAAGCTGATTCTCGCGTCGATTGTCGAGCGTGAATACCGCGTCGACGATGAGGCGCCCCTTATCGCGAGCGTGTTCTCTAACAGGATTGAGACGGGCGTCGGGCTTTATTCGTGCGCGACAATCGAATATATCATCACGGAAATTCAGGGGAAGCCGCATCCGGACGTCATCACGTATGACGACCTCAAGATAAACAGCCCGTACAATACGTACCGGTGGAAGTCCCTTCCGCCCACCCCGATTTCGAATCCGGGGATGGTCGCGATAAAGGCGGCGATGAATCCTCCGAAGACGGATTACTTCTATTTTACTCTCACCGATTCGGCGGCGGGTTCCCATACTTTCTCGACTTCGTTCAAGTCGCATATAAAGGCAGGGATGGAGTTCAAGACGAAGAAGGCAAACTGACATGCCGGGAAAAATAACGCGCGACTCCATCGATGCCGTCAGGATGAGGTCGGACATCCTCGCCGTCGTCGGTGAATACGTCCAGCTTGAGCGACGGGGAAGCTTGTGGTGGGGATGCTGCCCGTTCCACAACGAGAAGACTCCCTCTTTCTGCGTCACGCCTGACAGGGGAATTTACCATTGCTTCGGATGCAAAAAACACGGGAACGTTATTTCGTTCGTAGAGGAGATGGAAGGAATTCCGTTTCCGGAGGCTGTTGACCGACTCGCGAAACAGTTCAGCGTCGAGCTGAAATACGAGGAAGGCACGTTCGTTCCCGACGAGGGGGCGAACCTCAACAAGAAGTACATCGAGCTTTACACGCGCGTCGCGGGAACGTTCCATTATATGCTGACGAACACGGAGGCGGGGAAGTTCGCGCTCGACTATATAAAGGGGCGCGGGATTTCGGATGAGATAATCGAGCGGTTCAATTTGGGCTATTCGCCTGGGGACAGGTATTACTTGCGGAAATTCCTCCGCTCGAAGAATTTCAGCGACGAATTCCTCGACGGCTCGGGCCTTTTCAGCAGGAACTACAAGAACATCGCGTTTTTTTCCGACCGGCTGATGTTCCCCATCACCGACAAGAACGGGAACGTCGTCGCGTTCGGGGGACGGTTTCTGCGCGGGAACATGGAGCACACGGGAAAGTACATGAATTCCACCGACCTTCCGTGGTACCAGAAAGGCGAAATCCTCTATGGTTTCAGTTTCGCGCGGCAGGCGATACGGCAGAAGCGCAAGGTCATTTTCTGCGAGGGATATATGGACTGCATAGCGTACCATCAGTGCGGTGTCGATTATGCGGTCGCGCCTTTGGGGACGGCGCTGACTGAATCGCAGATTCGGCTCGTGAAGAATATCGTCGACGAGGTGATTCTGTCGTTCGATTCGGACGGGGCAGGGCAGGCGGCGACGAAACGGGCAATCCTCATGTGCCGCTCGCAGGGAATCCCCACGCGCGTCGTCCATCTCAACGGGGGAAAAGACCCCGCGGAAATAATGATACTTTTTGGCAAGGAGCATTTGACGGAGGCTGTCGAGTCTTCTATATTCGATTTCGAGCACCTTGTGATGACGCTCAAGCAGTCGTATCCGGTCGATACGCCGGAAGGGAAGGCGAGGATAGCGAAGGAGCTTTTCGATTATGTCGATGCGCTCCAGTCAGATATACAGAAAGAGTCGACGTTGGGAAAGATTGCGGTCGCAATCGGGCTTTCCACGGAGGCTGTGAGCAGGGATTTTTACAATCGTTCCGAGCTTAACAACAGGCTTGCATCGTACTCTGCGTTGAGGAGACAGAACGAAAAAGGAGAGCATCCGGACGGAGCGGCGCAGGTCAAGCCGGACGCCGAGCTGAGGACGCTTCTCGCTGTCATCGCAGACATGAATCTGTTCGAGACGATGAAGGCAGAGCTTGGCGAGGACGATTTCGAAAATCCGCTTGCCCGGAGATTGTTCACCGCGCTGAAGGAATGTCACGAGGAGGGTGACGTTTCGCTCGATGCGGTCGAAAGCCGGTGCCAGAACGATGTTATTTCCAATCTCGTGGAGGAATCCGTGATGAGCGGGGAATACTCGATGAACACCGAGCAGTCGGTAAAAGATGGGATACGGATGATGAAACGGAAAACGCTCATGAGGCGGCGGCAGCGGCTTCAGGACAGGCTTTCCGAGATTCAGTCGTCGGCCCATGACGGCGAGGAGCTTGTCACGCTCTTCGAGGAAATCATGGCGGTGGACAAAATGCTCCGCGACAATTCATTTTGAAAACTATTGAGAGGAAAGATATGGCTAACGAAAACGAAACGAAGATTCCGCCCGCAATCGCGAAACTGCTCGCATATGCGAAGGGGAAGCAGGTCATCACGTTCGACGAAATCAACGAGGTTCTCGGCCCCGATTTCACGAATCCGGAAAACGAGGAAACCGAATCGAAGAACGGCAACATGGACGATGTTCTCCGCATCCTGGCCGAGAACAAAATTCAGGTTATCGAGGAAGGCATCGATGATTTGAGCAGCCAGGAAGCCGAGATGGAGGAAGAGGACGAGGAAGAGGGAATCCTCGACGACGATGACGGCGAGGACGACGGTCAGAAGGACGGCTCGCAGGGCGAGGACGTTGCCAGCGCTATTGACGACTTTGACTCGCACAAGCTCGTCAACAGCGACAAGGAATCGAGCGTTGACGACCCGATCCGCCTTTATCTCCGCGAAATAGGAAAGGAAAAGCTCCTCACCGCCGAGCAGGAAGTCAAATATTCCAAGGAAATGGAAGACGGGGAGAACATCATAAAGGACGTCATAAAGCAGGCGGGAATGATGGTTCCCGAATTCTTCGAGATTTCGCAGAAGGCGTTCAAGAAAATCGACCCGCACGAGCCGGGAAAGCCGAGGAAGGAAATCAACGAGGCGCAGGCGGAGAAGCGCAGGCTCAAGACGTGCTACGGTGAATTCGTGAAACCGGTCAAAGAGGACATGAAGAAATACATGGCGCTCAAGAAGCAGCTGTTCAAAATCGAGCAGTCAAGCTCCATCTTCAGCGACCCGCAGCTCGTGGAGCTCCGCGCGAAAATTCAGCCGGCACTGCAGCAGATTGACATCCAGACGGAGGAAATCGAGCTTTTCAGCACGAAATTCAGCGAGGCGACGCGGAAAATCGACGATTTCTACAACACGCAGGAAAAGAAGATGAAGGAGCTCCGCGTGACGAATGCCGCCGAGCTCAGAAGCCTCGGGCGCAGGCTCGCAATCCACTCGGAGGCGGAGAAGCTTGAGATTGAGCTGGGGATGAGGAGCGACGAAATCCGCGACGTCTACACGCAGATTCAGAAAATCGACCGCGAGCTCCGCCGCATGGAGTACGAATTCGAGAACAGCGTCGAGGAAATCCTCACGATGGCGGGAAAAATCGAGCAGGGAAGGAAAAAGCTTGAGAAGGCGAAGAACCACCTCATCAACGCGAACCTCCGCCTTGTCGTTTCCATCGCAAAAAAATACACGAACCGCGGCCTCCAGTTCTTCGACCTCGTGCAGGAAGGAAACATCGGTCTCATAAAGGCGGTCGAGAAATTCGAGTACCGGAAGGGATACAAATTTTCGACATACGCGACATGGTGGATTCGCCAAGCGATTACGCGCTCTATTTCCGACCAGGCGCGCACAATCCGCGTTCCTGTCCACATGATTGAGCAGATTAACAAAGTCGTCCGCGAAAGCCGCCAGCTCATGCAGAAGCTCGGGCGCGAGCCGACCGACGAGGAAATCGCGCAGCAGCTCGGATGGCCGGCAAGCCGCGTCAAGCAGGTCAAGAACGTCGCGCGCGAGCCGATTTCCCTTGAGACGCCGATTGGAGAGGAGGAGGACAGCCAGCTCGGCGACTTCATCGAGGACAAGGACGTGGAGAATCCGGCGAACAAGACGGCGTACACAATCCTTCAGGAGCAGATTCGCTCCGTTCTCGACACGCTCCCGCAGCGCGAGCAGGAGGTTCTCAAGATGAGGTTCGGGCTTGACGACGGGTATTCGCTCACGCTTGAGGAAGTCGGCTTGTACTTCAACGTCACCCGCGAGAGAATCCGCCAGATTGAGGCGAAGGCATTGAGACGGCTCCGCCATCCGCGCCGTTCCAACGGTCTCCGCGATTTTGTCGAGACATGATTCCCTCTTTTGATTGAACCGTATTGCCCGGAAGTCTTTCCGGGCATTTTTTTGCCCTGTTCGCGGAATAGCGGATGCTGAAAAACGCGTTCGGCATGACAAAATTTTTAAATAGAGCGGAAATAACCTAAGACGCAACAAAACTTTTCACCTCTTCGCGTGGTAGTCTATAAAAAGATAAAAATACTCGTCTTACATGCAAGAGGTTTTGTATGAAAAAAATGCTTCAAAAAGTTTTTGGTGCGGTTTTTGCCATCTCGGCAGTTGCTGCGTTATCAGCCCAAAACCGTAAAATCGACGTGTGGGATTTTGGCGGCGTTCCAGAAAGCGGAGCGGTGAACCACATCTCACAGACCGACATTGACAACACGGCTCTCCTCGGCACTGGAGGAAAGTACGACAGCGCGGGAGACATTTCCTACGGCGACCTTACGCTGACCGTCGTGGCAAACGACCGAGCCTACTACGGAACGGAGTCGAATCCGGGAAAAAAGAATTACGGAACGCAGGGCTACGCCTCGTACACATTTGATGACGGCTACACCTCAAACGGAATTTACTACTGCAACGGTAGCGGCGGAGACAACAGGCGATGCCTTACGCTCAAAAACGTCCGCGCAGGCGATATCGTAACGTTCTACGCACGGCTCTCTGCCGCCGCAGACACAACGATTCACTTTTCAACAGTCGGAGAGGACGGCAAAGTTACAACCGTTCAGGACGAAACTGCCCCAATCAAAGCTGAATCGCAAATCTATTCGTACATTGCACTGACATCCGGCACTTACAGAATCTGGACGGACAAAAAAGCCGGAAAACCTGTTTTTTACAGAGTCGTAAGAAAACCAGCTGTCGAAGTGACCGGCTCGCTTTCAAATCTCAACGGAAAAGGCTCGCTCAAATTCGTTGTAAAAGGCACGAATCAGGAACTGAATGCGCAAGTCGCAGGAAACAGCTACAAAGCAAGCCTTCCTGCCGGAAAAACATTCACGGCAGTTCTTTCAGGCGTTCCTGGCTACGGAATCAATCCTGACACAAGAATCCTTGACCTCTCAAAAGTTGCCCCGGGAATCTCTCACACGGCAAACCTCGTCGTAGCGGAAGCAATTCTCTACAAGGCAAGCGGAAAACTCGCAGGAATCGATTCAAAATACGACACTTCAAAATTAAAGCTCGTTATGAATCCACCAAAAGGCAGCGTTTACCAGCCGGTTGAAGCAAAACTTTCGGGCGGAAACGGAACTTTTGACTACGAAGCAAAACTTGAACCGATGGTGCGCTACACGGCAAGCCTTGAAGGAGCAAATGACTACGAAATCACGAAGGGTGGCTCTTTTGAGCTTTCAAAGGATTTTTCTGAAAACATCGAAGTTTCCATCAAAAAAACTTACACTGTAAACGGAAAATTCTTTGGAGAAACAAAGCCACTTCCAAAATCACTTTCATTCAAAAATCTTGATGACGGCTACGTTTACAGCGGAAAAATCAGCAAGGATTCATATTCGGTAAATCTCCGCGACGGTCAGTACGAAGTTCTTGCGGAGACGGAAAACACAAAAACCGTAAATCACGTTGTAATTTCTGGAAGCGCACTTTCAAAAGACATCAAAATGTCGTTCAAGATTGCACCGGAAACAAAAATCAAGCTCAAAAAAGACCTGAAAGTCGGTCCAAAAGCAAAATACAAAACGGTGAACGCGGCTCTCAGAGCGGCAAAGGCAATGAACCCGCAGTCCGAGAAAGACCGAATCACGATTCACATTGCACCGGGAACTTACCGCGAGCAGGTTATCGTAAACGTTCCTTACGTGACCTTAAAAAACGACACGCCTTCAAAAGAAGTTAAGCTCACCTGGTACTACGGAATCGGCTACATGTACTACTCGGCCGACGAAAAAGGCTGGTACGACGAAGATTTGGCTTACGACAAATTCGCAAAGCATCCTGTGGCAAAATGGGGCGGCGCAACTTACGTTCAGCCAAGCGCAACGGCATTCCGCGCCGAAGGAATCACGTTTGAAACCTCGTTCAACAAATACATTACGGACGAAGAACTTGATGACGGCGTAAAATCCGACGGAAGCGTTCCTGAGCGAAAAATCAACTCGGACGTCCGCTCAAAACCACTTACGGAGCGGGCTGCGGCAATCTTAATTGAGGCATGCAGAACTGAATTCGTAAACTGCAAATTCTTGGGAAGCCAGGACACACTTTACACGGGATACAATTCGGAAGCGCAAAAATCAGAGGACAATCCGTACAAAAACGAAGTTCTCCGAAGCTACTTCAGGAACTGTTTTATTGAAGGAAACACGGATTTTATTTTTGGCGACGGTGATGTTGTTTTTGAAGACTGCGAAATCAGTTTTGCGGGCTACACCACGGAAGGCGCGGCAGGCGGATATTTGACTGCTGCGCGCACAACAAGCAAAAAAGGATATCTTTTCTACAATTGTCTTTTGAGCGCAAACCAGAATTATTTCGTCGGACAAGGATATTTGGGTCGTCCGTGGGGAAAAGACGCACGCGTTGCGTTCGTAAACTCAACAATCGGAACAGCGAACATTTTTAGCGTTCAGGGCTGGACGCAAATGAGCGGAAACAAGCCGGAAAAAGCAAATTTCCGCGAATTCGGCACAATCGAAGACGGAGAAAAAGCGGACCTCGACTACCGCACGGAAGGCACAGTCCTTTCAAAAATCGACGGTTTTGAGCCAAAAGATTTCTTGGGCGACTGGTCACCTGCGTTCAGAGCATTGCCTAAAAAATCAGGAGAAGCCGCATTCGCCAAAAAGCCGAGCTTTACGACTGACGACGACATAAACACTCCGTACCCAGGCCACACAATCACGCTTCACTACTCGCTTGGAAAAGCTGACGACGAAGATATTTCTTCTATTAAGTGGTACAGAATCAGCGGAAGCGAAGAAACTCTCATAAAAGAATCCAAGGGATTTGCGGACAAAACATATCTTTTGACGAAAGATGATTCAAATTCGTTCATCAAAGCGGTCGTAACGCCAAAACTCAGAAGCGGAAAAACAGGCGCTCCGGCAGAAGTAAAACTTGAAGCTCAAATAAAGGAAGGCTACGCAAGTCCGGCAAAAGCCGCCGCAGACAGACCACGCACGGCTGGCACCATAAACGTGTTCCTTGCAGGCGACTCAACAGTAACCGACTACAGCGCAAACGGAATCTGGATGGGCGGAAAAGTCCGCAGCGAAGGCTCATGGGGCGAATACATTCAGGCATTCTTCGGAAACTCTGTCGCAATACAGAACTACGCTCAGGGCGGACGCTCTTCACGAAACTTTATCAACGAAGGCTCCCTCCAAAAAATCCAGGAAAAAATCGGAAAAGGCGATTATCTTTTCATTCAGTTCGGGCACAACGACTGCCACAACGAAGCCGGCTACCTTGAAGACCGCTACGTTCCGCTGGGAAAAGCCGACTCAAACGGAATTTACCCCGTAACGGCCGGAAAGAAAATCAAGACTCCATCATCTTTGGTTTCAAAATACGGCGACGAATTCTACGGCTGGAAAGGCGGCACTTACAAATGGTACTTAAAACAGTACGTTGACGTTGCAAAAAAAGCCGGTGCGATTCCGGTTCTCGTAACTCCGGTGAGCCGACTTTACTTTAACGCAGACGGAACAATCCGTCCGCATCACGATTCTGGAGACAAATCCACAGAATCAATGGGCACGTTCCCGACCGAGAACAACGCGTATTGCGAAGCGGTAAAACAGCTTGCCGCCGAGGAAAAAGTTCTTTTAATCGACGGATTCGAGCTGACAAAAAAATTCTACGAGAACGCTTACAAATCGGCAGGAAGCGAAGAATATGCGCGAAAACTCATGTTCCCAGGCGACAGCACGCACAACAACAAGCTCGGAGGATTCATTCTTGCGGGTGAGTTCGCAAAAGAAATCAAGGCAAAGATTCCTTCGCTGGCAAAAAATCTCGTAAAACCGACAAAAGTCCTCGGAGAAAATGCCGACGGCGAAAATCAGTTTACGGTTGATTCAACAGGCAACTTTACTTGCAAGGAGGCGTACTGGACGGCATACGAACAAAAAGTAATGAATTCGCTCAAATAGCGAATAGGATTTTCTCGTCATCCCGAGCCCGTTCCGGCGAAATCCGCTCGGGATGATGCGAGAGACAATGCTGCCCGCCGAAAATACGTGGCAGCATTGATTTTTTCTGTATAGCCATTTATTATTTTGCGTATGGCAGGATTTATACGATTTTATCTTAATCGAACATTGAAAAATGGGGGGGGGGTACCTCCCCAACCGCGGATATGACCGCGTTATCCTGCCGTAAACCTTCCTTATATATACTTCTTTTTCTTGTATCATTATTTCTCTCGGTGCCGCTCGGGGCGCAGGATGTTCCAGAGTGGGTTGTTCATTACCGCCGCGTCTATCCCGATTCCCAGTATATTGCCCAGCGTGGAGGAGGAGAGTCCGCGGAGGATGCCCGGAACGACGCGCTTTCCGCGCTCGCCCGATACGTGAATCTGCGCGTCGAGTCCAGCGTAAAAACGGCGCGAAGCACGGAAATTCAGTCATTAAGTTCGGGAGATGCTTCCGTCGCCGTTTCTTATGAGAAGAGCGAGACTTCGCAGGAGACGACCGTGACAAGCGACATCGAGCTGCCCGGCGTCGAAATGACTGAGCCGTATTACTACGAGGCGGCCGGAAGCTGGTACTGCGTCGCATATCTGAACCGCGCCCGCGCCTATCTGCACCTCCAGCCGGAGATTGAGGACGCGCAGTCTGTTTTCATGTCTTTTATTGGGCGCGCAAAAAAAGAGAAGGACGCCGCGCTCCGCCGTTCGCTCTACAAAAAAGCGTGGGATGCCGGCGGAGATTTTCTTTCGAAGCTTGCCTTTGCGCGTCTGCTTTCCGATTCTGCCGACGAGGATTTTGCCGAAGGCCGGGAAACGCTTTTTGGGATTCCCGCCCTTATGAATGGGGAGGCGGAAAAACTCGCGGTTGCGATTTTCGTTGACGGCGACATCCGGAACATCATATCAGGTGCTGTCGGGGAAGCTTTCTCCGCGGCGGGGTTTCTCGTCACGTCGGACGGCGGAGAAAACTACGAGGCGCATGTTTCGGTGAGCGCGAATCCCGTCGGGGAGCGTCCTCTTGCTGTTTTTCCATCCGTCACCGTTGAGCTTCGTGCGGCTGACGGGAAACACGTCTTTTCGTATCAGGACAAAATCAGCCAGGAAACAATCTCGTACACGCTTGAGAAGGCGAAGCAAAAATCGTATCCGCTCCTTGCCGGAATCATCAAAGAGAATCTTTCCGCCGCGCTTTCTGAAAAGTTCGGCGGAAGCAAATAAACGTATTTTGGAGGAATCAAAATGAAAAAAACTGCGATTGCTGCGACCATTGCTGCCGCATCGTTTGCGCTTCTTGCAGGATGCGCGTCTGTCCCGGCGGGAACGGTTGCCGGTTCTACGTCAAGCGACACGAAGGCTGCCGCGGCTTCTGCCGTCGTCGCTCCCGCGAGCGAAGTTGACAAGTACGCTGTTGTCGACTGGTCAACGCGCGGTCTTGACGAGCCTGCCGCCCCGACATGGCTCAAGAACATGGTTCGCGGAAACAGCGACCTGTTCAAAAAAGAGACGGGAATGGACAATGGCCGCATCGTGAAATTCAGCTCCGCGCGCGGGCGCACAGAGGCTGAGGCGCAGGCATTCAGCCGCGCGGGATTCGCATACAGCCAGGCTGCCGAGCTGAATCAAAAAGTCATCGGCCGCGTTGGACAGGGGCTGAACGACGACGGTCAGCTTGAGGCGCTCTATCTTGCCGCAAGCGAGACGAAGGCTGACATGGCAGGGCTTCGCGAGGAGATGGGATTCTGGCAGAGAATCCGCACCGAGAATGTAAAAACGGGCGACTCGAACGAGTATTACATCTATTACACGATTTTCTCCATGGACAAGTCTACATGGGACAAAATAGTCGAGAACTACCTGCTTTCAATCATCCAGAACCCGAAAGTCGAGAGCGAGACGAAGCAGAAAGTCGGCGCGTTGTTCAGCGAGATGAAGGCTGACGCGGACAAGGTCGACGCGAAAAAAGCGGCAGACGAGGAGAAAGCGTACAAGGAGCAGATGGCGCGCCTTGAAGAAAGCCGTGCCCGCGCGAACGCGGATGCTGCGCAGGCAAAGGCTGCGGCCGCAGCTTCCAGCGCCGAGGCCGCGAAGGCTTCGCAGGCAGCGGCAGAGGCGGCTGTAGAAGGAAAGAGAATCGACGCGGAAGAGGCTGCCGCACGCCGCGCCGCTGAAGAAGCCCGCGAATTCTACATGTCGTACTTGCAGTAAGCGTTGTGAGGGTGCTGGAAATGAAGGTAAAAATCATGTGCTCGCTTTTCGGCCTCTGCGCGCTCACCGGAATTTTTGCGCAGGGCAGGAGCGGCTATTACATCGGCGACGGCGGAAAGGGGCAGAACATCCTGTTTTACAAAAGCGAGATGGAAGGCGCCAAAAACGACGAGCTCGTTACCTCCATGGTCAAGAAAAGCCTTATCAGCACCCTTACAAAGTATTCCCAGCTGAACGTAATCGACGGCGCCCAGCTGGAAATCGTGAAGAATTTGCAGCAGCAGTCCGAGGATTTTGAATACGACAAGTCCGACCCGGTCGAATTCGGAAAAATCAGCCAGGCGCGGACGTATATAACGGCGACGACGTCTGTCATCTCCGGAAAATACCGGCTCTCGTTCCTGATTACCGACATCGAGACCGGCGGCGTGACCGCAAGCTATGCTTCTCCATCGCTGTATGAGACGCAGGAAGAGTATTTGATGCGCTCCCCGCGCGAGGCTGGCGCAGAAATGCTCAGGCAGCTCGGCGTCGACCTGACTCCGTCCGCCCTGCGTACTCTTCTTCCCGACGACAACGGAAACAGCGACGCGAAAAAACTGCTTTCCGATACGCAGGAAAACCTTTCCGCGATAAAAGAGGAAATCGACAAACTGTATGAAGAGCAGAAAAAGTCGCTTACCGAGCAGTTCGCGGACCAGGCTTCCCGCACGAAAAAAGCCCGGCTTGAGCTTAAGGAGCAGCTTCTTCTTGAGCAGCAGAAACGCGAGGAGGCGAAGCTTGCCCGTTTGAGTTCCGACGCCGAGCGCCAGAAGCAGGAGGAGGCTGCCGACCGCGAACGGACGGAAGCTCTGCGCGCCGAGATAAAACGCTTCGGTGCCGACGTAGAGGCGAAGGTCGCCGCCGTTCACAAGAAACAGGCAGAGAACATGAGCGCCCTGCAGAAGATTATGGCGATTGAAAGCGAGAAGCAGCTTCTTGCCGACAACTGGAACGACATTGAGAGCGGCTCCCGCGATGCCCAGGCGAAACTTTCCGCGGAATGCCTTGCGGAGCAGGCGGAGCGGAAATCGCAGAAACCGCGCACTTTCGAGCTGAATCCTGACGGGACATTGAACGAGATGGCATCGCAGCTTCTGGAAAACGATTTGCAGCGGATACGCGAGAAATTCGACGGCCTGCAGAAAAACAACAAAGCCAACGAGAACAAACTCAAGGCTCTGCAGAACCCGCTCAAGAAGCGCATCGGCACCGACATCTCGAATCTCGTAAAAGGCTCGTACGCTGCCAACACGCTTGCGAACGAGGGGCTGTTCCTCCGCATGGGCGACTACGACGCGTCAAAGCTCGGCTGGCATTATACGCTCACGTTCACGATGAACGACCAGACGATTTTTTCGGAGGACGGTTTTTTCCCGTACAAGGACATTACGGGCGAGGAAATTCCGGCGATTCCGGACGCGCACGACAAAAAATACAAGACGAAGGTCGAGCTTTACCGCGCGTTCCTCGACAAGGTGGAAAGCATCGACAGTTTTTTCCGCATGAATGTTCCTTACGTGCAGGCAAAAATCGACTACAGCGCCGTTGACCTTTCGAGCATCGCTCCTTCCGTTTACGGCATCAGCGTGTCCGGCGTTCAGTTCATAAACATCCAGCGCGGCAAGGTTTTTAAGAAAGGCGCCCTCCAAAAAGAGAACATATTCGTCTGCACTCCCGCAATCACGAGCGAGCCGGTCGACGAGGTCGTAAAAGGCCGCCTTTCCCGCTCGAAAGCCGAAGCCCTCGGCGCGTGGCTCGAAAAACCGGCGGTCGGCGAAACCTTGAAAAGGCATGCGCTCGTTTCCGGCGTGTCGGTTCCCTCCGGCATCCGTCCGTCGCAATCCGGCGCGGAAAAATCCCTCGTGCTGGTTCCCGGCGGAAAAATCGGAAAAACGAGACTGGACGGATTCAGAATCAGCCCGACAGAAGTTACGCAGCAGCTTTTCGAGTCCGTGACCGGCTACAATCCGTCGCGCCATGTCGGCGCGCTCCTTCCCGTGGAGAACGTCGGCTGGGTCGACGCGGTCCTTTTCTGCAATCGCCTGAGCGAAAGCGTCGGGCTTGAGCCGTGCTACAGCGTGGACGGCACCACGGACACCGACGAATGGGGAAGCGGCTTCCCGCCTGACCGCGTTTCCTGCAATTTCTCCGCGACAGGCTACCGTCTTCCGACTGAGGCGGAATGGGAGTATGCCGCGCGCGACTCGGGTGATGAAACCGGGGACATCGCATGGACGGACGGGACGACGCACGAGGTCGCCTCGAAAAAATCGGCGGAAAGCGGGATTTTCGACATGCTCGGCAACGTCGCCGAATGGTGCAACGACGGAGACGGGAACGGCCGCGTCGTGAAGGGGGGAAGCTCCGCCGATAAGAACGCCTGCACGGTTCGGTCTAGGCGGCTGGTTGACGGATGGCCCGACGAGCGAATCGGATTCCGCTTCGTGTGCAGGCTCAGCGAAAAGGAGCTTGCGGCGGAGCGGAAGGAAGCCAAAAAGAAACTCTGCGATGCCGTTTCTGGAATGCAGGGGCTTGCCGACATTCCCGGCGGGACATTCCTGATGGGGAACGCGGCAGAAAATGCCGGCAGCGACGAAAAACCGGTTCATGAAGTGCGCGTCTCTGATTTCGCTATGTATGTCTCGGAGATTACGCAGAATCTGTACGAGCTTTTGATGGACGAGAATCCGTCGGCGACGAAAGGCGACATGTATCCCGTTGAGAACGTCAGCTGGATTGATGCCGTGAAATTCTGCAACAAGCTGAGCGAGGCGACTAACAGGAAATGCTGCTACACGATAAACGGTTCTTCCGATGTCGGAACGTGGGGCGACGTCGCTGACAGCAGCGCGGTTCTCTGCGACTGGAATGCAGACGGCTACCGTCTTCCGACAGAAGCGGAATGGGAATACGCCGCGCGTGGCGGAAAAAAACAGTTGTCGGGTCTTTACGCGGGAAGCGGCGGCATCGAAACAACCGTCTGGCACAGCGGGAACGCCGACACAATACAGCGCGTGGGGGGAAAGGCCAAGAACGCTTGCGGCCTCAACGACATGTGCGGAAACGTCGAGGAATGGTGCTGGGATTTTTACGCCGAGTCATACGATTCCGGCAAAGACGCCGCGAAAGCGCAGAAGAACCCGAAAGGAGCGGAGCGCGGAAGATACCGCGTGACCAGGGGCGGAAGCGTGTATCCGGAGCGGCGCGGGTGGGGATACTCGACACCGAGCGCAGCAAAATGCACCGTGTATTCCCGCACGGCGCGCGAGCCCGGCTTCCGGGGAAGGGGCGTGGGATTTCGCGTCGTCCGTGCTGAAAAATAACAGAAATGACGGGCACCAAACAGGTGCGATAAATCGACAATGCAATTTTGGAGGATTTCATGAAAAAAACATCAGTTGTGTGCGCGGCTGTCGCGCTTTGCGTCGCGTTTTCTTCATATGCCGCGAAGCAGAAGACAATCGGCGAGAAAGCATATATCGAAGTGACCGTGGACGGCGAGCGGCTTGAGCGGTGGGTGTCCCCCGTGGAGCTCTGCGAGTACGACAAGGGCGGGAACGTCGTCCACAAAAAGACCCCCGAAATGGAGGAGTGGTGGGAGTACGATGCGAACGGAAAAATCACCCGCTACAAAAACGACTACGGGGATGATAAAATCTATAAGTACGATTCGCGCGGCAACGAAATTTATTTCAAAGATACCGACGGAAGCGAGCTGTTCCACGAATATGACGGCAAAGGGAACCGCATCCGCACCAAGCATTCAGACGGAACCGTGGAGCTGTATACCTACGATTCGAAAGGAAACAAAATCCGCTACAAGAAAGATGGCGGACGCTGGTCGTACGAAAATGAGGAGAGTTTCTACGAATACAACAAGAACGGGAACGTCATCCGCGAAAAAGGCAACCGCTATGCCCATAACAGATTTGAATGTTGGAACGAGGAGTATGAAATCCTGTACGAGTATGACGGCAAGGGAAAATGCGTCCGCATAAAGGACGGCGACAAAGAGACGGCTATGGAATATGACAATTCCGGCCGTTTGTCCCACAAAAAGTCCGATTATGAAGAGTATTGGTGGGAATACGACGCGGCGGGGAATGTCACCGCGTACAAAAAGCACTGGACTGAGTTCAGGCCCCATGAGGATTGTTACGACGAAAATCTTGAGCAGACCGAAATCCGCAAATACGATGCCGGAAAACGCGTCGTCTTCTATAGTCTCGTCGTAAAAGGCCGCGACGGCCATCCGACAAGCTACGACAAAAACGAGAGCATCAGCTACGAATACGACGCGTCGGGAAAACTCGCTCACACAAAAACCGAAAGCGGCGAATTCTGGTTCGAATACACGCAGAACGGCGACATTACCGTGCGCACGCAGTACGTTTCGGACTGATTCGCTCCCGTTTGCCCCGTTCCGCATACTGAAATCGATGTACATCAGGTGTCGGCTTGAGCGTTGTCGAAGCCCGTTCATACAGGAACCGGTCATTTCGACAACGCTCTACGCAAAATACAAAGCTCTTGCAGAAAAACAGGACAAGGTCGTTTTCGGCGGCAGGCTCGGCATGTACCGCTACTTCGACATGGACGACACCATTGCCGCAGCGCTGGAGATGGCGGAAAAAATCCTCTAGAGTGCCGTGAACGGGTGGCGGTTCGCCGTTGCAATTGGATGAAAAATTATCTATACTTCTCAGACAGTTTTTATCGAGGATAATGCGAATATGGAAATGACAGAGGTTTTTGACAGCCTGAAGAAATTGCAGGGCGTTTTGGTCAGCAGGTACGAAATCGAGAAGCAGATTGAGTCCGCTCCGAAGCAGCTCGGCTCGCAGGAAGAGTTCCTTTGTACCCTTGAGAAGGAAATGAACGCAAAGGATGCTGAGTATCAGACTATCAAGGAAAATGTCGAGAAACTTAAGGTCGAGCTTGAGGATGCGGTGACTTCCCGAGAGAACGGCGAGAAAAATATGGACAACGTGACTACGCATCGCGAGTACGAGGCGCTCGACAAGCAGATTGCCGAGGCTTCAATCCGCGAGAAGGAAGTCCGCGCGAGCCTTCAGAAAGAGGAAAAGCGCCTTGAGGAGAGTCTCGCCTCGCTTGAGAACAGCAAGTCGCTTATCGACAGCCAGAAGGCGGAGCTTGATGAGGGGCGTTCCGTTCTCGACAAGCAGGTTGCCGAATTCAAGTCGCAGCTTGACGATTTGAAGAAGAGCGAGGATGAGATTTCATCCCGCCTCGACGAGAAATATCAGGAGACCGTGCACAAGTTCCACAGCATCATAAAAAGGAACAGCGAGGGAATCGTCGCGGTCAGGAACGGCGTCTGCATGGGATGTCATATGATTCTCCCTGCCCAGTTCGCCAATGAGGTGCGCGGCGGGGAAAAAATCCTTTTCTGCCCGTATTGCAGCAGGATTCTTTTCTACGAGGAGACCGGCGAGGAGGAGCAGGAGAACTTCCTTGACCTCGATGAGACCGGAAGCCTCGCTGATTTCCTCAGCGACGAGGAGGATGATTTCTCTGATGATTCCGAAGACGATTCATTCGCCGCGCAGGGCGAAGATGGGTACGATTCATCTTCCGACGACGGATTCAGCTCGTCTGGTGATGACGGAATCGTTGATGACGAGGACGACGAGGACGAGGGTGAGGATGAGCTTGATGACGACGGCGATTCCGAGTCCGACGCCGAGTAGGTTCCTCGCATAAAAATGGCGGCCTGCTCCGGAAAAATGTTTGTCGGGGGCGGTCTGCCTGAACTGCGATGCCCGGAAATGCCCCGGTTGGGCGTTTTTGGGCTAGTCTATTTGTTTGTAATCAGAAAAGACAGATGATCGCGCCTGGCCGGAATGATGAAATTCTTGCCGGGTGAGGAAAGTCCGGGCTCCGCCGGAAAAAATGCCGGGTAATAACCGGGCGCGCCTTTTGGCGTGACAGACAGCGCAACAGAAAACAAACTGCCCGCGCTTTTGTGCGGGTGATGGTGAAAAGGCGGGGTAAGAGCCCACCGGGAAACTGGCAACAGGTTCCGCATTGCAAGCCTCATTTGGAGCAAAGTCAAGTAGCAGCGATTTCCTTTTTCCGGAAGGGCGCTGCGGGTAGGCTGCTGAAGTTGTCTGGCGACAGGCAATTCGGATAGATGGTCATCCAATACAGAACCCGGCTTATTGTCTTTTCTGTTTTTTTTTGTGGGAAAACGATGTTTCAGAAGAATTCGCATGGCAGAAATGTAGTCGTAAAAGAGGGGAAGCTTTTGAAAAGGCTTCTCGTCGTCTTTTTATGTGCTGTCATCATTTCCGCTTTGGGATTCGGCATCGTAATGTTCATAAAATCGCGGACCAATTCGGGCGTGTCGCTTATTTCCCTGCGGGCGAAATGGCGCGACGGTGATTACGGCGGGGCATACGATATAAGCGGGCAGCTGCTTTACGACAGGCCTTTCAACCATACTGCGCTGCTTTTCCGCGGATATTCCTCATTCTATCTTGCCGCCGCTGAGAACGATACCGTCCAGGCGCAGGGGCTTATCGACGAGGCGATAGCGAGCCTTCGTCAGGCGCTGCTGTTCGAGAAGGATGGCGGCAAAAATCTTCCGAGAATCGAGTACATGCTCGGAAAATCGTATTTCTACAAGGACTTTCTTTCCGCATACCATTATTATGCAGACCTCTCCGTCAAGTATCTTCAGTCTGCGCTCTCGCACGGGTACAAGGCTGACGACATTCCGGAAATCCTCGGCCTGAATTATGCCGCGCTCGGCATGACGCTCGAAAGCATATCCTCCTTTTCGGAGGCGCTTCTTGTCAAGCAGTCCGACCTTCTTCTTTTGTCAATCGCGGAGCAGTACCACGCGGCTGGTCAGAATCAGGCGGCGGAGCAGTATCTCTACAGAATTTCGCAGGAATGCAAGGACGAGAAGATAACGCTCAAAAGCCGGTACCTTCTGGGGGATATATACCTCGAAGGTGAGCTTCTTGAGAACGCCGAGAAGGAATTCCGGTCCATTATCGACGAGTATGACGGCTCGGAGCACGCGGCAGACGCGTATTACGGGCTCGGGCTCGTCTTTGAAAAGCAGAACGAAATGGCGAAGGCTCGTTCCGAATGGCGGAAGGCATTGCGGATTCAGTCGAACCATGCGGGCGCGCTTGCCGCGCTCAAGAAAAGCTCCGAAAGGTGATTTGAAAATATAAATTGAAAAAAAAGGGAGGCAGCTCTTTATGGGTTTGTTCGAGCGTTTTTCTACTGACATTGGAATTGATCTTGGAACGTGCAACACACTGATATATGTCCGCGGAAAGGGAATCGTCGTTGACGAGCCGTCCGTCGTGGCGGTCGAGAAGGGAACAAAGCGCGTCGTTGCTGTCGGCGCGGAGGCGAAGAGGATGCTCTACAAGACGCCGGGTAACATCAGCGCTATCCGCCCGATGCGCGACGGCGTCATATCGGACATCGACAGCACGGAGAAGATGATTAAGTATTTCATCTCGAAAGTTATCTCGCGCCACCAGCTGTTCAAGTCGACGCGCATGAAAATCGGAATCCCGTCGTGCATAACGCAGGTCGAGCGCCGCGCCGTCATAGAGGCCGCGCTGAAAGCGGGAGCGAAAGAGGTCGACGTCATCGAGGAGTCGCTCGCGGCGGCAATCGGCGCGCAGATAAAGATTGACGAGCCTGCCGGTCACATGATTTGCGATATCGGCGGCGGAACGACGGAAGTCAGCGTCATCTCGCTCGGCGGCATGGTCGTAACGAAGGCAATCCGCGTCGGCGGCGATAAATTCGACGAGGCAATCGTCAACTTCATAAAGAAAACGCACAACCTCAAAATCGGACCGTACGCGGCGGAGCGGCTCAAAATCCAAATCGGGAATGCCGTCGCGGACAAGGACGGGACAATCGAGACGATGGAGGTCCGCGGAAACGACGCCATCACTGGTCTTCCGAAGCGTCAGGTCGTCGACAGCGTGGAAATCCGCGAGGCGCTGAAGGACGCAGTGAACCAGATTGTCGAGCTGATAAAGGTGACGCTTTCCGAGACGCCGCCGGAGCTTGCAGCTGATATCGTCGAGCGCGGAATCGTCATGTCCGGCGGAGGGAGCATGCTCAAGGGGTTGCCGAAGCTCATCGCCAAGGAGACGCAGGTTCCGGTCTTCCTCGTGGAGAAGCCGCTTGAGTGCGTCGCGCTCGGTGCCGGTCAGGCGTTCGAGCTTTTCAAGGACATGTCAACCGACCGCTCAGTCTACGACAACCTGAACGACTAGGCTGTTATGGAGTCACAGAAGAGCAGGTTCAGCCTGCATCTGCCGGAGCTTGTGCTCGTCGTCCTCGTCGTGATTTCGGGGACGATGCTCGCGCTGAGCTCCGGAGGCTTTATCCTCAACTTCAAGAACGTCGGTTTTACGGCGTTGTCTTCCGTGCAGAAGGGAATCGGAATCGTGACGAGCGGGATTACGGGAACGTTCAATGCCGTCCACGAGCTTGCCCGTCTCCGCGAGGAGAATGCGTTCCTTACGGAAAAGCTCAAGAACTACGAGTATTTTCAGCGCAACAACACGGAGATAACGAACGAGAACCTGCGCCTGCGCGAGCAGCTCGGGTTCTCGACGAAAATCGAGCAGCGGAATTTTCCGGCGCAGATAATCGGGCGCAATACCGACAACCTTTATTCCACTTTTACGATAAACAAGGGAAGCCGGGCGGGAATAAAGAAGAACATGCCGGTCATCGCAATCCAGAACGGCCAGGTAGGGCTTGTCGGGCGCGTGATTTCAGTCGGCGTCGAGACGAGCATGATTCTTCCAATTTTCGACGAGAAATGCACCGTATCCGCGCGCGTCCAGTCAACGCGCGACATCGGGCTCGTGAGCGGGCAGGGGAGCGCGTCCGGGATGCTTTCGATGCGCTACGTGAAAAAGCGGGTTCTCGACGAGCTCAATTACGGCGATTTGATTGTCACGTCCGGAGAGAACGAGAATTATCTCCGCGACATCACGATCGGCTCCATATCGAAGATAACCCCGCTCGACTACGACTCGACGCTCGACATCGAAGTCGTTCCCGTAATCGATTTTTCGAGGCTTGAGACGGTAATCGTTGCCGACCTCAAGGAGCTGAACCCGAATCTTGTCGTGAACCAGTAGATGAAGTCCGGGTTGCCGAAGCCCAAAAACGCGGGAAATGCGGTTTTGGGCTTATATGTTTTTCTGGTCATGCAGTTTTAAATCGGGCGGTTGGCGCGTCCAGTCCGCTCCGGAAAGGGAGGTTTTCCGTTTTATGATACGGGCATTCTTCACCGCGCTGGCGATACTCCTCTGTTTCGCCCTCTTCGAGAGTTCAATCCTTTCGAACATACAGCTTCTTCCGGCAGTCCCGGATTTTCTTCTGATATGCTCGCTTTATTTTTCCCTCAACAACGGGCGGACGTTCGGAGCAGTCGGAGGATTTTGCTCCGGGATTTTCCTTGATTTTCTTACGGCGGCTCCGTTCGGAATGCACAGCCTCGTCCGCACCATCATAGGATATTCGGGCGGCTGGTTCCTCAAAATACTCAACCTTGAGGGCGTTTTCATTCCCGCGCTTCTCGGTTTCAGCGCGACTGTCCTGAAGGCATTCCTCCTTTGGCTCGTCTCGCTTTTCTTCCCCGTGTCGGTCGCTCATTACGATATCCTTTCGGTCGTGTTCCTCTGCGAGCTTGCGATGAACACGATTATCTCTCCGATACTGTTCAGGTTCCTCCGTATTTTTGACGGCTCGCTCCTTTTCGGGCAGGAATCCGTTGCGTGATTTTGGGCGGGAGGAAATATGATTGTCGATGATGACGGAGATGAAATCGGCGCGAACAAGGCTTCGAGCCAGATTGAGCGCAACATGAAGGCGATGGCGATGCTTGTCGTCGTCATTCTCGTGATTGCCGCATACATAAGCCAGCTCTACAAGCTTCAGATTAAGAACGGGGACTACTACCGCGGAAAATCCCAGCGCGTGTCGAGCCACACGGACACGATTCCCGCGCAGCGCGGCGAGATTTTCGACAGGAACGCGACGCTTCCGATGGTCGTCAACTCTGATTCGTTCGTCGTCAGCCTCAATCCGGCGGAAATCCCGCGCGGATATTACGACACAGTGACTTCTCGGCTGTCGTCCATCCTCGGAATCGCCAAGCTCGAAATCGACAGGAAGATTCCGGAGAAATCGCGGAAAATCTACAAATCCATCGACATAAAGATGAACGTCCCGTTCAGCGTCATCTCGAACATCGCCGAGAACATCATCGACCTTCCCGGCGTTTCCTGGCAGCTCAAGCCCATACGGAGGTACGTCGAGACAGGCTCCATCTCCCACGTCGTCGGCTACGTCGGCGACATAACGAAGGAAGAGATAAACATGATGTACAACCAGGGCTACACGGAGAACATGGTCGTCGGGAAGATGGGAATCGAGAAGCAGTACGATTCGCTGCTCCAGGGAACGCCCGGCTCCGTGCGCAAGAACGTCGACGCGCGCGGCCGCGCCATCTCCAACGAGCTGATAACGACGCAGCCGCAGATGGGAAAAAGCCTCGTGCTCACAATCGACTCCCGCATACAGGAACTTGCGGAGAAGGCTTTGGGGAACAGGGTCGGGGCGGCGGTCGTCCTCAAGCCGGCGAGCGGCGAAATCCTCGCGATGGTTTCGTACCCGTACTACGACCAGAACATTTTCAGCAACGATGATGCGGCTGCCCAGTACAACAAGCTCGTGAAAAGCCCGAACAACCCGCTTCTCAACCGCGTCGTGAACGCGGTATATCCGCCGGCGTCCACGTTCAAGACGATAATGACGACGGCGGCTCTGTCGGAGCGCGTGATTCCCCCGTCTAAGAAAATCGAATGCTCGGGGAAAGTCATCTACGGAGACAGGACGTTCCGCTGCCATCAGCGCTGGGGACACGGTATGCTCGACATGCGGGGCGCGCTCGCCGAATCGTGCGACATCTATTATTGGGTTCTCGGGCGCGATTACCTTGGCGTCGACCGCATCGCATCCTACGCGAAGGAATTCGGGCTCGGGCAGAGCCTTGAGGTTGACCTTCCGTCGCAGGCGGCGGGATTCGTTCCGACGGCGCAATGGAAGGAAAGAAAATACCACGTCAAATGGCTCGGCGGAGACACGATGAACATGTCCATCGGTCAGGGATACACGCTCGTGACGCCGCTCCACATCGCGAACATGATGGCGATGGTCGCGAACGGCGGGAAGATTTACCGCCCGCACCTCCTCAAGGAAGTCCGCGACCCCGCGACGAACGAGGTAATCGAGACAATCGAGCCGAGCCTCCTCCACGAGTCGAACATCGAGCCGTCTGTGTGGCGCGCGGTCCAGAGCGATTTGCGCTACGTCATCTCGGACGGAACGCCGCAATGGCCGATGGAGAACAAAGTCGTCAAGGTCGCGGGAAAGACGGGAACGGCAGAAGTCGGGTTCGTGGACCACTGGCACGCGTGGATGGCGACGTTCGGTCCCTATGACGCGGCTCCGGAAGACCAGGTCGTCGTCGTCGTCCTCGTCGAGGCGGTCAACGACTGGGACTGGTGGTCGCCGTACGCCACGAACATCATCTATCAGGGTATATTCGCGAACCAGACGTACGAACAGGCAGTTCAGGCGCTCCCGAACGTCCGCTACTACATGGGAGAGCTTGCGCGCAAGGTCAAGACAAACGGAAGAAGGCAGGAGTAGGAGTTTTCATGGCAGGAATATTCAGCAGGCGCATACAGTTTCTGAAGCTGTTTGATTTCATGCTTTTTTTCTCGGTCGCGGCACTCGTGACTATCGGAATTCTGTTCATCTATTCGGCGGGATTCAACTCGGACGGAATAAACGTTTCCGGCGAGTACATAAAGCAGATTATCTGGGCGTTCATAGGGCTTTTCATGATGTTCTTCGTGATGCTCATCGATTACCGGGGGCTTGAGAAGCACGCGGGAAAGCTTTTCATCGCGCTGATTGTCGTCCTCGTCATAACGCGCCTTTTCGGAAAGAAAATCAACGGCGCGCGGAGCTGGCTGTCAATCGGGCCGCTCGGAATCCAGCCGTCGGAGTTCTGCAAAATCCTCTACATTCTGTATCTCGCGCGCTTCTTCCACCGCTCGGAGGGAATGCCCCCGCTCAGGCGTTTCATATATTCGCTTCTCATATTCATGGTTCCGTTCGCGCTCATAATGGCACAGCCCGATTTGGGAACGTCGAGCGTCTTCCTTCCCATTCTCCTGATGATGATGCTCTTCGGCGGGATTCCGCTGCGGCTCATATTCATGCTCCTTCTCGGGGGGTGCCTGACGGTCTATCTGACGGTTCTTCCGACGTGGCAGCAGGAAATAGCGCAGCGCGCCATCCCCGCGGTGACGCTCCTGACGAACATAAAGCTCCGCGGGATAATCGTCCTCGCGTCGGGCGCCATCTGCGTCATCGGGATAATCGGGATGATTCTCTACAAGGAGAACCGCTACTTCTACTGGATTGCCTACGCGTTCGGGATAATATGCGCGTCGCTCGTCATGTCGTACGGCGCGGGGAAATTCCTCAAGAGCTACCAGATTGAGCGCCTCATCATATTCATCAACCCCGAGGTCGATGAGCGCGGCGCGGGATGGCATATCATACAGTCGATGACGGCGGTCGGGAGCGGCGGGCTGTTCGGGGAGGGCTTCCTGCAGGGGAACCTGAGCCATCTGCGCTACCTTCCTGAGCAGAGCACGGACTTCATCTTCGGAATCCTTTCCGAGGAGACGGGGTTCGTCGGCGGGCTTGTCGTCTTCTTCCTTTATTTCGCCATCATGGCGCGCACGCTTTCCGTCATCAGGAACGCGACGAATTCATACGGAATGTACATCGCCTCGGGCGTTTTCGGGATGTTCCTCTGGCATTTCACGGTAAACGTCGGGATGGTCATCGGAAGCATGCCGATTACGGGAATCCCGCTCTTCTTCCTCTCCTACGGCGGCTCCTCCCTTCTCACGGCGATGACCGCGGTGGGGCTTCTTATGAGCGTGCGCTACAGGAAGCACGACTTCGACTGAAAACGCTTTATCTTTTTTGAATTTTGGAAAATCACTTATGGAAATGAAACTTGTGAACCCGACGGAGGCGTTCGGCGTCTCCCTGTGCTCCGTGCAGAATCCCTCCTCGTACATCGGAGGCGAGCTCGGCTCAATCGTGAAGAAGCACGACGACGGCGGCAGGATGCTGAATTTCGGGATAGCCTTTCCGGACGTCTACGGAATCGGGATGTCGAACCAGGCTGTCAAGATAATATACAACGGGCTGAACGCCCTCGGCTCGGTGCGGTGCGAGCGCGTGTTCGCCGTCGAGAAGGATTTCGAGGAGCTTCTGTCGCGCACCGGAGTCCCGCTCTACACGCTTGAGACGGGAATCCCGCTCCGCTCCCTCGACATGCTCGGCTTCTCTATCGGCTACGAGCTCGGGATAACGGGCGTCCTGTCGATGCTCGACCTCGGCGGAATCCCACTCCGCGCGTGCGACAGGGGCGAGGACGACCCGATTGTCATTGCGGGCGGCTGCGGAAGCACGAATCCCGCCCCGTTCTCCGACTTTTTCGACGCGTTCTTCATCGGCGAGGCGGAGGGCGGCATGTTCGAGCTTGTCGGGCGGATTGCAAATATGAAGCGTGACGGCGCGACAAGGGCCGAGATGCTTGCCGAATTCGCGCGCGACAGGCACGTCTGGACGCGCGGGATGTCGGCGGAGTCGTGCGGGCACCAGAAGGCGTTCCGCGCGGTGTGGTCGGAATTCGGGCGGGTTCCGAGCGTGGAGTCGTTCATGCCGCTTCCGAACATGAAGCCCGTCCAGGACCATGGTGTCGTCGAGATAATGCGCGGCTGCCCCAACGGATGCAGGTTCTGCCATGCGGGCGTCTATTACCGTCCCCAGCGCGCGAAGTCGAGGCAGCTCATCATCGACGAGGTGGAGAGGCTCGTGAGCGTGGGCGGCTACCGGGAAATCTCTCTCACGTCGCTGTCTTCGGCTGACTATCCCGACATCGAGGGACTTCTCGACTGCCTGAACGGCATGTACCGCAAGCAGAACGTCAGCTTCCAGCTTCCCTCGCTCAAGGTGAACAGCTTCTCGCTGCCGCTCCTCGAGAAACTTTCCGAGGTCAGGAAAAGCACGCTCACTTTCGCGGTGGAGACACCCGAGGAGGCGTGGCAGCTCATGCTCAACAAGGAAGTCTACGCGCAGCATCTCGTCGACATAATCCTCGACGCGAAGAAGCGCGGCTGGAGCAAGGCGAAGTTTTATTTCATGGTCGGGCTTCCGCTTCCGGAGACGGACGGCAAGACGGAGGAGAAGGCGATTGTCGATTTCCTCCTCGACCTTCAGGAGCGCACGCGCATACAGTGCAACGTCAACGTCGGGACGTTCATCCCAAAGCCGCACACCGCCTACCAGCGCATCAGGCAGATAAGTCCCGAGGAATCCGCGCGCAAGCTCGCGTACATCCGCGACAACCTTCCGCGCGGGAAATTCCATGTGGGGACGCACGACATAAACACGAGCTACATCGAGGGGCTTCTCTCCCGCGGGGACGAGCGCGCTGGCGCCGTAATCCTCTCCGCGTACAGGAAGGGCGCGCGGCTCGACGCGTGGGAGAACCATCTGCGCGAGAACCTTCCGTTCTGGAACGAGGCGTTCGACGAGGCGGGATGGGACGTGCGCGCGGAAATTCTCCGTGAGCGGGGCAAGGACGAAGCGCTCCCGTGGGACGGCGTCTCGCTAGGACCGTCGAAATCGTTCTTCGAGAAGGAATGGGAGCGGAGCTGCTCCGGCGTCCTGACCCCCAAATGTGCCCCGGACTGCGACCACAAATGCGGCGTCTGCGGCGACAGGACGAAGGTGTGCGCCTCCGACTCCGCCTCGGACGCTGTCGTTCCCCCCGCGAAGGAAGTCCGCGTGGCGAGGGACAACATCCCGCTCATGTACCGCGCGGTCTTCCAGTTCACCAAGTGCGACGGCGCGGAGTTCCTCTCGCACCTTTCGATGATAGAGATGTTCAACAGGGCAGTCCTGAGAAGCTCTCTGCCTGTCATCTACACGACGGGCTTCAACCCGATTCCCCGGCTCGAATTCGCGACGACGCTCTCTCTCGGCGTCAGCTCCGCGGCGGAAATCGGCTCGACGGTGCTTTTCGACCCCGTCGGGCCGGAAGACTTCATGCGCATGATGAACGGAAACCTGCCGAAGGGAATCAGGATAACGCGCTGCACGGTTTTCCCCGTGACGAACCAGCGGAGAAGGGAATCCCTTTCCGCCGCCCTCTGGGGAAGCGTGTACGAATACGCGCTGTCCGTTCCGCCCGAAAAAGTCCGCGAATTCCTCGCCTCCGAGGGTGCCACGCCGTTCACGGAAAGCGGCTCGCTCTGCTCGTTCGACACGTCCCGGCTCGACGGCGGGATTCTCGGCGCGACGCTCCTCTTCCAGAAGGACCGCCCGTTCAGGAACGCGCTCGAGTCGTTTTTCGGCAAGAGGATTTGGGAAATCGCCGCGATACGGAAGGTCCTGACGCTCGCGAAGCCGGACATAACGGGATGGACGCCCGAGGTGAACGAGGCGTACCAGAAAAGCCTTTTGGCGATGAAAAGCCGCGGGGAGATGTTCTCCATAAACGCCAGCTTCAAGTCGAGGACGCTCCACCCGTTCGAGAAAAGCGCCGGCGAGGAATTCACCGATTACTTCGAGCTTTACGCGCGCATCGCCCAGGTGAACGCCTCGCTCATAGAGCAGCGCGCGCGGATGGGGGCTGAATAGGATGAGGCGTTCAAGCGCGTTGTTCCGCTCCTCGTTGATGCTCCTGCTCGTCGACCCGCTCTTCTACGCGGCGGCGGTCGCGACAGTCCTTTTCTGCTCGTTCCGCTTTTTCCTCGCCGGGAAATTCTTCGTCGAGGGAGCCGGGACGACCGACCTCCGGCAGCTGTTCCAGTCCGTTCCGTTCATATCGATAGCGACGGTCCCGCTCATCGTGTTCAGGCTGCGGCGGTTCATCTGCGACGATTCGCTGCCCGTTGCGCCCGCGAAACGGTTCGCAGTCATCATCGCGGCGGCGCTCTCGGCGTTCTCCGTCCCCGTGCTCATGCTCGTGTCGGTTCCCGCCTGCGTCTCCTCGTTCGGCGACGTGGATGTCGGGCAGGCGGCGGCGGGATTCTCCGGCGTCATCCTCTATGGGCTTCTCGCGTCGTCGCTCTCCGTCTTCCTGTTCGCCGCGTTCCCGTCCGTCCCGGCAATCCCTCTGCTCGTGTCGATGGCGGTCCTCGCCGCGGTCGACTTCATCCATATCGTCCCTCTCTACGTCCCGCTCGGGAGCGCGCTCTCGTTCGCGATGAGGAAAATCAGCTTCGCGTGGCATTTCGACTCGTTCGGGAAGGGAATCGCCGACTCGCGCGACATATCGTTCTACCTGATATCGTCCGCGCTCTTCGTGGTGATGTCCGTCGTGGCGGAGCGGAGGCGCACCGGCCGTCGCGGGGGGAGGGCGGCGCTCCTCGTCGCGCTCGCGTCTCTTTCGCTGCTCGCGTTCTCGGCGGAGCGCTCGTATTTCCGCGCCGACATGACGGCCTCGCGGAGGCATTCGCCGAGCAAGGCGACGCGCTCTCTCGTCTCCCTCCTCGGCTCGCCGCTCAGGATAACGTATTACCGCTCGCGGGAGCTGTCCGAGCTGTATCCGCAGGCATCCGAGGTCGCCGATTTTCTCCTCGAATTCAGCTCGCTGTCGCCGCTCGTCACGCTCGAGGTCGTCGATGCCGACGCGGGAAGGCTTTCCGGGCTCGGCGTCCAGGGGCAGCAGCTTGAGCGCAACACGGGAACGAAAATCGAGCTGGTGACGGTCTATTCCGCCGTCGTCATGCAGCACCTCGACAGGCAGTCGATAATCCCCTACGTCCTTTCCACGGGCACGCTCGAGTACGACCTTGCACAGCGCGTCAAGCAGCTCGTCTCCGGCTCCGCGCGCAGGGTCGCGGTCTTCGTCGGAAACGGGAGGGACTGCGGAGAGTCGTATTCCTATGTCGCGCCGTTCCTCGCCTCGCGCGGGTTCATGCCCGAGATTGTGGGAGGCGTGGAAGCCGAGCGCGCGATATCGTCCCTCGGAAGCGGGGACAGCCTGCTCGTCCTCGGCTCGTCGGAGATGACGTTCGCGCAGGGGCAGGCTGTCGCGGGCGCGATAGGCCGCGGCGTCCCCTCGTTGATCGCGACGTCCCCGTATTCCGTCCCCGTCGAGACGGAATGGACCGTGTCGCGTGCCGATGACGACCCGCTTATCCCCGTGCTGAATTCGCTCGGGTTCGCGTTCGTCCCCGCGCTCGTCGAGGATTTGTCGTGCTTCCCGGTCTCCATGCAGAGCGGCGAGGGCAATTCCGCGGAATTCGTCACGCTGAACTATCCCTTGTGGCTCTCCCTCATGCCGCAGCCGGCGGCGGTGCGCGGCATGACGCTGTTCTGGGCAAGCCCGCTCGCGCTTTACGGCGGGGCGGTCCCGCTTCTCCGCTCGTCCCCGTATTCGTGGCTGCAGAGGGACGGCGCGCCCTTCGTCACCGACCCGTTCGCGCTTCAGGGCGCGTCTTCCGGCGGCGATTATGAGCAATACGTCGTCGCGGCGGAGAAGATGACCGAAACGGAGCGCGTGTGCGTAGTCGCCGACCAGCATTTCGTCTCGTCCCTCATGACGGGCTTCATCTCCGGCGAGAATTCCGTCGACTTCAGGAACTTCGATTTCCTCTGCACGCGCCTGCTCCGCCTGAACGGCGAGGACGCCCTAGCCGACATGCTCGACAGGACCCGTCCCGCGACGTCGCTGCACAAGATTTCCGATGCGGAAGAATTCGGCTCTGAGCGGCGGAGGACGCTTGCCATCCATTTCGTGTTCCTCCCGCTCGCCGCCGCGCTCCCGTTCGCCGCAATATGCGCAAAAAGAAGGAGAAAACAATGATGGGAAAACGTGCCGCCGTTTCTCCGGCGCTCATCGCCCTGTTCCTCGTGTCGCTCGCGCTTTTCGCCCTGTCGCTTTTGTTCCCGACGCGCTCCTCCGCCGTGCCGAAATCGTCGGAGAGCGCGATTCTGAACCCGAAATTCGAGGGCGCGGTCGATTCCGTCGCGATATCGGGCGGGGGGCAGTCCGTGAGGCTCGTCCGCACCTCGGGCGTGTGGTCCGTCTCCTCGGGCGGGGCAGAGTCGCTCGCGGACGCGCGCCTCGTCGCCTCCTTCCTGAAATCATGCGCGAAAATCCGGCGCGTGTTCGAAATCTCCTCCTCCGAAGGCGACAAGGACGCGCTTTCGCTGACGGAGGGAAAAGGAACGACGGTCGTCTTCTACTCGCTCGGGAACGAGGTGTCGCGCGTCGTTTTCGGGCGCAGCGACGCCATTTCCGGAAGAATACCGCTCTCTCCATCCGGCTCGCCGCTCTCGCTTGAGACGGAGGACGACCTCTCGCATTTCCTTTCCGGGGATGCCGATTACTGGACGGCGGGGGAGCTTTTCTGCGGGCTCGGGGAGATTGTCCAGGCGAGGATGTCGGTTGCGGACGGCTCGTTCTCCGCGTCGGCGGGGAAGGGGGACGACGGTTTCCCGGCATTGTCCTCTGCGCTCTCCTCAATCAGGCACGGGAAAATCGCCGGGAGGACCGGGGTCGCCGACGCGGGGCTTCCCGTCTTCGCCGCAATCGAGGCTCATGACGGGAACGGAAAATCAATCCGCGCGGAATTCATGAGGGGCGAAGGCGGGATTTTCGTCCGGAAGCGCGGGAACCCTTCCGTTCCGGACAACGCCGTCTACGGGATAAGCGACTGGACGTTCGGAAAGCTGGCGTCTGAGTTCGGCATGGAAAATATAGTCGATTAGCTTGAATTTTTTTATCTGCCCTGAATACCGAGTTTTAACGGATTTGTTCGCGATTACCATCGCTCGCTTTTAAAATGGTATGCTGCCCTAACGGCGCGGGTTGTCCGCGCATGATTTTATCCTTGACGGATAAAAAAACTGACCTTAGAATTTTTTCTTAATTTGTATTTCCGTCCGTGCTATCGAATAAGAGAGGAGAGAAGCCAGTATGAAGGGATTATTCAAAGGAAAGCTGAAAAAAATATCGACGAAATTCGGCATCACCGTCGGCATCGAAATCATGATTATGTTCGGCGTCTTCATGGTGCTCAGCGTGAACAAGATTTTCAAGTCGAGCAGTGACAGCGTCATCGCGTCGATGCAGGCTCTCACGAAGTCGTTCGCGACGAACCTGAACCAGCGGAACTCGAAGTTCATGCAGCAGATGAGGATGTACACCATGAGCGACATCGTTCGCGGGCACGATTTCTCCACCGAGAATGCCGTCGCGTGGCTGCTCGACCACGAGGACATACGGGGCAAGGATTTCAAGGAGATAATATACGTCGATTACGGGACGGGCAGGGCGTATTCGGACACAGGAAGGGAATTCGACGTCTCCGCCTCGGAGCATTTCGAAAGGATGAAGGGCGGTTCCCTCTCGCAGTACATCTCGAACCTTGAGGGGACGGGCGAGGATGACGCGGTCTACTGGGTCTGCAAGTCGGTCAGCAAGAGCAACGTCCGCGTCGGATATTTCGCGGGCTCCGTCACTTACGCGACGCTGGCTGCGGCATTGGACGAAAAATCGATTGCGGAGGAGGGAAAGACGCTTCTGATTGGGGAGGACGGAAGAATCCAGTTCTATTCCGACACGCACATCGCGATGAAAGCGAACGCGCTCGACTCGGACAGGCTCGGCGACACGCAGGGCATGTCCGACATGGTGAGGAAGATGATTCAGGGCGAGAGCGGGTTCGGCTGGATGAAATACAAGACCGGCAGCGATTTGCTCGTGTACACGCCGGTCAACGGGACAAAATGGAGCCTCGCGTTCTCCGTCCCGCACTCATACGTTTTCAGGGCGGCACGCGAAATCAAAAACTACATGATTGTCTTCGTCATAATAATCGAGATGATTCTCGTCGGAACGATTTTCATCGGCGTGAAAAAGGCGCTCAAGCCGCTTTCCGATTTGGAGGGAAGGATACACGAAATCGCATCGGGCACGGCAGACCTGACGGCGCGAATCAACGTGAAGACGGACGACGAGGTCGGCTCGGTCACGACGGGCTTCAACAGGTTCGTCGAAAAACTTCAGGTAATTATGCAGGGCATAAAGCATTCGCGGCAGACGCTGAACACGTCGGAGGGCAACCTCGGGACGGGCATAGAGGAATCGAACGGCAGCGTGTCGGAAATCGTCACGAGCCTCGAGAACGTGACGGAGCAGCTCGACAAGCAGACGAAGTGCGTGAACGCGACGGCGAGCGCGGTCAACGAAATCGCCTCGAACATCGACTCGCTCGAGAGGATGATTGACAGGCAGGTCGAAGGCGTGAACGAGGCGAGCTCCGCCATTTCCGGCATGTTCAGCACGATAAACGACGTCACGAATTCCGTTGAATCCATGGCAGGCTCGTTCGACTCTCTTGAGGAGCTGTCGCGCGCGGGGAACGAGAAGCAGGAGGAGATGAACAACAAAATCACGCAGATTGAAGGACAGAGCGAGATGCTCCTTCAGGCGAACAAGGTCATCGCGTCGATTGCGAGCCAGACGAACCTCCTTGCGATGAACGCGGCGATCGAGGCGGCACATGCAGGAGAGGCCGGCAGGGGATTCAGCGTCGTCGCGGACGAAATCAGGAAGCTGTCGGAAAATTCGGCGTCGCAGTCGCGGACAATCGGCGAGCAGCTCAAGAAGATAAACGACTCGATAAATTCCGTCGTGAAAGCCTCCGACGAGACGAGCAGGATGTTCTCCGAGGTTTCCGAAAAAATCAAGGAGACGGACGAAATCGTCAAGAACATCAAGGCGGCGATGGAAGCGCAGAAGAGCGGCAGCGTTCAAATCAACAAAGTCCTCAACACGATGGGCGACTCGAGCGAGGAAGTCATGCGCGCCTCGAAGGAAATGTCGAACGGGAACAAGGCGATTCTGGACGACGTGCGGCGGCTCAAGGACGCGACCGACCAGATGAACGAGAGCGTCCGCACGATGAGCTTCTGCACGACGCGCATGGCGGATACGGACACAAAACTGAAGCGGATCGTAAGCGACATGCGCTCTTCAATCTCGAAAATCGGCGAGCAAATCGACAATTTCGAGGTCTAGCCTTCCTGATGAAGCGCTGTTCGGAACGGCCGCCGCGTTTTTATTGCAAAGGGTCTTGACAGAATTCCTTCGGCATGATAATGTTTCGAACATTCGTTTATGACGTATGTCTCCTTCGTCTAGTGGTTAGGACATCGGGTTTTCATCCCGACAACAGCAGTTCAATTCTGCTAGGAGATGGAAAATCCCCGCGATTGCGGGGATTTTTTTTGTTCCGTCCGTCGGTACGAAAGCCTTACACTTGGGCGTAGTCCTTCGCCTCGTAGACCGCCTCGCTGTCCTTCGACTCTATCAGATACCCTTTTTGCCTGAGCACGTCCTCAATCTCCGAAAGTGCCTTCTCGTTGCGCGCCTCGACGGTGTGGTAATGGAAATTCCCCGTGATGTTCTTCAGCGGGGTCGAGACGCCGCTCCTCAGGTCGGAGAGGAAATTCTCAACGTCGCGCTTGCTCGCAATGTTGAGCGGGGCGGAAATCGTCCCGTAGACCTTGTGCTGGATGAACACGTCCAGCACGCGCCCGCCGCGCTCGACGATTGACGAAAGCTCGTCGAGAATCTGGTCGTCGGTGTGCGCGACCTTGAATATCTTCCGCGCGCCTTCCGTCCTCGCCGGAATCGTGTATCCCGCGCTCGTTGAGACGATGTCGTCCCTCCTCGCCCGAATGAGGGCGATGTCGGTGACGATTACCTGCCTGCTGACCCCGAGCGTCCGGGCGAGGGAGGAGCCTGACACGGGCGATTTCGATGAGGAGAGAATCCTGATGATTTCGCGGCGGCGCTCCTCGCCGCTTTGTTTCCTGGCGTTTTTTTCCATCAGACGGCGTGCAGGTTCTTGAGGGAAAGGTCGAGGATGGGGCTTGAGTGGGTGAGCGCGCCCGACGAGATGTAGTCCACGCCGAGGTCGACGAGGGCGGCGATGTTCTCCTTCGTCACGTTCCCGGAAACCTCGACCTCCGCGCGTCCCGCGATGATGCCGATTGCGCGCGCCATCGTCGCGTGGTCCATGTTGTCGAGCATGATGATGTCCGCGCCCGCATCGGCGGCCTCCGCCACCTGCTCGAGCGTCTCGACCTCGACCTCGATTTTCCGCACGAACGGCGCGTATGCCTTCGCCATGCGGACAGCCTCCGCGACGCCGCCCGCGGCCCCGATATGGTTGTCCTTGAGGAGGACGCCGTCGGAGAGGTTGTACCGGTGGTTGTTTCCGCCGCCAATCCTGACCGCGTACTTCTCGAATATGCGGTTGTTCGGCGTCGTCTTCCTCGTGTCGAGGAGCTTCGTGCGCGTCCCTTCGAGGAGGGAAGAGACCTGCCGCGTGTATGTCGCGATTCCGCTCATGCGCTGGAGGTAGTTGAGCGCCGTCCGCTCACCCGAAAGGAGGACGCGGATGTCGCCCCGGACGGTGCCGAGCCGCTGTCCTTTCTTCACCTCGTCCCCGTCGGAAGCCTCGAGCGCGACATCCGTGCTTTCGTCGAGAATCTTGAACACCTTCTCGAACACCGGAAGCCCCGCGACGACGCCGTCCTGCTTTGCAATCAGCTCGACCTCGCCGAGCCGCCTCTCCGGCATCACCGCGTTCGTCGAGACGTCCTCGCTCGAAATGTCCTCCCTGAGAGCGCTCAGTATGAGAGGCTCCGCGTTAAGCATCAATGTTATCCTGTCCATTTTTGTTTCCTCCAAAAGTAACCCGGCATCAGCCGTTCCGCGCCTTCTTCGCGCGCTCTATCTCCGCGAGAACCGCCGCCCTGTTCTCGTCCGCGAGCGACTTCTCGTCCATGTATGCGGACAAATCGCCGCCGTTCCATGAGGGGGCGTCGTCCGAGCCGATTCCCGACGCGATGCTGAGCGCCGCCCGCTTCGCGAATACGAGGCTTTCGAGCAGGGAATTCGACGCGAGCCTGTTCCGCCCGTGGACGCCGTTGCAGCTCGTCTCGCCGACGGCGTAGAGCCGCCCCTTCGACGTGAGGCTGTCCGAGTTTACGGCGACGCCGCCCATGAAATAGTGCTGCGCCGGAACGACGGGAATCGGCTCCTTCGTGCAGTCGAACCCCTCGTCGAGGCATCTCTCGTATATGTGCCTGAAGTGCGTCATGATGACGTCCTTCGGAATCCGCTCCATCGAGAGCCTGACGAACGGCGTCCCGTCCTTCTCCATCTGCCTGAAAATCGCGCCGCTCACGACGTCCCTCGGCTGGAGCTCGTCGGTGAACCGCTTGCCCTGCGCGTCGAGGAGGATTCCTCCCTCGCCCCGGACGCTCTCGCTGACGAGGAACGCGCGCCCCGGCTTCTTCGAGTAGAGCGTCGTCGGGTGAATCTGGATGTAGTCTACGTCCTTGAGATGGATTCCGCGCCTGAGCGATATGGCGAGCGCGTCGCCGGTGAGGTGCGGGTAGTTCGTCGAGTGTGCGAACAGGCCGCCGATTCCGCCGCACGCCCAGACCGTCCTCTTCGCCGTCACGGGGACGATGTGCCGCCCCTGGAAATTCCGCGCCGAGGCGGACTTCGCGAGCGGGGAGGAGCCTGTCGCCGAGACGATTATGCCGCCGCAGCTTCCGTCCTCTTTCTCGATTATGTCGAGCATGTCCGCGTTCTCGAAAATGCGCACGTTCCGGAGCTTCCTCACCGCCGAAAGGAGGTGTGACGTAATCTCGCGCCCAGTCACGTCCTCGTGGAAGAGAATCCGCGGGACGGAATGCGCGCCCTCACGCGTGAAGGCGAGGCTTCCGTCGGCCTCCTTCTCGAACTGCGTCCCGTACGACACGAGGTCCGAGATGACGTCCCTCGACGAGCGTATCATGATGTCGACGCTCTCCTTCGTGTTCTCCCAATGTCCCGCCCTCATCGTGTCCTCGAAGTACGAGTCGTAGTCCCCGTCGTCGCGGAGCATGCAGATTCCGCCCTGCGCGAGGTAGGAGTCGCATTCCTCGGCGGCAGCCTTGGTGAAAAGCGCGACCGACAGCGTCTCGGGAAGGTTCAGCGCGCAGTAGAGCCCGCCCACGCCCGTCCCGACTATCGCCACGTCGCAGGAGAAAAATCCGTCGCCGAAAACGAATCCAGCCATAAAATCCCCCTTCTTCCTTCTTCAGCGGGACGCGAGCTCAAGCATACGCTCGAGCGGGCGCGAGCTTGAGTCCCTGAGCTCCTCCGACACACGCGCGCGCGGGGCCATGCCGGCGAGGCAGTCCCTGACTTTCTCGAGGGTAATCTTCTTCATGTTCGGGCAGACCTGCCGCGCGCCGACGCTGAAGAACTGCTTGCCCGGCGAGCGCTTCCTCATCTCGTGGAGGACGCCGCTTTCCGTGCAGACGATGAACGAGCCGGCCCCGTCGCTTTCCGTGAACTCGATGAGCTCCTTCGTGCTTCCGATGAAGTCGGCCATGTCGCAGACCTCCTTCATGCACTCGGGGTGGGCGATTATCTTCGAGTCGGGGTGCTCCCTGAACGCGGTCTCGATGTCGCGCGCCGTTATGCTCGTGTGGACGTGGCAGAACCCGTCGTTGAGTATGAAATTCTTTTCCGGAACCTGCTCCGCTATGAACCGCCCGAGGTTGCCGTCGGGGATGAAGAATATGTTCTTGTTCTTGAGGGCGCGCACGACCTTGAGCGCGTTCGACGATGTGACGCAGACGTCCGAGAGCGATTTGAATTCAGCCGTCGAGTTTATGTAGCAGACGACGGCGAGGTCGTCGTATTTCTCCCGCATCGCCCGTATCTTTTCCGCGTCGACCATGAGCGCCATCGGGCAGACAGCCGACGTCTCCGGGATGAGGACGGTCTTGTCCGGGTTGAGGACGCACGCGCTCTCGCCCATGAACGTCACGCCGCAGAACACGACGGTCTTCCTCGGGTCGCCCCGTGCCGTCTTCGCGAGCGCGTATGAGTCCCCGACGAAATCGGCGACATCCTGCACGTCTCCGTCAACGTAATAATGCGCGAGGATGACGGCGTCCCGCTCCTGTGCGAGCCGCCGTATCTCCGCCTTGAGTTTTTCCTTGTCAATTTCAGCCATATTCCAGTACCTGTGAGAGAAGTTGCGTGCAGTGTAGCAGATGTTAATCCACCTGACAAGACAGCAGCCTTCACATCTGGAATGCCGCCGTCAGCCTCCCAGCGCCGCGGCTGCGGCGAGCGCCATCATGTTGTATGCCGCATGGGGGACGAGAGCGAACCATATCGACCTCGTGGCGGCGATTGTCCTTCTGAGCGCCGCCCCGCACACGAGCGCGTTGGCGACCCCGAGCGCCCCCTGGTAGGAATGCGCCGCCGCGAAAAGCAGGACGCCCGCGCATTCGGGAACCATCGCCGGGATTTTCCCGCCCGACGAGAGCAGCGACTTCAGCTCCTCGGGAAGGTACATCCTGTAAAGCACCTCCTCGTAGAACGCCGCGCATATGACCGCGCCTGCGGCTCCCAGCCACCCAGCAATGCCGCAGGGCGCGGAAAGACGCGCCGAGCCCGCCCCGGAAAGATGGCCCGCCAGCGCCGCGAGCGCTGACGACACGCACAGGGCGCCGAAGGCGGCGAGGCTCACGCCCGACAGCACGGCAATCCTCATGGCCGTCCACCTGCTCTGGAAGCGGATGAGGTGGACGTTCCTGTGCCGCGCGTAGAGGAGCGCCGCCGCGGTTGTGAGCGCGACGAGCCTCGCCGAAAAAGCGGGGGCGGGGAGCGTTCCCGCGCTGCCGTCCGCTCTCCCGGCTCCCGAGACGATGGGCGGTATTACGAGGAGCGCGATGACGAGCGCAAGCTCCGCCTTCTGCATGTTCCTGTCCAAATTGTTCTCCTTCCCGTCTCCGGGACAAAAAAAGCCGGCATGGTTTCCCCTGCCGGCTGATGCGTACGTTGCTGCCGCCTAGTACTTTGACTCGGCGTATCCTATCCAGCCCTCTTTCTCTATAAGGGCCTTCTCGAATCCCTCAAGCTTGAACGGATAGCTTTTTGAGAAGCTTCCCGCGATGAGCTTGACCTTCCAGGTGCCGTCCTCCTTCTCCTCTATCTTGCATTCCGTCTCCTTGTTGGCGAAATTCCGGAACATGTCCTCGACGTCCTTCTTCGGCATGTCGAGCGCGAGGAGCCCGCAGTTGTACATGTTCTGGCGGAAGATTCGCGCGAAGTTCGGGGCGATTACCGTGTAAATCTCGTTCACCTCAAGTGCCCACGGCGCGTGCTCGCGGCTGGAGCCGCATCCGAAGTTCTCCCTCGTGATGATGACCCTCTTGCCGGGAACGTCGCGCTTGGCGTCGAACCCGTCGAGCTTGAGATCCTCAAGGCAGTACGGCTTGAGCGCCTGCTTGGAGATTTCCGTCAGATACTTTGCGGGGATGATTTCGTCGGTGTTTATGTCCGAGCGATCGAGAAACAGAACGGGTCCACCAAATGCTTTCATAAGTCACTCCTTCTTATATTAGCCTTTATAAAGCTCTGAATTGGTTATCGTTCCCGCGATTGCGGTAGCGGCTGCGCTTGCCGGGCTCATGAGATGCACCATGCCGCCCTTGCCCATGCGCCCGTTGAAGTTGCGGTTCGTCGTCGACGCGCAGACCTCGCCCTCCGCGAGGACTCCGTTCGACATGCCGAGACACGCGCCGCAGGTCGGGTTCGTCACGCAGAATCCTGCCTCGAGGAACGTGTCAATGATTCCCTCCGCGACCGCCATCTTGTAGATTTTCGGCGTCGCCGGGCTGACGATTCCGCGCACGCCGTCGGCGAGGTGGTGTCCCTTGAGCACCGCCGCCGCTATCCTGAGGTCGGATATGCGACCGTTCGTGCAGGAGCCGATGTAGACCTGGTCAACCTTCGTTCCCTTCATCTCGGAGATTTTCTTTATCTGGTCCGGCTTGTAGTTTATCGTGCAGACGGGCTCGAGGTCGGAGAGGTCCTCCGTTATGACCTTCTCGTACTTCGCGTCGTCGTCGTCGCGCCATTTCGCGTAGTCGGCGAGGGCGGCCTCCTTCGTGCCGTACTCGTCCTTGATGAATTCCCAGAGGTAGTCGACCGTCTTTTCGTCGGGGAAGCAGATGCCGCTCGTTCCGCCGGCCTCGATCGCCATGTTGCAGAGCGTCATGCGCTCCTCCATTCCCATCGCGTCCACGACGGGCCCCGTGAATTCGACGACGCAGTTCGTTGCGCCGTTCACGCCGATTTTCCCGATGAGGTGGAGTATGACGTCCTTCGCGTACACGCCTTCCTTGAGCTTGCCGTTGAGAATGAACTTGACCGTCTTCGGCTCGCGGAACGAGCAGACGCCCTTGAGGATTCCGACCTCAAGGTCTGTCGTCCCGACGCCCGCGGCGAACGCCCCGAACGCGCCGTGCGTGCATGTGTGGCTGTCGCCCATTATGACGGTGTATCCCGGGCGGACGAAACCTTTCTCGGGGAAGATTGCATGGCAAACACCATTAGCTCCGATGTCGAAGAAATCCTTTACGTTGTTGCGCCGGGCCCAGTCCCGCAGGATTTTTCCCTGCGTCGCCGTCTTGCTGTCCTTCGCCGGCGTGACGTGATCGATGACCGCCTTGATTTTCGTCGGGTCGAAAACCCTGTCCATGTTGCGCTCCACGAGGTCGTTTATGGCGACTGGAGTTGTGATTTCGTGGCAGAAGACCCTGTCCAGCTTCAGAACGTACGTTCCGGAGAAAGGACTGTCTACCAAGTGCGACTCGAAAATTTTCTGAGCAATGGTCTTTCCCATTTTGCCTACTCCTAAAAATGTAATTGTTTAATTTTAATTGCAGAGTGGCAATTAGTCAAACATGGCGGGATTCGGGGGCGGGGGGAGGGGAAGGACGTCACCTTCCCATGTAGTATACGGAGAACGCTATCGAGAGCGCGAGCACGAGCAGCATCACGGGATATGTCCATCGGGGGAGCGAGCCGTCCTGAGCGCCGTTGCGCGCGTCTATCGCGGAAACGAGCCGCCTTCTGGCTGCCCTCGACGCGCCGTTCTTTTCCTTTATGTTCTTCATCGGGCTCCGTGCCGCGGAGTAGCCGCAGACGGGGCATCCGTTCCTGAATTTCTCGTTCGAGCCGGTCGCCCCGCATGACGGGCACCGCACCGACGCGAAGAACCTGCCGCACTTCCGGCAGAACTTCGCGTTTCCGGGAACCTCCGAGCCGCAGCTCTCGCAGAAGAATTTCGCGCTTGGTGACTTCTTCATCGCGGGGCGCTCATGCCGTTATCTTGAGGACGAGCCTTGAGGAGTCGTTGGAGACCACGAGCGCCGATACGGGGCGGATGTCGTCGCCGACCATAATCGTCGCCGCCTTTATCTCGGTCGCCTCGGGCAGGTTCGCGGCGAGGGACGGTATGTCGGGCGAGAACTCGAGCTTCGTCCCGTCATATCCGCGCGCGTCCCCCGAGACGAGGGCGAGCGTTATCGGGTTCGTGAAAACGAACGAGCACGGGCATTCCGCGCGCTCTCCGTCCGCTTCCTCGTCCCCCGCGCCGTTTTGCGCCCCTTCGCCCGCATTGTCCTCGTGCGGGGGCTCCTTCTTCGCGGCAGACGGTATGCCCGAGAGTATGTCCCTGAGCTCCCCGAAGCCGTTCTCGGATGAGAACGAGCCCGACACGTTCAGCGCGTCCGCCTTCTTCTGCTCGTCCTCGGAGAGCTTCGCCTGCGTGCTTCCGACGTACAGGATGAGCTTGGGCGGCACGCGCGAGTTCGACGCGGAGAACTGCGCGAGCGTCTTCCAGTGCCGCGGATAGTCCTCCGTGCTTATCACGATTATGTGCGGGGCTATCTCCTCGATGTTGTCGAGCGCCTTGAGAAGCCACCTGTAGACGATGACGTCGTAACCGAAATCCTCCAGTACCGACCCGATGTTGTCTATGACCTTCTCGTTGTCCGCTATTACAAGTGCCTTCATGTGCGCCTCCTTCGTTGGTTCACTCCGTTCCTAGGTTCGTCACGGTGTAGTCGTATATCTGCCAGATTCCGTCGCGCTGCCGCACCTTGTAGACGTACTTCTTCCTCTCGGTGAAATTCGGGTGCTTGAAGAATTCCTCGACGGTTACCGTCCCGTCCGTCTTCGAGTATGACGTCTTCTCGATCGAGAACTTGTTCGGGATGGCAACGATGTCGTGGTCTATCCTGCTCTGCGTGAGGTCCGTCTTGTACGAGTCGAGCATCCTCCGCCTCTCGTCCGCGGACGCCTTCGAGTACCTCCGCGCGGTCTCGCTCGTCCTGAGCATCATCGCCTCGAGGTCCATGTAGAGGAAATACTGGTCCCACAGGGATTTCTGCCGCGCGACAATCGTCTGCTCGACGACCTTGTCCGGCGGGATGACCTCGGGCTTGAGCAGCGACGCCGTCCCCGCCTGCACGGGGAGAACTGACGACGACGATGCCGAGGGCGCCGGGCGTATGTCGACGCTGAGCCTGTTCGAGGAGAGCTTGACCGACCTCGACTTGTAGAGCTCGGGGTAGAAGTCCATCTGTATGTAGTAGATTGACGGCTCGTCGAACGAGATGTAGTTCTTTACGTCCTCTATGAAGGAGTACGACTCCCCGGACTCTATCGTTATGTCCCTGTAGTAGACGTCGTTCTTTGAAGAGCGGTGGTCGATGAGGCTTGCGGTCTGGGGCAGCATCGTGTTCTTTATCGTGTTCGCCCTGAAGTCGAGGCTGAACATCCTCTCGTCGGCGAGCTTGAACCTGAGCGTGTCCGTCCCGTTGTTCACGATGGACACCTTGACGTAAATCGGGTTGTCCTGCGCCCCGCTGGGGTAGTAGAGGGTCCTGTCGTGGAACCCTATCACCACGGACGCCCCCGAGAAGTCTTCCGGGGCGCGCTGCCCGGTGGTGGCTGCCTGTGCCTGTGCAAAAAGAGCCAAAGAAGATATAATGGCGGTCAAAATTCGTTTCAAAACGTTCACTCCCAGGATGCGCATGTTTCATGGGCGCAAATCCATTTTTTATTATCGGAAAAAAATATGAAATCATTATTATCAAATTGCTCGATTTCGGTCACGGGGCGATGGGCTGAATTCGGCAGGTCGGCCCGCTCCTGCGCGTCCGGCGCCGGACGCGTCGACGTCGAGGGGCTTTCCGGCTCGTCCGCGGGATTCTTCGCGGCGGGCATAGTCGATTCCGTGAGGGATTCCGTCCTCGCGGCGTTCTCGCGTGGCTCCGTTCCGCCCGACCCGTCGTCCCTCGACTTCCTCGTCGTCGTCCCCTCGGAGCGCGACGTCCGCGACGTCCGCGTCGACATGGAGACGGCGCTCGGCTCCTCCGTGGAGTTCCACGAGCTGCCGTGGTGGAGCTCCGCCTCGTACAAGCCGCTTGCGAGGGGCGCGTCGGTCTTCGGGAGGCGGGCGGGCGTTCTCTCCCTCATGCTCGGGAGGAGGCCCGTCACGCAGTCTTCGCGGCCGCGCGTCTTCATATCGTGCCAGCGTGCCGTCGTGGCTCCGCTTCCGCCCGCGTCGTCGTTCTCGGGGCGCGAGGTCGTCCTTTCTGAAGGTCAGTCCGTCGATACGGTGCGGGTGGCGTCCCTCCTTTCCGGGATGGGCTACGTCCGCGTTCCGCGCGTCTGCGTCGCCGGCGAGTTCACGCTCCGGGGCGAGGTGCTCGACGTCTTTCCCCCGGAGCGAGAGAACCCAGTCCGCGTGAACTTCGATTTCGACGAAATCCGCTCGGTGAAGGAGTTCGACGCGGAGACGCAGGGGACGAGGATATCCGTGGGAAGCGTCCACGTCGGCCCGATGAAGGAGGTCGTCTGGGACGGGCAGGCGCTTTCCCGCGTGAGGGAGGCGTTCGCCGGCGCGCGCCTTTCCGGGGAGGCGGAGGCGAGGCTTGAGTCGATGCTCGGCGAGCTTTCTTCGTCCGGCGAGTGCGAGGGCGAGGAGCTCCTGTATCCCGCCATCTGGGACGAGCCGTCCACCGTAGTCGATTACATGGGGCGCGCGTCCACGGTGCTGCTGTTCGACTACGAGCGGCTCGACAACGCGCAGGAAAGCCTTTCGCGCGAGCTTGAGGGGATGTTCCGCAAGGTCAGGCCGTCGTTCCCCGCGCTTCCGCCCGGAATGATGGCGGCGGACTTCCGGGGCATCGTCGCCCGCGCGGAGGAGCGGCTGTCGCGGACCGTCGCGCTCCACGCCGTGCACGGCTCCGGCGCTGATTCCGGGTTCATCAGCATGGCGGTTGATGCGCCGCAGAGCTTCTTCGGGAATTTCGCGTTCATAAGGGAGCGGTTCGAGTCGCTGCAGGCGGATGGCTGGCGGATAATCATATTCGCGGACAACGCGAACCAGTGCGCGCGCCTTCAGGAGGTTTTCCGCGATTTCCGCGACGGCTCGGAGCAGGCCGCGGAAAAAATGCGGGCGAATTCCGCTCGCGGAGTCCCGTTCTATCCGGTCGAGATTCTCCCGGAGGCGATATCGGCGGGGTTCGGCATCCCGCAGGCGAAGGTCCTCGTCGTGCAGGAGAACGAGCTTTTCGGGCGGCGGAAGCAGGCGTCGCTCGTCTCGAGGCGCGTGAAGAGCGAGGCGATAGACACGTTCGTCGAGCTCGAGCCTGGGGATTACGTCGTCCACGTCAACTACGGAATCGGGCGCTTCAAGGGAATACAGCGGCTCGCCTCGTCGGAGTCCGAGCGCGATTTCATAAAAATCGAGTACGCGGGCGAGGAATTCCTCTATATACCGCTTGAGCAGCTGAACCTAGTGCAGCGCTATATCGGCAACGGCGGCGACTCGCCGCGGCTCGACACGATAGGCGGGAAAAGCTGGGAGAACAGGAAGGGGAAGGTCAAGAAGGCCGTCGAGGAGATGGCGGAGAAGCTCGTGACTTTGTACGGCAAGCGCAAGGTGAGCCGCGGGTTCGCGTTCGCTCGCTGGCCGGATTTGGAGGCGGAGTTCGACGCGGCGTTCCCCTACGAGGACACGCCCGACCAGTGCAGCGTCACGCGCGAGATAAAGGACGACATGGAGCGCCCCGTCCCGATGGACAGGCTTCTCTGCGGCGACGTGGGGTACGGTAAGACCGAGGTCGCGATGAGGGCGGCGTTCAAGGCTGTCCTGTCGAAGAAGCAGGTCGCGTTCCTCGCTCCGACGACGATTCTCGCCGAGCAGCATTTCGAGACGTGCGTGGAGCGGTTCGCGAACTTCCCCGTCGTGATAAAGCAGCTGTCGCGGTTCGTCGCGCCCAAGGAGCGGAAGGAGACGCTCGCCGCGCTCGCCGCCGGGCAGGTCGACATAATCGTCGGGACGCACCGGCTCCTCCAGAAGGACGTCGTTTTCCGCGACCTCGGGCTGATGATAATCGACGAGGAGCAGCGGTTCGGCGTCAAGGACAAGGAGCGGCTCAAGACGATGAGGACGAACATCGACTGCCTTTCGATGAGCGCGACGCCGATTCCGAGGACGCTCCACATGAGCCTCCTCAAAATCCGCGACATGAGCCTCCTGACGACGCCGCCCCAGACGCGGAAGCCCATAGAGACGTTCGTCGACGCATATGACGACGAGAAGGTCGCTCGGGCGATACGGAACGAGGTCGAGCGCGGCGGGCAGGTGTTCTTCCTCCACAACCGCGTCGAGACGCTGCAGGAGACGTGCCGCACCATCGAGCGCCTCGTCCCCGAGGTTCTCGTCGATTTCGCGCACGGGCAGATGTCCGCCGAGGAGCTCGACGACATTTTCCGCCGGTTCAAGATGGGCGGATTCCACGTGCTCGTCGCGACGACAATCATAGAGAACGGAATCGACATACCGAACGTCAACACGATAATAATCGACCGCGCCGACATGTACGGAATCAGCCAGCTCTACCAGCTCCGGGGCAGGGTGGGGCGGAGCGACAGGAAGGCGTTCGCGTACCTCCTCTATCCGGGAAACAAGGTGCTTTCCGAGGTCGCGATGAAGCGGCTCCAGGCGATTTCCGATTTCACCGAGCTCGGGAGCGGGTTCAAGATTGCGATGAAGGACATGGAAATCCGCGGCGCCGGAAACCTGCTCGGGCGGGACCAGAGCGGCGACGTCTATTCCGTCGGGTTCGACATGTACGTGCGCCTTCTGACGGACGCGATAAACAGGCTCACGAAGGAAGGGTACAAGGAGGAGCGCGACGTTCTCATCGAGCTCGAGTACTCCGGGTTCATTCCCGACACCTACGTCCACAGCGTGCAGACGAAGATGGAAATCTACAAGAAGGTTGCCGCCGTCCAGACGAAGGAGGAGCTTGCCGGACTTTGCCTCGAAATCGAGGACAGGTTCGGGCCGATCCCCGACGAGGTGTACAGCCTGATGAGCCTCGCCGAGGTGAGGATAATAGCGCGCCGGCTTTCCGTGGATTCGTTGAAGGAGAAGGGCGGGACGGTGCGCGTCTCCTTCCGGCAGGCGTCCGACATTCCCGTCGACAAATTCATGCGGCTCCTCGCAGGGAACCCCGCGCAGGTCAAGGCCGACTTCTCCGACCAGAAATCGTTCCTGCTCGTGTGCGGGAAAATCGGCCTGAAGGAGAAGGGCGAATTCATAAAGGAGAAGCTCGAGGCGCTCCTGTGACGCGTTTTCGGGAAGGACAGCTCCCATCAATTCGTTTTTTTGGCGGTTCGTTGTAGAAAAAATCGGAAATTTATCTGATAATGACGTCTCGCCGATAAAAACACGGGAAATAAAATATAAAACGAGGGTTATGAAAAAATGGTTTGCAGAAAAAGAACATCGCTGAAATTGTTCGGGGCGCTCGTCGTTGCGGGCTCCCTTCTGTTCGCATCGTGCTCCTCAACCCAGGTCACCGCGCTGACGGAGGAAATCGACAGCCAGAACAAAATGATAGAGAAGCTCGAAATCGAAAAGGACGAGCTCGAAATCGAGCGGGCAGGGCTGAAAGGTGAAATCGACTCGCTGAACGAGAAAATCGCAAAGAAGGACTCCGAGATTTCGTCACTCAACAAGCAGCTTGAGGAACTGGACGCGAAGGCGAAGGGGCAGTCGTCCGAGAACGACGCCCTCCGCAACCAGCTCAACGCGAAGACGTCCGAGGTTGCCGGGCTCAAGAAGGAGCTCGACGCGAAGACTGCGGAGCTCGCCTCGAAGAACAACGAGTTCGCGAGCCTGAAAAAGGAGATTGATGCCCAGAAGAAGGCTGCCGAATCCGCGAAGAAGGAGGCAGACTCCCAGAAAAAGCTCGTCGACACCGCGAAAAAAGACGCTGATGCCGCGAAGAAGCAGCTTGCCGACGCGAAAAAGTCATCCGACGCGCAGGCGAAAGAGATTGCTGACCTGAAGAAGCAGCTCGACGCCGAGAAGAAGTCTTCGTCAGCGAACGCCGACGCCGCAAAACAGCTTGCCGACGCGAAGAAGTCGTCCGACGCACAGGCGAAGGAGATTGCTGACCTGAAGAAGCAGCTCGACGCCGAGAAGAAGTCTTCGTCAGCGAACGCCGACGCCGCAAAGCAGCTTGCCGACGCGAAGAAGTCGTCCGACGCGCAGGCGAAGGAGATTGCCGATCTGAAGAAGCAGCTCGACGCCGCGAAGAAATCATCCGCAGCAAGCGCTGACGCGAAAAAAGCGGCTGATTCCCAGATAAAGGAAATCGCCGACCTGAAGAAGCAGCTCGACGCCGCGAAAAAAGCCGGTGCCGATTCCGAAAGCCAGGCGAAGAAGGCAGCTGCCGACCTTGCTTCGCTCAGGAGCGCCTACGACGAGCTCCGCAAAGCAAAACCGCTTCCCGAGCTTGATTTTCCGAATTTCCCGGTCAGCGAGAACGATTCGCATGTCGTCGTCACGAAAGTCGAGGGCGAATATGTTAGCATAGAATGGGACGAGGAAGGAAAAATCGTAATCATTCCTTATTGGTTCTGGCAGAAGCTCAACGATTATGACCACAGCGTTGTCGACGTGAAGACCGAGTACGGCAAACTCCTTGAACAGTCGCGCCGCGCGACCCCCGCAAAGGATGCCAAGTAAATAACAACAAACGGAAAAATCCCGTGAATATTTCGTTCACGGGATTTTTTTGTCAAAAAACAGTTTCTAAAAGAAAAATCGCGAGAACTCATCGTCAATAAAAGAGAGCCCCTGATTTTTATATTTCACACAATAACTGCCTATAATGCGTATTCTGTCTACTTTGTTCTATTTAATTTCTTGTATAATGTATATCTAATAAATATCAACTATTTTTCTGTATCAAAAATAAATAATGTTATTTTGCGATTTATAGGTATTTGACTAGTTGTTTTATATAGTATATATGGCCAATTTCATAATATTGCATAAAAGTCAATACGTGTAATTTGTAATAAATGCTTTGAAAATAAATTCTTGTAAAATGTATAGGTTTATAGGCATAAAAAAAGAGCATCGCGAAAACGATGCTCTTTTCATGAGAGATATGCGATTCGAACGCACCACCTTCAGCTCCGGAGGCTGACGCTCTATCCAAATGAGCTAATCTCTCGTAAAGTTGATGAAAGATTTATAAAAAATCGTGAAAAATGTCAACTGGAGGAACGCTGATTTTATGGAAAAACTCATTTTGGCTTCTAATTCCCCACGAAGAAAGGAGCTTCTTGGTGTGCTTGGCGTGCCGTTCGATGTCGTTGTGCCGGGGTGCGATGAGTCCTACCCCGCTGATACGGAGCCTCTTTCCGTTCCCGCTGTGATTGCGAGGAGAAAGGCGGAGGCGGTTTTGGGGTGCGTGCCCGCGGGAAGCGTTGTTGTCGCCGCCGACACGATGGTGCATTTTCGGGGGCGGCTTTTGGGAAAGCCTCGTGACGAAACTGAGGCGCGCGGTTTTATCAGCATGCTGCAGGGGAACGTGCACGATGTCGTGACGGGCGTCGCCGTGTCGCGCGGAAGGCGCTGCGATGTCGTCTCCGTCGTGACGAAGGTGGAATTCCGGAGCATGGACGAGGCCGATATCGAATGGAATCTGTCTCGCGGGGAATGGAAGGATGCCGCCGGCGCGTACAAAATCCAAGGGGCGGCCGCATGTTTTGTGGAGAGAATCGAAGGCTCCTACAGCAATGTCGTGGGCTTGCCCATTTCAGTCGTTTATGATATGTTGAAAAAACAGGGCTTTGATTTCCGTTGAGGACGATGTTCCTGTCGGTGCTTGTGATGGCTGTTCGCCGGAGCATGTGTCGAAATTTTCCGGGCTGCGTTTTTTTCCGCAGTTACGAGAAACAGAGTTTGGTGGAAGACCAAGGGTCTTCCTGTGAAGGAGATGGTTATGGCAGTTGTAACCATGAAGAGCTTGCTTGAGTCCGGAGTTCATTTCGGTCATCAGGTAAAACGTTGGGATCCGCGCATGAAGAAGTACATCTTCGCAGAGCGCAATGGAATTCATATCATCGATTTGCAGAAAACAATCGCGGCAATCAAAGACAGCTACGAGGCAGTCCGCAAGATTGTTTCTTCAGGAAAATCAGTTCTCTTCGTCGGAACGAAGAAACAGGCGCAGCAGGCAATCCAGAAAGAAGCTGAGCGCTGCGGGATGTATTATGTGAACAACCGCTGGCTCGGTGGTATGCTCACGAACTTCTCTACAATCAAGAAATCACTTCAGAGACTTAAGAAAATCGAGAAGATGGAAGTCGACGGAACGTTCGACAACCTCACGAAGAAGGAAGTTTCGTCTCTTCAGAAGGAAAAGGCAAAGCTCGAGAAGAACCTCGGCGGCGTCAAGGACATGAAGGAGCTTCCGGGAGTCATCTTCATCATCGATACGCACAAAGAGCAGAATGCCGTCGCAGAAGCTCTCAGGATGAAGATTCCTGTGGTCGCAGTCGTTGATACGAACTGCAACCCTGAGGGAATCACCTACCCCATCCCCGGAAACGACGACGCAATCCGCGCAATTTCGCTTTTCACATCTGTCATCGCGAACGCTGTTCTTGAGGCTGACAACGAGCAGGGACTCAAAATCATCGAGACTGTCGATGAGGAAGAGGTTGTTACCGACGCTTCCACAAAGGAAGACGATGAGGAAATCGACTACAGCAACTACACTCCTTCTGCGAACGACAAGAACGACAAGGAAGAGGATTCTGATTCCGATGTCGATTACGAAGAGAAATTCACGAAATAACATTGGGGTCTGAAAAAAATGGAAATAAAAGCTGCTGACGTAAAATCATTGCGCGACAAGACTGGCGCCGGAATGATGGAGTGCAAGAAGGCACTTATCGAGGCTAACGGGGACGCTTCTGAGGCTGAGAAAATCCTCAAGGAGAAAGGTCTCGCCGCTGTCGCAAAGCGCGCCGAGCGCGCAACGTCTGAGGGACGCATTTTCATCCGCCAGAACGGAAACAAGATTGCCGTCGCTGAAATCACCTGCGAGACTGATTTCGTCGCGAAGAATGCTGATTTCATCGCCCTCGGTGAGAAAGTGCTCGATGTCGCATGCGACAAGGGCTACACGAAAATCGAGAAAGAGCTTGAGGACCTCGTCCTTGAGCTTGCTACGAAAATCCGCGAGAACATGGCGCTCCGCAAGTTCGAGGTTGTCGATGTTCCGGCAGGCGCTTCTGCCGCTACATACGTCCACTCTGACTTCAAGACGGCGGCTGTCGTCGTCGTCGAGGGTTCTGATGCCGAAGCCGTGAAAGTGTTTGCGAAGGACTGCTGCTTGCACCTCGCCGCATTCACTCCTTCATACATCGAGCAGAAGGACGTTCCGCAGGCTTACATCGACGAGCAGAAGGAAATCTTCGCCGCACAGATGGCTCAGGACGAGAAGATGGCTTCAAAGCCCGATAATGTAAAGGCCGGAATCCTTCAGGGCAAAATCAACAAGCATCTCGCTGAGATTTGCTTCGTTGACCAGATGTTCGTAAAGGACGACAAAGTTTCGGTCGCGAAGAAACTCGAGCAGGTTTCAAAAGAGGCCGGTGCTAAGCTTTCGTTCGGAAAGATTTGCCTTTTCGTTCTCGGAAAGTAAGCCCGTTCTTAAAACAGCAAACTCGAAGGACAACTCTGTTGTAATTTGATAGAAGCGGTCGGAGTCTAATTTGAGGTTCTGGCCGCTTTTTTAGTTTGGCATGTGGGGATTCAATCCCGTTTTTCGGGCTGGAACCCATAAATTTTATTATATAAAGGAGTATATTATGGCTTTCGATGCATCGGCTCGTATGGAAAAGTCAATCGCATCCTTCAAGGATGCACTCAACACGATTCGCACAGGACGCGCTTCCGCTGCCATCTTCGACAAGGTTCGCGTTGACTATTACGGGAACAAGTCGCCCCTTAATCAGGTGGCGAACATTTCTATTCCCGACGCGCGCTCCGTCCTGATTGCTCCGTTCGACAAATCACTCATAACAGAAATCGAGAAGGCGATTCTCGTCGCTGACCTCGGGCTCAATCCCTCGAACGACGGAAAAGTCATCAGGATTGCGATTCCCGCGCTCACCGCTGACCGCCGCAAGGAGCTCGTCAAGCAGGCGAAGATGCTCGCTGAGCAGTACAAGACGGCCATCCGCAACGTTCGCCGCGACGGAAACGACGACCTCAAAAAACAGCAGAAGGCCGGCGAAATCACGGAGGATCAGCTCAAGAAGGATACCGACAGCCTCCAGAAACTGACGGACAAGAATATCGCCGAAATCGACAAGCTCGTCGATGCGAAAGAGAAAGAGATTCTCGCCTGATTCTTAAGCGATGGACATTGAAAAATTGAAATCCAACGGAGTTCCCCGTCATATTGGCATAATAATGGACGGGAACGGCCGTTGGGCGAAAAACCGCGGGCTTCCGCGGACCGCAGGGCATAAGGAAGGTCTTTCTTCCGCAAAAAGAATTGTCGCGGCGGCCGCCAGCCTCGGTATCGAATACGTCACCCTCTACACATTCTCGACGGAAAATTGGAAGCGCGCCCAGGAGGAGGTCGGATACCTCATGGGACTGATAAAAGGTCATCTGCGCGCCGAATTCGAATTCTACAAAAAAAACGGAATCAGGATAGACCATATCGGGGATATAGAAGGACTTCCCGAAGATGTCAGGAACGAGATTCTGAAAGCGAAGGACGACACGAAGGATTTTACCGGAACGACGTGCGTTCTCGCCATAAATTACGGAAGCCGCGACGAAATTGTCCGCGGCATAAGAAAAATCGCAAAAAACGCTGATATTTCAAGCGAAGACATAGATGAGGCATTCGTCTCGCGCGCCCTGGACATACCGGGGCTTCCCGACGTTGACCTCATGATACGGACCGGTGGCGAGAAAAGGCTGAGCAACTTCATGTTGTGGCAGTGCGCCTACGCGGAATTCATCTTCACGGACACGCTTTGGCCTGAGTATGGTGAGGAGGAATTCTTCTCCCATATAGGGCAATTCCAGGGAAGGAACAGGCGTTTCGGGGGAGTCCCCGGTCAGGAAGCAAGGAGCTAAAGAGATGAGGAAAATACTTCCAAGACTTTGTACGTTCGCAATCGGAACGCCGTTAGTTATAGGGCTTGTTTATCTGGATGTGATGCATCATCTTCCGCTGCACATACTACTCGCGGTCTGCTCCTTGCTTGGCGCGAACGAACTTCACCGCATATTCTCCAGCTCTTTCGCCACGCAGCCGAAGACGCTTGTCATTGCGATGAGCTTGCTCCCCACCCTGCTCGCTTCGGCATGCGCGATATTCGGGCTGAACGAATCGCTCATAAACTACGCGTTCATGGGCGCGATAATGGTCTGCATGGCGTGGGAGGTGATTGTCTCGAAGACATTCGAGAATTCGAACGGAAGCATGGTGACGTCGGTATTCACCGTACTCTACTGCGGATTTTTCGTCGCGTTCATCGCGCGGATGACGACCGTGGAGAATTCCCGGGTTATAATCGCCGTCTACCTTCTGATGGTTTTCATGTGCGACTCGATGGCGTGGTTCTTCGGAAATTTGTTCGGAAAAAACAACAAGGGATTCATAAAGGCAAGCCCGAACAAGAGCATCGCCGGATTTCTGGGCGGATTTTTCGGCTCGGTCTGCGTCGGGCTCGTGGCGCATTTCCTTCGGCCCGACGTTTTCGGCGGGAGGACTGTTTGCGTCGTCTTGCTCGGGCTTTTGACGGCGTTCGCTGCGATAATCGGAGACCTTGTCGAGTCCGTGCTCAAGCGCTCGAGCGGAATCAAGGACAGCGGGCATCTTATTCCCGGACGCGGGGGAATGCTCGATTCTCTCGACTCGATCGTGTTTGCCGCGCCTATTTTTTACCTTTCTTACAGGATGATTTTCTAGATGGTTGATACGAATAATGCGGAGGGACGGAAAAGGGTTCTCGTTTTAGGATGCACAGGTTCGATTGGCACGAGCACGCTCGACATAGCGCGGAACGAGCCGTCATATGCCGTTTGCGGGCTCACTGCGAACCGAAACGCGGAGAAGCTTGCGTTGCTCGGCGCCGAATTTTCGTGCCCCACCCTGCTGGCGTCGGCCGTCGCGCGCGACGGCTTGAAGGATGCGTTCGCGTCGTTCATCGCGGAGACGAGGCCCGATATAATCGTGAACGGAATTGCCGGAAGCGCGGGTCTCGTCCCGAGCATCGCGGCGCTTGAGGCGGGCGTCGATTTGGTTCTTGCAAACAAGGAATCCGTAGTCATGGCGGGCCCGCTCATATTCGCGCTCGCAAAGAAGAACAATTGCAGAATACTTCCCGTCGATTCCGAGCATTCGGCGATTTTCACGCTGCTTCGGCAGTGCGGGCGGGAGAATGTCGACAGGCTTGTCATAACGGCAAGCGGCGGCCCGTTCAGAACGTGGGAAAAAGAGCGCATCAAGAACGCGACGCTTGCCGATGCGCTGAAGCATCCGACATGGAGCATGGGGACAAAGATAACGGTGGATTCCGCGAGCCTCGGGAACAAAGGGCTTGAGGTAATCGAGGCGTGCCGTCTTTTCGGTTTTTCCGCCGATGACGTGCAGGTTGTCGTCCATCCTCAGAGCATCGTCCATTCACTTGTCAGGACGCGTGACGGCGCGATATACGCGCAGATGAGCGAGCCGGACATGAAGCACCCGATTATATCAGCATTGTCATATCCCGCCGTAAGGGAAAATTTCATGAAGCCGTTCGACCTGACGGATTTCGTCTGCGGCGAAACGGTTCGGACGCTCACGTTCGAGAAGCCGCGCACCGATGCGTTCCCGCTCCTTTCGATTGCGTTCGGAGCCGCGAGAACTGACGGATTCGCGCCGATTGCGTTCAATGCGGCGAACGAGGTCGCTGCGGGCGCCTTCATCGAAGGAAAAATCGGCTTCGGCAGGATTCCGGAGATTGTCGGAGCAACACTCGACGCGGAAAATTGGGCGGGCGATGTGCGCGACCTGAAGGACGTATTCGAAAGCGACCGACGCGCGCGGGAAATCGCCGCGGGTTTCATTTCCGGGAGCTGATTCGGATGGGGATTGTATACGGGCTCCTCGTTCTCGAAGCTATCGTTTTCCTCCACGAGCTCGGGCATTATGCCGTCGGGCGCCTGCTCGGGATGGATGTCGAGAGCTTTTCGCTCGGCTTCGGGCCGGTGATATTCCACAGGGAGGCGTTCGGCACCGACTGGAGGATTTCCCTTGTTCCGCTCGGGGGCTACTGCGCGTTCAGGGACGAGGTTTTCGACGAGTTCGCCGTGCAGAAGGAAGGCTCGTACGGCGCCGCCCGTCCGATTTTCCGTGCCGCAGTGAATTTTGCGGGTCCCCTCGTCAATTTCATCGTCGCGTTCATGGCGCTCGTCGTTGCCGCGATGTCGTGGAAAACGGCGTATTCGCAGGAGCCTGTTGTCGAAATCGCGTCGGAATCCGTTCATGGCGTGCATTCCGCCGCCGGAGACGCCGGCATTATGAGCGGGGACAGGATTGTCTCGATTGACGGCGAGCGCGTGGCGGCATTTTCGGATATAAGGCGGCTCGTCTCGGACCGTCCGGGCGAGGTTCTCGAAGTCGTTTTCGAGCGGAACGGGACTTCGGGCGCGGAGATGAAGAGCACGTCCGTGAAGGTCGGGCAGTCCGGGGATGCCGGGGTGCTGGGTGTCGTCGCGATGAAGGAGAAGATTCCGCCGGAGCCGTTTTTCCGCGCTGTCGCGTCGGGTTTTTCGGGCGCGCTGAAGATGGTCCGCCTTACGGTCGGGGTATTCTCCCCGTCGAATTTGAGGGCGGCATTCGGGGGGCGCGGTATCGTTGACGGGATATCGGAGAATGTCGCGGGTCCCGTGCAGATTATGTCGCTCATCGGCGACACCGCTTCGTCGGGGCTTCCCCCCTTCCTGTATTTCGTCGCGCTCGTGAACGTGTCTCTGTTCGTCCTGAACATGCTTCCGGTCGCGCCTTTTGACGGGTTCGGGATTGTCCTCGCGTTCGTTGAGATTTTTTTCAGGAGAAGACCATCGAAAAGGGTGCGCTCCGCCATCGGCATTTTCGGCACGGCGGTTATAGCGTCGCTTTTCTGCGTGGCCGTTCTAAGCGATTTCGTATACATTCAGGAGTTGTTGAAAAATGTTTGGAAATAACCCATTCGTCCGTTTCGGTGCTGCGGCATGTCTCGGATTCTTTTTCGGAGCTTTTGCGTCCGCGCGCGAGTCGGGGCAGGCGCACCAGAAATCAGTGTCCGTCGTGTCGGGAAATCAGTCCGGCTCTGTTTTCAGCGCGGGCGAGGACGGATTCCTCATAAAATGGCTTCCCGACGATATGGGCGAGCATTACCAGGTCAGCGAGCTTGCGGTGAAGAAAATCGCGCAGCATCCGAACGGGAACGATATCGCCGTGTACGAGACTGACGGCGCTTCCTACAACAGGGTCTGCATCTGGGACTGGAAGAACCAGCGCCGGAAGAACATATTCCGCTTCAACGACCCGATAACGAGCCTCTCCTACTCCGCGAAGGGAACGTACCTTGTCTGCAGCACGACGGCGATGGGCGGGGCGTACTTCATCAACTCGTCGACCGGTCGCATAGAGAAGAAGCTGAAGGAGACGTCGGCGGCATTCACCTTTGCGCAGACTGGCGACAGCGAGAAGAAAATCGTGATGTACCTTCCCACGGGAACAATCGCGTACCACGACCTCCACAGCGGCGAGCTCGTCGGGAAATTCGACACGGAGCCGGCGCTCGAGGATGTCTGCATGTTCGGCTCGTCGCGCTTCCTTGCCGGAAGGAAGGGACGGACGGTTTTCGTAATCCACGCGATGACGGGGCGGACGCTCGGGACGTTCAACGCGGGCGGCGCCGTCCTTATCGGCTCGAATTCGTCGGACAGCCTTTTCTACATATCGAACGAGAGCAGGCAGTTCAAGCTGTTCGAGGTGAAGTCGGAGAACGGGAAGTCCGTCGGCAATCCGGAGCTGCTCCGCACGTTCAGCGGGATACGGGACAGGGATTCCGTCGTTTCCGCGGCGATGTCGGGCGAGTCGATTTACGCGGGAACGAAAAGCGGCAACGTCTACAAATTCGATTACATTCAGGCGGAGCGCGTAGACGTCCTCCAGCCCATAACGGACGACAGTTTCGACACTGTTCTCGACATTTCGCCGTGCGGCGATAATTTCTACATACTTTCCCCCTCGTCCATCCACAAGGCGTTCTACAATGACGGGTACATCGACAGATTGTGCGGGAATCCCGGATATTCCGACATGATTGCATACGGCGACGATATAATCCTCTGGACGAAGGATTCGAGGAAGCCCGTCGTGAGAATCAATCCGGCGAGCGGCGAGACAAGCCAGATTTTCACGCCGGGCGGGGCGCTGCAGAACCTTAGGGTGTGGGGGGAGACGCTCCTTTCCGTCGAGTCGAATTCGACGGTTGCGCGGGTGGACATCGCGACGGGAAAACGCTCCGTCATTTACGAGGGCGCGGGAATTCAGGATGCCGTCGCCTGCAACGAGACGGATTTGTACATCGCAAAATCGAGCGCGACGAAGCCGAACGTCCCGCTGCTGTACGTCAACATCGGGACGAGGGAGACGGTTCCGCTTCCGCTAGATGGAACGTTCGCGTACGCGCTGAATTTCGACGACGCGAATTCGCGGAACGAGATATACGGAATCGTCATAAGCACGCAGGGCGGGAAGCAGACGACGTCCATATTCGCCTACGACACGGAACGGAAATCCGCGCGGACGTTCTTCCCGACGCAGGACGAGGATATCGGCGCGTTCATGAACCTCACCTGGCCGAACCTCTACACGAACGTGGGAAAAAGCGATGCGCGCTCGTACAACCTGAAGACGAAACGGGATTTCAAATACAAGAGGGACGAGTCGATGCCTCTCAAGGTCGTCAGAAACGGAAAACGCGTCGCAGTACTCAACAGGAACGGTTCTATCAGTTGGTACAATGCCGACCTCGCGAATATAATATCGAACTGGTATCTCAGCAGCGACGGTCAGTGGAACGAGCTCTGACGACTGGCGTCGCGGATTTTTTCAAGGAGGAAAATATGGCTGGAAAACGGCTTGCAGTTGTCGCGTCTTTTGTGATGTCTGCCTTTGCCCTTGCGTTTGCGAAGGAGAGCAAATCCGACAAGTTCTTCACGCTCGTCGAGTCTCCAACGACGACGGCCCGGGACATAAAGAAAGAAATTTCCGGCATGGAGGGCTTAACGCGCGGCGACGACAAGGAGACCCTTCTCATGGCGGCGCTGAAGGCAGACCGCGGCGTTGCCGTCATAACTGCCATCCTTGAGTCAGGCGTCGATGCCGACAAGAAAACGAAGCAGAAGAAAACGGCGGTCATGTACGCCTGCCAATATTCGAGCGATGCCGAGGTCGTGGACAAGGTGATATGCTACGGCACGCTCACGAAGGGCGCGCGGAAAAAGAGAATCCTCGCGAAGGACAAATCCGGCATGAATTCGTTCGCGTATCTGAAAAAGAACCAGAACGCCTCCTCGGTCGAGCACATCCTTGCCGTTCTCGCAAAATACGCCGATGTCCCGAAGGATTTTTCCGGCGCAAAAGCCGAGCCGGCGGCGGACATTCCCCCAAAGAATGAGGAACCTGTTCCCGTCCCCGTTCCGATTGAGGAGCCTGTCGCAAAAACGGAAAATGTTTCCGCGACGGACGAAGCCGTTCCCGATGCGAATCCCGCGCCCGTCGAAAGCGCACCCTCCCCTGCCGCGCAGGCGGAGGAATCGAAAATTCCCGTTGAGGAGGCTTTTTCCGCGCCTGTCGTGGAGGAGGCCGCAGTACCGGAACGGACGGAAGATGCGGGCGGAGCCGATGATAACGGCGGAAAAGAAGCCCGCAAGGAAATCTCGCCGTACCGCTCCGTTTATCTCTACGATTTTGCCGATGACGGCAGCGACGAGGGGCTTATCCCGATTGCGATTGAGATTGAGGGCGATTCGATGCGGAAGAGAATCGAGTCCGTGAACGAGCAGGATTCGGACGGGCGGACGAAGCTCATGATTGCGGCTCGCGACGGCAACATTCCGCTGATGAAGGATTTGATATATTCCGGAGCGTCAATCGACATGAGCGACAAGGACGGGTGGACCGCATTGATGTTTGCGGCGCGCCATCAGGGCGACAGGAAAACCGTCGATTTCCTTCTTTCGAACGGGGCGAATTTCAGGAAGAAGAACGGGTTCGGCGTGACGGCGCTCATGCTCGCGGCCGTGTACAATCCCGAGCCGTCCGTAACCGAGGCGCTTCTTGAAGGGCGTTCCGCGACGGAGAGCGACGTCCGGGGCGCGTTCGTGCAGGCGGTCGCGGCAGAATCCCCGCTTTCCGTCCTTTCGGTGTTCCTTGCCCGGGGAATATCGCTCAACACGCCGTTTGACGACAAAACTCCGCTGATGTACGCCGCCGAATCGAACAGGACGACCGCCGTAATCGGATGGCTTCTTTCAAACGGCGCGTCGAAGAATTACAGGACGATAGACGGAAAATCCGCGTTCGACTTTGCGGCGGAGAACAGAAAGCTTCCTCATGACGAGACGTATTGGGCGCTTTCTGTCAGAAAATGAGAAATTCGGAGGAATGAATGAGAATCACAGGGGGAAAACTCAAAGGGCATGTCGTGAAATGCCCCGACGGAATAATCAGGCCGGCGATGGACAGGATGCGCGAGTCCGTCTTTGCGATACTCGGCGACCTTTCAGGAAAATCGTGGCTCGACCTTTTTTCGGGGAGCGGGACGATTGCGATAGAGGCCGTCTCGCGCGGCGCGGCGCGCGTCCAGCTCTGCGAGAAGGACAAGATAAAGGTGAAGCAGGTGCTTGAGAACGTCGCCGTGACGGAGCGCATCTGCAACGTGAAAATCGGGTGCCATTTTCTTGCGGTCGAGCTTTTCCTGAAAAGATGCCGCGACACGTTCGACTACATTTTCCTCGACCCGCCGTTTCCGTACAAGTTCAGGACGGAGCTTCTGAAGACGATTTCTGAGCGGAGGCTTCTCAACCCGGAGAATCCCGACGCGATGGTCATGATTCACTTTCCGGAGGAGGACACGCCGCCGGACGAAATCGGCTCGCTTTTCGTATGCGACAAGCGCGTCTACGGGCGCTCAATCGTTCATTTTTACAAAATGAAGGGAATTCAGACCGAGACCGCGGAAAAATGACATCCATTCTTCCTTGACAATCGGTTTATTTATGATAGCATTAAGATTCGTATGAATGAAGAGGACATTAAGAAAACCATTTCAGAACACGAGATTCCGAACGGTTTCATAAAAGTCTCGGAGCAGCCGCTCGGCACGCTTTCCTCCGAACAGAAGGCCGTGCTGAACAGGAAAGGCAACGCTTTGTTCAATTCCGGCAAGATGGATGAGGCTTGCCGAATTTTTATGACGACGGGGTATTCGGACGGACTTACAAGAATCGGGGATTTTTACATGAAGAAGAACAAGGAGCTTCAGGCGCTGAAATTCTACGTTCTGGCGCACAACGGCCGAAAGGCGTCCCCCATATACGAGAAAATATCGACGATGCTTTCCGCGTTGCTGAAATAATCGTAAAAAACAAATCCAAAAAAGTGGGTAGGTAAAAAAATGAGTGACGAATTAATGGCGGAACCGGAGCTTCCGCAGCAGCAGGTCATCGACGTCAACCAGAATTCCGAGATTTCGGAGCTGTCGAAGACGGGGTATCAGGCGCTCAAGGAGAACAGGCTCCTTGACGCGGAACAGTCCTTCAAGAGAATTCTTTCGATTGAAGAGAACAACAACTACGCGCTTGTCGGACTCGGCGACTGTGAGCGCAAGCAGGGACGGTTCAATTCCGCCGTCTCGTATTATCAGTCCTGCCTCAACTATCATCCCGGAAACAATTACGCGCTGTTCGGGCTTGCCGACTGCTACAAGGCGCTGAACCAGTTCCCGCGGGCAATCCAAATCTGGGAGCAGTATCTTGTCCACGACGACAGGAACATAACCGTCCTCACGCGCGTCGCCGATGCATACAGAAAGACGAAGGATTTCCGGAAATCGAAGGAGCTTTACCTGAAGGTTCTCGACATGGAGCACGACAACGCGTACGCGCTCATCGGTTTGGGGCATCTTCATTACGATTTCAAGGAATACAAGGATGCCCTCTATTACTGGACGCGCATGCTCCAGCAGAACGAGGATTCCGTCGACATAAGGGTTCTTACGTCAATCGGAAACTGCCACAGGAAGCTGAAGACATTCGACCAGGGAATCCCGTATTTTGAGAAAGCGCTTGAGGGAAACCCGAACAATTTCTACGCGCTGTTCGGGCTTGCCGACTGCTACCGCGGCATGAACCAGCAGTTCCGCTCAATCGAGTACTGGAACCGCATCCTTGAGAACGACCCGAAAAACAAGGTAATTCTCACGCGCGCGGGGGATGCTTACCGCAACACCGGCGATTACAAGACGGCTACGGAATATTACAACAAGGCGATGGACATCGACTTCGACATATACGCCGCGCTGGGGCTTGCCCTCATCTGCAAAGGCGAGGGAAAATTTGACGAGGCGGTGGAGAGGCTCAGGACGCTCATAAACGGCGACCCGAAAAATTTCCGCCTGTACATCGACCTTGCCGACTGCTACGTGAAAATGGGAAGAAAGGACAAGGCGATCGACACGCTCAAGAATTTCGGGCGACAGGGAATACGGAATCAGGCTGTTGCGGAGATGCTCGCGCGCCTCGAGAGTTCCCTGTAATTCAGTCCGGAAATTTGGCTGTTGTGCCTGAAAATCGCGCCTTTTGGCGCGATTTTTAATTCATCGACATGCCCGAAAAAGAAACTGCCGTGCATGTCCAGCGAGAGGAAAATGGAAGATAGAATTGAGTTGGCGGGGCTTACCCCCGAGGAGATAAACGAGAAGCTCGGATTTTCGCAGAAATTCCGTGGAAGCCAGATTTTTCAGTGGATAGGCCGCGGCGCAGAGTCGTTCGATGAGATGACGAACCTGAGCGTTGCCTTGCGGCAGGAGCTTTCCGAGAAAGCCGTGCTTCGCTCGTCGTCGGTCTCGCAGGTGCTCCGCGACAGCGACGGAACGATAAAGCTGCAGATAACGCTCAAGGACGGGCTTGCCGTCGAGACCGTGCTCCTTACGGACAGGGAAGACAGGAAGACGGCATGCGTTTCGTGCCAGGTCGGCTGCGCGATGAACTGCGCGTTCTGCCAGACGGGGCATCTCGGGCTTGCGCGGAATCTTGATGCGGGCGAAATCGTCGAGCAGTTCCTCTTCCTCGAGAAGCATGCTGGACCGTTGGACAACATCGTTTTCATGGGAATGGGAGAGCCGATGATGAACCTTCCGAACGTGAGGAAGGCGATTTCTGTCCTCACCGATTCGCGCGGCAGGGCGCTTTCGGGGCGGCGGATAACGGTCTCGACTTCGGGCGTCATAAAAGGCATATACGACGTCGCCGACAACGGGCCTGCAATACGGCTCGCCGTGTCGCTCACGACGGCCGATCCCGAATTCCGCGAGAAGCTCATGCCGATAGGACGCACGAATCCCCTTTCCGAGCTCAGGAAGGCGATTTCCTATTTCACGGAAAAGACGGGCAAGCGCGTCACCCTTGAGGCAGCCCTCCTTCACGAGAAGAACACCGGCGAGGAAAGCGCGCGCAATATGGTTGAATTCGCGAAGGGGCTTGACGTCCACATAAACCTGATTCCGTGGAATCCCGTCGGGGGGCTTCCTTTCGAGGAGCCGACGTCCGCGGAATGCCGCTCCTTCGTGTCAATCCTCGAGCGCAACGGTCTGAACGTCACGCTCAGGACGCGCCGCGGCAGGGAAATCGGCGGCGCATGCGGCCAGCTCGGAAAGACGCTCGCGTCATCCCAGGGAAACGGGAAAAAACTCGAGTCGGAGTTCGACGAGGAGCCGTAAAAAACTCCATGCAATGGAGAAAATAGAGAGATTTGCCCGTATTGAGCCCGAAAAAAATCAATAAACTCATTGTGGAAATGTTCCGATATTGCTATTTCACTTTTTACGATTTATAATGCATTTGATTTTCATTCCACGTTTTATGGGGTTTTTTATGGAGAAAAAAATATACGTTGACGGAATGTTCGACGCGGACACTGCATCAAAAGTGCAGGCGGCAGTTTCAGCGGTTGCGGGCGTGAAAAGTTGTACCGCCGACCCGAACAAGTCGCAGGTTCATGTCGATTTCGACGGGGATGAGGGAGCAATCACCGCCGCTATCGCATCAGCGGGTGTTTCCGTCATCGGTTGATGATATTTATATAAGTTTTGGGAAAGCCATTCTTTGACGAATGGCTTTTTTCATGCCTGAACGGAAAACGAAATGATGGAGGAAGAAAATGAAGCTTGTCGTTCTTGACGGCCATGCGCTCAATCCCGGAGATGTGAGCTGGGACGGAATTTCCGCGCTTGCGGACGAATTTATGGTATACGACAGGACGCCGCCCGACCTCGTCGCCGAGCGGATTGGGAACGCGGACGCAATTCTGCTCAACAAAGTCCGCATAACGAAGGAAATCCTATCCGCCTGCCCGAACCTGCGGTACATCGGCGTTCTCGCGACCGGATACAACGTCGTCGATGTCGCATCCTGCGCCGAAGCCGGAATCGTCGTCACGAACATCCCGTCCTACAGCACCGATGCCGTCGCGCAGCACATATTCGCGCTCATTCTTCATTTTGCGAGCAGGGTCGGAGAGCATTCCGATTCTGTCGCGCGCGGGGACTGGATAAAATGCCCCGATTTCTGCTATTGGGTGTCACCGCTGTCGGAGATTTCTGGAAAGACGCTGGGAATTTTCGGATTCGGGAACATCGGAAGGAAAGTCGCGCAGATTGCGCATGCTTTCGGGATGAACGTGATAATCCACGTCCATTCGCCGTCATCATTCACGGGCGGGGAGAAGTCGGTTTCAGTGGATGAGCTTTTCTCGGAAAGCGATTATCTTGCCCTCGCCGCTCCGCTTACGCCCGAGACGGAGAAAATCGTCTCCGAAAGGACGCTTTCCCTGATGAAGAGGAGCGCCGTCCTCGTGAACACCGCGCGCGGCGGTCTCGTCGACGAGCGTGCCGTCCGCGCGGCGCTCGATTCGGGCGCGCTTTCGGGCTATGCGGCCGACGTCCTTCTTTCAGAGCCGATGGACGTCGCCTCCCCGCTTGCCGGAGCGCCACGGTGCGTGATAACCCCGCATGTCGCGTGGGCCGCGAAGGAGACGCGGGAGCGCCTTCTCGGAATTGCGAGGGAGAACATAAAGTCGTTCCTCGCCGGTTCCCCCGTGAACGTCGTCCGCTGATTTTCAGCGCGAGGTGAGTTTGAAGAACGCGTCCTCGAGCGTTCGCGTTCCCGTCCGCGCGATTATCTCGTCCGCGCTTCCGCTTTCGGCAAGCCTTCCGGCATTCATGACGAAAACCGTGTCGCAGAGCGCGTCGACTTCCTGCATGAGATGCGTCGAGAGTATAATCGTGCGCCCCTTCTTGAGAGAGCGGACAAGCTCCCTCATCCTCACAATCTGCGCGGGGTCAAGACCGCTTGCTGGCTCGTCGAGGACTAGCACGGGCGGGTCGTTGACGAGCGCCTGCGCGAAGTTGACCCTCTCGCGCTGCCCTTTCGAAAGCCTCCCGATTTTTTCGTTCCAGAATTCGGCAAGCGAGCATCGTTCCGCGGCATTCATGGCGGAATCGTTGCCCGCGCCGCGCAGTCCTGCGCACATCATGATGAATTCGCTGACGAGAAGCTCGTCCGGCATGTTCGGGGTCTCCTCGACGAATCCCGTGAGCGCGCGCACCTTCTCCGTGTCGCCCTCCGCGTCGAACCCGTTTACGCACACGCTTCCCGCCGTCGCAAAATGGCGCGCGCAGATTGCCTTGAGTATCGTCGTCTTTCCCGCGCCGTTCAGCCCTATTATTCCGGTGACGGTTCCTTCCCCGCAGCGCATCGAAACGTCGCTGACGGCAGTTTTTTTTCCGTATGATTTCGAGAAATGCTTGAGCTCGACCATATTTTCCCTCTAGTCGACGTAGGGGATGTCGAACACCATCCTGTCGCGCGTCAGCTCCGCCGCCGGGAAAACCTCGCGGGCCTGCTCGAGGAGGACGGGAAGCTCCCTGTCCGTGTAGCGCGGGCTGTAGTGTATCATAGCCATCCGCGCCGAATTCGAGTCCCGCGCAATCCTTGCCGCCTGCCTGCTCGTCATGTGCTTCTTCTCCTTTGCCTGCTCCGCGCACGAGTCGTCGAACATGCCCTCGCAGATGAGCAGGTCGCTCCCGCGTACCTCGTCGGCTATCGAAGGAATGTACTGCGTGTCCGTGACGAAGCTGAATTTCCGTCCGCTCCTGCGCTCACCCATCACGTCGCCCGGCTCCACTGTCCGCCCGTTTTCCAGCGTGACGCTTTCTCCGCGCTGGAGCCTTCCCCAAAGCGGTCCACGCGGGATTCCGAGCGACTCCGCCTTCTCCGGGTTGAATTCTCCGGGGCGGTCAAGCTCCTCTAGCGTGTATCCGACGCACGTCTTCGTGTGCTGTAGTGGGAACGCGCGTATGTAGAACCCGTCGCCCTCGTGCACGATGCAGGGAGCCGTTATCTCCTTGACGATGACCGGGTAGTTTATGTACATGTCGAGGACTTTCCGGCTCGACTCCACGTATTCGGCGACCTTCGGGGGGCCGTATATGTAGAGCGGCTCCGTCCTGTCCACCTGGGAGCTGAGCATCATGATTCCTGGCAGCCCCGTCACGTGGTCCGCATGCGTGTGGGAGATGAATATCGCGTCGATTTTTTTCCATTTCAGGTTGAGCCGTTTCAGCGAGACCTGCGTTCCTTCTCCGCAGTCGAAGAGGAACAAATCCCCGTCGCGGCGGAGAAGTACCGATGTCAAATGTCTGTAAGGCAGCGGCATCATTCCGCCGCAGCCGAGTACGAATGCTTCCATGTTCATGGACATGATTTTAGTGGATGAGGGGCATAAAAATCCACAGGCAAAAAAAATCCGCGCGACCGTTATGCCCGCGCGGATTCTCCCGGATGCGCCCGGGAAGCGTTTGCCGTGCCGCTATTTCTTCGCGTTCACGGCGACGATTGTCTCGAGCGCGAGCTTCATCATGTTCGTGAACGTCGTCTGCCGTTCCTCAGCCGTGGTCTGCCCGCCGAGGAGGATGTGGTCCGAGACGGTCATTATCGCCATCGCGTTGCGCTTGTGCTCCGCCGCGAGGGTGAACAGCTCCGCGCTTTCCATCTCGATTCCGAGAACGCCGTACTCGGCCCATTTCTTCCAGTTCTCGTTCTTGTCGTAGAAGAAATCGGACGAGGCGACCGAGCCGACCTGGTAGCGGATTCCCATCTTCTCCGCGATTGAGTCGGCCGTCTTCACGAGGGGGAAGCTCGCCGTGGGCGCGAAGTGGAGGGAGCCGAAGCGCTGGTTGAGGAGGCACGAGTCCGAGCATGCCGCGTTTACGATGATTGTGTCGCGAAGCTGCGTGTCAGCGCTTACCGCGCCGCACGTTCCGACGCGGATTGCGTTCTGGACGCCGTAAAAGCGGAACAGCTCCGTGACGTAGATGGAGAGTGACGGCTGTCCCATTCCCGTTCCCTGGACGCTCACGGGAACGCCCTTGTATGTTCCCGTGAAACCGAGCATCCCGCGGACCTCGTTGTAGCATTTCGCGTCCTCGAGGAAATTCTCCGCGATGAATTTCGCGCGGAGCGGATCTCCCGGAAGAAGGATGTTCGGTGCGATTGCGCCTTCGGGCGCGTTGATGTGTGTGCTCATGTTAAGCTCCTTTTGTTTCGTTGAATTTATTATTGTCCGCGGCGCGTTCTTCAGCAGAAAAGCACCCCGAACGCTCCTCCCGCCATCACTATGAAAACGGGATGGATTTTCGTTTTGAACAGCACGGCGAGCGCGACGAGATAGAAGACCGCGTTCGGTGCCTGTACGACGGCGTTCTTCCATGTGTGCATGTCGCTCCACGAGAAATCGCCCGCCATCGTTATGAGCGAAATCTGGATGACCTTGACGGCCGCGACCGCTATGACGCCGGAGACGGCGGGGCGCAGCGTGGAGAATGCCGCCTTCACGCCCTTCCTGTCGGCGAACGCCGCGAAGAAACGCGCGATTAGTATGATGCAGATAATCGACGGCATGACTTCACCGACCGTCGTCACGATTCCGCCGCCCGCCCCGTAGAGCTCCGTGCCGACGTATGTCGCCATGTTGATTCCGATGGGGCCCGGCGTGCTTTCCGATATCGCGACCATGTTGTAGAAGCTTTCCGTGGAAAGCAGGCGGAAGTTGTCCACGATGACCTGCTGGATTACCGTGAGCGAGACAAGCCCGCCCCCGACCGTTATCAGCCCCACGTAGAAGAAAACCGCCGTGAGGCACAGGAGTCCGAGCAGCGAATGCGACTGTATCTCCGTTATAATGAACTCCGTCATTCCGCTTTCTCCTTGCGGAATTCCCCGCGCGCGCCCGCGATTGCGACGCCGACAAGCGCGCTTCCGATTATAATCCATATCGTCCCGACGTTGAGCGCGAATATCAGAACGAACGCCGCCACAAGGAGCGCCGCGCCGAGGATTCCGCTCACCGCCTTGGACGCGAATTTCCACACCGCCTGCGTGAGGAGCGCCGCCACCGCGACGTTAATCCCCGTGAGAGCGCGCTGCACCCACGCGATTTCGGCGAAATTCGATATGAACTCGGCGATTATCGTTATGATGATTACCGACGGGCAGACCATCCCCGCCGTCGCGACAATTCCCCCGGGAATCCCCGCCCTCTTGTGCCCGACGAACGTCGAGACGTTGACGGCTATGATTCCGGGCGTGGACTGGCCTATCGCGAAATAGTCGAGAAGCTCGTCGGACGTCGTCCATCCGCGTTTCTCCGTCAGCTCCCGCTCGAGGATTGAGAGCATCGCGATTCCGCCCCCGAACGTGCACAGCCCGATTTTGAAGAACACCGTGAACAGCCCGAGAAGCCTTTTCCCGAGCGTCCCGTCATTTTGTTGCATTTTTTCCATGCACACTCCTGTAAAAAAAATTGCAGCAAGAGATATGCGTCTTATTTTCTGGCGTAAAGCTCGCCCATCTCATGAAGCCAGGCGGCCTTCTCCTCCGCGCGTTTCCCCTCGAAGAATTTCCGCTCCGCCCTCCATGCCCAGTTCGCGCCGGACGTCGACGGAAGGTTCATCCTGCCCTCGGAGCCGACTGCCCAGACGTCCTGCAGCGGGACGACGGCAAAATCGGCGATGGAGGCGAACACTTCCCGGACAAGCGACTCCGTGAGCTTTCCGGTGTCGCACAGCCGCAGCGCCTCCTTCTCACCGACAGACCTTCCCTCGACGTACGAGGCGACGAGCGCGACGAAATCCTCCGACATGGAGTTGAGGAACCCCTGCGTGGTGTCGTTGTCGTGCGTCCCCGTGTACGCGACGCAGTTCTTTGTCAGGAAGTTGTGCGGCAGGAACGAATTGACGAGCGCGCCCGCCTTCTTCTCGTCCTTGCTGAACGCGAACTGGAGGACCTTCATGCCAGGAAGCCCGCAGCTGTCCCTGAGCGAGGCGACCTCGTCCGTGATGATGCCGAGATCCTCCGCGATGAGCGGAAGCTCGCCGAGCGCCTTTTTGAGCGCGTCGAAGAATTTGATTCCCGGCCCTTTCTCCCATTTCCCGTTTATCGCGTTCGCGCTTCCGGCGGGGACAGCCCAATAGCTTTCGAACGCCCGGAAATGGTCGATGCGGACGAAATCGACGAGCTTGAGCATCCGCCTGACCCGTTCTATCCACCATGAGTACCCGTCGGCCTCGAGCGCGTTCCAGTCGTAGAGCGGGTTCCCCCACAGCTGCCCGATTGCCGAGAAGTAGTCCGGGGGAACGCCCGCGACGGACGAGAAGCCCCTGTCGGAGTTGAGCTGGAAGAATTTCTGGTTCGACCATACGTCGGCGCTGTCCGGGGCGACGAATATCGGGACATCCCCGATTATCTGGATTCCCTTCCCGTTCGCGTACGCCTTGAGCCTGTTCCACTGCACCGACGCGAAGAACTGAATCGCCTCGTGCATCAGGAAATCCTCCGGGTGGGAGTCGATCCACGCGTCAACCGCCTGTTTCTCGTGCCCCGCGAGGCTCTTCTCCCAGTACGTGTTCCACGTCCCCGGGACGCCCTCCGCCTGCGCCATCTCGTCGTAATGCGATTTTATGCTCATGAACGCGGCATAGTCCCTGAGCCAGAATTTGTTCTCCTGGCAGAAAAGATAGAACGCGACCTTCTTGTCGGAGAATCCCTTCACGCCCTGCTCCATCGGGTTCGTTATCGCCTCGACGAATTTCCGCGCGGCAACCTTGAGCGCGGCGTTCTTCCAGTATACGACGGCGCCGTAATCGACGTTTCCCGCCTTCCGGATGTACGGCGGAGTCCTCATGTCGGCCCTGCTTGCATACCCGTCGGCGACAAGGTCGTCGAAGTCGATGAGCAGCGGGTTCAGCGCGAAGGAGGAGAAGCTCTGGTAGGGGCTGTCCCCGTATCCCGTCGGCCCGAGCGGCAGCACCTGCCAAAGACCAATTCCCGCCTTTTCCAGCCAGTCCGCGAACGCGAACGCCGTGCGCCCTATCGTCCCGATTCCCGGCGTGAACGGGAGCGATGTCGGATGAAGAAGTATACCTGATTTCCTGCTCTGCATTTGTTTTTCCTCCTTTGAGCGGATATTCTACCATAAATAAGGGATTTTGTTTTCTCTGAAAATATTGCGTTTTTTCGCAAATAGTAGCAGACTGTCGAAATCTTTACGTAATATTTCAGGGGTTTTTATGTTCAAACCAGAGCTAATCAGCAGCTTGGGACGCTACAGCGGCAGGAAGTTCGCCAGCGATTTCGTGGCTGGAATCATCGTCGGAATAGTCGCGCTCCCGCTCGCCATCGCGTTCGCCATCGCGTCGGGCGTGGAGCCTGCCGCAGGGCTGTTCACGGCGATAATCGCGGGCTTCCTCATCTCCGCCCTGGGCGGGTCGACCGTGCAGATTGGAGGCCCGACAGGAGCCTTCACCGTCATCATATACGGCATCGTGTCGCAGTTCGGGCTTTCGGGGCTTGCGACGGCAACGGTGATGGCGGGAATACTGCTCATCCTGCTCGGCGCGTTCAAGATGGGCGGTCTCGTCAAGTTCATCCCGTACACGATTGTCACCGGCTTCACCGCGGGAATCGCCGTCACGATTGCGGGCGGCCAGCTGGGGAATTTCTTCGGGCTTACGCCAGACTTCTCGTCGCCCGTCGTGCTTTTGGGTGAGGAATACTCGAAGATGCCGGGCGATTTCCTTCCGAAGATGATGGCGTTCGCGCATTTCTTCGGCACGTTCGACCTGTATTCGTTCCTCGTGGCGGGAGTCTCGCTCGTCTTCCTTTTCGTGTGGGCGCGCTTTATAAAGAAGATTCCCGGCTCCATCGTCGTCATACTCGTCACGACAATCCTCACCGTCGTGCTCAGAAACAGGTGCGGGATGGAGATTTCGACAATCGGCGAGATTCCGACGAGCCTTCCCTCGCCGATGCTGCCCGATTTCTCTCTGAAGACCGTGACGACGCTTTTCCCGACGGCGGTCTCCATAGCCGTTCTCGCCGCCATCGAGTCGCTTCTGTCGGCCGCGGTCGCCGACGGTATGACGGGCGACAAGCACGACTCGAACACGGAGCTCATCGGCCAGGGAATCGCGAACATCGTGACGCCTCTTTTCGGGGGAATTCCCGCTACCGGCGCAATCGCGAGGACCGCGACGAACATCAAGAACGGGGGGCGGACCCCTGTCGCGGGAATCGTCCACGCGCTCACGCTGCTCGTAATCGTCCTCTTCGCGGGAAAGTATGCCGCGTGGATTCCGATGCCGGCATTGGCAGCCGTCCTCGTCAACGTCGCGTGGAACATGGCGGGGTTCCCCGCAATCCGCGCGCTTCTCCGCGGCCAGAAATCGGACATCTGCGTGTTCTCCGTCACGTTCCTCATCACCGTCTTCGTCGATTTGACCGTCGCGATTACGGTCGGTCTCGGGTTCGCGGCGTTCTTCTTCATAAAGAAGATGATAGACCTCTCGGAGGTGCAGAGCGGCGGCGGAATTTCCGGCGGAATCGGGAATTCTGTCAACACGATAGACATGCCGGAGGAGAAGCTCGACATCCCCGACGGCGCCATGGTCTATGAGATTGACGGCCCGCTTTTCTTCGGCACCGTGCGCAAATTCGAGGTCGCCGTCGAGAAGGCCGGAATCCAGTACAAGGTTCTGATTCTCCGCATGAGGAACACGTCGTACCTCGATGCCGGCGGAATCCGCGCGCTTGAGCAGGCGCTCGCCGCGCTGGGCAGGCGGAAGGTTACGCTCGTCCTTTCCGGCGTCCATGAGCAGCCTCGCCGCCTCCTCGAGAAGACCGGCATGGTCGAGCGTCTCGGCGCGGAGAACGTGTGCGACAACATCGCGCTTGCCCTCGCACGGACGCGCGCGATTCTCGCGTCGTGAGTTTTTTTTCCGCGTTTTAGAAAAAACGAAACGCCCCGGGCGTGCGGGATGCGGTCCTGCATCTCACTCGCTCCGGGGCGTTTTTGTTTTCGGCGCCATCTACCAGGCTTTCCGATAGATGTTCTCCATGTCTGCCCGCTCGAGCTTCCTCACCGCGCCGAGCGTCCGCTTTCCGTCGAACGACGCCTTCCTCGCAAGCTCGGCGACGACGTAGTCGCCCCATTTCAGGCTGACTCCCTCCTGCCGCGAAAGGTCCCTGATTCTTGTCGGCATCCCGATTTCCGCGAAGAACGATTCCATCGCCTCGATTCCCGAAACAGCGTTCTCCCTGTCGCCCGCGCCCGAAATACCGAAGACGCCGCCCGCAAGTTCCGCGAACCTGCTGATGTCGGAGGTGAAGACGTACCGCGCCCATGCCGGCCATATCGCCGTGAGCCCCGCCCCGTGCGTGACGTCGAACATGCCGCTGAGCTCGTGCTCAAGCTGGTGGGTCGCCCAGTCCCCGTTCGAGCGCATTCCCGTAAGGTCGTTGTGGCTGAGGCTTCCCGCCCACATTATCTCCGCGCGCGCGTCGTAGTCGCCTGGATTTTTCAGGAGAATCCTTGCCGAGGCAATGACTGTGCGTATGAGGGAGAACGCAATCGAGTCCGTGAGCATGGAATGGTCGCCGCTTTTCGTGAAGAACCGCTCCATCGTGTGCATTATGATGTCCGCGATGCCGCTGAACGTCTGCCATGACGGAAGCGTCATCGTAAGCTCCGGGTTGAGCACCGCGAATTTCGGCCTGTACGATTCGTTGTTGCATCCCCGCTTTATGTCGCCGTCCTCGTTCGTTATCACCGACGACGATGACATCTCGCTTCCTGCCGCCGCCAACGTGAGGACCGCCCCGACGGGAAGGCAGTCGCGGTTCGGCTCCGCCTTTCCGGAGTAGAAATCCCACACCGGCCTGTCCGCCCTCGTCCCCATGGCTATCGCCTTCGCGGAGTCGATTACAGAGCCGCCGCCAGCCGCAATCACCATGTCGATTTCCTTTTCGCGGCATATCGCGATTCCATCCTCTACTTTCGACAGCCGAGGGTTCGGGACGACGCCCCCGAGCGTCTCGAATTTTATTCCCGCATTTTCGAGCGACCGGCAGATTCTTCCGACAAGCCCCGACGCGAGCGCCGATTTCCCCCCGAAATGGACGAGCACGTTCGTTCCGCCGTTTTCCCGCGCAAGCTCCCCGACATGCTCCTCCGCACCGCGCCCGAACACGACTTTTGTCGGCGCGCTGTATATGAAATCCGTCATTCTTGACCTCCGAACGGCTCAGTATAGTAAATTACCGCGTGAATTGTCATTGACATTTTTCGGGGCTGATTTTTCGTTGCGAGTTATAGATTTTTGAATTAGAGTGTGTTTTTATGAGGGTGCATTTTATTTTTGCGGTTGCGTTCTCGGTTATTTCCGCTGCTTTCTTTTCCGGGAACGTTTCCGCCGCAGATTACCGCGAGCCGTGCAAGGTCGTCCGCGTCGGTTATTACAGGAACAGCGAGCCTTTTATGAACGGCGGGAGCGAGGACGAACCGAAGGGCGGGTATGCCTACGAATATCTGCAGACGCTTGCCGTTTATACGGGATGGAAATACGAGTACGTTTACGGCGATTTTACCGAGCTGTACGCGAAGCTCGTCTCCGGGGAGATAGACCTGCTCGGGGACATTTCCTTCCTCGAGGAAAGGCGCGCCGAGCTTGACTACCCCGATTTCCCGATGGGCACGGAGTCATACTACATATACGCGAGCCCTGCCGCCGCCGAGAGGATTATGCTCGACGACGACGCGGGCGTGCTTGACGGGATGTCGATATGCTGTGTCGGCGGGGAGTCCTTCCAGTACAGGCTTCTGCTCGACTGGCTCGAGGACAAGAACATCTCGCTCGATATCGTTTTCATGTCGTATGACGACGTGTCGTTCGACGACTTCAAGAACGGGAAATTCGACCTTCTCGTCCTGATGGATTCCGTCGCGGACATATCGTTCGAGCCGCTGTTCAGGCTTGGCGCGTCCGACATATACCTCGCCGTGTCGAAGATGCGCCCCGACATTCTCGCCGAGCTGAATTCCGCCCTCAACGAGATATTCGTGTCGAACCCGTATTTCAACCAGCAGCTTTGGGAGCGCTACTATTCGAACACGTCGTTCACGAGAAGGCTTTCGGCACGCGAGCGAAAATGGTTCGACGAGCACCCGCGTCTCCGCATCGGCTGCCTGAAGGACGGGATTCCCTTCTCTTTTTATGACGAGGGGTTGGAGCGGACGGAGGGAATCATCGTCTATCTGACCGAATGCCTGAAGAATGTGTTCGGCGTGGAGTCCGACATCGAATTCTCATTCTACGACCAGGTGAACGAGGCGGAGGTCGCGCTCAAGAACGGCGTCGTCGACGTGATTTTTCCGAGCGTCTACGATTTGGATTCCGCCGAGAAAAGCGGGAGCATGATGTCGAAGCCCGTCATGAATTCGGGATACAGCTACATATTCGGGAACAAGAAGCTCATGAATTCGATTGCCGTCGTGAAGAACAGCCAGTCGCTCAGCTACGTGTCCCGCTTCTTCCCGAACGCGAGTGTCATCGAGGCGGATTCGTTCAAGGAATGCCTCGATTTGGTGATGCGGGGAACGGTTTCCGGGGCAGTCGTCAGCAGCTTCAAGATTTCGCGCTACATCTCGCTCAGGAAGAAATACCGGTCGCTCAATGTGATGAACCTCCCGAACAGCGATTCCGTCTCGTTCAGCGTCATGCACGAGAATTATGTCCTTGTCTCCGCCCTGAACAAGCTCGTGAACTACGTCCGCAGCGCCGACCGCCTGAACGAAATCGTGATGAACCTTTCCCTCCGCGTCGGAAAATACACGATGCGCGATTTTTTCGACGATTATCTCGTGCTCATCATGACGTGGCTCGCCGTGTCGCTCGTCCTCCTGCTCTCGCTTTTCGTCGCGCTCGACAGGCTCAAGATGATGATAAACTACGACGTCCTGACGCACCTGATGAACAGGCGCAAGCTGACGCCCTATTTCGACACGGCGCTTTCACGCGCCATCCAGAAGGGCGAGCCGTTCTCGATTCTCATTTTCGACCTCGACGATTTCAAGCATGTCAACGACACATACGGGCATTCGGCGGGCGACGACGTGCTGAAGATGGCGTCGTCCACGATTCTCAAGGGAATCGACAGACACGACATGGCGTTCCGGTGGGGCGGCGAGGAATTCCTCGTCCTGATGCGCGCCGACCCGAAAATCGTCAGGCGTGCTGCCGAGCGCATCAGGGCAGCGATTTCCGCCCAGAAAGTCATGTATCGGGACAAGTCGATTTCGATAACGGCGACAATCGGCGTGTCGTCCTACGCTCCCGGCGCGACGCGGACGAGCATGTTCCAGGAGGCGGACAGAAATTTGTACGAGGGAAAGCGGAGCGGGAAGAACAAGGTCGTCACGAGCTGATTTTGCGTCTGCGCGAAATCGATATGCCGTCTCCGAGACTGATGAATTCCGTCGTGAATTCTTCGTTCGCCTTGAGGAATTCGACATAGCGGCGGATTTTTTTGACGAGCTGGAGCGTGCTGTGGTTCCGCGTCAGGCTCGGGTCTGCGACCATGCCGTGGAATTCGAGGTTGTCGCTTATAATCGCGCCGCCTTCCGAAAGGTTCGCCTTGTATTTTTCGAAGAACCGCTCGTATTGCGCCTTTGCCGCGTCGATGAAAATGACGTCGAATTTTCTGTCCCCGATTTCGTATTCGAGCGCGTCCGCGTGAATAATCTCGATTCTGCCGGAAAGCCCTGCCGCGTCGATGTTCTTCCGCGCGCTCTCGAACCGCTCATCGTCGATTTCAATCGTCGTGACGCGCGTTTCCGGGGCAGTCCGCGCGAATTTTATCGCCGAATATCCGATGGCGCTTCCGATTTCGAGGATTTCCCGAGCGCCCGTTTTCCGTATGAAGTCGCAGATGAAATCGGAGCCCTCGTCCTGCATTATCGGAACGTTGTTTTCCATCGCCGATTTCTGGATTTCCGTCGCGCCGTTTTCCGACGAAAGCAGGTCGATGAATTTTTCGACCTCGCTTGCCACCGCAAAAACCAAATCGGGCTTTTCCGCGAGAAGCTCCTCCCTTTTTCCGAGCCCGTCCCTGCACGCGATTGTCATGCATCCGAAGGATTTTCCGCATTTTATGTCGACGGCGCTGTCGCCAATCATCACGGTATTTTCCTTCCCGAATTTCGTCCCGCACGATTCGTTGATTTTCCGCACGGTCATTTCAAGCGCCCGCGGGTCAGGCTTCCGGAATCCGCTTTCCGGGCAGACAACAGCGCTGAAATATCCGGCAATTCCGAAAATATCGAGGATTTTTCGTGCGACGTGCTCAGGTTTGTTCGTGAGGAGCGCGCATTTCTTTCCTTTTTTTGAGAGAACCTTGAGCAGTTCCGGAATTCCCGCGTATGTTTTTGTCTTCGTCACGGGATGCTCGCCGTAATAGCTCAGGTACCACGCGAGGATTTCCTCTGTTTTCCGCTTCCCGCTTTCCGTCGTCTCGTCGAATTTTCCCCGCGTCGAGGATTTGAGCGCGCGGATGATGAGCGCCCGCGCCCCGTCACCAGTGAACGAGATAAGCTCCTGCGTCGGAATGTTGAAATACCCGAAATGCGAGAGCGTCGCGTTCACGCAGTCGGCGATGTCCTCCCCCGAATCGATGAGCGTTCCGTCCATGTCGAATACATACAAAGAAATCATTCAATCACCTCTTTTTCGCGCGCTATTCTATCTTTTTTTTCCGCGTGCCTCAAACAGCAAACCTGTTCTGCCCGCAAAAAGACCAACGCTCATTTTTGTGCTACAATGCCCGCCTATTTTTCTCATAACGGAACGTAAAAGCGTGAATCCATCATTTTATCTTTCAAAATTGAGGAACAGCGAGCCTCTTTCGTTCAGGCAGCAGGTCCTTCTCATCGTTTTTCTGAGCGTGCCGTCGATTATGGCGCAGCTTTCTTCGATTATCATGTCGTACATCGACGCGTCGATGGTCGGGCATTTGGGGGCTGCCGAGGCGGCGTCAATCGGGCTTGTCGCGTCGAGCACGTGGCTTTTTCTCGGCTTCACGTTCGCGGCGGCGATGGGATTTACGGTTCAGGCGGCGCAGCTTATCGGCGCGAACAAAGAAAAAGAGGCGCGGAACCTCCTGAAAATCGCGCTTGCCTCGACGATGTTTTTTTCCCTCGTTCTTATGGCGGCGGGAATTTCCGTGAGTTTTTTCCTTCCGGGGTGGCTCGGCGGAAGCGAGGAGATTTTCCGCGATTCGTGGGCGTATTTCTTCATTTTCTGCCTCTCGATTCCCGTGATACAGCTGAACGACCTCTGCGCGGAAATGCTCCAATGCTCCGGGGAGATGAAATTCCCGAGCATGATGCAGATTCTGATGGCAGTGCTGAACATAATCCTCAATTACATCCTGATTTTCGTCATGAAGATGGGCGTCGTCGGTGCCGCGCTTTCGACGCTTGTCTCGCGTACCGTCGTGACGGCGCTGCTTTTCGCCTTCCTGTTTTTCAAATCGCCCGTCTTGAGCGTGCGGAAGAACGAGCGCATGGTTTTCGACTGGAATGTCGTGAAGAACGCGCTGAAAATCGGGCTTCCGGTCGCGTTCGAGCAGGTAATCATGTCCGGCGGGCAGATTGCATACACGAGGATTGTCTCCCCGCTCGGGAACATTCCTCTCGCGGCAAATTCGTTCGGGATTACGGTCGAAAGCCTCTGCTACATGCCTGCCGCGGGAATTGGCGCCGCCGCGTCGACGTTGTGCGGGCAAAGTTTCGGAGCCGGGCGCCTCGATTTGACGTACCGGTTCGGCTGGCTTACGGCGGCGCTCGGGATGGCTCTCATGGTCGTCACGGGCGGGCTGATGTTCGTTTTTGCGCCGGAAATGATTGGGCTTCTCACGCCTGACGCCGAAATCCGCGCGCTCGGCTCGAAAATTCTTCGGATTGAGTCGTTCTGCGAGCCGTTTTACGGCGCTTCCCTCGTCATAAACGGGGCGTTGCGCGGAACGGGAGACACGCTTGTCCCGAGCATCTTCAAATTCGCGTCCGTCTGGTTCGTCAGGATTCCGCTCGCGCTCGTTCTTGCCGGGCGATACGGTCTTGAGGGAATTTGGTTCGCGATGAGCTTCGAGCTGTGCGTCCGCGGAATCCTTTTCCTTTTCAGGCTCTGGTCGTCTTCAAGGAAATCACGCTGATTTTGCCGATATAGCTTTTTTGTATTGGTCTGCCGCGTTTATTTTGGTTTTTCAAATTGAAGTTTTTTCTCATCTTCATTATTTTTTCTGTTCATGGAGGTGAAACCGTGGTGAAACTGAATGGAGAAATCGCGGAGAATGCGGCAGGAAAAATGCTCCGCGATTTTCTTTTGGAAAGCGGTTTTGATGTCGGTCGCATAGCCGTCGAGATTGACGGCTCAATCGTTCCGAAAAAATCGTGGGAGAGCACGCCAATCGCCGACGAATGCTCTATCGAAGTCGTGAGTTTTGTCGGGGGCGGCTGATTATGACGATTGAATTCAACGGGAAGAAAATCGAAACTGCATCGTCCGACATCGATTCTCTGCGCGCGGAATTGGGAATTGCGGAAAAAAGCGTCTGGATTCTTGACGGGTTTCAGATTGACGGAAACGCGCCCCTTCGCGAAGGATGCTCCGTCCATTTCATACGGAAGGGGGAATTTCCTCCGAGCGACGTCCTCGAGGGGATGATGGCGGCAAGGCACACTCCGGGCGTGCACAAAAAGCTCAAGGATGCGCATGTCGCCATTGCGGGGCTGGGCGGGCTCGGCTCGAACATCGCGGTCATGCTTGCGCGGGTCGGCGTCGGGCATCTCCATATCGTCGATTTCGATGTCGTTGAGCCGAGCAACCTCAACCGGCAGCAGTATTTCGTGTCGCATCTGGGGATGAAGAAAACCGAGGCGCTGAAGGATTTGCTCCGCCAGGTGAATCCCTACATCGAGGTCGTTGCCGACGATGTGCGCGTCTGTGCCGAAAACTGCGCGGAGCTTTTCCGAGGCGACTCCATAATATGCGAGGCGTTCGACAAGCCGGATGCGAAGGCGATGATTGCGGAGGGCGTCCTTTGCGAGCTTCCCGACGCCGTCCTCATTTCCGCGTCAGGAATGGCAGGATTCGGAGAAAGCAATCTCATAAAAACAGAGAAAATCGGCAGGAATTTCTACATCTGCGGCGACAGGGTGAACGGCGCGAAAGTCGGAATGGGGCTTATGGCTCCGCGCGTGACGATTTGCGCGGCCCATCAGGCGAATCTCGTCGTCGAGCTTCTTGCGGGAACATCCGGGCAGATTTAAAACCATAAAAAGTGCGAATAAAAAAACGGAGATAAAAAAAATGGAAAAAAAAGACACATGGAATCTCGGCGGGCACGAATTCTCGTCGCGGTTCATACTCGGTTCCGGAAAATACAATCTGAACCTGATAAAGGCCGCCGTCGAGAATGCGGGAGCGGAGATAATAACGCTCGCGTTGAGGCGCGCGAACACGCGCGACGGCGAAAATATCCTCGATTTCATTCCGAAGGGCGTGACACTTCTTCCGAACACTTCCGGCGCGCGGAATGCCGACGAAGCCGTCAGAATCGCGCTTCTCGCGCGCGAGATGGGGTGCGGCGATTTCGTGAAAATCGAGATAATGCGCGACACGAAATATCTTCTTCCCGACAACGCCGAGACTGTCCGCGCGACGGAAAAACTCGCGAAGGAAGGTTTCGTCGTCATGCCGTACATGTTTCCCGATTTGAATACGGCGCGCGACCTCGTGAATGCCGGGGCTTCCTGTGTCATGCCGCTTGCCTCCCCCATCGGCTCGAACAAGGGTCTTTCCGCAAAATCGTTCATCCAGATTCTCATCGATGAAATCGAGCTTCCAATAATCGTTGACGCCGGAATCGGAAAGCCGTCGCAGGCGTGCGAGGCAATGGAGATGGGCGCCGCAGCCGTTATGGCGAACACGGCAATCGCGACCGCGGGCGACATCCCGCTGATGGCGGAGGCGTTCAAAAATGCAATCGCCGCGGGAAGAAGCGCGTATCTTTCAGGGCTCGGCAGGGTCATCGAAAACGGGGCGAGCGCTTCCGACCCGCTCACCGGATTCCTGAGGTAATCGGAAATGGACAACGAATTCTTGATTGAGCGGAACGATTTGAGCGATGATGCGCGCAAACGGAAATTCCAGCTTGAGAACGACCCTTCATGCAGGACGAATCACATGGAATACATGGAGGGAATGGAACGGATAAAATCCGACGTCATGGAGCGCGTGATGGAGAACGTCCGCGCGTACGATGCCTCCTTGTACACGGAAATCGACGTGCGGAACGCGCTCTCGCACGAGACGTGCACAATCGATGACTTCAAGGCTCTGCTCTCTCCCGCGGCCCTTCCTTTCCTCGAGCAGATGGCTCATCGCGCGCAGATTGAGACGCGGCGCCATTTCGGAAAGTGCGTCTATCTTTTCACTCCGCTGTACATCGCGAATTATTGCGAGAATTACTGCGTCTACTGTGGTTTCAACTGCTACAACAACATCCATCGGAAAAAACTTTCCCCCGACGAAATCGAGCGGGAAATGAAAGTCATCTCGGAAAGCGGAATCGAGGAAATCCTGATGCTGACTGGCGAGTCGCGCGGAATGAGCGGAATCGAGTATATCGGCGAGGCTTGCCGGCGCGCCAGAAAGTATTTCCGCAACGTCGGCCTTGAAATATACCCCGTAAATTCGGACGAATACCGCTATCTTCACGAGTGCGGCGCCGATTACATAACGGTTTTTCAGGAAACGTACAATCCGGACAAATACGAGACGCTCCATCTCATGGGGCACAAGCGCGTCTGGCCGTACCGCTTCGAGTCGCAGGAACGCGCGCTGATGGGCGGAATGCGCGGAGTCGGTTTTTCGGCTCTTCTCGGGCTTGACGATTTCAGGAAGGATGCCCTCGCAACTGGGCTTCACGTCCATTTCCTTCAGCGAAAATATCCGCATGCGGAAATGTCGCTTTCATGTCCCCGCCTTCGTCCGATAGTCAACAACGACAAGATAAACCCGAAGGACGTCCACGAGCAGCAACTCTGCCAGATTCTGTGCGCGTACAGGATTTTCCTTCCGTTTGCCGGAATCACCGTTTCATCCCGCGAGGCTCCCCGTTTTCGCGACGGCATAATCAACATCGCCGCCACGAAAATTTCCGCCGGCGTCAGCACCGGAATCGGCGACCACGAGGAAAAATACAAGGGCAAGAAATCGGGCGATGCCGGAGACGAGCAGTTCGAAATCGCGGACACCAGAAGCTTCTCCGAAATTTACGATGCGATAAAAAAACAGGGGCTTCAGCCTGTCCTCAACGATTATATTTTTGTCTGAAAAGCCGCCGGGGCTCATTCCTCATGGTTCCCCGGCATTTTTGTCTTGCTCTGTCTGTTTCGGTATCTTATTACCGATTCTGAAATCCGTTCGGGATGACAACGCGTATGTGTCGAAACGATTTTCGGACAGAGCGTTTTTTCCGCGCTCAAAAAAGGAGGCTCCGATGAATTTCGGCGGAAACACAATTGTCGTCACGAACAGAAATCTGTGCGGGACGGATTTTCTCGCGAGAATAAGGGAAATCTGCATGGGCGACGCAATCGCGATTATCCTTCGCGAAAAAGACCTTCCCGAGGATGATTACGCGCGCCTTGCCCGTTCCGTCAATGGAATATGCGGAATATACGGAAAAAAATTCATCGCGCACAATTTTCCCGATGCCGCGCGCAGTCTCGGCATAAAAAGCATCCACCTTCCGCTGCCTGTTTTTCTCTCCGCAACAGAGAATCGTCGCCTTGATTTTTTCGACGAGATTGGAACTTCGGTTCATTCGGTCGAGGATGCCGTCGCCGCAGAAAAAGCCGGTGCTTCTTACATAACGGCGGGTCATATTTTCGACACTGACTGCAAAAAAGGAATCCCCGGGCGCGGGCTTCCTTTCCTTCGGGATGTGTGCGCTGCCGTGAGGATTCCTGTTTACGCAATCGGCGGAATAAAACCGCAGAACATCGGTTCCGTCATCGAATGCGGGGCGGCAGGCGGATGCGTAATGTCGCTCGCCATGTCGTGACGGATGTTTTTGTTTTCGTTACCTTCCGCGGATTTTCTTCAGGAGAACTTTGTGATACCACGCGCGGAAGTCCTCCGCTTTTGTGTAAAGGCGATAAAGGCAGGACAGAGGAACGTCAAAACTTCCCGGGCGGTGGATTTCTGCGCCGCCGAATCCCGTCTTGAAAAGGTACAGCCCGTGCATCGGGTGCTTTTCGTCGTCAGTCGGCGGAATTCCGTAGAAATCATAGACTTTCGAGCCGAATTTTCTGGCGTCGCAGATTGCCGTCCACTGCACCAGATACGCCGGCATCAAATTCCGCTTTACGTTTCCTGAACATCCGTAGAGGTAGACTGCCTCGTCTTTCTGAAACAGCGCGATTATCGCCGCCAAATCCTCCGATTTTCCGTCCTCCTCATGGCTTGCGATGTAAAGCACGATGTCGGTCGGGTTGTCGGACTGGCGGCTTTTCCATCCCCGTTCGAGCAAATCCGAATAATACGATTTCGGGTGGATTCCGATTCCGTCGCGCTCTGCCGTGACCTCGTAAAGGCTGTAGAACGAATTCAGCGATTTCTCGAAATCATTGTCCCCAAATCTGACCGCCCTAACTTTCACGCCGTGTTTCATCGCATAGCGGATGTTGTACCGCCATTTCGGTTTCATCGCGGCAAGAAGCTCATCCTCGCTTTTGTCGAGTTTGAGAACGACTGTGTCCGGCGGCTGTATATCGACCTTGTTCTTGTTGATTGTGCCGGAAATTTCCTTTGCGATACTTTTGCTGCGCCCGATAAATTCGTCGCGCTCCCCTACCGTTCCGAAATCTATCGGGAAATCGAACCGTATGCACAATGTGTTTTTCGGAAGCTTCGGCTTGACGAGTCCGGAAAACGCGACGACGTTCTCGATGTACTCTTTCTCCGTCTCGCCTTCCCTTTCCGGTGCCATGGGAACATACGCGAGCGCGACATTCGCCATTCCAAGCCTGAACAACCTGCACAGAATCGTCACTTTCTGCTTCTGCGCTCCGTATTCCGCGGAAATCTTTTCCCATCCGTGTCCGCATTTGAAATATGTCCAAAAATCAGTCTGCTGAAATCTCATGATGTTCATAATCGTTGCTTTTTTTGAGACAAACAACAACTATACATTTGTCCAAATTTTAAAAAATTTTTTTTCCGCTTCGCGGAACATACTGTTTTTCAGGGAAAGCAAAAACTTCTTCCGGGATTTCCGCTTCCTTGCCTGAACTATGCTTTTCCGTTCCGCGCCGCCACCTTCTCCCGTCATGACATATGGTGCCGGCAGTCCTACTCGGCCTGCCTGTCCCGCCCGCACCCCCGCGCCGATATTCTCCGTATGGAAGAAAAAAACGAACACACGGCCGCGCACTATTCTTTCGACACGGCGAAAATGGGGCGGAACGTCAAAAGGATACGGGACGCGTTCTCGGCATTCAGGGACGACTTCAGGATTGCGTATTCATTCAAGACGAACGCGTCCCTGCCCGTCATCAGCGAGGCGCTCAAGCTGGGTCTCGATGCCGAGGTCGTCTCCCCTTACGAATACGGCATCGCGAAAAAGGCCGGCTTTCCGACGGGACGGATAATCTACAACGGCGTGATAAAGGACGAGGCGACCATACGGGACTGCGCGCTCGGCGGAGGAATGGTGAACCTCGACAACGAGGAGGACGTGAAAATCGCGGCGAAGATAAGCGCGGAGACGGGACGACCGATTCCCGTCGGGCTTCGGCTCAATTTTCAAATCGGAAACGGAATACGCTCGCGGTTCGGTATCGACGTCGCCTCCCCCCTCTTCGACACCGCCCGGAAACTCGACGGGACGGGATTCGTCGTCACCGCCCTCCACTGCCATTTCACGGCAGGAAGGAAAATCGAGACATGGAAGAAGCGCGTTTCGGAGATGAAAAAATACGCCGCCCTTTTTCCGAACGCAAAAAGGCTCGACTTCGGCGGGAACATGGCGGAAATGGACGGAAACGACATGATGGAACAATACGCCGCCGTCATTTCGACTATAAAAAAGGAGCACGTGCCGGTGATAGAGCCAGGAACGCCGATAATATCGGATGCGGTCGACCTTGTCGCGCACGTGACGCACATAAAAGAAGGGTTCGTTTTCCTCGACTGCTCGGCATCCGACCTCGGGATGCACGCAGGAAGCGACTGGTGCCGGATAGAGATGCGCCGCTCCCCCGACGTAATGGACTCGACGCGCGTAAAGGTTGAGGGAGCGCGGCTTGTCGGCTATACATGCATGGAGCACGACGTGCTGAAAAAAAGCTTCTCCGCGACTATCGGCGTCGGAGATTCAGTCATATTCAGGAATATCGGCGCGTATTCATCCGCCTGGGCGAACGATTTCATCTGCCCGCCGCTTGAGACCATCGCGTCAGACGGGACATAAAAAAACACCCGGAATCCAGCGCGTGAATCCGGGTGGAAAATCATCAGCCGATTTCAGAATCGACAGCTTTCGCCATCGTTATCGCGCGGCCGTCGGCGAGAAGCTTCTTTCCCGCGACCTGAACGGTTCCGCCGACCGACTCAATCTTGACGGAAAAGAACTCGTCACCGGTAATCTCGGCTTTCTTCGCCGCGGAGACATCAGCTCCCTCAAGGACGACCTTCGTTCCGGGGTTTGCCCACGAAACGTCAATCACCTCGACCATCGCCTTTCCGTCCTCCGTGTAGTCGCCTGCGAGGAGCATTCCGCGGCTCTCGACGCCGCGCATCGTCCTGGGCGCGAGGTTTGACGCGATGATGACCGATTTTCCGAGCAGCTCCTGTTCCGTAAGGTACGCCCGAAGCCCGGACTGTATCGTTCTCGGAACGCCGCTTCCGTCGTCGAGCGTCTCGATGAAAAGCTTGTCGCTGTCCGGATTCGGCTTCACTTCCACGATTTTCGCCACCGTAAGCTCGATGTTCGCGTTGAAGAAATCAGCCTGCTGCCCGACAGGAAGAACCGAAGGCTCTTTTTTCTCCTTCTTTTCCTTCTTCTTGGATTTCTTCTCCTTTGAGGCATCCCCCGCGGAATCTCTGTCTGCCTGGTTTCCGGCGAATTTGTTGCGGAATGTCGAAGTCGCGTCATCGTCGAGGCGGCTGAAATAAATCTTCGTCTCCCCGATATCAGAAAGCCCGCCGAATTTCCCGAGGTCGTCCCACGTGAGCGCGCCATCCCCGTCGCTCTCGCCGTACTTGGCGCAGGCGATTGTCTTTCCGAGATACCCCGCGACGACCTGCGAATACTTCGGCATGTACGGCTGGATGAGAATCATAAGATCCTTTATCGCATAGACGAGATTGTAGAGGATGTCGTCCGCCGCCTGCTTGTTCTCCTTTATCGCCTTCCACGGCTCAGCATCCTGGAACGCCTTGTTGCAGATGTCCGAAATCTCGAAAATCTCGTGGAGCGCGTCCTTGAGCTCGGCCCATTCGAGAAGCTCCGTCACGCGACGCTCCTTCTCCTCGATTTTTGCCCAGAGCGCCTCGTCCTTTTTTCCGTCGGGAATCTTCCCGCCGTAGTTCTTCGCCGTAAAGGTGAGCGTCCTGTTGACGAGGTTTCCGAGGTTTCCTATAAGCTCCTTGTTGTATTTCTCCTGGAAATCGCTCCACGTGAACTGGTAGTCCTGCTTCTCGGGGCGGTTGAAATAGATGTAGAACCGCCACGCGTCGCTGGGAAGCCCTGACTCAACGGCATCTGAGCCGAAAACGCCGATTCCCTTCGACTTCGAGAATTTCCCCGACTCGTAGTTGAGGAATTCGGTTGACGACATGTGGAAAAGCTTCGTGAAATCCATCCCCGAGCCGATTTCCGAGCACGGGAAGACGACGGTATGGAACGGAATGTTGTCCTTCCCGATAAACTGGAAAAGCTGAATCTCCGCGCCGTCCTCGAATTTCTCGCTGCTTTCGGACGGGAGCCACCATTTTCTCCAGTCGAACGACTTCTTTCCCGCGGCGGCAAGCTCGTCCGCGAGCTGCTTCGTTATCGACATATATCCGATAGGCGCGTTGAACCAGACGTAGAAAACTTTGTTCTCATACCCTTCTTTCGGGACGGGAATTCCCCATTTGAGGTCGCGCGTAATCGCCCGCTCGTTCAGACCGTCGCGAATCCATGCCTTCGTCATCTGTATGGCGTTCTGGCTCCAGCGTCCTGAAACGCTTGCCGTCGCCATCCATTCCTCGAGTTTCGGTGCGATTGACGGAAGGTCGATGTACAGATGCTTCGTCTCGCGGACTTCCGGAGTCGAGCCGCAAGTGTGGCATCTCGGCTCCAGAAGCTGCGTCGGGTCGAGGAGCGTTCCGCACGAGTCGCACTGGTCCCCGCGCGCGTCTTTCGCGCCGCACTTGGGGCATGTTCCGTCAACATAGCGGTCGGCGAGGAACATCGAGCACTTCGTGCAGAAAAGCTGCTTCGTCACGTGCTCCTTTATGAACCCGTTCTCGTCGAGCTTCTTGAATATGAGCTGCGTTATCTCCGTGCATTCCTCGTTCGACGTGCGCCCGAATTTGTCGAACGCGATCCCGAACCATTCATAGATGTCCTTGTGTATTTTATAGAAGAAATCGCACAATTCGCGCGGAGTCTTGTTGTCCTGAAGGGCTTTCGTCTCCGTCGCCGTTCCGTATTCGTCCGTGCCGCAAACGTACATCGTCTCATACCCGCGCGAGCGGCAGAAACGCGCGAAAACGTCAGCGGAAAGCATCTGTATAAGGTTCCCGAGATGCGGGATGTTGTTCACATACGGCAATGCCGACGTGATTAATCTTTTAGTCTTTATGTTCTTCATATCTTTCATAGCGCGAAATTATACTTTTTTGCATGCCTTTGCACAATGAAATCAGAAATAATGAATACCCGCGTCTTGATTTTCAGCGTAAACACCTTCCGATTATTCCGCATGAAAGCCCGAGCTGTCGGTCTTCGCAATACGAAAAAAAACAGAAGCCTTTCCTAGCGGCGTTTTTTGGGAGTTATTATCGCGAAGTTGACGGTCTTCTCCATTTCAAGGCCGCCGGTCAAATCGACGTTCCAACAGAGAGACGCGACGAACGTCCCGTTCTGGCGGGAAATCGGCATGAATATGACGTCGCAGTTCTCGTTCGGCTCGTAGACGAAGGAGATGTCGTTGAACGTGTCCGTTATCTGCACGAACGAGACATCCGGAAGCGTGAACGATGGCTCGTCGCCGCCATCGGAAATCGTCATCTTCTCGGACGAGCAGTCGGAGCCGTGGATAGCCTCGACGGAATAGCTGTTCGACTCGGGATTTATGAAATCCATCTGCGTGAAATTCGACTCGACGACGAGACGCCCCTTCAGCGCGAACTGGCTCTCGTTCTTCACGATGAACTGGACCATGAAACCGTTCGAGTTCGCGACATATTTCTTTATTATCGAAACAGGCTGGACATTTCCGTCGTCATCGGTGAATTCGCCCATGCCCAAAAGCTTCGCCTCGTTTCTCTGCCCGTTGAAATCGACCTCATCGAACAGGCAGTTCGAAAAAACGCCGTCCGTCCTGCCCGATGCCGACCGGTACGCAAAAAATTCGGCGTCATTCATTATATAGCTGAGGAAAAATCCCCTGCCGTCATCGTTGTCGACATAGTTTCCCGAATTCTTCATCACATCGAACTCGAAAATTTGCGCGCCCCGGGGGGAAACGCAGGCGCAGAAATGCCCCATCGAGAAAATGTACTCGTCGTGCCCGTCGCCGTCGTAGTCATAGCGGGTCGTCGTATCGCGGTACAATCCGTCGCCGGAAGCGTCGCGAATCATCTTCTCCGCCTCGACGAGGTTCCTGTAGGCAAGCTGCCGCATCCGGGCAGAGCGCCCGAGATACGCCTCTCCGGACTGCGAGACCCAAAGGCTGTCGCGTGCGCTGTTCCTCCGCCCCTTGTCGCCGCGGCACTGCGAGAGAAGCATGCTTATATGGAGCATCCTGTTGTAGAGCGCCTTGCTTCTCTGGTGAGAGAGCAGGAAATCGAAAATATTTCCCGCGCCGTAGCCGACCGCCATTCCCGAGGGGACGTAGCACTGAACGAAATCGTCGCACTCGCTGAAAAAATCGACGGGGACGGTAACTTCAATCCTGTCGGAGAATTCGCCGCGCGCGAGGCTGAACATCTCCTGCATCCATCCGGAATCGAACATCGCGGGAAACTGCTCCTCGTCAATCTGAATCGAGGCGATGCGCTCGAATCCGTCACCGGGAAGCGAGCAGCTTTTTTTGAGGATGCGATCGAGAAAATCGCGGGGGCTTTCGCTTCCGTCGGGGACGAACGACTCGTCCTGGACGACAATCTTCACGGACGCGCCTTTCTCGTTCGATATGTACGGGAGGAACGGGTTCTTGTCGGGAACGAGCGAGCTGTTCACGAACGCGTACTCCATGCCGCAATTGTGGAGGGACGGGATGAGGGAATTGTCCCAAACGGAGGCGCAGAGCATGATTCCGCGCGGCCGCTTCCCGAAAATGCGTCGCAGCTCCGACGTGAGGAATTCTATCTGCCCGCTCCTGTCAATCGGAAAGACGGTCGGAAGCAGCGGCTCGTAAAAACCGCCGCCAAGCACCTCGACCTGCCGTTTCGCGACCATCTTCGTAAAAATCTTGGTGAATTCGGGATGCGCTCCCTCAAGCCACAGCAGAAGCTGTCCCGGAAAAAAAACGCTTGCCCGGCACGACGGGTTCTGATAAAAAAAGGCTGCAACGTTCTTGTAGACAGCCTGATATACCTTCTCCAAATCGGAAGGCTTCTGCAACGCGGAGTATTTGAATTTTAGGGATAGAGATACGTTCAGTTTTTTCGGTTTTTTCATATCCTGTTCTTCGCGGAGAAGAGTTTATAGCAACTTTTCCAAAATTTAAAGCCACGGTTTTCGACGGACGGCCTCGTCTCGCAGAACGAGATGAGGGAGACGGGACATGCATCGATGCATTTTCCGCACCCATCGCAGGCGGAATTGACGACGGCGACGCCATCGACTATGGAAATCGCATTCTGCGCGCATATCCGCTGGCAGTCTCCGAAACCGATGCACCTGTTCTCGCCCATGTATTGGGAACCGTAGACGGAAAAGAAAAGGCTGCAGCTCCTGTCGCCGTTATACGAAAGACGCACGTCGGGAACTTCCCCCGTACCCGAATCGATGCGCGCGTATCCACGGAACGTCCGTCCTGAAAGGCGGTCGTTTCTCGCGGCGGTGCTCTCGATTGAATCGTCGTTCAGGTACTCCTCCGCAGAAAGAAGCTCGTCTATGCCGTCGTAGCGGAGGCGTATCGCGGGAACGAAAAAACCGAAGAAAAAGAAAAGCATCCCGCTGCACCCGAGGACAATCAGAAAAAGAAAAACAAACGACACGACCATTTTTAACCTTCCTTATTTTAATTCGCCTTCCGAAAGAACCGCTCACAGAACGTTCAGCCACGATATGTTCCAGCCGCAAATCGCAATTATGACGGCGGCAAGGCTCACGAAAAGCACGGGATAAATCTTTATCCCGTTCGGGTTCGTGTAGAAGCTCACCCTGTTCCGTATCGCGTAGAAAATGAAAATCAGCAGGTAGAACGAAAACACGCACGACACCGATATGACGACGGCATGTCCGAGCGAGACGCCCTCGCCGAGCGCGAGAAGCGTGCTGAGTATCGTGACGGAGAATTCGGCGCTCGATTTTTTTATTCCGACACCGATGAAAATCTCGATGATAATCGAGAACACGAGGAATATTAGGAGCGTGACGAACGGATAAATCTCCGAGAACCCTATCGGGGCGAGAAGCCAGTCGTTCACGAGGTAGCCGACGGCCGTCGATGACGAGACGGTCGAAAGAGCCTTTATGAACGAGAGCATCATTTTCGACGAGTCGTCCTTCAGCGACATCGTGCGCCCGAGCCCGATTCCGTAGAAAAAAACCGCCGACGCAGATGCAATGTAATAGATAACAACGGAAATCATTTCTCATCCTCCCCATTTCCTGCGGCAAGGGCGCTGGCGACGATGCCGAGCTTCTGCCTGACGAATATGACGAGCAGCAGCGACACCGCGACGAGCGCAAGCGCGCCGGGAACCGTCGCGAGGAACACGCCCGCACCGGTCGGCTTCCCAAAAAACGGCAGGTGGAAAACGATGATTCCGCCGTTTCCCGGAACGGAGAACGTCGCGTACCCGACAAGCTCGCGGATGAGGAAATACACGAGCGAATACGCCGTAACGAGGACGCTCCTCGACATGCTCGCCGCAAGGTGCTCGCCAAGCCGGGAATCGTTCCGGTCGAAGAAAAACGATATCGCCACGGCCGACAGCGCGGGAAGATAAAGGCTGAACCCGAGCGCAAGCGCCGCGACTGGACAAATGACAATCAGCAGTTGCTTGTAGAGAACCGTGACGAATATAATCTCGAACGCGACGAGAATATTCCTGAAATTCTCGATGCGCATCCTGTTCACGAGATGGTAGAACAGCGTCACGCTCGCCATCTGTATATTGAAAAGGACAAGCACCAGAACGCCGTACGCGAACTGCCCCGGGACGGGGACGAGAATCGAAAGCATCGCCGCTATATGGAAATAAATGCTGCTTCTCTGCGCCTTTGTGTCGTTCATAAATCACCCTCCGCCGGAATTTTTGCCCGTGAAACAATCCGCGGAACCAACGAAATCCAGTAATTCATGATTCCGCGCGAAATCCTCGAGGACAGGACGGGAACGGTACGCCCGAAATCCCCGACGTATCCCTCGAACGAGACGCCGCTTCCGTCGCGCGCGCAGGTGAAGACGGCTGGGACGGGTCCGACAAGGGACGGAACCCTGACGACAAGCGCGAGCCTTCCGCCGGCATCCTTCCCATCAAGCTCGTAAAGGGCGCTGCTCGTCGATATCATCGAATCAAGCTCGACGAACCTGCCGACACGGACATCGCCGCCCGATTTTTCCAGGACGCCTTGAATCTCCGCCGCAAGCCCCTTTTTCCATGACGGGCGGGCACCCCAGACGGCGGCGAACATCGCGGCAAGCATCGCAAGCAGAATCCCGAAGAAACTGCCGTAAATCACAAGGTTTTTCTTAGTCTTCGCTTTCATTCGGCACCCCCTCGACTATCGATTCCGTATATTTCCGCTCAATCCTGTTCTCCATAACCTGTATGAGCGGCGAGAGGACGTTCATCACGAGGACGGTAAAGGCGATTCCCGCAGGGGACGTTCCCGCGCCGACGAGGAAGAACGCGACGCAGCCGGCAGCAATCCCGTAGAAAACGCGCCCGCGGTTCATCATCGGGACGGTCCCGCGCCACTGCAATATAAAAAGCGCGCCGAAAAGCGTCCCGCTCGAAAGATACGCGAGAATCACGTCCCCCTGAAGGAACGGTCCCGCGCACAGGAACGGGGCGACGACGCGGACGAGAAGCCCGTAAACGGCCATAAAGAGGCACGGAATGAGGACGGGATACACGTCGAACGCAAACAGCACTATCGAAGATATGAGCGTCAGGAAATTGAAGCGGAAAGCCGGAATCACCGATTTCGAGTCCCAGAACAGCGAGACGTACCCGTCCGGAATCGACACGCCGAGAACGCTGAAAACCTTCGCGTTCAGGAAATTCGTTATCCGGGCATCGAGCGGAACCATCGGGAACGCGCCGTTCTTTATGAGGGAAAGCGCGACGTTCCTCGACTGCAAATCCTCCGCAGTGATGGAAATCTGCGGAAAATAATCGGCGCCGACAATCCAGCACACGGCGACGGTCGCGGCGACAGGGTTAACCCACGAGCGCGCGAATCCCCCGAGAACGAGCTTGTTCACCAGAAGGACGCACAGCGACACGAAGAAAACGGCGACGAGCGGATACGTCGACGGAAGGAGAAGCCCTATCGAGATTCCCATCATCAAATCAAGCATCCACACGAAGGAATCCTTCGAGCGCGCGTCGGCATCGGCGAACTCCGAAAGGAAGGCGGCTGAAAGCGACGCGCAGATTACGAATATCGAGGGAAAACTTCCCGTGACGAAAAGCATAACGACCTGCAGGACGAGAGCCGCGACTATGAAGTACGTCTCCGTCGTGACGGAAGGCCTAAGATAACGGAACGGCCCGAGCTCGACACGCTCGAATCCGCGCGACTTCCGCGCCGTTTTTTTACTGAATCCCGAAAACAAACTCATTTCCTCCACACTTCCCTATATCGACTCTGATTTCGCAAGCGCAATCATCTGCTTGAGCGGCAGTCGCGACGGGCAGACCGAATTGCAGAGCCCGCACTCGATGCAGAGCCGAGCCGACTCAATGACGGTCTTGCTGTCGTCGAAATCGTGGATGTCGTCGTCCTCAACGTTCCTGAAAACGCGGTATATGTTCCCAGGCCACAAGTTGACCGGGCATATTTTCCGGCACTGCCCGCAACGCACGCAATTTTCGACGCTCTGGAAGCGGACTTCCGCGGACGGGATGAACTCGACTGACTTTACGAATTTCGAGACGGGAACATCGAGGCTTCCGACGCAGACGCCCGAGACGATTCCGTTCACGACTATCCGGGAAAGCTTCTTCTTGAAGCCGCCGCACTGCTCGGCAACCTCACCGAGCGTGGTCCCGATTTTGACGTTCAGTATCGCGGCGGAATTAAGACAGTCGCCCGTGACATGGACGAACCGCCCCATAACGGGAACCCTCTCGACTGCAGCCTCGAAGGCGGACAGGGCAGTCTGCGGGTCTATGAACAGCGCGGACGAATCGCGGAACCCGTCCGGCTCGAAGCATCCCGCGATATCGGGATTATCCTTGACGAGCGCTTTCGACGCCGAGCGCGACGCGAAAACCAAATCGAGCGCGGTGCCTGACGGATAGTGCTTCCCGTCGACGCCGACGCGCAGAACCGCGATGCCGGGAAAAAGCTCCTGGTCGGGGGAGCCGTCATCCTTCGAGACGCGGTATATCCTGCGTGATTCCGCGCTCTGCTTCTCGTACGCGAAAACGACGGCCGCAGCCCCGCACGCCCGAGCAATCACGGCAGTCCCCTCGATTACTTTCTCCGAGAAATTCTCCGCGACGAAGGAATCGACGACTCGGCTCGGGTCATCGTCGAAAAGCCTGACGAAAACGACCTTCCGCTCCTCCGTCGAAATCTCGTTGAAGAGCGTGGACATATCCTTGAACGTGTTGACGATTCCCGCCATCCTGATGACCTGAAGAAGAGAATCCCTTCCGAGCGCGCGCCAGTCGTGACGGGAGCGTTTTTTCCCGACGAAAGAGAATTTCCCGCCGAGCTTTATCCGTATCGCCTTTCCCTGCTTTCCGTTCGCGTACTGCTCGCCGCCGATTGCGCTGACAGTCCCAGGAACGGGCGAATGGACGTTCACGCCGCCGCCCACGGCGACAATCTGCCCCTCCGCGACGACATCGCCCACGGAGACGACAGGCTCGACGGGTATCTGCGACTTCTCCTCCTCGATGGGAACGATGGCGGTAGAAGGGAGGAAGGAGTTCAGCGAACGGCTGAACAGCCCCTTGTCCTCTGAATAGAAATTAGACGCTGAAACCATTTTTCAATCCTGATTTTTTTACAATCACAAAATGATACACGACAAAAGCCAGCGGTATCAACAAATAAAGCAAAGCGGACAGCAGACCGAACTGCTCGCCGCCGGACGCAGAATCGGCAGGAACGAACGCGAAGCCGCGCTCCCCCTGCGACAGAATCACTTTCTCGAGGGAATCGCCCGCCGCCATGACCTCGGCGGAAACGGACGACCTGAAATCATCATCATAGCTGAGGACAGTCCGCTCAACGGGAACGATAAGCCCCTCCGGCGACTCCTCGAAATCGACGACGGACACGAAATCCCCGTCCTCCGCCTTTTCGGAGCCGGAAGAGCCGAGCGCCGAAAGACGCCTGTACGGCCATGAAGCCTCGCTCCATCTCCACGCGAAAAAATCGTCCCGGCAAGGAAGTTCCGTTCCGGCCCCATCGGCGACGGGCGCGGGAATTTTTGGCGCAGAGGAAACTGACGGCGCGGAAATCCCGAACGAGAACCCGCCGAACCCCGAATCCATGCCGCCCGTGCAGGCGACGACGCAGACGAATGCGGCGGCAAGGAAGGCCGATGCCGCGAACCGCCCAGCCGCGACGGGGGCAAGCCTCCTTCTGCACGGGAAAAATCCGAGCGTCATGTCCCGAACGGAATCGAAAAGATAGAGGCAGGCAAGGGAATCCGCGACGGAAACAACATAAAGGACCGCGTTTCCGGCACCGGAAATCAAAAGGATGAGGAACGGCAAAAGCGCGGCAGACAACGCCGGCACAGAGCGGAACAGCGCGCCGGCAAAATCGAAACGGCGGAGCTTCCGCAAGACGGCAGCAGAGCAGATGATGGAGAACGCGCACGCAAGCGCGACCGACAGGAACGGCCGTGAAATCACGAGGGCGACGGGAAACGCCGACGCGGCAAGAAAAACCCTCCGCGGTCGAACGAACGGAAGCGCCCCCAGCACCGCGGCGAGGAGAATGACGACAGGAACTGCCGGATATCCCCCGTGCCCGCCGCCGTCCGTCCCCGCAGAAACGCCGTCTAGCGCGCACAACGCGGAAACAGCGACCGGAAGGCATGATTCATCGGAATCGGGAATGTAGAACAGCATGGCCCCGCCCTCCGCGTCGGAGAAAAAGGCGTTCCGGCGGACAGCATACCCGTCACCGAAATGGACGGGGACGAACGACGAAGAGCTGCTTACGACGGAAGCGCAGCCGGACTCCTCCAAAACGGAAAGCACGGCGGATTCGGACACGGGGCCGGAAACGTGGAGGACGCGATATCCGTCCCAAAGCCTGCCTCCGGAAGACGGCATCTTGCCCAAAAAGAAGAACAATGGAAATGAAAAGAGGCAGACTGCAGCGCAGGCCGCCCAAAAAAACAAAATTCTGAACCTAGACATCATTCATTCACTTGAGAACCGAGAAAGCCATCCCCACGAAAATGCCGAGAAGAACGCCGACGAACACCTCCAGCGGGGAATGGCCGTTCACCTCCTTCACCTGCTGGACGTCCTCGGGAAGCTCCTCCTCTTTCGGAAGTTCCTTCTCGACGCTCTTCTTCTCGAAGAAATTCAACACGGATATTATCTCGTTTATTCTCCTCGCATGGATTCCGTTCGCGCGGCGCACGCCGAGCGCATCGCGTATCGTTATGAAGAAAAGCACGAACGAAACGATGAACACGTCCGAGTCCAGTCCGGACCTCAGGCCGACACATGTCGCGACGCAGGAGACGACGGCGGAATGGGATGAAGGCATCCCGCCGGTACGCCAGAACATCAAATCAAAAAGCTCAATCAGACTGTGAACTTTTCCAGAAAATAGCTTGATAATCGTTTTTAGGAATTGCGCGCACACCCAACTGAACGCACACGCGAGAAACGTCGGGCTAACAAGCAAGGTGTGAATCTGCCCACTCACAGTCGAAAACATGCGGTGATTCTAGCAATATGGACTCTTTTTTTCAATATGATAGAATCCACGCATGGATTTCAGGCATTTCAACGCGGGCAGGGACGACGACGGAAAGCGGCTCGACAAAATCGCGCGGCGGCTTCTCGGAACGGAGTCGCTCTCCCCGCTCTACAAGGCAATCAGGAAAGGGCTCATCAAGGTAAACGGGAAAAAAAGCCGCGAGGACACGCGGATTAAGGAAGGCGACGTCATATCGGTCGCAGCCGTCATACTCGCGCAGGAAAGCGCGCAGCAGAAAAAGCCCCGGGCGGAAACAGGCTTCCCGCATCTGGACGAAGTGTTCCGCAACGGGCACCTGCTCGTAATCAACAAGCCCTACGACATGCCGGTCCAGCCGGCGCGCGGCGGGGCGAAATCGCTCAGCGAAATCGTCGAGGCGGAGCGTCTGTCTTCGGAAAAAGCGGGAACATCGCTCTCGTTCAGGACGGGTCCCCTCCACCGGCTCGACAGGAAGACGACGGGGCTTCTCGCCTTCTCCCAGGACGCGGAGGGAGCGCGCATCTTCTCGGAAATGATGAGGGAACACCGCCTCGAGAAGCGGTACATCGGAATCGTCCTCGGCTCGATGGAGAGCGCCGCGAAATGGACGGACAGAATCGAGCGAGGAAGCGGCGCGGAAGCGGGCGGCACGGCATTCGCGACGGTAACCGTCCTCGGCGCGGAAGCGGACGGCGGGAAGGAGAGCATCACCACGGCCGAGCCGATTGCGCGCGGGACGATGTGCGGGAAGGAAGCGACGCTCGTCTCGTTCACCATCGAGACGGGACGGACGCACCAAATACGGGCGCAGTCCGCCGCGAACGGCTTCCCGCTTCTCGGGGACGAGGCATATGGCGGCGGGAAGATAAAATCGAGCAGGGATTTTTTCCTCCACGCGCTGGAAATCGTTTTCCATGACGAGGAAAAGAAAAAGGCGCTCGGGCTTCCGGACGCGCTTTTCGCGCCCCCCGCCCCGGACCTCGCCGACGCGCTCAAACTGTTCGGGTGCGTCATAGACGGCGGGACAATACGTGCCGGCGCGAAAACTTGATAAACGGGAATTCGCGCATTATTATCATCCCCGATGATTTTTCCGACTTTCTCCCGCATAACAGACTTTCTCCGCCTCCCGAAAAAGGGCATCACCGTGTACGCATTCTACGGCCCGAGCGGAACCGGGAAGAGCTACCGGGCGAAATTCATCGCGCAGAAACTCAAGGCGCGCGCCCTTATCGACGACGGCCTGCTCATCCAGGACGAGCGCATAATCGCGGGGAAGTCGGCAAAGCTCGAGCAGAACTACATGGGAGCCGTCAGGGTCGCGCTCTTCGACGACAAGGAGCACCGCGACTGGGTCGCCAAGGCAATCCTCTCCCACCACATCAGGAGAATCCTCGTGCTCGGAACGTCGGAGAAGATGATTCTCAAAATAACGACGAGGCTCCAGCTTCCGCCGCCCGTGAAATACATACGAATAGAGGACGTCGCGACGCCGGAGGAGATGGACGAGGCGAAGAGAAGCCGGCAGATAGAGGGAAAGCACGTCATCCCCGTCCGCTCGTACGAGATACGGCAGAAGGACAAATCGTACTCGAAGATATTCGTCGACTCCATCAGGATTGCCGTGGCGAAAAAACCGCTGCTCGCGAAGCTGTTCGGCATAAAGCAGCAGGCGGAGGTCGAGAAGGCGGAGGGGAACCAGCAGTCTAAGCTGTTCGAGAAATCGATAGTCCGCCCCGCGTTCTCGATTTACGCGAGGAAGAACATATCGCACGCATCCCTCGCGAGGCTGACGCTCGACTACACGGCGCAGTTCGACTCCGAGATACGGATGAAGAAGCTGTCGATAAAAAACGGGCCGTCCGGCTACACGCTCACGCTGACCGCGGACATGCCCTTCAACGGGGCGATAGCCGACATGACCCAAAAAATGAAGGATTTCGTAATAAAGATGATAGAGACGGAGACGGGCGTCCTTATCGAGGAGCTTTTCATCGTCGTCGACAAGATGCTGCAGCCGCGCGCGAAGCCCGTCATATAAAGGAAATGCGGTCAGCCCCTCCTCTGCCGTCTGGCCTGGGCGCGCGGAGGCTTCTGAATCCGCACGTTGACGCCGAGAGACAGGAGGGACGACTTTATCGCGAACTCGAGCTCCGTCCGCTGCGGGTTCATCGGCAGGACGAAGTTCCGGCACTGCGTCCACGTCCTCGTGTACAGCTCTCCGGCGGCCGAATCCGTGTCAACCTCCTTCTTCCAGTCCGTAAGGGTTCCTATGAAATCGCAGACGAGGAACGCGAGCTTTTTGCCGAACCGCGCGTCGGGATTGTCGCGCACGAACCCGTCAAGCTCCTTCAGATGAATCATGTAGCTTCTCTCGAATTTCCTGTCCGCGTACATCATCGCGCACGCCGACGGCTGGAGGTACATGAAGACGTCGAATTCAAGCGCGAGCGTAACGATTTCGAACGAATGCCCGCTGTTCACGATTTTCATGAGCTCCTCGGTGAGGCGCGACGGGGAGACAGCCGAGAGAAGATGCGCGGACTTCCTTATCCGGGAGCGGAGCGAGTGCGGCATCCTGCATCCGAGCGAGGACGCGTATTTTATGGCGCGGAGCATCCTCACCGGGTCGTCCTCGAATATGTGCTCGAGCGGTATGACGGGGCGCAGGACCTTCTTTCGGATATCCTCGACGCCGCCGACGTAATCCACGACCTGCTCCTTTATCGGGTCGTAGTACAGGGCGTTCGCCGTGAAGTCGCGCCGCTGCACGTCCTCGTCCATCGTCCCGAAATCGTTCCCGACGGAGCCGGACGCGACGGAACGGAACGTGGACACCTCGAAAATCTTCTCGCCGAAGAAAACGTGCACGAGCCTGAACCTTTTTCCTATTATCCTTGAATTCCTGAAGAGCCGCTTTATCTTTGACGGCGTCGCGTCGGTGACTATGTCGAAGTCCTTGGGCGACTTGCCCACGAGGAGGTCGCGGACCGCCCCCCCGACGATGTAGGCGTCGAACCCGCATCCGCGCAGGTGCTCGACAATCCTGTACGCATCCTGATCTATCCGTTCCCTCGGTATCAGGTGCTCGTCCTTCGTGTAGACGACGGCCTTGCGCACAGGCCTGCCTTTCTTGTCTGTAGAATAACGATATAACACAATGCCTCAATGATACCGATTCGGGGCGCGCTTTTCAACAAACGGCTTTTTTTGCCGGGAAAATGCCCTCTATTGTGGAAGAGCGCTTTTCGGAATAGAATCGAACACGCTTTTTTGAGCATCCAAACCTTTAAGGAGACGAAATTATGAAAAAGGTAATCAGCGGCAAGGTCCGCGAGGTTTACGATCTTGAGGACGGCCGCATGGTCATCGTGACGACGGACCGCATCAGCGCGTTCGACGTCATACTCCCCACGATGATAACGGACAAGGGCAAGGTCCTCAACGCGCTTTCGAACTACTGGTTCGAGCTGACGAAGGACATAGTGAAGAACCACATGATATCATCTGACCTAAAGGACATGCCCGCCGAATTCCAGAAGGACGAGTACGAGGGGCGGACAATCCTCGTGAAGAAACTCAAGATGATACCGTACGAGGTCATCGTCCGCGGATACATGTTCGGCTCCATGTACGAGGCGTACAAGAAGGGAGAGCCGTTCCTCGGCCACAAATTCGACAGGGCATACGAGCAGGCGGAGAAGCTCGAGGAGCCCATCGTCACGCCGTCAACGAAAGCAGCCGAGGGGCACGACATCAACGTCACCCTCGAATACATGAAGAACGACCTCGGAAAGGAGCTCGGCGAGAAGATTGAGAGCATGGCGCTCGCAATCTACAAGAAATGCTACGACCACGCATACAAGAACGGAATCATAATAGCCGACACGAAATTCGAGTTCGGCCTCGACGAGAACGGGGAGCTCGTGCTTGCGGACGAGGTGCTCACGCCCGACTCGAGCAGGTTCTGGAACCTTCAGGAATACAAGGTCGGCACAAGCCCGGCAAGCTACGACAAGCAGTTCGTTCGCGACTGGCTCAAGTCGAAGAACCTCGCGGGCGACCCGACCATAAAGGAAGTCGACGCCGACGTCGTGAAGCGCACGAGCGAGCTCTACCACGAGTGCGTCAGGAAGATAACGGGAAAAGACCTCTAGCGGTCAGGCGCCCCGGACAAAAAAAATCAAAACTGCCTCCAGGAGGTGGGAGGGTATCCCCGCCGAATCCGAACATCTGGATTCGGCGGGGATTTTTTCATGCGCGCGGAAAATCAGGAGCATCCGCGGGAGAGCGCCTCCTTGTAGACCTCGACGTATCCGTCGCAGCTCGCCTTCCACGAGAAGTCCATCGCCATGGCGCGCTCCTGCATCGCCCGAATGTGCTCCTTCCTGTTGTAATAGGCCCACACAGCCCAGCCCACGGTGTCGTATATGGCGCCCGGCGTGAGAGAGTCGAACATGAATCCGGTTCCCTCTCCCGTCTGCTCGTTGTAGTTCTCGACGGTGTCCGCAAGGCCTCCCGTGCGCCTGACAATCGGCAGCGTCCCGTAAAGCTCGCTGTACATCTGGTTCAGGCCGCACGGCTCGTACTGGGACGGCATGAGGAAGAAATCGGCGCCCGCCTCGACGAGATGGCTCACCCGCTCCGAATACCCGATTTTCGCGCGGAAGTTCGGGAGCTTCGACTGAAGCTCGCGGATTTCATCCTCGCACCACCGCTCGCCCGTGCCGATGACGGCGAACTGAACGTCCATCGTGGAGCATATCGAATACACCGAACCGTATGACGGCGCGAAAACCTCCGCGATTCCTTTCTGCGACACGAGGCGCCCGACCATGCCGACGAGCGGGACATCGGGGCGGACGGGAAGCCCGAACTCCTTCTGCAGCGCAGCCTTGCACGCAGCCTTGCCCGCCATATCGCCCGCGCCGAACCGTGCCGGTATGAGGCTGTCCGTAGCAGGGTTCCACACGGACTTGTCGACTCCGTTCACGATTCCGCGGACGACGTCGCTTCTCACGCGAAGGAGCCCGTCGAGGCCGAACCCGCCCTCGGGCGTCTGAATCTCATGCGCGTACGTCGGCGATACCGTGGTCACCATGTCGGCGCACGAAATTCCCGCCTGGAGGAAATTCAGCGCGCCGTTCCGCTCGAAGCCCGCGCCGTAGTACAGCCCCCAGTCGAGCCCGAGGTCGGGGAATTTGTCCTTCCCGAAGACGCCCTGATAGCCCATGTTGTGAATCGTGTACACGCTCGCCGTGTGCCGGAATTTCTCCTGCCAGCGGCAGACATGCTTGAGGAGGACGGTCGCCAGCCCCGCCGACCAGTCGTGCGCGTGCACTATGTCCGGGAACCAGCCGAGCTTGTTGCAGACCTGGAACGCGCCGTGGGCGAGGAGCGAGAAGCGGTACGTGTTGTCGGGGAAATCCGACGACGGAGTCGGCCCGTAGACGCCGTCGCGCCCGAAGCACTGCTCGTGGTCGATGAAATAGACCGTCGCCTTGGGGAATCCCGGAAGCGGCGCCGAGTAGACCTCGGTCCACTCCTGCCCGCCGCCCACGGGGACGCCCATCGCGCCAGGAAGCGGCGTGAGCTTCTTCCTGTCAATCTTGTAGTAGCGCGGCATGACAATCTTGACGTCATGCCCCTGCTCGCTGAGATTTCCGGCAAGGGCGGACACCGCGTCGGCAAGCCCGCCCGTCTTCGCGAAGGGAACGACCTCCGCAGAAACCATAAGAATCTTCATTCATGCATCTCCTTGATTTATCTACAGCGGAAAACCGTCATCCGATTTCGGCGACGGCAGCCCTGAAAGCGCGCTCCGAGTTGACTATGGTGGACTCGGGGACGCAGTACGCGAGCCTGAACCACCCCGGCCCGCCGAAACCGGCACCGGGCGCGCAGAGCACCAGATGCTTCTTCAGAAGGTCGCAGAATTCAGCGTCGCCGCCCGAAAAACGCCCCGGAACCTTGCAGAAAAGGTAGAACGCCCCCTCCGGCCGCGCGTACTCTATCCCCACCCTGTCAAGGATTTCCATGAGCAGGTCGCGCCTCCGCTCGTACGACGAGTAATCGACCTCTGCATCCCAGCTTTTCGCGACGACCTTCTGGAAGAAAGCCGGCGCGTTGACGCACCCGAGGACGCGGAGCGAGAACGTCACGGCGCCGACAAGCTCGGACGCGAACGAACAGCGCGGGCTCACGGCCACGTACCCAAGCCGCTCGCCCGGAAGCGACAAGTCCTTCGCGAACGACGTGACGACGACCGAATCGTCATAGCACTGGAACGCGGGCGCGACGACTGCGCCGTCGTATGTTATCGCGCGGTACGGCTCGTCGCACACGAGAAGCGGGGCGCGCGAGCACGACTCGGCATGCTTCCTGAGCACTTCCGCGAGCGACTCAATCTCGCCGCGCCTGTACACCCTTCCGGTGGGATTGTTCGGGGAGTTGATGAGCACCGCGGCAGTCCGCTCCGTAAGCCGGGCGCCTATCGCCCCGACATCGAGGGAGAAGCCGTCCCCCGGGGGAACCTCCACAAGGACGCCTCCATGGTTCCTTACGTAGTTCCGGTACTCCGCGAAGAAAGGAGCAGGGACGACGACCTCGTCACCGGGATTGACGACCGCCTTGAGGACGCAGTTGAGCGCGCTTGCCGCGCCTACGGTCATCACGACGTTCTGCCCGCCGACCTCGACCCCCTGCTCGGAGGAAACCTTCCGCGCCATCTCGTCGCGCACCCAGCCGTATCCTGCGTTCGGCATGTACCCGTGGGCGCCGTGCGCGCGGTCTCGGGCGACCTCCTCGATGGCGGCGAGCACCTTCTCCGGCGGGTCGAGATCCGGATTCCCGAGGGAGAAATCGAAGACGTTCTCCTCGCCATGTACCTTCTTGAGCGCGATGCCCTCCTCGAACATCCGCCTGATAGCCGATGCGCTCCTGCTGCCCATCAGCTCCTTCATATACTGTGCAATCATAATGCGCCATTATACCACGTATAAAAACAAAAGTTGCCACCGTCGCCGTTTTTCGGGCGTCATCCGGCAGCTTCCGCTCGAACTTTTGCGCCGTTTCCTCTATCATGGGGGAATGCTCACGGAGAGAATCAAAACAGCGGCGGTCGCAGCGGCGCTCTCGCTCGCCGCAGTCCATGCCGCCGCCTCGACGGCGCTCGGGATAGACTTCGACTCGATGTTCAACGGGAGGCTCAAGGAAAGCGACAGGGAAATCCTGGATTCCGGCGGAGTCGTTCTCAGGAGCGTGTCGTCGATGAAGAAGCTCTGCGTCAAGGACACGGAGGACACGAGGCTCGTGACGGAGCCGCTCAGGAACATCCTCAAATCCGGGTACATCGCGGAGATAATAAACTTCAGGCCGTACGAAGGGAACGAGGACCTCGTGGAGAGGATAGACGAGGCGATGTCCGATTTCCTGTCGTACACGGAAATCCCGTACTGGTCGGAGCACGAGCAGGCGTGGTTCCCGCTGTACAACTACGCCGAGGTCACGGAGACGCGAGAGCAGGACGGCGTGAAGACGATATTCGAGACGCTCGAGATGGACATGTTCGGGCGGTTCCACTCGCGCATAGACATCGAGAACAGGGGCGACACGTTCGTCTACAGGCTCCGGAACACGGACAAGCTGAAGTACAAGGGCATCTTCACCGTCATCCGCCCCGAGAAGATGCAGTCTGTCGTCGCGGTGTTCCGGCTGGGCAAAAACTGGGCGATATACGCCGTCGGGGGCGCGAACGTCATACGGCCGCCCTTCATAAGCGAGCGGGTCGAGCCCGCGTTCACCGGCCGCGTCAAGGCGTTCGCGGACTTCGTGTTCAGCAGAATAGACAGCTCCGGAGGAAAGGTGGAGAGCGCCATGGACAAAAGCGACGCATCCCGCGACTAGGGCGGTAACCGCAGGCGGGAGCGCTTTGTTATGTGTGAGCCTGCCCGCGGCGGGAATATCAGCAACGAAATCGGAACGAAAAGGAGAACGAAAATGAAAAACAACTTGAGAACGCTCATAATCGCGGCCGCCGCAATCATCTCGCCGGCCTTGTGGGCAAATCCGTTCAACAAGAACCTCACGGACGAGGAGCGCGCGACGCTCGGCTCGGGGAAGGTCCTCATCAAGAGCATAAGCTCCGTGAAGAAGGCGAGCGTTGACAGGACGGCGGAGACAGAGCAGGTCATCGACGCGATGAGGAAGCTCGGCCCGACATACATCGCGGAGATAATACAGGTGCGCCCCTACGAGGGCAACGAGAACCTCGTGGAGAACATAAACGCCGTCCTGTCCGACGTCTCGCAGTACGTGGGAATCCCCTACTACTCGGAGCGGACGGGCGAATGGTACCAGCTTTACAGCTCGGCGGAGACGACCGGGAAAACGGTCAGCGGGAACACGACCACGCTCTCGACGATACTGGAGATGTCCGTGTTCGGGAAGTTCAGGTCGCAAATCGACATAGAGAAGCGCGACACGAACTACTTCTACATGATGAAGAACCTCGACAAGCTGCGCTACCACGACAAGTTCAACGCCGTCGGGAAGGAGAAGATGCAGTCGGTCATAACCGTGTTCAGGGACGGGGACAACTGGATACTCTACGCCATAGGGGGCGCGGACGTGCTCAAAATCCCGTTCATGAGCGGAATCAACGAGCGCGTCGAGGTCTCGTTCATGAACAGGATAAAGACATTCTGCAACTACATATTCGAGAAAATCTAGGCCGGAAGCGGCTTCAATCGGAAAACGTCCCGCGGAAATCCCCGCGGGACGTTTCCGTCTCCGGCGGTCACTCCACGCGCAGCGAGAACCCCGGGAACTCAATCCCGACCGCCCTGAACAGCATCGGCCCGCCGTCCCCGCGCGGATTGTAGAGGGCGTCGCCCCGGACGGGGAAGCCGCACCACGCAAGATGGCAGCGCACCTGATGGCGGAACCCCGCCGTTATGGAGCAGAGCGCCCTCGACTTTCCCCCGGCCAGAGACACGCCGGTCGAATACACGCGCGTACCGCCTTTCCGCGACGCCGCACGCCCCGAACCTTCCGCAACGGGACGCACGCACGCGCCACGCGGACCGAACGGGCGGAAAAAGCTTTCCACGCGGAACGTTCCCGCGCGGACGCAAGCCGGGACGGGAGGAAATCCCCCGAGCTCGGACGCGCAGGACGGAATGTCATCGACATCGGCGCGGTAATGCTTCACGAACCGCCCTGCGTCCTGCTCGGCCGATATGAAATCGTAGAATTCCTGGGTGGACGCTATGAGGACAAGCCCGCTCGTCGCGGTGTCGAGCCTGTGGACGAGCCCCCGCTCCACCGCCTTTCTCCCCGAAACGCCCCCCGCCTCCGGGAAGGACTCCAGCGCGAACGAGAGCGCGCTTTCGTCCCCGTCGGAAAGGGGCGCCGTCGGCATGCCGGACGGCTTGTCGAGGACGATGAACGGCTCGGAATCGGTCGGGGCGTGCAGTATCTCAATTCTTCCGGAATCTTTCATGAAGCACCTTCATAACTTTCCTGAACCGGACCGGATAGTCGGCGCGGAATTCGCTCGGGACGCGCGCCCCCGGAAGCCGTATGCCGAGCATCCGCGCATGGAGCATGAGCGTCGCGGAGCGGAACGTCGAGCGGCTCCCCGGAGCCTTCCCGTACAGCGGATCCCCAAGGACGGGGCACCCTATCGACTTGAGATGCACGCGAATCTGGTGCGTCCGCCCTGTCTTTATCCGGACGCGGAAGAGCGAATACGTCTCGCCCCCGCAGGTATAGACGGCGACGCACTGGTACAGCGTCAGGGCGCTTCTCCCGGAACCACCCGCGGGAACGGCGCGGAATTTCTTCCTGTCGCCGGGATCCCGCGCTATCCACGAGTCGATTCTCCCTGCGCGCGACGGCGGGCATCCCGTGCAGATTGCGACGTACTCCTTCCGCAAAAGCCGGTGGTCAGAAAACTGCGCGTGGAGCCATTCCTCGCTCGCCCTGTTCCGCGCCGTTATGATTACGCCGGAAGTGTCCTTGTCCAGCCGGTGGACTATTCCGGGGCGAAGCCGCTCTGCCCCGCCACCTGAGACATCCTCTATCGTCCCGCGCCCCCACCGGAACAGGAGCGCGCTGACGAGCGTCCCCGTCCAGTTCCCGCCGGCGGGATGCGTGACCATCCCCTGCGCCTTGTCGACGACAGTGACGTCGTCATCCTCGTATATGACCTTGAGGGGAATGTCCTCCGGCTCAATGTTGTCCGGAACAGAATCCTCCCATCCGAATTCGACGACATCCCCGGGGCGAACCTTCGCAGAAAGCTTCGACGGCTTCCCGTTCAGCAGGAGCGACGACAGCCCCGATTTCAGCTTCGAGCGGTTCATTCCATCGCACGAATCCGCCACGAATTTGTCGAGCCGCCCCGAGCCTGCGCCGTCGGGAACGACAAACCTAAAAGACGGCATCTTCGCAAACCCCCTCCATAAGATATTCCCTGCCTTCATCCGGGCGCGCGCCCCCATCGCCGCTTCCCGGGCGGACGGTGACAGCCCCGCCCTCGCGGACGCGCCTTCCCCGCACGGAGCGGGACGCCTTCGTGACGAGCAAGTCGAAGATGCCCAGCGCGACGCACGCCCCCGCGGAGACTGCGATAATCTTCTTCTGGTCCTCGACCGTAAAGGAATCCGAGCTTTTGTTCAGCGGGTTCCTGAATTCCCCGTACTCAAAAATCGAATACCCGAGCGTCGTCCACAGCGTGACGAACGGAAGCGAGCCGAGCGTTATTATCTCCGCCCTCCTGATATCCTTCGCCCAGACGGGAAAATCTACGTCGTCCCATCCCGTCTTCGAAGACTCGGCGGCGGCGGGACTGGACGAGAGGACGAGGAACGCGAGCAGCGCCGCAAAAACGCCCCGGCTCACGCGCCTTCCCCGTAATCGCGCTCACCGAATATTGCAGTCCCTATCCTGACCATCGTCGAGCCCTCCTCGACGGCAATACGGTAGTCCCCGCTCATCCCCATAGAAAGCTCCCCGAGGTCGAGCCCCGGGAATTCCGCGGCCATCGAGTCGCGGAGTCGCCTGACGGAGGCGAACGCGTCGCGGACGGCTTTCTCGTCATCGGTGTTGGGCGCCATCGTCATGAAACCGCGCACGGTGACATGCGGGAATTCGCCGGCGGAGAGCGCGGAGAGCGCGGCGCGGACATCGTTCCCGGACGTGAAGCCCGATTTCGTTTCCTCGCCCGTTTTTATCTCGAGGAGAACGTCGACGGCCTTCCCGAGCTGCACGCACCGCTTCTCTATCTCGGAGAGGAGCTCCATCCTGTCGACGGACTGGATGCACGACGCAATCCGCACCGCCTCCTTGACCTTGTTCCGCTGCAGAGAGCCGATTATATGGAGCTCAGGCTCGATTCCCCTTGAACGGAGCTCGTCGAATTTCGCGGCGGCCTCCTGCACGCGGTTCTCCCCGAACAGTACCTGCCCCGCGCGGAACGCCTCCTCGACGCTCTCCGCCGGATGGAATTTGCTCACCGCGACGAGCCGCACAGAAGGCGGAAGCCCCGCCTTTATGCGCGAGATGTTTCCCGCTATGTCAGTTTTTTCCATCGCCAATCCTCCCCAAGAATTCGCCGAGCTTGTCGGAAAGAGCGAGCAGCTCTTCCACGGAAAGCGACTCCGCGCGCGACGACGGGTCTATTCCGGCAGACGAAATCACGTCCCCCGAATCGGTGCCGGCAAGACGCGCGAGGTTGTTCCTCACGGTCTTCCTACGCGAGCTGAAAAGCTGCCTCACCATGCCCATGAAGAGCCCGGGATTCGCGCATCCGGGGAAGCCGTCCCGCCTCTCCATGAGGACGGCACGGCTGGCGACGCGCGGGACGGGCCAGAAATTTCCTCCCGCGAGGTCGGCGACGTTCGATATTCTGTATGCCCAGCGGCACAGCACCGAAAAAGACGAATAGTCGCCGCTCCCGCAATCGGCCGCCATCCTCACGGCGACCTCCTTCTGCACGGTGACGACCGCCTTCTCGAACCTCACGCCCGACGCAATCGTGTCGGCGACAATCGTCGCGGCAACATTATAAGGAAGGTTCCCGAAAAAACGGTCGGGCACGCCCGATTTCTCAAGCTCTCCCTTCCACGTCTTGAGGACATCGCCCTCGACGAGCCTGAATTTGCCGCGGGCTGCCTCATCCGCAAAAAATTCCCCGACAAGGCGCGCGAACCCCCTGTCTATCTCGAACGCCGTCAGCGACGCGCCCCGCGACAGGATTTCCGCGGTCATGGAGCCGAGCCCCGGCCCGACCTCCCAGACGTTTTTCGAGCCGTCGATGTCGAGGGCGTCCACGATGCGCCGACGGGCATCGCCGTTGACGAGGAAGTTCTGCCCGAACTTCTTCTGCATAGCCATGCCGTTCCCGTCAAGGAAAGCCTTGAGCGCGAGCGGCGAGTTGTAGTCAGGATGTTCCATCAATCAGTTATCTCCAAGAAAATATCACGGAAGCCCGGAAAGCTCCGCAAAGAACGCGGACGCGCCGAAAACTGCCGAATACATGGCGTTCATAATACCACCGAAGAACGGCGAAAGAAAAGGCGCGGCGAGACTTGCCGCGAAGGATACGGCGCCGAGAACGATGAACGCGACGACGAGCGGCGCGACGACCGGAGTCGAGACAATCCCGACGGGAGAAGCATACCCGAACACGAGAACGGACACGGGGGCAGTTGCCACAAAAGCAGCAGCAGACGCCGAAAGGGAAGACGAAATCCACGGAACGCGGATGACGGGGGAGACGGCCGACCGGAACGCCCCGGAAAGAAGTGTTATGCCGAGAAGCGACGAGTAGCTCAGCATGAAGGAGACCTCGGCGACGTGCTCCGGAACAGCCGCGGAATGGATGAGGAACGAGAGGGACAGAAGCGCAAGCCCGTCAGGTTCCCGCAGCCGGAACGCGCCCGCGACGAACGGAACCGCGACGAAAAAGAGCGCGCGCAGAAGCGACGGGGAGAGCCCCGCGAACCAGGCGAAGCCGACGACCGCGGCGAGTGAGAAAAAGCGCCCTGCCCTCCGCCCGAAAATCCCGCCCGCGGCACTTGCGGCGCCGCCGAAAAGCGACATGTGCATTCCCGAAAGCGCAAGGATATGAGAGAGCCCCGCCCTGCGGAAATTCTCGGCGAGCACGGGGGACGTGCCGTCCCTCATCCCGGAAAGAAGCGCGAGGAGAAGCCCGCCCGCGTCCCCCCATGAGGCGAGGAGCCGCCTGAAGGAGCGCCTCCACTCCGCGCGGGCTCTCCGCAGGGCGCCGGGGATTCCCCTGCCCCATCCGCCGCAATCCCTTATCGACTCAGAGCGGAACGAGCCGCCGCCGTAAGGGTTCCACGCCGAGACGGACGCCTCGACGCTGAGCCCCGCATCGACAAGGGGAGCAGGCGAGCCGCGCGCGGACGTGAATATTCCTCCGGGGCTCCGGGAATCGATTATGCGGGCGGGAACAATGATTGAGACGGCGCCGGACGCGGAGGAGACGGCCCTCCTTGACGACACGGACGTGCAACGGAGCGGAATCATGTAGGAGCCGCCGCGAATCCGCTTCGGCGCGGACTCCACGACGCCCCGAACGGACACTATCGACGAAGGCTCGATGAGGGACGACAGGGAACCGGGGCTGACACGGACAACCCCCGAATAGCGCAGCAAAGCGACAAGCAGCGCGGACGCGAACAGAGGATTTGTGACGGAGCGGAAAAAAGACATCCGCCGCCTCCTTTTATCGGTCGGACGACGGAACGGGGCGTCACCAGCGCAGCCTTGACAGGGATTCCCGCGCCTTCGCCACGACGGAATCGGAATACCCGAGGTACGTGACGTAAAGCAGGTCATCGAACGCCGACTTGTCCCCGAGCTCGCCGAGCGCGGTTATGAGCGAAAGCATGACAGCTTCGGGAGGCTGCTCCGAGCCGCCCTCGACGAGGGCGTTGCAGTCGGCCAGACAGGAACGTATCGCCTCCACCGTCGTCACGGACGGGAAGCGCGACGAGAGGAACACGAGGCGAGCGAAAGACTCCGCCTCCACCAGACCGGCGCGGTACAGCCTGACGCATTGGGCAAAGCACCTCGGAACGAGCGGCGAGGCGCGCGTCCAGCCAGCCTCCGCGACGACACCGAACGAGCGGAGCATGAGCGCGACGGACGGCTCGCCCGCGGAAAGGGTTCCGTCAGGAACTGCCTCCACACTGTAAATCGCGTCCGAGAGAACGTTTTCCGCAATTTCCGGCAATAAATTTTTGTTATCCCTGATTTTTCCCGATTTTGACAGCGACTCCAGATACGAGGCGGCGGACGACGGCGACGATGACGACAGCTCCGCGAACAGCGAGACCAAATCGCCCCGCACGGAGTCGGAAGGCGACGACGCGAGCTTCTCGAGGACGGAAATCCGCAACGTCTCGTCGGGAAACTGCCGGAAAAGCGCCATCAGCCGCTCGCGCTCGGACGGGACGGATTCATCGGGCAGGGCGAGGACGGACGCAAGGGCGAGCGCGCGAACGTCCCGGTCATCTCCGAGGATTCCCGACACGGAAAGGCAGAAATCGATTCCCAGCCCCGCCATCCGCTCAGCGTCGCTCCCTGTCGACGCGCGGACTGCCCCCGTCTTCTCCGACACGCTCCCCTTCAGGAACGAGCGGACGAGCGCCCCGTCATCGCAGAACGCCCCGGAAAGAGCAGCGGCGAGCAATGCGGCGGATATCCTCGCGCGAAAACTCACTGCACGCCGTCCTTGTCGCCGTCCAAGCGGAATATCTCGTTCTCGTCGAACAAATTCACGGGCGGCTCAGGAACCCCCGAGTCCCCGTCCTTCTGCCCAATTCCGGCATCCGCGCCAGCCTCCCCGGAAATCTCCCCGCCGCTTCCGGCACCCTCGTCACCGGCGCCGTCAGGCGGCAAGTCGCCGGAAGCAGAGGCATCCTCCTCCGTCTGGGCGATCGCCTCGAAGACCTCCCTCTCTTTCTCGGGGAGAACCTTGTACACGTATCCGAGAACCTGGTTCCTCATCTTGTCGTCAAGGTGGATGCACTCGAAATGCAGCTTGGACTCGTTCCTCGCCTTGTCGTACTCGACGGCGCGCACGATGCCGAACATGACGACGAGGTCGTCGCCTATCGTGAACTGGAGCTTTATCTGGGAGTCGCGCACGCCCTTCCCGCCCACGCGGACGAGCGCCCCGTCCTCCGAGACGTCCTCGATGAGGCATTTGTAGCCGGCGCCCTCTTCGACGGCATCGTAGTCGACATCGCCTTCCCCGAGGAAATACAGCCTGCATTCAATCGAGCAGACGGCGCGGATGGAACGCCTCTTCTGCGTCCTGAGAAGCTCGTGCGAGTGGCTTATCCTGAGCGCCGTGACGCCGTTCCTGAATGTCGTCCCGAGAACGACGGAATCGAAAACGTAGGCGGCGTCCCCCTTCCGCCAGAGATAGACGCTTATCTTCCTGTCGACCCAATCCTCGCCGGGAATGACGATGGAGCCGTTCTGCGTGGGCGTCCGTATTATGATGTCCGCCTCGTTGCCGACAATCTCCGACTGGAAGACGCCGTGCCCCGGAAGGATGAGGCGGACTTTCTGCCCGGAATCGAGGTATTTCGTCGAGTCCAGCCCCCTTTTGTCCTCGTGCTCGAGGCTTATCCGGGTGCGGTATGCGTAGAGCTTCTTGAGGAACTCCTGGTTCGAGCGGGACGACACGGTCCCCGCCTCCTCGCACTCGGCGATGAACCGCGTTATGGCGTCATCGACGAGGTTGTGGGAATAGAACAGCGACTCCGGCTCCTCGACGCCGGCGCTTTCGGCAAGCCTCCAGAGGGAACGAATCTCGGAGAAGCTGAACCCCTTGTCGCTCCCCGTCGCAAAAAAACGAATCTTGTCGCGGAAGACGACGATGAGCCTGACCGCGACGACGACAAAAAACAAGAACAAGACGAGCTCGAACATTTTGATTCCACCTTATGAACTTTTTTGCAATAAGCGGCTAACGGCGACGCCAGAAGCCTCCACATCATCTCAACGAACCATTCGTTAAATTTATTTTATACAAAAAATCCCCAAAAGAAAATCTCAAAAACCTCCATCGCGCAAAAACATCCGCCGAACTAGCCCAACAAAAAAAATACTGCTATAATCCCGCCCGTCAAAAAAGTCCGCACGGATTCCAGATCGAAAAACGGAGTTTCGGAAAAAAAATGAGAAAAACAATTCTGGCGCTGGCATCGCTTCTTATCCCCCCGCTTCTCTCAGCACAGGAAGCCCTGAAATCCGCGGAGGAGGAATACTACGACTTTCTCTCTCTCACGGGCCAGGCAGAGCGCCAGACGCTCGGCTACCGCACATTAAGCGACAGCGAATGGACAATCACAGACGAGAACCACATCTGGGCGGGAAACAACCTCGGCACGAAATTCACGCTCTGGGAAAACGAAACGCCCGCCGAAAACCGCTTCGCGAACGGCATCGACCAGAGCGTAAAAGTAAAAATCTACGGACCAGAATGGTTCAATTCATACAACACCGCCGCTCCTTACGGGCAGAACGACGGCGCGCTCTGGCAGGGCAAAGGCTACAACACCAGTTTCACCGCGGGCGCTCGGCTTGAGGCATATGGTTTTGAGCTGACTTTTAAGCCACAGGTTTCATACTCACAGAACAAAGAGTTTGATTTGATGGACAACAGCGCATATTACACAAATAAATATGCATATATCTGGGGATATGGCAATAATGTCGGTGTTGATGCTCCTCAGAGATTCGGTGATTCATCATTTTGGACTTATGATTGGGGTGACACAGAAGTTCGTTGGTCATGGCACACATTTACTGTAGGTTTTGGCACGCAGTCCATCTGGCTTGGTCCTGCTTGGCTAAATCCTCTTTTGCATTCAAACAATGCTGCATCTTACCCAAAAGTTGATGTAGGTTTGCGTAAAACAGAAATCTATATGCCATTTTTAGGCTGGAATTTGGGTGCAATTGAAGGACGTATTTGGACTGGTTATTTAACAGAGAGTAATTATTTTGATGAGGATAGCTCGAACGACCATAATATGATTCATGGACTTAGTATGTCTTATGCACCTGCATTTATTCCTGGACTCATATTAACAGCAAATAGAATTTGTTTGGTAAAATGGAGAACATCTAATTTAAAATATATCATTCCCATTCGTGAAAATACTTATGTTGGTGATAATACAGGAAATGGAGAAGATCAAAAATTTTCTATAAGTGCTGACTGGGTATTTCCTAATGTTGGATTTGAGGCATATGGTGAAATTGGATATGATGATGGAGAGCCTTTTACCCCATATCCAGAAAGAACTGCAGTTTACACAGTTGGTGTAAAAAAAATTGTTCCCATTTGTCAAAAAAATAATCTGAAAGGAGAGGTTGTTTTTGAATGGAGTAACACTGAAATGTCTCAAGATTTTCAATTTCAATATCCTTATAGTTTCTGTATGCATTATCAAATTCCCCAAGGCTATACAAACCGTGGCCAATGGCTTGGTTCTGGGACAGGGTATGGTGGAATTTCAATATTTACAGGCTTTAAGTTATATCACTCTCGTGGCAGTATGCTTTTATTTTGGAGAAATCAAAATACAGACAATAACTATGTATATATACAAGCAATACGTACAACAACAACAAGTGAAGAACGTTCTGGATTTCGTTCTATAAGAAGTTATGGCATTTTCACAGATTTTTATGCGACAAAGAATGTTTTATTGTCTGGAAGTTTCACTATTATGGGAATAAATGACCCTTTGTATGGTGCAAGTACATGGATGCGCGGCTACTATATACAAGGTGGATTAAAAATCAATTTATAAGATGATGAACATAGCACTTATCACCGACGAAAATTATTTGATTCCAACAGGAACATCTATTGCTTCAATTTTGGAATCAAATAGAAACGAAAATTTTCATTTCTTTATCATCACGCAAAATCTTTGTGCAAATAGTATTCGACTGCTGCAATCATTTGTAGAACCTCATAGCAAGCATGCAAAAATAGAAATGATTGCACTTAGTGATAAAGATATTGCAGATTTTCCTATAAGAAAAGGCGACCACGTTTCTATTGCAACGTATTTTCGCATTTATTTTCCGAAGATAATTCCTGAAAGTAAATTGCTTTTTGTAGACGGAGATACACTTTGTGTTGATTCGTTGAAAGACTTTTATAATTTGGACATAACTAATTACTCTTGCGCAGTTTGCCACGATGAACAGGATGCAAATGAAAATCATTTTTGCAGATTAAAGTACCCAAAAGAAAACGGATATTTTTGCGCTGGTGTTATGCTCATAAATCTTGATTGGTGGCGCAAAAATGATGTTATGAAAAAATGTCTTGATTATATTGCTTCAGAACCAGACGCTTGCCTTTGGCATGACCAAGACGCGCTGAACCATGTTTTGAACGGCACTGTTTTATGGGCAGATTTCCGTTATAATTTTACTCAAGGATTTTATTTTGATAAAAATGATATGTGCATAGATAGCCATTTTTATTCAGAAATTGACAATGCAAGAAAGAATCCTTGTATTTTGCATTTTTCTGCCACTTATAAACCGTGGCATGTAGAATGTAATCACCCGCTAAAAAAGCAGTACCGACTTTTTTACAAGCAATATACTGGAAAAACTTTGCAACTTTCTCATAAATTAAAAGGCTTTTATAGAATAAAATGGTACTTAAAAAAAATATTGACTGTATTGCATATAAAAAACTATGCAGATTTCAGAAAACCGCTTGATTTGACTTTATATACAAATTTAAAGCCTTGCAGGTAAAAGATTAAGTTTGTATAATTATTAGAGTTTATTTGATATTCTAGAGTAGGAAGTGTTTTGAAAAGTATACTTTAGAAACTATTGTCATGCTGAACAAGTTTTCAGTATCTGCCTTGATAGAGTAGATTCCGAAACAAGTTCGGAATGACAAACTATCAAAAAATAGCATACTTTTTGTAACATATCCCTAGAGAATATCATAACCGTGAAAACAGTTTTAACTTTTATGCGTGTAGTGAGTATATATGAATATAACTACTGTTAGTATATCAAATTTTCGTTCAATAAATGAATTGACCATTTCTGGTTTTAAGCAATTTAATTTGATTTTAGGAGAGAACAATTGCGGAAAAAGTTCCTTTATTGAATCAATCCAATTTTGTTTGGGACTTCCAAATGGAATGCTTCTTAATCAAATAAATACTGCAAGAAGGCTTTTTAATAATGATATTTTTACAGCTTTTCATAATCTGAATTATGAAAAACCTATAATGTTTTCTCTTACAATAGATACAAAAGAAAGCAGAATTCTTTCCATCAATGCTCCAAAAATCAATGCTCAACAATTTATTTCAAGAGAGACTGCTCAACAACAAGAACGTGCTATAGGTTTATACAAAATAAATGTGGAACGTTTTGACGGACAAAAATATTCTGTGGAATATTCACCAGAGCAGCATACAAAAAATCCTCTTTATCAGTCTGTTGCTGACAATAATTTATTACAAAACAGTGATATAGTTCCTCCGTCTTTTTACTGGACTCCTGATTGGTCTGGCTACAATTATTCAAATGCCCTCAGCAGATTAATAATCAATAAGCAGAAAGACTTAGTTATAAAAGCTCTAAAGGCTGTTGATAAGAATATTCAGGATATTCAGTTAGGTGCAAATGGAGGTATTTTTGTTGATATAGGGCTTTCTTCTCTTTTGCCAATTCCTTTAATGGGACAGGGAATTGAAAAAATACTTGCTATTATAACGACTCTTACAACCTTAAAAGACGGAATTATTCTTATTGATGAATTTGAAAATGGTTTGCACCATACTTCGATGGCTCAATTATGGGCTGTTCTTTTTGAAATATGCAGTTCACAGAATATTCAAGTGTTTGCCACAACTCATTCGTATGAATGTATAGAATCTTTTATTGAAAAAGCACCAGATGAAAATAAACTTTCAATCACACGTCTTGAGAGAGATTCTTCTGGAAATCACAATGCTGTTATAATAACTCCAGAAGCTGCAAAAGAAGCAATAAAAGAGCGCTGGGAGTTGAGATGAGCGAAGCAATAAAAAGCGAAAAACTTCTTTTGGTAGAATGTAAAGATGAAGAAAATTTATTTTCAGTTCTCCTAAAATATTTACAGATTGAAAATGTAACTATTCGTTCTGCAGGTGGATATTTAAAGTTTGCAAAATTGTATCCTTCTGTTGCCATAACTACAGGATTTTCTGCTGTGAAAAAAATTGGTTTTGTTCGTGATGCGGAAACTAACGAGGCTGCTTCTGCGTTTGAAAGTATTTCAAATATTGTAAAGAAATACACACCAGACATTCTTTTGCCAAATCATGCAGGAGAAATTGCACGGGGAAATATAAAATGTGGTATTTTTATAATGCCTAACAATAAAAATGCTGGTATGCTTGAAGATTTATGCCTAAACTCTGTAAAAGTTTCTTTGCTGTATAATCAAACAGAAAAATATATTTCAGAAGCAGAATCTCTTTTAAAGAACGAAGATAAAACGCATTACAATATTCACAAAGCAAAACTGCAAGCCTATTTGGCAGGAACCGCAAACATACCACGAAATCTTGGAGAAGCAGCAATGCAGGGACTTTGGGATTTTTCATCTTCAGCCTTTCAAGATGTGAACAGATTTTTGAAATCATTGTATCTATAACTCGGAGTTTATGTTATGGCACAGAAATCTCTGAAAAAAAATGCTTTTTTAAATATATTTAAAACTTTTTTAGGAGTAATATTTCCTCTTATAACATTTCCATATAGTTCTCGAGTATTGCAGCCCAATGGAATTGGAAAAGTGAATTTTGCGCAGTCAATAGTAACATATTTTTCAGTCTTTGCTGCTCTTGGAATTTATATGTATGCTATTCGGGAAGCCGCAAAACTTCGTGATGACAAAGTAAAACTTAGTGCTTTCTGCAAAGAAGTTTTTATACTCAATTGTATCTCAACACTCATTGCATATATTTGTCTTATTGTAGCAATATTTTTTATTCCTAAATTTGTTGCATATAGAGCAGTTCTTCTTGTTTGTAGCACTACAATTATTTTTACAACAATTGGTATGGACTGGCTTTATAAAGCCGAAGAAGATTACTTTTATATAACAATCAGACATCTTGTTTTTCAAATTCTTAGTTTGTTTTTTTTGTTTGTATTTGTAAAAACTGAGGCTGACTACATAAAATACGCAGGAATTTCAGTTTTTGCAAATGTAGGTTCAAATGTACTCAATTTCTTCCATGCAAAAAAATATATTTCTTTCAGAAGTATCAAAATTGGCAATCCACTCAAGCATTTAAAACCTGTAATGGTTCTTTTTGGAATGTCTGTCGCCATTTCCATTTATACAACTCTTGACACAACAATGGTAGGTTTGATTTCTAGTGATTATCAAGTTGGACTTTACACGGCATCTACAAAAATAAACAAAATAGTTTTGCAACTTGTAACAAGCATTGGATTTATACTAATGCCAAGATTATCTTATTATATTGGAAAAAAAGATTTTCAAAGTTTTAATAGATTAGTCTATAAAAGTGTTGATGTAATGTTTTTAATATCAATTCCTTGTGCTGTTGGACTTTCTATTCTTAGTGAAAGCGTAATATTACTATTGAGCGGTGCTCAGTATGTTCGGGCAATTCCTGTAATGCGAATGATGAATCCTATAATAGTTATTATTGGTATGGGGTCTTTATTGGGTTCCCAGATTTTAATCCCTATGGGGAAAGAAAAATATACTCTAATATCAGAAATTATTGGTGCAGTTTCAAATTTTACTTTGAATCTGGTTTTGATTCCACGATTTCAAGCATTTGGAGCTGCAATCGCAACTGTTTCAGCGGAATCTTTAGTAACAGCAACACAGCTATTCTTTGCAAGAAAATATTTTGAGGTTCACAAATTTTCACTTTCATTTTTAAAATATTTTCTTAATTCCGTTATAATGGGAATAACAGTGTTCTTTTTTATAAGATTTTTTGAAACCCAGTATTCAAAAATGATTTTTGGAATTGTAACAGGAGTTATAACTTATTTTTTGCTTTTATTGCTGGAAAGAAATTCTATTGTTTTTGAAATTTTGAAATCAATAAAACAAAAAATAGTAAAAAACAAGCAATAAAACTTTGGAGATTTGTAGGCTATGTCAGCAAATGAGGTTAAAATTTATATAATTATTCCAATTTTCAATGCAGAAAAGTATCTAAATATCTGTCTTGAATCAATTTCAAAACAGACATTTAGGAATTTCACTTGTATAATGGTGAATGATGGTTCAAAAGATAGTTCAAAAGAAATTTGCGAAAATTTCACAGATGATAAACGATTTGTTTTATTAAATCAAGAGAATAAAGGTGTTTCTACTGCAAGAAATAACGGGATAAAATATGCACTTGAAAATGCTTGTGATGATGATTTCATCACTTTCGTAGATGCAGACGATTTCTTGTCCGAATCATGTTTTGAAAAAGTTGTTTTTGCTGCAAACAATAATCCAGACAATCACGATGAAACCCTTTATATTTGCGGGTGGAATCAGTTAACAAAGACAGAAGCAATTCACCATAAATTTGAAAAAAACACTTCTGTACTTTCATGCAGTCTGAAAGACGATTTTGAATCTCTTGATATTCATTTAAATTTTGTATGGGGAAATTTTTATAGTGCAAAACAATTGAAAATCAATAAAATCTTATTTGAAGAATCTATGAACCTTGCGGAAGATGTTGAATTCAATATGAGGTTCGTTTATTTTGTGAAGCAATTTATTTTTATAAATGAATGTCTTTACAATTATTTAGAAAGCCAAAACTCGCTTTCAAGACCAGAAGTTTATCCGCCAGAGCGTATAAGCATTTTTATAAGCATTTTTATAAAGCGTTTCAAATTCTTAAATGAAAATGAGGTAAAAAACAAAGAATATATTCTCAATAAACATATTTCGAATTTGATTTTTGATGCAATATTTTCGCCATATTACAAACGTCTATACGAGTTAAAACCTTATGTAGATTTGCACCATACAAGAACTAAAGGCCAAAAAAGAGTTCTATTCTGCTTAAAATATAATATGCTTTGGTTTTACAGATTGTACATGAAAATAAAAAGGAATTTTTTTAAGTAACAGATTTGGCATAAAGCGAACGAAACTTTATATTTGGCTAAAAAATATCATAAGTCAGTAAGGAAATAGCTCTCTTTAGTACCATTATTCTGTAGAAATACTTTTTGTTGGTGTGAATTATGACGAAAACAAAAGCGCACGAATGCAAAATAGAACACTTTGAAAAATGATTTTTATAGAAAGAAGTCTTGAAAAAGTATAACATGCGGAACTTGTTCTAGCATCTCACATAAAAAGCCGATTATAAAGCAGCTTGTTCCAAAGGGGATAACTGTCGAAAAAAAATATTCAGCGGTTGTAAGAAGCAGGCAAGATATTTTCACGATGAATGAAGACGGTGTGAAGTATAGCGTTTTGCGTTTTGTGCATATTATTGGCGGCAAAGAGGTCGAGTTTTCGATGGCACGCGAAAGCGACGGCACGCACAGGTTGTTTCAGTTGCTTGAAATTCTTGAGAGCAAGAAAGAAAAGGTGTATATTATGGACGAAATCAGCCGTTGTTTGCACCCAAAATTGACTATTGAGTTTGTGAAGCGATATTTTGAGATTGCTCAAAGTCGCAATATTCAGCTTTTGACCACGACTCACGAAACTCGGATTATGAGCCACGATATTGTGAGGCGCAACGAGGTTTGGATTGCAGACAGCAAAGATGACGGCAGTACCACGCTTTACAGTCTTGAAGATAAGCAGGTGCGAATTGACAAGGTTTTAGACGAGAATTATATGAATAATGTTTGGGGCGGCGTTCCTGTGTTTGAAGATGATGAAGAGGTATATATAATATGATAGCAATAGATTGCACAGCATTTGGACATAACGAAGCAGAAAGCAAAAAACTTTCACTTTCGACATCGATTTTCACAGCTGATATTTTGGACGCATTCGCGAGAATGGGAAAAGCAGATAACTTTGTGCTTTTTGTGAATTACAACCACGAGGCATTTTTTAAAGAACGCTTCCCGCAATATGAACTCTGCGTTTTGAATTATTTGCCTATTGAAATCGCAAATAAAATATCTCACGGAAAGTTCAAAGGCACAAAATATCTAAAAAAACTCGGAATATTTAAGCGAGTGGCAGAAAAAAAATGCAGCGCAATTTGGTTTCCGTATTGCGTTGATTACACATTCGTAAAAACAAAATTGCCGTCGCTATGCACAATTCACGACATTTATCGCGTTCACAGAAACGGAAAAGACGGCTGGAGCTTTATTACTGACAAAAACTGCGCGCTTACGACCGTTTCGGATTACACAAAAAACGACATAATCAAAACTTTTGCACTTGACAAAAAAAAAGCATCTTCAATTACGAAAATTCCGAATTCGATTGTCTTTGATGTGTCAAAACAAAGCGAAATTGCATATTTGTCAGGCAAAAAGTACATTCTTGACCTCAATGCCTATATCGATAAAAAGAACCCGATGACTTTGCTCAAGGCGTTCAATCTGATAAAAGACAAAATCGATGAAGATTTAGTTTTCTGCGGAGGCTACAAAGACGAAACGATTTTTGCTGAAATGCAGGAATTTATCGCCAAAAACGGCTTGAGAGAACGTGTGAAAATGCTTTTTCGCGTGAGCGATGAAGAGCGAAATTGGCTTTTGACAAATGCAAGACTTTTTGTAACGCCATCTTTGTTTGAAGGCTTTGGACGCACTCCTGTGGAAGCGGCGATTTGCAAAATCCCTGTGATTTCCACAAAAGAAACTTCTCTTTTTGAGGCGACAATGGGGCTTTGCAACTATGTTGAAAACGCAAAAGATGAAAAAGAGCTTTCTTTTCTTATGTATGAAAAACTTGCAAATCGTGATACTGATGAAAAGCTGGAACAAATCGCAAATACGCTTTCAGAAAACTACGAACCGATGAATTTGGCAAAAAAATATTTGGAGATACTAATGCAATCAATCAATCAAATTGTGATGCGCTGAAATTTGCGTGTCAAGTGTTTTTGCCGTCTTTTTCTTCTGTTGCGGATATCAAAACAAGTCTTGCGGCGTAATGGGAGAAAAAGACTATGGCAAACATCTTTTCAAAGGCAAAAAATCTTTTTAAAAGCGGAAAATATGGCGAGTTAAAAACAAAATCGTTTGATTATGCGCGCTATATTGTTCTAAAAATCTGGTACACTCTTACTTTTCAAGAAACTGACAGCAATATCAAAAAAGTGAACAAAAACTGGGTGGTTTTCACTTATCTCAAGGCAAAATACAAGCATTTTCTTTTGAATTACAAGCGAATTGAGAATAAAACGCACGAATACAGCGATATAATCTGGTGGTGCTGGCTTCAAGGCGAAGAAAATGCTCCAGAATTGTGCAAAAGCTGCCTTACTTCGCTCAAAAAGCAAATGCCAAACAAAGAAATTAAGATAATTACAGCAAAAAATCTGTATGATTATGTTGATTTTCCCGATTTTATCAAAGAAAAATACAAAAAAGGCATTATTTCCAACACTCATTTTTCAGATTTACTCCGCCTTGAACTTCTGACAAAATACGGCGGAACGTGGGTTGACGCTACTGTTTATTGCACAACTTACCCCGATTATGCTTTTAACACTCCGCTTTTTGTGTTCAAGACAAAAGAAAAGAATGATGATGCAACTGTAGCACAGAACTGGTTTATGTCGGCAGAAAAACAAAATCCGATTTTAACACTTACCCGCGATTTGCTTTATGAGTATTGGAAAAATCACAACTCGGCAATTCACTATTTTATTTTTATGAGTCTTGCTGCTGATTTTTACAAAGATGAATGGAATGAAATTCCGTGGTTTCCAGATTTACCTCCTCACATTTTGCAGCGAGAGTTAAACAAGCCGTATTCTCAAAAGCGATGGGAGCAACTTTGCCGAATGAGCGATATTCACAAGTTGTCGTATAAGATTGATATTGCAAAATCTGAAAAGCAGAGTTTTTATAAACATTTGCTAGAGTTTTAAAGCTATCGGCATAAAAGAAAAATTATGCTATAACAACTCTGCATGCAGATTTATCATGGCTCAGAAAACATAATCAAAAATCCTCAGTTCGGATTCGGAAATCCGAGAAACGACTATGGTCTGGGATTTTATTGTACACAGTCTGTTGAACTAGCAAAAGAATGGGCTTGTCAGAAAAATAAGGACGGCTTTGCAAACTGCTACGAACTGAAGACGGAAGGTCTTTCGATACTTGACCTTTCAACGTCCTCTTTCAGCATCCTTCACTGGCTTTCAATTCTCATGCAGAACCGGGTGTTTTCACCGAAATCTCCTCTTGGAAAGCAAAATTTGGATTTTCTTACGTCACATTACAATCTTTTCTATTCAGAATATGACATCATCATCGGATACAGGGCAAACGACTCCTATTTTTCATTTGCGAGTGATTTTCTGGAAAACATCATTCCTATTCAGTCCCTTGCAACATCCATGAAACTCGGAAGTCTCGGACTGCAAGTCGTTTTGAAATCAGAAAAAGCCTTTGAAAGCATTTCATATATAAACGCTGAAAAAGCTGAGCAAAACATCTACTTTCCAAAATATATTGCACGAGATACCAGCGCTCGAAAAGCATATTTGAAAAATCTGAGGAATCAAAAACCTGATTCCTCGACCTATCTGATTGACATTGTTCGTAATCCGGAGCTTTTAAATGACCTGCACCTATGATGAAATGTATTTAAGCGACGTACAGAAGAACCTGGGATTCTTTTTTCAGCTGCTGCTGCATAACATGGGGCTTTCACCAATGGAAAGTCAGAATGTCTTTTTGGATTCAATAATCCCCGCACAAATTGAAAATGCAAATCCTGATTTTTTATGCGGCAAATCTGGCTACGAACTGGCAATGCTTGCCCTTCCGCACAAAGATTTATCCAAAGTGATTGAAGAAGCTATCCAAGAACCATTTTATCCTCAAGCCGAATATTGGACAGGGTTTGTTCTCGCATTCTGTCAGTGGAAAAACAATATACCGTTTGATAGAATCTTGAAACGATATTCTCTAGAACACATTTTGCAAAACTATCCACTTTTGCATGAAGCAGACGTGACAAAAATAGAGCAAATCATAATGGAAAAAGTAAATGAAAACTAAATATTCTTCTCTCCTCCCCTACATCATAATTTTGCTGTTTTCAGCAATTCTCATAAACAACATGTTCTACGGTTTTTCCTGGACTGATGAAGGTCTTTACCTTTCCAATGTGCAGCGTTACCTTTCAGGAGACAGATTCTTAATCGATGACTGGACGCCCACCCAATTTTACGAGCCGCTTTTGTATCCGCTGTATGCTCTGTTTATAAAGGCAACCGGCTCAACAGATGGAGTTTTCCTCTTTTTCAGGATTGCGACAATTATTTTTCAAACACTAACAGCATTTTTCGCTTATACTCTGCTTTCAAAAAAATACAGCGCATTTTCTGCATGTAGCGCTTCACTCATTGTACTTTCATTTGCACGGGCGTGCATAAACGGCCCATCTTACTACACCATCGGCTTTGAAAGTTATCTTATCGCCCTGCTCTGCCTCTATGCCTTTTTCTCTTTATCTTACAGCAAGTTTTTTCTTTTTTTTTCGGGAATCTTCTTTGCTTCATCAATTCTTTGCAATCCTTTCCTCGTACTTCCCTATATCGCCGTTTCAATTTTTGCATTTATTCTTCCAATCAGCCGAAACCACATCAGGCAAATCTCAATTATCTGGCTTGGAACAGTGTTTTCTGGAATCATCTACCTGTTTTTTGTTTTTGCAGGCAATTCACTGTCTGATATTCTTTCGGGGCTGCACTACACCTACAATGATCCGTCATACAAGCACACCGTCATTCTTACGATAAAACGCCTTTACAAAATGCCGCGCCTGCTGATTTTTCCTTATGTCCTGACCTGGCTTCCAATGATTATCACATGCATTGTCGTCAAGCAAAAAAAGATACAGCTTTCTGCAAAGAAAAAAATAATCTTTCATGTACTCAATTCACTCTTATTTTTTGTACACTGCCTTATAAAAAAAGATTGCGGAAGTGCCGTAATGGCATTCTTTCATTTTACGATTTTTGAAACAATCCTTTTTTCTGATTTGCGACCAAAAAATTTCCTTCGGGAATATAAAAATGAACTGCTTTATTTCATCATTCCGGGATTAATCCTGGCCTATTTCTTCTGCTTCGCATCTGACACAGGTTTTGGCGTATGTGCAATAGGGATGGCTGTTGCTGCAATTGGGGAAGTTCTCATCCTCAGTTCCATTCTTAAAAGACTTGATTTTGTTGTTTCAAAATCTCTATTTGAAACAACAAAAAGCCTTCCACTTCTCATTCTCATTGCTTTTACTTTGTTTAATCGTACCAACCTGATTTACAGAGATGCAAAACTTCCGCCGCATATTTTGTTTATTCCTCAGCCTCACACAAATATTGAAAAAATCACTGAAGGCCCAGTAAAGGGAATTTACACAACAAAAGAAAGCAAGAATTACTATGACGAATTGTTGGCAGAGCTTAGGAATATAAGCAAGAATAAAAATAAATCCGATAAATCAATTTTCATATCTGGAGCCGCAACATGGGCTTACACGGCATTTCAAAATCTTCACAGCAACACCCCCACAACCTGGAGAACTTTTTGCGATGATGTCCGATTGCAGCCCTATTACGAAGAATTCCCCAAAAACGCTTTTCCAGAATATGTACTTCTCCTTGATTCTAAAAATCCTGACAATGAAGGAAGATATACCGGAAAAAATGATGAGGACAATATCGCAGATACTTGGTTTTTCAATAAAATCATTGCGCTGGACTATGAAAGAACACAGCTGCCCAGTGGAATACTCTATAAAAGCAAAAGGAAATGAATCATGAAATATGTCTATGTTCTAACCTCAACTGAAAAAGACCTCTACTATGAGCAGTGCCTCATGTCGCTCTTTTCGCTCAGACATTACATGCCTCAGGCAGAAGTCATTATTCTTACCGATAACAGGACTGCTTCCACTTTTACCGGAAAACGCGAAGAAATAAAAAAATATGTTTCAGACATTGTCGCTGTAGATTTCCCAGAATCTGCTGGAAATGTTGAACGCTCCCGGGTATTGAAGACAACGATTCCAGAACACATTACTGGAGACTTCCTCTTTATAGACTGCGACACAGCCATCTGTGAAAGTCTTTCTGACATCGAGAAGTTTGACTATTCTCTCGCAGCTGTTCTTGACGGTCATGTTCCGCTTTCAGAGCATAAGCATAAGGATTACTTTTTGAAGCGCGAAAAGAAAATGCACTACACAGGAACCAAAAATCAAGGCTTTCACATTAACAGCGGCGTGATTTTGTATCGGGACTGTGAAAAATCCCGTGAATTCTTCAAAAAATGGCATGAGCTTTGGGAATATTCATTCAGGGTAAAGCATGACCACCATGACCAGGGGGCTTTTAACGAGGCTTTCTATCAGTGCGGATTTGGAGACACACAGCTATCAGGAGAGTGGAATTGCCAGATTAGCCAGGGCGGGCTTGAATTCTTGGAACACGCAAAGATAATCCACTATTTTTCAAGCGAAGCTGCGGGAAAGAATTATATTTCCTACTACAAACTTGCAGACAAAAGCATTCAGCAGCGGATAAAAGACGCAGGTGAAATTCCAGAAGACATACAGAAGATGATTTTAAATCCAAAATTTCAGTTTACGAAAGTACATCTTTTGAACGACAAGCGAATCATCCCGATTTTACAGTCGCCACTTGTCTTCACGCTGGCTGAGCTTAAATTGCATTGTCCACTTTTTTTCGCTATACTTGAGACTACTATCGGCGGATGTCGTTCCCTTGCGAAAAAATTAAAGGGAAAAAAATAACTCAGGCATCAGGAGAAAAGTAAACATGAAAATAGCAGTAGCAGGAACCGGCTATGTGGGACTTTCAAACGCAATTCTTTTAGCTCAGCATAATGAAGTTTATGCGGTTGACATCGTGCAGAAAAAGGTCGATTTAATTAACAGCAAAAAGTCACCAATTGTTGACAAGGAAATCGAAGATTATCTTTCCTCCAAAGATTTGCACCTCACTGCCACAACTGATGCTGAAGTAGCCTATACAGGTGCTGATTTTATCATAATCTCCACGCCGACAAATTATGACCCCCACAAAAATTACTTTGACACTTCGAGCGTAGAGGCAGTTCTTTCCCTTGTCGATAAATTCAACAGAAATGCAGTCATCATCATAAAATCAACTATTCCAGTCGGATATACCGAAGAAGTAAGCAAGATGTTTTCTGAGCTGAACATACTCTTTGCACCAGAATTTCTTCGCGAAGGACATGCACTGTACGACAACCTTTACCCCAGCCGAATTGTTGTGGGCTACCCGAAGAACAATAAAAAACTGGAGAAGGCAGCCCATACCTTTGCGGAGCTTTTGCAGGAGGGGGCAATAAAAAAGGACATTCCTACCCTTTTCACCCAGCCTACCGAAGCCGAAGCAATCAAGCTCTTTGCGAACACTTATCTTGCCCTGCGCGTAAGCTACTTTAACGAACTTGACACTTATGCCGAAATGCACAACCTCGATACAAAACAGATTATCCAGGGGGTAAGCCTTGACCCGCGAATTGGTGACGGTTACAACAACCCGTCTTTTGGCTACGGCGGCTACTGCCTTCCAAAAGACACCAAGCAGCTTCTTGCAAACTACGCGAACATTCCTCAGAACCTCATGACGGCAATCGTCGAGTCAAACAGGACGCGGAAGGAATACATTGCCCGTCATGTACTAGAGAAGTGTCCGGAAACAGTAGGAATTTACCGCCTTACAATGAAAGCCAACAGCGACAACTTCCGGCAGAGCTCAATTCAGGATGTCATGAAAATTCTTCGTGGAGAAGGCGTGAAAGTTGTAATCTATGAGCCAACCCTTTCTACCGCGGAATTTGAAAAATACATAGTCTGCAATGACCTTGCTGAATTCAAAGCAAGGTGCGACGTTATCCTTGCGAACAGAATTACACAAGATTTGGAAGATTGCAGGGACAAGGTTTATACAAGGGATTTATTCTCAAGAGATTAGGACTATAAAAACAGGATTTTTGCAATGAACATAATTAAAAATGAAATCATCCCCTACGAAAATCTATCTCGCACGAACAGGCAGTTTGAGGCTGAGTTTAAATCCGTATTCGACAGATTTATCGAAAAAGGCTGGTATGTTCTCGGTCAGGAAGTAAAATCTTTTGAGGAAGAATTTGCTTCGTATGTCGGAACAAAGCATTGTGTAGGCGTGGCAAGCGGCCTGGACGCCCTCATCATAGCCCTTGAATGCCTTAAGCTTCCAAAAGGAAGCGATGTTCTCGTTCCGTCAAACACATATATTGCATCGATTCTTGCAATCGTAAAGGCTGGCCTCAATCCTGTCCTTGTAGAGCCGGACATTTCAACCTGCAACATAAATCCCAACTTGCTTGAGGAAAGCCTTACTCCAAACACTAGTGCAGTTCTTGTCGTTCATCTGTACGGAAAAGCCTGCGAGATGGATAAAATCACATCTTTCTGCAAAAAACATAATCTCCGTCTGGTTGAGGATTGTGCCCAGTCACACGGAGCAAAATTCAACGGAAAAATGACAGGCTCTTTCGGAGACTTCGGCGCATTCAGTTTCTATCCTACAAAAAATCTCGGTGCACTTGGAGATGCAGGCGCACTTTGCACTGACAACGACGAGCTTGCACAAATGGCCCGTGCCTGGCGCAACTACGGCTCAGAAAAGCATTACCACAACAAATACACCGGAATCAACTCACGGCTTGACGAGATTCAGGCAGCATTTCTTCGCATAAAACTCAGCCATATCGAAGAAATCACGGCAAAAAAGCGCAGGCTTGCCCAGATGTATTTTAGCGGCCTTGATAAAAGCAAGTTCATTCTTCCCCGCGTTGATGAAAAATATTTTGATGTCTATCACATTTTCCAAATCCGCCATCAAAAGCGTGATGAGTTAAAGCAATACCTTTTGGACAGTGGAATCAAAACTGAAATCCACTACCCTGTCGCTCCAATCAATCAGGAAGGCTACAAGGAGATTTTCAAAAAACAAAAGGCCACCCCTATTGCTGAAGAAATCCACAATACGGTTTTATCGCTCCCGATTTCTTATGGAACAACAGAAGAAGAAGTCGCCCACGTAATCGAAGTAATCAATCAATTTAATGTATAGGAAATAAAATGAAGCTTTCAATATGTATTCCAGTATACAACGGTGCGGACACAATCGGCCAGCTCGTAGATAAACTGCAGGAAATTTTCTCAGGACGGGATTTTGAGGTTGTAATGACAAATGACGGAAGCCGGGACAATTCCAGCGAAGTCTGCCAGTCAATCGTAAAAAAATACGGCAATGTGCGTTTTGTGGATTTAAGGCGTAACTATGGCGAGCACAATGCCGTCATGTGCTGCTTAAATTACTGCACAGGAGACTATGCGGCAATTATTGACGATGACCTGCAGAATCCGCCTGAAGAAATCCTGAAGCTCGTTGAAGAAGCCGAAAAGGGCTATGATGTTGTTTACGCAAAATACCACAAAAAGAAGCACTCTCTTTTCCGTAATCTCGGAAGCAAAATAAACGACATTCTTGCAACATGGCTCATCGGAAAGCCAAAGAATCTTTATCTCTGCTCTTTCAAACTTATTAACCGGGCCTTGATTAACGAAATCATCAAATACAAGGGGCCTTTTCCTTATATTGACGGACTCATTCTCCGCGCCACAAACAGTTATTCTTCAGTTTTTGTTGAGCATAAATCACGCGAGGCTGGAAAATCAAACTACACTCTCGGAAAGCTCATTCACCTGTGCCTGAGCATGTTCGTAAACTTTTCGATTAAGCCGATGCGCTTCATGATGGGACTCGGAGCCTTTGTAATCATGCTTTCAATTGCGATGGCAGTCTACTTCATCATAGACAAAATTCTTCATCCCGAAATCGAAAGCGGCTGGACTTCCATTGTGGCCCTTATCCTCTTTTTTGGTGGCTTGCAGACCGTGTTCTTAGGTCTCATCGGCGAATACATCGGCAAAAATTATCTTGACCAGAACGGAACGCCGCAGTTCACGGTCAAAAACACCTACGGAATTCCTGTAAATGAGGAGCAGTCAAAATGAGTGAAATGTATAAGCTTTTGAATTTTAAGGATTTGGGAGATGAACGCGGAAAACTTGTCGTTATAGAGGGGGGGCAGGACATTCCTTTTGAGATTGCCCGTGCATTTTATATTTATGGCTCAGACTCAACAGTCGTTCGAGGTCAGCACGCAAACAGGAATTCAGAATTTGTTCTTGTAAATGTTGCCGGAAGCTCAAAAGTCATGATTACCGACAGCACCAAAAAAGAAATAGTCGAGCTGAACAAACCCATGGAAGCAGTCTATATTCCCAAAATGATCTGGAAAGAAATGTACGATTTTTCGCCGGATTCAGTTCTTTTAGTTCTTGCAAATACACATTACGACGGCAAAGAATATATCCGTGATTTTGAAGAATATAAAAAAATGATGGCGGATTCTTAATGGACTCCTCTAAAAAATTTTCTCTTCTCTTCATGCACTTCGCCTTTATCGTATACGTGCTCCATCTGAATTTTCGGTGGATACATTTAGTTGAAACTGATTGCCGCTCCACAATGGCGCGCTCTGAAATCTCTAAATATTAAAATCGAGACGGCTTTTGCCAGCCGGAATCGGGCTGCTCAAGCAGCGCACTAGTCCAAAAAACAAAAAAGTAGTAGTATTTTCCCGCTTCTATAAATATGCTTGCTGATTCAGAGCGCATTTTATACCAGTATTTTCATTGTGTTTTACACCACCGGAATCCGAAACACGATGTTGCCATATAGCAATCCGGGCATATCTCGATGCCCTTCCCCACTCTTTATGGCTTATCAAGAACATCGCCTTCTTAAGCCAAAAGAGAATCCAAATTAAAGAAGGTTTTATTCAATGGGAACTCTCATCAATTCGCTCGTTATATACCCGCTTACGCAAATAATCGAGCTTGTTTTCATGTTCTGCAAAAAACTTTTTGACGATACAGGCTTCGCAATAATCGGCGTAAGCTGTGCGGTTTCGCTTCTCACGCTTCCGCTTTATATAGTCGCGGAGCACTGGCAGCAGATAGAGAGAAACAAGCAGAAAGCCATGAAAAGCCAGATTGAAAAAATCAAGGCTGTTTTCAAAGGCAACGAGCAGTACATGATTCTTTCCACCTATTACAGGCAGCAGCATTACCACCCGATAATGGCGCTGCGCTCTGCGTTCGGCCTCCTGATTCAGATTCCGTTTTTTACGGCGGCATACGCGTGCCTGAGCCACATGACGGCTTTGCAGGGGCACAGCTTTCTGTTCATCAGAGACATGGGCGCCCCCGACTCCCTTTTCATGATTGGAGCTTTCCATGTGAACGTTCTTCCAATCCTTATGACCATAATAAATATGGTGAGCGGAACGATTTACACGCGAGGATTCCCCATAAAAGACAAGCTTTATACGTACGGGCTGGCTCTTATCTTCGTCATCATTCTCTACGATTCGCCGGCAGGGCTCGTAATGTATTGGACGATGAACAATTTGTTCTCCCTCGTCAAAAACATATTCTACAAGATGCGGCATCCTGTAAAAGCGCTTTACTACATCGCCTGCGCGCTCGTCACAGCCCTTATCATATGGATTTTTGCGGCACATGTCCTTTCAATTACGAGGGCGCTGCTGGTCAGTTTCGTTTTCGCTTTGGTTTACCCGGCTCCATTGTACGTACGCTTCGCGAACTGGCTCATCGACAATCCATACACTTCGCTGAGGGACAATTTCAAACTGCGCCTTTCTTTGTTCGCAGTTTCCGCAGTCGCGCTTACGCTCCTTTTAGGGTATTTCATTCCGACGAACCTCATCGCGTCCTCCCCGGAGGAATTCAGCGGCATAGACGGCATCGGGAACCCGATGTTTTTCGTGAAGAACACCCTTTCACAGGCCGCGGGATTCTGCCTTGTCTGGGCCTCATTGATATTTTTCCTTTACCACGAGCGAATGCAGACTTTGATTGCGACGGGGCTTTCAATCATTTTCGGAATGTGCATCCTCAACAATTTCGCGTTCCCGGAAGACTACGGCAACCTGTCGAAGCTCCTCATATTCACCGATATCGGAACAGTTGATTCCACTCCAATAAAAATAGCAATCAACGCGCTGGCTCTTGCAATTTTTGCGGCCGCACTCTTTTTCGTCTTCAAATGCAACAAAACGAAAATTTTCAACAGCGTTCTTTCCCTTGCGGCAATCAGCCTATTCGGCATGGGAGTAATGAACAGCGTGACAATCACGAAGGGCTACAAATCATATGAGGAAAAAGTAAAGGCGAACGGCATTGCCTCAATGTCAAAAATCGAGCCCATTTTCCATTTGTCGAAAACAGGGAAAAACGTCCTCTACATATACTTGGACAAAGCCCAGAACAGGTATATTGAGGAAATGTTCAGGGAGATACCGGAGCTTCAGGAGCAGTTCTCAGGATTCACCCTTTACAAGAATACAGTCTCATTTAACGGGCATACGCTTCTCGGCGCGCCGTCCGTTTATGGAGGATATGAATACACGCCGGAAGCGATGAACGCCCGCAGCGACGTTTCATTGGTAGACAAGCAGAACGAATGCCTTCTTGTCCTTCCTAGAATATTCACCGAGCAGACGGACGGAAACTGGTCCGCGACAGTAACGGATTCCACCTGGGCCAATTACAGCTGGACGCCAGACCTTTCCATTTATAAAGGCTATCCGAGCATCGATGCGCACCTTACCGATGCGGTTTACCTTGATTTGTGGTACAAAGAGCATCAGGACACGGCTCAAATTTCAGTCACATCGGACACGCTCAAAAGGAACATACTGTGGTACGGATTTTTCAAATCCTCACCGCTTTTCCTGAGACCGGCCTTTTACAATGATGGCGTCTATTGGTCGGCAAACAAAACGAACGATGATTTCAACGATTACCTGAACGGATATTCCGTCCTGGATTATCTGAAGCGCTTCACGGATTTCAACGCCTCAAAGGAAAATGTGTACATCAACCTCACGAACAACTGTCCCCACGACTCGCTGTTTCTCCAGGCGCCGGAATACAGGCCTTCCTCAAAAATCACGAACAAAGGCACATCTTCATTCGCCAACGACTCCCTGTACCATTCGAACGCCGGAGCAATACGCAGAATCGGAGAGTGGTTCCAATACCTGAAATCAGAAGGAGTTTATGACAACTGCAGAATCGTTCTGGTTGCGGATCACGGGAGCTCCGGCAAGGAAGGGGAATACGTCTGGGATGAGAAGTTCGAGAAAATGCAGCCTGGCCACTATCACCCGCTCCTCATGTTCAAGGACTTCAATGAGTCAGGAAATCTGAAAGTCAACACCGATTTCATGACCAATGCGGACACGCCGCTTCTGCTGACACAGGGAATCGTTGACAATCCGACAAACCCATTTACAGGAAAAAAACTTGAAGCCGACAAGGAAAACGGCGCATTGATTTGCACCTCAGACATTTTTATGCCATACCAAAACAGCAGCAAGTATGTATTCACGGTCAAAGACGACCAATGGCTACGGGTCAGCGGGAATATATTTGATTCCGCAAACTGGTCTTTTGAACCTCATAAACAGGAGAAAAAATAATGAATGTCTTTCTATTATATATTGACCCGGGCACGGGCAGCATGCTTTTTTCGGTCTGCATCGGTGTAGCAGCCACGCTATTTTTTCTGGCAAGAGCATTATGGCTGAAACTGCAGCTGTTCTTTACGGGCGGGAAAGCGAAGGCCGACACAAACACAAAAAAATATGTAATCTACAACGAAGGCAGACAATACCTGAATTGTTTCAAGCCGGTTCTTGACGCATTCGAAAAACGCGGGACTGAGGTCTTTTATCTGACATCAATGGAGAACGACCCGCTCCTCAACGAGCCTTACAAATTCGTAAAGGGCGAATACATAGGCGAAGGAAACAAGGCTTTTGCCCGCCTGAACATGCTCAGCGCCGGTGTCGTATTAATGACGACCCCGGGACTCGACGTTTACCAGATGAAAAGGAGCAAAACCGTAAAGCATTATGCGCACCTGCGGCATGGCTCAGGGGATGCGACAATGTACCGCCTTTACGGAATCGATTACTTCGACTCGGTTCTTCTTACGGGCGACTATCAGAAAGACGACCTGCGCTATCTGGAAAAATCGCGGGGCTTAAAAGAGAAGGAGCTCGTTACGGTAGGATGCACATACCTTGATGAGCTGAAGAAAAAGATGGAGCAGATTCCCGCGGAAGAGAACCATGCGTTTACCGTTCTTCTCTGCCCTTCATGGGGTCCGAGCGCTATTCTTTCAAAGTACGGAGAAAAACTGCTCACACCGCTTATTGAGACAGGCTGGCATATAATCGTCCGCCCACATCCTCAGTCAAAAAAGTCGGAAAGCGAGATGCTCGAACGCCTTCAGAAAAAATATGAGTCATTCCCAAACATCGAATGGAATTTCGACAGGGACAATATCTACGCGCTAAAACGTGCAGACATTATGATTTCGGACTTCTCTTCTGTCATTTATGACTACACCTTCCTGTGCGACAAGCCCGTCATGTATGTAAATGCCGACCTTGATTTGCGAATCTACGACGCAAGCGAAGTATACGATGAGGACGGCTCGAACAAACGGATATGGCAGTTCACGACACTTGAAAAAATCGGAATCGAACTGAAAGAAGAGCAGTTCACGGACATAAAAAATGTAATTCAGAATGCGAGCGACTCCCCCGTTCTTGCGGCTGCCCGCGCCAAGGCAAAATCTGAGGCGTGGATGCACATAGGGGAGGCTGGCGACAGGGTCTGCCAGTTCATGATTGACAAAGTTGAGGAAAAGCAATAACGGCAAACGCGATTTTTTTATAGGAGGAATAAGAAAATAATGCAAGCAATAATCTTAGCGGCAGGAACAGGAAGCAGGCTCCGGCCTTTGACCGATACCGTTCCAAAGTGCATGGTAAAAGTAAATGGCATTCCCATGATTGAGCGAACGATAGATGCTCTCGTCGCAGCCGGCATAAAAAAATTAATCATCGGGCTTGGCTACAAGAGCGAGGTCCTTAAGGATTTTATCCGGAGAACTTTTGATGAAAAACGCCTGAACGGGATGCAGATTGAATTCGGCGAGAACCCCGACTACGACAAAACGAACAACATATACTCGCTTTACCTTCTGAAAGAGTTCTTCAAAGCTGATGACACCCTGCTCATAGAAAGCGACCTTGTTTACAAGCCGGAGGTCTTAAAGGACCTTGTGAACGCGGAGGACAAGAATCTCGCCGTAGTAAGCCGCTGGGAAGACTGGATGGACGGAACGGTAACGCTTCTGAACAAGGACGATGAAATCACAAACTTCATCGTCAAGAAGAATCAGAAAAACGAGGAAAAGCCATCTTACTACAAAACGGTCAACATTTATAAATTCTCCAAAGAATTCACAAACACCTATTATCTGCCGTTCCTTGAGACGTTCATGAATGTCTTCGGAAAGAATTCGTATTATGAGACATGCCTTAAGTTCATCTCAGAAACCGATTCAAGCCTTCTCAAGGGATTCAAAATCGACCAGGGAATCTGGTACGAAGTGGACAATCAGGAGGATTTGAAAGAGGCTGAAAAGCGGTTTTAATCGGTTTTCCGCCGCAGGTTCTGCCGAATCAGGATTTTTCCGTCCGATTCGGCATTTTTTTTGCGGTTCGCCAGAAAACGGCGATGTAGAAACAATCCGGCAAAAAATATATTCTGTCCGGCATGATTCTCATAAACGGAAATTTTCTTTGCAGGAACCTCACGGGAATCGAGCGGTTCGCATTCGAGACGTGCAGGCAGCTGGACATCATTCTGGCGGAGAAAAACGCATCGGGCATCGAGTTCTCGATTCTGGTGCCGAACAACGCAAAAACCGTTCCCGAATTCAGGAACATCCATACGATATTGTCGGAAAAGCCCCTCAAGAGCTTCCCGAAATGGGATATGTTTGAGATTGCGATGGAGGCAAAGAAGCGCAATGCCGTTCCGCTCAACTTCTCCAACACTGCCCCGCTCGGAAAAAAAAGCGGAATATGCTTCATCCACGACATTTACGCGCACGACTTCCCGGGGGATTTCGTGACATTCAAGGACAGGCTCATCCGCGCGTACAGCTGCCTCCATTACAGGAACATCGCGAAAAACGCGCGGCTCATCCTCACCGTTTCCGAATTCAGCAAGAAGCAGATTCAAAAAGCATACAAGACGGACGCCGAGCGCATCATTGTCGTCCCGAACGGGTGGGAGCATTTCAATTCCGTAGCCGAGGACAACGGGATTTTCAGCAGGTTCCCGCAGCTTGCCGAGAACAGGTTCTTTTTCACGCTCGGAAGCCTTCAGAAAAGGAAGAACCTGCGCTGGATTCTTGAATACGCAGCAGGAAACCCGGAGCAGACGTTCGCGATTTCCGGGAAGGCGATAGGCGGAATGAAATCCACGGAGCTGGGGGACATCAGGAAACTCCGGAACGTCGTTCTTCTGGGATATGTTTCCGACAGCGAGGTAAAAGCGCTCATGAAGAGATGCGAGGCATTCGTGTTCCCTTCGTATTACGAGGGGTTCGGCATTCCGCCGCTCGAGGCGCTCTCCGCGGGCGCAAAGATTATCGTCTCAAAGAACGCGAGCCTCCCAGAAATTTACGGAAACGCGGCGGCTTACATAGACGCCTGCGACACGAACTGCAGCCTTCCCGACCTGGCGGAAAAGCCCATAAAGAAAGAGGACGTCGACGGCGTGCTGCGGAAATACACGTACCGGAACGCCGCTGAAAAATTGTACGAAGCGGTATCCAAAATCGAGGACAACTAAATCCCGAACAGAAAACAGAACGACAGTCATCCGCCCGCTCGCGGGCGTTTTTATCGGCGGGAACTTCAGATTGTGCCTTCCCCGTCATGGCGGAGAAGGCTCGAAGACGTGACGCACTCGGCAGTAGCGACATCACGGACGATGCCCTGCTCGGCACGGTGGCTCGACGGGGAATGTGATGAAGGATGAGCGGATTTTTCCCGCTCTTCAAGAGGTCGCGAAAAAAATGTATAATCCCGAAAATATGAAAGTTGCTATTGTTCACGATTGGCTCGTCAACTACGGCGGTGCCGAGCGCGTCGTCGAGGCGATGCTGTCCCTCTACCCCGATGCGGACATATACACGCTTGTATACGACGAAAAGAAGATGGGGCGCATCTTCCCGAAGGAAAAAGTCCGCACATCGTTCGTCCAGAAAATACCTGGCTCAACAAAAATATATACGAAACTCCTCACGCTCATGCCGAAAGCATTCGAGTCGTTCGACTTCTCCGGATACGACCTCGTGCTCTGCTCGTCGTCGAGCTGCGCGAAGGGCGTCATAACGCCGCCCTCCGTCCCGCATATCGCCTACATCCACTCGCCCATGCGCTACGCATGGGACCAGTTCTTCGAATACAGGAAGCGGAGCGGCTCGCTGACGAGGCTTTTCATGGACAGATGGATGATGGGCATCCGGCTCTGGGATTTCGTCTCGAGCCAGAGAATCGACTCGATAATCGCGAATTCGGCCTACATCGCGCGCAGGATAAAGAAATACTGGAACCTCGACTCGAAAGTCATCTTCCCGCCGGTGGACACGCAGCGTCTCCGCCCCAACGGGAAGCCGAGCGAGGATTTCTTCGTCGTCTTCTCGCGCTTCGTCCCGTACAAGAGGATTGACCTCGCGATACGGGCATGCGGCGAGACAGGAAAGAAGCTCGTCGTAATCGGCGGCGGGAGCCAGGAAAAGGAGCTCAGGGAAATCGCGTCGCTCTACAAGGGCGCGGACATCACATTCACCGGGCGGATAAAGGACGACGAGGTGATGGATTATCTGCAGCGGTGCCGCGCGCTCATTTTCTGCGCGGAGGAGGACTTCGGGATAATACCCGTCGAGGCGCAGGCGTGCGGAAGGCCGGTCATCGCGTTCGGGAAAGGCGGCGCGCTCGAGACGGTTGTCGACGGGAAGACCGGCGTCTTCTTCGGCCACCAGTCCGCGGACGCGCTGATGATTGCGATGGAAAAATTCGAGGAGCTGGAGCGGAACGGGGCGTTCGTCCCGGAGAAGATTGCGGAGCACGCGAAATCGTTCTCGACGGAGCGGTTCTGCGCGCAGTTGAGGGAACACATAGAGGGGATCCTTTCGGAAAAAGAAAAATGCTGAAAATCGCTATTGACTGCCGGATGATCGGCTCGGGGGGCATCGGCTCCTACATTTCGGAACTTGTGCCGTGGCTTTTGGAGGAGCACGAATGCCTCCTCATCGGAACGCACGAGCAGTGCATGGATTTCGTCAGGATGAAGAACGTCGAGTTCTGCTTCTGCGACGTGAAGCCCTTCTCGTTCGACGAGATGTTCATGTTCCCGAAGGAAGTCCTCGAAAAAATCCACCAGTACGATTTCTTCTTCACGCCGTACTGCAACATACCGGGCGGCATAAGAATTCCCGTCTTCTCGACCATACACGACGTCGTGTTCCTCGACGTGCCGTCGCTCACGGGCTTTCTCGGGCGGCTCGGGCGCAAATTCTTCTACCAGCGGGCGATAAACCTTTCGGAGGAGATATTCACCGTGTCGGAATTCTCCGCCTCGCGCATACGGGCGAACCTGCGGTGCACGAAGCCGATTTCGATAACGTACAACGCCGCGCCGTCATTCCTTTCGAAGGATGACGGGACGGAGAAGACAGAGAAGACGGGGACAATCCTCTTCGTGGGAAACATAAAGAAGCACAAGGGGCTGAAAACGCTCCTCGACGCGTTCGTACTCGCCGTGCGGGAAGGATTCCAGAAAAAGCTCCTCATCGTCGGAAACGCGGAGAACTTCCGCACGGGCGACGAGGAGACCGTGGCCCGCCTGCGCGAGCTTTCCGCGGAGCTTGAGGGAAAAATCGAGTTCACGGGGAAAGTCTCGAACGAGCAGATAAAGCAGCTCTACAAGGAGGCGGATTTCCTCGTGCAGCCGTCGCTCTACGAGGGATTCGGGATGCCGCCGCTCGAGGCGATGACGGTGGGGACGCCCGCTATTGTGTCGGACATTCCCGTGTTCAAGGAGATATACGACGGGTTCCCGGTGACGTTCTTCAAGGTGTCCGACCCGCGCGACCTTGCCGACAAGATGCTCGCGTTCAAGGGCGCGGCCGCGCCAGTCCCCGAGTCCCTCGCCGGGAAATATTCCTACAAAGTCTCCGCCGAGAAAATCGCCGGCGCGATGGAGCGGAGCGCGGAAGGAAAAAAGACGGCGGAACGCGACTGATTCCGGGAAAAAATTGAAAAAGGAAGATAAAAAAGCATGGACAAGAAAAACCAATCCGAATTCACCGCATACTTCAAAAGGAACTTCTGGAGGACGAGCTCCTTCACGTCCGGGTTCCTGCTCATGCTGTGCGACTGCGTGACGATAATGCTGTCAATCGGCATATCCTTCTTCATAATAAATTTCATAAACCACTCGTGGATAAATTTCCGCTCGTTCTACACATACGGGATATACCTCCCGCCAATCCTCGCGGTGTTCTACGCGGCGGGGCTGTATCCGGGTTTTGTCCTGCCGCCAGAGGACGAGGTCAAGAAATTCTCGATATGCACGTTCTTCGCGTTCGTCGGGATTGCGCTGTCGATAAAGGTCGAGGACGCGGACGACAAGATTCCGCTGATGGTCGCGCTCATTCTCGCGACTCCGTTCGCCTCGCTCATGCTCCCGCTCGGACGAGAGGTTGCGCGGCACCAGTTCGGGAAGCACAAATGGTACGGCGTCCCCGCGGTCATCTACGAGAGCGGGAAAAGCGGCATGTTCATAACGGAGCGTCTCATGAAGAGGCCTGACTTCGGCTACAAGCCAGCGATAATAATCGACAGCAAGGCGGACGGGATATCCGTCCTCAACGGCATTCCCGTGTACCCGCCTTCGGTCGAGATTTTCGAGGAGATAAAGAAGCGCGGTATAAAGGTCGCGATTCTCTGCGATTACGAGCCGGACATAACCGACATCAACTCATATTACCGCTACACGATACAGATTCCGAAAATCCAGGACACGAACACGATAACGATGAACGTCCGCGACTTCGGCGGAATCCTCGGCTTCTCCTCGACGCACAACCTGACGAAGGGGTTCGGGCTCCTCCTCAAGCGCGCCGTTGACCTCTTCATACTGCTCCTCTCAAGCCCCGTAACGGTTCCCGTGATAGCGGTCGTCGCGGCAATCGTCAAGCTGACGAGCGAGGGGCCGGTCTTCTACGGGCACAAGAGAATCGGGAAGAACGGGAAGGAATTCAAATGCTGGAAATTCCGCTCGATGGTCGTGAACGCCGACAAGATGCTCGACAAGATTCTGGCGGAGAACCCGGACATGCGCGCGGAATGGGAGCGCGACAGGAAATTCACGAACGACCCTCGCGTGACTAAAATAGGGAAGATTCTGAGGAAGACGAGCATCGACGAGCTTCCGCAGTTCTTCAACATACTTGTCGGGGAGATGAGCTTCGTAGGTCCGCGCCCCGTCACGACGCCAGAGCTGACGAAATACGGGCACAAGAAGGACTTCATCCTCTCCGTGCAGCCTGGGCTGAGCGGAATGTGGCAGATTTCCGGACGCTCGGACACGGGATACGAGGAGAGGATAACGCTCGACTCGTACTACATTCAGAACTGGTCGATATGGCTGGATTTGTGGATAATCTGCAAGACGATATACGTCGTAATAAAAGGAAAAGGAGCATACTGAATGAATCTCGCACCAAAGGCAATCCTTGCAGCAGCGATACTTTCCGCATCAGGTGCGGCGATGGCGGAGAAATTCCGGATAGCCGACATAGACTACGAGCTTGACGGGACGAAGCAATACGCGGTCGAGAAGGCCGTCGAGGTCAACACGAAGCGCGTGTTCTCCTCATACGAGGAATTCCACGCGTACATGGACAACCTCCAGCAGGAATTCACGAACCAGCGCGTATTCGACACGGCGGAGCTGACGTACCGGTACGAGTACGAGGACGGAACGACGGGCGACACGCCGAAAGGAGACGATGACGGCGAAAGCATAACGATTGTCCACGCGCACCTGCGCGCCACCGACTCGAAGCACATGCTACTCGTCCCCTACCCCAAATACAATTCGAACAGCGGGCTGAACCTCAAGCTCAAGCTCAAGGACATGAATTTTCTCGGGACGATGAGCGTGCTCTCGTCTGACATCAACTTCTCCATCGAATACGACGAGCAGGACAGCTCGGACAAGGACTACGTAATCGGGGCGAATTTCAGCTACGACTACCCGTTCAAAGCAGGTCCCTTCGACTCATCGTGGAACAACTCGTTCGGAATCGACATGACGCTCGGCGAGACCATCCCCGAATTCAGCTACGAGACCGGGTTCACGTTCGAGCTTCCGTTCGACACGTATTCCATAAAGCTCGACTTGACGGAGGGAATCTACCGCGACATGGACTACGAGGAATACGGCGACGAACTTTACTTCAAGACGGACGCGACATTCTCGCTCCCGCTGAAAATCGCGGAGATAGAGAACTGGGGAAGCGTCAAGTGGACGCCGTCCGTCGAATTCGAGGTGAACTACGACAAGGACGGAATCTCCCCCGAGAACTCCGACATATCGAGCCCGCTCCTGACGTTCGGGCACTCGATAGGAACGGAAAGAATCGACTGGCTCGGGAATTTCAGGAACGGCCTTTCCGTATCGTTCGGGCAGACGGTCGGATACAACTTCCAGAAGGACACGTATCCCGTGAAGGTCTATTCAAAGCTGAAGGCATACAAGGCGTTCAAATACGCGGGGATTTCGGCGCAGGCGTACGCGTTCGCGGCAATGGACGGGAGCGAGAAAATCGGCTCCATGCTCCGCGGCATAAAGGACGACCAGTATTACGCCGACTACGACAAGAAGGCGCTCGACGTCCCCGCGGCAATCGTATTCAGCCTCGACATACCCGTCCACATAGTGACGACGGACTGGACGGGATGGATAGGCTGGGTTTTCGGCGAGGAGTCGTGGATTTCGCGGCACACAGGATGGATGCGCTACTTCGACTTCGAGCTACAGCTCTCTCCGTTCGGGGACATGGCGCTCGCGAAGAACGACGTGACGGGAAAAGCGTTCGCGATAAAGGACGGATGGTACGCCGGAGGACTTGAGATGCTCGTCTACCCCGCAAAATGGCGCAGCCTTGTCGTCAGGGGAAGCGTCGGAATCGATGCGGGAAGAAAAATCGTGGACAAAGTCGTGGACAAGCTTTTCGACAGCAGCTGGAGGAAAAACTGCTCCGCAGTCGAGATATATATCGGAATCGGTCTCCAGTACTGAACGGAAAGGCGCGGTTCATCATTCATCTGATTTTTTGCCGCAACAAAAAATCCCGCCCAAAACGGGCGGGATTTTTCATGTCCTATAGCAGATTGCCTTGGAAGGCGCCGCTCTGAACGAACCGATGCCGAAACGAGCTTCTTTCCGCTTACTCCGCCACATCGGTGCGCGAAATCTCTTTTCCGGCCTTCTTCAGCTGCAAAAGAGAAACAAGCCCGAAAAAGGCACAGCCGGAAGCGATGATTACAGCACCGAGAAGCGCGTCTTCGGCGCTGATGTCGAAAAACGGCTCGCCGCCAAGCACGCTTGCGATGCCGTCAACGCTCCACATCAAGGCCGCAGCCCAGAACATGAGGAGCGTCGCTTTTAGGGCGACAGCGTTTCCGGCATTCTTCCCGCCGAACAGATAAATCACCGAAAAAACGGACGCGCTTAAAATCGTCAAAATCAAGCACATCAGACAGCCCCCCGAATCATACCGGCGCACCGTTTTGAGCGCCTCCTGAAAAGGGCGCTTATGCCGACTGCCGCGCCCCAGACTGCGGTAACGAGAACAGCCATCCCCACTCCGACAGTCGCCATCTCGTGAAGCATTTCCGGAATATCTTCGGGATTTTTCATTGCCGTCAGGAAAGGCGGGTACAAAACGACTTCGCCGTGATAGATATGCTCGATTGCGAGAAGAAAACTTCCGCCGTAAAGCATTTTCTCGAGATTCCTGATGCTCACTTTTATTTCGGCGAGCTTTTCCTTTTTTGCCTCGCCGATGACGCCGTCCGCATTCCGCCTGAAAACGACAGCCTTGACAGCCGTAACGATTACAGCCTCCGCCAATGGTACCGTAAAACATGCCATATGTATTATCTCCTATTCTGCCCGTGCCATTGCTTCCTCAAAATCCTTCGTTCCAACCCAAATCTCGTTGGTGTAAGGATTTTTCCTAGCGGCAACAGAGCGTTTTATAATCATGGCAAGAACAACAACGTTGATTGCGAGCGCGAGCATTGCTACAACTCCCTGCGGAACCGGGTTCGCCTTGATTCCCGTCGTGGCGATGTCTGCAACCTGTGTCAAATCGAATGCGTTCAGATTCTGAACGTTGTTCGCATAAAGAGAAGGCAAAACTGCGCAATTCTTAATCTGGAAGAGAGGGAAAACCTGGGCGAACATGCACCATAGTGCGAGCGTATTCGCGCGGTTCTGAATCCAGCCGCCCTTGTTCCAGAAAGCAGCCGCGAATGTCGGAGCAAGAAGAAGCGCAACACCGCAGTACCAAGAATGAGTCGGAAGGTTCGCGTAAGTGTACTGGAAGTTCCAAACGTCGTAAGCGAGGATGAACCAGATTGTCATGTCCGGCCAGAGCATATCCTGATGATGCTTGTCTTTTGAAGAATAGATTCCCCACCAGCCGGTCATACAAAGAATGTTCAAAATACCTGCGATTCCGTTTGCCCAGTTCCACCAGCCGCCGTAAAGCCATACGTTCTCGCTTGATTTCCACCAGCGGTCGCCTGTGGCTGCAAGCGCCTGCGAACCTCGGATTGCGCTCTCAAAATCAGATGCAACTGCAATCAAAATGTTGATTCCGACGATAACAAAAGGCCAAGCCTTGAACCAGTGAGCCTTTCCGAGTTTTCCCCATTTGTATTTCAAAACCATGAAGCCGATACAGCCGATATCTGCCGCGTAGAGTTTTGCGTAGTGGAACCAACCGTTCATGTACAAATAAGTCTGATTCTTCAAAGCCCATTCTGCGCCGCCTGCGGCAGCGACAGCAACCACAACAAAGTAAGCCGTGAGCGCGAGCGGAAGAGCAACGAGAAGCGCAATTCCGCCAGCCTTAGTCCTGCGGGCGATTTCGTTCGCAAGAATCAATCCGACAAATACGGCACACCAGCCCAAAAGCTGACTTACTGCCGTTGTCCCGTAAATTTGAAATAACATTTTTTCCTCCTGAGTGTGCCGGTTTATGGTAAGTGACCGTATCCTCAGCACGCTTCAATTTGCTTTATGTTCATTTCGTTCCCAACCTGCAGAACGGTGTTGTCGCTCTTGCAGTTCGGGCACGTTTTTCCGAATTCGACAGTGCGGTACGTTTTCTTGCAATCATTGCAAATTGTTACCGCCTCAATCGGTTCGATTTTCAGTTCGGAGTTCTGCATGATTTCTGTCTTTTTGACAGCCCATTTCCAGCAGTCCTGCAAATATTCAGGAACAACTCCGCTAACCTCACCGATTTCAAGTGTCACGCTCTGAATTTCAGAAAGTTTGTTTTCCTCGGCAAGATTTTCAAGACGCTTAATTACATGAAAGACAATTCCTAATTCGTGCATTATTTTTCCAGCGAATTGCGGTTCGGATTCAAAAGAATCTTGATTTCCCGCTTCAAGATATTCGGCAGGATTGCCTTCAGTTTGTCCTCGCTCTTAATCATGCGGCTTGCGTTCGGGTGCTCGCGATGCAGGTGAATTGCGTCGAATGCACATTTTGTCGTACAAACGCCGCAGCCAATACACTTGTTTTCGTCAACAACGCTCTGTCCGCAGCTCAAGCAACGTGCAGTTTCCTTTTTAATCTGCTCTTCTGTAAAGCAGACTTTTGTTTCCTTGAACTTGCTTCCAACTTCGCTCGCTGTCTTTTTGCCAGGAACCTGACGAGGCGTGTTGTCGTAGCCCTCAACCTTAATGTTTGACTTGTCAAGTTCAATGAACTCACGCTTGTCGCGTCCGATTGTCATGCTTGAATGCGGCTGAACGAATCTGTGGATTGAAACAGCAGCCTTTTTGCCGGCCGCAATCGCATCAATCGCGAATTTCGGGCCGGTGTAAACGTCGCCGCCCGCAAAAATATCAGGCTCGGCAGTCTGATAGGTAAGTCCGTCCGCAACAACGCCGTTTCCGCGCCCAAGCTGAACTTTTGTGTCTTTGAGCATGTCGCCCCAAACAATCGCCTGACCAATCGAAAGGAACACATTTTCGCACTCAACGGTCATCGTGTCGTTTTCATCATATTTCGGGTTGAATCTGCCAGTTTCGTCTTTTACAGAAACGCATTTTTTGAACACGATTCCTTTTACTTTTCCGTTTTCGGTCAAAATCTCTTTCGGGCCCCATCCGCAGTTGATTTTGATTCCTTCTTCTTCGGCTTCCTCAATTTCTTCAAGAGTCGCTGGCATTTCTTTTCGCTGCTCAAGGCAGAATTGCTGAACGTCAGTTCCGCCGCATCGCCATGCAGTACGGCTCACGTCGATGGCAACGTTTCCGCCGCCCACAACCACGGTTTTTCCGTTCACTTTGTAATTCTGGTCATCTGCAACGGTTCGCAGGAAGTCTACCGCAGTCATAACGCCCTCAGCCTCCTCTCCGGCGATTCCGGCCTTGCGTCCGCCCTGGCATCCGATTGCAATGTAGAAAGCCTTGTAGCCCTGTTCCCGGAGCTGGGAAATCGTAACGTCCTTTCCCACTTCAATTCCAGTTTTGATTTCAACGCCCATTTCCTTCATCACGTCGATTTCTGCCTGGACGACATCCTTTTCGAGTTTGAAGCTTGGAATTCCGTAAACGAGCATACCTCCGGCAACCTTGTTTTTCTCGAAAACAGTCGGGCGATAGCCTTTTTCCGCCAAGTAGAACGCGCACGAAAGTCCAGCCGGGCCTCCGCCGATAATCGCGATTTTCTGCTCAAACTCGCCCCTGTTCGAAGGAATAACTTTTTTTGGGATAAACCGTGTCGAAGAGTCCAAATCTTTCTGAGCGATGAATTTCTTTACTTCGTCAATGGCAATCGCTTCGTCAATCGTTCCGCGGGTACATGCCGACTCGCACCGCTTGTTGCAGATTCGTCCGCAAACCGCCGGGAACGGATTTTCTTTCTTGATGAGGGCAAGGGCTTCCGTGTAGCGGCCTTCGCTCGCCATTTTCAAATAGCCCTGAATTCCGATGTGGGCAGGGCAGGCAGTCTTGCACGGTGCAGTTCCTGTCGAATAACAGTTAGTTCGGTTTGTGTTTCTGTAATCAACGTCCCAGTTTTTCTCGCTCCATTTGTGGTTGTCCGGCAGAATGTGCTTAGGATATTCAACCTTGCTTCCGTCTTTTTTGCAGAGTTTCTGACCAAGCTTAACAGCCCCGGCCGGGCAATACTCAACGCATCGGCCGCAGGCAACACACTTGTCGCTTTCAACACGGGCAACATAAGCCGAGCGGGAAAGATTCGGGGTGTTGAAAAGCTGACTCGTTCGGAGCGCGTAACAGACGTTCACGTTGCAGTTACAGATGGCAAAAATCTTGTTCTCGCCGTCAATATTCGTAATCTGGTGAACAAATCCGTTGTCCTCGGCGTGCTTCAGGATTTCCATGACTTTTTCGCGGGTAACGTAATGACCGCGTTTAGTCTCCACGAGATAATCAGCCATGTCACCAACGCCAATACACCAATCTTCCGGGTCGTCGGCACAGCCTTCATCAAAAGTGCGTCGGCTCAAACGGCATGAGCACGGAGAAGCCGCGCATTTTCCGTCGTATTTGTCGAGCCAGTGAGAAATGTGCTCAACCGAAACGCTCTGATTCTCGGCTTCAATCGCCTTTTCCACAGGAATAACGTGCATTCCGATTCCGGCACCGCCCTCCGGAACCATCGGAGTAACTTTCGTAAGCGGCTCAAAACTCATTCGCTCAAAGAATTTTCCGAGCTTCGGGTGCGCTTCAAGCTGCTTCTGATTCATGTTGGTAAATTCCGCGCTTCCAGGAACGAACATCGGCAAAATGTACTGTTTTTCGCGTTTCGGGTTTTCCCAGTTGTATTCAATAAGACCGGCCATCGCCATGTCCATAAGGAGATTTTCGAGATATTTTTCGTCCTTTCCTGTTCGCTTTGCAATCTGCGGGAGCGTAATTGGCTTTCGCACGTCCATCTTGAGCGCAACTTCTGCCATTTCGTCGGTTACGATTTCGTTCAATCCCCAGTACTCCGGGTCATTTTCGTTTATTTTTCGCCCAAGCCGGTCCGTAATCTTCTGACCAAGCTGCAAAATAAGTGGTCTGACTGTTTCTTTTTCTGCCATTTTTTTTGTACCTCTAAAAATTGTCATTTCGACTTCGCTCAATGACCGTTTTGTTTTACTGATTATGAATGCTCACTTCGCCCAAAAGCCAGTCCGTCCAGTCTTTAACGCCTTCGCCAGTCTTCGCGCTAATCGGGAAGATTTTTACGTTCTTGTTGAGCTTCCCAACGTAATCGCGAAGTTTTTCCATATCAAAATCAAAATACGGCATAACGTCAATTTTGTTGATGATGAGAGCGTCAACCTTGCTGAACATGAGAGGATACTTTAACGGCTTGTCGTGTCCTTCCGGAACAGAAAGAATCATAACGTTCTTTGCAGCCCCCGTGTCAAACTCGGCAGGGCAAATAAGATTTCCAACATTTTCCAGAACGACCAAATCCAAATCGTCGTATTTAAGTTCGTTTAAGCCTTGCTCGGTCATTGCCGCATCCAAATGACACATTCCGCCAGTGTGCAGCTGAATCGACTTGACTCCAGCTCTAGCCATCGTTTCAGCATCCACACTTGAATCAATATCAGCTTCCATGATTCCGATTTTAATTCTGTCTTTTAGGGATTCGACTGTGCGCAGCAATGTAGTAGTCTTTCCGCTGCCCGGTGACGACATAAGATTCATCAGGAACGTTTTCTTTGACTTGAGTTTGTCGCGCAAAACCTGAGCCTCTTTGTCGTTGTCGGCAAGAATGTTTTCCTTAACTTCGATAACGCGAATATCAGACATATTTTATTCTTCCTAAAAATGATATTTATACTTTTAAGCTGATAGTCACGCTATCAGTAATCACGAGATTATATCACCTTCCCGCCCAAAATAAAAGATACATTCATATGGATTTCAGAATTTCACCATGACACATTAGAACAGTTCCATTATTTTCCGGACATAAAATTGCCCCCGAAACGCGGACTTCCTTCATCCGGCATCGGGGGCGTTTTCGATACGGCAGATTATTTTGCGAGCTTCGACGCCGCCTCAGACCTCCAGTACGGGTCGGGCATCGCAGCCGCCATCTTCCGGAAGAAGCTGTCAGCGAGGATAAGACGCCCGCGCTTCTGCAGCCGCTCGCCCATCTGGAACATCAGCTCCCAGACGTGGTATTTCTCGCACCAGGTCATGATGTCGTCGTACTTACCGCACTTCTCGAGGAAATCGGCATACGTAGTGAACGAATAGCTCGTGTCGCGCTCGCATATCGTCGCGTAGATGTGCGTGAACGACTCTATCGTGCCGAGGGCGGCGCACACGAGTGCATTCTCGTCGCGTCCGGCGCGCTCGTAGACGTTCCCCAAGTCGAAAAGCGCCTCAAGGGAGCGGTTCTCCTCCGCGCGGAACAGCGTGAAGAACCTGTCCGCGTTCTCCGCCTTGTCGGAGTCGAGGATTTTCATGAACGCGTTCCGGAAAACGGAATCCTTGAATTTCGGGTCGGAATCGAGTATGAGGAGGAGCGCCTGCTCGTAATCGTCGGGACGCTTCGCCTCGAGCGCGAGCGCGACCATCGCGTAGAGAATCTCGTAATGGAAGTCCGGGATGTCGAGGTACTCGCGCTCGACGCGCGCCTTCTCGTAGAATTCGTACGCCGTCTTGTACTCGCCCTCAAGCTGATAGATTTTTCCTATAAGGAAATCCGCCTCGGGATAGACGTTCTTCTCCTTGACCCATTCGACGAGATTCGATATCGAATCGCCGAAAAAGCCCGTGCCGTAGAAGCGCAGGTATTTGTTTATCAGCTTGACGGCCTCGTTCTCGTCCCTTTCCGCGAGGATTTTCAGGACGTCGCCGAAACTGTCGCCGACCTTCCTGACCGCCAGCGGAGAGAGTGCATTCTCGAGGGTGTAGACCTCCCACGCAATCTCCGCGCGCCTGTTCGCCTTCGCCCGGTTCGCGAGGTTCATCGCCTCGCCGTAATCAGCAGCGTCGTAGGCGATGCGGGCGTTCTCCAGGATGCGCCACGAATACTCGCTCGCGACGGGACGCTTAGGCGCGACCTGCGGGAAAGAGAATGATGCGGACAGGACGAGCCCGCAGACGAACGCCATCTTCCTGGCAGCTGAACAGATTCCGATATTCATAAAGACATTAGTTCCTTTCTGAATTCATTATCGGCATCTTTCACGTCGATTGTTCGGACAATTTTCCCCTTCTTGAAGATGATTGCCTTGTCCCCGGCACCAGCGATTCCGATATCGGCGTGCTTTCCCTCGCCGGGGCCGTTGACGACGCAGCCCATGACGGCGACCGTTATGTCCTTTTTCATCGAAAGGAGCTCGTTCTGCCACCTGTCCATGAACGAATGCACGTCGAACCCGATTCTACCGCACCGCGGGCACGAGACGAGCGTGACGCCGCCGCTCCGCTTCCCGCACTCTCGCAGAATCTCAAGCCCGGTGACGACCTCGTTCTCGGGAGTTGACGAAAGCGACACCCGTATCGTGGAGCCGATTCCCTCACGGAGAAGCTTCGAGAACGCCAGAGTCGACTTGACGACGCCCGTTATGAGGGGCCCCGCCTCCGTGACGCCGATATGAAGCGGAACGTCAAAGCGCGACGCGAAATCCTCGTTCGCCTCGATGGTCTCGCTGACGCTGGACGCCTTCATGCTGACCGCGAACTGGTCGAACCCGAGCTCGTCGAAAACCGCGCATTCCCTGGCGGCGGTCTCCGACAGAGCGGCGGCGCGGCTCATCGCCCCGGACTCGACCTTTGCCTCAAGGTCCTTCGGAAGGCTTCCCGTGTTCACCCCAATCCGTATCGCGACGCCCTTTTCGCGGCATCCGTTGACGACGGCCTCCACGCGCTCCCGCGCGCCGATGTTGCCCGGGTTTATGCGGATTGCGCCGACCGGCCCCTCAAGGCACTTGAGCGCGAGCCGGTAATCGAAATGTATGTCAGCGACGAGCGGCATCGTCGTCGACTTGCATATCTCCACGAAACTCTCCGCGCTTGCCATATCGGGGACGGCGAAGCGGATTATGTCGCACCCGAGCGTCTTGAGTTCGGCTATGCGCGAGCGGATTGAGTCGAGGCGGGCGGAATCGTCCTTCACGCCGACAATCGGCTCCTTCCACATAGTCTGGATTGTGACGGGATTGTCCCCGCCAAGCCCGATGCGCTCGACATTACCATTGCCGCCGACAAAAACGGTTCTCGGCTTCAAAAACTGCGGCATATATTTCCTCCAAAAAAAATCGTTTTACACTGGCATCCTGCCGGCTGCGGCAGGAATCCGGAAGTCCGGAAAGGCTCATGATAGTTTTTTTTTCCGCATTCGTAAACATTCGCCCCGCGGAGAAACGCGCGCTGCGATTCAGCCGCCGCATCATCCGAAACAGCAAAACAAATCGGGCAAGTTGTGATAGAATCTCGGCGTTATGTTGCAGAAAAGTGAATCGAACCTGTACATCATCGGGGCAGGCTTTGCCGGGCAGATGATTGCGCAGGACATATCGCGGAAGAAGGTGTTCGGGAAGGTCGCGGCGTTCCTGGACGACGACAAATCGCTCGTCGGAACGGAAATAGAGGGCGTTCCCGTCCTCGGTCCCATAGCGAGCGTCGCCCCCGTGATAAAATGCGGGCCGCTTGACGAGGCAATCATCGCCATCCCGAGCGCGCCTCCGGAAAAAATCAAGGAAATATACGAGAACCTGATGCGCGGAGGCTTTGCGAGAATAAGGATTCTCCCGAGCGTGAGCCAGATTGTCGAGGGAAAGGCGCATCTCGTGCAGACGAGGGACATCGACCCGCTCGACATACTCGGACGCACCCCGATAATAATCCCGCTACACGAAAGCCTCAAATACCTGCGGGGAAAGCGCGTCATGATAACAGGCGCCGGCGGCTCCATCGGAAGCGAGCTTGCGCGGCAGCTCCTTTCGGGCGGGGCGGAGAGGCTCTACCTGTTCGGGCACGGCGAGAATTCGATCGTGAACATCTACCGGGAGCTTATCGTCCTCCAGAACGAGGGCGTCGGCGAGAAGGCGACCGTCGTCCCCATAATAGGCGACATGAAGGACAGGGAATACGTCCGCTACATAGTCGAGAGGACGCGCGTCGACGTCATATTCCATTGCGCCGCGTACAAGCACGTTCCCATGATGGAGGAGAACCCGGTCGCGGTCATCGAGAACAACGTGTTCGGGACGAAGAACCTGCTCGACGCCTCGGTCGAATCGGGCGTGTCGAAATTCGTCCTCATCTCGACGGACAAGGCGGTGGGGCCCGTAAGCGTCTACGGGGTCAGCAAGATGCTTTCGGAGAAGCTCGTCCTGCGCTCGGCAAAAAAGGCGCGCGACGGGCAGTCGTTCATGTTCGTGAGGTTCGGGAACGTCCTCGGCTCGCGCGGCTCAATACTCCCGCTCTTCCAGTCGCAGATTAAGGCAGGCGGCCCCGTAACGGTCACCGACCCGGAGATGGAGCGATTCTTCATGACGATTCCCGAGGCATGCTCGCTCGTGCTCGAGGCGGGCGGCGTCGGCATGAACGGGAAGTCGTACCTCCTCGACATGGGGGAGCCGATAAAAATACTCGACATGGCGGAGCAGATTATAAAATTCTCCGGGCACGAGCCGGGAAAGGACATCGAGATAAAGATAATCGGCGCGCGCGAGGGCGAGCGGAACCACGAGCCGCTCTGGCTTGACGAGGAGAACCCGCAGAAAACGGAATGGGAGAAAATCCTCATACTGCGCAACATCGAGATGGACGAAGGCGCGCTGGAAAAACTGCTCTCGGAGCTTGAGCCGATATGCTTCTTCAGGGAAGGGATGAGGGAGAAATTCAGGAACAGGGACGAGCTGATACGCATTCTCCGCGCAGCTTTCAAAACGCTCGACGAATTCTACGAGCAGACGAAGGACAAGGCGCAGTCGCGGAGCATATCGTCGTCCGGCGATGGCGAGAAAATCACGCTCTGAAAAAAAATGGGAGAAACACTTATGGAAGAAAAAATGAACGTGCCGTTCTTCCGCCCGTCAATCGGTGACGAGGAGAAGAAGGCGGTGCTTGACGTAATGGATTCCGGATGGCTTACGACAGGAAAAGTGGCGCACGAATTCGAGAATGAGTTCGCACGCTACGTCGGCTCGAAGCACGCGCTGGCAGTGAACTCGAACACGAGCGGGATGATACTCGCGATGGAGGCGTGCGGCGTCACCCGCGGGAAGGCGGTCATCACGACGCCGTACACGTTCGTCTCCACCGCGGCAAGCGCAATCCACCTCGGGGCGGATGTCATGTTCGCGGACATCGAGCCGGACTCATACTCGATATCACCCGACTCGATTGAGGAAATCCTCAGGGCGGACACGGAGCACAAAGTCGCGGCAATCGTCCCCGTCCATGTTGCCGGAAACCTCTGCGACATGAAGAGAATCAGGCAGCTCGCCGACAAGTATTCCACCGCGGAAAACAGGATTCGCGTCATCGAGGACGCCGCCCACTCATTCCCCTCGAAAACGGAAGCGGGATTCGCGGGAACGCTCGGCGACGTCGGCGTGTTCAGTTTCTACGCCACGAAGACGATGACGACCGGAGAGGGCGGAATGGTCACGACGAGCGACGACTCGATTTGCGCGCGCATGGCGCAGATGCGCCTTCACGGGATGAGCCGGGACGCATGGGACAGGTACACGAACCCGAAGGCGAGCTGGGAATACGACATAATCGCGCCGGGATACAAGTCGAACATGCCGGACATACTCGCGGCAATCGGCCGGGAGCAGCTCAAGAAGGCGGAGTCGTTCCGGAAAAGCCGCACGGAAATTGCGATGAGGTTCAACGAGGCGTTCGCCAAGTGCGACTTCCTCACGGTTCCGCCCGACGGCGAGGGGAATTCGTGGCACCTCTACCTCATCAGGCTGAACGAGGACAAGCTCACCATAACGCGGAACGAATTCATGGAGAAGCTCCGCGAGCGTGGGCTCGGAATCTCCATGCACTTCATCGCAATCCACCGGTTCACGTGGTGGAAGGAGCATTTCCCGCAATACAACGCGGAGACGCTCCCCAACGCGGAGAAGGCGACGGCGCGCACGATAACGCTGCCGCTCTGGCCGTACATGGACGACGCGTCGGTCAGCCACGTCATACGGTCCGTCATCGAAACGGGAAACGCGCACCATGCCTAAAAAGGAACGCGAGCTTTCGTTCTCCGGCACGTTCGCGACGGACATAGCTCTTCCGGGGATGATGTTCGCGTCCGTCGTCAGGAGCGCCGTTCCCTCGGGGAAAATCAAATCGGTCTCGCTTCCCGGCGGCACGGGAAAGATGGAGCTCATTTCGGCGGCGGACGTTCCGGGGCGCAACGCCGTATCGATGCTCGGGACGGACGCGGAGATATTCTGCACGGGCGACATACGGTACAAGGGCGAGCCGGTCGCGCTTGTCGTCGGCGAGGACGAGCGCGAAGTCAGGGACGCGGCGAGAAAAGCCGACGTCGTGGTTGAGCTCGACTTCTCCCGCAAAAAAGCGGACGGCGAAAGGACGGCCATTATCGCCGCGCGCACGGAAAAATCGGCGGGCTTCTCGCAGGACGACTTCGGGAAGGCGCCGTTCGTCGTCGACGAGACGTGGGAGAACGCGATGCGACCGCTTTCCATGAAGGAGACGAACGCGGCGGCGGCGTATTTCGACGGCGACAGGCTCTCGGTCTACGCCCCGAACCAATGGATACACAACATGCGCGAGTCGCTCTCCGCCTGCACGGGAATTCCGCGGCACAAAATATCGGTCACGCGCACCCCCATATCGAAGAAAAGCTCGAGCGCGATATTCCAGAGCGAAATTGCCGCCGCTATGGCGGCCATCGCCTCAATCAAAACGGGGCGGCCCGTGAAGCTCTCGTACACGAGAAGCGAGCAGGAATCGTTCGTGGAGAATCCCGCGCGGATAACGGTCAGGCACAAAACGGCGGTGTCGGAGGACGGGCGCATCATCGCCGACGACATACGGATTACCGCCGACGCAGGCGCGTACTGCCCATTCGCGGAGGAAATCGCGGAACGGCTCCTCCTCGGCGCGTCGGGAATCTACAAGGCTGAAAAAAGGCGCGTCTCCGTGAAAATCCTCTCTTCGAAGAACCCTCCCCGCTCCGTGAAGATGAAGGCGATTGCGATGCACGACTTCTTCGCGGCGGAATGCCAGATGCAGCGCATCGCCGAGGTCACGGGAATCTCCCCGAAAACGCTCAGGAAGGCGAACCTCGACGCGGAAAACGCGCTGTTCGGCGGAATCAGGATAGCGGACGCGATAGACGCGGTGACGCAGAGTCTCGACCCGTTCATCAGGCGGCAGGACCTTTCCGCGACGAAGAACGACGACTGCCGCACGCGGAAGGAATTCCCAGGCGGATTCGACTCGAGCGCGTTCGACCGGAAATTCTTCGCGTACCGTATGAGGGAAAGCGGGACGAACTTCCTCGACACGGTATCCCCGTCGGTGCCGAACAAAGTCGGGACGGCGCTCGCGTGCGCGGTCGAGGGAATCGGGTACGCGAAAAGGCCGACGGTGCTGAGGACGGAGCTCCACGACGACGGAAAATTCGTAATCGAGTCGTTCCCCGTGTCGGACGCGGACTGGGGCGCGTGGACGAGAACAGTGTCGGACATCCTCAAAATCGACAGGACGCTCGTCTTCCTCGACCCGAAAATCGACGAGGGAAAGGAGAACAACTGGCCCGACACGCTGAGCGAGAACACCGGAATCAAGGCGCGGCTTCTGAAGGAATGCTGCGCGGAGACGAGGGAGAACCTCGCGACGGGAATTCGGTGCGCGTCTGCCGGAGCCGATGCGGGCGGGAAACCGTTCGTCGACGCGGCGTTCGCCGCGTGCATTGTCGAGGTCGAAATCGACGCGTGCACGCTTTCGGTAGGCATCCAGCGGATTTCGGTCGCGTTCGACTGCGGGCGCATACAGAACAAGCCGCTCATGGAAATGCAGGCAAGGCTCGAAATACAGAAGCAGCTTCCGCAGCTGATGGAGGGAAAGCTCCTTTCATGCAACGACATACGCATACAATTCATGGAATCGGACGGGGAGCCGAAGCAAATCGGGAACATAATAGACTCGGTCGTTCCGGCGGCGTTCGCGTCGGCAGTCTCGGTAGCGCGCGGGCGTACCATAAGCAGGCTTCCGATAACAGAGCGCGACATACTCGGCTGAAAAAAAATGCAGGGAGACCAGAATGAGGATACATCTGAAAATAAACGGGCGCGACACCGAGATTGACGCGAACCCGAACGAGAAGCTCCTGGACATCCTGCGCGCGGAAAAAATATTCTCCGCGAAAGCCGGATGCGGAAAGGGGCGGTGCGGCGTCTGCACGGTCCTGCTCGACGGGAAGCCCGTCCCAAGCTGCCGCATCCCGATAGGAACGATTGACGGCGCCGACGTCACGACGCTGGAGCATTTCAAAACGACGCAGTCATACGAGAACATCGCCAACGGGCTGAAAAAGGCTGGCGTCCATCTCTGCGGATTCTGCAGCGCCGCGAAAATACTTTCCGTGCACGAGCTGCTCGAAAGCAAGTACCGGCCGACGAGGGAGGAATGCCTCGAATTCGCCGAGAGGCTGTCGTGCACGTGCACCGAGAAGAACGCATTCATGAACGCGATTCTCTACGCCACGGCGTTCAAGCACGACAGGGACGGGATGAAAAGCTGAGGTTTTATATGGCAGGAACAAGCGAACCGGAAGTGTTCGGCGCGCGGACGATACAGGAACTTGTCGCGCTGATGGAAAAAAAGGACGGGCTCAGGATAATCGGCGGGGGAACGGCGACAGACGAGCTTCCGAAACGGTGCGTACCGTCGAGGAACGTAAAGGAGCTCAAATCGTTCGAGAAATGGGACAGGCATTTCACCTTCGGTCCCGCGATGACGCTCGCGGAGATTGAGGACATCGGGCGGAAGAACCTCCCCGCACTTTTGAGCGACGCCGTCAAAACGATAGGGAACCGCGCGCTCAGGAATGCCGCGACACTCGGCGGGAACATCTTCTCGATGATGGACGACGGCCACGCGCGCACGCTCTTCGCGCCGCTCCTCGCGCTCGACGCCAGGTTCGAGTTCATACGGGGAAGCGACATCCGGAACGAGACGAGGACGGTTCCCATCCTCAAGCTCAAGGAATTCGCCGCGGAAGAGATGAAGTGGAAATGGATTCTCTCGAAGATAAAAATCCCGAATGAGGACTGGGAGCTCGCGATTTTCAGGAAGCTCGGGCCACAACGGGAATTCGGCGAAAGCTCCGCGTCGTTCGCGTTCCTCGCCGACATCCAGGACAGGACGCTGTCCACGGTCAGGATTGCGTTCGCGGGAAAAATCATCCTGCGGAGCGCGGAATTCGAGAACAGCCTGACGGGGCTTCCGCTCCCGCTCGACGGGAACGCCGTGAGAAGCGCGGTCGAGCGGGGCGGAAAGATGTTCGACGAGGAGTCGCGCGCGAGCGGAATCGAAAACGACGAAATTGCGCGGACGCAATTCACGAACCTGCTCCGCTATTCCCTCGAGCAGCTTGCCCAGCCGTAAATCAGAACCAGCCCTTGACGAGGTTCAGGACGAGAATCCAGAAGAACGACACCGCGACGGCAGCCTTCGCGCCCGTACCGAGCAGGAAGCCGATGAACGCCCCCCACGCGGAATTGAAGGCGCGCGCCGTGTCGTCGGGGGAATTCAGGAATTCGAAGATGAACGCCCCGAAAAACGGGCAGAGTATGACGCCGAGGACAGGAAGGGGAAGAAAAAGCCCCGCCACGAGCCCGACAGTCGCCCCGATTCCGCCCGCCCTGCTGCCGCCGAATTTCCGCGTCATCGCGGGGGGAAGAAGGTAGTCCATCGCCGTGACTGCCGCCATGACGACGAACGAGACAGCCACCGTCGCGAACGACAGCGACGCCGACGCGGAGAAGAATGCCGCGAGGAGCCCGAGCCATGAGACGGGAGGTCCGGGAAGCGCGGGAAGGAACGCGCCGACAAGCCCGAGTATTATAAGGAAAAAAGCAAGCACCAGAAGAAACACATCTCCCCCTATTTTATGAGCATCGCGTCGCCGTAGCTGAAAAAGCGGTACCTGTTCTCAACGGCAGTCCTGTACGCGCCGAGGATGTTCTCCCTGCCGGCGAACGCGCTGACGAGCATGATGAGCGTGCTTTCGGGCGTGTGGAAATTCGTGAACATCTGGCTGACGCACTTGAAGCGGTAGCCCGGATACATGAATATCCGCGTCGCCGACGAGCCGCTTCTCACGAGCCCGTCGTCTCCGGCGGCAGATTCGAGCGTGCGGACGGAAGTCGTCCCGACAGCGAGTATCGGGCGCCCCTCCCTCTTCGCCCTGTTGATTTTCTCCGCGGCGTCGAACGGAATCGTGTACACCTCCTCGTGCATCTTGTGCTCCTCGATGTTCTCCGAGCGCACGGGAAGGAACGTCCCCAGCCCGACATGGAGTGTGACGAACGTCCGGTCGATTCCCTTCTCGTCAAGGCGCCTGAACATCTCCTCGGTAAAATGGAGCCCCGCCGTGGGACATGCAGAACTTCCGGTCTCCTTCGCGTAGACGGTCTGGTAGCGCTCCGAGTCGGTGTCGTCATCCTCGCGCTTTATGTAGGGCGGAAGCGGGATGTGGCCGTTCCGGGAGAACCAGCCGTCATCGAGGGCAAACGGAAAGCGCACGGTGCGGAATTCGCTTCCCGCGTCGCCCTCGCTGTCGACTATTTCCCCGACGGAGCCGTCCGGGAAGCGGTAGCGTGAGCCAGCCTTCACTTTCTTCGCGCCCTTGACCATCGTATGCCAGACATCCCCAGAAGCGGACATCTGGTTGAGGAACATGAACTCCTGCTCCCTTCCGCCCTGCCCCTTCTCGTTCGCCTCCTTTATTCCGTAGCAGCGGGAGCGCCTGACCTTCGAGTTGTTGAAAACCATGAGCGTCCCCGGCTCAATCAAATCGGGAAGGTCGCGCATCGCAAAATGCCTCACCGCGCCCGTCGCCCTGTCGAGGAACATAAGCTTGTCCTCTCCCCGTATTCCGGACGGTTTCTGCGCGATAAGCTCCTCCGGCAAATCAAAATAAAAATCGCTCAATTTCATAATCTTCTCCATAAATAAACAACAGTTCCGCCTGCGATTCCGGGGCACGCGGAACGAAGCGCTCAGCCGAACAGCCCCGGAAGGAACGAAGACGCGCCCGGCCCCGCCTTGATTCCGAGATGGTCGTACGCCTTCTGCGTGGCGATTCTCCCGCGCGGAGTCCGCTGCAGTAGCCCGCACTGGATGAGGTACGGCTCGTAATAATCCTCAAGCGTGTCCGCGGATTCCCCGAGAGAAATCGCGAGCGTCTCGCACCCGACAGGACCGCCACCGAATTTCTCTATCACGGCGCGGATTATGTCCCGGTCGAAATCCTCAAGCCCCAGCGAGTCTATCCGAAGTTTCCCGAGACCTGCCTCGACGATTGATTTCGTTATCCGCCCGTCACCGTAGACCTGCGCGAAATCGCGCATACGGCGGACAATCCTGTTCGTGACGCGCGGCGTTCCGCGGGAGCACGACGCCATGAGCAGCGCGGCATCGTCGTCGACGGAACAGCCGAGAAGCCCCGCCGACCGTTTTATAATCAGGGAAAGCTCCGCGGGCGTGTAAAAGTTGAAGCGCTGTATAATCCCGAACCGGGTCTGCAGCGGCTTCGAGACCATGCCCGCCTTTGTCGTCGCCCCGACGAGCGTGAAATGCGGAATCGGGATGCGGACGGTGCGTGCGGCAGCCCCCTGCCCGATAACCCAGTCAAGCTCGAAATCCTCCATGACGACGTAGAGCATCTCCTCTATGACGGGCTTGAGCCGATGGATTTCGTCGATGAAGAAGACGGTTCCCGGCGTTATCGTGGAAAGGATTCCCGCAAGGTCCTTCGGCTTGTCGAGCGCAGGCGCGCTGGTCACCTTGAAGTCCGCCCCCAGCTCGTTCGCCGCGACCTCCGCAAGCGTCGTTTTCCCGAGCCCGGGCGGCCCGATGAGGAAAAGATGGTCGAGCGGCTCCCCGCGCGTCCGTGCCGCATCGATGAAGACGGACAGGTTTGCCTTGACGGCCTCCTGACCGAGAAATTCCTTGAGCAGGCGCGGCCTGAGGTTCACTTCCTGAGAATCGTCCTCGCCCGGCTCGTCCGCGCGGACAATGTGGCGCGCGCCCCTGCTCTGCTCAGAAAGCGCGGCAGCCTCCCTCAAATCATCGTCCGTCGTGTCAGTGTATCTTATTGCCATAAAAAATCCCCGTGTCGGTCGGGCCGCGCGGATGCGGCCCCCGATAGAATGGTAGGACGCCGGCCCCGTTCTGGAAAACGGAAAAATCCGGAATGCCCTCCTTTATTTCGACAGCTCAACAATCGCGCTTCTGAAGAGCGCCTCCTCCATCTCCTTCTTCGGCATGGACGGATTCTCCGCGAGCAGTTTCGACGATATTGCAGAAACGGCATCCTCGACGAGCCTGCGCTCGAACCCCATCGAGGAAAGCGCCTCCACGATGTCGGCGAATTCGCCGGGGACGCGGGACTCGCGGCGCGAAGACGACGAATCGTCGAGGGAAAGCTTCCCTTTAAGGGCGAGGAGCATTTTCTGCGCCGTTTTCTTCCCGAGCCCGGGAATCTTCTCCAGCGCGGATATGTTTCCCGAGTCGAGAGCGGAGGCGAGCTGCCCCCGCTCAATCGAGCTCATTATCTTCACGGCGCTTTTCGGCCCGACGCCGTCAACTTTGTTCAGGTCGAAGAACATCCGCCTGTCGTCCTCGCTCGCGAAACCGAAAAGGACCATCGCGCTGTCCGTATGCTGCATCCAGACGAACACGCGCGCGCTCTCGCCGACGGATGGAATCTTGTCGAGCGACGTGTCGGGAACGATGATGTCCCACTCGATTCCGTGCGTGTCGAGGAGCAATCTCTGCGGGAATTTTCCCGTAACAGTACCTGCCAATGAATTGAACATAGTGCGGCATTATAGCACATTTGCCGCATTGAAAAAAAGGAACGGGAAGCGGACGATTCCGTCGTTCAACAAAACTCACATTTTCCCTATAATGGGCGCATGATAAAAAATGCAAGACTGCCGCTCATCCTGTCGGCGCTCGTCGCGCTCTCATCATGCGCGACGAAGCCGGAACTTCCCGCGCCGGAGAATGCGCCGGCAGAGCGGGATGAGCAGAGAGATTCGCAGGACAGGAAAGAGGGAAACGCGTCATCGACGATAAGGCTGCTGTTCGCCGGAGACATAATGGCGCACGAGGAGAATTTCGTTCCGGGGCGGTTCGACAGGATATGGAGGCACGTGTCCGACAAAATCAGCGCCGCCGACCTCGCGTTCGCGAACATCGAGTCGCCGGTCATGGACGCGAAGGGCTGGCGCGCCTACCCCACGTTCAACATGCACACGGACTATGTCGAGGCCGCCATAAAAGCGGGGTTCGACGTCTTCTCGCTCGCGAACAACCACACGAACGACCAATACCTGAAGGGAATACAGTCGACGCGCGATTTTTTCTCGTCCCGCGAAGGAATCTGGGCGGCAGGGTTGCGGAAGGCCGCAGGAGAAGGCCCGACATACCAGATTGTCGAGAAGGACGTTGCCGACGGGGGAAAATGGCGGATTCTTTTCGTGGCGTTCACGGAGCTTCTCAACCGCCCGGACTACGCCGAGTACGTCGACTACTACCAGTCGACCGCGGAAAAAAGGCGCGAGCTGAAGGGAAAGCTCGCGAAAATCAAAGCCGAGAGCGGCTGCGACATTTTCGTCATATCGGTCCACACCGACGAGCCTGAATACATCCTCCGCGTCACGGAAAACCACCGGAAGTTCTTCCGCGAGCTTGTGAACGAATGCGGCGCGGACATCGTATGGGCGAACCATCCGCACGTAGCGAAGGAATGGGAGCAGATTTCCGCCGATGACGGGCGGGACGCATTCATCATGTACGCGAACGGGAACACCATATCGGGGCAACGGCGCGACCCGCAGTTCAAGGCGCCCGCGACGAACAGGGACTACACCGGGGAGGGAATCTTCATGGAGGTGACGCTCGAAAAGAAGGACGACGGAAAAAAAAGCTCCGTCGCGATAAAGGATTCGTCCGCAAGCCTCGTCACCGTGATGATTGCGGACGACGGAAGGTACGTCCTCCGCTTCCTCGACGACGAGCTTCTGGACACGCTCGACAAGGCGGAATACCTCAAATGGCGCGACTACCTTTTTGAGCGGAAGCGCATAATGGAAAGCTACATCCCCGCATTAAAAAAGGAGCGCCCATGAATATCCTCGTTCTGAACGGAAGCCCGCACGAAAACGGAAACGTCGGGAATGCGATAAAAAACCTGCTTTTAAAATATGATTCGGATGAGAACGAAATCGTCTATCACAACGTGCACGAACTCAATTTTGATTTTTGCCGTGGCTGCATGGCGTGCCGAAAAAGCGGAACGTGCGTTTTGAAGGACGACGGCGCGCACAAAATCGCCGGCGAGATAAACTGGTGCGACATGCTGATTGTGGGAACGCCGGTTTACTGGGGAAACATGAGCGGAAAACTCAAGTCGCTTTTCGACAGGCTTGTCGGCGTTCTTATGACAGAATCGAGCCGAGGAATCCCGAAGCCGCTGCAGAAAGGCAAAAAAGCGATAATCATCACTTCCTGCCGGACGCCGTTCCCGTTCAACTGTATTTTCGGGCAGTCGGCCGGGGCCGAGCGCGCGCTAAAAGAAATCCTCAACTATTCGGGATTCAGAATCGCACAGAAAATCCGCCTCGCAGGAAAAAAATAATTTCGGAATTATCCCTTCTCGTACTTTAGCTAACTAATTGAAAATATTAGGAGAAAAATTTATGGAAATTACGAATATCTATGACAAACGACTTCAAGCAATCAAAGAAGCAGAAATGAAAGTTCGTATTGCAAAAAGGAGATTGTTTGAAGCAGAAAGGGAATTGGATGAAACTTTGGAATTAGTGGAAGAGGAGCTGGATGAGAATAATGAAGGTCAAAAATTAAATGAAATAAAATATATACATAAAAATATGTATACTGTTATTAAAAAGGCTCTCAAACCCGGTACGGATACAACTACTCTTCATAATAAAAATTCTCAACAATATGTTGTTTTAGATACGGAGGGTAATATAACAGATGGGAATTGTGTTGAATTTAAAACAAAAGAGGAGGCTGAAAAATGGGCGAAAAAAATGGTTAAAAATAAAAAGCTATATGATGGTAAATATGAAATTGTAGATGACAAAGAAGTGCAGCAAAAAATGAAAAATTATTAAATTTTGGTTTCAAAATCTTCATCTACATATTTTGCAGCACCTGTATAATAATTAGCAAAATCCTCCTCAAGAGGGTTTAACCATCTCCATTTGAAATTTTTTCTGCAAGAAAGTTTTATGAGGGTGGTAAAAGTACAATAACCTAATTCTCTTTTACTACCCCCTAAAAAATATACGACTTTTACTATGGGGTCTACCTTAAAAGTTTTTTTCAAAAAATCAGCGTCTTCTTTTGAAGGAAGTTCGGCTGAATCTTGATAATCAATTAGATTGCTGTGCCAGTTTGTATCCATTTTTCCAATACGAAGATACGCCTTTCTTAAAATATTAACTTTTTCTTTTTCTGTTATTCCGTAGATGTTGAAGTTCCTGTAGATAAGTGCATTAAAAAATGCTTCATCAACCTCTTTTATTTTTTGGTCGTGCCACAACTTGTAAATAGCTTTTTTCAGAGGATTTAATTTTAACCATTTGTGGTTAGAAACCTTTGAGTGGTAGTATTTATGAGAAACTTCATTGTACCACATAAAATGAATTTCACTACCTCCGAAATTTTTAGGAAGTTTGAAAATATGTACATTTTTTGGGTCTTTGATTTATGCTTTGATTGCTTCAAATAAACAATTGCTATACATCGTTTTTATTCTCCTACACTTATAATATAGGCCTTTTCATCAAAAAGTTTTTTCGGAATTATCCCATCCCGCACTTAAAATAAATTTTGACGTTTCAGAAAAAAGCCCTATGTTATAGGTATGACTTATTTCGAATTCAACGAAAAATTTCCAACAGACAAGAGCATTTTACAACATTTCAGAACAATTCGCTACAAAAACGGTTTAACTTGTCCCCATTGTGGTTCTACCCAGCAAGTTGGATTAAGAACTGACCAGCCAAAACTTTGTAACTGTAATCATTGTCATAATACTTTTTCTATCTTTACTGGAACAATCTTTGAGAAAAGTTCTACAGACCTTAAAAAGTGGTTTTTCGCAGTTCATTTAGTTCTAAATGCCAAGAAAGGAATTTCGGCTTTGCAGTTGCAACGTGAAATCGGAACAACCTACAAAACAGCTTGGAGAATCTTAAAACAGATTCGTACTGCTATGGGTAATGAAAATTTGGAAAAGTCGTTTGAGCTGATTGTTGAAGTTGATGAAACCTATGTAGGTGGTAAACCACGTAAGCAAAACAATAATCTGCAATTCACTACGCCAAAACCAAAAGACACATCTACAACCGGGCGAGGAACAAAAAAGACTCCAGTAATCGGAGTCAAAGAACGTGGAACTGGAAGAGTTTATGCTCGTGTTGCGTTACCAGACCATAACGGACAAAAATTAACTGGCAAGCAACTTTTGTCTGTAATTTCTGCCGTAACAAAACCAGATACAGTTGTAATGACAGATGACTTCAAAGGCTATAACATTATAAACCATAAATCCACAAATCCAGAAAATTTCACACACATTTCTGTATGCCACAGCTTAGGTGAATTTTCTTCTGGAAAGGGCTTGCATACAAATGGAATCGAAGGATTTTGGGCAATTCTTAAACGTTCAATAATCGGCAGTTATCATCACATTTCAACTAAATACTTACAAAGCTACGTGAACGAATGTTGTTTCAAACAGAATAACAGATTTGTCGATTCTTTTGATAAATTGTTATGGCAAAGTGTGTTGGCAGCTTAAAAGGATTCGGAATTATCCTCTGACGTACTTAACAAAAATGACATAAACTAATTGACACTTCGTTCAAATTTTGGAACTATATTAAGTATGAGTGTAAACATCAGAAAGGTCTGCTGAGAAGCGAAGGAGACTTATCTGTCTACTGCTTTTATGAGGAATTGGCCGCCCTCTGCACTCACTTTTCGTATCATTCTGTCAAATTCTTTCGAATCAACTTTTCTCCAATCAACAATTTCTATATACTTCTTGGTTTCATCAAAATCTATAGTTGAAACGGCATAATAATCACCTTCGTTAACGAATGCTAAGTAATTAGGTTTTGAAATGGGTTTATTTTTCATAAAAACAGTAGGATTGTAGACAGCTAAAGTCAATATTTTTTTATGCATACTTAGTTCTATTTCCGAATGATCTCTTAATGTTTTTAGAATAACTTTTTTCTTCAATAAAACCTTTCTATTTTTAAAGCCTATTAAATTTTCTACAAACTTTGGAATTTCTGGAAGCAGTACTGAATAACTTGGATTTTTAAATAATTCGTTTGGAATTTCAGAAACGGTAGCATATTCATAAATAGAATCTCCATTGATATCTTTTCCGATAGGATTATTTTCGTTCAACCGTCTTTTATAAAATTCGTAATAATTAACTCGCATATTTTAAACCTCTATTTTTTTTCCACTAATTAAATCATAAAACGAAGGTAATCAGGACGGCAATCCCGATTATCCTCTAGCACAACCAATAAGGAAAGTATTGATTATGATGAATAAATTAGTTGCAAATGCAGAAAAACAGCATAGAGCGTTAAAATTACGAATATATCCAAATCCCGAACAAACAATCCTAATCAACAAAACATTCGGCTGCTGCCGTCAAATATATAATAATCGGTTGTTTGAACGAAACGAGTTCTATCAGAATGTAATCAAAAACGAATCCGACAAAAATAAGCAAAAAGAACTTTGGAAGAAAGCCCATTTCAGTACAGAAAAAGAAATGAAAGCAAAATTCCCATATATGACAGAAGTTTCAGCCCAAGCATTATGTTCAGCAACAATGTTTGCGGAAATTGCTTACAAAAATTTCTTTTCTTCAATCAAAGGCAATCGAGCCGGTGCAAAAGTTGGCAAACCGAAGTTTAAGTCGAAAAAATCAAACGATTTCAGCTACAGAGAGTGTAATCCGTCTGAAAAAGCATTAAATTGGAACGAACGAAAAGTCAAAGTTCCGAAATTAGGCGAAGTTAAGTTTCGTCACAGCGGTAACAAAAAAGGCAAGTTAGACTTCTTCCTTCGAGGGGAAGTCGAACTCAAATCAATAACAATACGAAAAAACCCTGCGAACGAGTATTATGCAGTATTGCTTTCTGAAAGAGAATACTGTCATAAAAAGAAAATCTATGAAGGTGACGAAAGCCAAGCCATCGGATTAGATTTTAGTCCAGCAGATTTTTACATAGATTCGGATGGTTCATCCGGAAAAGATTTTGGCTATGTTGCTCAAAAACAAGCAAATCTTAAAAAACTTACTAAACTTCAAAGACGCTTAATGCGTAAGCAAATCAGTTCAAACAATCGTGAAAAAGCTCGTGTAAAAGTTGCTCGTATGGAACATTACATTGCAGAATGTCGTAATGATTGGATTGAAAAAGAAACTAAACGTCTTGTATCAAGTTATCAAGTTATAGGAATTGAAGACTTGAATTTGAAAGGAATGATGAAGTTTAGTCGAAACGCAAAGAATTACGGAGACGCTTCGTGGGGAAATTTCACAAATAAACTGTTGTGGAAAGCATCCCTAAACGAAAACAACTGTCAGATTGTAAAGGCAGATAGATTCTTTGCTTCAAGTCAGATTTGCCATTGTTGCGGATTCAAGAATCCGATTACAAAGAATTTAAATATTCGTTCTTGGACTTGCCCTGAATGTGGAGCAGAGCACATTCGTGATGTAAACGCAGCCATCAATCTTAAAATGAACGCAATAAAAAACGTAGGGCAAGGAGTGTCCGAATTTAGGTCTGTGGAGGGTGTGGAAGATTTAGCAACGCTTGCGTTGCAAATTGGAGCATCCGAAGAAGCAGAAAATTTGACCGGTGACGGTCAGAATGTCCTCACGCTTTAACATTTTTTTGTTAATATAAAGTGCGTGAGGGGATAATTCCGAATAATTTTTCGGCGTTTTGTAGGCTCGACCGTTTTTTGTCTGTATACTGTCCGGGAATTCTGAAATTTGAGGAGTAAAAAATGGCTTGCACAACAATTTTGGTCGGAAAAGATGCTTCTTACAACGGCGCGACTTTTATTGCGCGGAACGAGGACAGTCCTTCGGGACAGTTCTGCGAGAAGAAATTCGTCGTTGTTCTGCCGGAAGACCAACCTTCAAAATACAAAACGATACTTTCCCATCAGGAAATCGACTTGCCTGAAAATCCGCTTCGCTACACATCCACGCCGAACGCGAATAAAAAAGATGGAATTTGGGCGGCTCATGGAGTTAACTCGGCGAATGTTGGAATGACCGCGACCGAGACAATCACTTCCAACGAGCGCGTTTTGGGTGCCGACCCGCTTTTGAAAAAGGGCGGAATCGGGGAAGAAGATTTGAACGTAATCGTTCTTCCGTACATAAAAACTGCCCGCGAGGGAGTTCTGCGGTTGGGCAGCCTGCTCGAAAAATACGGAACTTACGAGATGAACGGAATCGCTTTTTCGGACGAGAACGAAATCTGGTGGCTCGAATCAATTGGCGGGCATCACTGGATGGCCAAGCGCGTGCCTGATGATTCTTACGTTGTCATGCCGAATCAGCTCGGAATCGACAGTTTTGATTTTGATGATGCCTTCGGCGCGAAAAAAAATCATCTCTGCTCGGCAGATTTGAAGGAATTTATCGCGGAAAATCATCTGGATTTGACTTTGCCGGGCAAAAAATTCAACCCACGGGAGGCGTTCGGAAGCCACGATGATGCCGACCACGTTTACAACACGCCTCGTGCGTGGTATATCGAGCGCTTTTTGAATCCGAAAACTGCAAAATGGGACGGAGATGACGCAGATTACACGCCGTCTTCCGACGATATTCCGTGGAGCATGGTTCCTGAGAGAAAAATTACCGTGGAGGACATAAAATATCTGCTTTCGTCTCACTACAACGGAACAAAATACGACCCTTACGGTTCTTACGGCGAAAAAAATATGCGCGGTGCTTTCCGCTCAATCGGAATCAACCGCAACGATTCTCTTGCGATTATCGAAATCCGCAAAGGAATGCCAGAAAAATGCAAGGCGATTCAGTGGATGGCATTTGCCTCAAACGCGTTCAACGTTGTTTCTCCGTTCTACACGAACATCGAAAAAACTCCGCGATATTTGTCCTATGTTCCGAGAAGCGTTTCAACCGAAAGTTTTTACTGGTGCGCCCGCTTGATTGCTGCCCTGAGCGATGCCGGCTACGCAAAATGCCTGAACCACATTGAGCATTATCAGCTTGCCGTCGGTTCAAAAAGTCACGAGATTCTAAAAAAATACGACAAAATCATTGCTGCCGCGGCGGAAAGCGAAGCCATATCTCTTTGCGAAAAAGCGAATGCCGAAGTTGCCCAAATGCTAAAAGAGGAAACCCAAAAGACGCTGGACAAAGTTCTTTATGAAATAAGCTGCCTGATGAAAAACTCATACGCAAGAAGCGACGCGTAAAAAACTGTTGCCATGCGGAGCAATCTGCATGGCGACTTTTTATTTGTGATAAGGTGTTCCGCACTGCAAGATTTCTACATAAGACTTATCTCCGTCTTCTATAATTCTGTAGACAATGCGGTTAAAGTCATCAATTCGTCGGCTCCAATAGCCTGTTAAATCATCTTTTAGAGGTTCTGGTTTCCCGATTCCAGTGTAGCCGTTACGGTCAATATCTTTTAAAAGGGCTTCAAGTTTCTTTACAAGTCGTTTGTCAGAATGAAGGTTCAGAAAATCTTCCCATGCTTCATCAGTCCAAAGTTTATCCATCAATTAACCTCGTCGATTTCGTGCTTGGTTAGTTTTCCTTGCTTTGCATGTTCAAGAGAGGTTCTGAGTCTTTTTTGATTTTCTTCGCCCCAAAATGGGTCTGCTTTAATTTCGAACGGAATGCGGTTTTCTCGCAGGCAGGCGTTCATAAACATGTTTACGGCAGCGGTTACACTGATTCCAATTGAGTCGCAAAATCCTTCAAAAGAATATTTGCGCTCATCATTCGTTCTAATGCTCATTGTTGCCATAAAAATATCTCCTAAAGTGTTATTTTATAACACAATGTAACACAATAGGCTGCATTCTGTCAAATTTTCAAAATTTTTCGAAAAAAATTTGTGTAGGGTACCCTACACAAAGGGATTGACTAAAGCCCTTTGTGCGAAATCTCGCTTCGCTCGATTTCGCACAAAATATAAATTCTTTGGAGGATTTTATGAAAAAAATTCTTTCTCTTATCACTTTTGGATTGCTCCTTGCATCAGGAACAATGAGTTTCATGTCTTGCTCTGACGACGAGGACAGCGGTGAATATACCTATACGAACAACACTTCTGTTGAGGCGGGTATCGCAACACCAACATTGAAAGTTGAAGCTAACTCTTCAACTTTCTCAGTGCTTGCAAATAAATCATTCAGTGGGTTCTCTTATGTGGAAGACGGTACTTATCATTATGCCGTGCCAGGTTTTAATGTTAATTGGACTTATGACAGCGTAAAATCTGGATTCACTTATGAGATTTATGGTTCTTGCACACAAACTGGCAAGAGCGATGTTCTTTTGAAATCTGGCTCTGCTAACGCAATGAAGTCTGATTTTAATACCTTGGAGGACACTGATATTTTTAAACTCGGTTATGCGAATGGCGGTTTTAATGGTGAAGGCGATGGCTTTTACAAGGTTTCTAACAACACGACCGAAACTTTAAACTTCTCTTTTTATATTGTAACAAAGTACGGCTCAGAGGCAAAGACGAGCAATACAGTCAACGTAACTTTGACAAAAGCAACAAACTAAATCAAATCTGATTTGATTGCACGAAAGCACATCGTTTTTGCGGTGTGCTTTTTTTGTCCGTGTTGAGTTTGACAAAAACAATCATATAGCGCACAACTGAACTTTATATGATTCGGCATCTACGATGGACAGGGTGCAGCCCCTATTTCTGTCTGTGATATAGTCTATTAACTTGATAAATGTCATTATACGAGATGCTGAAAACAAACAACTGTTTTTCCAGACAAAGCGAAAAAAAGCGGTGCCCGAACAATCGGACACCGCTTTTCTATTCAAGGCCGGTTTACTGAATCATTCCGAAGACCATCGCGAACAAAGCGACCGTCTCGCAAAGACCGACGACCATGATGTACTGTGAGAAGCCTTTCCCTGTCTCGCCGAGAGCATCAGAACCAGCAGCACCGGCTTTTCCCTGAGCAATGGCCGAGAAGCACATCGCAAGACCAGCGGCAATTCCAAGACCAAGCGCAAACGCAGGGTCAAGAGCACCAGCGGCGACCTTTCCCTTCATGGAGTTCATAAGAAGGAAGCCGTATATTGTCTGCGTCAAAGGCGCACCAGCGAAGACGGTGAGGATGAACGGAGCCGGCTTGTTTGCCATGTAGCAGCGTTTCCAAGCGCCAATCGCACCCTGACCAGCTGCACCGATTCCGATTGCAGAACCGATTGCGGCGATGCCCATTACGACTGCAGCTCCAACATAACCCCAGAACAATGTTTTTGGATCCATAATTTTTCTCCTTAAATTGAAACCTTAATTTATACGACCGACAGTTGAGTTTTATTTCTCACTGAACGGACTGTATTTGAAACCAGACCATGACATTCCCAAGTGATTTGAGAATTCCAACGTGTTCAAGCGGACTCCGTGAACGATGACGGAAAGCAGGTTCAAAATCATGTTCAAACCATGCCCGAACACAAGGAGCACAATCAGCGCTCCGAACATGACGGCGCGTCCGGCAAGAGGACCTGCCATCGTGTTTACAGTGTTGCTGATAGCCGCGCCCGCAAGACCGACTGCCCAGAGGCGGATGTAGGAAACGATATCCGAGAACACGTTCACCACGCCGAGCAGCACGGAAATTATGTTCTTGACGCTCTCCAATACCGACTTCGCCACGCTTCCCTCGTAATTGCTGAACACGAAGCTCAGCAGGAATCCTGCGAGGACGAGGGCAATCGATACGGTACCGGCAGGCACCCCGTACACGTCGCCGCCGACAAGCGGAAACACCGTGCTGGAGACGACCATCGAAAGGACTACCCAATACATACCGATAAGCTCGATGAACGAACCGAACTCGCCTATAACCTTAAGCCTGTGCACCTTGTCCTTCGCATAGCGCGCCATGCCCTTCAGATGGGCGACGCACAGCTGCACAAGGGCAAGCGTGAAGCAGAAAATCTGAAGGTTGTTCGCCGTCGTGAGCGTCCCGGCAGACGCATCTGTCGTCCAGAACGGCAGCCACTCATCGGTACATGCGTTCGAGAGCGGCGCGACCGAAAGAGCCTTTATCCATGACGGAAGCTGTTCCGGAGTAAGCCCGAACCATGTGCACGTCACGGCACCCCACACCATCGTCGCCACGCCAAGAAGCAGGACAAGACCGATGACGGGAGGAACCTTCTTTCCGCCGGCAACGCTTTTCAGCAGAAGGGCAAGCCCGACAACCGTTACGAGCGCGCCATACCCTCCGTCGCCAAAAATCATGCCGAAGAAAACCGTGAAAAACAACAGGAACCATCCGGAAATATCGTACTCGCGGTACCCCGGAACCGTCCCGAGGAAGTCCGTAAGCGGATAGATGAGCTCCACGAATTTGTTGTTCTTCAATTTCGTAGGAACATTGTCATCCTCGGACGGCTCGGACGCGGCATATGCCCATTTCTGAAGCCTCGCCTCGTCCTCGAATTTCTTCATCGAATCGACAGGGACGAATCCGGTAAGCCATGCAAGCGGAACAGAAGAAGGCTCGGCCTTAGAAAGGCGCACGGAATGGGAATCCGCGCCATCCGCATCAGACTTATCCTCATATCCCATGCCGCTGTAGAGGTTCTCAAGCTCGATATCTTTTGCGATTACGGAAAGCGAATCCTTCATCGCGTCCTGATATTTCTTGTCCGACATGAGTTCGCGCTCAATCTCGGAAATTCTCTTGCGGCTGGCGTCGATTTCCGCGGAGAGCTCCTTTGTTGAGCAGCGCGGAAGCACAACCTGATATGCCTCCGGCGGCAACCCCTCCGGGCGCTCGTTTGCCGAAAGCGGAGAATCGCTTACGACGAGGAAGCGAGCCTGAGATTTGTCCTTGTTGACAAGGATAGTCCGCACGCCATCCCCAATCGAGCCGTATTTTTCCGCAGGAATCTCGAACATCGAGAGATTGATGTTTTTCCCGCTCAAATACGAGAAATCGGCAGGATTGACCTCGCCCCACTTTGAGAACCGGTCGAGCTCTACCGAATCGCTCGTAATCCTGTCAAAGCAGGATTTCTTCTCATCGGAGAGGGCAAGAACCGATTTCGCGACCTCGACAGCCCTATCACGGCTCACCTTGGTCTGCTCAATTTTCTCCTTCTTGCCGACTTTTATCTCGCCGAGTATGCTCAACGCCTTCTCGACCTTCGAGTTCTGGTCCTTGTAGGAAGCGAGAACGTCGCCGCCCCCCTGCACTTCCTCAACGTGAAGCACGCCGAGTTTTCTCAGCGCCTTAAGGGCATCCTTGCGCTCGTTCTGAAGAACAATCAAAGAAACTTTCTTCATCTGAACAATCATTTCTCTGCCCCCTTTCCAGCCAATTCGGCCTGAGCCAACAGGGCCGCGGCGTTGCGCTGGTCGATTTTCTTCTTCGAAATTTTCGACCTGACGACCTCGCTTACCTGCTGATCTCCAAGATAGACCGAAATCTTCTTTATATTGCTTTTTGCCTCGGGAATCTTCACCTTTTCAAAAAGGTTGACCCTCTGAGACGTAGTCCGCAATTCCTTTGAAAGCAACCTTACCTGCTCATCGAGGACATCAGCCTCCAAATCAAGGGAAAGCGCCTTCTCCATTCTGTCAGCGGCCATATCAATCCAGAGAGGGGTCGAATACAAATCGTAATCGCCCCTGCTGAAATCAGCGCCCTCATATACAGGAATCGTGACGCCGGCAATGTTTCCGACGCCCTTCCTTATATTGCGGACAGTGACCATCTCCGGCTTAAAGGCTTCCTCCTCGCCGAACACCGCAATCCAAACCTGAAATTCCTTCTCAAGCTCGACGCGCTGCTGGCGGACTTCCTTCGCCTTTATCTCGATAGTCCTGATTTCAGATTGAAGCTGCTGTTTTTTGAGCGTCAAGGTCGGAAGATAGCGCTGATACATCTTCAGCGCGTCCTTCTGGACCTTCTGCTCGTTTTTTGTCAGCTTGATTTTTGCCATTAACAGCTCCGCTATCGTTATTTATTCGGCCAAAATTCCGCAATCAACTCGGACTTGATGCCGGTCTCGTCCTTGTCGAAACAGTCCGCAAGAATCTTCCATCCCAAGTCGAGCGCGCCTTCAAGCGAGATGTTGACCGTCAAATCCATCATCTCCTTCTCGAACATCGCACCGTACTTGAGCAGCTTCTCATCCCAGTTCGACATCATGAAACCCATCGACTTCTTCTCAAGCGTATCCTTGTAAGAAGAATAAAGGCGAATCATGGCGTCCATGAGCGCGCGGTGGTCTTTGCGGGTCTTTCCGTTTACGTTCTGCTTCAGGCGGGAAAGCGAACCGAACGGCTCGATGCGCCCGCCCTTGAGGTAATACTGTCCCTCCGTGATGTATCCCGTGTTGTCCGGAACAGGATGGGTGACATCATCACCAGGCATCGTCGTCACGGCAAGAACCGTCACGGAACCCGCATTGTCGAAATCGACAGCCTTCTCGTACCGTGCTGCGAGCTGCGAGTACAAGTCGCCGGGATAACCGCGGTTCGACGGAACCTGCTCCTGCGTAATCGCGATTTCCTTCATCGCATCGGCATAGGACGTCATGTCCGTAAGAAGGACGAGAACATCCTTGTTCTGAAGGGCAAACTGCTCCGCAACGGCAAGCGACATATCCGGAATCTTGATGCACTCTACAGTCGGGTCGGCTGCGGTGTGGATGAACATGACCGTCTTGCTCAGCGAGCCTCCCTCCTCAAGCGTTTTCTTGAAATAGAGGAAGTCGTCGTACTTCAGTCCCATTCCGCCAAGAACGATTACGTCAGCCTCAGCCTGCATGGCGATGCGGGCGAGGAGCTGATTGTACGGCTCTCCGGAAATGGAGAAAATCGGCAGTTTCTGCGACACGACAAGCGTGTTGAACATATCAATCATCGGGATGTTCGTGCGCATCATGCGCGTCGCGAGGATACGCTTCGACGGGTTGACTGACGGCCCGCCAATCGGCTTGAGGTTCTCCGAAAGGTTCGTTCCGTTGTCGCGAGGCTCTCCCGAACCGTTGAAGATTCTTCCGAGCAAATCATCGCTGAACGAAATCTGCATCTCGTGCCCCAGAAAGCGAATCTGGTCGCCAGTCGAAACGCCGCGGCCGCCCGCAAAGACCTGAAGCGAGACCAAATCGCCGTCGACCTTGTTGACCTCGGCAAGCGATTTTCCGAAACGCGTCGTAATCTCGGCAAGTTCGTTGTACTTCACGCCTTCAGCGCGGACTGTAATGACCGAACCCGTAATAGATTCAATTTTGCTATATACTTTGTTCATTTTTCACCGTCCTCACTTAAGCCCTCAGGAGACTTTCCGCCTCTGCGGTCAGCTTCCCGTTCTTCGATGCATACAAATCGTCGATTTCCTTCTCGAGCTTCTTGAAGCCGTCGCTCTGGAACTCCGTGTAGTTCCAGTCGATGAACTTCTGGCGGAGCTGGTTGAAGTACGTGCGCGCCTCTTCCTTGTCGGAAACCGCGAAATCGGAACCGAGAATACGAAGGAGCTTGTCGAGGTCGTACATCTGGCGCTCGACAGTCGCGTTCGCATCAATCGCGTCGAACGAGTTCTGCTGGAAATAAACAGCATCGAGCATCTCTTCCTTAAGATAGACGAGATAATCATCGAGAGACGTTCCTTCCTCACCGACAACCTTCATCATGGAACCTACGTCGACGCCCTTCTTGAGGATGTTGAAGCAGAAACCGACTTTGTCCTGCGAGATGACGCCCTTGTATTTTGACCACGACTGAATCGGGTCGATTGCAGGATACTTTCGCGCATCGGAACGTGCCCTTGAAAGTCCGTGGAACGCGCCGACGACCTTGAGCGTTGCCTGCGTAACCGGCTCCTCGAAGTTTCCGCCCGCGGGGGATACGGTTCCGCCGATTGTGACGGAACCCGTCGTGCCGTCGGAAAGGCGAACCTGTCCCGCACGCTCGTAGAATGCCGCGATGTACGACTCCATATAGGCAGGGAACGCTTCCTCGCCCGGGATTTCCTCAAGGCGGCCGGACATCTCACGGAGAGCCTGCGCCCAGCGCGACGTCGAATCGGCAAGAAGCAGAACGTTGAGACCCATCTGGCGGTAGTATTCAGCAAGCGTGACCGACGTATAGACGGAAGCCTCGCGCGAAGCAACCGGCATCGAAGAAGTGTTGCAGATGATAATCGTGCGCTCCATGAGCGACTTTCCGGTTTTCGGGTCTTTCAGCTCGGGGAATTCGGTAAGGGTCTCGACGACCTCACCGGCGCGCTCACCACAAGCCGCGATGATTACGATATCGACATCCGCGTACTTCGACGTCGTATGCTGGAGGACAGTCTTTCCCGCTCCGAACGGTCCCGGAATACAATACGTTCCGCCGCGCGCGACGGGGAAGAACGTATCGATAAGGCGGACTTTCGTCACCATCGTCTCAGTAGGCGCGAGCCTTTCCTCGTAGCAGTTTACGGCGCGTTTTACCGGCCATTTGAACGAAAGCGTGACGTTGACGTCGTTGCCCTTCTCATCGGTGATGACAGCGACAGTGTCCTTGAGCATATAGCTTCCCTTCTCCGCAACGGACTTCACCGTATACGAGCCGAGCAGGTAGAACGGTACGAAAATCTTATGGGTAAACGGTCCTTCTGGAACTGTACCGACGTATTCGCCCGCCTTGAGGACATCGCCCACTTTTGCAGTCGGGGTGAAGTCCCATTTTTTCTCGCGGTCGAGAGGGTCAACGTAGATTCCCCTTTCAAGGAACCATCCGGCCTTCTCCGCGAGGAGCGGGAGCGGATTCTGAAGTCCGTCATAAACCTGCCCCAGAAGTCCGGGACCAAGCTCCGCGGAAAGGAGGTCTCCCGTAAATTCGACCTCATCCCCCGCCTTTATTCCTTTTGTCATCTCATAGACCTGCATCTGCGCGGTATTCCCGCGGATACGGATCACTTCGCTTTTGAGACTTGAGCCTTCAACTTTTACATAGGCGACTTCGTTCATGGAAATAACTCCGTCGAATTCGACAGAGACCATGTTTCCATTGACGCCGACAACCTTTCCTTTTGTATCCGTCATTTATCATTCTCCATAATTCCAAGCGAGAAGCCTCACTCGGAAGACTCTTCTGCCTTAAGTATGCTGTCGTATATCTTGCGATACGATTCGAGGCCCTTCGCCGCATTGAATTTCTTCATTCTCGTCGCGAGCTGAAGCCTCAGGCCGTAACCGAAAACGGCATCAACCGAAAAACCATCTGCAGGACGCATACTTTCAATAACACCAAGCCGATACTGATTCAAGAACTGTTCGGCGGCAAGCGGACTGTCCATTCCGGACGCAGTGCGAGCGGCCTGAACCGCGTCGGGGGCGACAGATTCGTTCCCCGCGCTGAATTTCTTCTTCATCCGCAATGCCCTGATTTGAGCGAGCGCCAAACGGAGGCTCTTCTCCTTGTCATTCCATGAATCGACAAGTTTCGAGCCCGTTTTTCCGACATCCTGAGAAGGTTCAAGCGAAAGATTCTCAAGTATCTTCATGCTCTTCTTGTCAAGGAAGCGTGAACAGAGGTCGTAATAGTATTCGTAAGTGATTGGCAAAACCGACTTGTCATCGCTCACGGAGAATTCCGGGAGCTGCGACACAAGGTAATACTGACTGCCCATTCATGCACCTCTCTAAAAGACCGTTCAAAATTCAAAAATGCATCAGCATTCTTTTACTTTGAGGCCTCTTTCATAAGAGAAGCGACCTTCGGGTTGAGATACGCGCCGAAAAGCTCCGCGACAGCCTCGTCCGAGACGTCGATAAAAGCCGCGCCGTTCTCAATTCCGATGCGGAATCCCTTGTTTATTGACTTATCTACTTTTAAGGTAAGGCCCTTCTCAATCTCCGCCTTGAGGGAAGCCTTGAGGGAGGTCTCGAGCGCGGACAAATCAGCCTCGCTGAGGAGAACCGAAACATCGGAGGCATCGGATTTTGAAGTCCATGCCTTCACAGCTTCAGGTATGAGTTTAGAAAGGAGGTCGGCATCATACGCCTTGTCGACATCCGCACTGACAAGCGCGGAGACTTCCTTCATAACGCCGTCACGGAATGCGAGAACAAGATTCCGGCTTGCCTGACGAATAGAATCCTCGCTTGCCTTCTCCATTCTTGCAGTCTCATCCTTGGCCGCCTTGATAATTCTGTCCGCCTCTTCCTTCGCATCTGCGACAATCTTCGCGGCCTTTGCCTCAGCCTCGGCGATTTTTTCGGAAGCGGATTTTTCTGCAGCGGCGACACCATCTTTTTTGATTTTATCAATCAATTCCTGTATCTGTTCGTCCATGAAAACCTCACTTAAAACAAAAATGTTTATGGACGAAATTATATTTTACCATCCGGCAAAAATCAAATGAAATTTGCATTATTAAGGGAATTTGAAGGTTTCATCCATAATTTTCACCGCGATCGCCATCGACTCGCCCATTATCCTTTTCTTGTCGGAAGCCCAAAGCGGGGCGACGAGCGACTTTCTGGGCGGGTCACCGGTCAGCCTGTGGACGACCATCGTCTCGGGAAGGCGGCGCAGCGCGAGCGAGAGGAGCCTGAAATATTCATCCTTTGAAAGGACTTCGAATTTGCGCCCCTCGTACATCGCGCATATCCCGGTTCCGCGGATTACATAAAGCTCCGTCAGCTTTATACCGTCCGCGCCGCTTCCGGAAACAAAATCGACGGTTCCCATCATGTCCTTTTCGCCCTCCCCGGGCAGGCCGAAAATCACGTGCGCGACAACGTGTATCTTCGGGGCGGCGCGCTTTATCCGCAACACGGCATCGGAAAAATCATCGTCCGTGTAGCACCTGTTGATGAGTCGCCCCGTGCGCTCGTTCGAGGTCTGCAGCCCGAGCTCAATCTGGACGAATGTATCCTCCGACATGCGCGCAAGCCGGGAAAGGATATCGTCGCCGAGGCAATCGGGTCGCGTCGCGACGGCAAGCCCAACGACATCATCGCAGCCCAACGCCTCGATGAACTTTTCCTCGAGGGCATCGGGATTTCCGTACGTGGACGAGAAATTCTGGAAATACGCGACGAGCTTCCCGCGCCTTTTCCCCGAACGCCCGCACAACTTCGCGCTGATTCGGGTCCGGGCCTCCTCCACCTGCGCGCGCACCGGAAGGCTTCTGCTCGGGACAAAATCGCCGGAACCGTTCCCGCCGCAGAAAATGCATCCGCCAGTACCCTTCGACCCGTCCCTGTTCGGGCACGTGCACCCCGCATCGAGCGCGATTTTGTAGGCCTTGCAGCCGAAGACGGATTCGTAAAAATCAGAAAGAAGAATCATAATTCGAATTGAAGAAAAAAAAGAAGGCCCGCCGGGCAGTTGGCGAACCTTCTGGGACTTTTTTATCTCACACCATTTTTAAATAGTGCATGAAAAATCAAAAACTGTTACCTCTTGAGGCTGAGAACGGTCTCAAGCAGGGTGTCGGCAGTCTGAATCGTCTTCGCGTTCGACTGGAAGCCGCGCTGCGTGACAATCATATCCGTGAGCTGCTCGGTCAGGTCCACGTTCGACATTTCGAGCGCGCCAGAGAGGATTGTACCCTTTCCGGCGATTCCCGACGTGCCGATGTTGGCAGTTCCCGAGTTAATGCTCTCGACATACGTATTGTCGCCGGCTTTCTCGAGGCCGCCCTGGTTCGTGAACGTCGCCATCGCAAGCTGTCCGATTGCGCGGTTTGTTCCGTTCGAATAGACGCCGGTAATCACGCCGGTTGAATCGATTTTGAAGGTCTCAAGATACCCCATCGTGTAGCCGTCCTGATAGAACGCCTTCGTTGAGCTTGATGAGGCGCTCTGCGTGACCGTGTTGACCTGGCTTCCGATTGTCCCGAGGTTTATGTTCAACGTCTGGCGATACGGATTTCCGTCAGCATCGGCATTCGCGTTCGGAACGGCGAAAGACGCCTGAAGGATAATCTCGCCCTCGGGATTCGTGAGGTTTCCGGCAGTGTCGGTCACGGACTGGAGCGTACCCGTATTGTCGAAATTGATGAGGAACGTGTTCTCCATCCCGTCCGTCGTGTTGAGCCCGACCCTCGTCTGCGTGAATTCCGCGTTGTCGGGGTCGACGACGACAGTCGCCTGCCACTGGTTCGGATTCTCCGGCACGCGCGTGAAATTCACCGAAAGGTTGTGCTTGTTTCCGAACGAATCGTAGATGTTGAATTCAGTGCTCCATGTTCCCTTGGAGATATCGGCAGCCGTCGGGTTGTCGGGGATTATGGGTGTATTTTTGTTGAGGTTGCATGCAAAATTGACATTCTTCGTCTCCTTCGCCGGGTCTTTCGAGCCGACCGGAATGATGAGGTCTTCCGTGCTGGCAGACGTCTGGAGAATCATCTCCCCGTCAACCTCGCGGGCCATCCATCCCTGAACCTTGTATCCGTTCGCAGGATTCACGAGCGTTCCGTCGCGGTCAAGTCCAAAGGCGCCGGCGCGCGTGTAGTAGCTTTTCTCGCCGTTTTTCTCAAGGAAGAACCCGTTTCCCTGAATGGCGACATCGGTCGTTATTCCCGTAGACTGGAGGTTTCCCTGCGTAAAAACAGTATCGATAGCGGCGACGGTCATTCCGAGACCGACTTCCTTCGGGTTGACGCCGCCCTTCTCTTCTGTCGGACGAGCCGCGCCCGACAGCTGCTGGCTTATCATATCCTGAAAATTGACGCGGCCGCGCTTGAAGCCCGTCGTATTGACGTTCGAAATGTTGTTTCCGATAACGTCCATTCTTGTCTGGTGGTTCTGCAATCCAGAAACGCCAGCATACATTGATCTCATCATAATACTACCCTCTTTATGATTTCGTTTTTATGTTTTTTGCCGATTACGCAAGATTATTTCATTCGCCGTACACGGAGATGATTTTCTCCATGTCGTAATACGCGCCGTTGACCTTCACCTGCGGGCGCGTGCCGCGCGTTGCGGCCTCGACAACTCCCGTCGTCGTCGTGTCGCCAAGGTCAAGCTCGACGGACTTTCCGAGGGTGCTCTGAGCCTCGACGGTGTTCATAAGCGAGGAGAGCTTCTCGAAATTCTGGCTCATGTTGGTCATCTGCTCGAGAGTCGAGAACTGCGCCATCTGGGCGATGAATTCCGTATTCTCAAGCGGGCTTGTCGGATCCTGATTCGTCACCTGGGCGACAAGAATCTTGAGGAAATCATCCTTCCCAAGCTCATGGCTTGCAGTCCTGCCGCCACGCTCGGCGTCAACCGTCTTGTTGAACGTATTCACCATATTGTCGAGCTGTGCCTTGTCAGAAGCGCCCATCGTCGTGTTAATATCCATTTCCATTCCTTCGGCAGATTAACCAACCGTATACTTATAAATCGGCAAAATCATTTTTCAACTTAATGAATTTTCAAAACAAAAAAACGGGGCAGCCCGACAAGCGATACCTTATTCGGGCTGCCCCATCAAAAAACGCGCGGAATCCTACGCGACGATATTGACGGAATGGTCTCCGGACTGCTCGTACCCGTCCTGGGCGCCGTCCGACGGCGACGAGACAAGGTCCCCATACGATTTGTTGGCGACAGCGACGGCATCCTGCCTCGCATTCTCCCGTGCGCCGTTCCCGCCATCATTGGAGAACCCCTGCTGGCCGGCAAAACTCAGGTCGAAACTTCCCGTGTCGAAGCCGCTCTGCGCGAACGCCTGCTTTATGGAGTCGATGTTCTCGCGGAACGCGTCGTACGCCTCCTTCGACGCGACAAGAATCTGACCGGAAATCGTCTTGTCTGAAAGGGAAAGCGATATCTTGACGTTGCCGAGGCTTTCCGGCTTGAGGACGAGGTTTATCGTCCCCTGGTTGTTGTCGCGGAGGACGATGCTTCCCGCCTTGACGAAATCGGCGGCATTCTGCTGAACAGAATTCGAAAGCATCTGCTGGAAATCGGAGCCCGCGGCGCCGGCGGCCTGCGCCGACGACGACGTTATGTTCTGCTCGGCACCAGCGCGCGCGGCCATCTCCATCGTAAGCTGGACGGACTCCTGCTGGTTCTGGTTGTAGGCAACGCGAATCTCCCCGTTCGTCACGGCGCGTTTCGGCTGCACCTGAAGAGAGACGGGAGAATCGTCGCGGCTGCTTTTCCTGTCGCTTTTCGCCACCCTCACGGAGCCGGCCTGCATTCCCGCGCTTGTTTTCCGCAAGGCGCCGTCATCGGAGCGCGCGGCGTACCGCTGAGCACGGCTTTCCGAAACGGCAGAAGGCAGCTCCGTCCTGAGGTCGAGCACCTCTATGCCGTCGAGGATTTTTTTCGAATCGTCCTTCTCGGCGCGCGCGGAATTCCGCACGGCATTCCCCGAAACCTCGCCGGAAAACACTTCGGGAAGCGCGTCGGAACCGGCAACGGGGCGCTCCGCAACGAGTTCAGGATTTCCTCCGCGGGCAGCATCGGCCACGACCGCGCCATCAGCATTAGGGACAGGAACATCATCCGAGCCGCCGTCATTTTCGGGGACGGAAGCCTCGACGACGCTCTCGGCGCCGCATGTTGCGACGGACGCAATCTCCACGGGAACATCATCCGCCGGCAAAGGCGCGTCCGCAAGGCGCTCCTCATCGGGGGACACATCCGCCTCGTCTCCCGAATCGTCCCCGCCGTCCGCAGAGGCGACTTCAGCGGCTGACGGGGAAGCCTCCTCCCCGTTTTCGGGAACGGGCTCCTTTTCCTCCGCGGCGCGCGCGATGTCACCGCTTTTTCCGTCCTTGTCCTCGATTTTCTCGTCAGTTTTCTCGCCGCTGCTCTCCGCCGCGGCCGTCTTCTCTCCGCGACGAGGATGCTCCGCCTCATGCGCCGCCTTGAGCGCCTCGGCGAACGAGATGTCCGGCGACGACGGCTGCGCCCCGGAAGACTTCTGCGGAACGCTGAACGCGAAATCGACGCTGCCAGCGCTGCTGTTCGGCTGTATGTAATTCATGCTTCATCCCCTTTTCCAGTATCACTTGTAGTTGTCGAGCGAACTTGGTTTGCTCGCCATCTTGCTGTTTATGACTCCGGCACGATCTTCCGGCATGTTCATGAGCCATACCGAAGTCATCGAGGCGGTCTTCTTCGCCTCCGCAATCTCGTCCGTCTTGCGGAATATGTCTATCACGTCCTGGTCGTTCATCTCGAGGAGCTGCTTGACGGCCGTTTCCGGCGGCATTGACGACAGATATGCCGAAATCTGCTCTATGTTGCGGTTCCTGTCGTCGTATTTCTTGAGCTGGTTGCTGAACGTCTTCTCGCGCTCGTCCTGCGACTTCTTGCGCTCCTCAAGCTCCTTCGCGATTGCCTCGTTCTGCTCCTCGACCTTCGAGATGTCCTCCTCCCGCTTGTCGAGCTCCTGCGTGCGCGCGTCGAGCGACTCTATCCTCTTTGCGAAGCGGTCCTCATCGAGGTCGCCGGTAAACGGATTCGATTTCGTTCCGGTGACAGACGACTGGGGCTTCAGCCCGAGAACCTTGTAGACCGGGGCAAAAATCCGCTTTGCCTTCACGACCCCGAGGTAATCGAACCACATGAGCCCGCCGAGCGCGAGCACAATGATGAGTATAAGCAATGCAATCGTCTTTCCGATTCCGCCGTTTCTAGACATTTTTATCTCCTAAAATAGTTTCCTTTTTCGAGTCGGCCCTGCACGGACACAGCCTTCTATTATTCAATTCTCGGAATCTCCGCGCCTTTTTTTTATCAAAAATTTGCCGACGCAAACACGCGCCCCGCTATTCTCCGTCCGCCCTTCCCCGGGTGCGGGCGGTAGACGAACGCGCCGCCGAGCGAGAAGCTCCCGGACGTGGCGAAATAGCCGGTATTCGGCGAGACGGAGAAGGACGCGGAGACTGAGACCTCGTCCTTGACATCGGACAGGGAGCAGTCTTCGGCAATCTCCCTGACGCGCGCGACATCGAACGAATCCCCGTGCTCATAGGCGACTTTCCCCGCATACGACGCGTCGACGACGAACCGGTGCACGAAAACGGAGAGAGCCGGGATTCCCTTCTGAATCTCGAGCGAAAGGAGCGTCAGGGATGCGGACCACGACGCAAGCCGCGACGAGGACGGGAACAGCGTCGCCGACATCGTCACGGGAAAGAAAAGCGGAATCCGCGCCCCGACCGTCGCCCCGGCATTGAAAAACCGGCTTACGCCTCCGTCCTTTTCGGGAACGGATTCGCTGTGCTCGAAAAGCAGGAACGGCTGGAAGGCGATGCCGCCGTACATCCTGAAGCCGGGGCACACCCTCCTGATTGACGAGAACGAGAGGTATGCCTTCGACTCCGCGCGCGTTCCCTCGACGCTTCCGGAATCGTCGGAGTCGTCCGTGCCCCGGAAAAAGCGCGCGTCGATTCCCGAAACGACGGAAGAGCAGTCGAACCGGCAGAGAACGGCCGAAACGCCGCCAGCCGCCGTCGCCTGGTAAAAGCCGCCCGAATCAACCGCGCACGTCCCGCCGAGCTTCATCGACACGGCGTCGTTCCCGCCGCTCCACGACGCGGAAAAAGCGCCGACGCCGTAAACGAGGCTGAATCCGGCGGAAACGCTCACCATGTTCCCGAGCCACGGATTCGACGACACGAACGTCGCGCCGAGGACACCCGTGTCGACGACATCCATCTCGCGGCTGTAGATTTCCGCCGTCCCGAAAGGAAAGACGGAGCCCTTGAGGTAGAACGGAAGCGGGCTGTACTTTCCCGCATCAAGACGGGCTTCCCCTTCCCCCGCATCCCCGGCAGCCACGGTATGCTCATCATCCCCGCCATCATCAGCGAAGGCGAATTCCTCAAAGCCGCTTTCATCCATTTCGGCTGTCACGAGCGGATGCGACTCGAAATTCTCGACGACGCACGAGAACGACATCTTCCCCCCGCCGAGCGAGATGAGGGCGCAGTCGAGGATTCCCGCCTTCCAGTCCGCCTTCTGCAGGAAGACGCGCCCGCCGCCGCCGGAAAGGGAGACGATTCCGGCGCGCGAAAGCGTGGAGAACCCGCGCCCCAGCTCCGCCCAGGAGAACGAGAGGTAATCAGTGCCGCCGAACGAGCCGCAATAATGGAGGTTGTGGATTATCCGCCCGCCCATATCGAACGAGCGGCTTTCCCCGTCCCCGTCGACGACGATGCTCCACGAAAGCCCGTCCTTCACCACGCGCGCGCTCCGCCCTTCCCCGGCAGGAACCGGCGGGCAGAGGGAGACGGCGCCGTTTTTGAGGGAGGACGCGCCGGAAGTGACGAAAGAGCCGTCGGGGGCAAATGACGCGAAGAATGAGTCGCTTTTTGAAATCGTTTTGTAGGAGCGCCCGGCGATGTCGATGACACCGGACTCGCTCTTCACGTTCGAGCGGCTGACAAGCCTCGTCACGGCAAGCTTTTTCCCGTCAGGGGAGAAGCGTATGCTCTGAACGTCAGAAAGCGACAGGAGCCTCCTCGTCTTTGATGAAGCCGCATCGACGATGAAGACCGCCTGCGACTGGCTGTCGTAGAATGCGATTGACGGCGACTTTCCGCCGGCGAAGACGTCCATCGTCCTGATATAGCGGCGGTTCCGTTTTTTGTCGCGCGGAAGGCAGCCGCCGCCGCCCGCGAACGACTCGGGGACGGGAATCCACTCATAAAAGCCGCGCCACGCCTCGCTGAGGCCGATTCCGTACGTCGTCTCGAACACGCCCGCGCAGAAACTCAAGGTGCAGGAAGTTCCCGCGTTCTCCCAGAATTTCCCGTAAAGCTCCATTCCGTACGTCTCCTGCAGGTACGTCGCGAACGCCGCCCCGAAAACATACGCGTCGTTCCCGCCCGGAACGGTATCCCGCGCGCCCGTCACGTCGCGCCACGACGGGAATCCCGCGACCTTCGCCTCCGCGCGCATCTTCGCGGCCGTGACGAGCTGCGTCGTGAACGGGTCGTTCATGCGCCCGCCCGAAGTCCCGCGCCCCTCCATAGAGACGGCGGCGCCCTCAAACCAGAACGACGTGAGGGAAACGCCCGCGAGGTTGAACGAGTCCGAGAGGCGGGACATGCCGCGCATGAAGGGCGATTTCATGTTGAGCGTCACCGCGTGCGTGAGCTCGTGGTAGAAGACGGCCTCAATCGTGTCCTCGTGCATGTCGAGCACCTCGGAGGGCGACGTGTCGTAGACGACGATGCTGTTGTACGGGGCGACGGTGAAGAACGCGTTCATGCTCTCGACGGCAGGCGTCACGCTGACGGGAAAGCGCTGGTACATGTCCGTCCCGAGGCGCTCCGTTATCTCGCGGTAGAAGGAGTCGGCGACCGAAGCGATTTTCCGCGCGGATTCCTCGGATTTGTCGGAATAAATCACGTCGAACCATTCGGTTTTGATTACGCGGAGGCTCCCCTCTCCGGAGAACGCGCCGCCGAACGAAAAAAAAGGAAAAAAGGCAAAAAAAAGCAGGAATGCAAGGAAGAGTCTTTTCATGGGCTCGATTCTAGCATTCCCGCAAAACGCCCACAACAAGCGGGCGCTCGAAAAGGAAACCGTCCCGGAACCGATTTTCCGGAACGATTCCGCTCACGAAAGCGCGCCGACCGCGGTTCCGAGCGTTATGTCGTCATCCGCGCAGAGAATCTCGAAGTGGATTCCGCATTTGCCGACGAGATATTCCTGAAGGTACGCCTCCGTGCGCTCGCGGAGACGGTACGTCTTGAAGAAGGTCGTCCCGTTGCAGAGCATGGCGACGGGGCGGAGCGAAGATTTCCCCCCGCCCGACTGTATTGCGTTGGCGGAAAGGATTGCGGCGGCATACCGTGCCGTCCTGTCCACGGCCGCGTCGAGAATCTCGCACGCGAAAAGCCTGTCGTCCTCGCACGCGCCCGAGAAAGCCGCGGCGATGCGCCCCGTCCCGAACGGAGAATGGAGGAATTCGTTCATCTCGACGGTGTTGATTGCGCCGAGCGCCTTGACGGCCTGTGCCGCGCCGTCGGAGAAGAGCCCCTCGGACACTGCGACGGAAAGCATTTCCCCGCCGAGGCGGCCGAGATACGCGCCAGAGCATCCCTTCTCGAGGAGGTACTGCCCCGGAATGTTCGTCCCGGCATCCACCGCCTTGTCGAAATCGGAAAGGGGAACGTCGCCGCACTTGCCGCTCTCGCAGACGACAATCTGCTTTTCGATTCCGAGCGAGCTGTCGGCGGGCTGCACGTATGCCGCGTTCATTCCCGTCCCGAGTATGAAGCCGATGTACGCCGAGTATTCCGCACCGGCGCGCGTAGCGGCCTTTCCTGCGAGGAGCGCCGCGACGGTGTCGTTAAGCAGCGTGACGCGGGAAACGGACTTCCATCCGCGGGCAGAGAGCGTCTCGAGGAGCGTCTTTCCCACAGGAACGCCGATGACCTCCGGAGCCTTGACCTCCTTGCTGAATCCGTTCGGGATGCCGTCGCCGTCCTCCGTAATCTTCATGGAATAGGAGAAGCAGAACCCTATCTTGTCCGCCTTGTCGCGGAGGTGCTCGATGTTGTCGGCAATCTGCGCGAAGACTTCAGCCTTGGAAAGCTCCCTCTCCACGCCCGGCATCTTGTCCTTCTTGAAATCGGATATGGCCGCGCAGCCGTCATCGTCGAACGAGACGAGGCAAGAGCGGAAATTCGTGCCGCCGGCGTCTATGACGATGACGCGCTCGTTCTTCGGGCGGGAAGACGGCGGGAGCATCCACGTCCGTATCATGTCCTGCCCCGCCTTCTTGCCGGAAAGCCCCTGCCTCATATCATTGAGGATTGCGCCGGCAGCAGCCCCGACGTCCATCCCCACGGGGAAATTGTGCCTCATCAAGAAAGATGCAGCCTTCGTAGTCATTTTCATTCACTCCTTTTCCTACGTACTTTTTTGCAGCCCCGGAAACGATTCCAAGACCAATCTATTTTACTCATCTTTCGGATTCCCGCAAGGAGAATTCCCGCCGGATTCCGGGGCGCGGGACGAGGGGCGCGAAATCATGGTATACTAGGGCGCATGACGGATTTATCTGATTTGAAAAACGAACTGAACCCGGAGCAGTACGAGGCTGTCATGACGACCGAAGGCGCGCTCCTTATCATAGCCGGCGCGGGAAGCGGAAAAACCCGCGTCATAACGTTCAGGATAGCGCACATGCTCGACAAGGGCATTCCGCAAAGCGCGATACTTGCCCTGACGTTCACGAACAAAGCCGCGAAGGAGATGGAGGAGCGCATAAAGTCGATGACCGGAAAGAAGCTGCAGAACCTTACGGTATCGACATTCCACGCGTTCGGCGTGCGCGTGCTCAGGCAGGACATAGACAGGCTCGGCTGGCGGCAGAATTTTTCCATATACGACGAGACGGACAGGAATTCGCTCATAAAGGAGACGGCGCGCGAGCTCCGGTATTCGGAGGAATCGCTCGACCTCTACAAAATCGGCGCGCTCATAAGCGACATAAAGACGGGGCGCAAATCGTGGAACGAGGAGAATTCCGTCTACCGCGATTTGTACGACGGGTACGAGGAGGGGCTGCGTCTTTTCAACGCGGTCGATTTCGACGACTTGATAACGCTCCCCATACGGCTGTTCCGGGAATTCCCCGACGTCCTCGCACGGTACAAGGAACGGTACCGCTACATCATGGTCGACGAATTCCAGGACACGAGCCACCAGCAGTACGAGTTCATGCGACTCCTTGCCGACAAGAACGTCGCGGTCGTGGGCGACGACGACCAGTCCATCTACTCATGGCGCGGCGCGGACTACCAGAACATAGAGAATTTCGAGAAGGACTTCCCGAACGTGAGGGAAATCAAGCTCGAGCAGAACTACCGCTCGACGGGAACAATCCTGGAGGCGGCGAACGGCGTCATCCAACACAACACGAACAGGAAGGAGAAGAAGCTCTGGAGCGGCAACGGCGAGGGAAAGCCCATCGAGGTCTACTACCCGGAGAACGAGGCGGTTGAGGCGGACTTCATAATAGAATGCATCCACTCGCTCGCTATTTCGGAGAAGAGAAAATACTCCGACTTCTGCATCCTCATGAGGGCGAACACGCAGAGCCGACCGATAGAGGAGGCGTTCCTCGCGGACGACATTCCCTACACGATGAGCGGCGGAACGAGCTTCTTCCAGCGGAAGGAGATAAAGGACGTGATAAGCTACCTCCGCGTCGTGTCGAACCACGACGACGACGTGAACCTCCTCCGGATAATAAACACGCCGAGGCGCGGCATCGGACGGGCGACGCTCGAGAAGCTGAACGAGACCGCGCGCATGAATTCCTGCTCACTCTGGGACGCAATACAGTCCGTCATCCGTCCCGGCGGGGAGGACGAGCCAGTCCAGACAGACCTTTTCGGGAACATACTCGACGAAATTCACTCCGACGACTACTCGGACGACGCGATTGAGGGGATGAAGGAGCTGACGTCGCTGATAGAAGGCGGGAAGCCGATGCTCGGCGGGCACAACCTGTCGAAAAAGATAAAGGCGTTCATCGACGAGTGCCGCTACTTCGACTACCTCGTCTCAGAAACCCCGAAAAGCCCGAAGGCGGCGCAGTACAAGATGATGAACATCGAGAGCCTCATACGCTCCGTCACGAAATGGGAGAACGACCCGGACAATTCCGACCCGACGCTTTACAATTATCTCAACAGGATAACGCTCCTCAGCCGGGACGACTACGAGGAGGAGGACACGGGGAAGGTGAACCTCATGACAATACACGCGTCGAAGGGGCTCGAATTCCCCGTCGTGTTCATCGCGGGCGCCGAGGACGACATTCTCCCGCACGCACGGGCAGTCGAGGAAGGCGGGGACGCGGCAGTCGAGGAGGAGCGCCGGCTCTTCTACGTTGCGATAACGAGAGCGCGCGACAAGCTCTACATATCCTCGTGCAGGAGACGCCGGAAGCATTCGTTCGCGCAGAGGCAGGACGAGGCCGAGCAGACGGCGAAACCTGCCGACGACGGTGACGAATGCAAGCCAAGCCGGTTCCTCGACGAGATTCCGAAGCAGCTCGTCGAGTACCACGAGCCGCAGAAACCGGTCGCCCCGGACGAGGCGCAGCGCATCCTCGAGGACATGATAAAGAAGTTCAGGAAGCCGATAGTTCCCGGATTCGCAAAGTGACAGCGGACGGTTTTCAAGTCAGGAGTTTTTATGAAAAAAGTGCAGAAAAGGAAAGGCGGGACGATAACGGCGGCGTTCGCGCTCGCCATCATGCTATCGTCCTTCTCGTGCCAGTCGGCGAAGACGATAGAGGCGGAGATGGATGCAGAAGAGGAATACGTTCCCGACATAGAGACCGTGAGCGACGAGCGCGCGGAGGCGATCCTTGACGAGGCGGCAACCATCGACGCGCTCGCGTTCAAGGAGATATGGGGATACGTCATGGAGGGGCGCGAGGGCGAATTCTCCGCGAAATACCCGATAACGGACGTCGGGTATTTCGTCTCGGCTGTCAACGTCTACAGCGAGATGCCCCCTGTTCCGCCGAAATCAAAATTCTTCAAGAATTTCAAGGGAAGGGTCCACGTCGTCACGAGCGTGGACTCGCAGAGCCAGACGCACCTGCTCCTGTCGCCCGACCTCCCTTTGCGGGAGCGGATTGCGGAGCAGATGGTGAAGGCGGCGGAGACGTACGACGGGCTCCAGATAGACTGGGAGAACATCCCGAAAAAGGACGCGGAGAATTTCTTCGAGCTTCTCCGCATCGTCAGGAAAAAGCTCCCCGCCGGAAAGACGCTTTCGATAGCGACGAAGGCGCGCCTCCGGACGCTGGCGGACGACCCGTTCGCGTACGCGCCCCTCGCGGAGCTTACCGACAAGATAATCATAATGGCATACGACGAGCATTGGTCGACGAGCAGGCCGGGCGCAATCGCGTCGACGGGCTGGGGAAAGCGGATAGCATCATACGCGCAGACGCAGATTCCCGCGGACAAGCTCATCATGGGGCTCTCGTTCTACGGACGGACGTGGCTGAGCGCCCCGGTGCGCGGGCAGGCATGGTACAACAGCGGAATCGAGCGCATAAAACGGGAGAACGGCGTGACGGAAGTCCAGCGCGACGCGTACGGCATCCCGCACTTCTCGTTCAAGGAGGAGGCGACCATCACGGGATGGTACGACGACATCGACTCCCTCAAGATACGGTGCGACGCATACGCGAAGATGGGCATCGACAGGATAGCATTCTGGCGCGTCGGGCAGGAAAACCCCGATTTCTGGAAATGCCTCAGGATTTCCGCCGAAAAAGAATGATGCCGCCGGATTTTGTCCGGCAGCATCCAAAAAGCAGGCCCGAGCCTACTCCACGTCAAATTCCACGCGGCTCTCGGTTCCTGTCCAGTCCTTCACGACGAGCGAGCCGCGCCCCTTACCGCCGGCCGTCCTGACATACGTTCCTGCCATACCGCCCTTGAGGGATACGGCAGACGGCCCCACGAGCTCCACGGCGCCCTCCGTCCTGAGCGTCACCGCCTCCTGGCAGAACGGCTGGACGTTCCCGTTCTGGTCGACGGCGCGAAGGCAGACCTGCGCCATGTCGTACGTCTCCTCCTCGCGCAACGCAGTCCTCCGGCAGAACGCCTTCACGGAAACGCTCCTCATAGGCTCCCGCGTGACGCTCCTGACGATTTTTCCGCCGCGATAGGAGTCGAACCGGTACACGACGGACTCGCCGCCCCAATTTCCGATGTACTTCCCGTACAGCTTCCTGAGATGCTCCGGGTTCGTCACGCCTCGCGCCCAAAGGAGAAGCCCCTTCATGATGACCTTCAGCGGAAGCCTGTTCACGCCGTATTTCTGCAGCGCGAACAGCATCGACTTCACCGCCGCGAAATTCCGCTCGGGAACGCCGTCCTCGTCAACAATCCGGTGCCCTATGTAATCGTCGATGAGAATCGGGCCGTGCGGCAGGTTCCTGAACGGGGAATCCGCGGCCGTGTATTCCTTGATGAAAATATCGTTCACGTACATCCTCACGCTGTCGGCGTTCGTTATTATGAAAACGTCGCCCCGCGCGCCGCCTGGATGCTCGCCGATATCCATGCTCGACGTGACATCCAGGATGTCCCCCGACACGGAGGCGTCCTGCTGGCTCGCGTAGACGAACGCCGCCATCTTCGGGTTCCTGAACATATCCATGACGCCGTGGTAGCAGATATAGTCGCCGGAACCGAAATCCTTGTGCGTGTTGTAGTCGAACGCGCACCATCCGCTTCCACCCGCACAGTCATCACGCGCGGCGAGGGCGTCGAGAACCTTCGCGTGGCGCAGCGCGTGCTCCGTCCGGAGCCGCTCGCAGTCGAACGTCTTCGTCGGGAACATATGCCCGTTGTATTCCGTGACCATGAATCCCTTTCTGGTGTCGGTGACGCGCTTTTTCGGAAGGCAGCCGTCGTTCGGCCCGTGGAAGCTGAAATCGTTGAACGTGTAGACATCCTCAAGGAGGCTGCTGTGCTTGAGGAACCTGACCCCGCCCGTCGGACGCGTCGAATCCAGGCTGTGCGCGACAGCGTTCGTCCTTGCGTAGAATTCGTCGTCGTCCTGGCTCTCGTTTATCCTGACGCCCCAAATGAAGACAGACGGATGGTTCCTGTACTGAAGGACCATGTCCCGGACGTTCTCCACCGCAACGTCCTTCCATTTTTCGTCGCCGATATGCTGCCATCCGGGAATCTCGGTGAAGACGAGAAGCCCGATTTCGTCGCACCTGTCAACGAAATGCCTGCCCTGCGGATAATGCGACGTCCTGACCTCGTTCAGCCCCAGCTCGTATTTGAGGATGTCCGCGTCCTCCCGCTGCATCGACTTCGGGGCGGCGTACCCTATATACGGCCACGACTGGTGCCTGTTCAGCCCGCGCAGCCTGATTTTCCGCCCGTTGAGATAGAATCCGGTCTCGTCGAACCGTATGCTCCTGAACCCGAACCGCACCCGGCTCTCGTCGAGGATTTCCCCGAACGCGCCGACAAGCTCCGTCACGAGCGTGTAAAGGAACGGGGAATCGACGTCCCACTTCTCCGCGCCGGCGCATTCCGAGCGGGACTTGACGAGCGACTTTCCCCCGGAAAACGACGAGGCGTCGACACCGACCGCGAATTCCGCGAGCACGGTTCCGGAAGAAGCCGTCATGGGCGCACCGTCGGCAGGGACGACCTTCTGCCGCACGCACAGCCCGTCAGGAGCCGCGCCCGAAGCGACGACAGTCACCTCGGTGCTGACAGAACCGTCCGCCGCCATCACGAAAACATCGTCGATGCGGATTTTCCCCCGGATATCGAGATACACGTCACGGTAGATTCCGCCATACGTCATGTAATCGACGACGAAGCCGAACGGAGGCTGGTTCAGGGATTCCCTGCTGTCAACGCGGATAGCGAGCACGTTCTCTCCGCCCTCGTCCGCAAGGAAATCGGTCAAGTCGACGGTAAAGGCAGTGTAGCCGCACTCATGGAGCGCGACGCTCCTCCCGTTGACGAACACCTCGCTGCAATGCGCGGCACCCTCGACAGTGAGAAGGACGCGCCCTTCCTTCCACCCGCTTTCAGTCCGGAACGTCCGCCTGTATATGGAATTCTTCTGGTAAATCTCTGTCGGGAATGAGTTGAATGGAGTGACCGCAACTGCATGAGGAATGCGCACGGTCTCGAAGTCGCCGGCATAATCCATCATCGTCTTCTCCGCAGAAAAAGACGGCGAATACTGCCAGCCGTCGTTCAAAAATATTTTTGCCATGACGACAAGTGTAAACCCGAATTTCCGGCAAAGCAAGGAACGCCGGAACCGTCGTCCGAATTTTCTGAATAAATCAGAATCAGCGGCGCAATGCATGTTGCAATTTTTTTTTCTATATGATATATTCAGTCCCGTTGCGAGATTGTAGCTCAGCTGGATTAGAGCATCTGCCTTCTAAGCAGAGGGTCGCTGGTTCGAGCCCAGTCAGTCTCAAAACCGGCGAAGCCTTGTTTTCGGGGCTTCGTTTTTTTTTGTACGCCGAAAAAACGCTCCTCCCTTGCAAAAAAAACGGGGTGCGGCATCAGTGCCACATTCCCATGGAGTTTTTATGGCGCGGACACTATATCCATTTTCTCTCTCGCGGCGGAAAAATTCGCCCTTCTATGTAAAGGTCGAGGACGGCTTCTCAAGCCAAATGCTGCTTTATAAATACAAAAAAGCGCGCCAGCCTCCGCCAGAGCTGTTCGTCCGCCTAATGGCGGGGCTGTTCCTGCAGTTTTTTCTTTACATATTATGCCTCCGTTCGTATTCTGATGTCGCCCTCTTTTTCCAGTTTCTTCATAATGTCGCTTATTTCAAGGCGGGCATTGTCAATGTCCTCTTTTGACGGGGGATTTTCGGCAAGCGATTTTTCCGACATCATAAGATATGCCCTCATCCGCTGGCTCATGTTTGAAAGAATCTTTTTCTTTACCGCGCCAAGCCATTCAGAGCCGTCGTCAGCGAGCGCGCGGGCAAGAGTGCCGGAGCCTGTGTCGCGGAGGACTTTCTGCACTTCGCGGTCGGAAAGGCTTGCAAGCATCTTGACGGCATAGAGCTGTTTTTCAAGGCGGTCTTTAAGCTCCTCCAAGCCGCGCTCTTCAAGCAGCTTGTAAAGGTCGCTCCGCTCCGTTTTGTCCATGCGGCGGACGGCGGAAATCAGATGTTCCTCATTGACGGCATCGTCAAGCATCATGCGCTCCAAAAAGCCCTCGAAAGGCAGCTTGTTTTCTCCCATGCCGAATGAGGAGCTGAACATCACCTTCAAGAGCGTCTGCACATGCTCTTCGGTGCCGTAGTCTCCGAGCGCTTCCCGGCTCTTTTCGTTCCCCAGCTTCAGGATAAGCTCGCGGAGCGTTGCGGCGTAGGTGCGGAAGTCCGTTCGTGCGCGATTCAGGAGGCTGTCGCCAAAATCCTTCACCTCAAAATCATCTGTCTTTGCGCAGCCGAGCTCTTCCGCCGCAGTTTCGGAATGAGCCTTTTCGCCGGTATAATCGGCGGGGAAGATGTCCGCATCGCACAGCTCTTTCAGGTGGTCGTCCTCGTGCCAGTCGGAATCGTCATCGTACCAGAGCTTGAAATCGGCGGCGAGAAGCGGCCCCATCATCGCTTTCATGATGTCGCCCGTGACAACAGGATTGTCGCCGCGCTGCACGCTCAAAAGCCCTTCCGCGCCCATCATGAGGGAAAGGAGCGCGCCGTCCTTTTCGCCGGAGCCTAAGGCAAGGTAGAAAAAACTTGTGGCAAGCACTTCTTGGTCTGTGCCGTCCACTATCTGCCTTAGCATAGGAGAAAAGAACTTCTCTTCAAGCGAAACGGCATAGTCCTGATTCTCTGCGAGCGGGCGGAAGCCGTCGGGGTAGCGGATTGTGCCGTCGTCCTTTCTAAAGTCCTCAAGGGCTAAAAGCCCCTCGCGCCTGCCTTCTATGCTTGTGACGATGACAAAGTTCGCCGTGCGAAAAATCCGCGCCTTGTCCTCCGCCTTTGCTTTCGGGAAATCTTTGAATAAAATCATTGTGTCCTCCTTGGTTTTGTCAGCAATAATTATAGGTAATTACACGGAATTTGGAAAAAAATTTGTGTTTTTTGTAAGAATTCGTAAAGCTATTTCTCCGTAGTGCCAGATTTAGACTACATTTTCCGCGCCCTTTGCCCACAAAAAAAGCGCACCAGCCGTAGCCAGTGCGCCGTGTGTGAGTTTCCGCTCAGGAATCACGCTATTTCCGCTTCCAGTCGTCGCGGGTGTCGGTGCTGACCGAGGTGTCAAAACTGCCGTTCCTCAGCTTTTCGGCGCAGTAACGGCAATCGCGTTGTCCGCCGCAGCCGCCGCCAAAGGCTGTTTTTACGCCCGCGCATGGCGATATGTGTTGCCCTTAAATCAGCCCGAACAGCCCGAACTTTACCAGTCCGTCAGAACATTCCACGCCCTTTGCGGGAACGCCCTCGTGCCAGTTCTCGCCTTTTTCCACGGCTTTCCATTCCTTTTTTGTGCCGCCGAACTTTATTGAAGAAAGCGACTCGCAGCGGCTGAACGCACTCCTGCCGATTTCCGTAACGCTTTCGGGAATGACCACGGACGCAAGCGAGTCGCAGCCATAGAACGCCTCCTTGCCGATTTCCGTAACGCTTTCGGGAATGACCACGGAGGTAAGCGAGTCGCAGCCACAGAACGCCTCATAGCCGATTTCCGTAACGCTTTCGGGAATGACCACGGAGGTAAGCGAGTCGCAGCCACGGAACGCCTCAT